>NZ_JAKKDU010000009.1 GCF_021728535.1 Wocania arenilitoris | reverse complement strand
TGATTAATGATTTTGCATTGTGTTCTCTGTTCATTGTAATGATTTTTAAGGTTAAAATTATAATCTTTTTTCTCTCTTAAAAATCAACCTATAAAAGTTCACTTTTTGCTGACGTTAAACAAGGTAGATGAGGTTATTAAAAATGTAGTTACCTACGATGAAAATGAAGATAAATATGGAGTAAGCTATACCGAATTAATCCCTGTATTAATTAAAGCCATTCAAGAACAGCAGAAGATTATAGAAACACAAGAGGCTCAATACGAAGCACTAAACAACAATATTAAAGCTCTTGAAGATCGATTGAATAAAGTGGAGCTTTTAAAGATTGCTATTAATCAAAAGGAGTAGTTTCAAGGAATAGCTCTAGTTTTGAAAGGCTGCTTATTAATTTAAGCAGCTTTTTTTATGTTTATGTTTTTTTGAAATAAGTTAATGCTTTTCAATCCACTTTCTAGCATTTACAAAAGCTTCCAGCCAAGGAGACACTTCATCTTTTCTGCCTTTTGGATAATGTGCCCAGTTCCATTGAAAGGTAGAGCGCTCTATATGCGGCATAGTAACCAAATGGCGACCAGTTTTATCGCACATCATAGCTGTATTAAAGTCAGAACCATTTGGATTGTGCGGATAGCCTTCATAACCATATTTAGCACAGATGTTATATTGGTCTTCGGTGTACGGTAAACTAAATTTTCCTTCACCATGTGAAATCCAAACCCCCAAAGAGGAACCTGCTAAAGTAGAAAGCATCACAGAATTATTCTCCTGTATTTTTACAGAAGTAAAGGCACTTTCATGTTTATGGGAATCGTTATAGGTTAATTTACCATGAATATCATGCTCTGGATTTACCAATTCCAATTCCATCCATAGTTGAGCACCATTACAAATACCAACAGACAAAGTGTCTTCTCTATTAAAGAAGTTTTTAATAACCTCGTTGGCTTTCTCGTTATACTTTATGGCACCTGCCCAACCTTTTGCAGACCCTAAAACGTCAGAATTGCTAAAGCCACCAACAGCTCCTAAAAACTGAATATCTTCTAAGGTTTCTCGACCAGAAATTAAATCTGTCATATGAATATCTTTCACATCAAAACCAGCTAAATACATAGCGTTTGCCATTTCGCGTTCAGAATTGCTTCCTTTTTCTCTTAGAATAGCTGCTTTAGGTCTGTTGCTTCCAGTCTCAGGTAATTTACCAGTAAAATGTTCTGGGAACGTATATTGTAAAGGTTGATTTTTATAATTGTTGAATCTGTCTTCTGCTAAATTATTTGCCGTTTGTTTTTGGTCTAATAAGAATGATGTTTTGTACCAGACATCGCGTAAACGTGAAACGGTCATTGTGAATACTTCAGCTTGATTAATTATGCTTAAGTTGTCAGTTTCAATAACTTTTCCAATATTATGAAAATCAATATTAGCCTCAGATAATACAGTTTCTATTGAAGTGTCTTTTGATTGAATAACGATTCCTGCATTTTCAGCAAATAAGATTTTAAACGAATTTTTTTCGTTTAATGCGGATAGGTCTAATTCCGCTCCAATATTGTTATTAGCAAAACACAATTCTAAAAGCGTGGTGATTAATCCGCCAGAAGCCACATCATGTCCCGCTACAATTTGTTCATTTTTTATTAAATCTTGAATGGTGTTGAAAACGTTTTTAACATATCCCGCATCTTTAACATTGGGAGCATCATTTCCTATTTTGTTTAAAACTTGTGCAAATGAACTTCCTCCTAATTTAAAATCATCCTGAGATAAATTGATATAGTATATATCGCCTCCATTAGCTTTAAAAACAGGCTCAACAACTTTAGAAATATCGTTACAATTAGCAGCAGCTGATATAATAACTGTACCTGGAGAAATCACATCCTCATTAGGATATTTTTGCTTCATAGAAAGTGAATCTTTCCCCGTTGGAATATTGACTCCCAAATCAATAGCAAATTCTGAAATGGCTTCAACAGCTTTATATAAACGTGCATCTTCACCTTCATTTTTACAAGGCCACATCCAGTTAGCAGATAAGGATACATTTTGCAATCCGTCTTTTAAAGGGGCCCAAACAATATTAGTTAAAGCTTCGGTGATCGAGTTTCTGCTTCCTGCTACAGGGTTAATCAATCCTGAAATAGGCGAGTGCCCAATGGAAGTTGCAATACCTTCTTTTCCCTTATAATCCAACCCCATAACTCCAACGTTGTTTAATGGCAATTGTAAAGGACCAGTACATTGTTGTTTTGCCACTTTACCACCAACACAACGGTCTACTTTATTTGTTAACCAATCTTTACAGGCAACCGCTTCAAGTTGTAAAACTTGGTCTAAATAAATATAAAAATCATCAGTGTTATAAGCAACATCAGCATAGTTTCTTTTAACCGTATGATCCGTCATGATAGTTTTTGGCGAGCTACCAAACATATCTTCCATGGCTAAATCCATTGGTTTGTTGCCTTTGCTTTTAGATTGGAATGTAAATCTATCATCACCAGTTACATTACCAACAGTGTACATTGGCGAACGTTCACGATCTGCAATTTTATTTAGTGTTTCAAGGTGCTTTTCAGAAATAACCAATCCCATACGTTCTTGAGATTCGTTACCAATAATTTCTTTGTCAGATAGGGTAGGGTCTCCAACTGGTAATGCATCCAAATCTATTTTTCCGCCAGTATCTTCAACTAGTTCAGATAGACAATTTAAGTGTCCGCCAGCACCATGGTCATGGATAGAAACAATAAAATTTTCTTCGCTTTCAATCATACCACGAATTGCGTTTGCAGCACGTTTTTGCATTTCTGGATTAGAACGCTGTACAGCATTTAATTCAATACCAGAAGCAAATTCTCCTGTGTCGGCACTAGATACCGCAGCTCCACCCATACCTATGCGGTAATTTTCACCACCTAGAATTACAATTTTATCACCAGTTTTTGGTGTGTCTTTTAAAGCTTGGTCTGCTTTTCCGTAGCCAATACCACCGGCTTGCATAATCACTTTATCAAAACCAAGTTTTCTAGCTTCCTCTTCATGTTCAAAAGTCAATACCGACCCACAAATAAGGGGTTGCCCAAATTTGTTTCCAAAGTCTGAAGCTCCGTTAGATGCTTTTATTAAAATATCCATTGGGGTTTGGTATAACCAATCGCGTTCTTCAACACCATTTTCCCATGGACGGTTTTCTTCTAATCTAGAATATGATGTCATATAAACCGCAGTTCCTGCTAAAGGAAGCGAGCCTTTTCCGCCTGCTAATCTATCTCTAATTTCACCACCAGAACCAGTAGCAGCACCATTAAAAGGCTCTACTGTTGTTGGGAAATTATGCGTTTCCGCTTTAAGTGAAATTACAGATTCAAAATCTTCAGTCGTATAATAATCAGGAATGTCAGCACGTTTAGGCGCAAACTGTTCTATTTTTGGCCCTTTAATAAAAGCCACATTATCTTTATATGCCGAAACAATATCGTTAGGATTTTGTTTTGATGTTTCTTTAATCAACTTGAATAATGATGTTGGTTTTTCCTCCCCATCAATCACAAATGTTCCGTTAAAGATTTTATGGCGACAGTGTTCACTATTTACCTGTGAAAACCCAAACACTTCAGAATCAGTCAATGGACGACCAATTTTTTTTGAAACACCTTCCAAATACGCCACCTCTTCTTCACTTAAAGACAATCCTTCTTGCGCATTGTAGGCAGCTATATCTTCAATATCTAAAATAGGTTCTGGTTTAATATCAATGGTAAAAGATTCTTGATGTAACCCATTAAATTTCTCAGAAATCATAGGGTCAAAACTCTTAAAATCTTCAGTCACCGCATCGAACTCCTCAATTCTAATAATGCCTTGAATGCCCATGTTTTGAGTAATCTCAACCGCATTAGTGCTCCAAGGCGTAATCATTGCGGCACGCGGACCAACAAAAAAAGCATCTAATGATGCTTGCTCTATTTTTGGCTGGTTGCCAAATAACCACGTTAATTTTGAGATGGTTTCAGTTGATAATTCTTTTGTTGTTTGAACAGCAAAAACTTTGCTATTTGTGTTTCCAAAGAAGTGAATCATTATCTATCTATTTGTGTGTGTTTAAAGAAAGTGCAAAAATACACATTTTTAACCATTCAGAATGTCTTTTTTTATCAAAGCGCAAGCTGTTATTAACAGTATTTTCAACAAGATTTTCAATTGTTTGGGCGTTACCCTTTGGGTCGGGCTTTCAGCAGTCGCTCCCTCCTGCGTCGGGGAGCTTCAACAAATGCTTCAATCCCTAACGCACTCATCCGCCAAAGTTTTGTCATTGCGTACTTGATGCGGAATCGATAAGAAATAAAATAGATTCCTGCCGAAGTTTATCTTGAGCGAAGTCGAAAGGCAGGAATGACAGAAACATTAAAAATACTTTTTCAAAATAGAAACCACCGAGCCATAGTAACTACTTCCAAACAAATTCAAATGCACCAACAAATAATACAATTGGTAAATGTCTATTCTGGCAGATGTATTTTCATCCAATGGAAAATACGAGTGATAGGACTCATAAAAGGCATTACCAAAACCATCAAACAATTTTGTCATGGCAATATCAACTTCGTTATGTCCGTAATAAACGGCAGGGTCAATTAAATACGGTTCACTATTTTTTGAAATAAGATAATTACCGCTCCATAAATCACCATGAAGTAACGATGGTTTTATGCCTTTAAACAATAATTCTAAATGATTTTTAATGTGTTGTTCAGACGGACATTCAGAAACAGAAAGTAAACCTTTTTGTTGCGCTAGTTCAAGTTGAGGTAACAAACGCTCATGAGTATAAAATTTAACCCAAGTTTTGTGGGCAGAATTGCTTTGTGGTAAACTACCAATGTAATTGTCTTTATCCAACCCAAAACTATCCGAAGTACATTTATGTAGAGTAGCCAGTTGTTCTCCTAAAAGTTTAAAATCTTCAGCGGTAGCTCGTTTAGATTCTATAAATTCCATCAGTAAAAAGGCAGAATTTTCAAAACTATCAAAAGCAATCACTTTTGGTGTTTTTATAGTGTTGGTTTTAGCAATCAATTCCAAACCATAAGCTTCTGCTTGAAACATGTTTAATGTGCTGGCACTATTCAGTTTTAAAAAATATGAGTTTTTCGTAGTGTAAATTTTATAGGCTTGAGAAATATCGCCACCACTAACCGATGATACTTTTGTAATGGTCTCGTTTAATAGGTTTGAGAGGAGAGGTTTTAAATGGCTGATCATTTTTTGCCTAACTATCTTTTACGTTTGTAATGGTACTGTACAATTATATCTTTTTTGCAATCATCTTTAGAAGAACAATTAAATAAAATTAATTATTACAACTATTGAAAATATGTGCTTTGAAAATTTTGTCATACAAATATTCTTAAATCATTCAATTGTTATTGAAATTAAGCTTTACGCTCCAATAATGCCATATAAAACCCATCAAAACCTTTTTTGTGGACTAGTATTTTTTTATCTTTTAGCAACTCAAAATTTACCCCAGCTTCAGATTTTAAAAAGGCAGTTACTTGTTCTTGATTTTCAGAAGGTAACACAGAACAAGTTGCATATACCAGTTGCCCGCCAACTTTTACCATTCTAGAATATTGTTGTAAAATATCCTGTTGTGTGGTTTTTATTTTTTCAATAAAATCGGGTTGTAATTTCCATTTAGCATCAGGGTTTCTTCTTAACACACCCAAACCAGAACATGGGGCATCAATTAAAACGCGGTCTGCTTTATCGTATAATTTCTTTATAACTTTAGTCGATTCTATAACACGATTTTCAATGTTATGAGCACCGTTTCGTTTCGCTCGACGTTTTAACTCATTAAGTTTATTGCCATAGATATCTAATGCAATTATTTGACCTTTATTTTCCATTAAAGATGCTATGTGCAAGGTTTTTCCGCCAGCACCAGCACACGTATCAACAACTCGCATTCCAGGTTCTACATTTAAAAACTCAGCTACTAATTGCGATGAGGCATCTTGTACTTCAAACCAACCCTTTTTAAAAGCCTCAGTAGCAAAAACATTAGCACGCTCTGTTAATTTTAAAGCATTTGGGTAGCCATTTAAAAATTCGGTTTCAATATCAGAATCAAATAAAACCTCTTGTAATTTTTCTTTAGTAGTTTTAAGTGTGTTTACTCTTAAAATAACATCGGCTTGTTCGTTTAAAGCCGCAATTTCTTTAGTCCAAATAGCATCTCCTAATTCTTTCTTGCCAATTTCGTCCATCCAATCTGGAATAGATTCTTTGAATTTTCTAATTTTTGATAGCTCATCAAAACGTCCTTTTATTTTACGCAGCGGTGTGCCTTCAAAATATTTCCAATCTGGTAATTTTATACCTTTCAAGGTAGCCCAAACTGCAAACATACGCCATAGGTTATCTCTATCAAAAGGTTCTTTTACATCAGCAATTTCTGCGTATAAACGTTTCCAACGCACAATATCATAAGTTGTTTCGGCAACAAAGGCTCTATCGCGCGAACCCCAACGTTTATCACGTTTTAAAAGCTGCTGAATAACTTTGTCGGCATACTTCCCTTCATTAAAAATTAAAGTTAAACCATCAATAACCGCAAAGCATAAATTTCTGTGTAATCGCATGTTGTATAAATAAGGCGCAAAGTTACGTTAATTGCCACGAATACACGAATGTTTTTATTTTTTGAATGTTAAGACTTATCTTTCTCAAAAATTAGTGTTTATGAAATTATTGACGCCTCTTTTTTTATGTTTTTTGTTTTTGGCTTCCTGTGGGAAAAAGGAAACATTTAAAGCTAGAAATTTTTCTAAAGTTGAAATTAATCATCTTTTAGAAGATTCATTGTTGAATGTTAGGGCTTTGGAAATTACAGTTGATGATAATGTGTTTTTTCTAACATCTAATGGTTTTGGCGGTGTTGCTTATTATAGTGATTATGATGATAAATTGGATATTGTGTATCCAATTCCAATGGCTCACGATAGTATTGAGAATAATTTTAGAGCTTTTGCTTCAACTAATAAGAATGGATTTGGTATTACAATTGGATCTCCAGCTAGATTATATAAAATTAAGAATGATGAAAAAGTTATAGTCTACCACGAAAACCACCCAAAAGCATTCTACGATTCCATGGATTTTTGGAATGATGAAGAAGGTATTGCTATTGGAGATTCAACTGAAGGCTGTTTAAGTGTTATTGTTACTCGTGATGGGGGAAATACTTGGAGTAAATTATCTTGCGATGATTTGCCTAAAGGAACAGAAAACGAAGGCGCTTTTGCTGCAAGTGATACCAATATTGCTATTGTAGACGATAAAACTTGGGTTGCGACTACTGCTGGACGTGTTTATTATTCCCCTAACAAAGGAAAAACTTGGGAGGTTTTTAACACACCAATTGTTAAAGAGAAGGAAACACAAGGGATTTATTCTATCGATTTTTATGATGAACTCAATGGATTTGCTATTGGTGGAGATTATACTAAACCAGATGATAATACTGCTAATAAAATAAGAACTAATGATGGCGGAAAAACTTGGGAATTGGTTGCGCAAAATCAAAACCCAAGTTACAGAAGTTGTGTGCAGTATATTCCAAACAGAAAAGGGAAGGAGCTTGTAGCCATTGGCTTTAAAGGTATTGATTACAGTAACGACTCAGGAGCTACTTGGAAACATTTAAGTGATGAAGGTTTTTATACCATTAGGTTTTTAAACGATAGCATAGCTTATGCTGCTGGAGCTGGAAGAATTTCTAAGTTAACTTTCAGAGAATAAAAAAAGAGAGGTTTATGGCTTCTCTCTTTTTCTTTTTTTAAGTTCATCTAACATTTTGCGTCTAAAATCATCTTCGGCTATTTTAAGCTGAATTATTTTTTTTGCAGGAATAATATTTATCAATTTTTCTGATAGTCCAATTCTTAATTTATGCATCTTGTTTTCAGCCGCGTTAAGTCTTTTAATTAGTGTATTGGCATCAGCCTCACTCATGGTTTCTAAATCATCTCTAATCTCCTTTCTTATAACTCTAATTTCTCTATGTCTAATAGCATTAGTTTCTTCTTCAAAAGCATTGTAAATAGGCCAAAATTTTTGAGACTCTTTAGCTGTTAAGTTTAATTTGTCAGTTATAAAAGCTACTTTAAGAGCTTTAATTTTTTCTCGTTTGCCTCCTCTTTGTGCTATGGCATTAACGGAAACTAAGAGAATTAAAATAAATAGTATTTTTTTCATATGTTTTATTATTATTCTATTAATAACTCCTCTATATCAGCATTATTTAATAGGTATTCTTCAATATTTTCTTCTTCAAAATTATAGTCAACAAGATTATCTTCATTTAACTCATCTTCAGTTAGTAAAGAGGCAATCTCGTAAGAACTTATATTTTCGTCGATAACATAATTCTCAACAGTTTCAGTTTCTAAATCTCCAACTGTGAAGGAGCTTTCAAAAATAGAAAGATTAAACAATAATAAAACCGCAGCTGCAATACTAGAAATATAAATAATTGTCTTTCTATTTATAAGAGGTATTACTTTTGTTTCTTTTTCTTCTGATAAATTTTGAATAATGCGCTCTTCCAGACTGTCAAAATAGCCTTCAGGAGTTTTAAATCCATTAGAGTTAACATTTAATGTGTTTTCTTCTTTACTTATTTTATTTAATAAATTTTCTTCAAAAGCATCAAAATAACCTTTAGGAACTTCAAATCCAGTAGATTTTATATTATGTAATTTTTTGTCTTTCATTTTATTTTTACTCAATACTAAGACTCATTTAATATTAAAAGGTTTAATTATCAGTTAAATAGTCTTCAATTTTTTTTACTGCAATATGGTATGATGCTTTTAAAGCACCTTCGCTAGTTTCTAAAATTTCTGCCATATCTCTATATTTTATATCTTCAAAATACTTCATATTAAAAACCAATTGCTGTTTTTGTGGTAAAGTTGCTATGGCTTTTTGTAGCTTTAGTTGAATAGCGTCGCCTTCAAAATAAACATCTGTAGTTAAATTATTTATAGCTATTTGTTGCACTTCTTCATTTGTTACTTGTAAACGTTTTGCATTTTTATTAATGAGCGTAATAGACTCATTTGTGGCTATTCTATACATCCAAGAAAACAGTTTGCTATCTCCCTTAAAGTTATTAATATTTTTATAAATTTTTATAAAGGTGTTTTGTAATACATCATCAGCATCGTCATGAGATTTTACAATACTACGTATGTGCCAATACAAACGTTCCTTATAAAGTGTAAGCAAGGTTTTAAATGCTTGTTCTTTATAGGTTTTAGATTTTAAATGTTTTAATAATTCTATTTCGTCAATCAAAGAAAATAGTTTGGTATTAGACTAATAAATATACTAAAAGTTTAATGTGTTTTTTAAAAATTTTAAAACATTGAAAACCAGATCATTAATTTTATTTTATCGATGAAATGTTTATAAAATACGATAAAATGCAAATTTTTCTTGTGTAGTCTATTTTTTTGATTTATGTTTGTATCAGAAATCTACTTATGTTGTTAGCTTGTCCCCAAATCTAGCAATGAATAAAAAAAAGGATAGTGGCCCAAATCTCTATCCTTTTTTTGTTTTTATATGGTAAGTTTCTATTCGAAACTTTGCATTTCCACTAGTTTCTTGTAAGTGCCATTTTTAGTTATAAGATCTTTATGTTGACCTTGTTCAACAATCTTACCTTTCTTTAAAACTACTATTTCATCGGCATTTTGAATGGTAGAAAGTCTATGGGCTATAACAATTGATGTTCTGTTTTTCATCATGTTTTCTAAGGCTACTTGTACTAAACGTTCACTTTCGGTATCTAGAGCAGATGTGGCTTCGTCTAAAACCATAATTGGTGGACTCTTTAATACAGCACGAGCAATACTTAAACGTTGTTTTTGTCCACCAGAAAGTTTATTTCCAGCATCACCAATATTAGTATTAATGCCATCTGGTAAATCTTTAACAAACTCCCATGCATTTGCAACCTTTAAGGCGTCAATTATTTGTTCATCTGTAGCATTGTCATTGCCCAATTTCATATTGTTTTTTATACTATCATTAAAAAGAATAGCATCTTGGGTTACAATACCCAATTGAGCACGTAAAGAACTTGTTGTTAAATCACTAATGTCCAAACCATCAATTAAAACTTGTCCGTTATTTACATCGTAAAAACGTGTAATTAAATTGGCGATAGTAGATTTTCCACTACCAGATTGTCCAACAAGAGCCACAGTTTTTCCTTTAGGAATAGTTAAAGAAAAGTTTTTAAGTACATATTCATTTTCATACTTGAATGAAATATTTTTAAATTCTATTTCAGAATCAAATGTTGTTTTCTCAATAGCATTTTCTTTATCCTTTAAAGGGTTAGGAGTGTCAATAATTTCTTGAATACGTTCCGCGGCAGCGCCTCCTCTTTTAATATTGTAAAGCGCTCTTGAAATAGCTTTTGCAGGAACCAAGATATTATAAGATAAGCCCATATATGTTATAAACTCACTTCCTTTTAACGTTGCTTTTTTAGATATAAATAAAAAATCTATCTCACCAGTTATTACCATAGATCCTCCAAACCATAAAATAGCTGCTATAATACATATGCCCAAAAACTCACTGGTTGGAGAAGCCAAATTTTGACGATTTAAGAGTTTGTTTGAGAAGTGATAAAAACGAGATGTAGATTCTTGAAATTTACCATTGAATTTATCTTCAGCATTAAAACCTTTAATAATACGTAGTCCTGTTAAAGTCTCTTCTAAGGTTGAAAGAAAGGTTCCTTGTTCTTTTTGAACACGATCTGATTTTCGCTTTAAACTTTTACCAATTTTTGATATGATAAAGCCCATTATTGGAATAAAAATAAATACAAATAAAGTTAATTCTGCACTTATTAAAAGCATAGCTGTTATAGTAAAAATGATTGTTAGTGGTTCTCTAACAATAAGTTCTAAAACAGATAAAAAGGAATATTGCAAATCTAAAACATCACTAGTTACTCTCGACAATATATCTCCTTTTCGTTTTTCTGAAAAAAATGAAAGCGGTAATTCCACCGTTTTTTTATAGACACCATTTCTTAAATCACGAATAACACCATTGCGTAAAAAAACTAAAAAATAATTTGCTAAATACCCTGAAATATTTTTAAATAAAAACATAAAAATAATTAGAACAACAACAAATGAAAGAGCTCTGAGGTCATCGCCATGAGAGTACTCGGTAACTTGATAGGCTAGGTAGTTTTCGAAAAAATCTTTAATCTCAGTTATTTTTTCTAAAGTAGGTTTTGTTGTAGGGGCAACCACATTTTCTTTAAATAGGATATCTAGCATCGGAATTAGCACGATAAAAGATAAAACTCCAAACAAAGCAAAAAAAACATTAGAAATAATGTGTCCTACAGCAAATCGTTTATACGGTTTTGCATACCGTAGTATGTTTGCAAAATGATTCATTAGCTAAGTTGCATATCTTTAACAATTGCTGCTGTTTTTGCATCAAGTTGATTTTTAGCAGTTTTAAATTCTGAAGCTGAATTTAAAGTTGTATTCACACTTATATAGAATTTTATTTTTGGTTCTGTACCACTTGGTCTTAAGGCAACTTGAGTCCCATCTTCAGTATAATAAATCAATACATTTGATTTTGGAATATCTATAGAACTATCTTCACCAGTAATCATGTTTTTTGAAATGGATAATTGATAATCTTCAATTTTAACAACTTTAGATTCGTTTACTACAGTTAACGGATTTTCGCGAGCATCAATCATCATTTGTTTTATTTCTTCAGCACCTTCTATTCCTTTTTTAGTTAATGAAATAAGGTGTTCTTTATAGAAACCATGTTCAACATATAAATCAATTAAATCTTTATAAAGTGAACCACCATTAGCTTTTGCTTGTGCAGCAATTTCGCAAGCTAAAAGTGTTGAGGTTACAGCATCCTTATCGCGAACAAAATCGCCAACCATATAACCAAAACTTTCTTCGCCACCACCAATAAAATTAAGGTCTTTGTAATCATGAATTAATTTAGCAATCCATTTAAAACCAGTAAGTACAATTTTGCTTTCTACATTATATGATGCAGCAAGCGTGTTTAACATTGGCGTAGAAACTATAGTAGATGCTATAAATTCTTTGCCTTTAATTTTGCCTTCTTTTTTCCATTGTTTAAGAAGAAAATCTGTCATCATCAGCATGGTTTGATTACCATTAAGTAATTGTAATTCGTTTTCAGAATTACGAACCGCAATACCTAATCTATCACAATCTGGATCTGTACCAATAACGATATCGGCTTCAACTTTTTCAGCCAACTCTAAAGCCATCTTTAATGCTGCTGGCTCTTCAGGGTTTGGAGATTCTACCGTTGGAAAATCACCATTAGGAATTTCTTGTTCTTTTACAATATGTACATTTTTATAACCAGCTTGCTTTAAAGTTTCAGGAACTGCTGTAATAGATGTACCATGTAACGATGTAAAAACAATGGTTAAGTCGTCTTTTGCAGTTTCAGATGTATTAAAACTTCCGTTACTTACCGATGCATCAATAAAAGCATCATCTACTTCTTTTCCTATATTATGAATTAAATTATTGTTAGCTTCAAATTTTATATCAGAATAGTCTAAATTATTTATCACATTAACGATAGCATCATCGTGTGGAGGTACTAATTGTCCGCCATCTTGCCAATATACTTTATAACCATTATATTCTGGTGGATTATGTGATGCTGTTAAAACGATACCGCAATGGCAGTTTAAATGTTTTAAAGCAAATGATAATTCTGGAGTTGGTCTTAAATCTTCAAATAAATAAACTTCAATACCATTTGCAGAAAATACATTAGCGACTATTTTTGCTAAGGATTTACTGTTGTGTCTACAATCATAAGCAATTACAGCTTTTGGTATTTCGTTTGGAAAAGATTTGTGTAAATAATCACTTAAACCTTGAGTGTTTTTTCCTAAAGTATATTTATTGATTCTATTGGTGCCAACGCCCATTATACCGCGCATTCCACCTGTACCAAATTCTAAATCTTTGTAAAAACTTTCCTGAATATCTTCAGGGTTATTTGCAATACTATCTTTTATAGTTTGCTGCGTTTCTTCATCAAAAGTTGGTGTTAACCACGAGTTAATTCTGTCTAAAATTTCTGGTTTAATGTGAATCATAATAAGTATTAATTAATTGCAGGGTACAAAAGTAATCATTTCGGTAGTTAGTTTTTAGCATTTCTAATTTTGAAATATAATTTTTCAACTAAAACCTTTTAGTAAATAAGCGTTTAATTAAAAATTCAATCTATCCTTAACTAAATACCGTTTTTTATTTTGCTTGGTTCTTAAAATAATTTCGCCTAAAAAGCCAGCTACAAAAAATTGAGTACCAATTATCATGGTAGATAATGCAATGTAGAATTGAGGGCGTTGGGTAATAAGCCTTCCCGAAGGATTTAAAAATAATTTATCTACGCCTAAATAAAAAGCAAACCCAAACCCAATAGCAAACATAATAACACCTAATGCACCAAATAAATGCATTGGCCGCTTACCAAAACGCGATAAAAACCAAATGGTGATTAAATCTAAAAACCCATGTATAAACCGATTCATCCCGAATTTAGTTTCGCCATACTTTCTGGCTTGATGCTGTACTATTTTTTCACCAATTTTAGTAAAACCTGCGTTTTTAGAAAGCACTGGAATATAACGATGCATCTCGCCGTTAACATCAATATTTTTAACAACATCTAGTTTATAAGCTTTAAGTCCACAGTTAAAATCATTCAGCTTAACACCAGAGGTCTTTCTTGCTGCCCAATTAAATAATTTAGATGGCAAGTTTTTAGCAATCACAGAATCGTAGCGTTTCTTTTTCCATCCAGAAACTAAATCGTAACCATCGTTAACAATCATACTGTATAATTCTGGAATTTCATCTGGATTGTCTTGTAAATCAGCATCCATGGTAATTACAACATTCCCTTGTGCTTTTTTAAAACCAGCATGTAATGCTTGCGATTTGCCATAGTTTTTTAAAAACCGAATACCTTTTACTTGATTGTTTTGGTTAGACAGCTTGCTAATAATTTGCCAAGAATCATCAGTACTGCCATCATCAATAAAAATAACTTCATAAGAAAAATGATTGGATTGCATAACTTTTGCAATCCAATCATTTAGTTCTGTTAAAGACTCTTGTTCGTTAAGTAGCGGTATAACTACAGATATATTCATTTAGAAACTTTCAAAATTTATATTTCAAAAATACTGAAATTAATTGAAGTGTTAGTGGTCATTTTTAACGATTAACCCAGTAATTAATGAAATAATAAGACCAACAGAAAGCGTTCTAATAATTAACATTGGGTAATTGTAATTAATAACAGATGTCTGCTCTGTTAAATAATTTAAATGAATATAAGTGTAAATCGTAGCGATTAAAGCACCTATTACGGCGATGGCAAGACCAATTTTAATGGTATCAACTAAAGATATTTTATTGGCATTATTGGTTTTGAATTTTTTTATACCAAAAACAAAAACTAATAATGTAGCTAAAAAGCTTAAAACAGTTAAGATGATATTTTGGCCTACCATTGGTGCAATAACTATTGATGCTATTATTACTAAGCCCAGGAGTAAACCGTATTTGTAGGCTATGGGCTTTAAGATTTGTTGTTTACTTTCCATTTTATTAATTTATATTTAAAACAAAAATACACTAAATAAAAAAGAATAAAATTTTATTGTAGTTTTATAAAAAATAAGTAAATTTGCAGCTCGAAAATTGAAAAGAATAAAAAGCATTTAGCAATGAGAAAAGGTATACACCCAGAAAATTATAGATTAGTTGCATTTAAAGATATGTCTAACGATGATGTGTTTTTAACAAAATCTACAGCTGTTACTAACGAGACTATAGAAGTTGATGGTGTTGAATACCCATTAGTAAAAATGGAGATTTCAAGAACATCTCACCCATATTACACTGGTAAATCTAAATTGGTAGATACTGCTGGTCGTATTGATAAGTTCAAAAACAAATACGCTAAGTTTAAAAAATAAACTTAGTCAAATAAATATATTATAGCCTTTCAGGATTACTGAAAGGCTTTTTTTGTAATTATTATTTTAGTGTTCTCGAACACAACGATAACTGGTTATTTTACTAGTTAAAATGAGATACAACTGCTTATTGTAATGTTTATATTTGGCGTTTATAATAAGATAAAGATGAACTATATTCTTTTTGATGGTCCTTCGCGTAATAATTTATTACCCTTTACTTTTACTAGACCAGTTGCTGATATTAGAGTTGGTATTTTAACAATTCGTGAAAAGTGGGAAAGATATTTAACTTCTACCATAACTACGGTTACTGAAGATTATTTGTCTGATAAATACCCCATGGTCGAAATGGACGAAAATGTAATGATAAATGCTTCATATTTGCCAAACGATACTTTAGTAAGCCTTATTAAAGGCTTAAAAGAAAATCAAGCGATATTTAATGGTGAAGATGTCATTGCTTTTTATGCCAAAAATACACAGGAAGATATTGATTTTGATACCTATGAAGCTATTGAGTTTAACGAAGATGTTATCAAAATAACACACACTTGGGATATTTTCTCTAAAAACGGAGAAGCTATTCAAGAAGATTTTAATCTAATTACTAAAGATAGAAAATCTCAACCTATTCCATCAACTAATAATATTATTGCTCCAGAAAATATTTTTATTGAAGAAGGTGCTATAATAGAGTTTGCTACCCTAAATGCTAGTGACGGACCAATTTATATTGGAGAGAATGCCGAAATTATGGAAGGCGCTCTAATTCGTGGACCATTAGCGCTTTGCAAAAGCGCAGGAATAAAACTAGGCACTAAAATTTATGGACCTACTACTATTGGACCTTATAGTAAAGTTGGTGGAGAAATAAAAAACTCAGTACTTTTTCAAAATTCAAATAAAGGGCACGAGGGTTATTTAGGAAATTCTGTAATAGGTGAGTGGTGTAATTTAGGAGCAGATACCAACAACTCAAATCTTAAAAATAATTATGCCGAAGTGCGCTTGTGGGATTATCAAACTGAAGGATTTGCTAAAACAGGCTTACAGTTTTGCGGACTTATGATGGGTGATCACAGTAAATGTGGTATAAACACCATGTTTAATACAGGAACTGTTGTTGGTGTAAGCGCCAATATTTTTGGTAGTGGTTTTCCAAGAAACTTTATACCTAGCTTTAGTTGGGGTGGGAATGCTGGCTTTACCACCTATTTAACCAAAAAAGCTTTTGAAGTCGTCCGAGTTGTAATGGGCAGACGTGAATTAGAATTTACTAAAAAAGACCAAGCTATTTTAGAACACGTATTTGAAGAAACTAAAAAATACAGGAGACAATAAATAGTCTTACATTTGTATTATTTTACTACAAAAATAGGTTTTAATCGATATTTTTGTTATTTTCGTTGGTATTAATCATTGCTTCAAATAATGGTAAAACATATCTTTAAAAATAATAAGCGATTTACATTACTATTTTTCTCAATACTTTTTCTAGATATTTACGTAAAGCTTAATTGCTCAGCGTTTCCATATAGATTCATATCCAAACCTTTTGTTATACTGCTTTTAATAGGTTACTTCTATTTTAATAAGGTTGGTAGTAATTACAAAAAACATTTATGTGTGCTTTTAGCCTTGGTATGTTTTCTTATCGGAGATTTGCTTAATATATATGCAAATTATGATAATTTTATTCTTTTAGGCTTTAGTTTGTTCTTTTTTTCTGTTGCTAAAATATTTTTAAGCATGAAATTTTCGCATAGAAAAGACTTTAATGTTTCAAGGTTAATCCCTTTTACCTTAATTATGTTTGTCTATACCATATTTTTAATATGGTTTCTTTATGAAGACTTAGGAGTTTTTTTAACACCAGCATTAATTACCTTTTTTTTAACATTGTTAATGGTGCAGTTTGCATATTTAAGACAAGGAGCTTATAGTAATAAAAGCTATATTTATGTTTTCTTAGGAGTTATTTTATATGCTATTGAAGAAGGTTTATTTGCAGTACAAATTTTTAAATTATCATTACCATTTCAGGACTTTCTAATAATGTTTTTATATGGTGCAGCTGTTTATTTTATTGTTTTTGGAGTTATAAACGAAAAAGAATATGAGCAAAAACAAGTAGAAAAATTTGATAATAAAATTAATGCTCTTTAGCTCTAATAAATTAAATAATTTAATAACGCTTTAGTTGTGAATTTCTGTTTTTCAATATAACTAATTAGTTGTAAGTTTGCAGTCTTTTTAAACGCCAAATGAAAAATAAAGTCGCATTTTATACTTTAGGTTGTAAACTTAATTTTTCTGAAACATCAACCATTGCCAGAAATTTTAATGATGAAGGTTTTGATAGGGTTGATTTTTCTGAAAAGGCCAATATATATGTAATTAATACCTGTTCGGTTACCGAAAATGCAGACAAGCGTTTTAAAACCATTGTAAAACAAGCGCAAAAGACAAATCCAGAAGCTTTTATTGCTGCCGTTGGTTGTTATGCACAACTCAAACCACAAGAATTAGCCGATGTAAATGGTGTCGATTTGGTACTTGGTGCAACTGAAAAATTTAAAATTACAGATTACTTAAGCGACTTATCAAAAAATGATTTCGGCGAAGTACATTCCTGCGAAATTGAAGATGCCGATTTTTATGTGGGCTCCTATTCTATAGGCGACAGAACACGTGCCTTTTTAAAAGTACAAGATGGATGCGATTATAAATGTACATATTGTACCATTCCCTTAGCACGAGGTATTTCGCGTAGCGATACTATGAAAAATGTGCTTAAAAATGCAAAAGAAATTTCTAAGCAAAATATTAAAGAAATTGTATTAACAGGTGTTAATATTGGTGATTATGGTAAGGGTGAATTTGGTAATAAAAAACACGAGCATACTTTTTTAGATTTGGTTACTCAGCTAGATAAAGTTGAAGGTATTGAGCGTTTACGAATTTCGTCAATAGAACCCAATTTATTAAAAAATGAAACTATTGATTTAGTTTCGAAATCTAGGGCCTTTGTACCACATTTTCATATACCATTACAATCTGGAAGTAACGACATATTAAAAAAAATGAAGCGTCGTTATATGCGAGAATTATATGAAGATCGTGTTTCAAAAATAAAAGAGGTGATGCCTCACGCATGCATTGGTGTTGATGTTATTGTTGGATTTCCTGGTGAAACAGACGAACATTTTTTAGAAACCTATAATTTCCTAAACACTTTAGATATTTCTTATTTACATGTTTTTACTTATTCTGAACGCGATAATACTGAAGCTGCTGATATGGATGGTGTAGTGCCAAAGAATGTAAGAAGCAAGCGCAGTAAAATGCTACGTGGATTATCAGTTAAAAAGCGTCGTGCATTTTACGAAAATCAATTAGGCGCTAAGCGAACAGTTTTATTTGAAAGTGAAAATAAAGAAGGGTATATTTATGGTTTTACCGAAAACTACATAAAAGTAAAATCACCTTGGAACCCAGAATTGGTAAATACATTGCACGAGGTTGAATTAACTAAAATTGATGATGATGGTTTAGTTAGGTTTGAGTTTGAAAATGAACTTGCTTTATAAAAAAAATCTGAAGACAAAACTCCAGATTTAATATTTTTCTAGCTTCTAACTTTTATATTCTAACTCCAACAGGAAGCATACGTTTATACTTTCTATTTCCTCTAACAAACTTAGCAATCTCAGGACTTGTTGGTACAACACTTAAATTACGTTCTTCAATTTGATCAAAAACAAGTGCTAAAAACTCTTTTTTAAAGTTTTCGTCTTTTATACCTTCAGGAATTATAAGCTTTGTTAAAAAAATCTTTCGCTCTTGTAAAGAGTATTCAATTTTTGCTAAATGGTTATCAATTTTTATTTCATATTGACGTAAAAAATCATTGTCAACTAATTCTGCACTTTCAACCATAATGAATTTTATTTTATTTCTTAGGAATACTTTAAAATAGCAAGCTCTATTTTATAACTTTGTGCAAAAGTACGAAAAAAAAACGTTACTATCAATAAAATTAAAGGTTAAAACCTTATGAGTCAAGAAGTAATACATGTGTATTTTATGCCAGGAATGGCTGCAAGTCCTAAAATTTTTGAGCATATTAAACTACCTATAAATCAGTTTAAAATTCATTATTTAGAGTGGATAATTCCGCTAGAAAAAGAAACCATAAGTAATTATGCTTTAAGGCTTTTAAAAATGATAAAGCATGATAATATTGTGTTACTTGGTGTATCGTTTGGAGGTGTATTAGTTCAAGAAATTAATAAGCATATTAAGGTTAGAAAACTCATTATTGTATCGAGCGTAAAATCGATGCAAGAACTACCCAAGCGCATGCTAATTGTTAAAGCCACAAAAGCTTATAAGTTAATACCAATACAGCTTGCCAGTAATATTGATACGCTTGCTAAATATGCTTTTGGAGGTCATGTTGTTAAGCGTTTAGAGCTGTATAAAAAATATTTATCAGTAAATGATAGTAAATATTTGAGTTGGGCAATTGAAAATATGGTATGTTGGAATCAAGTAAAATATAATCCAGAAATAATACACATTCATGGAGATAATGATGCTGTGTTTCCTATTAAAAATATCACGAATTGTATTACTTTAAAAGGCGGTACACATATCATGATTATCAATAAATATAGGTGGTTCAACGAAAATTTACCTAAAATTATTTTAAAAAACTTAAATTAGGACAAAGATTATTTTTAACTTTAACCAAAACTTTTTAAAAATGAAGATTATACAGAAAGCCTTAGCGTTTGTAGGATTATTAAGTTTATGCGGATTATTTATTTATGCCCTACAAGATGCACCTACAGATGAAAATTTTGAAACCAAATTAATTAACGATTATAACGTTTATGCACTACAAGTGCCAGATAATTTAAATTTTGCTGGTGAAGCCATGCCGCTTAACAATCCAGATATTTTAGAGCGTATGGATAGAGAGTTACTAGTTAATACCTACTGGCAATCTAACGGGTTGTTAATGTTTAAACGAGCCAAAAAGTATTTCCCTATAATAGAGCCTATTTTGAAAAAGCATGGTGTTCCAGACGATTTTAAATATTTAGCAGTTATTGAAAGTGGTTTAACCAATGCGGTTTCTCCAGCTGGTGCTAGAGGGGTTTGGCAAATAATGAAAGGCACAGGTAAAGAAAATGGTTTAGAAATAAACACCAATGTTGATGAGCGTTATAACTTAGAAAAGGCTACCGAAGTGGCATGTAAGTATCTTTTAAAATCTAAAAAATCTTTAGGCTCTTGGACTCTTGCAGCGGCGGCTTATAATGGTGGGACTTATGGAATGTCTAAACGATTAAAAGCTCAAAAAGTTGATAATTATTACGATTTATTGTTAGGTGAAGAAACGGGTCGCTATTTATTTAGAATTGTGGCTCTTAAAGAGATTTTATCGAATCCAGAGAAGTACGGATTTAATTTTAGAGATAAAGATTTATATGAAAATATTCCAACTTATAAAGTAGAAGTTGATACAGCAGTTACTAATTTCGCTAAGTTTGCTCAAGATTTTGGCATTAATTATAAAATATTAAAACTGCATAACCCATGGTTACGAGAACCACATCTTAACAATAAATCTAGGAAATTATATATGGTTGATATTCCTAAAGAAGGGTATTATAATGTTTCTATAGATTAGCCTCTGCGTTTTTGTGCTCTTAAAGATCCTCCAGTGCCATAATGTTGGTTTGGTCCTGCTGAGCGTTTCATGTTTTGCTTCATCATTTTAATCTGATCTGTAAGCATACCTTGCTTGTCTAGTTTTGTAGCTTCAGTCAATAATTTTTGAGCCTCTTGTTTTCTGCGTTTTGAAAAAGCAATACCAGCTAAATTAAGTTTTGCCATAGCTAAATCATGATCCATAGATAATCCCAACGAAATAGCTTTCTTAAAAAACTTTTCTGATTCATTTATATTGCTTTGAGAAACCATAATACCATGTAAATAATTGTAATACCCTTGTTGTTTTCTCACCAATGCAGACTCAGGGTTTTTAATTTTATTTAGCCATTTTTTAGCACCATTAAAATCTTGCTTACGTAATCTTAAAAAAGCCAATAAAATAAATTCGTTTTTAAAATATAGGAAAACAAAAATTAATGATAATAGTATAAACATAATACCATTACCAATATAACCTTCGGTAAATTGATAAACAGCATATGCAATAATACCTGCTGCAATAATTAGTTTTATAATTTTATTGTACATGATTTGTAAATTTGAGATAAAGTTAAATACTTGAATATTAAAAATGAATCTTTTTATTGACGTTTTTCAACTGCAAAGAAACTAAATTTTTATTAAAAATAAAGCATAGGTATTTAGCAAAAAGTATTGGTTACCCCAAATAAATTAAGGTGTAGAGCAACTTCAGTTCTTAAAAAAACAAATTAAAAATATTTTTTTAAAAATGGTTTGCAAAGTAATAAAGGCTTTGTATATTTGCCCTCGGTTTTGGAAACCCAAAAATTAAAAATTGCATTTCAGATTTTAAAGATATAAGATAATGAGTAAAAGAACATTTCAGCCTTCTAAAAGAAAGAGAAGAAACAAGCATGGTTTCAGAGAAAGAATGGCATCTGCTAATGGTAGAAAAGTATTAGCACGTAGAAGAGCTAAGGGAAGAAAAAAATTATCTGTGTCATCTGAAACTAGACATAAGAAATAATGATTAACAATTGTTGATAATTTAAAGGTGTTACTTAAGTGTAACGCCTTTTTTTATATCTACTGATTATTATTTTTGTAACGAATTAAAATACAACATATAACCAAAAGAAAATGCCAAAAAACGAAAAACTAAAGTCTATTTTAATTATTGGATCAGGACCTATAGTTATTGGTCAAGCGTGCGAGTTTGATTATTCTGGATCTCAATCTTTAAGATCACTCAAGGAAGATGGAATAGAAACGATTCTTATAAACTCTAATCCAGCAACTATTATGACTGATCCTTCTATGGCAGATCACGTTTACTTGTTGCCTTTAACAACAAAATCTATTATTAAGATTTTAAAAGAACACCCACATATTGATGCTGTTTTACCAACTATGGGCGGACAAACAGCATTAAACTTATGTATTGAAGCAGATGAAAAAGGCATTTGGGAAGATTTTGGAGTAGAGTTAATAGGTGTTGATATTAATGCTATAAATATAACTGAAGATAGAGAGCAGTTTAGAGAGTTAATGGGTAAAATAGGGGTTGACATGGCACCACAAGCTACAGCAACATCATTCTTAAAAGGAAAAGAAATTGCTCAAGAGTTTGGTTTTCCTTTATGTATTCGTTCGTCATTTACTTTAGGTGGAGCAGGAGCGGCAATTGTTTATGAAGAGGAAGATTTTGATAAATTATTACGTCGCGGATTAGAAGTTTCTCCAATTCACGAAGTCATGATTGATAAAGCTATGATGGGTTGGAAAGAATACGAATTAGAATTGCTTCGAGATAGAAATGATAACGTTGTAATTATCTGTTCTATTGAAAACATGGATCCTATGGGAATTCATACAGGAGATTCTATTACAGTAGCTCCAGCAATGACATTAAGCGATAGAACCTACCAGAAAATGCGTGATATGGCCATTAAAATGATGCGCAGTATTGGTGATTTTGAAGGTGGTTGTAATGTGCAATTTGCTGTAAGTCCAGATGAGAAAGAAGATATTATTGCTATCGAAATTAACCCACGAGTATCTCGATCTTCTGCATTAGCAAGTAAAGCAACAGGTTATCCAATTGCTAAAATCGCAACAAAACTGGCTATTGGTTATACTTTAGATGAGTTAGACAATCAGATAACAAAATCTACTTCAGCGTTATTTGAGCCAACTTTAGATTACGTTATTGTTAAAATACCACGTTGGAACTTCGATAAATTTGAAGGTTCAGACAGAACTCTAGGTTTGCAAATGAAAGCTGTAGGAGAAGTTATGGGAATTGGGCGTTCATTTCAAGAGGCACTACACAAAGCAACTCAATCTTTAGAAATAAAAAGAAATGGGCTTGGAGCAGACGGAAAAGGATATAATGATTACAATCAAATTATAGAAAAACTTACTAATGCATCTTGGGATCGTGTATTTGCGATTTATGATGCTATTGAAATGGGAATTCCTCTGAGTCAGATATACGATATCACTAAAATTGATATGTGGTATTTAAAACAATACGAAGAACTATTCCAATTGCAGAAAGAAATTTCTAATTATACAATAGATACCTTAGATAAAGATTTACTGCTTGAGGCTAAACAAAAAGGTTATGGTGATCGTCAGATTGCTCATATGCTAGGTTGTTTAGAGAGTCAGGTTTACAATAAGCGAGAAGAAATGAATATTCAGCGTGTGTATAAACTAGTAGATACATGTGCTGCTGAATTTACTGCAAAAACACCTTATTATTATTCTACGTTCGAGAATGTTGTAGAGACAGCTTCTGGAGAGCAATATGTTCATAACGAAAGTATAGTTTCAGATAAAAAGAAAATTGTAGTATTAGGTTCTGGTCCAAATAGAATAGGTCAAGGTATTGAGTTTGATTACTGCTGTGTTCATGGTGTTTTAGCAGCAGCTGAATGTGGTTACGAAACTATTATGATTAATTGTAACCCAGAAACGGTTTCAACCGATTTTGATACGGCTGATAAATTATATTTCGAACCTGTTTTTTGGGAACATATTTACGATATTATTCGACATGAAAAACCAGAAGGTGTTATTGTACAATTAGGAGGGCAAACGGCTTTAAAATTAGCAGAGAAGTTAACCAAATACGGAATTAAAATTATTGGAACTAGTTTTGAATCTCTTGATTTAGCTGAAGACAGAGGAAGTTTTTCAAAACTTTTAAAAGAAAATAACATACCTTATCCAGAATTTGGAGTTGCAGAAAATGCTGATGAAGCTTTGGCTTTAGCCGATGAATTAGATTTTCCAATTTTAGTAAGACCGTCTTACGTTTTAGGAGGTCAAGGGATGAAAATTGTAATAAACAAAGAAGAATTAGTTGAACATGTTGTTGATTTATTGCGTAAAATTCCAAATAATAAACTCTTATTAGACCATTATTTAGATGGTGCTATTGAAGCAGAAGCCGATGCTATTTGTGATGCCGATGGAAATGTTTATATCATAGGCATTATGGAGCATATCGAGCCATGTGGTGTGCATTCGGGAGATTCAAATGCTACATTGCCTGCTTTTAATTTAGGCGATTTAGTAATGCAACAAATAATAGATCATACGCATACTATCGCTAGGGCATTAAATACTGTTGGATTAATTAACATTCAGTTTGCTATTAAGAATGATGTGGTTTATATTATTGAAGCAAACCCTAGAGCTTCTAGAACGGTACCTTTTATTGCAAAAGCCTATAAGGAGCCTTATGTTAATTATGCAACAAAAGTTATGCTTGGAGAGAAAAAGGTAACAGATTTTAATTTCAATCCTCAGTTAGATGGTTATGCTATTAAGCAACCTGTTTTCTCTTTTAATAAATTCCCAAATGTTGATAAGAGACTAGGGCCAGAAATGAAAAGTACAGGAGAAAGTATCTTGTTTATTGATAGCTTAAAAGATGATGAATTTTACGACTTATACTCAAGAAGGAAGATGTATTTGAGTAAATAATAAAATTTTTTTATAACTCTATTTTAGCATTCTGAGTTTTAATTATTTCTAAATGCTCATCAATTATAAACTCTGAAGATTTAAATTTGTTAGAACGTTTTTTTGCTTGCTGTTGTCTAGCTATGCTCCTTGCAAATCGGCGTACACTTTGTTCTGAATCTAAAATTAAGCCAGGGACTTTTACATTTTTTCCATTGTTATCTTTGGCAACCATCGTAAAATAGGACGAATTACAATGTTTAATTTCTCCAGTTTGAATATTTTCTGATTCAACACGTAATCCTATTACCATCGAAGTTTTTCCAGTATAATTAACTGAGGCTTTTAATGTAACCAACTCTCCAACATCAATTGAGTTTAAAAAATCAACACGATTAACAGATGCTGTTACACAATAGTTATTAGAGTGTTTTGACGCACAAGCAAAAGCAATTTGATCCATTAAATTTAAAATATGCCCTCCATGAATTTTACCACTAAAATTAGAGTGAGAAGGCAACATGAGCTCAGAAATTGTAATTTGAGAATCTTTTATTTTTTTAAACATAATTTAATTTTATTCGTCTTCTTCTGCACGTTTTATAATAGCTTCTGGGAGTGAATTATCATCATCAATACTTGCTTTATCCTTCCATTTTTGACTAATCTTTTCTTTAGGACTAATTCCTAATTTCTCCAACTTGTCAATATCTTTGATTAAGTTTTGATTTCCGGTAAGTTTTTTCATTGCATTTTGATAAGCAGTGCTAGTTGAATTAATCCTATTTCCCACAGTTTCTAAATCATCTAAAAGGTTTTTAAATTTCCCATATAAGGAAGTCGCATGCTTTGCTATGTCTTTAGCATTCTCTTGTTGTTTTTCGTTACTCCAAATGGTGTCAATAGTTCTTAGAGTTGACAATAAAGTTGTAGGACTAACAAGCAATATGTTTTTACTAAATGCTGTATGAAAGAAATTCTTATCTTCATTTTGGGCTAAATATAAAGCAGGTTCGATAGGAATAAACATTAATACAAAATCTGGAGATTCTATTTTATATAAATCTTCATATTTTTTTGCACTTAAGTCATTGATATGGCTTTTAATGGAATTTATATGTTGTGTTAGAAACTTCTTTTTTAATTCTTTGTCTTCAGAATTTGCATATTGTTCATATGCAACTAATGATACTTTAGAATCGATTATCATTTTTTTACCTTGAGGTAAATTTATTATAACATCTGGTAGGACTCTTTTACCCTGATCATTAATCAAGCTGTGTTGAACAAAGTATTCTCTATCTTTTTCTAAACCAGACTTTTCTAAAACACGTTCTAAAACTAACTCGCCCCAATTTCCTTGAGTTTTATTGTCACCTTTTAAAGCTTTAGTCAAATTTGTAGCCTCTTTTGTCATTTGGAGGTTTAAATCCTTTAAACTTCCGAGTTGAGTTTTTAATGATTCATGTAAACCAAAGTTCTTCATATTTGAATCTTCAACCTTCTTTTCAAAAACTTGAATTTTTTCTTTTAAAGGATTCAATATGTTTTCTATGTTTTCCTTACTTTCTTTTTTAAAAGTATTAGATTTTTCTTCAAAAATCTCGTTGGCTAGAAGCTTAAAATCCTTTCGCAATTGCTCTTGTCGTTCTTCTAATTCGGCATCACGTTTTATATTTTGCTGGTGCAGATTTTCGTATTCCGTATTTTTTTTTGCTAACTCAGCATTTAAAAAGTCTTTTTCTTTACGTATGTCTTCGCGTTCATTTTCAATTTTAACCAAATTCTGTTTTAATTCTTCAATTGTTAACTGCATTTGATTTTGGCGTTCTTTAAGTGTACTTTGTTCGCTTTTACTTTTAAGTTTTGTAAAAAGAAGGCCTAAATAACCACCAATGCCAGCAGAAATTAATATGGCTAGAATTAAAATAAAGTTATCGTTCATTTAGATAATTGGATTTTTATCAAATATAAAAGATTTCCTCCTAATGATTGAATAGATTATCAGGAAGATTTTTTAATAAGTAAATGAGAAGTGAATTATAAAACAGAGTTGTTTATATCAATGTCGGCATCTTTCCAAGCCATATCAAACTCCTGTTTTATTTTAGCTGCTTCATCAAGTCTATTTTGAGCTTTTAAAGCATTATAAAGCCCAATTAAAGACCATCCGTTTTGCCTAAGTACTTTTAAATCTTCTCTGTAAACATTTTCAGCACTTTCATACTTATTAGCTTTCATTAAAAGAGCTCCCAGGTTTTGCCTTGGCGGGATATGCCACGCAGAAGGTTCGTTGTATGTTAAGTCATCTTCAATTTTAACGGCTTTTTTAAGATGATTAATTGCTGAGTTAAGATCGCCTTTTGCGGCAGCTATTTCACCAGAAACTATTTCGTAAGCTAATTCTGCAATCGTTGTCCCAGAGTCAAATCCAGTTGCCATAATAGTTTCCATATCGGTGTCTTTAACGTAACTTTTGATAGCTTCTAATTCTTCGTCAGCTTCTTTTAGATTATTTTTTTTGATAAAAGCAATGCCTCTGGAATAATGCCAAATGAGTTTTAAATGCTTTATACTATCATTTGGTTTAGGGTATGTTAAAATATCATTCCATTTTCCGAAACGCGTATAAGCTAAAAGTGGCGTTGCTGCAAAATTTTGTAAAAAATGAAGTTCTTCCATTTCACCAACAGGAACTTTTTCAGCAGTTTTTTTTGCTGCATCAATAGCTATATCACTAGCACCAAGTAAGCTTGAAGCAGACCATAAGAAATGAATGTTATGTGGATAATAACCTAATGGATACATACCTTGTGCATAGCACTGTGAAATATAATCTTCATCGGCTAAAATGGCTTTTTGGTTTGCTGTTACGGCATCTTTATATCTGCCAACTCTAATATAGATATGAGATGGCATGTGTACTAAATGACCAGCAGCAGGCATTAACTCACCAAGTTTATCTGCCGAAGGGACTCCTAAATCTGGTTTAGGAAGTTCTACCATATGAATGTAGTAATGATGTGCTCCCGGATTATTAGGATCTATTTTCATAGCTTTTTCAAGTGCTGCTTTGGCTTCCTTAATATTTGGTTCTGGATTTCCATCTTCATCCCAGTAATTCCATGGTGTCGTATTCATAACTGAAGCCGCATAAAGCGTTTGAATATTAGCATCATCTGGAAATTTTTTTACTACTTTTTCCATACTATGCATATAATCTAAATTTAGTGTGTCAGTCCCTTTTGATAGATTGGTTGAATATCTGTAAGTCAGTGCATTTATTAATGCTTGCTCTTTTAGTGTAGCCTTAGAAATATGTTTTTTTGCCTTGGCAATAGCTTCATTGTATTTCTCTTTTCTTTGATCGTCAGGTAATGGGTCATTTATATTTGGGCCAAGAGCGTATGCTTGACCCCAATAAGCCATAGCAGCATTTGGGTCTAATCTTGAAGCTTCTAAAAAAGAACGATGTGCTTCAGCATGATTAAATGCATAAGTTAATCGTAACCCTTGATTAAAAAATTGTTGTGCTTTTTCATTATCTGTACTAATTTTATAAGTTAAACTGCCTAAGTTTTCAAAAAGAGGAGATATTTGCTTTGTTGTATCAATGTCTTCAAGCAAAAAGGTTGCTGGTGTACACATAATTTTACTAACAACTAATTTAGGAGGCTTTTCTAATTTTTTATTATTAGAATTAGTGAATACAAAAAATGCTAAAATGGCTATAATAACTACAGAAAGGGCAATACTTAATTTCGTTTTCATGATTAAAATATTGTTGGTTATAGATAACTTTTTTAAGATTAAGCCTATTAAATGGTAAAGAAAATCAAAAAAAGACTTGAGGATAGGGGTAAAAAACTGATTTTTAGCTACGTAAATATAGCTCTTTTTGCTAAGATATTATGCAAAACACATCATTAAACAGGTATGCTTTAAGAATTAAATTTTGATAAAGGCCTTGAACTAAAGAGATTTAAGCAACTTTTAAATACTTTTTAGAAACAAATTCAAACCCAAAATATAAAACTCCAGCAAAAAAGAAATCGCCAATTAAAGAGTTTCTAAAAAATGGTATAGCTAAAGTGTAGCATTCCGCTAAACCCGTTAAAGTTTTAGGGTATCCTAATAGCCAAACACCAAAATTAGTTATTATAAAAAAGCTAATGCTACTTAATAATATGTTTTTTATTGACATTTTTTTAGACTTAAAACCAATGTAGCTTACTAAAACAAAGGCGGCGTATACAAATAATGTAATACCAGAAAAACCAAGAAATAAATCAGATAAAAACATAGCTAACAATGGTAAAATATAGGCATATGCTTTATTTGTAAAATAGGCCCCAGAAAACAAAGCCATTGCAGTAATTGGAGTTACGTTTGGTAAATGTGGAAATAAACGAAACAAAGCAGCAGCTATTATAAATGAAAGAAGTATTAATTGTTTTTTATTAAAAATAGAACGCATAACAACAGGTTTAATTTAATTCAAAAATAATACTAATTGTGTTAACAATAAAATAAAAATGATGATTACATTTACACCGAAATTTGGTTTTGCTAACATTTGTTAGCAGATTAAAAGGGAATCTGGTGCAATTTTATAATTAATTCCAGAACTGTTCCCGCAACTGTAAGCTATTAAGCTTCATGTTAAACTTCAATGTCACTGAAGAGTAATCTTTGGGAAGACCAACATGAAGACGCAAGTCAGGAGACCTGCCATTTTCAAACAAATAAGTTAAACTTTCGGGATAAAAGTTTGCGTATGATAATCCATGCGATTCTCGAGTAATTATTCATTAAAATGAAAAAAACAAATGTTTTAGGTATCCTATGTTTAGGATACTCGTTGGTTGGTTTTGCCCAAAAGCAGGCAGATTCAACAAAAGTAGAACAACTCAAAGAGGTTGTTGTTTCTGATTCTCGTTTTAAGTTAAAACGTGAAAACTCCGGTAAAACGGTGATTAAAATTTCTCAAAAGGAGATTGAGAGAAACCAAGGCAGAACCATTTCAGAACTAATTAATACTAAAAGTGGTATTGAAATTAATGGAAGTAGAAGTGTTGAAGGCCAAAATTTAGGGTACTTTGTGAGAGGCGGAAACAACCGACAGGTATTAGTACTTATTGATGGTATTCAAGTAAATGATCCATCCATAGTGGCAAACGATTTCGATTTAAGATTATTAGATTTAAATACTGTTGAATCTATTGAAATTATTAAAGGCGCAGCAAGTACACTTTATGGTAATGCAGCAGCAACAGCAGTAATTAATATTACTACTAAGAAATCATCTAAAGACGATATTTCAGCAAGTTTTTTAAGTGTTGTTGGAACAAATCAAACTCAAGATGATTTGAATTATAATGGTTCAAGTTTTACAAATAATGTGTCTGTTAACGGAACAGCAAATAAGTTTACTTATTTAGCAAGTTTTGGTAATAGATATGTTGATGGTATCTCAGCAGCCAAATCTGATAATCCAGAGAAAGATCCTTTTTCAAGATTCAATACAAATTTAAAAGTTGGATATGAAATTAGCGATGCGATTAGTATAACTGCTTTTGGTAGTTATGATAAATTTAAAACAGATATTGATGGTTTTCCACCACCAACATTTGCGTTTGCAGACACTAATGATGAGTATATTTCTGAACAATCTCGTTTTGCAATAGCGCCAAAGTTTAACTATACCAATGGTAGTGTTCAAATAAATGCTGCTTTTACTAAAATTGACAGAGAAACTATTTCTGCTTTTGGGTCTACTAACGAAGCAGAAAGTTTTGTGGTTGATGCTTTTAATAAATATACATTTAATGAGTCTTTTTATACCATAATTGGTTTAAATTATTCAGATTACAACAGTGTATTTGCTGCCGAGGAAAGTTTTACAAATACCGATCCGTATTTAAACGTAGTTTATATATCAGATTTTGGATTAAACATTAATGCAGGTACAAGATTGAATAATCATAGCGAGCATGGTTCGCATTTGGTGTATAGTTTAAATCCATCATACAGTATTCCTGTTAATAATGGATATGCTAAAGTATTTGGTTCTTATGCTACATCGTTTATTGCACCAAATTTATCACAGTTGTTTGGTTTTTTTGGACCAAACCCTAATTTAAAACCTGAAGAAAATGTAACTATTGAAGGTGGATTAGAATTTTCTAACAATAGTGGATTTAGATTAAATGGTGTTTATTTTAATAGAAATGAAGAACATACTATTATTTATACAACAAATTATGAAAATGCTACTACCGATGCCACAGTACATGGTTTTGAGGTTGAAGCAGAATTAAATACGATAAAAGATTTAACTATTAGAGCAAACTATACCTTTACAGAATTAAAAGATGGTGTTCGATTAAGGATACCAAAACATAAAGCAAATGCAAGTTTGGGTTATGATTTTTGTAAAAACACATTTGTATCAATAAACTATCAATTTGTTGGAAGCAGAACAGATACTAACTTTTCTACGTTTGCTAATGAAGAATTAGCGTCTTTTTCGTTGATTGATTTATATTTTAGCCATAAGATTATTAAAAATAAAGTGAAGCTTTTTGCGAGTGTTACTAACTTATTTAATGAAGATTATTTTGAAATTTTAGGTTACACAACAAAAGGTAGAAATGTAAATCTAGGATTAAATATTAATTTATAAATTTTATCAGCGTCAACTTGAATTTATTTTCAGATTCTCATTATGTTGAGATTCTGAAACAAGTTCAGAATGACGAAAAATAATAAAAGCCTTTCTCTGTTTATAATTGAGAGGCTTTTTTTATGGAATCAAATCACAATACCAAACACCATATTTATCAGAAGAACGAATAGAATTATCTGTTTTAGGTGTATCGTATTCACGATAAACTTTTTCTCCAATTGTAAATTGTATGGGTTTATTAAAAATAGGTCCATCAAAGCAAAAAGTATGGAATTCACCATTTTCTCCACAAGGGTCAACACCATTGGGTAAATTATCTATAAAATTTTTATCGATAATAGTTCCCACAAAATCCTTATCGAAATATTTAGAATTGGCACAAACAATTATGGTTTTAAACCCCAAATCTAAAAACTCGTTTAGAAGTTCTTTAGTATTGCGTTTCCAAATGGGAAAAACAGCTTTAAAACCCTGTTTGTTAAGTTGTTTTTCTCTATAGATTCTTAAATCTTCAAGAAAAATATCACCAAAAGCTGTATGTGTAAAACCATCTTTTTTTAATCTAGAAACGGTTTCTAACATTTTTTGCTCATATATTTCCATATTTGGCATCTCTGGAAGCTCAATTAAGCTAGCAGGAATATTTAATGCATTAGTTTGAGTAATTAATAATTCTTGTCGTAAACCATGCATAGAAACACGATTATAGTGTTTATTGACCGTAGTAATTAATTCGTCAACGGTAAAACGCTCATCTTCCAATAAATGATAAAGTGCTAAAGCAGAATCTTTACCCGAGCTCCAATTAAAATAAGTTTTGTGTTTATTCAAATAACACTCTTTTTATTAAATCATTAGGAATATCTTTATCTATATACATGTCATTAGCAAAAGGGAGTAAATCTTTACTATTGCCAGAAATTTCTATGCGGTTTTCAGTTTTATCACTTTTATTAATTGGGAATTTTCCTGAGCCATCAATAATACTAATTGCTCTAGCAAGTAAAGGTTCGTTTTCGTCACCTAAAACACCTAAGTTTTTAATGCTTTCAAAAAGAATATTATTTTGTTGTGGAAACAATCCGTCAAAGTAATCTGTTTTTCCATTAACGTTTAAAGATTTAAAAATGAGAGGTTGCATAGCATAGGTATGACTTGGGTTTGCGCCAGAACGACTAAAATTTGGAGAATCGTATAGTGTTCTTGAAGCTTGATACTTGCCTCTTGTGTTTGTGCCAATTTGAACTACATTTATATATGGTTCTAAACTATTAATTATCAATTCGCTTGCCGATGCACTTGATCGTGTTGTAAGTATAAATACTCTTGTTAAGTTTAAGCTATTTAAAGTAACTCCGTTATTATTGTTTACAAATCTGTTTATTAATAATTCAGGATTTTCATCTTCAAAAGCTTGTTGAAATTCTGAGTTCCATTCTTCTGTACTAAAAACATCGCCCGTAAATTGTCCTGTAATCATGCTGGCAAGTAAAATAGCGGTATTTACAGAACCACCTGGATTATAGCGCAAATCAAGTACCAATTCTGTTGCATTAGCGCTTTTAAATGTGCCGAATGCATCATTTAATTCTGCATTAAATTGATCAGTTCCAGTAAAACCATTATACATTAAATAAGCAACTTTTGTACCAGCAGCATCTAAAACTTTGTTTATCAAAATTGGGTTTTCGGTGTATTGTGCTTTAGATAATGAAATGGACTTAGAAGTATTGTCTACAGAGTCGTCTGTAGTTTCTGGTGTGCCATTATCGTTGTAACTTCCTAAATTAATAGTATAATTATCTGCACTTGTAAGTGTCCTCCAATTCTCTGATGTAAGTTGTGTGCCATTTATACCATAAAAAATATCACCTCGTTTTACGTCTTGGTTAGTAGCACTTGTGTTAGGTAGGATATATCGCACATATCCATATCTATTTGTATCTGTTGGAGAAAAACCAAATATGCCAAATTCCATACCGTTGCTGGTTATTATTCCGCTAAAAAATTGTTCAAGAGCAATATAGTCGTTTACAATCCAACTAAACTCATCAACAGTTTTCGGTTCATATATTAAACTTTCAAACAAATCTTCTGGTTTAGAAAATGAATTTAGATAACTCGCATATTCACCATCTGATGAAAACCTATCGTTAGCAAGGTCTGGTACTTCATCCTTATATAAGTAAAAAGTATTCATCCCTTTCCAAACAAAATCATTTATTTGGCTAGCTGAAACTTGGTTATCATCATTATCTTCAAAGCAGCTTGTAAATAAAGAAGAAACTATAAATAGTACAATTAGGGCTTTTAAATATCGCATAGCATTATTTTAAAAAATAGTATATAAAACCTTTACATTGCTTAAAGTGATTAAAAAAAGAGGTTATTTCTCTAATTTAAATTTGGTATACATCCCTTTACCTGTAGGAGTAAAATCTTTTGAATCAGCAAAATCTTCAAAATTTAAAGAAAGCATTATAGATGTCTTAGATTTTTTAGAGATTTTTGCTGTTTCACTTTTTATAAGCGATAGCGCTTTTTCTAAAAAGGGTTCATTTTCATCACCTAAAACACCTAAGTTAATAATATTTTCACCATTAGCAATACCTGATGATGTATTATAAGTAATAATGTGATCTGGTGTTAGACCATTAAAATAGTCGGTTACCCCATTTTTATTGGCAGATTTTAAAACTAGTGGTTGAATAGCGAATTTATGATTGGTGTTTATATTATCCTTACTATAATTAGGAGAATCATAAAGTGTTACAGAAGCCGTATACTTGCCTGTTGTGTTTGTGCCTATTTGCACAACATCAATATATGGGTCTAAACAGTTAATAACAAGTTCGCTTGCAGAAGCTGTGCCATTAGTAGTTAATACATAAACCTTGCTTAAATTAATGCTTGTAATAGGCGAATTATCTAATTGTTTATCTGTAAAACGATTAATTAAATATTCTGGGTTGTTTGTTTCAAAATAGTTTTGGTATTTCGAATTCCAGACTTCGGTAGAAAATACTTCATCTGTAAATTGTCCTGTAATCATACTAGATAATATAATTGCAGAACTCACTCTTCCACCTGGATTATACCTTAAATCTAGTACTAATTCAGTAATGCCATCAGTTTTAAATTGTGTAAATACATCGTTTAAAGCACTATCAAAATCAGCAATAAAGCTATTATACATCAAATAGCCCACTTTTATACCATTAGCATCTATAACTTTATTAATTAAAATAGGATTTTCGGTAAAATCAGATTTGGTTAATTCTACATTTTTTCCGTTTAAAGAAATAGAGTTATTATTAATATCAGCCATTCCTAAAGTATAAGTGTCATTTTCACCAAATAGTAAGTTTTGATAGTTGTTAATAGTTAATTGTGTGTTATTAACGGACATGAAAAAATCCCCTCTTTTTATATCTTTAGTAGAAGCATTAGATTGATTAGCAACATAGCGTACGTAACCAAAAATATCATCTGAATTGCCAATTCTGCCTAAGCTAAAGTCTAACCCGTTAGACTTTGTTGTTCCTTGAAACGAATTTTCTAAAGCTACATAATCATCAACCAAAAAGCTAAACCGATCGACTATGTCTTTTTGATATAAAAGGTTGTCAAATAAGGTTTCTGGTTTATCAAAAGAATTTAAAAAAGTAAAGTATTCATCTTGATTATCAAATCGGGTATCAGATAAATTTGGTATTTTGCTTTGCCAAAGATAAATTTCATTCATTCCGTTCCAAATAAAATCATTAACTTCATTATTAAGTGTAATAGGTTTATCAGCTTCAACTTCTGGAGTCTTATCTTTGCTGCAACTTAATATGGAGATACTTAATAGAAATATGATAAAAAAATGATTAACAGAGAAAGATTTCATAATGGCTTTTTTTTCAAATTTAATTATATTATTGCTTAATAAAAAAAATAATTAAAATTGTTATTCTACAGACCTTATTAAAGCTTTTGTATTTAGTTTATTATTATTGGGTTTGCCACAGGCTAATTAAAAACTATATACAGCTTTGCTAAAGGAAGCGAGTATAAAATTAGTCCTCTTACTAATTAATTATTTTGAAGAGTTTAGCTCTAAATATTCATTTTTTATCACTGGTGTAACAAAATAGAAAGTTGTTCGTCGTAATATCAAACAGCCCAAATAAGGTTGTTTAGCTAAACCAAACCAAAATGACTCAAACAGAGTTTTTAAAAATTGTAATGCCTTTTAAGGATAAAGTATTTCGATTAGCGAAACGACTACTTATATCTACTGAAGAAGCTGAAGATGCAACTCAGGAAGTTCTGTTGAAATTATGGAATAATAAAACCAAAATTGCTGAGTATAAAAATGTGGAAGCTTTTTCGATGACGATGACGAAAAATTTTTGTTTTGATAAGTTAAAATCTAAACAAGCACAAAATTTAAAAATTGTACACAGTAATTATGAAGCAAAAGAAACAGGATTACAAAAACAAGTTGAATTAAACGATAGTGTTAATTGGGTAGCCAAAATTATTGAAGAATTACCAGAACAACAACGCATGATAATTCAATTACGAGATATTGAAGAATACGATTACGATGAGATTTCAAAAATGCTAAACATGAATAATACGGCAGTACGAGTAAACTTATCGAGAGCAAGAAAAACAATACGAGAAAAATTAACTAATACACATAATTATGGTATTAAATAATATAGAAAAATTACTAGAAAAGTACGAAAACGGTGAGACATCATTAAAAGAAGAGCAAGTGTTGAAAAACTATTTTTCCAGCGACACTGTGGCACCTCATTTAGAAACGTATAAACCTATGTTTGACTATTTTTTGGTAAATCAACAAGAACAATTTACTAAAGACGTTCCACTAAAAACTAAACGTACATTTAATTACAAGTGGATTTCTGTAGCTGCAGTAACTGTTCTTATGTTGGGGGTTTATTTTGGTAAATCGTTTACTAATACAAATGATTTAGGAACTTATGAAGACCCACAATTAGCTCTTAACGAAGTAACAAAATCTTTAGAAATGATTTCTAAAAGCTTTAATAAGGGAACATCAACGGTAGGATATTTAAATGAAGTGAATAAAGGCACTTCAACACTCGGGTATCTTAACGAAATTGAGAATGCAACACGTATAATTTTTAAAAACTAACATGTGCTGAAATCTTGCACTGAGCTTGTCGAAGTGTGTTTCAGTATCAATTAAAAAACAATGAAGAATTTAAACTTTTTAAAAACAAAAACAATGAAAAATAAAATAATAGTATTTGTATTGGCAATTATGTTATTGCCTATAACAGGAATGGCACAAAGCAATATTTTTGATAAATATAGCGACAATAACGATGTAACATATGTAAACATTAAGCCAAAAATGTTTCAAATGATAGTAAAAATGGGTATTAATGTTGATGACCCTGAAGCTAGATCCTATATGGATATGGTAAAAAGTATTACCAGTTTTAAAACGATAGTAACCGATAATAAAGCGATATCTACAGATATTTCAAAATGGGTAAAATCACGTTCTGGAGGGTTAGAAGAATTAATGGAAGTTAAAGACGATGGAACAGAGGTTAAGTTTTACGTAAAAGAGGGTAAAGATGCCGATCACGTAAAAGAGCTGTTAATTTTTGTAAATGGTGTAGATAAAGCGATGAAAGGAAAAGGCGTTGAAATTAACGGTGAAAATCGTAAAATTGAAACCGTTGTAGTATCGTTAACAGGAGATATTAATTTGAATGAAATATCTAAACTTACCGATAAAATGAATATCCCTGGAGGAAAACATTTAGATAAAAAGAATTAATTAGGTACAACAATCAATCATGAAACGAACAGTAAAACATATCATATTTGTATGCCTTTTAGCAGTGGTTTTTGTAAGCTGCAACGATGGTAAAAGTTTACAAACATACTTTGTAGATAATCAAGAATCATCAAATTTTATTACGCAAGATATACCAATATCAATGGTTAAAATAGATGATTCTAAATTTACCGAAGAGCAAAAAGAAGCCTACGAATCTGTAAAAAGATTAAACTTTTTAGGCTATAAAGCTGATGAAACAGAAACCGAAGTTTATAAAGCAGAATTAGCAAAAGTAAAGACCATATTAAGCGACAAAAAGTATAATGATCTTATGGAATTTAGTGATAAAGGAAATAAAATTACTGTAAAATATGTTGGTACTGATGATGAAGCTGATGAGGTTATTATTTTTGGTAGTGCTAAAGAATTAGGTTTTGGTATTGTTCGGGTATTAGGTGATGATATGAATCCTGATAAAATGGTGACTTTAGTTACTGCTATGCAAAATGCAAATGTTGATGAAAATCAAGTTCAAGATATTATGAATTTCTTTAAGTAAATTTATAGTAATGTTAATAAGCAAAAAGGGTTGTTGAATTTATTCAACAACCCTTTTTAATTTTATAAAGTAAGTTACTTTCTTTTTTTTGAAGCTCTGTTAACGTAAAAAATATTAATAACAACCGCTAAAAAAACAATGGTAAGTATAGTTAAAACGATAAAATTGTCTAGAATATCTAAAACACCAGTTACAAAAATACCACCAACCATTAAACCACTTAATATTAATGTTTGTTTGTCGTTTAGCATATTAAATTCCAGTATAATTACTAGGAGTAATACGTTTTAATTCCTCTTTTATTGTGTTTGAAACGTCTAATGTGCCAATAAAATTTGAAATAGAATCTTGATTTATTGCTTCGTTAGTTCTAGTTAAACCTTTTAACGCTTCATAAGGATTAGGATAGCCTTCACGACGTAAAATGGTTTGAATAGCCTCAGCAACTACCGCCCAATTATTTTCTAAATCTTCAGCAAATTTGCTTTCATTTAAAAGTAATTTATTCAATCCTTTTAAGATAGATTTAAAACCAATTAAAGTATGTCCAAATGGCACGCCAACATTACGTAAAACTGTGCTATCAGTTAAATCGCGCTGTAATCTAGAAATTGGTAGTTTAGCTGAAAGATGCTCAAAAATAGCATTAGCTATACCTAAGTTACCTTCAGAATTTTCAAAATCAATAGGGTTAACTTTATGTGGCATAGCGCTACTTCCAACTTCTCCTTTTTTAATTTTTTGCTTAAAATAATCCATAGAAACATAAGTCCAAATGTCTCTGTCTAAATCAATTAAAATTGTATTGATGCGTTTTAAAGTATCAAACAAAGCAGCCATATGGTCGTAATGCTCAATTTGTGTTGTAGGGAATGAGTGTTGTAACCCTAATTTTTCTTGTACAAACTTGCTGCCAAAAGCTTTCCAGTCAATATTTGGATAAGCCACATGATGCGCATTAAAATTACCTGTTGCGCCACCAAATTTAGCAGCACTTGGTACATCATTCAATAAATTAAATTGTTCTTTTAAGCGTACTACAAAAACTTCAATTTCTTTACCCAAACGTGTTGGTGATGCTGGCTGACCATGTGTTCTAGCAAGCATTGAAATGTCAGACCAGTCCTTAGACAAACCTTTTAATTTATCTAAAACTGTTAAATATTCTGGTACATAAACATCATTCATGGCTTCTTTAATACTTAAAGGCACTGCGGTGTTGTTTATGTCTTGAGAAGTCAATCCAAAATGGATAAATTCTTTATATTGAGATAAACCTAAAGCATCAAATTTTTCTTTTATAAAATATTCAACGGCTTTAACATCGTGGTTTGTTACATTTTCAATATCTTTAATAGCCTGCGCATCATCAGCAGAAAAATCTTTATAAATAGCTCTTAAGTCTTCAAAAATAGTATTATCAACACTTTGGAGTTGAGGTAGCGGAATTTCGCAAAGCGCAATAAAATATTCAATTTCAACTAAAACACGGTATTTTATTAAGGCTTCTTCAGAAAAATAAGGTGCTAATTCGTTTACTTTATTTCTATATCTTCCATCAATTGGAGAGATGGCGTTTAATGATGATAATGACATGCTTTTGTGTTGTTTTTAAGAAGTTGCAAAGATAGTTTTTTTAGACCGAAGTAGGAAGATTGAATACGGAAGTTTTTTGTAGTTTTAATAATTATTCTTTCTTAATTTTCTTTAAGATGTGTCTTGCCCGTGCTTTAAATCCAGAACTTTGCATCTGAAAATCACGTTCTAAAATAAGCGCCAATTCTGGATGTACCCAATCATAGTCTTTACCCAATAAAAAAAGGGTGTTCATAGAGTAAGCTTTAGGCGCAATTTTTTCATTATTAATCATGTAATCAAAACAGACTTCAATAATACGTTCTTTATGTGTTTTAGTTAAGGTGTTTTTAATTTTATTATTGGTTTTAGAGGTGTATGCTTTTGCTAAAAATTCACAAATTTTTGCCACAGGGCGAACGGCAGAATCTAAATGTACTTTATACATGTTTTCTGTAAACATATCTAGATACGGAATTATAGTTTCTATATCGGCATTGCACATAAATTCGAAAACCCAAGCTGCTCGCGGCGCAATTTTATCATCTACCCTAAAAAGAATGTCTAATAAACTAGGAAGTAAATCCGGATTGTCTTGCATTAAATTAGCATAATACAAGCGTTTTTCGCGCGAATGATTTACGTAATTTAATTCTTTATAAAGTTGCGCGGTAGTCAAAAGGTTTTCTTATTTTTAAACTTCTAAAATTACTTAAAATGCGAATAATAAAAAAGATTCTTTGGTTGATACTTATTGTATTTTTAATTGCTCAATTTTTTGGTCCTGATAAAAATGAAGGCGATTTAGCATCAATTGATGCCTTTTTAGAAGAAACCAATCCGCCTGAAGACGTAAAACTTATTTTAAAAGAAACTTGTTATGATTGCCATAGCGATGTTACGCGATACCCTTGGTATAATAAAATAACACCTGTAAACTATTGGCTAGCCAACCATGTTAAACACGGAAAAAAACATTTTAACGTATCGAAGTGGATAGGGAATTCTACTAAAAGAAAAGATCATAAATTTGAAGAACTTATTGAAATGGTTGAAGCAAAAGAGATGCCATTAAATTCTTATACTTGGACGCATACAGAAGCTAAACTTTCTGATAAACAAATTAAAGCTTTGGTAGATTGGGCAAAACAAGTGCGCTTTAAATATAGCTTGGAGCCGAAACCAGAATAGTTTTCTAATAATCCAGATATCTAAAAAATCTAAATGCGTCGTAAGCATCTATTAATTATTGGTTTTGTTTGTCCAGAGCCCAAAAGTTCTGCCGCTGGTAGCAGAATGATGCAGTTAATTGATGTGTTTCAATATGCAAATTATCAAATCACATTTGCAAGTGCTTGTGCTAAAAGTGATAATGCTTTCGATTTAAAAACTATTGGAATTGAGCAAGTAAACATAAAATTAAATCATTCAAGTTTTGATGTTTTTGTAAAAGAGTTAAATCCAAATATTGTACTGTTTGATCGTTTTATGACCGAAGAACAATTTGGTTGGCGTGTTGCAGAACAATGCCCAAATGCGTTAAGAATTCTTGATACTGAAGATTTACATGGTTTACGAAAAGGCAGACAACAAGCATTTAAAGACAGTAAACCTTTTGATAAAGCCTATTTGTTTAACGACACTGCAAAGCGAGAAATAGCCAGTATTTATAGAAGTGATTTAAGTTTAATTATTTCGGAATTTGAAATGGAACTTCTTAAAAACGAGTTTAAAGTAGATGAGTCGTTGTTGGTTTATTTGCCATTTATGTTAGATGAAATCTCAAAAGAAACCATTGAAAAACTTCCAAAGTTTAATGATAGACAACATTTTGTAACTATTGGTAATTTTTTGCATGAGCCCAATTATAACGCCGTTTTGTATTTAAAAGAAACCATTTGGCCATTAATAAAAAAGCAACTGCCTAAGGCAGATTTAAATATATATGGCGCGTATGCTTCACAAAAAGTAAATCAATTACATAACGATAAAGACGGTTTTATAATAAAAGGGTTTGTTGACAATGTAAACGAAGTGATGCAGCAATCAAAAATATGTTTAGCACCTATTAGGTTTGGGGCTGGTTTAAAAGGAAAATTGGTTGATGCGATGCAAAATGGTACGCCATGTATTATGTCTACTATTGCTGCAGAAGGCATGTTTGGAGATATTAAAAGTAACGGTTTTATTGAAGACAACCCACAAGATTTTGCAAATAAAGCTGTAGGGTTATATAGCGATGAAATGCTTTGGAAAGAAATGCAGCAAAATGGATTTGAAATTATTAATTTTCGATTTAATAAAATCGAACATCATAAAAAGTTTTTGAATATTATTTTGGAAACGGCTAAACGACTACACGAAAAACGGCTCAACAATTTCACAGGGCAAATGTTACAGCATCATACTTTACAAAGTACTAGATTTATGAGTAAATGGATTGAGGAGAAGCATAAAAGTTTATAAACTTTTAAACTTGACTTTATAAGAAAAAATCATTTTAGTTTTTACCTCGAATATAAAACACATGTAATGAGTGTAGTAGAAGTAAAACAACACATGTCCGCAAACCATTAAGCGAACCTCCAAAAAATCAACTATTCAACAATCTAACAACTTTCTTCATCCCATCCGTAGCCCTTTCACCAATAACAGTTAAATTTTCTTTACTTTCAATATTTGGCTTTGGGTCTATAAAATAAGTGGGTGTGTTTTCTGGTACATAATGCATTAAGCTAGCCGCAGGATATACCTGCATGCTTGTACCAATAATAATTAAAATATCAGCGGTTTCACATATACTTATGGCTTTTGGTATCATGGGTACATCTTCTCCAAACCAAACAATATGTGGTCGTAATTGATATCCTTTTTTGCATGTATCGCCTAAAATTAAATCGGTTTTCCAATGTTGTACATCATTTTCATCATAGGTGCTTCTTACTTTTAATAATTCACCATGTAAATGTATCACATTGGTACTTCCGGCGCGCTCGTGTAAATCATCAACATTTTGGGTAATTATAGTAACTTTAAAATTGCTTTCTAATGCTGCTAAATTGTAATGTGCAGTATTGGGTTCAACTTCAAATAATTGTTTTCGTCGTTGGTTGTAAAAATCCAACACCAATTCTGGGTTTGCTGCAAAACCTTCAGGAGTTGCTACTTCCATAACATCGTGCCCTTCCCATAAACCATTAGCATCTCTAAAGGTTTTAATACCGCTTTCGGCACTCATGCCAGCACCCGTAAGTACAACAATGTGTTTTTTCATGTTATAAATATACTAACTATAATGACATTCCGTATTTTTGAAATATGATTGATTTAAAACTTCTCGAACATTTAGAAGGTTATTTAACCGAATCACGTAAGGCGCGTTTTGATGCTGTTTTATCGCAACGTACAAAACACTTTACAGTGGCTACCGAAGACGTGTATCAGTTGCATAATACAAGTGCTGTAATACGTAGTTGTGATGTGTTTGGTATACAGGAAGTTAATATTGTTGAAGAACAAAATACAAAGCGTATTGACAAAGAAATTGCCATGGGATCGCAAAAATGGGTAGATGTAAACAGGTTTCATTCGGTAAAAGATTGTTTGAGTGATTTAAAGCAAAAAGGTTATCAAATAGTAGCCACAACGCCACATAAAAATGATACATTACTTGATGATTTTGATGTCACTAAAAAAGCTTGTTTTTTTTTTGGAAGAGAAACCAAGGGTTTATCTGAAGAAGTTATTGATAATGCTGATAGTTTTTTAAAAATACCTATGGTTGGTTTTACCGAGAGTTTAAATATTTCGGTCTCTGCCGCTATTATTTTACAACATGTTACTAATAAGCTAAAGCAAACCGATATTAACTGGCAATTAACTGAAGAAGAAATACTTGAAAAACGTTTGGACTGGTGTAAAAAAACGATTAAAAGTTACAATGAAATTGTGGAGCGTTTTTATAATCTATAAAAAAATGTAATTTTAAGATGATTCTAAAATAGAAATTATGAAAAGAAATATGGTTGGTTGGTTTTAAACTCCTGTAAGAAATAGGGTAGAGTCAAAGTGTTTTACGAAACTGTTTTTAATGTCGAAATATCTGTTCAAGATTTTAGAGGTATTTTAATTGGTTGCTTTTATAGATACAGAAGGTAACCGAGTAGCGTTACATGCTAGCGCAACAAAAAAAGATACAATCTGAAATTATAATTTTTGTCAAACTGAACTTGTTTTAGTTTGACATAATCATAAAAAATTAATGGAGTGAGATTCTGAAATAATCTCAATAATTATTGGGATAGAATAACCCTTTGTAGCTTAGAATTTAACTTTGCTTAAAGCTTTACAAACGCTTACTGCGCCCTCTACTTAATAGCTTATATTCTTCGTAACACTCACTAATAGCATCTAATATTTGCAAATCGTTAGCCGTTTGTATAAAGCCTTTGGAATAGTTGCATTGGCTTACAATTTCATCTAAATCCACACGTTCTACTTGCAATAAAACCGTAAGCATTTCTCTATCAAAACGAGATGCTAATAGGTTTCTAATTTCATCATCCTTTTTCATCTTTTTTAACTTACGCAACTCGTTTGGTTTTTTTCCAAACATGCGGTATAAAAAATCGGCAGGATTAAAAATGGAACCTAATATTTTAGTAACAGCAGTAGGTTTTCCAGCTTCGTAACCAGTGCTTGGTAAACCAGAAATGCTATAGCGATAGTTGTTATTAATGGCTGGAACTTGTTTTATATCAACCTCTAAATATCCCGTTAATTTTAATTGATTTACAACAACTTCTTCAAGTGCTAAAGCTAATTCGGTTAACTCAATTTTAGAACTCCCAAATTTAAACCAGTCGTTAGTTACTCTAACTTTTATAGATTTAAAACCTAAATAAGAAAAGTGTAGGGTATCATTCACTTTTGCAATTATTTGAAACTCCCCTTTGTTATTTGTTGTAGTACCAATAACTTGATTGAGATTAACAATGTTTACACTTTCTAAAGGTTTGTCATTAGCAGAATTAATAACCACACCAAGTATTTTATCAGCATCTTGAGCTACACAAAATGCAGATATTAATATAAAAGTAAAAAGTAAAACGTAGTTTTTCATAGGTTTAATTCAGAAACGCTAATTTTCTATAAAAATACTAAACAAAATTTTAACAATAAGCTTGTACGTTTTTTTTTGACTTAAAATTAACAAACTTGCCTGCCGCTAGGCAGGAAGATTTAACTATAATCTGTTTAACTAGCGTCTAGAGCGTCTTGGTCTTGAAGATGCAAAGTCGTTAGATTTAGAACCAGAATCAGAACGCCTAGGTTTAGAGCTTCCTTCGCTTCTTCGCCTTTCACTTCTATTTCCAGAATCACTTCGTCTACCTTCACGTTTTCCACCGCCACGTTTATCATCACGTCGTCTTCCGCCCCCTTTTCTATCGCGTCTTCCACCGCCGCCACGGTTTTCTGATACTTCAACGTTTACAAAGCGTCCTTCGTGTTTAAAGTCGGTAAAAAATGCTAAAACTTTCTCTTTTAGCTCATTTTCAGTATTAAAAAATGAGAAGCTGTCTTTTACTTCAGCTTTAAAAATATCGTCTTTTCCAAGATCAAGTAGTTCTCTTAAAAAGTCTTTAAGCTTCATCCAATCAAAACCATCTTTTCTACCAACATTTATAAAGTAGCGTGTTGAGTTTTTACCACCTTTAAAATCTCGACCTCCATCACTATCAAAAGAGCCTTCAGCGATATTTAGGTTTTTAGATTTGTTATAATAATTATAAAAACGCGTGAATTCAACCGAGAAGAATTTTTTAATCAATTCGTCTTTATCGGTATCAGCAAAAAGCTCATTAATACGTGTTAAATGCTTATCAATTTCATGGTTTATTTCTGTATTGTGAATTTTATTGGCAAGCGACATCAATTGTACTTCACAAATATCAGCACCATCAGGAATATCTTTTTTCTCAAATTGCTTTTTTATAATGCGCTCAATACTTTTTATTTTGCGTACTTCACTTTTTGAGACAATAACAATTGAAACCCCAGTTTTTCCTGCTCGCCCTGTACGACCAGAACGATGCGTATAGGTTTCAATCTCATCGGGTAATTGGTAGTTTATAACGTGCGTTATATCATCAACATCAATACCACGTGCAGCAACATCAGTAGCCACTAGTGTTTGTATTTGTTTATTTCTAAATGATTTCATTACCAAATCGCGCTGATTTTGGCTTAAATCTCCGTGTAAAGCACCAGCACTATAACCGTCTTCAATAAGTTTTTCAGCTACTTTTTGTGTATCGCGTTTTGTTCTGCAAAATACCACTGAAAATATATCAGGATTGGCATCGCTTAAACGTTTTAAGGCTTGATATCGATCTCTAGCATTAACCAAATAATACTCGTGCGAAACGGTACTTGTACTTTCATTTTTGTTTCCAACAGTAATTTCCTGCGGATTATCCATAAACTTTTTGGCTATGGTCGCTACCTCACGAGGCATTGTTGCCGAAAATAACCACGTACTTTTATCTTCTGGGGTGTGCGATAAAATATCGGTAATATCCTCATAAAAACCCATATTTAGCATCTCATCGGCTTCATCTAAAACCGAATACTGAATTTTGGTAATATCAACCAAACGTCTGCTAATCATATCCTTCATACGCCCAGGAGTCGCTACAATAATTTGTGCGCCACGTTTTACTTCTCGTGCTTGGTCTGTAATGCTCGATCCGCCATAAATAGCAACTACGTTTAATCCTTTACAATACTTACCGTACTGTTTCATTTCGTTGGTAATTTGCAAACAAAGTTCGCGCGTAGGGCTCAAAATTAAACCTTGAGTGGTTCTACTATTAACATCAATTTTTTCCAACATAGGGAAACCAAAAGCAGCTGTTTTACCAGTTCCGGTTTGAGCCAATGCTACTAAATCGGTTTCACTTTCTAATAAAATGGGGATTGCTTTTTCTTGTACTTCACTTGGGTTTACAAAGCCTAAATCTGTAATAGCTTGTAATAGGTATTCGTTAAGACCTAAATCTTTAAATGTGCTCATTCTTGTTTAATGTATGCGATTATGTTATGTAGTGTTACATAAAGAAGCGCATCGACATACTTAACCTTAAACTTCTAGTAACACATCCTCACCCTGAGGAATTTAGTGAAATTCAAATTTGAAAAGCTTATAAAGTGCATTCAAATTTGTTGGTTGAACTAACCTCGAATTTATTTCGAGGTCTCATCCTTTTGTTTCAAGCGGCAAAGATACACTATTATTTGACTTGTCATTCCTGCACAGGCAGGAATCTCATTATAAGACCTCTAATTTTAATTCTTTTGGGCGTTTTACACGCTTTTGCAAGTCGCTTTTTTGTGTTGCATAGGTGCAACAACACAAAAAGAGCTTCAACAATTGCTCAATCGTTAACGCATTAGTCTGCTAACGTCATTGCGAAGGTGGCACGACTGTGGCAATCTGTTTAATTATAGCTTATCTCAAAATAATACCATCAAGTTTTAAAAAGGATTTTAAACGTTTCCTGCGGAGAGCGCAGTCGAACCGTTCAATCGTTAACTCGCATTTTTGTTAATTTATGGATTTAAAGTGAAATTCTTGGTGCTTTTGGAAAGGTTCGTTTAACGGTAAATTGTATGAGTAGTGGCAGGTTGCGCTGTACCTGCCTGTTAAACCGCAATATAGTTTGAGTAGGCTGCACCTCTTTATATTTAGCACTTTCCCTGCCATTACTTATACAAAATGTTGTACCTCGTTTTTCACCTATCTGTTTATTTATATTTTTAGCTCGTTGTTAATTGGCTTTATTACATTTCTTTATAGTTTTTCAATTTTAAAAACACTTGCATATTTGTTTGGCCTGTTACTCGGAATATATAGGGTTAGTTCTTCAGAACTCTGCTTAAATTTTATTTTGGTGTTACTGCCTATCATTTTAATTGAGTTAATCTTTTTAGAACAATATTCTGAATTTAACCCTAATGAAGGTAGTTGTATTTCTCCCTCTTTGGGGTTTAATACAATAACATATAACACAGCGTCCTTAGTTGTAAAACGAACTTCTTCATGTCCATATTCAGGACTTTGAGTGGTCCTTTCATTAAAATGTTCGCTCTTTTTATAATTTTTTAATGCTTCAAGATCAGCCTCAGTAACTGCTTCCTTTTCCAGTCTTTTATTGATAGAATTAAGATTGTCGCCATATATGTGCCAGGGTTTACTAGCATAAATGGCTTCCTGGTTTAGATTAATCCAATCACCCACTTCATCCAGCAGGCTTATTTGTTCGGGAGGAATTGTGCCATCAGGTAATAACTCAACATTTAACAGAAGATTACCATTTTTGCTCATGTAATCAACAAGCAATTCTATAATTGTTCTTGCGTTATGTCTGTATTCAAGTCTATCTTTATCCTCTTTATAGAACCAGGTTCTGGGCGTCGTTGTCCCTTGCCATGGATAGGGTAAAATTGTATCAGCTCCTCCCCTTTCAATATCCTTAACAGTTGATGGTTCATTCTTAAATTTACCAGCCACTACGGCATTTATTTCACCATTTTCGTTTAGTTTATGATTGAAATAAGTTTGACATACCTCTTTCCCATATTCCTTATAAGGAAATCCACCGCCATCAAACCAAAGGAAATCAATGTCGTATTTTGTTACTAATTCTTTATGTCTGAGCATCCAGTTATGTTTAACTTCTTCTATGTATTCAGGTGTTCTTTTTTCAGGGGGTAGACCATAAAGTTTTGCAGGATCCATTCCTTCCCACCATTTGCCTTTGCCATCCTCTTTTGTCATATGGCCGTCATATGGTTTTCCTTTGTACTCACCGCTATCATCTGAACCAAAAGCGGGTATCCACCAATCCAGGAAGCGATCATCATGTGAGCTTACGCCATAGGGAATATTGTATTTTTTAGCTGATTCAGAAAACTCACCAATAATATCTCTCTTTGGCCCAACATTCACCGAATTCCACTCAAAATGAGTAGAATTGAAATTGTCAAATCGATCGTGATGATTGGCCAGAGCAACGAAATATTTCGCACCAATTTTCCTGAAATATTTTAATAGAGCGTCTGTGTCAAGGTTTTCTGCCTTCCATTCATTTAAAACATCTTTATACCCAATTTCAGATGGATGCCCATATGTTTTACAGTGATATTCATATGCATATTCACCCCATTTTTGATTACCCACATCTTGCATATACATATGGCGTGCATACCAACCTCCACCTTCTTTAGGTTGTGTTTGTGCACCCCAATGTACCCATATGCCAAATCGGGCTTCAGTATACCATTTAGGGAATTGGTATTGTTTTCGTAGTTCTTCCCATGAAAGTTCTTTTTCTTGGGAGAAACAAGGAATACTTACAGATGCTAGTAAGAATAAAGCCAAAATAATTTTTTTCCAATCCATATTAATTTTCCAAATCATATTTTTTTTGTTTATTTAATTAATGAGGTACAATGCAAAGATAAGTTTCCGTTTTAATGAAATTTATCGGTTGTTAAACGAAGTTATGATTTTTTTCTGACAAAGTCAAGAAATTCAAATTTTGTTATGGAGTGTTCAGCACTAGTTCCTCAAATTCCCAATCCGTTTCAAAAGGGTAGGATGCGAATAATGCATAAACACATAAGCAGGATGTGGTGTTAAATTACTCAAGCTATTTTTTGATAATTTTTTAAGCGAGGTAATTAATGGTTCTGCTTTATAGGTGTTTTTGGCATAATCATCCGCTTGGTATTCAAATTTTCTAGAAAACACATTCATAATTAAACCTGTAATTTCAGAAATAGGCGAGTAGAGGAGACCGAAAGCAATCAACCCAATATGAAAACTCGGAATTTCAACTCCCAAAGCTTGTGATAACAAAGGATTTGAAATGAATAACGATAAAATATAAAGTGTTAATCCAGTTAATAAAATTGAAGCGAACAAATTAAAAATAATATGTTTCTTTTTGTAATGCCCAACTTCGTGAGCTAAAACAGCAATAATTTCATCATCATCTAAATCATTAATTAATGTGTCGTAAAGCGTTACGCGTTTTTCACTCCCAAACCCAGAGAAATAAGCATTGGCTTTGGTGCTTCGTTTAGAGCCATCAATCACAAAAATTTTATCTAATTTAAACCCGACGGTTTTGGCATAAGCCGAAATTTTATCGCGCAAAGTCCCTTCCTCTAAAGGGGTTTGTTTATTAAATAAAGGTACAATAAGTTTGGAATAAAACATATTCATAAACAAGGTAAATACAGCAACCAACCCCCAAGCGTAAAGCCAAAAATGTTTACCTGTAGCTTGATAAAACCAAATAATTAATGCTAAAATGCCTCCGCCAATAATAGCCATCATGAGCCAACCCTTTATTTTGTCTAAAAAGAATGTTTTAACTGTAGTTTTGTTAAATCCAAATTTTTCTTCAATAACAAACGTGCTGTAATAGCTGAAAGGTGTTGTTAAAATATCACTACCAATCATAATAATTCCAAAGAAAATAAGCGCTATAATAATTGAGTTGTCGCTATAACTTCTGGCAATATTGTCTACAAATTCAAAGCCATCAAACCATAAAAACCCTAAAGTTAAAAGAATAGAAAATGTTGAGGTTAGCAATCCAAATTTATAATTTGTTGCTTTATAATTTTGCGATTTTTTATACTCGGTATCATCATAAACATCTTGTAAATCTTCAGGAAGTTCATCATTAAAATGTTTTGCATTTAAAGCGTCGAGAATTTTATCAATTATAAAATTGATGATTATTATTCCGATGATGATGTAAAATAGGGTTGTTGATGTCATATATTTAATGTCATTGCGAGAAGCTTTTTAGCGACGTGGCAATCTGTTTGTTTTTAGTTCCGATTTAATTGATTACTTCTTTAATTGATTACTTCGATCATTCTTTCCTCGTAATGACGTTTCATTTAAAATTACGTTGTCTTTTAGCTTCAAAAATAAGAATTCCAGCTGCAACCGACACATTCATGGAATCTATTTCGCCTTGCATAGGGATTATAATATTTTGAGTAGCGTTTTCAAGCCACTCTTTGCTTAGACCAGTGGCTTCCGTTCCAACAACAATAGCTGTTGAGTTTTTAAAATCTTGTGAATGATAATTAACCGATGCCTGTAACGCAGCACAGTAAATTTTAATATTTTTAGATTTTAAAAATGCTATAATTTCAGTTGTATTTCCTGTTGCAATTTGATTCGTAAATAGGCAACCTATGCTTGACCGAATAACATTTGGGTTATATAAATCTGTCTTGGGGTTTGCTATAATGACCGCATCAACATTTGCAGCATCGGCAGTTCTTAAAATGGCTCCAATATTTCCAGGTTTTTCTGGGGCTTCAGCAATTAAAATCAAAGGGTTTTTATTTTTAAAAGTTAAATTATTTAAACTATTAGTTTTAGATTTTGCTACTGCCAAAACACCTTCGGTAGTATCTCGGTAAGCTAGTTTTTGATAGGTTTCTTTGGAAATTTTAATAATGTTGATTTGTTGATTTGTTAAGTTGTTAAGTTGTTTTTCGGAAAATAATTCTGGGTAAAATAAAATGGTTTCAAGCTCGTAATTTCCTTTAATTGCTAACGAGATTTCGCGCTTGCCTTCAATTAAAAAAGTTCCAGTTTTACGACGTTTTCGAGACTTGTCTTTTAATTGAACAAGTTCCTTAATATATGTGTTTTGTGAGCTGCTAATCGTTTTCATATAAGTTGAACAAAAGTAATTCTTTTTATGTAATTATATTAACTTTGTTAAACAAGAACGATATATAAATAAACCAATTGATTACATTCTTTTATAGCAGTACTGATGAGTTACAGCTACTACCTGTCTGTTTCAAAACAGACTCTTACTAAAGAGTATTAATCTTTTTAGAAAAATAGTCTTGTGCAAACAAAGATATGCTACACAAGAGTGTAAAGAGTAAAAAGTGTTTTTTAATCATTATAGTGGTTAGTTAAATTAGGTTTATTTTTAAAATAATTAACCAACAAAGCAACAACATAGCTGTAGCTTTCCATTCCTTTATCCTGCTTGTTGGCTTTTAAAAAATTACCATAAAAAAGTTTAAATATAGGTTCGGCTGGGTTTTGGTGTGCCTCCCAAAACAAACGAACTTCTTCGTAATTTTTTAAAATACCAATATTAACATTAGTAATCAAATCTTCATATAGTGATTCATCACGTCTATAAATTTCATTCAAACAAAAACGTAATCCAAATGTGTATCCAGTATATTTAAAATAGATATCATCATTATTTATACTTGCTAAACAACCTATAAAATTAGCTTCGTTTTCGGCAGCATAACCTAATTGATGTGCTATTTCGTGTGCTGTTGTAGTTGGGAATCTATAAATAGGAATTATAGCATCAACTTGTGCTTCGTTGGTTAACGGATTTAAATAACCACTAAAACCCATGTATGTTAACGGGTAACTAAATAATGATTTTTTTATGCTTTTTGGGTAATATTTTAAATGCGGAAAAAGTTGTTTTAAATTATTGTAACCATTTTGTGTACGCTTAAAAATTTCAGGTTTACTGTATGGGATTTTAACTTTTAAAGTGTCATTATTAGTTATTTTTAATTGATATTTATTCGATTCTTCTATCAGCTTTTTAGTTACATAAACGAGCTGCTCGGTGGTGTAATCATGTTTTAAATCTAGGTTTTTGTGTAACGGAAGTCTATAGTAATTTAATCCCCAAAATAAATGAAACACAAAATAAAAAATCGATATAACAGCAAATACTTCAATAAACCATTGTTTCGTGTTTTTTAGTAATCGCTTTCTGTTGTTATATATCCATCTAACTGAATAAATAATGGCAAAAGCATAAATTACATCGCCAAACGAAAATGGCAACCACCCTAAAATGTATCTAAAAATTTTTGATAAAATAGGGTATAATCCATTGCTATAGTAGTTTTCAATAAATTCAGGATTGTATGAGAATATTTTAATCAGAAAATATTGCGGAATTAGTAAAAGCGCTATAATAGTTTTCCTTTTCATTAGCATCTTTCAAAAATATAAAAATCATTATTAATAATTACATTTGTAAAACACTATAATAAAAATTATGAGCTCAGAAATAAGACAACTTCAACCACAACAACTCTGGAATAAATTTGCTGATTTAAATGCTGTACCACGAGCATCAAAAAAAGAAGCGCGTGTTATCGCATTTATGAAGAATTTTGGTAAAAACTTAAAATTAGAAACCATTGAAGATGCCGTTGGAAATGTTATTATAAAAAAACCTGCCACTGCTGGAATGGAAGATAGAACCACTGTTGTTATGCAATCGCATTTGGATATGGTGCACCAAAAAAATAATGATACCGTTTTTGATTTTGATACCCAAGGTATTGATATGTATGTTGAAGGCGATTGGGTAAAAGCTAAAGGCACTACTTTAGGAGCAGACAACGGTTTAGGTGTAGCAACTATTATGGCTATTTTAGAAAGTACTGATATACCACACCCGCCTATTGAAGCTTTATTTACCATTGATGAGGAAACAGGAATGACAGGAGCTATGGGCTTAGAAGGAGGGTTGCTTTCAGGAGGCATATTGTTGAATTTAGATACCGAAGAGGATAACGAAATAGGCGTAGGTTGTGCTGGGGGAATAGATGTAACTGCAACAAGAACTTATAAAGAAGAAGAAACTCCTGAATTTAAAATAGGATATAAAATAGAAGTTAAAGGGTTACAAGGCGGACATTCAGGAATGCAAATTCACGAAGGTTTGGGTAATGCCAATAAAATTATGAATCGGATTTTATTTGATGGGTTTGAAAATTTCGGATTACGAATTTCTGAAATTGATGGTGGTAGTCTGCGTAATGCCATTCCAAGAGAGAGTAATGCTATTGTAGCCATTGATGCCGTACATGAAGATGCTTTTTTATTAGAAATGAATTTAGTTTCTAATACTATTAAAAAGGAGTTAAAAACCATGGAGCCCGATTTAGAAATGATAGTTTCTAAAACGGATAATCCAGAAAAAATTATGGATTTAGGTATTCAAGAAGAATTAACCAGAGCTTTGTATGCGGCGTTAAATGGTGTTTATAGAATGAGTGCAGATATTCCAGATTTGGTAGAAACCTCAAACAATATTGCACGTGTTATTGTTAAAGAAGGGCATATTAATATAAGCTGTTTAACACGCAGTTCGGTTGAAAGTTCTAAAATGGATTTAGCAAATACCCTTCGTGCTACATTTGAGTTAACAGGTTGCGAGGTAACATTTTCTGGGGATTATCCAGGTTGGACACCTAATATGGATTCTGCTATTTTAAAATTAATGACAAAGCTTTACGAAGAGTTAAACGGCAAAAAGCCTCATGTAGCAGCATGCCATGCGGGATTAGAATGTGGTCTTTTAGGAATAAATTACCCTAATATGGATATGATTAGCTTTGGCCCAAATATTAAAGGGGCTCATTCACCAGATGAACGCGCACAAATATCATCGGTTCAAAAATATTGGAAGTTTGTTTTGGAGATTTTAAAGAGGATACCGAAAAAATAAAATAACCATTCTGCTACAAGATCTTTCAGGTAATTAAAAAAAAATTATTAGATTTGATGACTCTGATGATTAATTTTTTAATATAACTAATTAGTATTTAGTTCTTGAATGAATAAAGTAGCCAGTATAAATAATGAAGAATTTATTAGTTTAATAAATGAAGGCAATGTTGCTGCTTTCGAAATGTTATTTAAGTTATATCGCTCAAAATTATTGTACATAGCTTCGCAATATATTTCAAGTAAAGAAGATGCCGAAGAAATAATTCAAAATGTCTTTATTAAGGTTTGGTCCAAAAAAAATGTACAGTCTAATATAAATGGATATTTATATAAAGTCACTAGAAATGCATGTTTAGACTACTTAAGAGCGAAAAAACAATTACTAAATATTGAAAACAATTTAAATCAATTAGAAGCTTCAATAAATCATACCGCTTTTTCAGATGATACAGCATCTCTTCTCATTGAAAAAGAATTATATGAAGCTGTTTTGAAATCAATAGATTTACTTCCTCCTAAATGTAAAGATGTATTTGTTAAAAGCCGTATAGAAGGGCTTAATCATAAAGAAATTTCCCAGAGAATGGATATTTCGACAAAAACTATTGAAACACATATAACTAAGGCAATTAAGCACTTACGTGTTTCTCTTCGTGAGTTTTTACCTTTTTTATAATTTTTTTTGAATTAAAATGATTTTTAACTAAGGGGTACCCTTTATTAAATACGTCATATATATAACTGTCCACATCATAATGAATAAAAAACAATTACTAAGATATTTAAATGGTAATATGGATTCTGTCGAAAAAAGAAAAACGATAGAATGGATAAGAAAAAGTCCAGAAAACCATAAAGTTTTTAATATCTTAAAAGCAGAATACATTGCTTCAACATTTAAAGATGTTCCAAATAACAATAGTGATTTCTTTTTTGAAAGATTCAAAAATATAATAAAGAAAAGAAAGCTTGATAAATATTTGTACGCCGCTGCATCTGTATTTGTATTGTTTTTGTTTTTATGGAATGCAAACAATAAACCTAATAATATAGTTATACAAAATAACCCTCAAGTTGTTAGTAAAAATATAATTCCTGAGGAAATCAATCTCATAACATATAGAGGAGATAAAAAAGAAATTTACCTTCCAGACGGCTCTAAGATTGTCTTAAATGCTGAGAGCGAATTGATATATCCAAAAGAGTTTAATGATAGTATAAGAGAAGTTACACTTATTGGTGAAGCTTTTTTTGATATTAAAAGAAATGTAAACAAACCTTTTATAGTTAATACCAATAGTATCAAAATAAAAGTTTTAGGAACTTCGTTTAATGTTAAATCTTATGATAAAGATAAAAAGGTCGAGACTACATTGGTAACTGGTAAAGTGGAATTGATTAAAGACAAAGAAACACCTATTGTATTAGCACCTTCGCAAAAAGCAGTTTTTTATAAAAAGGAAAACAAACTAGAAATTGAAGAAGTAAAATCTTTAGAGGTCGTCGTAGCCTGGAAAGAAGGAAAACTGATATTTAAGAAAACATCATTACAAGAAGTTGTAATTGATTTAGAAAGAAAATACAATGTTAAAATTAATATTAATTCACAAAAACTATTAAACTATGAGTATACAGGAACATTTGACAACCTAAGTATTGATGAAGTACTTAAATTATTAACTATTTCGTCCCCAATTAAGTACACCATCAAAAATGGAAAAATTATACTAGAATAAAAATATTTTAATCTAAACCTGCATAAAAAAAGAGAATGCTGCTACATTCCCTTTTATGATTAAAATTATTACCCTAGTTGAGTAACAACAAATTAAATCAAGCAAAATTATGAAAAAAAACGACACTAAATTTTTGTCACAAAAAAATCTTTTACGGATTATGAAAATTTACACCCTCTTGCTTTTTGTTTCTATGGCAAAACTGTTTGCAGTTGAAGCCAACGGGCAGAATGTAACTATTAATGTAAAGAACGTTGAACTTAAAACTATTTTTAATGAAATTGAATCTTTAACAGAGTTTAATTTCTTCTATAACAATAGTTTAGTTGATGTATCTAAAAAAGTTTCTTTAAATGCAACTAATGAAAAACTAAAATCAGTTCTTGTTAATTTATTTAAAGAAACAGATATAGATTTTAGGCTTTTAAAAAATCAAATCGTATTATTCCCTAAGAATAATGAATCGATGATTAATGTCATTGAAGATTTAATTAAAAATGAAAACTTAGATAATGAAATTGAAGCTATTATAAAAGATGTTCTTCAAAATGAAATAAAAGGAACAGTAGTTGATGCTGCTGGAATTCCGCTTGCAGGTGTTAATATTATCATCCGAGGAACGTCTACTGGAACACAATCAAACTTTGATGGTGAATACACTATACAAGCCAGTAGTGGTGCTGTTTTAGAATTTTCTTATATAGGGTTTAAAACGCAGTTGATTACAGTTGGTGATTCAAATACTGTAAATGTAACAATGGAAGAAGATGCGAGTCAATTAGATGAAGTTGTTGTAACAGCATTAGGTATTAAGAGACAAAAGAAATCTTTAACCTATGCTACTCAAAATGTTGATGTTGATGGTATTGATGAGGCTAGACCAAACCAAAACTTAGTAAATAGTTTATCTGGTAAAATTGCAGGTATCTCTATTCAGCGTTCTGGTAATGGTGTAAGTGGAGCTTCAAAGGTTGTACTTAGAGGTAACAGATCTATTGCTGGAAGTAGTCAGGCTTTATATATTGTAGATGGTGTGCCATTAGGTGGAGATATTTCAGATTTAAGTCCTGATGATATTCAATCTATAAGTGTGTTAAAAGGAGCGAATGCAGCTGCACTTTATGGAGCACGAGCAAATAATGGAGCTATAATAATAACAACAAAATCTGGTAGCGAAGATAGATTAAGTGTAGATTTTAGTTCTACAATAACTACAGAAACAGGAAATATTTTATTTGATTATCAAAATCAATTCGGTCAAGGTAGTGGAGGAACTTATAATGCTGGTTCTTTAGGATCTTGGGGCCCAAGTTTAGATGGAAGCTCAGTAGCTAATTGGTCTCCTAACCCTGATAATTCAGCAAATATACCTTATGCTGCACAAGGGAATAATATAGACGATTTTCATGAAACAGGAGTTAGTTTTGCAAACAACATTTCCATACGTTCTGGAAGTGCAAAAAATCAAACGTTTTTTGGGTATACTAATGAAAATAGAAAAGGGATTGTGCCTGGAAATGAGTTACAAAGACATAATGTAAACTTAAAGATTGATAATAAACTGATTGACGATAAATTGGCATTAAGTGCTAAGGTAAACTATATAAGAACAAATATTGATAATCAGTTGGACACGGGTGAAAGCTTTGCAAACCCATGGAGACATGCTTATAGATTACCTAGAAACATTAGAACATCAGACGTTAGTGTTTTTCAATACACAGATGCAAATGGAAATGTTCGTCAGAACTATTGGGATCCAGGAAATAACGGAGGTGCAAACCCATATTGGACAATCAATAAAAACCTTAATGAAATTATTATCAATCGTGTCATAGGGTATGCTTCATTAACATATAATATAACAGATGACTTAAGTATTTTAGCGCGTACTGCAGTAGATCAAAGTAGTGTGTCTAGAGAAGATAGAGATCATAATGATTCTTATATTATTGCTGATAATGGGAATTTCGCAACTAACAATGGAAGTTCTTTAGAATGGAATACTGATTTCTTATTGAGTTATAATAAAAAGTTAAACGATAATTTTTCTTTTAATGTTAATTTTGGTGGGAATCACAGGGTAGCTAATTCTAAAACTGTTTCAACTAATAATGGAGGTTTAAATGCTGCAAATGTTTTTGCTATTAACAATGCCCAAAATTTAACAGCAGGTCAAACTCTATCACGTAGAGAAGTAAACTCGTTATATGGTTTTGGACAATTAGCTCATAAAGATGCTGTTTTCTTAGATTTAACGTATAGAAGTGATTGGAGTTCTACACTTCCAGAAGCTAACAGAAGGTTTGATTATTTTTCAGTTGGAGTGAGTGCTGTACTTTCAGATTTGGTAGATTTGCCAGAAGCATTTTCTTATTTAAAATTAAGAACATCGTATGCTGAAGTAGGTAATGACACGGATCCATTTAATTTAACAAGAACAGCTAACCTTCGGGCTGGAGGATTTATTCAGTTAGGAACTGTACTACCTAATCCTAATTTAAAGCCTGAAAGAACAAAATCTTTAGAATTTGGTTTTGATGCACGTTTCTTAGATAGTCGTTTAGGTGTTGACTTTACGTATTATAAAACAAATAGTATTGATCAATTATTTGGACAACAAGTGCCACAAGGTTCTGGTATTACCACTCGATTTATAAACGGAGCAGATGTACAAAACTCAGGAGTTGAATTAATTTTAACAGGAAATCCGATTCGCACTGATGATTTTAATTGGAATATAACGGTTAATTTCTCTAAAAATGACAGTGAGATATTGGCATTGGCTGAAGGCTTAGAAACATTAAGCTTTGGAGGTGACTTTTTTAGAAGATTTGAGTTGAATGTAGGTGATGAGTGGGGAAATGTATATTCTAGAGGATTTGCTAGAGATGGACAAGGAAGAGTATTGGTTGCATCAGATGGTACCCCTGAAGTTACATCTGGGCAAGAAGTGCTAGTTGCTAATTTTAACCCAGATTGGTTAGGAGGTATTAATAATAGCTTTACTTATAAAAACTTTAATTTAAGTTTCCTTATAGATATTCGTCAAGGAGGTCAAATAGGATCTTTTACTAATGCCATATTATCCTCAGATGGAGCACTTACTAAGACTTTAGCTGGTAGAGATGGTAGTTTAGTCTTTGGTAGTAATATTTTTTCTAACTTAGAAGTAGTTAAGGCAGATGGAACGCCTAATGACATACAAGTAAATGCAGAACAGTTTTGGGCTAAAGTTGGAGGAAGAAATTCGCCAGTTGGAGAGGCTTTTGTAGAAGATGCATCTAATATTAGAATGCGTGAAATTACTTTTGGTTATAGTTTTCCACGATCTTTTTTAGACAAAACACCATTTGAAAAAGCCAAAATTTCTTTAGTAGGAAGAAATCTTTTCTTTATCTCTAATAGTGCTTCAGTAGACCCAGAAGTTATTACTAACACGAGTACTGCTGCTGATGGTTTTGAATCTTTTGCGCCACCTTCAACAAGAAGTATTGGTTTGAATTTAAAATTTGGTTTCTAAAAAAAATAACTTAAAAGATAAAAACATGAAAAGAATATTAATAAAAATTAGTTTTGGTATTATGATGTCAATAATGTTGGCAGGATGTACCAAAGATTTTAACGAACTGAACACAAATCCTCTCGCTTTAGGTACAGACGTATTAGAAGGTAGCCCGGTTTTACAAGGGCAAGCTTTTGCACAAGCACAATATGTTTCTGTAAACGGGTTGCACTGGCGTTTCCAAATATCTCAAAACTTATTTTCAGATATCTGGTGTCAATATTTTGCAACTACAGCTGCAGGTTTTGATTCTGATAGATATGTACAAGTTGGTCGTTGGGCAGATTTGGCTTGGGGATCATTTTATGGTCAGGCAGCACCACAAATTAAGTTAGTAGAAGACCTTTCTGCTGCTAATGGAAATGATGTAGGGAATGCCATGGCAAAAATAGTAAAAGTGCATGCATACCATAGAATTACAGATTATTGGGGGCCAGTACCATATTCTCAATTTGGGAATCAAGAATTATCAGTACCATATGATACTCAAGAAGCTATATACAGTGATTTCTTCACAACTTTAGATGATGCTGTTGCTAAATTAAAAGCAAATTCAGGAGGATCTGCTTATGCTGGTAGTGACCGTACTTATGGTGGTAATGCTGCTAAATGGTTAAAGTTTGCAAACAGTTTACGTTTACGTTTAGCACTTAGAATTAAATATGTAGATCCGGCTAAAGCAAAAACAGAAGCAGAAAAAGCTGTTACAGATGGTGTATTTATGACTAATGATGATAACGCTTTAGTATCTGTTGATGATACTAATAGAAACCCATTAGAAACCATTACAGATTGGGGAGAGTTTAGAATGAGTGCCACTATGGAAAGTATCTTAAAAGGATATGATGATCCTCGTATTAGTGAATACTTTGCTCCAGCTGTAAATGGTGATTCTGATGGTGATGGTAATCCATATGAAGGGTTACTTAATGGTCAAGCTAAAGTTACTTTAGAAACAAGTCAAAATGCAGGTCATTCAGATTTAGCAACACGATTTATTGATGTAGCTAAAGGTGGTATTAACCCTCCTATAGAGTTAATGTCTGCTGCCGAAGTTTTCTTCTTAAGAGCAGAAGGAGCTCTTGAAGGTTGGAGTATGGGAGGTACTGCACAAGAACTTTATGAAGAAGGGATAAGAACTTCTATGATGGAGAAAACTGGAGCTGATGCAGCAGCTATTAATGCTTATATTGCAAGTAGTAATGTACCGGTAGCCTATGATGCAGGAACTACTCCTGTAACAGATATTCCTATTGCTTATGATGCAGGAGGAACTATGGAAAGGCAGTTAGAACAAATTATAACTCAAAAGTGGATAGCGCTGTATCCAAACGGATGGGAAGCATGGGCAGAATTACGTAGAACAGGTTACCCTAAGCAATATGCAAGAGTACAGTCTGAAAACCCAGATGTAGCCGCAGATGAAATCATGAGAAGAATGGTTTATACTTCTAGTGAATTTGATACTAACGGTGAAGCTGTAAATGCAGCTATTTCAACCCTTTCTGGAGGCGATAAAAACAGCACAAAATTGTGGTGGGATAAAAAATAGTTTAGTTTATTTTTGAATTTAATTGTTAAAGCGTCTCTAGAATATATATGTTTTATAGGCGCTTTTTCTTTATATTATAGAATATTATACTTAGATAATTTTTATAGAATGGTAATGTACACTTTTAGAATATTATTTAAATGCCTTTTTGCATTATTAACCTTCACTAGTTGTCAAAATAAAATAGAAAAAAGCAAGACTCTTTTTTCTTTAATTGATATTAAAGATTCCAATTTAATTTTTGAAAATAATGTAAAGCAAACCAGAAAGAATAATCATATGATAAATTCTGAGTTTATTTCTGGAGCAGGTGTGGCTGTTGGTGATGTGAATAACGATGGATTACAAGATGTTTTTTTTACAGGAAATCAAGTAAGAGATAGACTGTTTTTGAATAAAGGGAATTTTAAATTTAAAGATATTACAACAAAATCAGGTATTGATTCAGATAATAAATGGTCCACTGGAGTAACTTTTGTAGATATTGATGGTGATGGAGACCAAGATATTTATGTGTGTAGAAGTATTTACCTTGAAAATAAGAAAAGTGCAAATCAATTATATATTAATAACGGGAACCTAACCTTCACGGAAAAAGCATCAGAGTTTGGGTTAGCAGACAAAGGGTTCTCGATTCAAGCTATCTTTTTTGATTTTGATAATGATGGGCTATTAGATGTTTATATTGTAAATCAGCCCCCTGCGATTCCAAATATGGGAGATAAAATGAATGCTATACGGTTTTCTGATATAAAGTTTAGCGATAGACTTTATAGAAACACAGGAAATGGCAAGTTTGTAGATCATACAATTAAAGGAAAGATTCGAAATTTCGGATTTGGACTATCAGCATCAGTAGGTGATTTTAACAATGATGGTTGGCAAGATATTTATGTAACTAACGATTTTGATGTTCCTGACCATATGTATATCAATCAAAAAGACGGTACATTTAAAGATAATATTCACACATCTACAAAACATATATCCTTCTTTAGTATGGGGAGTGATGTGGCAGATTATGATAATGATGGAAATTTAGATGTTGTAGTTGTAGATATGGTTGCGGAAGACCATAAGCGTATAAAGACGCACATGGGTGGTATGCAGCCAGAAAAATTCTGGCATATAGTTAATAAAGGAGGGCATTACCAATATATGTTTAATACGTTACAAAGAAATAATGGCAATGGGACTTTTAGTGATATGGGTCAGCTAGCAGGTGTGACAAATACAGATTGGAGTTGGGCGCCTTTATTTGCAGATTTTGATAATGATGGCTACAAAGATCTTTTTATTACAAATGGAATTAAAAGTAATATTCGTAATAGCGATTTAGTTGATAAATATAATAACAAACTAGATAGTGTAAGAGTTATAGCAAAACAAAAAGGAGTAGATCCAAGTAAAATGATTGATGTGATGGACTTTGTTGATATTGCTCCTACTGATAAGTTGCCAAACTACGTATACAAAAACAATGGAGACCTAACTTTTACTAACAAAGTGAAAGATTGGGGTTTTGAAATTCCAACATTATCAAATGGTGCAGCTTATGCTGATTTTGATTTAGACGGAGACCTAGATTTGGTAATAAATAATATTGATGATAATGCAATGCTTTACAGAAATTATGCCGTAGAGAATGGTATTGGAAACTATATAAGATTCAAAATTGCTCCAAAAAAAGGTCAAATAATTTATGGTACAAAAATAACACTATATCAAGCCAACAAGGTTTGGCAAGTGAGCCAAATATCTAATGCTAGAGGCTACATGTCAAAAAGCGAAGATATTTTACATTTTGGGGTTGGAGATGCTAGTAAAATTGATAAGGCAATAATAGAATGGCAAGATGGTAGTAAAACTACTCTTAATGATTTGGCCATTAATCAAGTACACGAAATTTCTTTGTCTAATGCAGAAAGTAAAGAAGCCTTAGAATCAAATAAAAAGCCAATTTTTAAAGAAATTACAAAAGCTATAAAATTAGATCAAATAAGACATATAGAGAATGATCATGATGATTATGCATATGAAATACTGTTACCGCATAAAATGTCACAGTTTGGACCATCATTAGCGGTTGGCGATGTTAATGGAGATAATAAAGAAGATTTCTTTTTAGGTGGAGCAGCAGGAATTTCTGGTAGACTATTTATCCAAAATAATAAAGGAACTTTTGATGAGATAGAAAAAGGAGGTTGGACTCAAGATAAGGCTAGCGAAGATATGGGAATAGAACTGATAGATGTAGATGGGGATAAAGATTTAGACTTATTTGTTGTTAGTGGAGGAAATGAATTCGATGAAAATGATAAAGCTTTACAAGACAGGCTTTATATAAATGATGGTAAGGGTAAATTTACCAAAAAAGTTAGCGCATTACCTAAATATTTAACGAGTGGTTCTTGCGTGGTACCAAACGATTTTGATAATGATGGTGATATTGATTTGTTTATTGGCGGTCGACTAGTTCCTAAAAAATACCCACATGCAGCAAATAGTCATTTATTAGAAAATAGAGGCGGAAGATTTGTTGATGTTTCAAATAAAAAAGCTCCAGAATTTAATAATTTAGGTATGGTTACATCAGCCAGTTGGTTTGATTATAATAAAGACGGACTAGATGATTTGGTTGTTGTTGGTGAGTGGATGCCTGTAACTATTTTTACGCAATCTGAAAAAGGTAGTTTTGAAAAACAAATTTTAAGTGGGTTAGAAGAAAGTGAAGGCTGGTATTATTCAGTTAAAACTTCAGATATGGATAATGATGGTGATAAAGATATTATAGTTGGAAACTTAGGTTTAAATTATAAATATAAAGCTTCATCTAAAGAGCCGTTTGAAGTACATAGTTACGATTTTGATGATAACGGTAGTTTAGATATTGTATTAAGCTACTACGAACATGGTGTAGCTTTTCCTGTAAGAGGTAAAAGTTGTTCTACACAACAAATACCTTCTTTAAGCGAGAAATTTCAAACCTATGAGTCGTTTGGGGATTCCGATTTAAAAAATATTTATGGATCTTCACTGGAGACCGCCTTAAATTTAAAAGCTAAAACCTTTGCTTCTGCATATATCGAAAATGAAGGCAATAATAGTTTTAATGTTAAATCACTGCCTAATTTAGCTCAGGTGTCTTCAATAAATAGTATTCTTATTAATGATTATAATTCTGATGGATTTAAGGACATATTAATTTCAGGTAATTTGTATCCTGCAGAAATTGAAACGCCTCGAAATGATGCTGGAGTCGGTCTTTTTCTAGAGGGTAACGGTAAAGGCGAATTTATACCAGTTTCAATTCAAGAAAGTGGGTTTTATACACCAAATGATGCCAAGGATATGAAAGTTATTAATATAGGTGATAAAAAAGTAATCTTAGTGGCTAATAATAACGATTTTCTTCAGGCAATTCGGTATAATTAGACTATTTCTAATTAATAAAACATTTAAAATGGAATTGTATTTTAAAAAAATGACTGTGTTCTTTTTTGGGATAAGTTGTTTCTTAGTATCAAATTTAGCACATGCTCAAACTGCTACAATTACTGAAGAAATAAAAAGTATCAAAACCTATGCGTTTGATGAACCCAATCCTCTTCCAATACTTAAAGAGAACCCTAAAATATATCCTTACTATAAATTTGAAGGTTATCAGCAAACGGCAAAAAATAAAGATTGGAAAGTTGTTACTTTAGAAAACGATTATATAAAATTATGGGTTTTACCAGAAGTAGGTGGTAAAGTATGGGGAGCTATAGAAAAATCTACAGGAGAAGAGTTTTTATATAAAAATGATGTACTTAAGTTTAGAAATATTGCAATGCGAGGACCTTGGACTTCTGGTGGAATTGAATTTAACTTTGGAATTATAGGGCATACTCCGGCTACAGCAACACCAGTAGACTATGTTATAAAAGAAAATAAAGATGGAAGTGTTAGCTGTATTGTTGGTACTATGGATTTACCCTCAAGAACCGAATGGAGAGTTGAGATTAATTTACAAAAAGACAAAGCTTATTTTGAAACAAAAGCATCGTGGTATAATCCAACACCGTTAAATCAGTCTTATTATAATTGGATGACCGCAGCTGCAGTTGCCAAAAATGATTTAGAGTTTTTTATACCAGGTAATAAATACCTTGAACATGGCGGGAATGCAAAACTTTGGCCTATTGATGAGGAAGGAAGAAACTTGTCTGAGTATAAAAATAATAATTTCGGACCGCATAAATCCTACCACATTGTAGGAGATTATAAAGATTTTTTTGGTGGCTATTATCATGATACAAATTTTGGTTTTGGTCATTGGTCTCCCTATGAAGAAATGCCAGGTCAAAAGCTTTGGCTTTGGGCTTTATCAAGATCTGGAGGTATATGGGAAGATTTACTTACCGATACAGATGGGCAATATATAGAGTTTCAAGCTGGTAGGCTTTTTAACCAATATTCTCCAGGAAAAGATATAAACCCTGTTACCCAAGCTAATTTTGATCCACATGCAATGGACACATGGCGAGAAATATGGTTTCCTTTTAAAGATATTAATGGGATGGTTGATGCTTCTGAGTATGGGGTGTTAAATGTTGAGCATTCTGAAAGCGAAATAGTTATTGGAGTTAATGCACTTCAAAAGTTAAATGAAACGTTAAAAGTTACAGTTAATGGGGAGGTAGTAGTTAATGAAAGGTTGGATATGAACCCGATGAATACTTTTTTCAGATCAATAAAATCAAAACCTACAGATAATATTAAAGTTGTTATTGGCAATAATAAATTGAAATACTCGACTAATAAAGATGAATATTTAATAAAAAGACCATTTTATTCAGATGCTGCACTACAAATTTCGGAAACACAAAAGTTATATACCAATGGTTGGGAAGCTCTCAAGTTTAGAGAGTATAAAAAAGCTTCGGAAAACTTATTAGCATTAATTAAAATAGATCCGTCACATCAAGAAGGCTTGGTTAAATTGGCTGAATTAGAGTATAGAAAAACTAATTATGATCAAGCTTTAAAATATGCAAATACGGTTTTAAGGCTAGACACTTACAATCCAGAAGCTAATTATAAAGCAGGAATTATATACCGAGCAAAGAAAGATTATGTTAACGCATTAGAATCTTTTGGATGGGCTGCTAGATCTACCAAATATAGATCTGTGTCTTATGCACAAATGGCAGAAATACATCTAAGATTAAATAATTATAATAAGGCTAAGGAATATGCCTCAAAAGCTTTAAATTTTAATACTTATAATCTTAATGCTAGAAAAGTATTAATGGTTTTAGCAAGAAAACAAAAAACGCATGAGGCTTTCAAAACTCAATTAGCTACTATTTTAGATATAGATCCTTTAAATCATTTTGCCGTATATGAAAACTATTTATATACTAATGGTAACACTTATAAATCAAGTTTGAATAGCGAATTTCCTGTTGAAAGAGCAATAGAGCTGGCTATACAGTATCAAAAAATAGGAGAAAATGATGAAGCGATTAATGTATTAAAAGATTTTAAAAGAGATGTAAAAGTAAAACTCTGGCTAGCCTATTTGTTAAAAGAAAAGAGCTCTCATGGTAGTAATCAATTATTAGAAGAGGTTCTTGCAATATCTCCTAATTTTGTTTTGCCATATAGAAGAGAAACAATTCCGGTATTAGAATGGGCAATTCAAGAAAAACAGCATTGGAAATTAAAATTCTATTTAGCTCAAAACTATATTGCTGTAGGACTGATTGATAAAGGAAAACAACTTTTAAAAAGTAGTTATAACAAGCCTGACTTTGATGTTTTTTATAGATTTAGAGCGATTTATTTAGAAAGTGAAAATTATACTTTTAGACTTCAAGATTATAAAAAAGCAATTGAATTAAATGGTAATAATTGGAAAGTATGGGGTGAGCTTATTCAATTTTATTTAATAAATAGTAAATATGATGAAGCATATGCCAATGGAAAAAAAGCGTTTAAAAAGTTTCCAAATAATTATAATATTGAATTATTATATGCAAAATCATTAATTGAAGTAAAAAAATATAGTCAAAGTTTAAAAATAATAAAAAATACTATTGTTTTACCATCTGAATTGGCAATGATAAGTAGAAATATTTATTTTGACACGCACGTGTTTTTAGCCAATCAATATATTCAAGAGAAGAAGTATACTAAGGCAATTCAGCTTTTAAAAGATTCAAAAGAATGGCCGGAACATTTAGGCGTTGGTAAACCTTATGATGTAGATAATAGACTTCAGGATTATTTACTAGCTATATGTTTCGAAAAACTAAAAAATGATGGTAAACGAAACAATCTATTAGAGGGTATAATTAATCATACAAATGCAAATAAGAGCGGACGTAGCATCAATAAATTATTTAATCTTTTAGCTCTTAAAAAACTAGGACGCAATGCTGACTTAAATAAGTTGGTGTCGACTCTAGAAAAGTCAACAACAAAGGATGATGTAACTAATAAGTTAGTACTGGCTATCTTTAAAAAAGATGATGAAAAATTTTCAGAATTGAAAAAGGAAAGTAACCTTAGTGAAGGTCTATGGTCACTTTTAGTAGCGTCTTCAGGATACTAGTTTTATTACTGCTTTATTAAATAAGAGGGGGCTTAGTTGTTATCCTTATCTGGAACAGGGTCATATCCAGTTCCACCCCAAGGATGGCAACTAAAAATACGTTTTATTGCTAACCATCCGCCTTTAAACAAGCCATGCTTTTTTAGAGCCTCTTTAGAATATTGAGAACAAGTTGGAGTATGTCTACAAGCCGCAGGTGTAAGTGGCGATATAAAAGTTTGATACACTTTTATTAAAAATAGAAAAGGAGCTATCAGTATTTTCATGTGTTTATATTTATTGTTATTCAACGGTCACATGTAACATCCTAAATAATCATTTGGTTGTGTGATTAAATATTAATCATGGATGTTTCATTAATGTATTATTTGTAAACTGTATGGTAGTTAAGTCGAAATAAACCAAAAGAACTTAAAAAAACACTAGTTTACCGAAAACGTTGTTCCGTCTTTACCGTCTTTAAGTTGTATGCCAACAGCGGCTAGCTTATTACGTATTTTATCAGATAATGCAAAATCTTTATTGGCTCTAGCTTCTTGTCTTAATTTAATTAAAATATCTATAGCTTTCGATAGTTTCTCTGTTCCAGATTCGTTATTTGTTGTTGTGTTTTCTAACCCTAAAACATCAAAAACAAAAGCATTTACAGTATTTTTTAAAGTTGATAAATCTTTAATATTTAAAGTTTCAGTATTTTCTTTTATTTGATTTATATACTTAGCAGCTTCAAACAGGTGGGCTATTAAAATGGGCGAATTAAAATCATCATTCATAGCATCATAACATTTCTGTTTCCATGCATTTACATCTATTGATGATGTTTCAGAGGCCTTTAAACTTTCCATTAGATTTACAGCATCCATCAATCTGTAAAATCCTTTTTCACTTGCTAATAATCCAGCATCTGTTAAATCTAAAACACTTCGGTAAGACGATTGAGCATTAAAAAAACGTATAACACTTGGGCCGTAAGCTTTACTAAAAATAGTATTGTTTCCAGATAGTAATTCATCAGGATTTATAGTGTTTCCTGTAGTTTTAGACATGCGTTGCCCATTCATTTCTAGCATATTGGCATGCATCCAATAGTTTACTGGACTTTTACCTTTAGCAGCTTCATTTTGAGCAATTTCACATTCGTGATGCGGAAATTTTAAATCCATTCCTCCACCGTGAATATCAAATTGTTCGCCTAAGTATTTGGTGCTCATTGCAGTACACTCTAAATGCCAACCAGGGAATCCGTCACTCCAAGGTGAAGGCCATCTCATGATATGTTGTGGTTCGGCTTTTTTCCAAAGGGCAAAATCTTGAGGGTTTTTTTTGTCGCTTTGTCCGTCTAGCTCACGAGTATTGTGAATTAAATCTTCAAGTTTACGTTTGCTTAAGATACCATAATCGTTAGTTTCGTTGTATTTATGAACATCAAAATAAACAGAACCATTTACTATGTAAGCAAAACCGTTTTCTAAAATTTTTTCGATTAGTTCAATTTGCTCAATAATATGTCCTGTAGCAGTTGGTTCGATACTTGGTGGTAAAAAATTTAGTGTATTAAGTATATTGTGAAAGTCTACAGTATAACGCTGCACAACTTCCATAGGTTCAATTTGCTCTAAACGTGCTTTTTTGGTAATTTTATCTTCGCCTTCATCAGCGTCATTTTCTAAATGACCAGCATCTGTGATATTACGAACATAGCGAACTTTATATCCTAAATGTTTTAGGTACCTAAAAACCATGTCAAAAGACATAAAGGTTCTAACATTGCCTAAATGTACATTACTATAAACTGTTGGTCCACAAACATACATACCAACGTAACCTTCGTTAACGGGTTTAAAGGTTTCTTTTTTACTAGTAAGTGTGTTGTATATTGTTATCTGTTGTTCTTTGTAGAGTTGCATTACCGTTATTTGTTTAGCTGTTTGTTGTTAAGTCGATGGAATTATGTTTTAAGAAAGTTATTTCGTAATGCGTTAATTTTATTGGTTATCGATTCAACTTCAAATCTAATATTTTTATAGTTTTCTTCTGAAATAAATTCTAATTCTTTTGAAATTATAGTTTGATTTAATAACTCTAGAGCAGAACTATAAGCTACGGTCATAAAATGAGCCTTATCTTTATTAGTTAATCTAGCAGTGCCTTCTGCAATATTTGAAGAAACTGAAACTGAGCAGCGCCTCATTTGAGAAATTAAACCAAATTTTTCTTCATTAGGAAATTCTTTTGTGTAGTTATAAACATTTGTAGCAAGTTTGATAGCTTCTTTCCAAACTTCTAATTTTTCAAACGAATATGTATGCATGTTTTTTGTTAAGTTGAATGTCGTTTAGTTGTTTAGCTGATTATTGAGTACAACTTTATAGCTTTACGACTAAACATCTAACATGTATTTAAAATTTGGTATCTAATTTAATGTAATCTAAAAATTCTCTGCGTGTTGCTTCTTCTTTAAATTTGCCTCCAAACTCTGAAGTTACTGTGCTGCTTTCAATATCTCTAATACCTCTAGAATTGACACATAAATGTTTGGCATCAATAACGCAAGCTACATCTTTTGTATTTAAAACCTCTTGCAATTCTTTAACCACTTGAATAGTTAAACGTTCTTGCACCTGTGGTCGTTTTGCAAAATAATCTACAATACGATTCATTTTAGATAAACCTACAACAGTTCCGTTTGAAATGTAGGCAATATGTGCTTTCCCTACTATTGGCAATAAATGATGCTCGCAAGTTGAATATACTGTGATGTTTTTTTCAACAAGCATTTCGCCATATTTATATTTGTTTTCAAAAGTTGAAGCACTTGGTTTTTTCTTAGGGTCTAAACCTCCGAAAATTTCTTTAACAAACATTTTTGCTACACGGTTTGGTGTGCCATTTAAACTATCGTCGCTTAAATCTAAGCCCAAAGTTTCCATAATATGGCGCACATCGTCTTTTATAATGTCTATTTTTTCTTCGTTAGAAAGTCTAAAAGCATCATGTCGCATTGGAGTACTTTCAGAAGTTCCAATATGTTCGTCTCCTAAAGATTCGAATTCTTCTAAATTTTTCTCAATTTTCATTTTAAAAAAGAAATCTTATTTAAGTCTGCAAAGATAAGCAAAACACTTTTGTTATGTTTTGTATTAACAAACAATTAATTACTCTATAACTCCACGATTTTTAATCGTGGTATCAAATTTAAACTGTCATTCTCGCGAAAGCTGAAATCTGTTGGTTTGTCTGTTTTTAATGATTTAATTACATTTAAAAGAAAAAGCTTGAATGTTTATATTCAAGCTTTTTTAAAATCGATTTATATTTTTCTAGATATTAAAGCTTAGCGACAATGTTAAATTAGAGTTTGTTCTATCAATTGTAGCAGCATCTGTTAAGCCAACATTATAAAGAGATGTTTGACTTGTTCTACTAAATTGATCGTAAGTAACATCTAATTTTGTGTTTCCAAAATTATAACCAATTCCAAGAGAATATCCTGTTAAATCTCCAATTGTAACGCCATCTAAATATGGGCTTTCTTCAAAACGATAACCGCCTCTAAAACTAAACTGTTTGTGCTTATACTCACCACCAATTCTATAGGTTGAAGCATCAGTAAGCATATTGCCAATGTTGTTATTTACATTTGTAAAATCGTTTTCTGGTTTAAATTTAATGCTGCCGTAATCTTTACGAGAATAGTCAAAACTAATTAATCCTTGTTTACCAAAAACATAGGCTAAACTACCGGTTAACTTTGCTGGCGTTTGTAATCTATATCTCGGATAAACGTTAATAACACCTTCAACAAAATCTAAATTAGGATCTGACTCATTAGTATCTATAAATTGAGTGGTTTCTTCGTCAATAGAATACCAAGTAGGTGAGTCGTAAGTAACACCAACTCTAAACTCAGGAGATAATTTCATAATTCCACCAAGCTGAAATGAAAAGCCATTACCTGTAGTAGAAAGGTTATTGTCAAAATCAATAAAGTTTATTAATCCACCATTAGCATTGTCTTCTTGTAAAGAGGTGCTTCTTTGATAGTTTATAAAATGAGAATTTAAGTTAATACCTAAGTATAAATTATCCTCATATTGAGCCGCTAGGTTAAATGTAATTTTTCCGTTATATCCAGTACTGGTATATAAATAATCGTGATCAAAAGTTCCATCTGCTAAATTGGAAAAATAACTTGTGTTATCATTATCATCATCAATATCTGGCTCAAGAATAAAGGCTTGATATCCTAAAAAAGCTTGTTGGTGAACAAACCCCAATGCATTACCAATATCTGCATAAGCATCTTCTTCAAATTCACCATCTAATAAAGAAATGTCACCTAATCTTATACCATCTGCATAATCTAAAAAGTAAAAATCTATAGACTGATTGTTGGTATTTGTGCCTACAGCATTCCAAACATCGTTATAATTATTAGTTCTTTCATAAGCAATACCTAAGGTGAATTTTTTCCAAGGAGAATCATTTCTACTTGCAAAAACAAATACTGCACCACCTTGATTGATATCAAAATCAGAGGTATTTGTGTTTGTTAATCCATTAAAATAATCTGCATTGTTATCTAAATCGATATTTGATCCAGTAAAAGATACATGACTGGTGGAAAAAACTGCAGATCCTGCTGGGTTTAAACTAACCGCACTCATATCGCCACCAAGAGCACCAAAAGCACCGCTTAAAGCTCTAAAACGAGCTGTTCCTTGAATTTCACTTTGCGAATACCTTAAGGCATCTGTTATATCTTGAGCGCATATTGTAGACATAGATATGATACCTATGAATAGTAAACTTAACTTTTTCATATATTAACTTTTTATTTTTTTAGATTTTATCCGCGTCTTCCTCCTCTTGAAGAACCGCCAGAACTTCTGCTACCTCCGCTAGAGCTTCTGCCACTTGACGATCTTACTCCAGAGCTGCTTCTACTAGAAGAAGATGAAGATCTGCTTGCTGACGGAGAAGAGCTTGAACTTCTTCTGCCTGTTCCATAATTATAACTTCTGTTGCTATTTGAAGAGCTTGTTGTGGTTCGGTTTCTTCTTACTGCGGGAGATGTAGATCTTGCAGTTGAATTCCTAGCAGGTGTTGCGGTAGAACTTCGTCTAACTACATTTGTTCCAGAACGAGTGTTTGTGGATCGATTTCTATTAACATTTGATGCAGAACTTCTTCTTGAAGAATAGTATCTTGAATTTGATGAGTTTGAAGCCACTGAGCGTCTTGAATAAGCACCACGTCTACTGGCGTTATAGGCTATATTTCTATTGTAATAATTTCTATTACCATAGAATCCTCTGTAACCACCCCAAAAATTATTAAAGGCTAAACCACCATAAAATCCTCCTCCAAAAGGCGGACACCAAAACGGATCATTCCAACCAAAACCAGCATTCCAGCCCCAGTTATTCCAACCCCAGCGATTCCACCTATTCCATCCCCAATTATTCCAACCCCAGTTGTTCCAACCCCAGCCAAAACCAGCATTCCAACCCCAGTTGTTCCAACCGTTGTCAATATAATTTATGGTAACTTGATTACTATTTTGACCCCATCCTGCATAACCTTGATAGTTATTCGCAATGGAATCATTTTCAACGTAATCATTACCTACATATGAATCAATATCTGTAAATATAGCATCATCAGCTAAATTATCGTATTCTAAAGATTTTGTTTTAAAGTAATTTTTGTAGTAATCACTTTGTGTGTTGTTATTATCATTAGTAACCACTACTTGTGGTTCTTGTTGCTGTACAGGTCTTTCTGGGGCACCATAAATACCATCGCTGTCAACTCCTACGTATTGATAAGAGCCGCATGATGACAAACCAATTAGCAAGCCTAAGATTGCTAAAAACGGCATTTTTCTTTTTAAGTAGTTATTAAATTGCATATCTCTAGAATTTTATTGTTGAACATAACAAAAATAGTTAGTTTTGCTGAACTATTTTTTTATTTAACATAATCACAATATTTGTGCCAAAATATTAATATGAGCAAAAAACTTACGAGTAGAGCAGAGGATTACTCAAAATGGTATAACGAATTGGTTGTTAAGGCTGATTTAGCGGAGAATTCAGCAGTAAGGGGATGTATGGTAATTAAGCCCTACGGTTATGCAATTTGGGAAAAAATGCAAGCAGAATTGGATAAAATGTTTAAAGAAACAGGACATCAAAATGCTTATTTTCCTCTATTTGTACCTAAAAGTTTGTTTGAAGCTGAAGAAAAAAATGCTGAAGGTTTTGCTAAAGAATGTGCTATTGTAACACATTATAGGTTACAAAACGATCCTGACAAACCAGGGAAATTGCGAGTAGATCCTGAAGCTAAATTAGAAGAAGAGCTCATTGTAAGGCCTACAAGTGAGGCTATAATTTGGAACACTTACAAAGGGTGGATTCAATCTTATAGAGATTTACCAATATTAGTAAACCAGTGGGCAAATGTAGTGCGTTGGGAAATGCGTACACGTTTATTTTTGCGTACTGCAGAGTTTTTATGGCAAGAAGGACATACCGCTCATGAAACTAAAAAAGAAGCTCTAGACGAGGCCGCTTTAATGAATAATGTCTATGCTGCTTTTGTAGAAAAATTTATGGCTATTCCTGTAATTCAAGGTTTAAAAACGGAGAGTGAGCGTTTTGCTGGAGCAGAAGAAACCTATTGTATTGAAGCATTAATGCAAGACGGGAAAGCTTTACAAGCAGGAACATCACACTTTTTAGGTCAGAATTTTGCCAAAGCATTCGATGTTAAATTTGCTAATAAAGAAGGTAAACAAGATTATGTTTGGGCAACCTCTTGGGGCGTTTCTACAAGGTTAATGGGAGCGCTTATTATGACGCATAGCGATGATAAAGGATTAGTATTGCCGCCAAACTTAGCACCTTACCAAGTAATAATTGTTCCTATTTTTAGAAATGATGAGCAATTTGAAGCTATAAGTAAAGTAGCTGAAGATGTTATAAGTGACCTTAAAGAGCGAGGGATATCAGTAAAATTTGATAAACGAGACACATTGAGACCTGGTGCAAAATTTGCACAGCATGAATTACAAGGTGTACCATTACGTATTGCTATAGGGCCAAAGGATTTGGAAGATGAAACCGTTGAAGTTGCTAGACGCGATACTTTAACTAAGCAAACCGTAATTTTAGATAGAATTACAGTGGTAATTGAAAATTTATTAGAAGAAATTCAAGAAAGTTTATTTAAAAAGGCTTTAGATTTTAGAGATACTCATATAACAGAAGTGGATAATTTTGAAGATTTTAAAACCATTTTAGAAACTAAAACAGGATTTATTTCGGCGCATTGGGATGGCACAGCAGAAACCGAAGATAAAATTAAAGAACTCACTAAAGCAACTATAAGGTGTATTCCGCTAGATGCTAAAGCGGAAGAAGGTGTTTGTGTCTATTCTGGGAAGCCTTCAAATAAGCGTGTTTTATTTGCAAAAGCGTATTAGATTAAATTTTTTTCAAAAAAGTTTAATCTACTGTTGCAACATTTAAAAATAGTTGTATTTTTGCATCCGCAATGGAAACGTTGTAGGTTCATTTAAATATAGAATAAACCAAATGGCCCGTTCGTCTATCGGCTAGGACGCCAGGTTTTCATCCTGGTAAGAGGGGTTCGATTCCCCTACGGGCTACAATTTTAATAATAAAAAGAACACATGGCAAATCATAAGTCAGCATTAAAGAGAATAAGAAGTAACGAATCTAAGCGTTTGGTAAACAGATACCAGCATAAAACAACGCGTAGTGCAATTAAAAAGTTACGCGAGTTAACGGATAAGAAAGAAGCTGAAAAAATGTTTCCTACTGTAGTTTCTATGCTAGATAAATTAGCTAAGAAAAATGTTATTCATGCTAACAAAGCAGCTAATCTTAAATCTGGTTTAGCAAAACATATAGCTGCTCTTTAATTTGCTTTAAAGTTTAAAACATTCAAAAGCTTCTCAATAATGGGAAGCTTTTTTTATGCAAAACTTTTATAGTCGTGTATTTATTATATTATTGAATGCAGATCCAAATGTATAGGTTACTCCAACTGAGAACCCTAATTCAAAATCTGTAGCAATTTGTTTTTGTTGTAGAAGTACATCTTCAATTGACGCATCTCCAGCTGGTAAATTTATTTGATCATGAATAAATTCTAAATTACTAGAAAACCTAACGGAAAACCCTTTTAAAACTCGAATTGATAAACTGCTGTAAACTTGTAATCTGTTTTTTGAAAAATCTTCTAAAAAGCTTGAAGCTCTAATTCTTGAGTAAATATTACCCCAAGGTTGTCTATATCTAGCTTGTATATCAAATGAGTGATTAAAAATAAACTCATTGTCTTCTCCAAATATGGTTGTCTCAATGTAATTGTTATAAAAACCACCTATTTTATAAGCAAAGGTTATCTCTCTTTTAAGGACTTCGTCGTATGGATAAATATTGTATTCTATTGCGGGATAAAAACCACCCGAAAAATCTAAATTAGTATAAGTGTCATGTCTGCTATTTACAAATATTCCAGTAGACCAATGTTCTGAAAGACTTTTTACAACACTAGCAGACCCCCAATACCGTTGTCTTGAACTCTTGAATTCTTCATCATTACGTATAAATCGACTTTCAGTTTGATTCATTTGTAAATCTGCTCTTATTCGCCATTTTTCGGTTACTCTATCGCTTTCAAAACCAGCTCTATATTCAAATCTTTTACGGCTAGCTTCTTTATCAAAACTTGCACTCCCATAAACTTCAAAAATCCAATTCTTCCAAGGATCTTCTATTTCTTGTTCTGTGTTTTCAGTTTCTCCATTTATTTTATAAGTGATTTTATCAGCTAAATCAGATTCAATAACATATTTTATCAACCCTTTCTTTATAACAGAAACTATTTGATTTCGTATTTCATCTGATGTCATATTAGGATTAGAATCAAAGGACAAATTGTTGGTTATATTTTTAAAAGATGAGCTTCCAGTAAATTCTAATTTATAGGTTCTTCCTCCGCTACCATTAACAATATCATATATGAAAAGCTGAACGTTTGCTAGACCTTGATCTCGCACATGATTGATATATTTAATTTCTTGCCTTATGTAGTTTTCATCACAATTGCATTCTACAAAAAATTTGATGCTTTCTTTTTCCTCAGACTGCGCAATGGATATAAGAGGAACTAGAAAAATTAAAAATAAAAAGCTTCGAATAAATTTAGATGCCAACATAATTAGGTAAAACTATAAATTGGCGGTAAATATATGTTTAATGTGTAAATGAAAAAATGTCTAAGGCTAGAAAGCAGAAATCTGTAGCTGAACAACAATATGACTAATTAAAAAAGCCCTAACAATATTGCTAAGGCCTTTTAAGTTTGAGTTAGTTAGTTTTAAATTTATTTAAACTATCCATTCATGGATATTAAAAACTCTTCGTTGTTTCTAGTTTGTTTAAAGCGCTCGTTAATAAATTCCATAGCTTCAACTGGGTTCATATCGGCAAGGTATTTACGCATTACCCACATACGTTGTATCGTGTTATCATCTAATAGAATATCATCACGACGCGTACTTGATGATGTTAAATCGATAGCAGGGAAAATTCTGCGGTTAGATATTTTTCTATCTAATTGCAGTTCCATATTACCAGTTCCTTTAAATTCTTCAAAAATAACTTCATCCATTTTAGAGCCAGTTTCGGTAAGTGCTGTTGCGATAATGGTTAATGATCCGCCATTTTCAATATTACGTGCAGCTCCAAAGAAACGTTTAGGTTTATGTAATGCATTAGCATCTACACCACCAGAAAGAATTTTTCCAGAAGCAGGTTGAACAGTATTATAAGCACGTGCTAAACGTGTAATAGAATCTAAAAGAATCACCACATCGTGTCCACATTCTACAAGGCGTTTTGCTTTTTCTAAAACAATATTAGCAATTTTTACGTGTTCATGTGCTTCTTTATCAAAAGTTGAAGCGATTACTTCACCACGCACATTACGTTGCATATCGGTAACCTCTTCAGGACGTTCATCAATTAATAAAATCATTTGATAAACTTCAGGATGATTTGCAGCAATAGCATTAGCTACATCCTTTAATAACATGGTTTTACCAGTTTTAGGCTGCGAAACAATCATACCACGTTGTCCTTTTCCAATAGGTGAAAACAAATCCATTATTCGAGTTGAAATGGTACTTTGTTTTTCTGCTAACGTAAATTTTTCTTGCGGGAATAATGGTGTTAAATGCTCGAAAGACACACGGTCTCTAACTACATTTGGATTTTGACCATTAATTTTACTAACCTTAATTAAAGGAAAATATTTTTCGCCTTCTTTTGGCGGGCGTACATGTCCTAAAACCGTATCTCCAGTTTTTAAACCAAATAAGCGTATTTGTGATTGCGATACATAAATATCATCTGGTGATGATAAATAATTATAGTCAGAGGAACGTAAAAACCCATAGCCATCTTGCATAATATCTAAAACACCTTCACTTTCAATAATGGCATCAAACTCATAATCAGGCTCACGATAACGATTTCTGTTATCCTTGTTACCTTTATCTATATTGCCATTTTTTTGGTTTTTATGCAGATTTTTATGCTGATGATTGTTATCTCTTTTCTGATGTGACTTCTGCTGATTATCCTTTTGGTTATCGTTAGCAGGTCTCGGATTTGGCTTGTGCACTTGTTTATTCTCCTCTTTCTTTTCCTGAGTAGTCTCATTTGATTTTACTTCAGGCGCTTTATTCTCTTCTTGAGGTTGTTCATCGCGTTTTGCTGGCTCATTTCTAACAGGCTTTTGCACACGTTGTCTAGGTTTTCTGGCAGGTTTGTTTTCAGCAGTAGTATTAGAATCTTCTTTAGGTTCTATTACTGCAGTTACCGTTTTTGGGTCAGCTGCTTGTTGATCGAGTATTTGATAAACTAAATCTAATTTTTTTAATGAACGGTACTTTGGGATCTTTAATTTTTGAGCAATCTCCTGTAACTCAGCGAGCTTCTTCTCTTTTAATTGTGAAATTTCAAACATTGATGTTTAATTGAATACGTATAGTTGAGTATAATTTTTTGATTTTATTCTGAAAAATGATTTCTTTACTTTGAAGAATTAACAACCTGCAATAGTGGTTGTTGGGAATCATCAGTGCAATTATACAACTTTATTTTAATTTTTAGGGCTTATTTTATAAAAGAAACTATTATTTTTGCTGTCTAGTTTTAAAATAGCATATGTTACAACGCATACAAACCATATATCTTTTAATTGCTGCAGGTGTTTCTGCAGGATTAATTTATGCGTTTGAGTTATGGGTTACACCAGATGATATTAAAGCTTTTGCAGCCGATATTAATTATGTGTTAGCTGCGTTTTTAGTATCAGCACTATTATCAATTATATCAATATTTAGATACAAAAACAGGAAGTCTCAATTTATGTTGGGGCGCCTTAACATCATATTAAACTTTTTTTTACTAGGATTTTTTGTATATCAATCTCTAAATTTATCTGGAGAAACGGCGGTTTCTGAGAAAGGTATTGGGATGTTTCTTCCTATCGTTTCTATCGTGTTTTTGGCGTTAGCCAATAAAGCCATTAAGAAGGATGAAGATCTTGTAAAATCTGTAGATCGATTACGATAAACCTAACATCTTAGTAGTATTAGTGCGTTAAAACCCAGAGTGAAAGCTTTGGGTTTTTTTATAAAGCCTCCCTTAATCCCTCCAAAGGAGGGAAATACTCTTGCACAACAAAATATCAATTATTTTTTTGGCGTTCCCCTCCTTTAGCGTCGGGTCGGGCTTTCGTATTTATCTTTTTAAAACGTCATTGCGAAGGAGGAACGACTGTGGCAATCTGTTAATTTTTAGTTCTATCAAACTTAATTGCCCTTTTCTTTTAAAATGGATGCTGCATCAATCCCTAACGCTCGTATTTGCAAAAAGTAGTTAAAACTCTAACTCACAATTACCTTTTGCTAAACTCAATAACCTCCAAATTATCAATTTTACTACCATCAACAGTAAAACGGAGCATAGTACGTGTTTTATGAAAACCGTGTTTACCAACCGCACCAGGATTCATGTGTAATACATTCAACTTTTTATCGGACATCACTTTTAAAATATGTGAGTGTCCACAAATAAAAAGTTTTGGCGGGTTTTGTTTTATCTCATTTATAACTCTTATATTATATTTTGGCGGGTACCCTCCAATATGGGTTATCCAAACATCTACATCTTCACACATAAATCGATTATGTTCTGGAAATTCTAATCGTACTTTGGCATCATCAATATTGCCATAAACACCACGTAAAGGCTTTAATTTTTTTATAGCATCGGTTACTTTTAAATCGCCAATATCGCCTGCATGCCAAACTTCATCTGCTTGTTTTACGTATTTTAAAATATCGTTATCTATATAACTGTGTGTGTCAGAAAGGAGTAATATTTTTGTCATTAGAAATATTGTGAAAACTGGAGCAAAGTTATCGATTATTGTTTGAATAAGTAAAAATGGTGATTGAGCGAATTTTCTTTTTATTATAAAAATATTCAACTACATTTGTTTATGAATTTCTATCGTTAGTAATCATAAATTAATATAATCAGATTATTAGTTTGAATTTAAAAGAAAGACCAATTAAAATGGAGATAAGAAAGAGTTCAAGTTTAGTTTGTTTAATGTTGTTATTGGCTTTATTTTTTGTTGGCTGTGAGAAAAACGAGGTTTCAGAAGAATTTCAGATTGCAGTATCTCCTAATGATGTAATTTTTAATAATAATCAAACTAGTAAACTTTTTATATCCGTTCAGCCCTCAGGTAAATTCCAGTGGAATGTTGCATCCAAACCTGATTGGATTGAAATTAATTCTGTATCAGGTACTATTGATTCTGAAATTATTGAACTTGAATTAACTCCTAATATATCAAATTTAGATGAAGGAAAATATGTTGGTAAGGTAGAATTTGTTACCAACGGAGCTGGAAAAGCCGAAGTAAGTTTAGAACTTAATATTGAGGATTTATCAAATATTATGAGTGTATCCAAATCATCTTTAAATTATGGATATTCTGAGGGAAGCTTATCTTTTGTTATTAAAAATGATGGTAAGTTTAATTTTGATTGGAGTTGGGATAATAATTCAAATTCTTTTCTTAACCTTAACCCAAGCTCAGGTAGCTTAAGTGCTGGAGATTCTAAAGAAGTAGTTATGACATTAGATAGGGCAAATTTAGTTACACAAGACTATAATTTAGAAACCCTTATAACTAATAATTTTGGTCAATCAATTACTATAAATGTTGGAATTAATAATTACATTGAAGAAAAGTGGTTAATTGATGGTAATATAATAGATGCGGAATATGACAGAAATAATAATGTAATAGTTGCTGTTTCCGAAAATCCTAACGAATTAAGAGTCTTTAACCCTTCTAATAATTCAGTTAAATCCGTAGCCCTAAATATTCCTCCAACATGCGTTTCTGTTGAACTAGGGGGGAGTCATGCTGTAGTTGGTCATAATGGTTGGTTTTCTTATATAAATCTATCCACAATGGAGTTGGAAAATAATTATGCTGTAACAACAAATACTTTTGATATTATACTTGCACCTAATGAATGGGTATATGTTTTTCCTAAAGAAGATCAATGGGAAAGAATAAGGTGTGTTAATCTAGCAAACGGAGTAGAAATACAACATATAGGTGGTTCGGTATGGGAGCGCACTAAAGTAAAACTTCATCCATCGGGTAATTACATTTATGGCGCAGATAATGGTTTATCTCCTTCAGATTTTGAAAAATACGATATTAATAATGGAACTGCACAATATCTTTACGATTCACCTTATCACGGAGATTTTGCATTTAATGGCGATATTTGGATTTCGGAAGATGGTATTAGATTATTTGCAAAAAGTAGGAGGGTATTTAATGCTTCTACTAATCAATCAAATGATATGACATATAATGGAGAACTAGTGGGAGAAGGAAATATTATGACATTAGATTTTAGCAGTTCTGCTAAAAAAGTATATGCCATTTTTACAACAGGTAATAGTTGGGATGAAATACCTAGTAATGAAATAAGAAAATATGAAACTGATTTTTTAGCCTTTCAAGGGACTATTAAACTTCCTGGATTTTTTATTCCTAATGAAAATACAGGAGATAAAGTTTATGATTCTCAAGGACATTTTGGGTTCTTTAATTCAGATGGAACAAAATACTACGTTTTAGTAAAGGTTGAAGAAGGCACAGGGGCTGTAAATGAATGGGCAATTACCACCATAGATGTTGAATAATGTGTTTATCTATTATATGAAAGTGTTTAACCATAATTGCGCAAGCTCCTTCCGATAGAGTCCTTAAGAAAAATCACTTCGTAATTATAAATCTTTTAATATTTAATTAAGACAATGATTTTCGTTAGAAAATCAAATCTCTCTATCTTTGCAATCTCATTAAAAAATAAAACAAATTGCGATATTTTATAGAACTCTCTTACAATGGTAGTGCTTATCATGGTTGGCAAAATCAACCTAAAACCGCATCAGTACAAGAAGTTTTAGAAAATGCCTTATCTACTGTATTAAAAACGCCAATCTCTGTAATGGGTGCAGGACGAACAGATACTGGTGTGCATGCTTCGCAAATGTTTGCTCATTTTGATTTTAAGGATGAGTTAAGTGATGATAATTTAATATTTAAGCTTAATTCGTTTTTGCCAAAAGATATTGCTATTTATAATATTTTTAAAGTGAAAAATGATACTCATGCGCGCTTTAACGCATTAAGCAGAACGTATTTATACAGAATAGCTTTAGATAAAAATGTGTTTACTTTTAACAATTCGTTTTATGTGAAGCAAACTTTGGATGTTGATAAAATGAATGAAGCTTCAAAAATTTTATTCGATTATAAAGATTTTCAATGCTTTTCAAAAAGTAATACCGATGTAAAAACGTATTATTGTAATATTATGAAAGCAGAATGGGTTATTAAAAATAACGAGCTGCAATTTACAATTAAAGCCAATAGGTTTTTGCGTAATATGGTAAGAGCTATTGCAGGAACTATGATTAATATTGGTTTAGGCAAAACATCTATTGAAGAATTGCACCAAATTATTAAATCTAAAAATAGAAGTGAAGCAGGTTTTTCTGTGCCAGCCCATGCTTTATATTTAACCAAAATTGAATATCCAGACGATATAAAAATATAAATGACTAAAAAGAAAGAAAATATTTTCGACGTAAAATTATTTACACGTCTATTTCAATATATAAAGCCTTATAAAGTTGTCTTTTTGGGTTTGTTATTAATGGTGGTTTTGTTAGCACTTTTTAGTGCGGCAACACCTAAATTAACGCAGTTTGCGATTGATGATAGTATTGCAGGCGAAAACCCAGATAAATTCTTGTTTTACATTACTGTTATGTTAGGGGTTTTAATTTTGCAAACGATATTTCAACTAGCATTTATTTTTTATGCCTCGTGGCTAGGGCAAAATTTGGTTATGGATGTTCGTGTAAAACTGTTTAATCATTTGCTTCGTTTTAAAATGAAGTATTACGATAATTCTTCAGTTGGTGTACTTATTACAAGAGCCGTAACCGATATGGAACGTATTGCCGATATTTTTGGTCAAGGATTATTTATGATTTTTAGAGACCTACTTACTATGGCTGTAGTTTTTGGTTTTATGGTATATACCAACGTAAAATTGAGTTTAATTGTGTTTGCCATGTTGCCTTTATTATTATATGCCACTCGTATTTTTCAGAAATACATGAAAAAAGCTTTTGAGGAGGTAAGAAACGAAGTTTCAAATCTAAATTCATTTGTGCAAGAACGCTTAACGGGCATGAAAATATTGCAAATATTTACACGCGAAACCACAGAATATAAAAGATTTAAAACTATAAACAATCGCCATAAAAAAGGCTGGTTAAAAACTGTTTGGTATAATTCTATATTTTTTCCTTTGGCAGATTTATCAAGTTCAATTACTATTGGTTTGGTGGCGTGGTACGGTGGATTAAATGTGGTTTTAGAGGGCAGTATAACCAAAGGGACTTTAGTGGCTTTTATAATGTTTATTCCCATGTTGTTTAGACCACTTAGGCAAATAGCCGATAAGTTTAATACGTTGCAAATGGGTATGGTTGCTGCAAACCGCGTGTTTAAAGTTATAGACACAACGTCGCAAATTGACGATACAGGAACTCATATAGCAAAACACTTTAAAGGCGATATAACTTTTAAAAAGGTATATTTTAGTTATGTTGAAGATGAGGAGGTTTTAAAAGGTGTTTCCTTTAATGTTAATGCTGGAGAAACTATTGCCATTGTTGGAGCTACTGGTGCAGGAAAATCGACTATTATAAATTTACTAAATCGTTTTTACGAAATTAAAGATGGAGCCATTTGTGTTGATGATATTGATATTAAAGAGGTTACTTTAGAATCTTTACGCACACAAATAGCTGTAGTATTACAAGATGTATTTTTATTTGCCGATACTATTTTGAATAATATTACATTAAACAATCCAGAAATTACTGAGGCTGAAGTAGAAAAAGCAGCTAAGGATATTGGTATACATGATTTTATAATGAGTTTGCCAAATGGTTACAACTATAATGTAAAAGAACGTGGCGTGATGCTATCTTCTGGTCAACGTCAACTTATTTCATTTTTACGTGCTTATGTAACTAACCCGAGTATTTTGGTGCTAGATGAAGCAACATCATCGGTAGATTCTTATTCTGAACAGCTCATTCAAAATGCCACTGATAAAATTACTAAAGGGCGCACATCTATAGTTATTGCTCACAGATTAGCAACCATAAAAAAGGCGGATAAAATTATAGTTATGGATGCTGGTAAAATTGTTGAACAAGGTACTCATGACGAATTACTTAAAAAAGAAAATGGGTATTACAGAAACCTATACGAAGTTCAGTTTTTAAAGGAGGAAGTGGCATAAAAGATTATTTCGGTATTAAATCTTGGATTGATATTTCACCTGTTAGAAATAAAATGACTAAGGTTACAAGTGAAATACCCATATATCCAATTAAAAAAATCAACAAAAACAGAGGGATTCTCCAGAACAAAGATTTTAGACTGTCCATAGAATTTTTGTAGCAAACATAAATACAAAACAATATCATCACCAAGGAGTAAATAAGTGCTGCATCTACATAAAACTGTGGATTTGTAAGAAGTGTTATAATTGCATAAACTGATCCAATAATACCAAAGCTAGTCAATGCATATATTGAAGTTACTGTATGTTCGGCAAAGTTGTATTGCTTTTTGTTAAAGAATAAATAGCTAGCAAATGCTATAAAGGGAATGTAAAATAAAAAAAAGTATCGAACTATACTCCATAGTTGCAGACATTATTTTTTCAGTTCCTACACCACCAGAGCTAGTTTGGGCGTAACTTATTTTTGAAAAATCAATATTACTTCATGCTACTTTTTTTATCAAGAAAAGAATAAATCCAGATAATGTAAGCGTAATTGCAAGCATGCTTACTGGATTTAAATATTTTTTTCGAATTCCAGATATATAACCACCACAAACATTTTCTGGCTTAATAATTATATGTCTGATTGTTTTTAAAATGTGTTATCTAAATTAAAATAGCGCTCTAAAAAATCATATGTTAAACTTTTAGGAGTCAATCTATTCCTAATAATTTTAGAACCACAATCTGGACAAAAACTAAAATCGGTTCTAAGCGTATTGTTGCAGTTTCTACAATTCATTAAGCTAGATCTTTTTTAATTATTTTGTTAAGCTGATCGGTGTTGTCAAACACAACAAACTCACCATCTTTAAAATAAGAAATATGTCCTGTTTCTTCACTAACAACCAAGGCTAAAGCATCCGTTTTTTCGGTAACACCAATGGCAGCTCTGTGGCGTAATCCGAAACGTTGTGGTATATTTTTTTCGTTATTTACAGGAAGAATAACACGTGTTGCTTTTACAATATTATTGCTTACTACTATAGCACCATCATGTAGCGGACTGTTTTTAAAGAAGATACTTTCTATAATGGGTTGAGTTACTTTTATGTTCATTTCATCACCAGAAGACGATAAAAAATCAAGGTTATTATTACGCTCAAAAACAATAAGTGCTCCAGTTTTTGATGCCCCCATTTTAACGCAAGCAGAAACTATGGCATCTACATCGGTTTCGTCTCCAGTTTCATTTTTTATAAACTTAAATTGCTGTAAAAATTTGCGTCGCCTACTAAAATTTGTCGAGCCTACCATAAGTAAAAACTTCCTGATTTCTGGTTGAAATACCACGATTAAAGCAATAATACCTACTTTAATAAAACCACCAAAAATGCTGGTTAGGAGTTCCATTTCAAGAAAATCTGTTAATCTCCAAACCAAGTAGATAATAATAATACCAATAAAAATATTAATGGCAACAGTACCTTTTATAAGCTTGTAAATGTAGTAGAGTAGTAGGGCTACTAAAATAACATCGATAATATCGACAACTGTAAATTTTAAAAGGTCTTTAAAAATTTCCAAAGGTTAGTGGGTTTTGGTAAATTTAGTAAAATATGGGTTAATAAATAAATTCGTTATTAGATATGGTTATATTTTCTAAATTCAATTTTGAAATAATTGATTTTATTGTGATATAATCTTGAAACAACAAATTTTTACCGAAGAATAACATTACGGTATTTTTTTTATTGTTTGATAAAGATTTAATGTCTTGGTTTAGTTCTTGGCTATTAGAATGAGTTATGTTGATTTCATTAAAATGAGAATTTATTTTTATGTCATTTAAAGATTCTATATTGATAATTAATTTGTTGCTTAAAGAAGAATAGTTATCCGCCAAAACATTTACAATGTGTTTTTTGTTATAATAAACATCCGTAAACTCAATAAAACCTAGATTTTGTCTGCTAATATCACTACAAGTAAAGTAATTTTTAGCATTTTCATTTATATGGCTTGAGTTTCGTTTTTTCTCTTGGAGGAATTTAATATGAGGAATAGCTTGTTTTAAGGTTAAGCGTTTATCCACATTTACCAACCAATTTGTGGTGCTAATTAGGTTTTTTCTATTTAGCTCAACACTATCTTTTTGAGTTTCATCATAAAATAAATAAGCAGCAGAAACATCTTTAATATCGGTAGTTTCAGAATGCGTTATTTCTGGTAGTAAAATCACTTTTTCTTTTCCGCAGGAAAAAATAAGTAGTAATAAAATAGATATAAAGTTATATTTCATATTTAGATTCTTTATAAAGAATGAGTTTTCCTCCTAAAAAAGAGGGAGTAAGGGAGTTGTTTTAAATAGTAATTTGTTTTAGAGCTTCAACCAATTTTACACACTCCACAGCTTCCTTAGCATCGTGCACTCGTAAAATAGAAGCACCCTTTTGTAAAGCCACCGTATTTAAAGCCGTTGTACCATTTAAAGCATTACTAGCTGAGGTTTCTAAAGTTTTATAAATCATAGATTTTCTGGAAATACCAGCCAAAATAGGTTTGTCTAACATTTTAAATAATTCCAATTGATTTAAAACTTTAAAATTCTGCTCTAAAGTTTTTGCAAAACCAAAACCAGGGTCGATAATCATATCAATAATGCCTAATTGTTTGGCAGCTGTAATGCGTTCAGAAAAATAAAAGATGATATCTTTTATCAAATCATCATAATGTGTTTTTTGTTGCATGTTTTGCGGAGTGCCACGCATATGCATCATAATATATGGCACTTTTAAATTAGCAATAGTTTGTAACATAGCATCATCTAATTTTCCTGCCGAAATATCATTAATCATACAAGCGCCTGCTTCAACGCAGTGTTTCGCAACTTCACTTCTAAAGGTATCAATAGAAAGCAATGTCCTTGGAAATTCTTTTAAAATCAAATTAACAATGGGTAATATGCGTTTTAATTCATCAGTTTCACTAACATAATCGGCATTTGGACGCGAACTGTAAGCACCAACATCAATAAATGTTGCTCCTTCATTAAGCATTTTTTCAACTTTGTTTAAAATGACTCTATTATTTTTATAAGAGCCACCATCGTAAAACGAATCTGGTGTAATATTTAAAATCCCCATCACTTTTGGTGATGATAAATCGATGAGTTGTCCTTTGCAATTAATCATCATAATCTTAAAATCTCAATATTTAAAATATCAAATTCCAAACCTAAAACATTAAACTTGAAAGTAGAAATATAAACTCCAAAACTTTAAACACTAAACTTTTGAACTTTAAACAATTTAAGCGAAATTTACACAAAATTGATATTGAACTCATCTTGATTTTTTGTTTTTAACCGAAAATGAGATAAAATTTATTAAGATGAGGCACTTTTTAAAAGACATAGCACCGCTATGTGTAAGAAAAGTAACGTAATATTAATGAATTTTAGCCATTTTTTAGGAAATAGAAAAAATTAAAATGAGTTTACCATAGATGCAAGATACTTCAAAACAATACGATGCTGTAATAGATACCTGTAAAAGTTTATTTATTAAAAAAATGAGTGATTATGGTAGTGCGTGGAGGATATTACGTTTACCATCATTAACCGACCAAATTTTTATAAAAGCGCAGCGCATTAGAGGTTTACAACAAAACGAAGTAAGAAAGGTAGATGAAGGTGAAGTAAGTGAGTTTATTGGTATAATTAATTATTGTATTATGGCACTTATACAGTTAGAAAAAGGTGTGGTTGAACAACCTGATATGACTACAGAAGAGGCTACTGATTTATACACCGAACAAGCTGCCATTACAAAAAAACTCATGGAAAATAAAAACCATGATTATGGAGAAGCGTGGCGAGATATGAGGGTAAGTAGTTTAACCGATTTAATTTTACAAAAATTATTACGCGTTAAAACCATTGAAGATAACAAAGGTGAAACTTTGGTAAGCGAAGGTGTTGATGCTAATTATCAAGACATGATTAATTATGCAGTTTTTGCATTAATTCATTTAAAAGAAGAATAGTTATCATTCCTGCGAAGGCAGGAATCCACTTTATAAAAATTAAGGTTCAATTAAAAAGATTCCCGCCTTCTCGGGAATGACAAAATTTATGAAAATACTAGTAGCATTAAGCAGAATATTCGTCGGTGTTTTATTTATCATTTCAGGATTTATAAAGTTAAATGACCCTCTAGGGTTTTCGTATAAGCTAGAAGAATACTTTAGTGCTGATGTTTTAAATATAGAGTTTTTAATACCATATGCTCTAGGTATTTCTATTCTCGTTGTGGTTTTCGAAGTCGTTTTAGGTGTATTTTTACTCATTGGTTACAAACCTAAATTCACCGTTTGGAGTTTGTTAGCAATGATTGTTTTTTTTACATTTTTAACCTTTTATTCGGCTTATTTCGATAAGGTGAAAGATTGCGGTTGCTTTGGTGATGCATTAAAACTAACACCTTGGGAGAGTTTTACTAAAGATGTTATATTACTGTTTTTTATTCTGATTTTAGTATTTGGATTACAACATGTAAAACCTTTGCTTAGCAAATTACCAACTACAATTCTAGCACTATTAAGCTTTGTGGTTAGTTTGTGGTTTGGCTATCATGTACTTATGCATTTACCCACAATAGATTTTAGAGCCTATAAAATTGGAAACAATATTTATGAAGGTATGATAATTCCTGAGGATGCACCAAAAGCTATTCAAGAATACACATGGACATTTAATATTAATGGTGAAGAAAAAGAAATTGTTACAGATGGTAGCTATCCAACAGTTGATGGCGAGTATGTAGGTGTAGAAACCAAAGTTATTAGAGAAGCATATCAACCACCAGTTTTAGATTTTTCTATTGAAACTGATGACGAAGATTTAACTAAGCATTTTTTAAGTAAAGAAAATCTAATTGTTATAGTCTCGTATAGTTTAGAAAAGATTGAAAAAGAAGGTGTTTTAAAACTAAAAGCAATAACCGATGAAGCTATTAAAAATGGTTATAAAGTTATAGGATTAACAGCATCTGGAAACGATGCTAAGCAGCGTATCAATAATGCTTATAATTTAAATTTTAATTGGTATTTATGTGATGAAAAAGCACTAAAAACGGTTGTGCGTTCTAACCCAGGAATATTAGAATTAGATGCTGGAACAGTAAAACAAAAACTCCACTGGAACGATATTGAAAAATTGAAGTTACCTAAAGTAGAATGGAAGTCAGCACCAAAAACGAGTCGGATTAAAATAAATAATATTCTTTATGTTATAGACGGAAAGGTTTCAACCAAAAAAGAAATGGATTCCGTTTTAGCTGATAAAACTTTTAAAAACTATTTATACACCATAGACTCTTCAATAATAGATTCTATAAATATAGTCAATAATAGTAATTACGACGGTTTTATGAAAATCGATTTAAAAAAAGAATAAGTTAAGATTTTATAAAACAAGGCATTCGTGAATTTGTAGCTACATAAGCCATCATTAAAATAAAAAATGAAAAAAACGAATTACATTTTAATTCTATTGTTCAGTATTTTTAGTTGCAATACAGAGGAGCCAACACAATTTTCAGACGAAGCATTAAACGATACATTTATAACTTTAGAAGGAAACACCACCACTTTCAAAGACATTTTAAACACCTATAAAGGAAAAACAGTATTTATTGATATATGGGCAAGTTGGTGTAAAGATTGTATTGTAGCAATACCAGAAATTAAAGCATTACAAAACGAGTTTAAAGATGTAGTTTATGTGTTTTTATCATTAGATAAAAGCGAAAAATCATGGAAAAGAGGCATAAAAAAATACAATCTTACAGGTGTGCATTATTTTATTCAATCAGGTTGGGATGGCGTTTTTTCCAATTTTATAAATTTAAATTGGATTCCTAGATATATGGTAATAAACAAAGCAGGAAATATAGAATTATTTAAAGCAATAAAAGCAGGAGATGATAAGTTAATTCAAGCCATAAAAAAGTAGTATTTTTGTGCAAAATTCAATATATAAAATAGATTAACTTCAAAACATAAAAAATAATACCAATCTTATGAGAAAACAAATTGTTGCAGGAAATTGGAAGATGAACAATGGTTTAGCAGAATCAAAAAAGTTAGCTAAACAAGTTGCAAAAAAAGTAAAAAAAGCAAAAATTAAAAATGCAAACGTAATTATAGCACCAACATTTGTAAGTTTAGCAGGTGCAGTAAAAGCAACAAAAAAATCTAAAGTAAAAGTAGCAGCACAAAACATGCATTTTGAAGAGAATGGTGCCTTTACAGGAGAAATATCTGCAAAAATGTTAAAATCTGTAGGTGTAAAAACAGTAATTTTGGGGCACTCAGAACGCAGAGAATACTTTGGAGAAACCGATGCCTTATTAGCAAAAAAAGTAGATGCAGCTTTAGCCAATAAAATGAAGGTTATTTTCTGTTTTGGAGAAGTGTTAGCCGACAGAAAATCTAGCAATCAAGAAGCCGTTGTAGAAAATCAAATTAAAAACGCTTTATTTCATTTAGAAGCTTCAGCATTTAAAAATATTGTATTGGCTTACGAGCCTGTTTGGGCCATTGGTACGGGAGAAACTGCAAGCCCAGAGCAAGCACAAGATATGCATGCATTTATAAGAAAAACATTAGCAGATAAGTATGGCGACGAGGTAGCAAATAGCGTGTCTATTCTTTACGGCGGAAGTTGTAAACCCACAAACGCCAAAGAAATTTTCTCTAAACCAGATGTAGATGGTGGTTTAATAGGAGGAGCTGCACTTAATGCAGACGATTTTTTTGCTATTGTAAATGCATTTTAAATTAAAAAAATAAAAGAATGGATAAACGAGACTTAAAATCACTAATATTTTCTTTAGTAATTCTTTTTAGTTCAATTGTAGTAAATGCGCAGGATACTACTAAAAAGGAATGGGATGTAAAGGTTGAAGTATCTAAAGCTTCAGGACTATGGGAAAAGATTGATGCAAGACCAATTCCAGATTGGTATAAAGATGCTAAGTTTGGAATTTTTATTCATTGGGGACCATATGCTGTACCTTCATGGTCGCCAGTGGGTACTTACACAGAATGGTATCAAAAATGGTTGCAAAGTAAAAGTATTTTTGGTAACAATAAACCAGACCCTAAAGCCGTTCCTAAATTTCAGAATGAAGTTTACGGAGATGAATCTAGTTATTATGATTTCGGCAAGATGTTTAAGGCAGAACTTTATAATCCTAATGAGTGGGCAGAATTATTTAATAAAGCTGGTGCAAAGTATGTTGTTTTAACCTCAAAACATCATGATGGTTTTACATTATGGCCTAATAAACAAGCACAAAATGCCCGACATTTTAAATGGAATGCAGGAGACATAGGACCCAAACGCGATTTAGTGGGGCCATATATGGAAGCTATGCGAACAGCAGGATTAAAGGCAGGATTGTATTATAGTTTATATGAATGGTACCACCCATGGTATAATATTCCTGGCGATAAATTTGTAAAAGAACATTATCACCCACAATTTAAAGATTTAGTAAATCGTTATGAGCCAGATATATTATTTGCAGATGGAGAGTGGGATCATAAAGATGATTATTGGAAAAGTGGTGAGTTGTTAACTTGGTTGTTTAATGAGTCGGCTAGTAAGGATAAAGAGATCCTTATTAATGATCGTTGGTTTAAAGGAAGTAGACATAAACATGGCGGATATTATACTACAGAGTATGAAACAGAGGGTATGGAAGGAAATCATCCTTGGGAAGAAAACAGAGGTATGGGATTTTCTTTTGGATATAATCGTAATGAAAACATTGAAGATTATACATCGCCTAAAGCATTAGTTTTAATGCTTTGCGATTTGGTAAGTATGGGAGGTAATCTATTGTTAAATGTAGGGCCATCAAGTGATGGGAAAATTCCAGTTATTATGCAAGAACGTTTATTACAAATAGGGTCTTGGCTAGATATAAATGGAGAAGCTATTTATGGCACTCGAAAATGGATTCGTTCTAGACAATGGTCTAAAGGAAATCGTAATCATGAACCTAAAAAAGGAAAATCGTATATAGGAGGTAATTATATTTTAAAACAAACTATAAACCCAGAACCTGGAATGGCTGTTAAAGAAGTTCTTTTTACATCAAAAAAAGAAAATGTTTATGCCATTTTACCTAAATGGCCAGGAAAAAAAATAGTTATAAAGGATATTAATTTGTCGTCAAGATCAAAAATTACCCTGCTTGGTGTAAAAGGGAGTTTATCATGCAAGAAAACTGGTAAAAATGTTGAAATTACATTGCCAAATTACAATCCAAATTGGAACATATCTAATTACGCTTATGTTTTAAAAATATCAAAAGTAAATTAGGAATAGATATTATAGCTAAATCAACATAAAATAGTATTAATATTTTGAGCAAAAAATTTAAATTTCTTCGTTAAAAATTATCGCCACAGCTATGACTATAGCTCAAATTTTTTCCTAAAAAGCTGATTTTTTCCTTTAAAATCTTTTATTCTATTTTATATGAATTTAGTTATATTATTGGTAATTAGATATTTAAGTCTGAAAAAAGTAAATAATGTCAAACACTATATACTTAGGTTACTATTTTAAAGTAAAACCATTGCACCCTGCAGTAGAAATTTTAATTGCAGAATTAGGTTACGCAGGTTTTGAAAGTTTTGTAGAAAACGAAGATGGTGTTACAGCATATATTCAAAAAAGTGAATGGAACAAAGGAGTATTAGATGATATACATATTTTAAATTCTGATGAGTTTGAAATTACCTATACGTTTGAAGATATAGAGCAAACCAATTGGAATGCTGAATGGGAAAAGAATTTCAATCCTATTATTGTCGATGATTTATGTTCAGTGCGAGCCCCTTTTCACGACAAACCAGATACAAAATACGATATAATTATCGAGCCAAAAATGAGTTTTGGTACAGGTCATCATGAAACTACATACATGATGATTCAGCATATTTTAAAAAATAATTTTACTAATAAATCTGTTCTAGATATGGGCTGTGGTACTGGTGTTTTAGCAATTTTGGCAGAAATAAAAGGAGCTAAGCCCATTGAAGCTATAGATTACGATAACTGGTGTTACCTAAATAGTTTAGAAAATGTGGAGCGTAACAAAAGCAAACACATTACAGTTTTAGAAGGCGATGCAAGCTTATTAATAAATAAATCTTACGATATTATTATAGCTAATATTAACAGGAATATTTTACTGCAAGATATGAAAACCTATGCGTCTTGTTTAAACGAAAATGGTATGTTGTTTTTAAGCGGATTTTATTATGAAGATATTCCTATTATAAGAGCTGAATGTGAAAAACATTTGTTAAAATTTGAAGAAAAATTGGAAAGAAACAATTGGGTTTCGTTAAAATTTTTAAATTAGTATAAAAATTGCAAATGAGTACTAAAGAAAAAATATCAGAAGAGCTGCTTTTAAAAGAAGAAGTAGTTACGCAAAATGAGATTGTGCTTTATAATGATGAAGTAAATACTTTCGATCATGTTATAGATACACTCATTACTGCTTGCGAACACACTCCAGAACAAGCAGAACAATGCTCTATAATTGTGCATCATAATGGAAAATGCACGGTTAAAACAGGTTTATACGATGATTTAAAACCGCGCTGCTCCATGCTTTTAGAAGCTGGCTTAAGTGCAGAAATAGTATAAAAAAAAGCTCTGATTTTAATCAGAGCTTTTTTAGTTTAGTTATTTACTCAACCTTCCAACGGCACAACTTACAAAGGATTTTACTTTAGTAGTTAATGCGTTTTTTTCTCCAGCAATAGGATAACCAAGTTTTGCTAGCAAGGTTTTAACTTCTTTAAGATTCTCTGTGGTTTCATAGTTAAAAGAGACAGAATCATAGATATTATCAACGTTAATTTCAGTTAGGCAATTTAATTCGCTCAACCTATTAATAATAGTATTGGCACAACCAACACATTTTAAGTTTTGTATTTGTAATGTCGTTTTCATAATTATAATCTTGAAGGACAAATAAAATTTGTAGTAGGTAAATCAGTTTTCTTAATGGCATCAAATCCACCAGCAATATCTATCAATTTATCAAATCCACGAGCCTTTAAAATAGATGCTGCAATAACAGAGCGGTAACCACCAGCGCAATGCATGTAATATGTTTTATGGTTATCAATGGCATTCATGTTATCATTAATAAAATCTAATGCAAAGTGTTGCACATTATCGCCATCTAAATGTTCAGCTTTGTATTCACCCTCTTTTCTAACATCAAGTGTGTTAATGTTGCTGCTTTTATAATGTTTAGAAAACTCTTCGGCAGTTATAGACTCAATTGTTTCTATATCTCTACCAGATTTTTTCCATGCTTCAATACCGCCATCTAAATAGCCCAAAGTATTATCGTAACCAACACGAGATAATCGCGTTACAGTTTCTTTTTCTTTTCCTTGTGGTGTAACTAGTAAAATGGGCTGTTTTAAATCGGTAATTAATGCACCAACCCATGGAGCAAACCCACCATGAATACCAATAAATATGGAGTTTGGTATGTGGCCATTTACAAAGTCTTTTTCGTTTCTAACATCAAGCACTAAAGCGTCTTCTTGATTGGCAGTGATTTCAAAATCTTCAGCACTTAAAGCTACATCTCCCTTTTGCAAAACCGTTTCAAAATTATCGTAGCCAGATTTGTTCATCATGGCATTTTTTGCAAAATATTGTGGTGGCGGTGGAATACCATCAAGCACTTCTTCTACAAACTCTTCCTTAGTCATATCTTCTCGTAATGCATAATTAGTTTGCTTCTGCTCACCAAGAACACCAACAGTTTCTTTGCTTAAATTTTTACCACAAGCCGAACCTGCACCGTGAGCTGGATAAACTATAACATCATCTTCTAAAGGCATTATTTTATTACGCAACGATTCGTATAACATACCTGCTAAATCTTCTTTAGTGAGGTCTGATTTTATGGCTAAATCTGGTCGTCCAACATCACCTAAAAATAAGGTGTCTCCTGAAAAAATGGCGTGATTTTTCCCGTTTTCATCAATTAAAAGAAAGGTAGTAGATTCTAAGGTATGCCCTGGCGTGTGCAAAACTTTAATAGTTACATTGCCTAGTCTGAAGGTTTCATTGTCCTCAGCTTCATGAATGTCATATTCGGTTGTAGCACCAGGACCAAAAATAATTGTTGCGCCTGTTTTTTTTGCTAGATCGACGTGGCCAGAAACAAAATCTGCATGAAAATGTGTTTCAAAAATATATTTAATTTTTGCATTTTCTTTATTAGCTTTATCAACGTATTGCTGGGTTTCGCGCAATGGGTCAATTATTGCAACCTCGCCATTAGATTCGATGTAATAAGCGCCTTGAGCTAAGCAGCCTGTATAAATTTGTTCTATTTTCATTTTTAAACTTTTTTCATTTCCTCTAAAGCGAAAATTATTTCAATAAATCATTCAAAAATATAAAACCTAAATGGTTTCGTTTGTGACTTTTATCACATTAATAAATTAGTTTCTTTGTATATAATATAAATAGCCATAATTAATGTAAAAAAACCAAAGCTCTTTTTAAGCTTATTACCACTTATAAATTTTGAAAGGAAAACACCTAGTATAATTCCTATTACAGATATAAAAGTAAATAAAAGTAGAAAAACCCAATCAATTTCTAGTGTTTGCATATCGCCTGTAAACCCAATTAGTGAATTAATAGTGATTATAATTAACGAGGTACCTACTGCTTTTTTCATGGGGATATTTGCCCAAATTACAAGTGCAGGAACATATAAAAAACCACCGCCAGAGCCTATTAATCCTGTTATTGTTCCAATTATTAATCCTTGTATAAAGGTTTTGTAATAAGCTTGTTTTTCTGGAATTGCATCTATTTCTTTTTTCTTTTTAATCATTGAAATGGAAGCTAAAAGCATAATAATGGCAAAAAATACCATGATGCCCATTTCTTTAGTTAAAGAAAAATTATTAATACTAAAAAGGGTATCTGGAATTCTAGGTACTAAATATCGTCGAGATAAATAAACTGCTAAAAATGAAGGAAATGAAAATGCTAACCCTGTTTTAAAATCAACTAAACCTTTTTGATATTTTTGGAATGTGCCAACCATTGATGTTGCACCAACAACAAATAACGAATATGCGGTTGCAACAATTGGGTTGTAGCCTAATAAGTAAACTAATAAAGGTACGGTAAGTATTGAACCACCGCCACCAATTAGCCCTAAAACTAATCCTACTATTAAAGCGCCAATATATCCAAGGAGTTGGGTGTTATCCATTTAGTGAGGTAGTTTGACTTTTAAAGCACCATAAATGAATGTGCCCAGTAAAGCTGCAGCTATTACAATAAGCATACTGTAAATACCTGTACCTAATAAAATGTACATAGGCCCTGGGCAAGCGCCTATTAGCGCCCATCCTAAACCAAAAATGGTGCCGCCAACAATATATCTAATAAGACCGTTTTCTTTTTTAGGAACAAAAATATTAGCGCCTTTGATGCTTTTTATGTAACCTCTTTTGGAGATTTGTAAAAAAAGAATACCTGTCGCTATTGCGGTGCCAATAATACCATACATATGAAAAGACTGGAAACGAAACATCTCGTAAATACGGTACCAAGAAACGGCTTCGGATTTTACTAATACAATTCCGAAGAAAATACCAACTAATAAAAATTTTAGAAACTTCATAATTTAAAATATTAAGGGTAAAATGAAATTAACCATAATAAGACCTCCAATAAAAAAGCCAATAACAGCAATTAAAGAGGGTTTTTGTAAGCTGCTTAAACCTGTTATGGCATGCCCAGATGTACAGCCATTGGCATAGCGTGTACCGAAACCAACCAGCAAACCGCCTAAAACGATAATTATTAAGGCTTTAGGAGATACTAAAACATCTAAATCGAAAATTTCGTTTGGCACTAGTGTTTTTCCTGGGTTATTAAATCCTATATTTTGTAGTTCTGTTATTGTTGTTGGATTTAAATCTGTCCTAGCATCATTGGATAGAAAGTTAACAGCAATGTAGCCACCAACTATTGAGCCAAACACTACGGTTAAATTCCAAATTTGATCTCTCCAGCTAAAATTGAAAAAATCAACAAATTTACCTGCTCCAGCAATAGTACACATGGTTCTTAAATTTGAAGACATACCAAATGTTTTACCAAAGTAGAGTAGGAGCGCCATAACTAAGGCAATAAGCGGACCTGAAATATACCAAGGCCATGGGTTTAATATATAATTCATATTTAATGTTTGTATGCAAATTTACATTGAAGTTTACTTTTTACGTGTTAATTGTGGTATTAAAAACTTTTTTAAGAATTTTAATGAACGAAAAAAGACCTTTTAAAAGTGAAAAACTTATATCATAACTATTTTATTTCGTCCCAATTTAATTTTACGTTCGTTCTCTAATTTCTTTAAAAGTCTAGAGATAACCACACGAGAAGTATTTAAATCTTCGGCAATATCTTGATGTTTTATGAATATGGTATTAGATTCATCAATCATAGCCATGTTTTTTAGATATTTGTATAAACGTTCATCCATTTTCATAAAGGCAAGACTATCTATAGCTTCAAGCATTTCTTCAAAGCGAATTTGGTAGCTTTGTAAAATAAAGTTTCTCCAACTAGCATTACTGTCAAACCACTTTTGCATATTATCAACAGGAATCATAATTAAACTAGAGTCTTTTTCGGCTACAGCTCTAATTTTACTCTTTGCGATACCCAAGCAGCATGTTAGAGACATAGTGCAAGTCTCCCCAGCTTCAAGAAAATATATAAGAATTTCATTGCCATCATCATCTTCTCTAATGATTTTGATATCTCCAACTAGTAATAAAGGAATGAAATTTAATGGTTGATCAATATCAATTATAATATCATCTTTCTTGAAGTTTTTAAATATCCCTTTTTTTGAAATTTCAACTATTAATTCGTTATCAAAAATATGGGAAAACTTTTGTTGTAATAAATTATAATCCATACCCAAAAATAACAATTTAAAATGTATTAAATTATTATTTGGGTTTAATAACAAACGTAGTAATATAATTGCTGATTATAAAGAAGTACGGGCGCAGATCTTATTTTTTTACTCCTAATTTTTGCAATATAGTTTCTAATAAACACCATTTTGTGAACGCCGATTGCATCATATTTACGCCAATAAATACTGTAAACCAAACCCAATTTGGATGTAAAAACACGGTTAGAACTACACTTAATAGTATCATAAAACCAACAATTACTCTAAAATATGTATTTAACATTTTACTTAATTTTTTAAGATTATATAATTTTTTCAATAGGAACTACAACCGCTCTTAAGGGATTATTAGTTTCTAAGTTTGTATTAAATTTTTTAATTAAATGGAATAATGCATCAATGTTTTTGTCTTCTGTAAATGAAAAAAATAGACTTGATTCATTACTTCCTTTTTTACCTGAAAACCAATTAGAGGCCATTAATAATGAGGTGCCACTTTTGTATCCATCAATTTCCGAACTACTAAAGTTTTCAATATTTGCTTTCTTAAAAAGTTTCAAAACATCTTTTTGAAACTGCTCTACTGCTGTAACGATGACTAATTTCATGTGTTTATATTTATTGTTATTCAACGGTCACATGTAACATCCTAAATAATCATTCCGCTGTGTGTCTAAAAATTAGACATGGATGTTTCATTGTTATTTAATTTTATATCAATTTAGTTATAGGTCCCTATCGTGCTCAACCATACAAGTTATTATTTATAATTTTTTTTCTCTATCATATAATAAACAAGTGGTACAACCAATAAGGTTAAAACTGTTGAAACTATAGTGCCTCCCATTAGCGATATAGCTAACCCTTGAAATATAGGGTCAAAAAGTATAACAAACGCTCCAATTACAACCGTACCTGCTGTTAACAGAATGGGTGTTGTACGTACTGCTCCAGCTTCAATTGCGGCTTGTTTTAGCGGAACCCCTTCTGCAGTTCGTAAGTTGATGAAGTCAATGAGTAATACCGAATTCCTTACCATAATTCCTGCCAAAGCAATCATTCCAATAAAAGACGTAGCTGTAAAAAAAGCGCCCATGAGCCAGTGCCCTAAAATAATTCCGATTAAGGATAACGGTATAGCCACCATCATAACTATTGGTGCTTTAAAATTTTGAAACCATCCTACAATTAAAATGTAAATAAGAATAATAGCTCCTAAAAATGCGATGCCTAAATCTCTAAATACCTCTAAGGTGATTTGCCATTCGCCATCCCATTTTACAGTGTAATTATCTTCAAAATCTGGCTGACCTAAATACATTTCGTTAATCTCGTAACCTATTGGTAATGGAATGTCTTTCAATTTTTCTTCCATGCCTAAAATGGCATACGCAGGACTTTCCAATTCTCCAGCCATGTCTGCCATGACGTAGACTACACGTTTTTGGTTTTTACGGTAAATATTTTTTGCAGTGGTTGTTTCAGAAATCTTTACCAAGTCTGAAATTGGCACCATATTACCTTGTTTAGATTTTACCTTTAATTGTGAAATATCATTAATTGTAGATTTTTCTTTTTCATCTAAAGCTAACAATAAAGCAACTTGATTAACAGCATCTTCATCATATAAGTTTGTTAGCATTCTGTTAGACAGAGCTATATTCATGGTATAAACTATTTGTTGTGGAGTAACTCCATATAACATCGCTTTTTCTTTGTTAATTTCGAATTGATATTCGGTCTGATCCGCTTCTACCATCCAATCGATGTCCACAACATCGTTGGTGCTTTTCAAGATACCTTTTATGCTGTTTGCAATTTCAATTTGCTTGTTATACTCGGGACCATAAACTTCTGCTACTATTGTTGATAAAACCGGAGGTCCTGGAGGTACTTCAACTAACTTCACGTTTGCATTATATTTTGAAGCTATTTTTTGAATGTCTGGGCGCAATAACTTAGCAATATCATGACTTTGAGAAGAGCGTTCTTTTTTGTCCAATAAGTTTACCTGAATATCGGCCATATTGCTTCCGCCACGTAAATCATAATGACGTACCAGTCCATTAAAGGTTATTGGTGCTGAGGTGCCAATGTAGTTTTGATAATTCACTACTTCTGGTCTTGTTGATAAAAACTGAGCAATTTCTTGAGCAACAACACCAGTTCTTTCTAATGTTGTGCCTTCAGGCATGTCTATGACTACTTGGAATTCATTTTTATTATCAAAAGGCAGCATTTTTACTGCAACCGATTTTGTAAAAAATAAAACCATGGTTCCTATTAATAACAAAAATGTTCCTCCTAAAAACATCCAACGTTTTGCTTTGCTTTCTAATAATGGTCTTTCATACTTGTTATATATTCTATAAATAAGGATGTCCTCAATTGCTTTTTCTGGTTTATCTTCAACGCCTTTTTTATCTTTTTCTTTCAAGAAAATATAACCTAAATAAGGTGTAATTGTTAACGCTACGAATAAGGATAATATCATTGCAATGGAAGCTCCAATGGGCATTGGTGCCATATATGGCCCCATTAATCCAGAAACAAACGCCATAGGTAAAACGGATGCTATTACGGTAAATGTTGCTAAAATGGTTGGATTTCCAACTTCGTTTATAGCATATAATGCAGCCTGTTTAAAAGGCAAGCGCTTCATTTTGAAATGCCTGTGCATATTTTCGGCAATAATTATGGAGTCATCCACCACAATTCCGGTTACAAAAACTAAAGCAAATAGGGTAATTCGGTTTAATGTGTAATCCAACATATAGTAACTCAAAAGTGTCAAAGCAAACGTAATGGGTACAGATAAAAACACAACCAATCCTCCTCGCCAACCCATGGCTAGCATAACCACAATAGTAACGGCAATAATAGATCCTATAAGATGTAAGAGCAATTCTGATACTTTGTGTGAAGCCGTTTCACCATAGTTTCTTGTAATTTGAACATGGACATCATCTGGGATTAAAGTTTTTCGAAGATGTGATACTTTATCAATAATAACTTCGGCAATTTTCATGGCATCAGCACCTTTTCTTTTAGCAACAGAAATGGTAACTGCAGGATACTCAGATTGGTATTCTGAAGCTTTTTCACTGCCTTTACCAAAGCCTAAACTTACATAGTTTTGTGGTACTTCTGGTCCGTCAATAATAGTAGCGATTTGCTTTAAATAAATAGGCTGATTTTGTTGTACACCAACCACCAAATTCTCTACATCGGCAACCGATTCTAAAAACTTTCCGGTATTTACTAAAAATTCGGTGTCATTCTTATCAAAACTCCCTGAGTTTAATTGACTGTTGTTGGCGTTAATCATTTCAGAAACCATCAAGAAATCTAGTCCACTTGCGGCCAGTTTGTCTTTATCTAAAACTACACGTAATTGGCGATTTCTTCCGCCAATTTTATGAGTTATGGCTACATCGTTTATCTTTTTAATTTCAGCTTCAAGCTCTTGTGCTATTTGGCCTAATTGGTAATCGTCGTAGTTTTTACTCCATAAGGTTAAGCCTAACATCGGCACATCGTCAATGGCACGTGTTTTAACCAATGGAAATGTTACACCTGCAGGCATTTCGTCCATGTGTTTATTAATTTCGTTGTAAAGTTTTACGAAACTACGCTCAATATCTTCACCAACATAGAACTGCACGATTACCATACCTTGCTCTTTCATAGCTGTAGAATAAACATATTCTACACCTCTAATATTCGAAATGAGTTGCTCTAAAGGCTTAATAACGCGAGATTCTACTTCCGTAGGGCTTGCTCCAGGATACCCCACAAAAATGTCGGCCATAGGTACATTAATTTGTGGCTCTTCCTCTCGCGGAATTAAAAACGAACTATATACACCAACTACCATAAAAACAATCATTAACAAAACTGTTAACTTCGATTGTATAAAGATTTTAGCAATTTTACCTGCGATTCCTTCTTTCATAATTAAAGTTCCTTTAAATTTTCCCAAAGAGGAAAAATTATTAGGGGATATTTATTAGTTAATACTTATATTTTCAATCTTAAATGGATAATGGTAAATGCAACTGCTTATTGAACACTTACTTTTGCGCCATTAAACAATTTTCCTTCGGCAGAAACAATGTAAGCTTCGTCTGCTTTTAATCCAGATAATACTTCTATTTGATTACCAAATGTTCTGCCTAAACGCAGCCAACGTAACAAGGCTGTATTGCTTTGGCTTACAGTATAAACTCCAGATAGTTGCCCATTTGTTACAATAGCGTCTTGAGGTATTAAAACCATAGGTGATTTAGTTTTCTTTTCTACTGAAAATTGTACGGTAGCAAACATGCCAGATAAAATATTGGTTTCTGTTCTGTCTAAATCTATTTTAACTAAATATTGCCCTCCTGTATTTTTTGCAGATGAACTTACTTCTGTCACCTTTCCTTTAAGAGTTTTGTTGACGGATTTCACCAAAACATTAACGGGTATTCCTGTTTTAATGCTTGAAATTTCTGTTTCAGGCACCATAGCCATCACTTCGAAAACATCTGGTGTTTCTATGCTTATTAAGGGCATTCCAGGATTTGCCATATCACCAACTTTTACATTTTTGCTAGTAATAATACCGTTAAAAGGAGCAGAAATATTACTGTATGTAAATTGTGCCTTAATTTCGTTTTTCATTTGGTTTGCAGCTTCTAAACGTGCTTTAGCTATTTCAAAATTAGCGGTAATATCGTCCATTTCTTTTTGTGATGCACTACTGCTTGCAAATAAGTTTTTAAAACGGTTATAATCTTTTTGGGCATTGTTAAAAGCAGCTGTAGCCTCGGTAATTCTGGCATTGACTTGTGCTTTTTTAGCTTGTAAATCGGCATTATTAATAGATACTAATAATTGCCCTTTGCTCACTTGGTCTCCAACATTTACATGTACTTTATTAACGTATCCCATCATTCTAGTGCTTAAATCGGCACTATTTTTAGCTTGTATTTTTCCGCTAGCAGATAAAAACGGACTATTTCCACTTGCTTCCACTTGGTTTACTTTAATAATAATTGCTGGTGAATTATTAGCAACGTTATTTTTGTCTTCGCTTTCACAATTTGATAATATTAGTGTTACCAAGAGTGTTAGGATTGTATATGTTTTTTTCATTTTAAAAATTATTCTTTAGTTAAAAAATGTAAATACGCTTGTGTATAATTGTATTCAAAAATCGTTTGATAATATTCTAATTGTTTTTGGGCGTATTGTGTTTCTGCCATTAATAAATCGGATGTTTTTTCTAAACCTTCTTTAAATCTGTTTGTTCGTATTCGTAAAGATTCATCTGATTGTTGTAATGCTAATTCAGTAAGTTTTAATTTGTTTTCTGCATCTAAAAATGCGCGTTTTACTTTATTTAATTCTAATTGACTTTGTGATACATATTGCTTATATTCTAGCTTAGATTTTTCGAATTCTGCTTTGCTCTTTTGTGTTTTTCCAAAACGTTTAGAGCCTTGAAAAATATCCCAACTTATTTGTGCTCCAAATAAATAGCCATTAGCATTTGCTTGGAATATTTGATCGTCATACATCTCATAACTACCGAAGGCATTTAATTTTGGTAGGAATGCCATTTTATCTGCTTTATTCATGGCTTCAAAAGCGTTTGATGTAAATTGCATCGCTTTAATATCTGAACGGTTTTCTGAAACTGTTTTGTCTTCCAAAGTAGAGGCAGATACAGTTAATTCTTCTGTTGACACGTAAACAACAAATCTTTCATCATTCATTAAAAAAGACAAATAATTTGATGCGTTTCGCACGTTACTTTTTGCCATTTGTAACTGGTTCTGAACTTCGGTTACGCGTACTTCTACATTAAGAACATCGGCGCGTTGTAAATAGCCTTGTTTAAAACTATCATCTGCTAAATTTTTGTTGGCATTAGCAGCTTCTAGTGCTTTTTCTAATACATCAACCGCTTTATAAGCTAATTGTAATTGCATGTAAGCCTTATCTACTTCTAAGGATAAATAATCTTGCGTGCGTTCTGTTTTTAAAGCCATAGCCTCCATTTTAGATTTGGAAGCTTTTCGTTGAAACATACTTTCTAGATTAATTAAAGGTTGCTGAATTTCAAGTTTTGTTGCGAAATTTTCAATTTGAGATGGATTGTTTAACAATGTAGAATTAAAATCGTTTTGCGTTAAAATTTCCTGATTTAGTTTAGAGCCAAAAGCCATTAACGGATTAGTAGTTGCTATTGCTGTATGACTTGCAGTAATATTTGGTAAAAACACAGCGTTTGTTTGTCTGTAATCTGCTCGAGCTTGTTTAAATTCTTCTTTAGAAATTTTAATACTAGTATTTCCTTCAAGTACTTTATACAAAACCTCTGTTTTGGTAATAGGTACTATAACTTGAGCTATTAAAAATGTATGTCCAGAAAACAGAAGCACTAGTGCGATATGAATCTTGTTTTTCATTGATTAAAAATTTATAGCGCAAAAATACATCTAGCTAATAGGGAAATATGTAACCTATGTTACTTACTAAAACAATCACTTATATAAAAAAAGCACTCCTTTTACAGAATGCTCATCATCAAACCAAATCATAAGAATGGCGTTTTTTTAATCTAAAAGAATTCTCCGAGGCTTACCTCGTGGGCAAAAGACGAAAGTTTGAAAACCTAATGATTTCATCAAACTAAAAATAAATTTTTCTCCGTTGAATACCTCGTGGGCTTGCCTCGAGGGTTATTTATTACCTTTTCTTTGTCTCATCACTACCCTTATTACCACTCATCATAAATTTTACTAAAAAATCAATAAGGAATAAACAAGCAAGTGCAAAAACAGCTATTATTAATACACCATTTCTCTAGTCGAACAATACTATGTTTTTAGTTATCATAATTATATATTTTTTTAACTAGGCTGAAAGTATTAATTAGGTATTATGAAATATGATATTTGTCAGCATGTAACAACTTAGATGAAAATTTATCAAATTATCATTCTTAATTTTACTTAGTAAAACTAATACGCCAAATTCCCTTTACTTTATTAATATCATATCTAATTGCTTTGTAAATCGGATATAGTTTTTTCAGTTTATCTAAAGAGGTTATTTCTAAAGATTCACTTGTTTTTTTATGACATTGAAAACACATTGCGTTTGTAACTATTGGATAGTAAACAAGTATGCTATATTCTATTTCTTTAACAACAGGTTTTGGTTCATTATTATTAGAAATTACTTCATTAAAATTTTAATATAGTCCAACTCTTCAGGGTTAGCGGTATTGTTATTATTTCTTGGTTTATTTGAAACTCGTTTTATAAAAGTATTATGCATCTTAGTCATACTATCTGTTAATGGGTATGCGCGTTCATTACAAAATGCTATAGCTTTAATGTTCCTTTTTTTTGAGTGGTACCCATTAAATTCTTTCCAAGTATTGCTTTTGTTGAAAGAGCATATTTTAAACCTCGTTCAGCATATGGTAAATCTTTAAAGTTTGTTTGCATGTGTTTTTTACTCATATTGTTTTTCTTGCCTTTTCCTGTTATTTACCCTGTTGCTTTCCTTTTTTCTCGTTAAAATAATCTTCAAACCAATCCGGGTGTTTATTATTATTGTGGAACATATAGTCTGTAATTTGTCGAATGGTTTCTTCAGGGTAAGGTGTTTTGCGCATTACACCAAACCTTCTTGCAGCTCCGAACATTTAGCATTTTTATCATTTGGTTTTTTTTAATCCAAGCTTGTAACGATTCAATAAATTGTTCTTTTGTGTAGCATCATCTATATAGTGCTTTTTTATGGCTATCATTGGCGGTGCTATTCTGTTACCGTGGTTCACTGAAGGACTATGGCACAAATAGCAATTGGTTTCCATTAATTTTTTTTCAGGAGGTTGTTAGCTTTATTCTGTTTATTATTGATAGAATAATTTGACTTATTAGAATTATTACAACTTAAAAACAAACTAAGAAAAAGAAGGAGTAGGGGAATACAAGTTTTTTCATTCTTCTAATATTAAAACTTAAAATTAGTATATTATTTAGTGATACATTGTAGCTTTAGTTACTTATAGATTATTTTATTTCAGTAAATATTAGTAATCAAAATTTTATTGAAATTGAAAGAAATTGTTTGGTAGTGTTTTAATAAAAAATGTATATTTGCAGCCACTTAAAAAAGGCCACGTGGCGCAACTGAATAGCGCACTTGATTACGGCTCAAGAGGTTGCAGGTTTGAATCCTGCCGTGGTCACGAATTATTAATCCCAATTAACTGATTTCAAGTCGATTGGGATTTTTTGTGTTTTGAATTGAGTCATTTATCGTGATACTTTTCACGAGATTGGTTATCTAGCTTAAATATTATCAAGTAATTTAATAGGAACAGCTAAGAAATAAACTTCGGACATTTTTTATTTAACAAATTTTATTTATTAAGCTTTTCTAGGATAAATACTCCTGACAAAGGAGAATTCATTTCAAAAAAAAATTCTGGTTCGAAAAGTTCATTTTTTTTGAAGGGGAATGGTTAAAAAATTGGTAAGATGGGGCGCCTTTTATTTTGGGGGTCTTTTTTGTCATGTATAATAGCTACTTAAAAAAAATTGAAATTACTATATTAGACTGGACATCAAGATGCGAAAAAGCAGTAAAAACTATGATTGAATCAACGTTTTACTGCTTGTGTTTTTTATGTTACTTTTTCAGTCCCCTCTTTTCAGACAGCCTTCTTTTTATTTGTTATTAAAAATTTGTATCACTTTTTTTTTGTAAAAGTATAACTAATACCAAATTGTAACATTGATGTAGTCATATTATAGGTTACAGATGATTTTGGAAATGCGCCTAAAGGGTTGTTTTGAGAAGACATAAACGGAGATAGGATTTTACCTTCTGTTTTACCGTTACTATCTCCATAATGATAAACTGCATCGACTTTCCATGTGCTATTTACTGCATAGCTCAACCCAAATTGGCAAGCATTTTTTATAATAGCTGTAGCAGGCACATTAAAAAACACCACTTCTTCTGGAATAGGGTTTGAACTATAGGTGTATCCAACACGTAACGGTAATTTGTTAATCCCCTTATATTGAAAACCAGTTGAAATAATAGAAATATTCTTCCAACCAAAACCAGAGACAGCACCTGTATGAGTCCATCCTGTTTTTGAGAAGCCATCAGTGTTTTCATAATCAACTCTTCTAAAATCAAAAGCAAAATCGAAAACATCTGTTGAGTATCCAAGTCCTAGAGAGAAAATAGCTGGATAGTCCATTTGAAATTCGCTATTATTTTTTGAGTTATCTAAATAGGTGTTATCAAATTTAAAGTCATTAAATTTTTGAGTTGTTTTGTAAGAAGTTCCCATTTTTAATCCAACCCCAGTATCATAAAAGAGTCCAAATTGCGTGCCAAAACCTATTGCAGAGGCTTTGTTTGTTGATGGATATCCTGCCGTTTGAGACGGGTTAGCTGTTGGATTTGGTATTAATTCTAAAGTAGCATAATCTATATTTGGTTGTATACCAATAGATAGTTTGTTAGTAACTTCATAAGCATAAGATAGTCCAATTTGTAATAAAATATAATCAGATTCTATATGCCCAAAACCACCTGCCGTTTGTGGAAAATTAACAGGGTTTGAAGACTGTGCTGAATTATAATTAGGGTTTGGGGTACCTATCATATCTTGAGGATAGTTTGAATCCTCTGGAAAGGTTACACCAAAGCCACTAATGCCAAATGCAGAAACCCCAAAAGTATGTTTGCTTTCAGCTTTACCCCAAACTATGGCTAACGCGGGCATAGGAGAGGCTCCTCTATCATCTTTTGTAGTACCAGATAAAGATCCAATAGAAGACGATAATTCTGGAGAAGAAAAAAACAAGCCAACATCAAGTTTAATAATCTTGTTATTAAAAACCGAGGTAGAAGCGGGGTTCCAGTGTAATGCTCCAGAAATGTCTAATGGTTGAGAAGTTGAGGCTCCACCCATAGACATATTAGTTGCACCTACGCCTTGCATAATATGACCAGCTTGCGAAAAAATTGCTGTATTAAACAGCAAAAACAGATAACTAATAAGATTAATTTTCATAATTAAAATATTTAGTAACATTCTGTAAAATAATCAGAATAGTAAAATATTTTTACAGAATATAGAAGTTAAATAGTTGTAAGTCAAAGTTACTATTAAGATCTAATTTTAATTATGACTTTTGTCAGCTTTTAATTAATCCTGAAATAACAATTGTTTGTGTAACCTTTGTTACACAAGGGTTTTCATGATTTTTGTCATGTTTTTTAAAAGTTATTTGATTTAATTTAGCTCAAAACAAAAATCACAGTAGTAGTTGATTTTAAATGTATAAAAAATGAAAAGTTTACTAATATTAGGAGCAGGCACATCAGGAACTATGATGGCGAATCATTTGGTATCTAAACTTCCCAAAAAAGAGTGGAAGATTACTATTATAGATCAGCATAAAACACATTACTATCAACCTGGTTTTTTATTTCTTCCTTTTGATATTTATACAACAAAGCAAATTAAGAAAAACGGTAAAAAGTTTATTCCAAAAAAGGTTAATTATATTCAAGAGAAAATTGAACTAATCAAACCAAAAGAAAATAAGGTAATCTTAGGTAATGGGGATGTTTTAAATTATGATGTATTGATTGTTGCTACTGGAACTGATATAGCACCTGAAGAAACTGAAGGTATGAGTGGACCGGAGTGGCATAAATCTATATTCGATTTCTATACTTATAAAGGTGCCAAAGCCTTACGAAATAAACTAAGAGATTGGCAAGGGGGCAAACTAGTAGTTCATATTACAGAAATGCCAATTAAATGTCCTGTAGCTCCATTAGAGTTTGCTTTTTTAGCTGATTCTTATTTTAAGCATAAAGGGATTAGAGATAAGATTGATATTACATTTGTAACCCCCTTAGATGGTGCATTTACTAAACCAAAGGCTACCGAAGCCCTTCATTATTTGCTAGAAGAAAAAGATATTAAAGAAGTAACCGATTTTAATATTGAACGAATTGATTATGAGAATAACAAAATAATTGACTATGCAGATATTGAAGTAGCGTATGATCTTTTAGTCACTGTTCCAACAAATATGGGAGATTCTCTTATTCAGCGTTCTGGTATGGGAGATGATTTAAATTATATTCCTACAAATAAATCGACATTGCAAACCAAAGATTATGAAAATATTTTTGCTATTGGTGATGCAACAAATCTACCAGCATCAAAAGCAGGATCTGTAGCGCATTTTGAAGCAGAAATATTAACAGAAAACATACTTCGTTTTATAAAGGGAGAACCTTTGAAAGAAGAATTTGATGGTCATGCCAATTGTTTTATTGAAACTGGAGAAGGAAAAGCGTTATTAATTGATTTTAATTATAATCAAGAACCCGTTAAAGGCACATTTCCGTTTCCTGGAGTTGGTCCTTTGAAATTGTTAGAAGAAAGTAGAACAAACCATATGGGAAAAATGGCTTTTAGATGGATTTATTGGAATATGTTAATAAAAGGTATTCATATTCCATTTGTGTCAGCAACTATGAGTAAACAAGGAAAACAATTAGATGAAGCATAATAATAAATTTAAATATTTAAATAATGAAAAAAATAATAGCAAACAAAGAAATTGATGTAAACGAAGAAGGATACTTAGTAGACTTTAGTCAATGGGATAAAGAAGTATCTGAATGTATTGCAGGTGAGTGTAATATAGTAATGACAGATAAACATTGGGAAGTTATAGAGTATTTACAAGATAAACATCATAAAGAAGAGGCGTTATCAATAAGAGGTATAAAAAAGAGTGGTGTTATAAATATTAAAGAGTTTTATAATTTATTCCCAGGAGGACCTTTAAAAAAGTCAACGTTAATTGCTGGAATTCCAAAGCCAAAAAGTTGTATTTAGTTAAATTTTAAAAATTTCAAACCATGGAATCAAAAGTTAAAAAGATGCTTTTCATATTATCTAAAGCTACAATTGAGAATGCCTATGCAGCATTTGTAATGGCTAATGGAGCTAGAATGGAAGGTATAGAGTCCGAGATATTTTTCACGTTTTTTGGGCTAGAGGCTATACAAAAGAAAAAATTAGAGCATTTGCATGTTGCCACTGTTGGTAACCCTGCAATGCATATTCCAACAATGTTAGGCGGTTTACCTGGAGTCGAGGCGCTTGCAACCAAAATGATGAAAAAAGAAATGGAAAAACTTGATATGCCCCCAATAGGTGAGTTTTTAGAAATATTATCAGATTCTGGGTGCAAACTATGGGGGTGTAAATTAGCAGTAGATATGTTTCATTTAAAACGAGAAGACCTAATTGATGAGTTAGATGGTATTTTGACTATTGGCGATTTTTATAGTAGAGCAGATCAAGAGGGGTGTCAAATAGTTTTTATCTAAAAAGATTGATTTATCATATTTAATTAAACGGAAGAGACTTTCTAAAAAGCTGAATATAAACAAGAAAATTTATTGGTTTTTTAGAGAGTCTCTTTTTTTTTGTGCTGATTTTTTTTTAGAACTTATCTTGACTTTTTGTTTTTAACCGAAAATGAGTTGAAATTTGACCAGATGAGGCATTTTTTGAAAGCCATAGCAGTCCTACGGGTAAGAAAAGTAATAAAATATGGGTGAATTTCAGCCATTTTTTTAGGAAATAGAAAAAGTCAAGATGAGTTCTTAATATAATTTTCAATGTATTATTCTAATTTTTTTCCTTATTAATGGCTTTAGTTTAAATTTGCTGGTAACTAATCAATAACACAAAAGTATGCCAAAGTTATTTGCTCTTAAAGGAAAAATTCAAAATTACGCTTGGGGCGGAACCCATTTTATTCCTGAATTATTAGGAATTAAAAGTAATAATATAAAATGTGCAGAATATTGGTTGGGCGCTCATGTAAATGCACCTTCTGTAGTATCTACACCAAATGGCAATCAGAATTTAGATAGTTATTTAAAACATAATATAACAGAAAGTTTAGGTGAAAAGGTTGCTGAAAAATTTGGACGTTTATCTTTTTTATTCAAAGTATTAGATGTACACGATATGCTCTCAATTCAAGTACATCCAACTAAAATAGAAGCCGAAAAAGGCTTTAAGCTTGAGAATGAATTGGGCATTCCATTAACTGCGCCTCATAGAAACTATAAAGACGATAACCATAAACCAGAAATTATGGTAGCATTAAGCGAGTTTTGGTTGTTACATGGGTTTTTGACTGAAGATAAATTAATTGAGAGATTAAAAGAAACTCCGGAGTTTGCTGATTTACTTTCTGTATTTAAAAAAGCAGGATATTATGGTTTATATAAAAAAGTGATGGAGGAATCTTCTGAAGACACTAACCGTATTTTAGCACCATTATTAAAACGTATTATGCCTTTGTATTTACAGGGAAAATTAGATAAATCTAGTCCTGATTATTGGGCTGCTAAAGCTGTAGATTCATCGGAAGATAAAAACCTTTTAGATAAAGGTATTTACTCCATCTATTTCTTCAATATCGTTAAAGCTGAAAAGGGTGAAGCCGTTTTTCAGGATGCAGGAATTCCGCATGCTTATCTTGAAGGCCAAAACATGGAGCTTATGGCAAATTCAGATAATGTATTGCGTGGTGGCTTAACACCAAAGCATGTTGATGTTCCTGAACTCTTGAAACACGTTGCTTTTGAAGAAACTATACCTCATGTAATGCAGGGCGATATGCAAAACGATGGTATTGAACGCATTTATAAAACACCAGCTCCAGATTTTGAGTTGAGTAAGATTGATTTAAAGCAAGAACAAATCTATCAGTCTAAAACAAAAACAGCACAAATTTTAATAGTTATAGAAGGTGATGCCAAAATAGTTGAAGGTGATAATGCCTTGAAGATTAGTAAAGGTGAATCAGTTTTTTTAGAAGCCCATTGTAAATATAATATATCTACATCATCTATGGCAACTATATATAAAGCTACAACACCTTAAAGCATAATTGTTTTAAAAATCAATCCAAAGCATTTTTTGTAACAAACCATCTCCAGCCTATAATTGCCATTTGTAGTTTTGTGGCTTTTGTTAAGTCCAATTCTTTTTTGGAATAACTCGGTAAGATAACTTTATTAACCTTTGCTAAAAACTTAAATACTTGCTTTTTCATATTTAAAAACCCTTATTAAAAGGTAAAAATAGTAAAACTTATTCTAGACTAAGTTTTACTTGTTTTTTTGGATTTATATAATCGAGAAAATAACAAAGATAATATCGATTATAAACTTAGCAAGTGTCATCATAATTTCAAGATTTTAAAGGTTAGTAAATGGTTGATACCATTTCTAACTCAAAATAATTTGTTAAAAATTGTTCTTTTTTCCTGATGCTTCAAAATAAAAAGAAACCGTAGCTTGGGCTATGCTTTCATTTTCTTTATCGCCTAATAAAAAAATAACTACTTTTTATTCAAGTCATTTTAAATCAGAAATGGTATTATTTTATCAATGTTTTTTGAAGATATATTTTTTCGAATATACCCGCCAAATGTTATTAAATAAATCTGTGAAATTGGATATAGATTTGTAAGTAAAAAAATGATTTATATTTCAATATTTATGTGAAGCTCTTAATATAAGTTTTAAAATGTAATTATAAGTTGTTGTAATTATTATAATTTATAATAATTGTAGGCACTTTTTGTGGTTATTTTTATAATCCAAGGGCTTTTTTGTTAAAAAAATAGATGTTTTTAGCATTTTCATCTTTTAATTTTAAAATAGGGCATAAAAAAAGCACTTTTTAAAAGTGCCTTTTTTGTATTGGAAAAGTTGTAGATTTAGTTTTTCTTTTTGGTGGTAATTTCTATAACACCTTTTTTTGCTTTTTTGCCATATTTTTTAATGGCTTTTTCTCCTTTTAAAACGGATATGCTTTCGATGTTTTCAGCAGGGATTTTTTCTGCCTTTTTTAAAGAAGATTTTTTCCCGTCAATAAATATTAGTCCAATATTACTTTCTTTAACATCAAGCATCGCATGACCTCTTAGACTAAAGCTTCCTGTTTTTTCATCTAAATAGCCTTCGGTACGTTGATTACTATTGTTCATTTCAATGGAGTAGGCTTTATTAGAATTAAAAGGTTTTCCAACTTTAAATTCAGTATCCCAATCTTTTTTTGTGGTAATAATTACTACACCATCTTTTGCTTTTTTGCCATATAATGCAGTAGTAGTTTTATCCTTGAGTACAGTTACTGATGCAATTTTACTTGGATTTATGTTGTGAATTTCCTCTTCAGAAATTTCAATATCATCTAAAATATAAAGTGGTTTTTCTCCATTTATTAATAAGGAATTACCAAGAGTTTTTGTATTTGGAATTGGGTGACCTGTTTTCCAAGAAATGGAATCAGTAGTGATGGTATTTCGGTCAAAATAAATACTATCAGTTGAAATAGTTTTTCTGTCAACAGTGTAAAAAATAGAATCTGAAATTGTATAAGCAAAACCTTGTTTGTTGTTTGAATATATGGTATCAGTGATTTTGCCATTTTTAGATACTATATACTTGCTTTTTATCTTTATAGTATCATGTGGTGTTGTTTGACCGACAGAATATCTGTAAACTGTTTTTGTTGAATCTGGTGCTAATATGTATGTATGTGTGCTTTCGGTAGTTTTCTTGTTGTTTAAGTTTGAATTAAAATTATAATCTAAAGTTTTGGAGCCACTAAAGTCAAATTCTTTATCAACTTCCTTAAGGTCTTCTAAACGCCCAACTCCACTTGTTTTTCCGTGTCTAAAATAATAAAAAGGCTCTATTGGAGATTTATCTGAACTGTAGATACAATGGCCTCCCTTAGTTTCAAATTTGGCTATAATTTTAGTAATTTCTCCTTTTACATTTCGATTTAATTCTTTGTAAGTAAAAGTAATATTCATTTTCTGTAACTTTTTCTTAATCTTTTGTAAATCGTTGACAGATAAGTCTTTTCTAAAAATAATTTTGATTTTATCATCATTAGAAGTCATTTCGTGTTGTTCTGTTTTATTCTCAGTTTCAACAGAATTAGCATCCTCTAAAACCTTAGCAACATATACTTCCTCAGTATTAAAGCTCATTAAAAAGATTGCAAGCAAGGGCAGTACTAAAGCATACTTAAATAGGTTTCGTTTTTTCGATTTTGATTTGTGTAACATAACGATTCGTTTTTTAGTTAATGATGAATAAAAATTATTGGTTAAAGCCATGTACTGACTAGATAAGCTTGTTTTTAATAATAAATGTTGATAGCTTTTTTTGCAGCTTGTAGAGTTTTGAGCTTTATTATCTGCAATAAACTCCAGGTTTTGCTGTAAATCTTTTTTGTAAAACCAAGTAATGGGGTTAAACCAAAACACAATGGCGGCCAGTTGTGATAGTATAATATCTATAGAGTGGTACTGGTTTACATGCACTTTTTCGTGGGCGATAATATGTTGTAAATCGTTGCCGTTAAACAGAGATGGGTTGTAAACTATCCATCTAAAAAATGAAAAAGGCAGTGCATTGTTATCTGTTTTTACATAAGTAAATCCGTTTTGCTTTTCACGTTTACTTTTTATAATAAGTAACCCTAACGATAGTAATTGTACACAAAACCGAATAGCGAAAATAACAACGCCAATACTGTATGCAGTAAAGAGATAGTTAAAAATATTAAAAGGTTCTTCTTGGGTAATTTGAATAGGGGCAGACTCGCTAATGGCAAAATTATGTATAGGCATTGGGGTGTATTCAATGTAAATAGGAATCACCACATAAGGTAAAGTAAAAGCAGTAATTAAACCAAGCAATAAAAACCAGCGGTTAGACTCAAAAAAGGTGTCGCGCTTTAAAAACAATTTATAGCACACATAAAAAATGGTAATAACAGCACTAGCTTTAAGTAAATATTCCATGGTTATTTTTGTTTTTCAATTAATGCAATAATCTCTTTAAGTTCCTCGACACTTATTTTTTCCTCTTTAGCAAAAAACGATACCATATTTTTGTAAGAGTTGTTAAAATAGTTATCAATTGCTGCCGTCATAAAACGTTTTCTATAGTCTTCCTTTTTAATAATTGGGTAGTATTGGTGCGTTTTACCATAAGCATTATAAGCCACAAAACCTTTCTCCTCTAAATTCCTAATAATTGTAGATAAAGTGTTGTAATGTGGTTTGTCTTCCTTAATTTCAGCAAGTACATCTTTTACAAAAGCCTTTTTAAGCTTCCATAGAATATGCATAATTTCTTCCTCTTTGTTTGTTAGTTTTTGCATGGGTTTAATTTTACTTTCCAAACTTATAACTATTTTTATAGTTATACAACTAAATTAGTAGTTATTTAACTAAATTTTAAGTTTTAAGGTTGGTTAATAAGTAAACATCGTTGTGTTTGGGTTAACAAAAACTTTTAACTTTTAACTTCTAACTTTTAACTTTAATTTATCTTCGCAAAAAATAATAGTTATGAGCTTACTTTGGGTTATACTAGGGTTTATATTATTGGTAATAGGGGGCGAGTATTTAGTACGATCGTCTGTTGCCTTGTCATTTAAATTTAGCATATCTAAAATGGTAATAGGTATGACGGTGGTTTCATTTGCAACTTCGGCACCAGAGTTGTTGGTAAGTTTGCAAGCGGCACTATCAGGTTCTCCAGCAATAGCTATAAATAACGTAGTAGGTTCTAATATTGCTAACATAGGTTTGGTGTTAGGTATTACAGCTATGGTTGGTGCTATTTCGGTTGATAAATCGTTTTATAAAGTTAATTGGCCAGTAATGATGTTGTTTTCGTTAGCACTTTATTATTTTTTAAAAAACGATAGTTTACTAACTGCTTTTGAAGGTTCAATTTTATTTATCGGACTTATTTTATTTCTATATCTATTAATTAAAAACACAAAAAAAGACATAATTGTTGAAGAGGTAGATGACAGTTTAGCAATAGTTTCTAACTTTAAGATTTTGCTATGGTTGGCTATTGGTGCTACGGCTTTATATTTTGGTAGTGAATGGTTAGTTTTTGGTGCTAAAGATATTGCTACTTCTATTGGAGTAAGCGAAGCTGTTATAGGCGTGTCTTTAATAGCAATAGGCACTAGTGTGCCAGAGTTAGCAGCATCTGTTATAGCTGCAGCAAAACAAGAAAAAGCTATTTCGTTAGGTAATTTAATAGGGTCTAATATATTTAATATAGGGTCTGTTTTAGGTTTAACATCTATTATTAAACCAATTCCAGTTACAGAACCGCAAATACTAACAAGCGATATTTTTTGGATGCTTGGTTTTTCGGCAATTTTAATACCATTGATTTTTATACCAAAGCGCATGAAAATAAGTAGAGTTAAGGGATTTTTACTTGTATTTGCTTATGGAGTATTTATGTTTTTGGTGTTTACTAAAGGTAAGTTTTAGTTTGTAAAATATTCGAACGATTCTGTAACCGAATCACACAGCCTAGACTTTGGTAATTAGCAAAAAAACAGACAAATGACCGAAGGGGAGTTAAAAAGAAATTTCTGAAACGGTAAAATTTAAAAGCGGATTAAATAATTTTTATAGAAATGCCCAAAGTCGAGTATAGAATATATGTGATAGAATTATCAAAACGAGTTTTTTCTGAAAATGCGAGGTTTAGGGCATCAAATCCACAATTTAATGGAGTTTTACAATGCCTATATGTTGGAATGACTAGTAAAACTCCCAAAGAAAGATTTCTACAACATAAAACAGGATATAGAAATAAGAAAGGTTATAAACTTTCTTCAAATATAGTTGAGAAGTATGGTATGTATTTAAGACCTAGTCTATATAATCATATTGATCCATTGCCTACAAGAGCTGAAGCACTTAAAATGGAAGAATTGCTTGCGCTAGAATTAAGAAGACAAAGATATGCCGTATGGTTTAATTAAGTGTGAAAACATGTTTATCAATTAAAGGCCAGTTACCAATAATTCTTATAAATTATTATTACAAATTTTATATGAAATCTTCCTTTTTAATTATGTCTTGATAAGCAAAGCTTAACAAATAGGATTACCCAATATGTGTCATTTCATTTAAAATGACTTTTTCTATTGCTCCATCTGTTAATTTCTGAAAATCTGCCAAATGTTTACTATTCATATGTAATTGCCATAAGACCTTACTTTCCCAATTCTCATAAAACAAAAACAGATTTTTTTCTTGATTATCTTGATGTAAATCATAGTTAATACATCCTTCTTCAGCTTTTGTTAAAGTAATTAATTTAAGGAGTTCTTTTTTTACTAAATCTAGTTTTTCAGGTTTTACCAAAATTTTTGCAATTATTGTCAGTTTCTCATTTTTCATTTTCCCTAATTTTTATTCTGTGTTTTATGGTTTAAATGTAATTGTAATTTTGTTCATAAAAAAAGCACTTAAAATATAATTCTAAGTGCTTTTTTTATGAACAAAATTATTAATCTAACAATAATTAAATTTTAGCAGATTTAACAGTTTCAATAATTCTACCTGCAATTTTATACGGATCTCCGTTTGATGCAGGACGTCTGTCTTCTAACCAACCTTTCCAGCCTTTTTCAACGGTAATAATTGGAATTCTTATTGACGCCCCTCTATCAGATACTCCATAAGAGAAATCTGTTATGGCAGCAGTTTCGTGTAAACCAGTTAAACGTTGGTCGTTAAACTCGCCATAAACAGCAATATGTTCGCTAACAACTGGACGGAAAGCTTCACAAATTTTCTCGTAAACTTCTTGAGAACCACAAGTTCTTAAGGTTGTGTTAGAGAAGTTGGCGTGCATACCAGAACCGTTCCAATCCATTTCTTTACCAAGTGGTTTTGGATGATACTCAATGTAGTAGCCATATTTTTCGGTTAATCTGTCTAGTAAATATCTGGCAATCCAAATTTCGTCTCCGGCTTTTTTAGCGCCTTTTGCAAATAATTGAAACTCCCATTGTCCTGAAGCTACTTCTTGGTTAATGCCTTCAAAGTTTAAGCCAGCTTCTATACATAAATCTGCATGTTCTTCAACTAAATCTCTTCCATGAGTGTTTTTACCACCAACAGAGCAGTAGTACATACCTTGTGGTGCAGGGTACCCGCCAATTGGGAAGCCTAAAGGAAGCTGAGTTGCAGTATCCATTATAAAATATTCTTGCTCGAAACCAAACCAAAAATCGTTATCATCATCATCAATAGTTGCTCTTCCGTTTGATACGTGAGGTGTTCCATCTGCATTTAAAACCTCCGTCATAACTAAATAACCATTTTTTCTTGCTGGATCTGGGTAAATAGCAACAGGCTTGAGTAAACAATCTGACGATCCGCCTTCTGCTTGACGCGTAGAAGATCCATCAAAAGACCAATTACCAATTTCTTCTAAAGTTCCTTTAAAATTTTCATGCTCTTCTACTTTGGTCTTACTTCTCATGTTTTGAGTAGGGAAGTATCCATCTAACCAAATGTATTCTAATTTAATTTTTGCCATAATGAATAATTTATAAATACTATACTAAATATTAAAGAAGCAAATATAAAATATTATAAGTATGCATGGTATTTTGTAGGGGTGTTTTAGTTAACAATGTGCATATTTTTATTTAACCCCTATTTTTTGTGGGTTTATTTTATAAAAAAGCTATAATTTTATAATAAAAATAAAAAATTGTTAATAAGAAAGTTTTTTGTTTTATGCTTTTGTTGTTTTGGGTGATTATTTTTGCCCTGTGTTTTATTACAACCTTTTAAAAATTTTATAAATGTCAACTTTAAGATTTCATGCTGTAAAAAAGTCGCTTTCGTCTAAGCCTATAATTGTAGAGGAAAAAGAACGTCGTTCAGATTTATTTGGTAAAAATGTGTTTAATGAAAATACCATGCGCCAGTATTTAACTAAAGACGCTTTTATTGGTGTAATGAATGCCGTACAATATGGTAAAAAAATTGACAGAACTATTGCCGATCAAGTATCTTCTTCAATGAAAGATTGGGCATTATCTAAAGGTGTAACACATTATACACATTGGTTTCAGCCATTAACAGGTACAACTGCCGAAAAACACGATGCTTTTTTTGAAACTATTGGTAATGGTATGTCTATAGAAAAATTTGGAGGCAGCCAATTAGTACAGCAAGAGCCTGATGCCTCAAGTTTTCCTAGTGGAGGTATTCGAAATACGTTTGAAGCTCGTGGATATACAGCTTGGGACCCTACATCGCCCGCATTTATTTACGGAACCACTCTCTGTATTCCAACTATTTTTGTAGCGTATACGGGTGAAGCTTTAGATTATAAAACACCATTATTAAGAGCATTACACGCTGTTGACGATGCTGCAACGGCAATTTGTAAATATTTTGATAAAAATGTAAAAAAGGTAACCTCGTCTTTAGGTTGGGAGCAGGAATATTTTTTAATCGATAAAACACTGGCAGCAAGTCGTCCAGATATTACGCTAACCGGCCGAACATTATTAGGGCATTCGGCTGCAAAAGGACAACAGCTAGACGATCATTATTTTGGCTCAATCCCTACTAGAGCTTTAAGTTTTATGCGCGAGTTAGAAACCGAATGTATGCTTTTAGGCATTCCTGTAAAAACCAGACATAATGAGGTGGCACCAAACCAATTTGAGTTGGCGCCAATTTTTGAAGAAGCTAACTTAGCAGTCGATCATAATTCCTTACTTATGGATATTATGGGTAAAGTAGCGTCTCGCCATAATTTTAAGGTGTTATTTCATGAAAAACCCTTTGCAGGAATAAATGGTTCTGGTAAGCATAATAATTGGTCGCTAACAACAGATACAGGTGTTAATTTGCTGGCTCCAGGAAAAACACCAATGAGTAATTTACAGTTTTTAACATTTTTTATTAATACTATAAAAGCGGTAAATACACACGAAGCACTTTTAAGAGCAACCATTGCATCAGCTAGTAACGACCACAGATTGGGAGCTAACGAAGCGCCACCAGCAATAATTTCTGTATTTATTGGTGAGCAATTAACCAAAGTTTTAGAAGAGTTAGAAGGTGTTACTAAAGGTAAATTATCTCCAGAAGAAAAAACAGAACTAAAATTAAATGTTGTTGGTAAAATCCCCGATGTTTTATTAGATAATACAGATAGAAACCGTACATCGCCATTTGCATTTACAGGAAATAAATTTGAGTTTAGAGCAGTAGGATCTAAAGCTAATTGTGGCGACCCTATGACGGTTTTAAACACCATTGTCGCAAAACAATTAAAAGATTTTAAAGTTGAAGTTGATAAGCTTATAGATGAAAAAGGGTTAAAGAAAGATGAAGCTGTTTTTAATGTTTTGCGTGAGTATATAAAGTCTTCTAAACGTATTTTATTTGAAGGAAATGGCTATGGAGAAGCTTGGGAAAAAGAAGCCGAAAAAAGAGGTTTAAGTAATAATAAAACCACGCCAGAAGCTCTAAAGGCAAAAATATCAAAAGACAGTATTTCTTTATTTGAAGAGATGCAAGTTATGAGTAAAATTGAAACCGAAGCACGTTACGAAATTGAGGTAGAGGCTTACATTATGCACATCCAAATAGAAGGTCGTGTTTTAGGTGATATAGCTCGTAATCATATTGTACCTACAGCGGTAAAATATCAAAATACATTAATTGAAAATGTAAAAGGCTTAAAAGAAATTTTCGATAAAAAATTTAAAGAAGTATCTAAAGAACAAATCAATTTAATCGAAGACATATCAAGTCATATAGAAGGTATTAATGCCAATGTTACAAAAATGATTAATGAACGAAAAAAAGCAAACGCCATTAATGATGCCGATAAAAAAGCACATGCCTATTGCTTTAATGTAAAACCGTTGTTTGAAGATATTCGTTACCATTGCGATAAATTAGAATTATTGGTAGACGATGAGGTTTGGCCGCTAACAAAGTACCGCGAGTTGTTATTTACTAGGTGATTTTTTATTTGGGCGTTACCTAAAGGTCGGGCTTTACGTTACAAGTCCGCGCTCGTACCTCGCTGTGGGCTTTCCACTACAATCCCTAACGCACTTTTTTGCTAGTGTGAGTTTTTAAAACGTAACGCTGTTTTGTTTTTGGGAAGGTTCGTTTAGCGGTCAAGGCTATACTTCTGTGCCGTTTCTCGAATATAGGAAATTTACGGCATGAAGTATAGCTAATATTTAGGTAGTTTTATTCTAACGGTTTTTGCCCAACCCCAACTACTAGTTCACACGGACCTGAGAATCCATTTTCATCTTCAAATTTCGATAATTCAACACGTATTTCTTCCCACGCTGCAGTTTTTTCACGGTCTGACAATCCACCAAGCATTTGGTGTAACGCAGCAAAAGACTCATACTCAAATCTCACGCAATCTTCTGCTTTTTCCATTTTAACTGGAGCACTAACGATTTTTGACTGAACATTGGTAAAACCAGCTTGCTTGAAAGCATCGTCCAACACTCCTTCCGCGCTTAAACTAAAAGGACCTGGTTGTCCAGCTAATGGTGGAGGTAATTGTGCACGTCTTCTAATTACGGAAACTGGAGTTGAAAAGAATTGATTTTTATCTACAGTGGAATAAACAATAGCCGCTACGAATCCACCAGGTTTTAACACGCGCTTTATCTCTTTCAGCGCTTTTTGCTGGTCAGGAAAGAAAATCAACCCTACTCTGGAAATTACAGTGTTGAAAGAATTATCAGGAAGCGTCAAGTTTTCACCATCTATTTCTTGAATTTCAATATTGTTGATTCCTTTTTCATTTGCAAGCTCTAACGCGTAATCCAGAATCTTTGGGGCAAGGTCGGTCGCCAGTACATATCCGTTTGGACCAACTTTTTCAGCTGCAGTGATTGATTGTTCTCCTGCACCTGCTGCGATATCCAATACACGGTATCCTTCTTTGACCTCTGCCATATCAAGCATAAGATCTGTTGCAGGTCCTAGCCAGCTTTTTAGTGTTGGATGCCATCGATGCCATGCTTCTGCGGCTGTTTGCCATTGTTCTCTAGTTGTTGTTTTATAATGCTGTGGGTCAAATACTTTTTTCATAATTGAAATTATTTTTTAATTGTGTTTTTAATTTTTTCGAAATGGTGAAAGCTATGCCGAAGCGCGTGATCTTCAATAAAGAACTGAGCTGTCAATGGTGCATTTGCGTTCAATGATACCTTAGCTGACTGATCTAATTCTGCATCCGTGAATGCCCGAATCGATTCTGCAGCGATCTTACTGTTTTGTCGCAATAATGCAATAGCTTCTTGTTTGTTTACTCCTGCGAATTCCTTCGCGTGATCAGCATTCATTTGATTTACTACCTCCATTGTTGCTTCTGTAATTGGATTTCCAGAGGCTAAAACCTGTGCTAGTTCTATTTCCAGTGGATAAACATTTGCAACGTGGTGAACTACAACTCCAATGGTTCTCCCATCACCCAAAACGGGTTGGTTCCATTGTGCATCGGATAATCCTTCAGCGAATGTGGCAAGTGTGTTGGCTCCTAAAAGTAGTCGCTCAGCTAGTGCGTTCGCTCGAGTGTTTGAATTTGTCATTTTATGGTTGATTTATTGGTTATTGTTAACTGAGAAATTGAATACATCAGGTCTTGCATAATGCCCTACAACGTCGAACATGCGTTTAGCCTCTGTAATCGTGTTGAGATCAATATCGGCATAAATAATTCCTTCCTCAGCTTCTAATGGGCCGGCAATTATTTGCCCTTTTGGATCGATGATACAGCTATTGCCAGTGTTTATCCATTCTCTTCCTTCTGGATATAAATTCTTGAAATCGTATTCATCAGGGATGTCATTTTTACGCAATGCCATACATGTACTTACTACAAATAAGCCGCCTTCTCTAGCATTGTGTTGCATCGACTGCAACCAGTTTGGACTTTTGTCCCATGTAGGTGCTGCCAATATTTGTGCACCTGTTTCATAAACTGCGTTTCGAGCGAGAGGCATGAAGTTTTCCCAGCAGATTAGACCTGCGATTTTACCTGCTACTGTGTCGTAAGATTTAAATGTAGTTCCATCACCATGAGCCCAAATTAAGCGTTCACCTCCTGTTGGCATTAATTTGCGGTGTTTACCTGTTATTTCTCCCTGATCATTAATGAATAGGATACTATTGTATAAACTAGTTCCGCTCGTTTCTGAGTTGCGTTCATGCATGCCCATTACGACACTCACACCAGATTGTTTAGCTGCTTCACATAATTTGTTTGTTGAGTTGTCTGGAATTGTAACTGCGTTCTCAACGAGATCGATGTAAAGAGCATTCAACTCTGCACCTTTGCTATTTGGGATAAGCCAAACCCAATCAGGATAGCCTGATATAAATGCTTCTGGAAATACAATTACCTTAGCTCCATTATTTCCTGCTTCTATAATTGCTTCACATGCTTTTTCTACCGTTTTCTCTTTGTTAAGGAATACTGGCGTCAATTGTGCTGCTGCTATTTTTGTTTTCTTCATCATGTTGTTTCTTTTAGTTGTTAATGAAACTCTATGATGCAAAGTTGCAACACGTAAGGGCAGAACTATTTCACGATTGATTCAAAAGATGAAACAATTGATTCAAATTCTATTTTTTAGGTACTATGCTAGTTGTTTGGAGAAGTCTGTTGGAGAAACACCAAATCTTTTCTTGAACACACGGGTGAAATATGTTGGACTGTTGAAGCCAGATTCATAACCAATTTCGGCTATGGTCTTATTGGCTTTAATCATGGTGCTAACAGCTCTCAGTAATCTTGATTCTTGGATTAATTGATTCGGCGCCATGTTCGTTAAGGATTTAATTTTCCTGCTAGCTTGCGATTTGCTAAGGCCTAAGGCGTTGAATAAATCTTCTGTGGTGAAATCAGAACGAGTGAAGTTGTCGCTCACAATCTTGGACAAATTCATCGAAAAAAGAAGATCATCACTGTCAAGAATGGTGAAGTTGTTTTGTTTTTCTTTTTGATCTGACATTTCTTTATCAGATAAGACGATAGTTTCTTTATCAAGGTATAATTGACTGTTGAGTCCAAGAGCGCAAAGCCCATTTACTCTCAACTTTGTTTCTTCAAAGAATGTCTCACCTTCTTCATCAACTGGTTTACCACTAACAACCGCTAAGTTGAATTCAAGATTATCCGAAGCTTTATCGAGCAAGTTTTTAATTGATGTAGCACATGAGATTGCATCGTTGGCATACATGAAAGTTGCCATAGTTTGGTGATCTGGTTCACGAACAATAATACCGTTGTGCTCTTTGATGACTTCCATTATTCGCTTTAGGTGATCTTGTTCTTTCTTTGTAAAACTGACAATGTTTGTCAAAAGAATAGTTCGATAACCAGGATCCAGTTCGCCAGAATCAGTTTTGGCGAGATCATCAACATCTGTACCTTGCCCCATGAACAAATTATATTCGTTGTCTGCTACTTCAATAATATTACACGCGGTATTTCCATGAGATTGTAGATGTACCTGATTACAGGCATCCTTGTCCGGACCCTCCATTAAACAGAAGATTGTTTTCGCCTGTTCATTCACCCAATACTTCAATTGTTTAACACCAAATTGATCTTGAATAGCAAGGTCTTCCATATGAGCTTTAACAACATCTTCTGCCGAAAATTCGTCAGAATCAACTGTGTGGATATCCATGTATAGTGGCATTCTATTTTTTGTTTACTGTTATCGTTTAATTACCTACAATGATTTTAGGATATAAACTGTCTGCTAATATGGTTTATATCCGCCGTTAAACGAAGGTCGGCAATTTTTCTGATAAAGTCAAGAAAATATATTCTCTGTAAATGGTTTTATTTCAATTCATAGTTTGTTTGAAAAACCGTTAATAAATACTTGTTTCATTTTTAATGAAAGAGCGTCAATTTTAAAATATTACTTTACTTTTGCATCACAATAATTTATTATGAGTCAAGAAGTTTCTAAACGATATGCACAACGCGGTGTTTCGGCATCAAAAGAAGATGTGCACAATGCTATAAAAAATATAGATAAAGGGTTGTTCCCAAAGGCATTCTGTAAAATTGTTCCAGATTATTTAACAAATGATGAAGATTATTGCTTGATAATGCATGCCGATGGCGCAGGAACTAAATCATCGTTAGCTTATATGTATTGGAAAGAAACTGGAGATATTTCAGTTTGGAAAGGCATTGCACAAGATGCACTTATAATGAATATAGACGATTTGTTGTGTGTTGGCGCGACCGATAATATTATGCTGTCTTCAACCATTGGAAGAAACAAAAACTTAATTCCAGGAGAAGTTATTTCAGCAATTATTAATGGTACTGAAGAGTTACTTGAAGATTTAAAATCGTTTGGAGTAACCATTCATTCTACGGGTGGAGAAACTGCCGATGTTGGCGATTTGGTGCGCACCATTATTGTAGATTCTACCGTTACTGCACGCATGAAACGAAGTGATGTTATAGATAACGCAAATATCAAATCTGGAGATGTTATTGTTGGTTTAGAAAGTTTTGGGCAAGCTACTTACGAGAAAGGATATAATGGCGGCATGGGAAGTAATGGTTTAACATCGGCAAGACACGATGTGTTTAGTAAATATTTAGCTGAAAAATACCCTGAGAGTTTTGATGCTTCAGTTCCAGAGGATTTAGTGTATTCTGGTGGTGTTAAATTAACTGATAAAGTTTATAATGCGCCAATTGATGCAGGTAAGCTAGTATTATCTCCAACGCGTACTTATGCGCCAATAATTAAAAGTATTTTATCAAAATATAATGCTGAGACCATACATGGTATGGTGCATTGTTCTGGTGGTGCACAGACTAAAATTCTTCATTTTGTTGATGAATTTCATATTATAAAAGATAATATGTTTCCTATTCCTCCATTATTCAAATTAATTCAAGAGCAAAGTAAAACAGATTGGAAAGAAATGTATCAAGTGTTTAATTGTGGGCACAGAATGGAGCTTTATGTAAGCCCAGAAATTGCAGATGATATTATTGCAATATCAAAATCTTTTCATGTTGATGCTAAAATAATTGGTAGAGTTGAGGCTTCTAAAACCAAGAAGCTTACAATAAAATCTGAATTTGGAGAGTTTAATTATTAGAATCCCTTATTTTTTGTTAAACTGGAATGATTTTTGATATGAATCGTAATTTAAATTATATCCAACACTAATTATGAAAAAAACGCTTATAGCTTTATTTTGCTTTTGCATTCAATTTGCTTTTGCTCAACCAGATTCTTTATTTATTAAACCTATTCAACCTAAAGACGAACTCAAAGAATTGAGACCAGAATGGACAAGAAAAAATAGGGCTACTTTCGATTTAAGCGAAGTTGCTTTTGTTAATTGGAATGCTGGTGGTAGTAACTCGATTTCTGGTTTGGTTGGATTTAGGTCTGAAGCTAATTACAAAGACAAGTATTTTTTCTGGACTAATAATGTTTTAACGCGCTACGGAATAAACAAACAACAAGGTAGAGAGATAAGAAAAACTGATGATTTGTTCGAAATCAACTCTAATATTGGTTATAAGCCAGATGAAAAATCTAATTGGTTTTATTCGGCAAAGCTTAATTTTAGAACACAGCTAACAAACGGTTATAAATATCCAAACACCGATAATCCAATTTCTAGGTTAATGGCTCCGGGTTATTTGTTTTTTGGTGGAGGAATGGAGTATGGTAAAGACATTGAAGAGTTATCTTTTTATTTCTCGCCAATAACATTAAAAGCAACATTTGTTTTAGATGAAGATTTAGCAAATGCAGGGTCTTTTGGTGTTACACCAGCTGTTTTAGATGTCAATGGTGATGTAATTGTAGATGGTGAACGCATAAGAGAAGAGGTAGGTATTTTGTTAACAAACAGCTACAAAATGCAAGTAGCGGAAAATGTAACCATGGTGCATCAAGTAAATTTATATACCGATTATATTAATAATTTTGGTAATGTTGATATGGATTGGCGCGTAGATTTCGACTTTAAAGTAAATAGTTTTATAAGAGCTACTTTTGGCTCTCATTTAAAGTATGATGATGATGTAAAAACTACACAGCCAACAGATGTTGAAGGTGAGTTTGAAGAAGCTGGAGCAAAAATACAATGGAAACAGTTTTTAGGTGTTGGTTTTGCTGTAGATTTTTAGTTTATTGTTCCTGAACTTAAATATTTATAATCTTCAAGTTCTGTTAAATCATTAATAAGTTTGGTGTGTCCGCCTTTAATAAGGTAAATGTTATCTGATGTATCAATAATATGGCGATACATATGATCGGTTATTATAATAATTTTATGTTGTTTTTCTTTTGAAATTAAAGCTTTTACTTTTTCAATATGTAAAGGTGCTAAATGAGAAAAAGGTTCATCTAACAAAATGATTTTTTTATCACTTTTTAGAATAATATAAGTTTCTATTAAACGGCGCTCTCCACCCGATAGTTTATTAAAACTAACGTTTTTGAAAATCGAAAACGATTCAAAATCAGCTATAAAGTTATTCCAAGACACCTTAAAAAGCTTAAAAGCCGTTTTAATTCTCATACTATTTGGCACAAAATGATGCTGAGGTAAATAGGCTACCAGTTTTGTTTGATAAAGCGGTTTTAAAATAGGTTTACTATCTATTCTTACAAATTTGTATTTTGGTTTTAAACTCCCAAAAATTATTTTTAACAAGCAACTTTTTCCACATCCGTTACTTCCTAAGATTCCAGTTATTTTTCCAGTTTCAGTTTTTAAATAAACACCATTAAGAATTCGTTTGACTTTAAAATAAAGTTCAACATTGTCTATTTCTAAAATCATAAAAACTCTTTAAAAATTAAAAGAAAAGGAATACTTAAAAGTAAATCGATAAGGTATAAAAAAGAGAATAATTTTAAAGTAGAAACCCCTAAGTTTTTATAGAAAACGAGTAGTCGTTTTGCGGTTGTTTCGTTTATAATGTACCATAAAAAACATACAAGAATCAGCTTTAAGCTCAAAACTAATAAAATATCACCCTTGCACCAAAGAAGCAGTATAGGGTTTAATACTAAAGACATTATTACAAAACGTTTGTAAAATGATAATATGGAAAATAATTGTTGCATAGCCTAGTATAATAACGTACATATTTAAAAATTATTCTAACAATTACCCTATAACAATGTGCTAATAGTACTAAAAATTCATAAATTATCGTATTTTTGGCTACCAATAAAAAAGGCAGATGCTAGAGAAATTACAAATAGTAAAACAACGTTTTGATGAGGTTAGCGATTTAATTATCCAACCCGATATAATTACCAATCAAAAGCGTTATGTAGAGCTTAATAGAGAATATAAAGACTTACGAATTCTTATGGATAAGCGCGAGCAATACATAGAACTTACAAATAATTTAACAGAAGCAGAAGCTATCATCGCTGATGGAAGTGATGATGAAATGATTGAAATGGCTAAAATGCAGTATGACGAAGCTAAAGAAGGCATTCCTAAATTAGAAGAAGAAATAAGATTGCTTTTAATACCTAAAGACCCTGAAGATTCTAAAAACGCAGTAGTAGAATTGCGTGCTGGAACAGGTGGAGATGAGGCAAGTATTTTTGCTGGTGATTTGTTTAGAATGTACACCAAATATTGCGAGAGTAAAGGCTGGAAAGTAAGTACAGTAGATTTTAGCGAAGGTACAAACGGTGGTTTTAAAGAGATTCAATTTGAGGTTTCTGGTGAGGATGTTTATGGCACATTAAAATTTGAGGCAGGAGTACATCGAGTACAGCGTGTACCACAAACTGAAACTCAAGGACGTGTGCATACAAGTGCAGCTACCTGTATGGTGTTTCCAGAGGCTGAAGAATTTGATGTAGAAATCAATCCTAAAGATGTAAGAATAGATTTTTTCTGTTCGTCGGGTCCTGGTGGGCAGTCGGTAAACACAACCTATTCTGCGGTGCGATTAACACACGAACCAACAGGATTGGTGGCGCAGTGTCAAGACCAGAAATCACAACACAAAAACAAAGAAAAAGCTTTTAAAGTATTACGCTCAAGGTTATACGATTTAGAATTGGCTAAAAAACAAGAAGAAGATGCTGCTAAGCGTGGTAGTATGGTAAGTTCTGGCGATAGAAGTGCTAAAATCAGAACCTATAACTATCCACAAGGGCGTGTTACCGATCATAGAATTGGTTTAACGCTTTATGATTTGCAGAATATTATAAATGGCGATATTCAAAAAATAATAGACGAATTGATGTTAGCTGAAAACACTGAGAAGTTAAAGGCTAATGATGATGTAATATGACAAATTATATTAAGTGAATACAACACAACTAGTTCAAGAAATTAAAAAAAAGAAATCCTTTCTATGTATAGGATTAGATGTCGATTTAAATAAAATACCACAATATCTTTTAGAGGAAGAAGACCCCATATTTGCATTCAATAGAGCTATTATTGATGCCACACATCATTTATGCGTAGCTTATAAACCCAATACAGCGTTTTATGAAGCATATGGTTTAAAAGGGTGGAAATCTCTAGAAAAAACGATTAATTATTTAAACAAAAAGTATCCTGAAATCTTTACCATAGCTGATGCAAAACGTGGTGATATTGGCAATACAAGTACCATGTATGCCAAAGCTTTTTTTGAGGATTTAGCTTTTGATAGTGTTACTGTAGCTCCATATATGGGGAAAGATTCTATAGAACCGTTTTTAGCGTTTGAAGATAAGCATACAATTCTTTTAGCGTTAACATCTAATCAAGGTGCATATGATTTTCAAACCAAAGCTGTTGATGGAAAAGAATTGTACAAGCAAGTTTTAGAAACATCAAAAACATACAAAAACTCTAAAAATTTAATGTATGTAGTTGGTGCTACCAAAGCAAAGTTTTTAGCAGATATTAGACAAATTATACCAGATAGTTTTTTACTGGTTCCTGGAGTTGGAGCACAAGGCGGGAATTTACAAGATGTTTGTAAATACGGAATGAATTCCCAAGTAGGACTACTTATTAATTCTTCTCGAGGTATTATTTATGCATCTAAAGAAAAAGATTTTGCACAAGCCGCAGCTTTAAAAGCGGAAGAACTTCAAAAGCAAATGGCTGTGGAATTGAACCGTCATTTTTAAGAGTGATAAAAGCTTGCATTGAGCGCAGCCGAAATGTGGGAATCTTTACAAACGATTGTGAGATAGCCACAGAAAATTATAAATTTTCTTCGCTATGACGAAACAAATTCAAGACCAGCTTAATCGTAAACTTTATCTAAAAAATACACCAAAACGAATCGTATCTCTAGTGCCAAGTCAAACCGAATTGTTGGTAGATTTAGGTTTAGAAACTAGTATTGTTGGTGTAACTAAATTTTGTGTGCATCCTATTCATCTAAAAAAATCGAAAACAATAGTTGGTGGTACAAAGCATATTAACATTGATAAAATACAAAGTTTAAACCCAGATATAATTCTTTGTAATAAAGAAGAAAACACAAAAGAAATTGTTGAGGCTTGCCAGAAAATATGTAGCACACATGTATCAGATATATTTAATATTGAAGATAGCTTGCAGCTTATAAGTCAATACGGATCACTTTTCGATAAAAAAGAAGAAGCTTTAAAAATTGTAAACAAAATTCAAAAAGAAGCGGACGATTTTAAAACATTCATTCAAAAAAAACCAATATTAAAAGTAGTTTATTTTATTTGGAAAAACCCATGGATGGTTGCCGCAAATAGTACTTTTATTAATTATGTTTTGGGCTTAAATAACTTTGAAAATGTTTACGAAACTAAAACGCGTTATCCAGAAATAGAGTTGAATAACTCAACAATTTACAAAGATGTAGATGTAGTTTTATTATCAAGCGAACCTTTTCCTTTTAAAAATTTGCATAAAAAAGAACTGCAAACATTTTACCCCAATGCAACTATAGAATTAGTAGATGGAGAAATGTTTTCGTGGTACGGGTCTAGGCTTACAAAAGTGTTTACTTATTTTAAAAACTTGCGCTTAAATCTTGAGGCGTTTCAAGCTTTGTAGTATCCTCTACAAAATTTGCAATTTTAATTTCTAATTCCTTTAGACTCATAAATTTACTTAGGTTGGGTTTAATTTTTCCAACTTTACAAAAATGTTGACTCATAACGTTCTTTTTTATATATAAAGTACGTGTAAATCAGTTTTTTAGATGTTGTGTAAACGTTAAAAAATTGCAAAACTAAGCAGGAGTTTGCGTTAGTTCTCTTGATAAATACTTAAGTCTGTTAAGTTTATTTAGAAGTTTTATAGCTTTATATTCAGAAATATCACTCAAAGCAGAATCAGTTTGACGAAAATTATAGGCTTGCTCAATAAGTTCTTTATAACGTTCATTAAGCTTTGTTTGATTGCTCTTTATAATATCAATTCTGTTCATTTTTAAGTGTGAAAGTAACGTTAATAAATATGCATTTTTTTATTTAAAACGAAGAAAAGGCTGGTCATTAATTTTTTTGATTTTCAAATAAATAAAGATGAATAGTGATAATGTTTTGTTAATATGAAGCCTTATTGCATGCCTATTTAATAACTTTAAAACACTAACTAAACTTGTTTTACATGAAAACTTTAGTAAGCTCTTTAATGATCTTGTTTGTATTGGTTTCTGGCTTTTCGCAAACTAACAATTGTGGGTGTTGTACCGAAAAACATGCAGAATTCGATTTTTGGATTGGCAACTGGAATGTTACTAATCCTGACGGGACTGCTGCTGGAACAAACCAAATTGATAAAATTCAGAATAACTGCATCCTTCGTGAAAATTGGATTAGTGCTAAAGGGAATTTCACAGGAACAAGCAACAATTTTTATAATGCTAAAACTAAGCAATGGGAACAAATATGGATTGATAACCAAGGAGGAAGCTTACATTTAAAGGGAAATAGAGTAGGCAACCAAATGATTTTAAAAACCGATATTGCCAAAAATCAAAAGGGTGAACCGTTTTATCATCGTGTAACTTGGACAAAAAATGATGATGGAACCGTACGACAGTATTGGGAAACCATTACCAATGATAAAGATATTACTGTGGCTTTTGATGGGTTGTATAAGAAAGAAAATTAAGTTCTTCCCAACGGGAAGGATTTTTAAAATGTGTTTTAATCCTGCAATGCAAACACACGCTTCAATAAATCGGTTGTTCTAGATGAGACTTTATTACGTATTTCTTTTTCTTCAACCGCAATCATGGTATATACACCTTTTAGTGCTTCACCAGTAACATAATCGGTTAAATCAGGATTCACATTATTGGTAAATGGAATACTGTTGTATCTGTTAATTAAATTCTCCCATATTTGGTCTGCTCCAACTTTACTAAACGAGTTTTTAATTACTGGATTAAATTTATCGTATAAAGCCATTTCTGTTTTGCTAGTTAAATATTGCGTTGCTGCATTATCAGAACCTAGCAATATGTTTTTAGCATCTGCAAACGTAATGTCTTTAACAGCATTTACAAAAATTGGTGTGGCTTCTTTAACGGCATCTTCAGCAGCTCTGTTTAGTACTTTTAAACCTTCATCGGCTAAATTTCCTAAACCAATATCACGTAATGTTTTATCTACTTTTTGTAATTCTTCTGGTAATAAAATCTTTACCAGTTTGTTTTTAAAAAATCCGTCTTTTTGTGTTAGCTTAGTTACTTGTTTGTCTATTCCAAAATCCAAAGCTTGTCTGAGTCCAGAAGCTATTTCAGCATTGCCTAAGCCTCCACTTTGAGGTAATTGTTTTGCTATTTCTTGTAATTCTGCACAAGCAGTAAGGTTGAATATTAAGAAGATTGCTAAAAACTTACGAATCATAATTTTATGTTTTATATATTTAACAAAGATATATTTTTAATAATGAAGTTATTTCAAATACTATGCCTAATATGTTGTGTCACTATCTTCAATTGTAAAAAAAACAAAAAGAATAGTATAGAAAACCTAGCCAAAAAAACAAAACAATATATTACAGTTTTAGGCATAGTCCAAGACACAAAGTTTTCTCAAATTAATTGTAATAAAATTTGTTGTGAGGCTTTTTACAACGGCAAAGAGCCAAAAAAATAATTTCATCTTTGGGTTTAATTGATTTAAGACAAAACACAAAATGGCTATTTGATGCTACTCCAGATATTACTGAGCAAATAAAAAGATTAAGCAACCATTTAGATAATATAAAAGTGATTGATGGTGTTTTTTTAATACATGCACACATTGGGCATTACACTGGGCTTATGTATTTTGGGAGAGAAGCTTTAGGCGGAAATAACATTCCTGTTTATGCCAATGCCAAAAATGAAAGCGTATTTAGAAGATAATGGACCATGGAGCCAAATTGGTAAGTTTAAAATAATATTAATTTAAATACTCCTTGAAAACGACTCTACAATTGTATTGCATTCAAATTTAAAAACCACCCCTTTTTTAGTGCCACATCTTGATGAATATTCTGAAACCGTTGGCTATAAAATTGAAGGACAAAATAAATCTGCGTTATTTATCCCTGATATTGATAAATGGCATGTTTGGCATAAAAATATTGTTGATGAGGTTAAAAAAGTTGATTATGCTTTTTTAGATACATCTTTTTTTAGAGACGCCAAACTAGATAGGGATATGAGTAAAATACCTTACCCTTTTACTACCGAGACAACAACATTATTTAAAAATGAATCAAAAGAAACAAAAAATAAAATTCACCTATCCATTTTAATCATACCAATCCTACATTAAAAAATAAACATAGATTAAAAGAGATCATTAAAAATCTTGGATTTAATTTTGCTAAAGAAGGTGGTGTTTATGGGCTTTAATTAATTAAACTCAAAATATTTTTATTTAAATACTATTTTAGCATAATAATTGTTATACAATTACCATCAATGAACTATAATAGTTTGTTTTAGCTAACAGTAACAAATTTTAAAACATAATTAAAAAAAGATATTTTAAATTTAAGCATGTGAAAAAGATAAAGCCTTTAGTTTGTTTGTTATGTGTTTTATACCCCATAATTTTTTTAGGACAGATAAAAGTTTCTGAAAAAATTCAAGATTCATATCTCGCTACCCAAGATGAAAATGCGCTTTATTTTATTGATTTTTGGGCTACTTGGTGCACACCGTGTATACATGTGTCAAAATATTTAGAGATATTACAAGCTCAACATCCCAATAACTTTTATATACTTTCGTTGTCGCAAGAAAACCCAGACATAGTTAAACGTTTTATGAAAAAGCATAAAATAAATTTAGCTGTAGCTATTGACTATAAAGGAGAAACATTTAAAAAAAATAATATACAAACTTTGCCCTACGGAATTTTATACAATGCACAAGGAAAAAAGCTTTGGGAAGGTCACCCAGCAGAGTTTAAGACATTTCATATTCAGAAGTTTTTAAATAAAAACATCAAAAAAATTACTGTAAGCAAAATGTTTGAGCTACAATCAGACTATACAGAGGTAACCTTAAAGCCCTTGGTGCCTAAAGCCGATTTTGAGTATGCTAATGTAATAACTGAAACTTATGGATTACAAGTTGCTAAAGAGCTTACTCATTTAGAGGTTCAAGGTACTTTACAATGGTGGCATGTATTGATATGAGAAAAGGTTAAATTAACCCTGATTCTCTTTAGAAAACTCACTTGGAGGAAAACCATGTTTTTTCTTAAAACAGGTACTAAAATAACTAGGATTAGAAAAACCAGTCATATCACTAATTTCATTAATATGATAATTGCTTTTAAGTAGAAGCTGTTCTGCTTTGGTTAGCCTTATAGATTTGATAAACTCGGTAATGGTTTGGCCAGTTATAGCTAAGGTTTTTCTATACAATACTGAGTGACTCATACCTATGCTTGAAGCGAAGTCAGATACTGAAAATTTTGAGTTTGAGATGTTTTCTTCTATAATACTAATTATTTTTTCGATAAAAACTTCATCAACATTGTTAATTGCAATTTCTTTGGGGTTTAATAGAGTCTCTTTTTTGAATTTATCTCTTAAAATTTGTCTAGATTTTATTAAGTTTTTAACTCGAACATTTAGAACGTCAATATTAAATGGTTTGGTTACATAGTCATCAGCTCCATATTCAAAGCCTTCAACTTTAAATGTGTGTGAACCTCTGGCGGTTAAAAGAATGATTGGGATGTGAGATGTTCTACTGTCAGATTTAAGTGTTTTGCATAATTCTAACCCATTAAGTTTTGGCATCATAATATCTGATATTATAATGTCTGGTATAGCGTCAAAAGCTTTCTCTTTACCTTCTAAACCATTAGTGCTAGTAATAACTTTAAAATGATTAGAGAAATTGTTTTTAATGAGGTTTCTTATTTCAAAATGATCTTCAATAATAAGGAGTATAGGCTTAGTTTTTAAAGAGTCACCTTCAGTATCTGTACTAAGGAGAAGCTCCTCTTCACTAGTATTATCAATTAATACGGTTTCAGAGTCAAGACTACTAATGTCTTTATCGTTATAATACGATTTTACTATAGGAATAATGACATTAAATATGGTATATACATTAGGTTCACTTTTAACTGTAATACTTCCACGATGCACATCTATAAGGTTTCTAGTTATGGCTAATCCTATACCAGTACCGGATGTAGAATCAGAATCGTCATTTATTTGGTAAAAATTTTCAAATATTTTTGTGACTTCCTCTTCGTTTATTCCTTTGCCATTATCTTTTATTTTTATAATAAGGCGTTCGTCCTTTTCATCTAAATCAATATTGATATCAATTTTATCTTTGGTGTGTTTAAAGGCATTAGATAAAATATTGTAAAGGATAATTTCTAGTTTATTTGCATCAAGCCATCCCTTTTCACAATTATTAGATACCGATAATTGAAATTTAATGTCTTTTTCTTCTGCATATTGATAAAAAGGAATGCATAGTTCTTTAAAGAAGGCTTTAAGATTAATTTCTTTAATGTTTAATTGTGTAGTTGACGATTCTATTTTTCTAAAATCTAGAATTTGATTTATTAAACTTAAAAGACGTTGACCGTTTCTGTTCATAGTCATAATTAAGTTTGTTGCTTTATTATTTGTTTTTACATTGGATAACTGTTGCAAGGGAGATAAAATGAGTGTTAAAGATGTTCTCAATTCGTGAGAAATAGTTGTAAAAAGATTGATTTTAGATTTATGCAATTCTTCATCTTTTTCGTGCTTGTATTTTTCAATAAGAAGTTCATTTTTTAATTGAACACGATCTCTTACACTCTTATAAATAAAATAAATGAAACCACTAATAAATAAAAGGTATACAAAGTATGCCAAGTTTGTTTGCCACCAGACAGGTGTAATTATAATAGCAATATGTTTTTCAGAAATATTATTAGAATCAAAATTGTTTTCATCAAAGGCTTTTACTTTAAACGTATAATTTCCGTGCGGAATATTTGAATAGTTTGCATAAGGAAGCTCAGACGATGTTGTAATCCATCGATTATCAATGCCTTCTAATTGGTACTGGTATTCAATATTATGCGGTGCGCTATGACCTGGAACAGCAAATTCAAGACCAAAATTATTAAGGAAATAGGGTAGTTTTAAGGTTTTTTTATGTGAAATAGACGAATCTAAAGGTTGATATTTTTCAATTTTATCTAATACATTTACAACATTGTTAAATACCTTTAAATTGGTTAATTTTAAATTTATAGGTCTTGGAGTGTTTATAAGTTGTTCAGGGTAAAAAGAAACTAGGCCTTTTTTACTTCCAAAAAACAATTTTCCATCTTTGGTTTTGGCATTAGCACCAGATTCAAAATCATTGGTTGGTAAACCATCATTAGTATTATAGATGTGTATTTTGTTGTTATCTAGATTATATGAAATAAGACCTTTATTGGTACTAAACCAGTAAGTTCCATAATTGTCTTGTATAATACCATAAAAAGCATTACTTGGAAAACCGTTTTCTGTATTTAAATGATTTATAGATTTTTCTTTTTTGTTAATATAAAAAAGACCTCCACCTTCGGTTGCAATCCATATTAACCCATGAGTATCTTCATAAATGTCTTTTATTGGAAATTTTAAGTTGGGATTAATCATTATTCCAATATCTGATAAAGAATAAAATGTATTGGTATCTTGATTGTAAATACTGATGCCTTTATCTAAAGTGCCTATCCATAAATTATTTGAAGAATCAGCAAAAATACTTAAAATGGTATCTGAATTTAATTGATTATTTGTGTTAGAATTAGTAAAATGTTGAAATTCAAATGTTTGTTTATTGTATTTAAATAAACCATGATTGTATGTGGCAACCCATATATTTTGAGTAGCATCTTCAAGCATATCAAATATAGATAAGGCTTCAAATTTTTGAGCAAAAGGAGAGGCTATTTTGGCTTTTAAAAAATCATCAGAGTTTTCTCTTTTGTAACCTACAATACTATTCTTAAAGTTTCCTGTCCAAACATTTTTTGCCTTGTCTTCAAATACATTCATCACAATATTTGACGGAATGGATTTGTCATTATTTAGATCCCTTTTGTAAATATAAAATGCACCTGTTTTTAAATCGAATCTATTTAGTCCGCCTGCACCTGTACCAACCCACAAATATTTGGTTCCCATATACAGTGAAGTAACAGCATTAAAACTTAAACTATTTAATTCTTTAGATAATGATGTTTGATAAATTTCGAAAGGCGAACTAGTAGTTTTGTTAACCGTTCCATCATTCATGCCCAGCCAAAGTGTATTGTTATCATCAACAAATAAAGAATAAGAAAGATTGTATGTAACGCTATATGGATTGTAATTATCTTTTTGATAACTAGTAACCTTATTAGTGCTAATATCAATAGCATTAAGTCCATTATAGGTTGTTACCCATATTATTCCAGAGTTAGAATATTTTATATCTGTAATACCGTTAGAGCTTAAAGTGTTTTCTATATTTCCTTGTTTAAAATGTTTAAATAATTTTGTTTTGATATCGAATTTATACAAACCATCATCTTCAGTGCCTATCCACACATTTTTTAAAGCGTCTAAACAAATACGCTGACCAGTTCTAGTACTTTGGTAATTGATATTATTGTAAGTATAATGAGAGAAAAATTTTGTTTTTGTATTATAATTATCAAGTGTTCCAGCTCTGGTGCTAATCCATACATCATTATTCTCTATAGCTATTGAGAATACATAATTGTTACTAATCGAATTTTTGTCAGTTTTATTATGGGAATATGTAATATGGGTATTGTCGGTTTTGTTTAATACATACATACCATCTCCATAAGAGCCAATCCATATAGTATTATCATTCCCTGTTATACAAGTAATATAATTCTCCTTGTAAATAGAATTTTTAGTGTTTTTATAATTTAAAAAGGTTTCGGTTTTTGGGTTGTATTTATTAATACCACCTTGTTTGGTACCAACCCATATATAACCTTCATTATCTTCATATAAAGAGATAATGTTGTTGTTACTAATTGCATAAATGTTATTAGGATTTACTTTAAAGACTTTAAATTTATAACCATCATATCTATAAAGGCCATGTGTGCCTCCAAACCACATAAAACCCTCACTATCTTTTAGTATACAATTAACAGAAGCCAAACCATCTTCAATAACAAACTCTTCAAACTTTAAAGTGCCGTTTTGAGAATAGGCAAAAGTGGATATAAAAAAAATATTACTTAAAAGCAGGATTAATATGTTGTGCTCTTTATGCATATACTAAAAGGTCTTTTATCTTCTTGTAATATAGTAAATACAGAGATTAGACGAATTATTTAAATAACGAATTTTTTACGTTTTTAGTAAATAGATGAAAAATTAAAAGCTTTTGATGAAAAATTAAAACTCGCAAACAGGTTCTTGCCTATAATTTTACAACATAAACTTAAAAATGAATATTAACCAAAAAAACATTTTGAACTATGACGAAACAATTACTTACAACTAAAAAAAATAAACTATGTTAAAACAATTTCTAAAACTAAAAAAAATGAAAAAGACTTTGACCTTAATAGCATGTATTGCATTGCTATATAATATATCATGTGATAAAGATGATGATATTGTTGTTGCACCAATAGCCTCACCAGAAAATGCAACAAACCTTCAAGCGTCTGAAGGAGACCGAAAAGTAACTTTAAGTTGGGCTAAACAAGAAAATGTTGTAGGTTATAAACTAACATATTCTCCTGGTGGTTCAGATCCTATATTTTTAAGAAGGGAAGTAACCTCTTATGAGATTATACCATTAGAAAACGATCAAGAATATACTTTTACACTTTCCTCAGCAGCAGGAGAAAGAGAACCTTTTGTTTATTCAGAAGGAGCAACAATTAGTAGCACTCCTGTAGCGCCTCCTAAACTTGCATCTTTTTCAGAAGATTTTGATGGCGCTTGCCCTGATTTACCAGAAGGGTGGGTAAGTTTTTCTGAAACCAGTAATAAAGATTGGCACTGTGTAGGTGATTTCGATGGAGGCTCTGCTTTTGAGGTAAATTCTTATGGAGGTGATGAGCCATCTAAAGATTGGCTAATTACACCAGCTTTTGAATTATCTGATGTGAATATCGCGGAGTTAAGTTTTGATTATTTTTCCAAATGGGGAGACGCAGATGGTTTTGGATTAGATGTAATGATTTCAGCAGATTATAGCGGTTTAGGAGACCCAACGGTTGCCACTTGGGAATCGATTGATGCTGATATAGATAATGCATTGAATAATAATACGGTTTATGCTAACTCTACAACATCCTTATCTCCTTATTCAGGAAGATCTTTGTTTATTGCTTTCGTTTATACTAGCAGTGGAACTGGAGGTGGACAAGGTGTTCAAATGAGAGTAGATAATGTAAGTCTTAAAGAGCCTTTGTTAGTAGAAAATTTTGATGCTACATGTCCTGATTTACCAGATTTTTGGACAAATTATTCTGAAGCCAGCAATAAAGATTGGCACTGCGTAGGCGACTTCGATGGTGGCTCTGCTTTTGAAGTAAATTCTTATGGAGGTGATGAGCCATCTAAAGATTGGCTAATTACACCAGCTTTAGAACTACCTACTGACAATGATATCAAATTAACTTTTGATTACTTTTCAAAATGGTCAGATGCAGCAGGTTTTGGATTAGATGCAATGATTTCAACAGATTACAATGGCTCAGGAGATCCTACTTCAGCCACTTGGACATCCTTAAATGCAAATATTGACAATGCGTTGAATAATAATACGGTTTATGCAAGCTCTTCAGCATCTTTATCAATGTATTCTGGAGAAGCTTATGTTGCCTTCTTTTATAGTAGTAGTGGAACTGGAGGCGGACAAGGAGTTCAAATGAGAGTAGATAACATAAAAATAAAATAATATAAATTATTTAGATATGAGAAAAATATATCAAAAAAGGGGGCTATTCTCTTTAATAGAAGTTAATTTAAAAATGAAATTAGCAGCTTTATTTACAGTAGCAATATTATTTACTATGAAAGCAAATAATAGCTATTCAGAATCTTTGATGTCTGAAATACAACAACATCAAGTGGTTGGTATTGTAGTAGATAGCAATGGGCAGCCCTTACCAGGAGCAAATATTCTTGAAAAAGGAACAGCTAATGGTGTTCAAACAGATTTTGATGGCAAGTTTTCAATTGCAGTTACAAATAAAAATGCCACACTTGTTGTATCTTATTTAGGGTTTTCAACACAGGAAATTGTTGTTAATAATCAATCAAATATTTCTGTGATATTGGTTGAAGACACTGCTTTGTTAGACGAGGTTGTTGTTGTTGGTTATGGTACCCAAAAGAAAGTTAATTTAACAGGGGCGGTATCCTCAGTAAGTATTAAGGATATTGAAAACAGACCAGCGCCAAATGTGTCAACATTATTGGCAGGACAAGTTCCAGGGTTGGCTGTTATACAACAATCTGGAAGACCAGGTGCGAGCGCAGGACAATTGAGAATTAGAGGGATTGGGACTTTAGGCGACGCTTCTAAAAACAACCCCTTAATTTTAGTAGATGGTATAGAAGGAGATATGCAAGATGTAGATGTAAACGATATTGAAAACGTTTCGGTATTAAAAGACGCATCGGCCGCTATATATGGTGTAAGAGCTGCAAATGGAGTTATTTTAATTACAACAAAAAATGGTCGTAAAGGAATTCCTGTAGTAAAATATCATGGCGGTGTAGGCACTCAAGAGGCTTTTAAAGTGCCAAACAGAGTTAACTCGTACAATTATGCTAAATTGTATAATGAAGCAAGAATAAACGATGGACAAGCTCCTTTGTTTACAGATGATGATTTGTCAAAATTTAGAGATGGTACAAGTCCTCAAACACACGCCAATATAGATCACTTTAAAAAACTGTTAGAAAGTGGTAGTCCATTGAAGTATTTTCATAATGTAAGTGTAGCTGGCGGTAATGATAAAACAACATACAATTTATCTTTTGGTTATCTTGATGAAGGTTCTTTAATTAAAACATTTGGTTATAACAGAAAAAACTATCGTGTTAATATAAACCAAAAAGTATCTAATAAATTAGATGTAGGTTTAAAGTTGGCAGGGTCTTTTGGAACAACAACAGGAAATATTCAATCGGTAGGTCAAATTATTACAGAATCATATAGAGAATTTCCTGGAGAAGTTGATCAATTTGAAAATGGTCTTTGGAAAAACATGGGAGAATTTGGTGTTGGTCGAAGAAATATGCTAGCTTATTTAGAATTACCATTAGGGACTGATGTCGATAAAAACACAGACTACGTAACTACTGCTTTTGCAGAGTTCAAAATAACTCCAGATTTAAAAGTGAGAGGTCAATTTTCTGCAAGAAACGACAATAGACTTCAAAATAGAAAAAGAGACGTGGTACAATGGCATAGATACGATGCTGCAACTGATACTTATAATGGTAGTAATATAGCCTCTGGTTATTTAGTTAGAAGAAATGAAACCGTTAAAGATTATACGTCTAATTTACTTTTAACTTATAATAAATCATTTAACAATCATAATGTAAAAGGGTTGTTAGGTTTTGAACAGCGAGATAGAAATTGGTCTATGGTTGAAGCAGGTAGGTTTAATCTTTCTTCAAGTAATGAGTTAACTGAATTAGATGGTGTTGCTGATGGAAGTGATGGTACTAAAGGTAATGCTACTGAATATACATTAAGATCAGTTTTTGGGAGAGTTAATTATAACTTTAAGGATACTTACTTTATTGAAGGCATAGTAAGATACGATGGAACGTCTAGATTCACAAAAGAAAACAGATTCGATTATTTTCCTTCATTTTCTGGAGGATGGAAAATTTCTAATGAGGAATTTTTTAAATCGGAAAGCATTAGTCATTTATTATTAAGAGGATCATGGGGAATATTAGGAAATCAAGAAATAGGAGATTATAAATTTCTAAATACATTTGGTCCAAGAAATAATTACAATTATTCGTTTGGTGATTCTTCAACTAATGGTGTTCTAGAGAGTGCAACTTTGGGGAATCCTAATATTTTATGGGAAAAGATTACAACAACAAATTTTGGTATTGATGCTAGATTCTTTAACAATTCGTTATCTGTTACTGCTGATTATTTTATAAAAACTACAGACGATATTCTAATAGGTTTAGATCAGTCATATCTTTTAGGAGCAAAGCCTCCGATATTAAATGCAGGATCTGTTGAAAACAAAGGATGGGAAGTTAATGTAAACTACAAAAATGCTATTAATAATAATTTTAATTATTATATAAATGCAAATGTTGGCTATGTAAAAAACCAAATAACAGATTTAAAAGGTACAGATAGTCCAGGGCGTTCTGTGGGAGATCCAATCCAAAACATTTATGGTTATGTAGCTGATGGTTTGTTTAATACTGATACGGAGGCAATTTTTGCTCCAGACCAATCAGCTTTGGGTGGTACTCCTAAAGCTGGAGACGTTCGTTATCTTGACTTTAATGGGCGTGATGCTAATGGAGAGTTAACAGGGCAGCCTGATGGTAAAGTGAATAGTGATGATAGAAAATCATTAGGAAGCTATTTTCCAAAATATAATTTTGGACTGAATTTAGGGTTTGATTGGAATAATTTCGATTTTTCTATGGCTTGGCAGGGGTTTGCAGGTCATAAGGTATTAACAAATGGACCAACAGTACGTCCATTTTGGGGAGATGCAGCACCAGTACAAAGTATGGTTGATAATTTTTGGACACCAACAAACACGAATGCAGATTTCCCTAGATTAGGTTTTGCTAACCAAGGAAGAAATTACCAAGCTAGTACGTATTGGGTTAATAAGGGTGATTTTGCTAAGTTGAGAAACATGCAAATAGGTTATACGATACCAAAAGAGGCTCTAAGTTCTTTAGGAGTTAATAAATTTAGAATTTATTTATCTGGAGAGAATTTACTATATATTTCTAAATTAAAGGATATTGATCCTGAATTTGCACATGGTAATGGCTTTGCTTGGAATAATAATAATTATCCAACAAATAGACAGTTTCTACTTGGGTTTAATGTAACTTTTTAAAACAAAAAAAATGAAAAAAATATTTATATTATATACTTTATTAGCTATAGGAGTCATAAGTTGTAATGACGATTTTTTAGATGTAGCTCCTGGTGATAAATTAACAGATGTATCATTTTGGAAAACAGAAAAGGAAGCTTTTGATGCACTTACAGCTGCATACGCTACTTTTGCAGAACGAGGAAGTGTTTGGAGCACGATGAACACCTATCTTTTTGCTGCAGGAACAATGACGGATGATGCCACAGGAACTTATAACGGTTTTCAAAATGGGTCTATAGGGGCTACAGATAGTAACGTAGGAAATATTTACAAAGAATTATATACTAGTATCAGGATTTGTAATGTTTTTTTAGCCAATATTGATAGACCAGAGATGGATGAAAATTTGCGTGCTAGATTTATTGCAGAAGCAAGGTTTATTAGAGCCTATCACTATTCAATATTAAGAAATAATTGGGGAGGTGTGCCACTTGTTACAACTCCGTTAGGAACCGATGAGTTAGGGGTTCCAAGATCTACAGCAGCAGAAATTACCGCATTTATTTCATCAGAATTAACTGAAGCAGCTGAAGATTTGCCTACATCATATGGAGCTTCAGATTTAGGAAGAGCTACAAAAGGAGCGGCATTAACTTTAAAAGCACGTACATTATTATACGCAGGAAATTATCCTGAAGCTGCTACAGCTGCACAAGATGTCATGGCTTTAGGTTATGATCTTTTTCAAGATGGAACTGGTGAAGGCTATTTAAATCTACATCAAAAACCTAACGAGGATAATGTAGAAGTTATTTTTTCAGTGAGATACAACAATCCTGATACATTTCATTATTATTTAGCTAGAGTATATGCTAATAACCATGTGATTGCTGGAAATGAAACTGGTGCAGTGAAAATAGCACAATCATTTGTAGATGCCTTTGAAACAACTGATGGGAAAGCCATTAATGATGCAACATCAATATTTGACCCGAACAATGAATTTAATAATCGAGACCCTAGATTGAATATGGCTGTGTTTAAAAAAGGAGATATGTTATCAGGAAGTCCTTTGACAGGGCCTAGTGTTGACGCTGCAAGTAATACTGGATATTATGCTCGTAAATTGATTCAAGATGCTGGCTATACTGGTTGGGGTAGGTATGATAGAGATATTATATTAATGCGTTATGCTGAGGTGTTATTAATCTTTGCCGAGGCTAATATTGAAAGTGGTTCTATAAACCAATCCGTGTTAGATGCAATAAATGATGTTAGAGCAAGAGCATATAATACAACACGTACTGGTGTTGGTAATTATCCAGCAATAACGACTACAAGTCAAAGTGAACTTCGCGAAATAGTTAGAAGAGAACGTCGTGTTGAATTAGGAATGGAACATGGAGATTTTAGACTTAATGATATTCGTAGATGGAAAATAGCAGAAACAGTATTAAATGGTGAGATGAAGGGTGCAAAAGATGCAGCAGGAGATTATAGGTTTATTCGAGATCTAAGTTTTGATGCTTCTAAGCATTATTTATGGCCAATCCCTCAGCATGAAATTGATTTAGTAGGCCCTGATATATTAGATCAAAATCCAGGATATTAACTTTAGTGTAATAGTTTTACTAATGTTGAATTTTGAAATCTTAGTTAGTTTGAGTTAGTTTTTTTTAAAAGGCTTAAGATATATATTTTAAGCCTTTTCTTCTTTTATTTTTTAATTATTTGTCGGAGAATATTGGCTTATTAATGAGTGTTAAGTTGACATGATATAAGCTTTTTAGAATGGTTGGAAGCATATTTCTCTTTTAGCCTCTAATTAGGCAGTACAACTTTTTTTAGATTTAATTTTATCTGTTTTACATAAAGGAAATTAGAATAAATGAAAGTAACGGAAAGCCAACACCTAGTTGTCAATTAGTAATGGCAAATATTAACAACAGAACTAATTTTCAAGAAAAATTAAATTATTTTTTTACAACTAAATAGGTATTTATTGAATAGTAATAAATTATAAAATGCAATTAGATTTATGAAAAAAATAATATTTTTAATGATACTGATAGGCTCGCTCAATCAGATAAATTCTCAAGAACCTCTAACCGTAGTTCCAGCAATACAAGAATGGACAGATTCTTTAACAAAATCTTATTATGATTGTATTACTATAATCTATTCAAAAAATATAAATTCAAATCAAAAATTATTGTTAGAAAGATTCCGAGAAGAATTAAAAGATATAGGTTTAAAAGTTAAGAACAAACCTAATAAATCCTCCATAGATATCTATTTTGATATTAATTATATAAAAGAAATTTCAAAAAAAGATTTGTATAAGATTAATTTAGGTAAGCAGACTCACGTTACAGCAGCTTCTTATAACGGAATGCTATATGCTACCAGAACGTTATTACAACTTTTTTCACAAAAAAAATATCATAAAAGTATTCCTAACGGATATATTGTAGATTATTCTTCATATGAAAAAAGGATGCTCCTTATTGATGTAGCTAGAAAATTTTTCAGCATTGAAGAATTAAAAGATTATATAAGAGCTATGGCTTGGGTTAAAATGAACGAGTTTCATATACATTTAAGTGATAATTCTGGACTTACTTATGGGGCTTATCGTCTTGAGAGTAATAAATATCCTCGTTTAACTTCAATAGATGGACATTATAGCTGGAAAGAAATTAGAGAATTACAAGATTTTGCTCATTCTTATGGTATTACCATAACGCCTGAGATTGATTCTCCTGGTCATTCATTGGCCTTTACCAACGTCCGTCCAGATTTAAAAAGCCCTTGGCTTACAGCTAAATATCTGGATATTACCAATAAAGATGTTTACCCTTTTGTAGAAGAAATCTTAGATGAAGTTATTCCTCATTTTGATGCACCAGATTTTCATTTGGGTACAGACGAATATAGGATAAAGAGTATTAAAAACGATTCTTTAAAAATTCATTTAGGAGAAACTTTTAGAAAATATATTAACCATTTTAATAAAGTAGTTAAAAAATATAACAAAACAACACGTATTTGGTCTGGCTATGAGCATATGCCAGGTCATACAGAGGTAGATAAGGATATTATTATAGATATGTGGGAAACCAATGACTCAAAAAATAAATCGGAAAATGGGTATCAATTTATTAATTCTGGTCATTATTTCACTTACATTGTTCCCGGAGCTCCGTACTATGGAGTAAAGAACAAGTTTATTTATGAAAAATGGACACCAGAATATTTTAGCCATAATGAGGATCAAAATTTATCAAAAGAAAGCCCAGGGTTGTTGGGTAGTAAATTACATATATGGAATGATTATGGACCTAGCGGATACACTATTTCTGAAATCTCTAGATTGAGCATTCCATCAATGATGGTGTTTTCTGAAAAAATGTGGGGAACTAAAGCTTATGATTCTATAGAAGAGTTTAATAAAGTGATGAGCAGTTTAATGAAAATTCCACAAACTAAATTTTTGAGTAGAAGTTTTTCAAAAGATAAAATACTTTATAAGTCGGCTAGATTAATTGATTTAGAACATAAGCCATTTTTGAAATTAAAAAGTAAAACAAAAAATGTGGAGTATCCATGGAAATTGAAATTGACTTTAAAACGAGCCTCTACATCTTTAGACAATCAAGTTCTTTTATCCTCTAGGTGGGCTACGGTTTATGCAAATTTAGAGCATGTTTTTACCGATAGAGATAAAAAAATAACAAAAAGAGGAATAGGCATTGTTCGTGCCAATAAATCTGAAGGAGTAACGCCACTTACATCACTTATCCCTAAGATACTCGTTTTTGATTATCAATTGCCTATAAATAAATCAGTAGAAATAACTATTGTAGGAAAAAAAGGAGAAACAAGTTTATATGCTGATGGAAAATTAATTGGTAGTGAAAATATTCAAATGCTTTGCCCAATGAAGTTTTTTGGATCAGCTATTGAAGAGTCCTTTAGTGGCGTTATAGAGAAGATAGAAATTAAGCAAGAAGCAGGAGAATTAGTAGAAAAATAATAAAATATTAATAAATGGAAAATAATAATTCAAGAAGAAAATTTTTAAGAAACAGCACTTATTTAAGTGCATTTATAGGTGCTTCAGCTTTTGGTTTAAGTAGTGAGGTTTCTAAAGAAAATATAGTAGAACAAATTTCAAAGGCAAGACCCACAACAAATAAGTCTGTAATGGGCTTAAAGGTAGCACCTATTAAAAAAGTTAGGATAGGTTTAATAGGTTGTGGAGATAGAGGTTTAGGCTTATTATACCAATTCAATGCCTTGTGTCCAGAAATGGCTGAGATTACAGCGATTTGTGATGTTCGTGAAAGTATGGTAGATCGCTCTTTAGAGTATTTAAAAAAGCATGGGAATGAAAAACCAAAGACATATACAGGAAGCCTCACTATTTGGAAAGAAATGGTAAAAAGAGATGACTTAGATTTAATTATTATAGCAACACCATGGGAAGACCATGTACCCATGAGTGTTTATGCTATGGAACAAGGAAAACATGTTGGGGTTGAAGTTCCTGCTGCTTACACAATTGACGATTGTTGGAAATTAGTAGATACTGCAGAAGCCACCCAACGCAATTGTATGATGCTTGAAAATGTATGCTATGGCGATGAAGAATTGTGGTTGTTAAATATGGCGCAAGCCGGTGTTTTTGGAACTCTTACCTATGCAGAAGCTGCTTATGTACATGATTTGAGAAAAGGACTTTTTAACAATGCAACATACAATAACTGGCGTATGAAGCATCATATAAAACGAGATGGTAATTTATATGCAACCCATGGTTTAGGACCCGTAGCTCAGTACATGGATGTTCAACGTGGTGATAAATTTGACTTTTTAGTATCAATGAGTAGCCCACAAGCTGCACTGTCAGAATATGCTCAAACAGTAAGTAAGGACAATGAGTTTTATGGAAAAACAGATTTTGCTCATGGCGATATGAATAATAGTTTGATAAAGACGAATAAAGGGCGTTCTATTCTAGTACAACATGATGTGGTGACACCTAGACCTTATGATAGAAAAAATGTGTTGGCAGGTACAAAAGCCTACCACCAAGGATATCCAAGTAAAATTTCTTTAGATGGAAAAGGACACCATTTTTTAAATGAAACTGAATATAAAGAATTGCATGCAAAACACCGTCATTCTATTTGGAATAAACTTCAAGAAAAAATAGATAAGCACAAAGGTGGACATGGAGGTATGGATTTTGTGATGGCATACCGATTAATAGAATGTTTAAATAAAGGATGGGCTCTAGATATGGATGTATATGATGGCGTTGCTTGGTCAGTGGTTGGACCATTATCAAAAATATCAGTAGAACTGGGAAGTATTCCTGTGAAATTTCCTGATTTTACTAGAGGTAAATGGGAAACCTCTAGGAAATTGGGAATGGCTAATTTGTGATTTATAACTATTAAAATATTTTAAAAGATGTTATTAAAATCAATAAAAATCCATGTTTATTTATTTCTAGTTTTTTTGATTGCTTCCTGCAATTCAAATAAAAACCTAGAATTAAAAGTAAACAATGGTTGGAGCACTTCCTCCTTGCAAAAAGGAATTATATGGAAGCAGTGGAAAGCATATTACCCCTTGTTTAGTTCAAATCAAACCATAAATGTTATTGATATTGATTTAGACAAAGCAGATGTGAAATTAGATTGGGTTAATTCAAAAGATAAATTTCAGCCCGTTTATAAACTGATTGAAGGGAAAGGAGCTCTTGTTGCTATTAATGGAACATATCCAGATAGAGATAAAGAAGGACGATGGGGTAGTTTTTTTAAAAGAAACGATTCTATATATCAGACTATTGAGTACCCTAAAGAACACCCTCTTTATTGGAAGTCAGAAGGGTTTATATCCATAAACAAAAAAGGCGAGATAGATATTCGTCTAGGCAATAAAGCATTATACGAACATACAGATACACCTTATGTAATGAGTTCATCACCTGTTCTAATCCAAGAAGGAGTGCCTGTAGGAAAGTACTTTGTAGAAGGTAATTATACTCAAAAAGAACTTAATGAATTGCATTATGAAGATAGAAACCGTCATCAGGGAGTTCGCCACCCTAGAACAGCTATAGGACTTACAAAAGATAATCATTTAATTATGGTTGTAGTTGATGGTAGAAGTGAACAAGCCAAAGGAATGAGTGCTAAAGAATTAACAACGTTGTTATTTGATATCTTTAAATGTAACAAGGCTCTTAATTTAGACGGAGGAGGTTCTTCAACGATGTGGATTAAAGATCATCCCTATAATGGTGTCGTTAATTACCCAACAGACAATGGTAAGTTTGACCATGAAGGCTGTAGAAATATTTCAATGGCATTAATTATTAAAGCAAAATAAGGATGTTATTAGATTCAGAGTTAATATTAAATCCAGATGATAGTATTTTTCATTTGCATTTAAAACCAGGACAAGTTGCAGATACCATCATTTTAGTTGGTGATCCTAAACGTGTTAATGTCATCGAATCTTTTTTAAATGATGTTGAATTTAAAATATCAAACAGAGAATATGTTAGTATTACAGGCAAATATAATAGCAAAAGAATTACAGTAGTCTCAACAGGAGTTGGAATAGGTAATATTGATATTATATTGAATGAACTCGATGCTTTAGTGAATATAGATTTTGAAAGCAGAAAGATTAAAAATAAAAGAAAGAAGTTAAATTTTATAAGAATAGGAACATCTGGAAGTTTGCAGAAAGATATCATTGTAAATTCTTATGTGATATCAAAAAAATCTGTAGGATTTGATAACCTATTATACTTTTATCTAAATAACGAAAAGATAATAAATAAGGAATATAGCGTAACCTTTAAGACACATCTAGGATCAGATCATTTATTTTTTTCTCCATATGTTATAGATGCTTCAGAAGAATTATATGATATATTAAACAGTAAAGAAACTCATTCAGGCATAACAATTACTTCTCCTGGATTTTATGTTCCACAAGGGAGAGAACTAAGGTTAAATTCTAAGTTGAAAAATATAAACAACAAGTTGTCTAGTTTTTTTTATGAAGACCATAGAATAACGAACTATGAAATGGAGAGTTCTGCTATGTATGGTTTGTCAAAATTATTGGGTCATGAGGCTATTGCTATTTGTTTAATCATTGCAAATAGACTAAATAAAAATGCAAATCCAAATTACAAAAGTGAAGTTGAGAAACTAATAAAGTATGTTTTAGACAAAATTACAAAATGATAATTAAAATTAGATGTTTAAGTGTTGGAACTAGTCTTTTATTTTTTATTCTATTGAGTTGTAATAAACCACTAAACTATAATAGTTATACAGTTGAGAAAATAGGTTATAAAGTCAAATCTATTAACGACTTTATACCAGATAGCGTATGGAATTCTGTTCAATGCTTAAATGATTTTTCGAACCCTTGGAATAAAGATTATCCTTTTGACATGAGCTTTAAGGCTATTCATACTGGCAAGTATCTATATTTAAGATATGATGTTAAAGATTCAAATGTATTGATTTATGATAAGATGAAGAGCGAATTAGATGTAGCTCAATCCGATCGTGTAGAAATATTTTTTAGGAAAAATAAAAATATGAATCCATATTTCTGTCTAGAAATTGACCCTAAAGGAAAAGTATTAGATTATAAGGCTGAATTCTATAGGAGGTTTGATAATTCTTGGAATTGGCCCAATGGTCATTTATTTGCAAAAGGAGTGACCATAAAAAATGGATATAGAGTAGACGTAATACTTAGTTTAGAATCCTTGAAAATGTTAGGCTTATTAAAAGATAATAAGATGGAAGTAGGTATTTATAGAGGAGATTGTACTAGGCTAGCAGAAGATTTAAAGAGTGAAGCTAAGATTGAATGGATTACATGGGTGGATCCAAAAACAGATGAACCAGATTTTCATGTACCTACTTCATTTGGGAAAATAATATTAAATAAATAAAATAATTATAAAATAAAGCAATGAGTAAAATAAGTAAACCTACACTAGTCATATTAGCAGCAGGTATGGGAAGCCGTTATGGAGGTTTAAAACAGATTGATTCTTTTACACCTGAAGGCGATACAATTATAGATTTTTCTATATATGATGCTCTACAGGCAGGTTTTGGGAAATTCGTGTTTATAATAAGAAAAAGTTTTGAAAAGGAATTTAAAGCCATTTTCAACAAAAAACTTTCTGGACGAGCAGAAGCCGATTTTGTTTATCAGGAGCTGGAAAACGTTCCTGAAAGATTTTTAAATCCCGAGCGTACCAAGCCTTGGGGTACGGGGCATGCACTTTTAATGACAAAAGACATCGTAACTGAAAACTTCGCCATCATTAATGCAGATGACTTTTACAGTCGAGAGGCTTTTCAGGTCATGGCAGATCATTTAAAACAGACTGATAAGAAATCGTACAATTTTAGTACTATGGCCTACTTGTTGAAAAACACGGTTTCAGATTACGGTTACGTTGTAAGTCTTCAGATAAATTTGAACTTTTTGGTTTAAAATTTAAGAGAGGGTTTAATGCTAATTTAAGCTAAATTTTTGATATTGTTTTTTTCTGTCGTTTAATGTTTTGATTTTCGTTT
>NZ_JAKKDU010000008.1 GCF_021728535.1 Wocania arenilitoris | reverse complement strand
TGCGCAATGGGTCAAGCCTTGACTAATATTGGAAGCTATAAAAAGAAAACAAAAAATGGTTTTGAGCAAACCATACATCGCTATCAAGCTCAGAACTGCAATAGTTGCTCTTTAAGAAGTCTGTGCCATAAATCCAAGTACAATCGCATCATAGAACGCAACTATAACCTAATCCGATTAAAAGCACAAGCCAAAACATTGCTTACCAGTGAGCAAGGTATTGCAAAGCGAAAACAACGCTGTTGGGATGTAGAAGCCGTATTTGGAAATATAAAACATAATATGAATTTTAAACGATTTATGCTAAGAGGTATTGATAAAGTAAATGTAGAAATAGGGCTAGTTGCCATGGCACATAACCTTAAAAAGTATAGTTTAGCGCTATAAAATCGCTTTTGCTTTTTTAAATCAAGCTTTTTGAACCCTAATATTGAAAACTAAAACAATAAGCTAAAAATAATCAAAAAGAAAATCGCCTAAAAATTACTTTTTAGACGACTTCTTTTTTAATATCTATTACTCTAATTAGTATCTGTAATGCTCAGGCTTATATGGACCATCAACCGTTACACCAATATATTCAGCTTGATACGGCTTTAACTCCGTTAACTCAACGCCTATTTTTGCTAAATGTAATTTTGCTACCTTTTCATCTAAATGTTTTGGTAACATATATACATCATTTTGATAAGCATCAGCATTATTCCATAACTCAATTTGAGCTAAAGTTTGATTTGTAAACGAGTTACTCATTACAAAACTAGGATGACCAGTAGCACAACCCAAGTTTACTAAACGTCCTTCGGCTAGAATTATAATATCCTTTCCATCAATCGTATATTTATCAACTTGTGGCTTAATGGTGTTTTTGGTATTTCCGTAGTTGTCATTTAACCAAGCCATTTGAATTTCATTATCAAAGTGTCCTATATTACACACTATGGTTTTGTCTTTCATGGCTTTAAAATGCTCTGCACGTACAATATCTTTGTTGCCTGTTGTTGTAATTACAATATCTGAGTTGCTAACTACAGTTTCTAGTTTTTTAACTTCAAAACCATCCATGGCTGCTTGTAATGCACAAATTGGGTCGATTTCGGTAACGGTTACAATACTTCCTGCGCCTTTAAAAGAGGCAGCAGTTCCTTTTCCAACATCGCCATAACCACAAACAGTTACACGTTTTCCTGCTAGCATAATGTCTGTTGCTCTTCTAATTGCATCAACTGCAGATTCTTTACAACCGTATTTATTATCGAATTTAGATTTAGTTACAGAATCGTTTACATTAATAGCAGGCATTGGTAAAGTTCCATTTTTTACACGCTCATATAGTCTGTGAACACCTGTTGTGGTTTCTTCAGATAAACCGTTAATTCCAGCAGCTAATTCTGGGTATTTATCTAAAACCATATTAGTTAAATCTCCACCATCATCAAGAATCATGTTTAGTGGTTTTCTTTCTTCACCAAAAAATAAAGTTTGTTCTATACACCAATCAAACTCTTCTTCTGTCATATCTTTCCAAGCATAAACTGCAGTTCCAGCAGCAGCAATTGCAGCTGCGGCTTGATCTTGTGTTGAAAAGATATTACAAGAACTCCAGGTTACTTCTGCTCCTAAAGCCTGTAAAGTTTCAATTAATACAGCAGTTTGAATAGTCATGTGTAAGCACCCAGCAATACGTGCGCCTTTTAGCGGTTGAGCGTCTTTGTATTCTTCTCTTAAACTCATTAAACCTGGCATTTCTGCTTCTGCTAATTCAATTTCTTTTCGTCCCCAATCAGCAAGAGATATGTCTTTAACTTTATTTGCTACGTAAGGAATTGTTTTTGTACTCATAGTATTTTTTTCTTATTGTTTTAAGGTATTACATCTTTGTGTTTAGAACTTAAAATACTTAAATTCGCATGCCAAAATGTTTAATTTGCCTTAGGCGATGCAAAGATAATCAATAACTTTCAGAATAATAAATGCCACTTTATAAAACCATAACTCCAAACTCACAAACTACTGTTAAAATCTGGAAGATTTCTGAGTCTTATAAGGATTTATTTGAATCAGTTGATTTAAAACCTAAAAGTTTAGAACGTGTTTTGAGTATGAAAAGTGAAATGCATCAACGTGGATTTTTAAGTGTTAGAAAATTATTGGCTGAATTTGGATATTCTGATAAGGATTTGTTTTATGATGAAAATGGGAAACCACATTTGAAAGATGGAAAACAAATTTCTATTACTCATTCTTTTAATTTTTCAGGAGTTATAGTTAGCGATTCAGTTATTGGAATAGATATTGAAAAACAACGTGATAAAATCAGTATAATTTCTCATAAATTTATTGATTATGAGTTTAATTATTTAGATGAAAATGATGCAGACTACATAAAAAAACTAACTGCTATTTGGTGCGTAAAAGAATCTTTATATAAGCTTTACGCAACACCAGGGTTGAGTTTTAAAAAGCATTGCTTAGTAATCCCCTTTAATATTGATGATAATGAAACTGTAGCTTGGATAGATTATAAAACAAAAAAACATCGCTATAATATCCAATTTTTAGAGTTTGAAGGATTTGCTTGTGCTTATGCCATTGCCTAAAATGAAAAACATTTATAAAAACATAAAAAACTCGATTTTAAATCATGAAAAATTATTAGCGGTTTTAATTGACCCTGATAAATTCTCTGTTGATGATGTTGCACGTTTCATTAAAAAAGTAAATCAATCTGTAGCTACTCATATTTTTGTTGGAGGTAGTACCGTTAAAGATAAAGTAACAGAAGTATTGGTTTCTGAAATTAAAACACACACTAAACGTCCTATTGTTTTATTTCCTGGAGCTATTTCTCAAATTACAAATAAGGCTGATGCACTCTTGTTTTTATCTTTAATTTCAGGCAGAAACCCTGATTATTTAATTGGGAAACATGTGGAGTCTATTTCTATAATAAAAACCACGAATTTAGAAGTTATTTCAACAGGTTATATTTTAATAGAAAGTGGAAACGAAACTGCTATAGAGCGTGTGACGCAAACACAACCAATGGATAAAAATACTATTCAAAATATAGTAAATACTGCTAAGGCTGGTGAATTGTTAGGGATGAAACTTATTTATTTGGAAGCAGGAAGTGGCGCATTAAATCCTGTAGATTCTGAAATAATTTTAAAAGTGAAAAATGAAATAAAAATTCCATTAATTGTTGGTGGTGGTATAAAAAATACTCAACAATTAGAAAACGCATACAGTTCTGGAGCAGATATGGTAGTTATAGGAACTGCTTTTGAGGAAGATGAAACGTTTTTTGACAAATTACGAAAGTGATTTGTCATACTGAACTTGTTTCAGCATCTCATAAAATAGAGATTCCCGCCTGCACGGGAATGATAAAATATAGAATAAATGAAAATATCAGTAGAATTAACATTAACACCTTTGCAAGACAAATTTGAGCCAGCAATTATTCATTTTATAAAAAAGTTAAGAGCATCAAATTTAAAAGTTTTAGAAAACCCATTGAGCACACAAGTTTATGGTGATTATGATGAGGTGATGAGCTTACTTCAAAATGAAATAAAAGAAGTATTTCAACTTATTGAAAATGGGTTGTTATACATGAAAATAGTAAAAACTGATAGGCACGACTATGAACCCCATTTTTGATTTCTTTTTAGAACCTTACTATACAAGAGAACCATACTTAATTGCTTTAGAAGCTATCGCTTTTTTCTTTGGTATTGCTAGTGTAATTTATGCAAAAAGAGAAAATATTTTAGTTTATCCAACAGGACTTATTGCTACAATAATTACCGTTTATATTTTTTTGAAAGATGAATTAATGGGAGATATGATGATGAATTTCTATTATTCTATAATGAGTATTTATGGCTGGTGGAATTGGTCTCGAAAAAAAGATGATAAGGTTTTAGTGCCAATTTCTAGAACAAATACTGGGGAAAAAATAATTGGTTTTGGGATGTTTTTGTTAACTATGATTGTAACTTATGGGGTTTATAAAGCATACGGAACAGAAATTAGTTCGTCAAATTATATAGATATATTTACATCTGGTGTATTTTTTACAGCTATGTGGTATATGGCAAATAAAAAATTAGAAAATTGGACACTTTGGATTTTTGCTGATATTATTACCGTGCCTCTTTATGCTTCACGCGGATGGGGCATGTTTTCATTACAGTATTTAATCTTTACTGTTTTAGCAATTCAAGGTTATTTAGCATGGAAAAAAAGTATAAACAACAACCTTCAAACTGCATAAAAGTAGTATTGTTTGGTCCAGAATCTACTGGAAAAACTACGCTTTCAAAACAGTTAGCTAAGCACTATAATACGGTTTGGGTGCCAGAATATGCACGCGAGTATTTGCAAAATAAATGGAATGCTGAACAAAAAACTTGCCAACCAAAAGATTTATTACCCATAGCAGAAGGGCAAATGAAGCTGGAAAATGAGCTAGTTAAAAAAGCAAATTCAGTTTTAATTTGCGATACCGATTTGTTAGAAACCAAAGTGTACTCCGAAGCATATTACTTAGGAACATGCGACCCGATTTTACAAAAATTTGCCTTAGAAAACACTTACGATTTATATTTTTTAACATATATTGATACCCCTTGGGAAGCAGACGACTTACGCGATAAACCAAACGAAAGGTCACGTATGTTTAAAGCTTTTGAAACGGCACTTAAAAAACATAACAAACCCTATGTTTTGTTAAAAGGAAATAAAATCGAACGATTAGAAATGGCAATTAACCATATTGACAAACTCTTAAAAAATAAAGCTTTGAATTTTACTGAAAAAGACCAAAATCAAATTAAATCAAAGGGATTAACTATAAATCAAATAGAAGGACAAGTTAATCGCATAAAAAATGGCATGTCTTATTCTAATTTAGTTGCTGCAGCAAATATTGGTAGCGGTATTGAAAGTTATAGCGAACAAGAAATCAAGGAATTTATAGATTTATATGAGGAGATGCAAGATAATTTAAACATTGTAAAGTTTGTGCCAGCTTCTGGTGCTGCAACGCGTATGTTTAAATTCTTGTTTCAGTTTTTAAGTCAGTTTAATCCAGAACATGAAACTATTGAAAGTTATGCAAAAAAACATAACGATAATCTTATTATAACCTTTATTTCTAATTTTGAAAAGTTTCCGTTTTACAATCAGATTGTATTAAAAGCAAAAGCTATAAACCCTAATTTTGATAAATTAAACAAAAACGAAGCAGTTTTAGGATTGGTAAAAGCTATGTTAAACGAAGATGCTTTAAATTATAGCTTCTTCCCTAAGGGTTTATTGCCATTTCATAAATATAAAAACGGTGCTGTAACTGCTTTTTATGATCATTTATTTGAGACTACATTATATGCTTCTTCAAAAAACAAGGCTAATCTTCATTTTACAGTTTCAGAAAAACACCATTCGTGTTTTACTGCTGAGCTTAATAATATTATTAATGAGTTGGAGCAAAAAACCAATACAACTTTTAACGTTTCGTTTTCTTATCAAAAAGAAGAAACCGAAACTGTAGCACTAACCGAGAATAATGAGGTTTATAGAAATGAAGATGGCTCCATTTTATTCAGACCAGCAGGACATGGTGCTTTATTAGAAAATTTAAACGATTTAAATAGCGATTTAGTTTTTATTAAAAACATTGACAATATTGTAGTTTTTAATAAAAACGAAAAACTTAATAAGTATAAAAAACTGATTGCTGGTGTGTTGCTTAAAGTTCAAGAGCAAACATTTTCGTTTTTGCATCAGCTGGATAATGCATCTGTTAACGAAGCTGAAATGTTGAATATGGCTATGTTTTTATCAAAAAAAATGAATGTTTCAATTTTTGATGAATTTGATGATTTAACTTTAGAAAAAAAGAAACAATATTTAAAAGAAAAATTAAATAAACCTATTCGTGTTTGTGCTATGGTAAAAAATGAAGGCGAACCTGGTGGTGGACCATTTTGGGTTAAAGATATGCATGGAGATATGTCATTACAAATAGTAGAATTTGCTCAAATAGATATTGAAAATCCTAGTCAAGCTGAAATTGTTAAAAACGCTACTCATTTTAATCCAACAGATTTAGTTTGTGGTATAAAAAATTATAAAGGAGCAAGGTTTAATCTTTTAAATTTTGTTGATAAAGAAGCTGCTTTTATTACAGATAAAACTCAAAACGGGATTGCTATAAAAGCATTAGAATTACCTGGGCTCTGGAACGGAAGTATGGCAAATTGGAATACTATTTTTGTAGAAGTACCACTGGCTACATTTAACCCTGTAAAAACGGTAAACGATTTACTAAAACCAGAGCATCAAGTATAATAATGTTTAACAAAGAGATACTTTTACAAGAATTAACGTTTAAAGCCGTTAGGAGCTCTGGCGCAGGCGGACAACATGTAAATAAAGTAGCTTCTAAAGTAGAATTACAATTCGATTTATTAAACACTTTTGTTTTTAACGAAGAACAAAAGGTCCGTTTAAAAAACAAACTTCAGCACAGGTTAACCAAAGATGATATACTTATTTTACAATGTGATGAAAGTCGTAGCCAACACAAAAACAAAGACCTAGTTATTAAACGTTTTTTAGACTTAATCGAGAACAGTTTAAAAGTTCCTAAAAAACGAATACCAACTAGAATTCCAAAAGCTGTTATTAGAAAACGGTTAAAAAACAAACGAAATCTTTCAGAAAAAAAAGCGAATAGAAAAAAACCAGATATTGATTGAAATAATTATCAATAGTTTCTATCTTTGCAGCGTTCTCAAAAAAGGGGTGCCTATTATCGGCTGAGATCATACCCATTGAACCTGAGCAGGTAATGCTGCTAAGGAAGGCGATAATCGCCATTTAGATATAATATTTTGCAATTTGTTACCTTGAACGTAGTCGAAAGGTCTTTTTAAAAATATTTATCGAAAATTATTTAATAACTATTAAAGAATAATGACCTCTTTTTATTCGATTTTAAATGTAATCGTATGAAAAACTTATTTCTTTTTTTAACACTCTTAGTGTTAACAGTCAGTGTCAACGCACAACAAAATCAAGTTCAAAAAGACTCAACAAAAACTGAAAAATTAGATGAAGTTTTAGTTAAGGCAGTTCGTGTAAATGCTACTTCTCCTATTACCCACACAAATGTTACAAAAGAGCAATTAGCAAAACGTAATTTGGGGCAAGACATTCCTGTTTTGCTAAACTATTTGCCATCAGTTGTTACAACTACCGATGCTGGTGCTGGTGTTGGTTATACAGGGATTAGAGTACGTGGTATTAATGCGCAATCTACTAATATTACACTCAATGGCATTCCGTATAACGATGCAGAATCTTTAGGAACGTTTTGGGTAAATTTAGGCGATTTTGCTTCGTCTGTAGAAAGTTTGCAATTGCAAAGGGGTGTTGGTACATCAACTAATGGTTCAGGTGCTTTTGGCGCGAGTATAAACGTGCTTACCGATGCTGTTGCTGATGAGGCAAATGGAGAAATTTCTAATTCCTTCGGTAGTTTTAATACAAGAAAACATACCGTAAAATTTAGCACGGGAAAACTCAATAATAGTACTGAGCGAAGTAGAAGTATTGAAATAGCGGGTCGATTATCTAAAATTAATTCAGATGCTTATATAGATAGAGCATCGTCAGATTTAAAATCATATTTTTTACAAGCAGCTTATGTTGATGATAATACATTAATAAAAGCGATTACGTTTAGCGGACACGAAATTACTTATCAATCATGGAATGGTTTAGAAGATTTAGATCTTTTGGCTAATAACAGAACTTTTAACACCGCAGGTATGTATACCGATGAAAATGGTGTTACACAATTTCATGAAGATGAAGTAGATAATTACCAACAAGGTCATTATCAATTACATTGGAATGAACGTTATAACAACAATTGGTCTACTAATTTAGCATTAAATTACACTAAAGGACGCGGTTATTTTGAGCAGTATAAAGAAGATGAGCCTTTTAATGAGTACGACTTAATACCAATTAATATTGGAGGAGAAACCATTGATAAAACCGATTTAATTCGTCGCCGTTGGTTAGATAACAATTTTTATGTAGTAAATGCAGGGGCAAACTATAAAAAAAATGTATTGGATTTAAATTTTGGTTTATCGTATAGCAGTTATATTGGGGATCATTTTGGAGAAATTATTTGGGCGCGTTTTGCAAGTGATTCTGAAATTGATGACAATTATTATAACGGACAGGGCAATAAAAAGGACTTTAGTTTATTTACCAAAGCGACTTACAGATTAAATGATAAAGTGAGTTTGTATGGCGATTTACAAATGCGTTTTGTTAATTACAAAACAACAGGGTTAACATCAGACAGGATTAATTTATTGGTTGATGAGCAATATAATTTCTTTAATCCAAAAGCAGGAATTACCTACGAATTAAACGATAAAAATAATCTGTATTTTTCTTATGCTAGAGCAAATCGCGAACCAAGCAGGAGTGATTTTGAAAACAACCCTAATATAAAACCAGAACAATTAAACGATTTTGAGTTAGGTTGGAGGCACAATACCAGAACCTTTAGAATCAACGCCAATGCATATTATATGCTGTACAATGAACAGTTGGTTTTAACAGGAGCTATAGATAATACAGGTACACCAATAAGGGCAAATAGTGGTGGTAGTTATCGTTTAGGTTTAGAGCTTGATGCTGCCGTACAAATTTCTAATAAGTTTGCTATTCAACCAAACGTTACTATAAGCTCTAATAAAAATAAAGAAACGTTTTTTCAGAGAGATGGCGTTTTAGAGAATTTGGGCAAAACGAATATTTCGTTTTCACCTGAGTTAGTAGCAGCAAATGCCTTGGTTTTTAATCCAACTAATAATTTTCAAATGTCGCTTTTAAGTAAATATGTAGGTGCGCAATTTATGGGAAATAATGATTCTGAAGCTTCAAAATTAGAAAGTTATTTTGTAAATGATTTTAATGTGACTTACGAGATAAAACCAAAATCAATTTTTAAAACAATTATATTATCTGCTTTGGTAAATAATATTTTTAATAAAAAGTACATTTCAAACGGCTATTATTACACTTATGATGATACTTGGAGTAACCCTGCAGTTACTGCGACCATAGAAGGTACAGGATATTACCCGCAAGCAACCACTAATTTTTTACTTGGGGCAACTTTAAAGTTTTAGAGAATGACTAAATTAAGCCTCAGTATCTTAATTGAGGCTTTTTTAGTTAAAAATTGTAAGCGTATTTCCGTTTTTCTGAATACGGTAGTTTTTTAATCCACACCTTAGAGTATTATCTCCTAAAGATTGGCCTGTAACTAAACTGTATTCGTTTTTATCATCGCAACCACAAGTTGCATTCAAGCCAGAAGGTTCTAATACTGAGCATGAAGCTTGCACATGATTAGGGTCGCTAGCATCCCAAGCAAAATAGTCTCCACCTGTAAATGCAACAATAACACCACCATTGCCTATATTGGGTACTCTAACTGAGTTGCCTGCAAATTGTAATTGGCTATATTGAGGAAAGCTTAAATTAATAACCTCATTAACAGGAACATTCAGTAGAAATTTACAGTTTTCATCTTCTTCTCTATTGCTACTGCACGAAAACAGAAACATAGTAAATATTATTACAATAAAATACTTCATTAATTATTTTTAAATTTAAATCGCAATTTAAGATTAATTAAAATACAGTAAAAATACTTTTATAGCAATTATTAACACGTAATTAAAAATTTTGTATTTTTGTGGTACAATCTCGTGTAAACGGGATTTTTTTTATTCCAGATACCCAAATCAATAAAAATCGAGATGTGTTTCGGAATCTTTTTATTAAATAAACGATGAAGTTATGAGTAAAGTATCTTACTATACACCAGAAGGATTAAAAAAATTAAGAGAAGAGCTAAAGCAGTTAAAAGATGTTGAGCGTGTAAAAGCATCAAAAGCCATTGCAGAAGCTAGAGATAAAGGCGATTTAAGTGAAAATGCCGAATATGATGCAGCTAAAGAAGCACAAGGGATGTTAGAAATGCGTATTTCTAAATTAGAAGAAGCTTTAGCAGGTGCTCGCGTTATTGATGAATCGCAGTTAGATAACTCTAAAATATTGGTATTATCAAGAGTTAAAATTAAAAACCAAACCAATGGTATGGAAATGAATTATACACTAGTAGCTGATGGAGAAGCAGATTTAGCATCGGGTAAAATATCGGTAAACTCACCTATAGGTAAAGGTTTGTTAGGAAAATCAGTTGGCGATGTAGCCGAAATACAAGTGCCAAACGGTGTTATGAAATTTGACATTATCGAGATTTCTAGATAATTAAAAGCAAAAATAATTTTTAAAAAGATTCCTGTTTAAGTTAAGCAGGAATCTTTTATATTTACATATACTCTTAAAAATCCTCAAAATTTATGGCTTCAATTTTCACTAAAATAGTAAATGCCGAAATCCCTTGTTATAAGGTTGCTGAAACCGATGATTTTCTAGCATTTCTTGATGTATATCCTAACAGTAAAGGGCATACACTTTGTATTCCTAAAAAGGAAGTAGATAAAATATTCGATCTAGATGAAGCTACATATACTGGATTAATGCAGTTTTCAAGAGAAGTAGCCATAGCAATTGAAAAAGCTATTCCATGTAAACGCGTAGGGATTAGTGTTATTGGATTAGAAGTTCCTCATGCACATGTACATTTAATTCCGTTACATTCTATGGAAGATGCAAGATTTCTTCAAAAAGACAAGCTAACTGTTGAAGAGTTTCAAAATACAGCCAAGGCTATAAAAGCGTATTTATAATTTATTATAAAGCAACAAAAATAATACTGTAACAATTATTACAACAACAGATATTATTATAATCCAAGTTAACTTCTTTAAAAAAGTTGATGGTTTTTTAGGCACAAAAGCTTTTTTATGATATTCAAAAACGCGGTCAATATCATCTGTCCATTGTACAGGATAAATAGTAGTGTTGCATGTTTTACAAATAATACTGTTCTTAATGTCTTTAGTTATCGATTTGTAAAATTTAGTTTCAATAAACTTTTGTTTAAATGTTAAGCGTAAACCATCTTTACTATAACATTCGGGGCAGTTATTATTTAAAGCAAATTCTTTTATAGTAATAAATTTCTCAGACATAATTTAAGAGGTTTTTAAACCGCTCGCGTTAAAGCAATTTGTATAGTAGTGCCTTTATTTATTTCAGATTGAAGCACTTTAATTTTACCATTATGAAAATCTTCTATAATACGTTTAGTAAGCGACAAACCTAATCCCCAACCACGTTTTTTGGTAGTATAACCAGGTTCAAATATTCTTTTAAATTGGCTTTTTGCTAATCCTTTTCCAGTATCTGTTACACTAACTTTTACGTTATTTTCAAGTTGAGAGATTTCAATAGTAAGTTTGCCCCTACCTTTCATAGCGTCAATAGCATTTTTAACCAAGTTTTCAATAACCCAACTGTACAATTGCTTGTTAAGTTTTACAGGGATATTGCCACTTGGAGTTATAATTTCAAAATCTATGAGCTTTGAAGATCTCGTTTTTAAATAATCATAAGAGTTGATAGTTTCTTCAATAATATCGGCAACTTCTAAGGCAGGTATAGATCCTATTTTGCTAAAACGTTCGGTAATGGTTTTTAAGCGATCTACATCTTTTTCAATTTCAACAATATACTCAGGATTAACATGTTCGCTTTTTAAAATTTCTGTCCAGCCAATTAAAGAGGATAATGGTGTGCCAATTTGATGTGCCGTTTCTTTTGCCATACCAGACCATAACTTATTTTGAGTGGCATTTTTATTGCTACTATAAAAGAAAAATATAACAGCAATAAACAAAACTATAATTAAAATTAATGCAAGCGGATAGTATTTTAATTTGTTTATTAAAGGTGAATTGCCATAATAGATAGTAGATAAAACCTCATTTTTATAGCGTATTTCAATGGGGGTATTTTCATTCTTAAATTTTGCTATTAATTTTTGAATATATAGTGAATCTTTAGCTTTTTCCTCATCAATATTATTAGAATCAAAACTTCCGTCTTGATTCACTTTTATCATAGGAGTTGTTTTATTACTTGTAATAACCTTTAAAGGTAAATTACCCATATCTACATTAAGGTTATTCATTTTGTGTAAGTCTGTTTGGGCAAATGACCACATTTCCATTTTTACCCTTTCTTCCTTTTTAAAATGTTGAAAAAGCTCATAGGTTTTCCATAAAATAACAGACACCATAATAAACGATGCCGCAATCATAATCCATCTAAAAGTGTTTTTGTATTCGGTAAAAATCATCAACTACTAATTTAACTTGTAATATAATGCAAATCTGTTAATATTATTGCGCAAGTTCTTAGTAAATCACTTTTTAGTTAGTTAAGAGATTAGTTACATTTCATCTGATGGGAAATAATTGTAAATTGTTGATAGAGGCATACTAATGTTGAAAACTTGATAAAATTATCATGTTTTTTTTGATTAGTTTTGTTGAAACTAAAAAGTTTAATGACGTCGTATAAGCCTACAGACATTTCAACAGGTAAATTACATAGCTATTTGTTAAGTACTGTGGCGCCAAGGCCAATTGCTTTTGCAAGTACTTTAAGTGCAGATGGCACACCAAATTTATCGCCATTTAGTTTTTTTAATGTATTTAGTGCTAATCCGCCTGTAATGATTTTTTCTCCAGCGCGTCGTGTTAGAAATAATACTACTAAGCATACTTTGGAAAATGCAGAGGCTATAAAGGAAGTGGTTATTAATGTGGTGAATTATGATATGGTTCATCAAATGTCATTAGCGAGTACCGAGTATGCCGAAGATGTAAACGAGTTTGAAAAGGCAGGTTTAACCATGCTAAAATCGGATGTTGTAAAACCATGTCGTGTTGCCGAATCACCAGTTCAGTTTGAGTGTAAAGTGAACGACATTATAAAGTTAGGAAATGAAGGTGGCGCAGGAAATTTGATTATATGCGAAGTTGTAAAATTGCATATTAATGATGATGTTTTAGATGATAAAGGCACAATAAATCAACAAAAGTTAGATTTAGTAGCTAGAGCTGGTGGCAGTTATTACACAAGAGCTAAAAAAGGATTTTTTGAAATCCCGAAGCCATTAACCACTTTAGGTATAGGTGTAGATAATTTTCCTGATTATGTTAAAAATAGTATGGTTTTAACAGGAAACGATTTAGGAATGTTAGCTAATATTGAAGCATTGCCTACTGCAGAAAGTGTAAAAGAATTTGTAAAAGATTTAGGTGAACGACACCCAAATATAAAAACAGAAACACATAGGCAAAAGCATAAGCTAGCACGCAATTATTTAAGTTTTGGTGATGTTGAAAGTGCTTGGAAAATATTATTATCTTAAATTTCAAAAAATATTAAATAAATAATATTAATAAAAAATAAATAATAGATTAAATGGAAGTTCAAGGAAGAATTAAAATGATTGGAGAAACTCAAACTTTTGGAAGTAATGGGTTTAGAAAAAGAGAAATAGTTGTAACTACTGAGGAGCAATACCCGCAACATATTATGGTGGAGTTTGTTCAAGATAAAACAGATTTATTAAACAGTTACCAAGTAGGACAACAAGTAAAAATAAACATTAATTTACGTGGCAGAGAATGGGTAAATCCACAAGGTGAAACCAAATACTTTAACTCTATTCAAGGCTGGAGAATTGAAGCGTTACAAGCCGAAGCCTCAGGCGAAAACTTACCACCAGTACCACCAATGGATGCTTTTGAGCCTGCTGGAGATTTAAAAGAAGATGATCACGACGATTTACCTTTTTAATCAATAATTTTTATCATTCCTGCGCACTGTATTGAGCTTGCCTAAATGTAGGCAGAAATCGTAATTCATCAACCTCTTCGTTTATTGAAACCTAGAGGTTTTTGTTTTTACATTATTGCGAGAATGAAACATCCATGATTAATATTTAATCACACAACCAAATGATTATTTAGGATGTTACATGTGACCGTTGAATAACAATAAATATAAACACATAAAAATAGCCTGCACTGAGCGCAGTCGAAGTGTAACAATCAGCCAATTAAGAATTATTATGCAAACTCTAACCAAAGACATATGTTTTCCAAACGTGTCCGAAGCTACTAAAGATGGACTACTTGCTATTGGAGGCGATTTATCTACAAAGCGATTATTACATGCCTATAAACATGGTATTTTTCCATGGTTTGAGATAGATGAACCTATTTTATGGTGGTCGCCAAATCCACGATTTGTGTTGTTTCCAGAAAAGCTAAAAGTGTCAAAAAGCATGAAACAAGTATTACGCACTTGCAATTATACAGTAACTATTAATAAAGCTTTTAAAGAGGTAATAACCGAGTGTTCTAAGGTAAAACGTAATGGGCAAGCAGGCACTTGGATAACTAATAGTATGGTAGTGGCTTATACTAATTTATTTAAATTAGGCTATGCAAAATCCGTTGAAGTTTGGAAAAATAAAAAACTAGTTGCAGGGTTATACGGGATAGATTTAGGAAATAATGTGTTTTCTGGCGAAAGCATGTTTACCAAAGAAAGTAATGCCAGTAAAGCTGGTTTTATAACCTTTATTCAAAATTCTAATTATAAACTTATAGATTGCCAAGTATATACTAAACATTTAGAAAGTTTGGGAGCAGAAGATATTTCCAGAGATAAATTTTTATTTTACTTATCCTGATAAATATCATCTTTTTTGAGGTTAAAAATGAAGATATTAGCAAATTAATTAATATTTATGTTAACATTAGAAGATTTTAAAAAGTTTAATGACAAAGAAGAGTTTCTTAAAATTTTAAAAGAAAAAAAAGAAGAACAACAAGTAAAAGAGTTACTCAATACACTTGAATATGAATTAGAATTAAAAAAACTCCAAGCAGAATTGGTAGACTTACAGCAATGGGTTGCAAAACATAAAAAACGAGTTTGTATTGTTTTTGAAGGACGCGATGCCGCTGGTAAAGGCAGTACAATACGTCGCTTTATGGAGCATTTAAATCCACGTTCAATGCGAGTTGTTGCTTTAACTAAACCTACCGATGTAGAAAAAGGGCAATGGTATTTTAGACGCTATATAAAAGAAATGCCAAATCCTGGTGAGATTGTTTTTTTTGATAGAAGTTGGTATAATCGAGCAGTAGTAGAACCCGTAATGGGATTTTGTAATGAGAAGGATTATGATAAATTTATGGTGCAAGTTCCAGAGTTTGAGCATATGCTTTATGAGGATGGAATTATTTTAATAAAATTTTGGTTTTCAATTTCAAAAGATGAACAGGTTAGACGTTTTAATTCGAGATTACAAAGTCCTTTAAAACGCTGGAAATTTAGTCCAGTAGATCAAGAAGGGCAAAGACGTTGGGATAAGTATACGTTTTATAAAGAACAAATGTTTAGCAAAACACATACAACATTTAGCCCTTGGATTATTATTAAAACAAACATTAAAAAAGAAGCACGTTTAGAAAGCATACGATATGTTTTATCTAGGTTTAAATACGAAAATAAGGGAAACTCTGGTACCACATTATTTCCAGATCCTAATATTGTACAGCGATATCACAGACTTGTAAAGCAAATTGATTAAACCATTATGAGTAATAATATAACACCAAAAGATTTAAAAAAATTAAATTCTAAAAAAGGAATCATTCAGTTTTTATTAGATGATAATATTACGATTTCAAAGGTTTTAAGAAATTTAAATTACGAATCCCGTTTAAAATCGTTGCAAGAAGAATTAATAAAACTTCAACATTGGGCAGAAGCCAATAAAGAAAAAATAGTTATTGTTTTTGAAGGTAGAGATGCAGCAGGAAAAGGGGGGCTATTAGAAGGATTACAGAACATTTAAACCCAAGAGAGTTTAAAGTTGTAGCCCTGCCAAAACCAAGTATTGTAGAGAAAGGGCAATGGTATTTTCAGCGATATATAGCGAGATTGCCTAGAGAAGGAGAAATTGTTTTTTTTGACAGAAGTTGGTACAACAGAGCCATTGTAGAACCTGTTAATGGATTTTGTACAGAAGAGGAATATACTATTTTTATGAAACAGGTTAACCAGTTTGAAAATATGTTAATCGAGTCTGGAATTAGATTAATAAAATTTTATTTTTCGATTTCTAAAGATGAACAACAAAGACGTTTTGAAGACATAAAAGCGAGTCCTTTAAAAAAATGGAAATATAGTCCAGTTGATCAAAAAGCCATAGAGCTATGGGATGATTATACTATGTATAAAAAGAAAATGTTTAAAAAAACTAATACTAAAATTGCCCCTTGGATAATTATTAAGGCCAACAAAAAAACTAAAGCAAGAGTTGAAACTATCGAACATTTACTAAATGTATTACCATATAACCCAAAAGACCAAACAGTAATAACACATTATGAAATTGAAGAAAAAGAAGTAGATTAATTAAACCTCATTATATCTAAAGCAATCAACCTCATGGTCGTTTACCATACCTGTGGCTTGCATATGTGCATAAACAACAGTTGAACCCACAAATCTAAACCCACGTTTTTTTAAATCTTTACTTAAAGCATCACTTATTGCAGTATTTGCAGGAGTTTTTTTGTAATTTTTAAGTTTGTTTTTAATGGGTTTCCCATCAACAAAACCCCAAATATATTTTGAAAATGAACCAAATTCCTCTTGAATTTTTATAAAAGCCTGTGCATTTGTAATGGTTGCTTTTACTTTCAGTTTGTTTCTTATAATACCAGTATTTTGCAATAAAGCATCAATTTTATCTTGTTTGTAATTGGCTATTTTTTTATAGTTAAAATCATCAAAAGCTTTTCTAAAATTTTCGCGTTTGCGCAAAACGGTAATCCAACTTAAACCTGCTTGAAAAGTTTCTAGAATTAAAAATTCAAAAATCGTTGCATCATCATATGCAGGAACTCCCCATTCTTCATCATGATAGGCTTCATATAGTGTGTCACCAACACACCAACCGCATTTATGTTTTTTATTCATACACTTTAATAATAACAATTAAGAGTTTATTACAAGTTGCAAGGTTTTAATTTTAAACATGACAAATATCATCTTAACTGTAATCACAAGATACTAAATTTGTACAATTATATTTTGTCAATTTTTGTCAATAAAAAGTAAGTTATGGATTTTATCATAAAAAATAGCTTAGACAATAGCATGTCTTATAGCGCGTATAGAATTTTAGTACAAGAATTAGTTGAGGCTAGCTCGACAACAGGATTAGAAAAAACAGAAGCTTTAGTAAACTATACAAAGCTTAACGATAGACGTATGAAACGTTGGGATAAAACTGTAAACATTCCAGATGAAGCTAAAGATAGAATTTTGACTTTTGAAGAACCCGTTACTTGGTTACTAATTACCGAGAGTTGGTGTGGCGATGCGGCGCATATTTTGCCAGTAATTAATAAAGTAGCCGAATTAAATAAGAATATTAACTTAAGAATTGTACTACGTGATGAAAATCCAGAATTAATGGATGCTTTTTTAACTAACGGAGCTAGGGCTATACCTAAGTTGATAGTAATTGATAATGCTACAGGAGGTGTACTAACTACTTACGGACCAAGACCAAGTGAAGCAACAAATTATGTTACTAGATTTAAAGCTAAATACGGAGCGTTAACTCCAAGTTTTAAAGAAGATTTACAGCATTGGTATAATAAAGATAAAGGGCAAAATATTATATATGATCTTACCGAAATACTTTGCAATTTACAACCTACTGTTTGCCAATAAATAAAAAAGTAATAGAACCAATTTGACTTTTTTTAGTCGCATCAGCACTAAATTGAGAGTTTTTTGCGTACTCTAAAGCATGCTCTGTTAAGCATTCATTTGATGTAGATGATGATGAGTTTACATAAGCATCAATAACATTACCTCTGTCGTTTACGGTTATGTTTATAACAATTTTACCACCTATTTCGCATAAATAAACGGGAATAGGAATATGCACTTTTTTTCTGTTTACTAACGAAAAACTAATCGTACTTTTCGAGTTTGCACTATCATCTTGTTGTTTTTTTAATAAATCATTTACTTTACTAAAAGATGAAAGCTCTTCGGTGTTTACTTTAGAATCGTCTGTGTTTTCGTATTCTTTTTTAAACGTCTCTTTATAGCTAGAATTATTATTACTTTTTGGAACGTAATCTTCCGGTGGTGCTATAGGTTTATAAGCTTCAGCAAAATGCTTAGATTTACTGGTTTCGTTAAAGGCGTTATTAGTTTCAGCTTTACTAGCATTTAACTTTTCAAGAGTTTCTAAAACTTTAATTTCTTCTTCAGTAAGTTCTTCTTCAGGCTCCATTTGGTAGTAACTTTCAGAAATGAATTCACTTTGCTTTTTAAGCCCTAAATTAAAAATAGAAAGCACCAGAGTCCCTGTTAAGAGAAACGTGATAAGTAGGGCTTTATGTTGATTTGTTAGGTTCAAACCTTTGTTAATTTATACCAATTCTATATGAAATATACGTAAAATTAAACAATTTAGTCTTTTAGTGATGCGATAAAGGCTTCAAAAGTGGAAGCATTACTAACATTAAAGTCACCAATTTTTGTTCTTCTAAGCGAAGATAAATGTGCCCCAGATTGTAAAGCTTTGCCAAAATCGTTAGCTAAAGAACGTATGTAAGTGCCTTTGCTACAAACTACTCTAAAATTTACTTTCAAACTATTAATTTTAGTAATTTCAAAGGCTTCAATGCATACAGTTCTGGGTTTAATTTCAACAGTTTCGCCAGCTCTTGCAAATTCATATAATCGTTTTCCGTCTTTTTTTAATGCTGAAAAGATAGGTGGAAATTGTTGAATCTCACCAATAAATTGTTTGGTGGTTTCTTGGATTAAATCTTCAGTAATATGATTTGTTGAGAAGATTTTATTAATTTCAGTTTCCAAATCAAATGATGGCGTTGTGCTTCCTAAAGTAAAAGTGCCTGTGTACTCTTTAATTTGACCTTGAAAGGTGTCGATTTGCTTCGTCATTTTTCCAGTGCAGATTACTAATAAGCCCGTGGCTAAAGGGTCTAAAGTACCAGCATGACCGACTTTTATTTTTTTAATATTGAATGCTTGACGGATTTCCCAGCGGAGTTTATTTACAACTTGAAATGATGTCCAATTCAAAGGTTTGTCAATTAATAAAACTTGACCAGAAAGGTAATCTTCTTTCAAAAGCATATTACGAATTTAGTAAAGAAAATATAATAGCAATAATGCCAACAATGGCGCAATAAATTGCAAAATAGCTAAGTTTGCTCTTTTTTACTAGAGCAATCATCCAAGTACAAGCAAATAAACCTGCAACAAATGCAGCAACAAAGCCAACAGAAAGAGAGGTTATATTTTGATTTTCCGTAGAAATATCTCCACTTAAAACATCTTTAGCAATTTTACCAAAAATTAAAGGTACTACCATTAAAAACGAAAAACGTGCTGCTTTGGTTTTGTCGTTTCCTAATAATACAGAAGTAGATATTGTTGCTCCAGAGCGAGATATTCCGGGTAGCATAGCAATAGCTTGAGCTATGCCTATTATAAAGGCACCTTTAAAAGATACTTTTTTGTTGGTGTCTTTAGCTTTATCGGCTAAATAAAGCAGAAGTGCGGTAATGATAAGCATGAAGCCTACAAGTTTAATATTTCCTCCAAATAATTCAGCAAATTGAGATTCGTAAGTATAGCCAATTACAGCAGCAGGAATCATAGAAATGGCAATTTTACTAATAAATTGTAAATCTTCATTCCATTTAAATTTTAAAATACCCTTTAAAATATCTAGAATATCTTTTCTAAAAACTACTATGGTACTTAATGCTGTGGCAAAATGTAAAACTACTGTAAACAGTAAACTTTCTTCTGGCACAGAATTATCACCAAGAATAGCTTTCCCTAGTTCTAAATGACCACTTGATGATACAGGTAAAAATTCGGTAAGCCCTTGAATAATGCCAAGGATGATAGCATCAATTATATCCATTACTTCTTATCTGGATTCAATAAAATAGCATAAACCTGAATACCAAAACCAATTAAAATTAAAGTTGGTGCTAATCGGATGCGCCTCCAATTAAAAATTTCTGGGTTAAAAACGTTAGGGTCATCACTACCACCACCAGCCATTAAAATATACCCTAGAGCAATGCAAGCTAAACCAATAAACATGAATTTATAGTTTTTCTTTCCAAAAACAAAAACTGGTTTTGCGTTTTCTTTACGTTTTTTTTCTCCCATGATTTTTTATAAAGTAGATATGCAAATTAACGGATTTATTTAAATAAGATATGTTAACACTTTTGTTAATTATCTAATAATACAAGTCATCGGTTTTCAAATTTAAAAAACGCTGGGTTGCAAAATGTGTGCTAATCCAAGTAATAATAATACCTAAGGCAAATATAAAAACAAACAATAAACTAATTAAAACAGGATTACTTAATAATTCTAATTCAGTAAATGTTTTGTTTAGATAAAACAAAACAATGGCCATACCAATTAGTGCTAAAACGGCACCAATAATGCCTAAGCGTACACTTTTTAAAACAAACGGACGACGAATAAATTGTTTTGTGGCACCAACCATTTGCATAGTTTTAATAGTAAATCGTTTAGAGTAAACCGCTAATCGGATGGAACTGTTAATTAGTAAAACAGCAATTAAAGTAAAAATAGCACTAATTACCAATACCCAAAAACTTATTTTTTTAACATTATCGTTCATTAAATTAACTAGGTCGTTATCGTAAGTTACTTCATCAACAAAGTTTTTATTTAGCGCTTCTGCAGAAATTTTTTCAAGGTGTTCAGAGGTTACAAAATCGGCTTTTAAATGCACATCAATAGAGTTTTGCAACGGATTATAACCTACAAAATCCATAAAATCTTCACCATTTTCAGCTTTCATAAATTCAGCAGCTTGTTCTTTCGAAACGTATTCGGTAGATTTTATATAATCTGCCATTGCCAAACTTTTTTCAAGCTGTTTTACTTCAACGTCTTTAGCATTATCTTTTAAATAAATGGTAACAACAACTTGCTCTTTAAAATGATCTGAAACCTTTTTTGCATTAAGAATTAACATCCCTAATAAACCCAATAAAAATAAAACCAATGCAATACTTAATACTACAGAAAAATATGAAGAAATAAGTTTGCGTTTTTGGTGTTTCTCGAAAGATGAACTCATAAAGTCGTTGGATTAATAGTGTAAAAATAATAAAGTATTCTAATTGATTGTTCTTTACAACGTTTAAACTTTCAACATTGTTATAATAAGTTTAAATTTGCAGCTTGAAAAAAGACTGACGATGAAATACAATTTCAACGAGATTGAAGCCAAATGGCAAAAATATTGGGCAGAAAACCAAACGTTTAAAGCTGATAATATTAGCGATAAACCAAAATACTACGTTTTGGATATGTTTCCTTATCCTAGTGGCGCAGGCTTACACGTTGGGCATCCGTTAGGATATATTGCTTCAGATATTTATGCTCGTTATAAGCGTCATCAAGGGTATAATGTGTTGCATCCTCAAGGGTATGATAGCTTTGGTTTACCTGCAGAGCAGTACGCTATTCAAACAGGGCAACATCCTGCAATTACTACTGCCGAAAATATTAAAACCTATCGTCGTCAATTAGATCAAATCGGGTTTTCATTCGATTGGTCTCGTGAGGTTAGAACATCCGACCCTAGTTATTATAAATGGACACAGTGGATTTTTATTCAATTGTTCAACTCTTGGTATAATAATGAGAGTGATAAAGCTGAAGATATTTCAGAATTGATAAGCATTTTTGAAACTGAAGGAAATGCAACAGTTAACGCTATTTGTGATGAAAATATTGAACCATTTTCAGCAGAAGAATGGAATTCATTTTCATCTAAAAAGCAACAACAAATATTATTACAATACAGACTCACTTATTTGGCTGAAACCGAAGTAAACTGGTGTCCAGCTTTAGGAACGGTTTTAGCGAATGATGAAATAGTAAATGGTGTTTCAGAACGTGGTGGTCATCCTGTTATTAGAAAAAAAATGACGCAATGGAGTATGCGAATCTCTGCTTATGCAGAACGTTTGCTTCAAGGTTTAGAAACTATAGATTGGACAGATTCTTTAAAGGAAAGTCAGCGCAATTGGATTGGAAAATCGGTTGGGGCACAAGTAGAGTTCAGAGTTCAGAGTTCAAAATTCAGTGTTTCGGTGTTTACGACAAGACCAGATACTATTTTCGGAGTGAGTTTTATGACTTTAGCCCCAGAACATGAACTCGTATCGAAAATAACAACGCCTGATCAAAAAGCTGAAGTTGACGCCTATATTGAAGCGACTGCTAAACGTAGTGAGCGTGATAGAGTGGCAGATGTAAAAAACATTACGGGGGCATTTACTGGCGCTTACGCAGAACATCCATTTACAAAAAAACCAATTCCGATTTGGATTGGCGATTATGTGTTAGCAGGCTACGGAACAGGTGCCGTAATGTCTGTTCCATGTGGCGACCAACGTGATTACGATTTTGCAAAACATTTTAATATACCAATTCATAATATATTTGATGGTGTAGATATTTCTGAAAAAGCCTTTGCCGATAAAGAAAAAACAGTTATTGCAAATAGCGATTTCTTAAACGGTATGAATTATAAAAAAGCCACCAAACGTGCTATTTACGAGTTAGAGCAAATTGGACAAGGTGAAGGAAAAACCAATTACCGTTTGCGCGATGCGGTGTTTTCTCGTCAGCGTTATTGGGGAGAACCATTTCCTGTATATTATGTAAATGGCATGCCACAAATGATTGATGTTGAACATTTACCGATTGAACTCCCAGAAGTTCGCAACTATTTACCAACCGAAACAGGCGAGCCACCATTGGGTAACGCAACAGTTTGGGCTTGGGACACCGAAAAGAACGAAGTAGTCTCAAATGATTTAATCGATGACAAAACTGTTTTTCCATTAGAGTTAAACACAATGCCAGGGTGGGCAGGAAGTTCGCAGTATTTTAACCGTTATATGGACCCTAATAATGAGGATGCTATCTTCTCAAAAGATGCGATGGATTATTGGCAGCAAGTCGATTTATACATTGGTGGAAGCGAGCATGCTACAGGACATTTATTGTATTCTCGTTTTTGGCAAAAGTTTATGTTCGATAAAGGTTATGTAAACCATGATGAGTTTGCTAAAAAGCTGATTAACCAAGGGATGATTTTGGGGACGAGTGCTTTTGTTTATAGGGTGTTCCCTCATTGGAATAAAAAAATCACTTCTAGTAAGACTGAAAGTGGATTGATTTCTGAATCAGTCTTTTATGTAAGTCAGAGTATATTTGAACTATTTTCTGATAGAAGAGAATATTATAAAAAGATTGTAAAAGATCTTTATCCAATCCTGAAAAGTAAATTATTGAGTTTGTACTCTAAGCATTTGAACAATCAGTTAGATGAATCTGATATAATAAATCATTCAGATTCATACATTACGTTTACAGTTGATAAAATTCACGCTGACGTTTCATATGTGAATTCTTCAGATGAATTAGACATTGAGGGCTTTAAAAATTGGAGACCAGAATTTAAAAATGCCGAATTCTTAACAAAGGAAAATGAAACTTTCAAAGTTCATCGCGAAGTCGAAAAAATGTCCAAATCCAAATACAATGTCGTAAATCCAGACAACATTTGTGAGCAATACGGTGCAGACAGTTTACGTCTTTACGAAATGTTTTTAGGGCCTTTAGAGCAGTATAAACCTTGGAATACAGCTGGTATTACAGGTGTACATTCGTTTCTTAAAAAACTTTGGAAATTGTATTTCGATGATAACGGGCTAAAAGTTACCGATGCTACACCAACTAAAGACAATTTAAAGACGCTACATAAAACCATTAAAAAGGTTCAAGAAGATATTGAGAATTTCTCGTTTAACACATCGGTTTCAACCTTTATGATTGCTGCTAATGAGTTAACGGCTCAAAAATGTACCTCGAAAGAAATTTTAAAACCTCTTTTGGTTTTAGTTTCACCTTATGCACCGCATATTGCTGAGGAATTATGGAGTCAGTTAGAGCATAACGAATCTATTTCAACAGTGCCATTCCCTGAGTTTGACGAAAGCCATTTAGTAGAAAGTACAAAAAATTATCCTATTTCATTTAATGGAAAAATGCGTTTCACTATGGAATTGCCTTTAGATTTAAGTAAAAAAGATATAGAAAAGGCTGTTATGGCGAACGAAAAAACCAAAGAACAATTGCAAGGTCGTGAACCTAAAAAAGTAATTATTGTTCCTGGTAAAATTGTGAATATCGTTGGTTAACGTCATTGCGAATCATCCTTTTTTGCATGATGTGGCAATCTGTTTATTTTGAGTTTCAATTAAAAAGACAACCACATTTCGACTGAGTTCAATACAGGCTTGATGTGCTCCTCGTTATGACAAAAGTTAAATGATTACGGTTTGTTTCGCGTTAGGGATAGTAGTGGAAAGCCCACAGCGAGGTACGAGCGAGGACTTGTAACGAATAGCCCGACCACTTGCCCTGAGCGCAGTCGAAGGATTGTGGTAACCTGCCTGCCGGCAGGCAGGTGCCCAAACATTTTTTATTTATGGATTATATAGAAATGATAGGTTTTATAGCAGCGTTTTTAACTACAGCTGCATTTTTGCCTCAGGTGTATAAAACTTGGAAAACAAAGGACGTTTCTGCTTTGTCACTTCCTATGTTATTAATGTTTCTTGTTGGGATCATATTATGGCTGGTTTATGCACTTTATATACCTAGTCCATCTATGATAGTTACCAATACTATAACTATTGTTTCTGCATTTTTTCTTATTTACTTTAAAATAAAATACGGCAAGACATAATATAACTACTGACAAAATTGCATAAGATAAAATTGGTGTAATTATTGCTATATTTAAACCAGAATTAAAACTTAAAAAAAAGATACAATGTACGAATATTATATATTAATTGGAGCTATTGCTTTAGTAAGTTGGTTAGTAAGCAATACTTTAAAAAAGAAGTTTGAAAAGTACTCTAAAGTACAGTTACGCAATGGCATGAGTGGTGCCGAAATTGCTGAAAAAATGTTAGCAGACCATGGTATTACTGATGTTGAAGTTATTTCGACACCTGGTCGTTTAACCGATCATTATAACCCAAAAAACAAAACGGTTAATTTAAGTGAGGCGGTTTATAATCAGCGTAATGCAGCAGCAGCAGCAGTCGCTGCACACGAATGTGGACATGCTGTACAACATGCTCAGGCTTATAGTTGGTTGCAAATGCGTTCTACTTTAGTGCCAGTTGTAAGCGTATCGTCTGGTATGTCGCAATGGTTAATTATTGGTGGTCTTATACTTGGTGGAGCTGCTGGCTTAGGCTTAGGTTGGTGGGTTGCTGTTGCAGGTGTTGTAATGATGGGATTTGCTACTCTATTTAGTTTTATAACCTTACCAGTTGAGTACGATGCGAGTAATCGTGCACTAGCGTGGTTGAAAAATAAAAATATGGTGTCTCAGCAAGAATATGAAGGATCTGAAGATGCGCTAAAGTGGGCAGCAAGAACGTATTTAGTAGCAGCCATTGGTGCTTTAGCTACCTTATTATATTGGGCACTTCAAGTGTTTGGTGGAAGAGATTAAAACAATCCATTTAAATAAAAAAAGCTCTGAAAATTTTCAGAGCTTTTTTGTTTCTTTACTCACGAGAAATTCCTAGAAGAATAGCTTTTAGGTTTCTTAATAAAATTGTCATTCTCGCATAAGCGGGAAACTAAGTCAAAAAATTAAAATGAATAATCCTTTATTATATTATCAGCAACATTTAGAAACTTATAAAACTAAAGCCGATAAGTTGTACAAACGTATGACTAGCTTAGGTGTTTTTAGAGTCATGGTGTTTATAGCAACTGGTTTTGGTGTTTATTTGAGCTTTAATTATTGGCAAATTGCAGTATTAATATTGGTGGTTGGAATTGGTGTTTTTGTTTTTTTGCTTTTAAAATATACAGATGTTAAAGCGGAACATAATTTTAATCAGGCTTTAGTTAAAATTAATGAAGAGGAAATTAAAATAGCTTCAGGAGATTTTCATCATAGAAGCGAAGGTTTACAGTTTCAAAATCCGAATCATTTTTATAGTTTAGATATCGATTTGTTTGGTCGTGGTTCGTTTTTTCAATTTATAAACCGAACCACTATTAAAGAAGGTACTCAAAAATTAACTGATAGCTTTTTGGCAAACACTACCGATGCTATAGTTTTTAGACAAGGAGCTATTAAAGAATTGTGTAGCAAACCTAAATGGCGACAACACTATTCGGCAACATCAAGTTTGGTTGAGGTTAAAACACTCGCGAAAGATATTATTAATTGGCTAGATAACTACAAACCGTTTTTGCCAAAAATGATGGGATGGTTACCTCTTGCTTTCACTTTAATTACACTTGTATTAATTGGATTAGCTATGTTTAGTCTAATTACTGCTGACTCGATTGGTTATTGGTTGTTAGTAGGTTTAGGGATATCTGGAACGTATTTAAAAAAAGTGAATAGCTTAGCTTCAAACACAGACAAACTGAAAGATACATTTAGGCAATATGCATCACTTTTAAAGCATATTGAAAATGAAAATTTTACATCAGAATTATTAAAACAAAAGCAACAACAAATTCAGTCTGATGATAAAAAAGCATCAACTATTTTTAAAGACCTTTCTAAATCTTTGGATGCTTTAGATAATAGAAATAATTTAATATCAGCCATTTTTGGAAACGGTTTATTTCTGTCTGATTTGCGAAACAGTTATCACATAGAACAATGGATTAAAAAGCATGCTAATAAGGTAGCTGATTGGTTTGAAGTTGTTTCTTTTTTCGATGCTTATAACTCACTAGGTGGCTTTGCATTTAATCATCCTGAATTTGTGTTTCCAAAAATTAGTACCAATAAAATGGTTATTAAAGCTGAAGAATTAGGGCATCCACTATTAAATAAAAACAAGCGTGTTGATAGTGATTTATTGATAGAAAATGAGCAGTTTTTTATTGTTACTGGAGCAAATATGGCTGGGAAAAGCACATTTTTACGTACGGTATCATTGCATATTGTTATGGCAAATGTTGGTTTGCCTGTTTGTGCAAAATCAAGTCAATATTCACCAGTAAAATTAATTACAAGTATGCGTACTTCGGATTCGTTAACTGATGATAGCTCGTATTTCTTTTCAGAGTTAACACGACTAAAACACATAGTAGACGCCATTGCAAAAGAACCTTATTTTATAGTTTTAGATGAAATTTTAAAAGGGACAAATAGTACCGATAAAGCTATTGGATCGCGTAAGTTTGTTGAAAAGCTTGTTGCTTCAAACGCTACAGGTATTATTGCAACACACGATTTAAGTTTGTGCGAGATTGAAAAAGAACTTGATGATGTAAAGAATTATTATTTTGATGCCAAAATTATAAATGACGAACTTTATTTTGATTACACCTTAAAACAAGGTATTTGCCAAAATATGAATGCCTCTTTTTTATTGAAAAAAATGGAGATTGTTTAGTTGATTAGCTTGTCACTTCGAGTGATTCCGAAGAATGAGGAATTGTATCGAGAAGCTTTTTAATTTTAATTTGTTCTCGATACAATTTCGATGAAAAAAATCGAAACCACTCGAACTGACAACATAGTTAGTAATTTGCTTTGAAACTTATTGTTACTTCGAGTGGTTTTATGAAGAGTAACGGAATAAAATTGTATCGAGAAGTAAAACTTTGATTATGAAAGTCTATTATGTTTACATTTTAAAATGCTCTGACGGCACCTATTACACTGGCTTTACTTCTAATCTTGAAAAGCGCTACTTGGAACACAAAACTGGGAAGCACAAAGAAAGCTATACATTTTCTAGAAGACCACTTACATTAGAATTTTATGCGGAATTTACCGACCCTAATATGGCTATTGCAACTGAAAAGCAAATCAAAAAATGGTCCAAAGCTAAAAAAGAAGCTTTAATTAATAATGAATTTGAAAAACTGCCAAATCTTTCAAAGAAAATTTTTAACTCTAAATAGGTCTCGATACAATTCTGTAAAAAACAGAATCACTCGACCTGACATTCACTTTGTATGATGCTTTAAAGCATACTTATCACTTCGAGCAATTTTATGGAGGATAACAGAATAAAATTGTATCGAGAAACTATCAAAAATCACGTTTCCATTGCTTTTATAAGCTCGTCCATTTTCTTTAACCTTGGGATGTATTGTTTCTTTATAATCCAGATATTGTAAAAATAGGTTGCTACAACGCCTACCGCAATTATACTTAATACTGTGATTTTTATGTAGACTTTACCTTTAATACTCAAAATGACTCCTAAAGCAAACAATAGAGCACCTGTTAGTAAAGGTAAAATATACCAAATAGGTGCTGTTTCACGCAATTTTTTTTGAATACTGAGATAATTTCTACATTGATATAAATAATCAATATAAGAATTGCTTAAAATATTTGGTTTGTGTTTATTTAAGCTTTTAAGTTTAATAACCACATAAATTAGTAATAGAGCTAAAAATAAAGCACCAATTTTTGATAGTATATATGGTAAGGCATATGCAGCATACACTGAAAGAGGAATCATTATTATAGCATTTATATATTCTGTTAAGTCGCGATATTTTACAGATTTATTGAAACGATCTAAACTAGATTTCATTTCTAAAATTAATTTAGACTTTTCAAATTTAATACGTTCTTGATTGCTGGACGATTGCCAGATATTAATAAGTTCGTCTTCTTCTATCATAATGTTTTATTTATACAATTCAATAATTTCTTTTTTATGCGTTTAATTTTTACAGCAACATTGTTTTCTGTTAGACCTGTAATATTTGAAATTTCTTTATAGGGTAATTTTTCTAAATAAAGAGAGATGATGGCTTTATCTCCTTTATTTAAAATATTTAAACAATTTCGAAGTTGGACTAATTTCTCTTTTTGATCTTCGTTTTCAGTTTCCATTTGTATGCCAAAATCACTAAGGTCATCTGTAGAAATGAATCGTTTCTGTTTTTTAATGTCGTTTGAACGAAAACGAAGACAGGTGTTGAGTGTAATTCTATATACCCAGGTTTCAATTGAAGATTTAGACTTGAAAGAGGGTAACGATTTCCAAATATTAATCAATACTTCTTGCAGAAGGTCTTTTGCATCCTCAGAGTTTTTGGAGTAAACCGAGCAAATTCTAAAAAGCTTTTGTTGATTTTGTTCAATTACGTTTAAAAATAGATTCTCCAGTTTGTCACTCATAGTTTCATTCTTGTTTCTATTATATTAGTTACAAGAACTTTAAAAATATGACAATTAAAATGAGATTATTTAATTAGAATTTAAAAACTGTAGATGTTAAAACATTATTTTATTACTTGGTTAATTTTATTAACCATACTCACAGCATTTCTACCATCAGGTTTTAAACTCAATACTTTATAATAGCTTTTTAAAGTTTCGGTATAGTTTTTAGTTTCAAAATAAGCTTCACCTAAACTATCATAAACATTGTGTTTGTAAGGAAATATTTTGGTGTTTAAATTAAAAACAAATAATGCTTTATCTGTTTGATTTGATCGCAAAAGCGAATACTCAAAAGTATTTAACTCTCTGCTGGCTTTTACAAATTCTGTAAGTCCTGAAGCTAAATTAAGCTCTTGTGATTTTAAACTGTATATAGGCTTTGTGTTTAGTAAATAATGCATATAATTTGCTGCAACATAATTTGGGGGTGTACGTGTTTTTAGTTACAATATTTAGTATATCGCGCTCATAAGTTTCCTTTGGGTGTTCAACAATTCTATTTATTTTCTTTACCGTTTTTGTAGAAAATAAAGGTAGGAACACGATGAATATTTAACCCTTTTTCCTCATGATTAGAACTTTGCTTATAGGTTTCTTTAGTTCTATTAACCGCAATAACTTGTAATTGGTTTTCAGGGAATTTTGTCGCTTCTAAAACTTTGTAAAATCTTAGAATTTCCTTTTTACTATCGCCACACCAAGTACCTAAAAAAACTTTAATTTCATATTGATTTAAAGAGCCTTTTAATTTTTTAGTAATGCTTTTATCAACTAAATAATTGTTATAATTTTTTGAAAACCAAGTATAAAAAGTATTATTAGTTAAATCAGATTTTGAGATTTCTCCAAGTAAAAGTTCATTTCCTTTTTGGTCTGTTCTAAGTTTATTAAATGATTGAGAAAACACAAAATGTAGGTTATTAATAAAAGCATAAATTACCCGAGAATATATTTATACAAGTCCACAAATCTTTTATTATCAACAGTAAATTTGTAAATAAAATTTCAGGAAATATACTTTTTATAAAAGATAATAAAATTCCAATCGGAAGGACTTATAAACAAAAATTGCTTAAAATTTTAGGTGTTTAAGCTTTATGAAGAAGTTACTATCTTTAGCTCATGCAAAACAAGTCAAAACTCCCAAACGTTGGTACAACCATTTTTACGGTTATGGGCGCATTAGCTAAAAAGCATAATGCTATAAATTTATCGCAAGGGTTTCCAGATTTTAAAATGGACGCAAAACTTATTGATTTAGTTACAAAGGCGATGCAGAACGGGCATAACCAATATGCTCCAATGCAGGGAAGTATTGAGTTGCGCGAAGCGATAGCTAAAAAGTTTGATTTGTTATATAGCACAAGTTATCATCCTGAAACCGAAATTACAATTACAACAGGTGCTACTGAAGCTATTTTTAGTATTATATCTGCTTTTATAAAAGCTAATGATGAAGTTATTATTTTTTCACCAGCTTACGATTGTTACGAGCCTGCAATAGAATTGCAAGGAGGAAAAACAATATCAATTGAACTTAAATCGCCAAATTTTAAAGTCGATTGGAACGCTGTAAAAACCAAAATTAATAATCGTACTAAAATGATTATTATCAATACGCCACAAAACCCAATTGGCACTGTTTTTTCTGAAGTAGATATGCTTCAATTACAAGAGATTACTAAGGGCACAAATATTATTGTATTGAGCGATGAGGTTTACGAACATATTGTTTTTGATGGCAAAAAGCACCAAAGTGCATGCTTGTTTTCAGATTTAAAATCGAGGAGTTTTGTTGTGGCTTCTTTTGGTAAAACATTTCATAATACCGGTTGGCGCATCGGGTATTGTTGTGCCTCAAAAGAGTTGATGAGTGAGTTTAGAAAAGTGCATCAGTTTAATGTGTTTTGTGTAAATCATCCTATGCAAAAAGCGCTGGCAGAATATTTAGAAAACGAAAATAATTACTTAGAAATAGCAGCTTTCTATCAAGAAAAAAGAGATTTGTTTTTAAGCTTGGTAAAAGACTCACGATTTAAGTTTACACCATCAAAAGGGACTTATTTTCAGCTTTTAGATTATTCAGCGATCACTCAAGAAAATGATGTCGATTTTGCAAAACGACTAACTATCGAAAATAAGTTGGCATCTATACCCATATCAGTTCTTTACAATACTAAAATAGAAAGTAAAATACTTCGGTTTTGCTTTGCTAAAAAAGATGAAACTTTAAAACAAGCCGCAGATATTTTAAATGGTATTTAAACAAAGTAACTTTTTTATAAATGATGTGTCTAAATCAATATTAATCCTAAAAATTTAGATGAAAATGAAATTTTTAATTGTAATATTATTGATGTGTTTTAGTTTTATACTAAATGCACAGGAAGTAAATTTCAATGGAACTATATACACGGTAAAAGGAAGCAGTATTTTAACAGAAGGCGTTGATGTTACAAGTAAACTTTCTGTTGAAGAACAAGAACAAATAAAGGAAGCTTTTAATAAAAAAAAGACCTTAGAAAAAACTTCTGAAAAAAAGGAGAAGCAGATTAAAAAAGCTGAAAAGAAACAGAAACTGGCAGAGAAGAAACAGAGAAAAGCCGAAAAAGCTTTGAAACAAAAGCAAAAAGCACAATCTAATTTTGATAAATCTGCTAAAAAGCACATGCAGTCTATAGAGAAATATGAGAGACTAAAAAAGAAAGGCAAGCTATCTCCTGAAGATGAAGCTAAGTGGCTTAAAAAGATTGAAAAACTTAAAGAAGCCCATGAAAAAGCCGAAAAGAAACTAAAACGCGTTTAGTATGGCAAAACAACTTAAAATAGCATTAGTGCAATCCGATTTGGTTTGGGAAGCTCCTGAATTGAATAGGAAAATTTTATTATCTAAAATTGAAGCTATTTCTGAGCAGGTTGACATCATTATTTTACCCGAAATGTTTACAACGGGTTTTACAATGCATGCCAAAGAAGTTGCCGAAACTATGCAAGGAAAAACGGTTGAATGGATGAAAAGTATAGCCTTAAAATATAATACGGCCATTACTGGAAGTATTATAATTTCAGAAAATAACACCTATTATAATCGATTGTTGTTTGTTGAACCTTCTGGGAAAATAGCTATTTATAATAAACGACATACGTTTACTTTAGTTAGAGAAGGCAAAGTGTTTACTGCAGGTACCGAAAAAGTGATTATAGCGTATAAAGGTTGGAAAATTTGCCCACAAATTTGCTACGATTTACGTTTTCCTGTTTGGGCAAGAAATACTGAAGATTATGATGTTTTAATGTATGTTGCCAATTGGCCTAAACCAAGAGTATCTGCTTGGGATGCTTTGTTAAGGGCACGTGCTATTGAAAATATGAGTTACTGTATTGGTGTAAACAGAGTTGGAATTGATGGTGTAAATAGTGAATATTCTGGGCATTCTGCAGTTTACGATGTTTTAGGGAATTTGGTTACTTCATTTACACCCAATAAAGAACAGATAGAAATTGTAACACTTGAAAAAAAGCATATTACAGCTTACAGAAACAAGCTTAAGTTTTTAGATGATAGAGATTTATTTAGTCTAATAAATCAATAATCCATACATCATCCCAACCAGCTCTAATCTCATCATCAGGTTTACTTGGTAAATAGCTAACACGTTCTGGTTGAATCTTTTTAAGAAAGTTACCAGTGTCGTATCTTCCATTGCCATTGCTATCAAATATAACCCTCAAAAAATATTTACCGGGGTCTATTTTTAAAAAATCTAAAGCTTCTTTTTTTGTAGAAATCTTTTCATATTTTACTTCCTCATTATTATTTGTTAATTGAACGATAATTGGGTAAGTAGCATTGTTAACAATAACTCTAAGATTACCTATGTCAGATTCTTTTTTAGTGCTTAAAGCGTAATTTAAAGTATCATTTTTATTATCAAAAAAATCAATAAAGGCTTCGGGTAAAACCTGTACTTTATAGCTGTTGTCTTCGGTTCTTTTAAAATCAAAACTGTATATGTTTTTTATGGAGTCGTACACAGTTGTAAATTCAACATTTGTAGAATCTTTATCTAAAATCTTCATTTTAGAAGCATCAAAAGCAGTTAAAGGTGTGTTGGCAAAAATATTAAAAGCTTCTTGGTCGTTAATTTTTCCAGTAGGTTCAGCTTTAATTATTAATGAATCTCTTTTTTGCTCGCTAATACGTGCTTTATAATCTTTTTCAATAGTAGGATGCGTTACTTTAAACAACAACGAGTCTACTTTTAATCTGGGTTTATACCAATAATAGAGCGTGTCTGTTTTTTCATCTTTGGTAATTCTATATGTAAAATCATCTGGTGTTTCAGAGGTGATTTTAATGTCCATATTTTTATAATCGCCTTCATAACCAAAAGCAATTTTTTCTCCAGATATTAAACGTGGTTTTACAGGTTTAAAATCGAGTTCTTCATTAAATAATTTTAAAGTGTAAAATGTTGAATCTGAGGGCACATCAATAAATTCTTTATGAAATGCTATTTGATCTGTTTTTTGCTGAAATTTATTATCGCCATTACCATCTTTTAAAGCCATAAGCAAATATTTTCCAGCTTTAATGTTTTCTATAGAAAAGGTGGTGAGACTATCTAAAGTATTAGTAACATATTTCGGAACTTCTTTATAAATTATAGAATCGGTATATGTAGAGTCTACCTCATACAGAGCCACAGTAACAAAAGTTTCGGGTTCTCGTTTAAAAGCATCTATAATTTGGCCATTTACTGTAAGCGAATCTATGTAATCGCCTGTAGAAAAGACATATCTAAAATAAGGAAATGGATTACCTTCGTTATTATCGGTAATACTATTTCCAAAGTTAAATGCGTATGTGGTATTAGGTGGTAATGTATCGTTAATTTTTATTCTTATCTCTTCACTAGCATTCCCAAGCGGTGTAATATCTGGTTGGTATTTCATGGGTGGCGATATAATAAGCTGTTTTTGTATGTCTTTAATTTTAATGTATTCATCAAAAACAATTCTTATTTCGTTACCTTTAAAGTTAGTAGTAAAGTTTTCTGGAGTAGATTTTTCAATAACTGGTGGTGTTACATCTTTAGGGCCACCTTGTGGAGTGCCTCTATTAGCGCACTTAGTAAAAACCAAGCATATAAAAGCTACAAAAATAAAGTTAGAAAGGGATTTATTCATCAACTAATTTTAAATTTTTAGCAAAAGTACATGATTTTAGAAACATAACGAGCAAAACGTTATGCTATTGCCATAGTTGCAATACTTATTTTTATGTTTTTGGCTTGATTTAAAACCGAAATACAAGCTTCAAGCGTAGCGCCAGTAGTAATTATATCATCAACCAAAAGGATGTGTTTGTTTTTAATAGTTGATGCATTTTGTAAAGTGAATAATTCTTCATTATGATTCCACCGAGCCAATCGTTTTTTATTAACTTGAGATTTAGTGTTAGTAACCTTAATAAGGACATTATCTTTATAATCAACTTGTAAAGAATTTGCAATTTGTTGCCCAAACTTTGCTACTTGATTAAAGCCTCTTTTTTTTAATTTGTTTTTATGAAGCGGTACAGGAATTACAACATCAATATTTTTATAAGCTTCAATTTCTATCAACTCACCACCAAGCCAATTTCCTAAGAAAAATCCAATATTATCGTAACCTTTATATTTTAATCCGTGAATAAGTTGTTGTACCAACCCTTTTTTTTCAAATCTAAAAAGAGCTGTTCCGTTTTCAACTTTTGCTCTACCGTAAAGTACTTTTTTTACCGCATCACTATCGTCAAAATGGAAGTTAGTAACAGGTAAATCGTGCCTGCAATCAATACAAATAGTGTCTTGGTTGTCATTCAATAAGTTAAGACAAGCATAGCATACTTTTGGGAAGAATAAATTGACAAGTGATTTAAACATTTTGCGAAATCGAGGATTATTACTAAAAATCAGTCTCAAATACACGAATATAAATATTTATTAATGAATTAGTCGCAAATTTTAACCAAGAACGCATTTAGTTTAAAGCGGTTTTTTATTTTTGCACCTATGGCAAATCAAGATGATAAATTTAAGAAGGTAATTTCGCATGCAAAGGAATACGGATATGTGTTTCAAAGTAGTGAAATATATGATGGTTTAAGCGCTGTTTATGACTACGCACAAAACGGAGCAGAACTAAAGAAAAACATACGTGACTACTGGTGGAAAGCCATGGTGCAAATGAACGAAAATATAGTGGGTATTGATGCTGCTATATTTATGCATCCAACCACTTGGAAAGCGTCGGGACACGTAGATGCGTTTAACGATCCATTAATAGATAATAAAGACTCCAAAAAACGATATAGAGCCGATGTTTTAATTGAAGATTATTGTGCTAAAATTGAAGCGAAAATTGATAAAGAAGTTGCTAAAGCTGCAAAACGTTTTGGAGATGCTTTTAATAAAGAGGAGTTTTTATCTACTAACGGACGTGTTTTAGGATATCAAGAAAAAATAAATTCTACGCTTTCGCGGATGGCAAAATCTTTAGAAAATGAAGATTTAGACGATGTAAAAGCGTTGATTGAAGAGTTAGAAATAGCCGACCCTTTAACAGGAAGTAAAAACTGGACTGATGTTAAACAGTTTAATTTAATGTTTGGAACCAAGTTGGGTGCATCGGCAGATTCTGCTATGGATTTATATTTACGACCAGAAACGGCGCAAGGTATTTTTGTAAACTTTTTAAATGTACAGAAAACAAGTCGTTTAAAAATTCCGTTTGGAATCGCACAAACTGGAAAAGCTTTTAGAAACGAAATTGTTGCAAGGCAGTTTATTTTTAGAATGCGCGAGTTCGAGCAAATGGAAATGCAGTTTTTTATAAAACCTGGTACGCAAAAAGAATGGTACAAACACTGGAAAGAAGCACGATTAAAATGGCATCTTTCTTTAGGAATGGGTGAAGATAATTACCGTTTTCACGACCATGAAAAATTAGCACATTATGCTGATGCCGCTGCCGATATTGAATTTAAATTCCCATTTGGTTTTAAAGAATTAGAAGGTATTCATTCGCGTACAGATTTCGATTTAAAAGCACATGAGGAATATTCAGGAAAAAAATTACAATATTTTGACCACGAAGATAATGCAAGCTACACGCCATATGTTTTAGAAACTTCTATTGGCCTAGATAGAATGTTTTTAGCAGTATTTTCAAATTCATTGCAAGAAGAAGAACTAGAAAACGGAACAACACGTACGGTTTTAAAATTACCAAGTGTTTTAGCACCTGTAAAAGCAGCAATTTTACCTTTAATAAAAAGAGATGGATTGCCTGAAGTAGCACGTGAAATTGTTGACGAGTTAAAATGGGATTTTAATGTGATTTACGACGAAAAAGACGCAGTTGGAAGACGCTACAGAAGGCAAGACGCCAACGGAACACCATTTTGTATTACAGTAGATCATGATACATTAGAGGATAACACCGTTACCATTAGACATAGAGATTCTATGGAGCAACAACGTGTTAAAATAGAAGATTTAAGAGCTATAATTAAACAAGAAGTAGATGTGCGTTCTTGGTTGATGAAGATGTAATACAGAAAACGTTTTGTAGTACTGAATTTTATTTAGCATCTCAATTGTAATAATTTAAAGCCAAAACAATTGTTTTGGATTTGTACTTTAAATACTTATCTGTCTATCAATTTGTTGGTCTAACGATATAAAAGTTTCGGTACGCGAAACACCAGAAATCGATTGAATTTCTCTATTTAATAAATGCATTAAGTGTTGGTTATCTTTACACAATATTTTAATAAAAACACTCCAATTACCTGTAGTGTAATGGCATTCTAAAACCTCGGGTATTTTTTTAAGTTGTTTTACCGCTTCGGGATTACTAATAGCTTTATCTAAATAAATACCAATAAAAGCCATAGTAGTGTAACCCAAAACTTTAGGGTTGATAACAAATTTAGAGCCCGAAATTAATCCAGATTTTTCTAGTTTGCGCAAACGTTGATGAATAGCAGCTCCAGAAATACCAACACTTCTGGCAATTTCCAGAATTGGTGTTCGGGCATCTCCCATTAAAGCACGAAGTATCTTTTTATCGATACCATCAATGTGTATGTTCTGATTTATAATTTTCATTAATAAATTATTTGTATCATTTCCTTGAAGAAGGGAATCTTGTTATTTGATTTGATTTTAAAACATAAAAATAAACATTTGATTTTAAATTGAAACTTGACTTTATAAGAAAAAAAATGATAATTTCGTTTAAGACTGTAATGATGTATCAATTGTCAGCGTAAATTTAATTTAACCTCTAGCCATATTTTAGGATGCGACAGATGACATCTAAACCTTAATTATTTAAAGGATTATACCCTAAATAAGGTGCTTCTTTTTCATTAAATTGAATACCGAAATCTTTTAGCTCATTTAAGATAGGTTTGTAAACTTCTTTAGTAATTGGCAATTGTACACCTGGAGTGGTTATTTTACCGTTTAAAATGGCTAGAGTTGCAATAGCTACAGGTAAACCAACGGTTTTTGCCATAGCAGTATAAGTTTGGTCTTTGCCAACTACAACCATAGTGGCATCTATTTGGTGTTTTTTACCATTTAGCTCGTAACCAAATTTGTGGTACATAACAATCATATCTTTATCGTCTTCTTGTAATGTCCAGCTATCCATTAGTATTTTTTGAAGAATTTGCGCTGGGGTTGCTTTTTTTAGCTCAACATTTTTATTGGCGTTAAAAATATCTAGTTCAACTAATTTGTCCCAAACAATATCGTCTTGATCAATTTTAAGCGCATGCCTTAATTTTAACTCTACTGAATCTGAATGACTATATGGTAAAAAAGCATTAACAAAATCGCGGTAGCTCATGTTTTCGCTATCATCAATGGTATAGCTATCATCTGTCATTCCTAGTGTTACAAAAATATTCCATGCTCTACTAAAGCCAACACGACGCATGGTGCCACGGTATAATGTTTTAATATTATCTAAACCATAAACACTTTGATACTTTAACGAATCGCGGTTTGCGTAAACTTCAAAACGTCCAAAACCATCAATATCTAAAAATTCGGTACGTCTAAATAATCTGTTGTACGGAATGTATTTATAAGTGCCTTCTTGTAAAAACTTAGCAGCACTACCTTGTCCTGCGATAACCACATTTCTTGGGTTCCAAGTGAATTTATAGTTCCATAAATTATTGTCACTTTCAGGAGCAACAAGACCGCCAGTAAATGATTCAAATAAAATAATTTTACCGTCTTTATCTCTTATGTTATCTAGAACTTGCATTGCACTCATGTGGTCTATCCCAGGATCCACGCCAATTTCATTCATTAAAACGACTCCGTTTGCTTTAGCATTACTATCTAAAGCTTGCATCTCTTTGCTTATGTATGATGCAGTAACCATATGTTTTTTGTAAGCGATGCAGTTTTTTGCAACTTCAATATGAAAACGCGCAGGTAGCATAGATACTACTATATCAGCATTTTTAATAGCTTCAATACGCGAAGTTTCATCAAATACATCCAAAGTAATTGCTTTGGCATTTTTGTGATGGTCAATTAATTTTTTTGCATTTTTTATATTAATGTCACCTATAGTAATGTGTAGACTTTCTGATGATGATTTATCTAATAAGTATTTTATAAGATATGATGATGATTTTCCAGAACCAATAACTAAAATCTTTCGCATAGTGAGATTTGTTGAGTAATTTTGTTTTTAAAACTAAATAGGTATTTAAGCAGTTTGGTTTTGCGAATTTAATGAATATAAAAAGGATTTTTTACGAATAATTTATATAAATATGAACAAGAAACTATTAATTACAGCATCACTTTTAGGATTAATAAGTGTTGTTTTAGGTGCTTTTGGTGCACATGGATTGAAAGCATCGATATCAGTTGAATCTTTGCAAACCTTCGAAACTGGAGTGCGCTATCAAATGTACCATGCGCTTTTACTTTTGTTTGTAGGTAGCAGTTCTGTAATAAGCCAAAAAACGAAACAATTTACTTTTTACTTTATACTAATAGGAGTGCTTTTCTTTTCGGGTTCAATTTATGGTTTAGCCACTAACCAATTAACCGCTTTTGATTTTAAAACAATAGCTTTTATAACACCAATTGGCGGTTTGCTTTTAATTATTGCATGGATTTTACTATTTGTTAATTTCGTAAAATATAAGGTGATAAATAGCAAAATTTTATAGATACTTTAAAATAAAGTTTTAATTTTGCCAGATAAATAATTTTACAACGATAAATGGTAAATAACAACCAATTTACGAAAACGATTGCGTTAGAAGATTACGGCATTAAAAATGCCAAAGTAAATTATCAACTTTCGCCCAATCAACTTCATGATATTGCAATTAAAAAAGGGCAGGGCAAAGAAGTTTCATCTGGAGCTTTAGCAGTTAATACAGGAGCGTTTACTGGTCGTTCTCCTAAAGATCGATTTATTGTAAAAGACGATATTACCAAAGACCGCGTTTGGTGGGGCGATATTAACATTCCGTTTGATGCCGATAAGTTTGATGCTTTATATGATAAAGTTGTAGAATACCTATCTAACAAAGAAGTTTTTGTAAGAGATAGTTATGCTTGTGCAGATGAAAACTACAAATTAAATATTCGTGTTATTAATGAGTATCCTTGGAGTAATCAGTTTGCCTATAACATGTTTTTACGACCAACGGAAGAAGAATTGACAAATTTTACTCCAGAATGGACGGTAGTAAATGCACCAGGTTTTATGGCGGTTCCTGATATAGATGGAACACGACAGCATAATTTTGCCATTTTAAATTTCACTAAAAAAATTGTTTTAGTTGGTGGCACAGGCTATACAGGCGAAATTAAAAAGGGTATTTTTTCTGCTTTAAACTTTATTTTGCCAGTATTTAAAAACACGTTGCCAATGCATTGTAGCGCTAATGTTGGTGATGCAGGCGATACCGCTATCTTTTTTGGATTATCTGGTACTGGAAAAACGACATTATCTACAGATCCAAATAGGAGTTTAATTGGTGACGATGAGCACGGTTGGACTAACGAAAATACTGTATTTAATTTTGAAGGCGGCTGTTATGCCAAAGTAATCAATCTATCTAGAGAACAAGAACCTGAAATTCATGATGCTATAAAAAAAGATGCTATTCTTGAAAATGTGATTTTAGATGAAAAGGGGCATGTAGATTTTGAAGACATTTCTATTACTCAAAACACAAGAGTAAGCTATCCTATTTATCATATTGAAAATATAAAACAACCATCTATTGGAAAAAACCCAAAAAACATCTTCTTTTTAACTGCAGATGCTTTTGGAGTATTGCCTCCTATTTCTAAATTAACACCAAGTCAGGCTGCTTATCATTTTATCTCGGGTTATACTGCAAAGGTTGCAGGAACTGAAGCTGGTGTTGTTGAGCCGCAACCTTCTTTTTCTGCATGTTTTGGAGCGCCTTTTATGCCATTGCATCCAGCAAAATATGCTGAAATGCTAAGTAAAAAGATGAAAGAATCTGGAGTTAACGTTTGGCTTGTTAATACAGGATGGACAGGTGGGCCTTACGGTGTAGGGATACGAATGAAATTAAAATATACACGTGCCATGATTAATGCTGTATTGAATGGGGATTTAGGATTATACAATTACGATGACTACCATATACACTCTGTATTTGGAGTAGCACAACCTAGAACTTGTCCAGGTGTGCCAACCAGTGTTTTAAGTCCGCGTGCCACCTGGAATAATGATAAAGCTTATTATAAAACAGCATTTAAATTAACCAATGCATTTCGTGAGAACTTTAAAAAGTTTGAAGCACATTGCAACGAAGAAATAAGACGTGGCGGACCACAACGTTACGCATTTTAAAAGAGTGACTAGCTCAAAAACAAAAAAGTCGTCTATAATTTAATTTATAGGCGATTTTTTCATTTCAGTTCTATAAAATCGATTAACCCATTTTGTTCAATATCACCTAGTTTGTTCTTACTCAAAAGTCTTTCGATTGACATTTTGTAGAAAGTAGAAAATTCAATATTGTATAATCGATTGTATTTGTAATATAGCCTTTCACAATCTTGACCTATATTCCAAATATCATTTTTTTCATTAATTAAGATAGGGGAATACCATTCTTTATTGATGAAATTATATTTCATCAAAGCCCATTTGCAATTAAATTTCAAGTTTATGTGTTCCCCACAGAAGTAAAGCCATGATAGGAAATTATCATCTGATTTCTTTAATTGGTTCATTACTAAATGAGTAATCTTTTTAAGATTATCGTAATCAGATATATCAACCTTTTCATGGTTAATAAGTCGAAAAAACTCAAACAACTTTTCTTCTTTATTTTTGTGAATATTTAGTAAAAAGTCTTGATGGTTTTGAAAAACACTTAATTTATCAAACATGTTTTTTTATTAAATTTCATGCTTAATAAAAGTAATTAAATCTATGTTGTAAATAACATTTTTTTGTAAAGTTCAATAAAAAAGCGATTTCATTATATTTGAAATCGCTTTTTTATTTTTTCGGAATTTTAATATCTCGCTTTCTATCGAGGTGTTTTATTTCCCTTTATTTGCTTTGTCAATGTATTTTTGTAAAGCCATGGTCATTGATGGTGTTTCAGGAGTTGGTGCAGCAATATCTACACGCAACCCTTTTTCTTCAACCGCCTTAATTGTAGTATTTCCAAAAACGGCAATACGTGTTTTGTTTTGTTTAAAATCTGGGAAGTTTTGAAATAATGATTCTATTCCAGACGGACTAAAAAACACTAAAACATCATAGGTTACATTTTCTAAATCAGATAAATCGCTAACTACAGTTTTAAAAAATGTAGCTTGTTTCCAATCAACACCAAGAGCATTTAAAGTTTCTGGAACTGCGGGTTTAACTTTATCTGTATTAGGTAATAAAAATTTCTCGTCTTTGTATTTTTTAATTAATGGAGAAAGTTCGGCAAAAGTGCGTTTGCCAACATAAATTTTGCGTTTTCTGTAAACCACATATTTTTGAAGGTAAAATGCTACAGCTTCAGATTGACAAAAATATTTCATAGTGTCTGGAACTTTAAAACGCATTTCTTCAGCAACTCTAAAAAAGTGATCAACTGCATTTCTACTGGTTAAAATAATTGCAGTATAATTATTCAAATCTATTTTTTGTTGCCTAATAGCTTTTGCAGAAACACCTTCAACATGTATAAAAGGTCTAAAATCTATTTTTACCTTTTGCTTCTCTTGTAAATCAAAATAAGGAGAATTCTCTATCTTAGGTTCTGGCTGAGAGACTAAAATTGTTTTAACTTTCATATACAACAAGTCGTTTATTTTTTGAGTTTACGAAGTAAACACCTTGTATAAAATAATATAGGGTGCAATTTCGAGAGCGCAAAGATACAAAATAAAATGCAATAAGTCGGGTTTTATTGTGTTTTGATGGGTTTTGAATGATGTAATTACGCCAAAAATATTAACTATTAATAATAACGTAATAATCACATAAAAAATGGGTAAAGTTGGCTTAACTGAGAAAATTAATAAAGCGTTAATTGGAAGCAATAATAACCCCAAATAATTCTTGTAACTTATTTTTTGAAAAAGATACTGGTCTATTAATTTGTCAATCTCAAAAAGGCTAGCTATAAGCCGTTCAACAAGTACTTTTATTAAAATAAAAGTTGCAATACCAAAAACTAATTTAAAAAGAATATTGATAGAAATTATTTTTGTTTCAGTTACGTTTTGATAGATTAAATAAATAAATACTGAGCCAGAAATAATTAAGTTAGAAAATAATAAGGCATCAAACTTGTCTAAAAACTTTTGGTCTTTAGAATATATTTTAAGGTATTTCGAGTTTCCTAAAACATAAATAAAATCATTAAATCGCTGTGGAGCAACTAATTTTGCTGCAGCTATAGCGGTAATTGCAATAACCATTAAAACCGTAAAAAGTTCGTTTGAGATAACATCGCGATACATACCCTAAAATTATTATAAATATTCACAAATCATCTATAAATATTAAGGAATATTTAAAAAAAATAAATTATTAAATAATGTACATTTGCTAAAAATATCATCTCATAATAAATATATCGTCGTTAATGCAAGATACAGTTGTTATAATTCCAACTTACAACGAAATAGAAAATATTGAAGCTATTATAAGAGCTGTTTTTTCTCAGTCGGATGGTATTCATATTCTTATTGTTGATGATAACTCTCCAGATTTAACAGCTTTAAAAGTAAAAGAATTACAAGAAGAATTCTCAAATCGATTATTTTTAGAAATACGAAAAGAAAAAGCTGGATTGGGAACCGCTTATATACATGGTTTTAATTGGTGCCTAAAAAAATCGTATCAATATATTTTTGAAATGGATGCCGATTTTTCGCACAATCCAAAGGACTTAATAAAACTGTATAAAGCCTGTGAAGAAGAGGGTGCAGATTTAGCCATTGGCTCGCGTTACGTAAAAGGGGTTAATGTAGTTAATTGGCCCATGGCACGTGTGCTTATGTCTTATCTTGCATCAAAGTATGTGCGTGTCATTACAGGTATGCGTATTCATGATACTACTGCAGGTTTTGTTTGTTATAAAAGAAATGTTTTAGAAACCATAGATTTAAAGAAAATTAAATTTATTGGATATGCATTCCAAATAGAAATGAAATTTAAAGCTTATTTAAAAAAGTTTAAACTTACTGAAGTTCCAGTTATTTTTACAGATAGAACAAAAGGGGAATCGAAACTAAGTTCGGGGATTATCTCTGAAGCTGTTTTTGGAGTAATATCGATGAAACTAAAAAGTGTATTTAAAAAATAAAAGTATAAAATGACCTTAAAAACAACTCTAATTAAAAATGCCAAAATTGTAAATGAAGGTAAAATTTTTAATGGCGATATTTTAATTGAAGGCGAATATATTAAACAAATAAGCGAATCTATAAGTGCAAAATCTGCCGATGTACATGTGTTTGATGCAGAAGGAAAATATTTACTTCCTGGTGTTATTGATGATCAAGTGCATTTTAGAGAACCTGGATTAACGCACAAAGCCAATATTGAAACCGAATCTAAGGCAGCAATAGCAGGTGGTATTACCTCGTTTATAGAAATGCCAAATACAAATCCGCAAACTACAACCATTGAGAAATTAGAAGAAAAGTTTGAAATAGCTGCTAAAACATCATCAGCAAATTATTCATTTATGTTTGGTGGCACTAATGATAATTTAGATGAAATTTTAAAAGTTAATCCTAAATCGGTTGCAGGTTTAAAATTATTTTTAGGCTCATCAACAGGCAATATGCTGGTAGATGATCCAAAAGTTTTAGAGAAAATTTTTAAAAGTACAGATATGGTTATTTCTGTACATTGCGAAGACGAAGGAACAATAAAAAAGAATCTTCAAGACCATATTGATAAATATGGTGATGATATTCCTATTAAATACCACCCAGTTATACGAAGTGAGGAAGCCTGCTATATATCTTCTTCAAACGCCATTGAATTGGCTAAAAAAACAGGAGCTCGATTGCATGTGTTTCATTTGTCAACAGGAAAGGAAACTAATTTATTTACAAATGACAAACCTCTAAAAGATAAAAAAATTACAGCTGAGGTTTGTATTCATCACCTTTGGTTTACCGATAAAGATTACGATGAAAAAGGGACATATATTAAATGGAATCCAGCTGTAAAAACACAAACTGACAGAGATCAATTATGGGAGGCTTTATTGGATGATAGAATTGATGTTATTGCAACAGACCATGCACCACATACTATTGAAGAAAAAGAAAACGTTTATACAAAAGCACCATCTGGTGGACCTTTAGTACAACACGCATTACCTGCAATGCTAGAAATGCATCATAAAAATAAAATTTCAATAGAAAAGATAGTAGAAAAAATGTGTCACAATCCTGCTATTTTGTTTCAAATTGAAAAACGCGGATTTATAAAAGAAGGTTATTTTGCCGATTTAGTTTTAGTAGATTTACACCATCCTTGGACCGTTAAAAAAGATAATATTCTCTATAAATGTGGATGGTCTCCATTTGAAGGCGCCACATTTAAATCTAGAATAACTCATACTTTTATAAACGGGAGTTTAGCTTATAAAAACTTTAAGTTTTATAATGTTAATGCAGCAAAACAATTAACTTTTAATAGATGATATTAAAACGATTTTTAACATATTTTTCACTTGTATTATTAGCAACAGCCTGTTATAAATACAATAAACCAAAAAAACCAAAGAATTTAATTCCGAAGGATAAAATGGTTAACATCATAATAGATGTTAGATTGTTAGCTTCTGCAAATGGAAAGAATAAAAGGACTTTAGAAGAAAACAATTTGCAATCAGAAGCCTATATTTATAAAAAATATAACATAGATAGTTTGCAATTTGCTTTAAGCAATAATTATTATGCCTATTATGTTGATGATTATATAGATATATATGAAAAAGTTAAGGATAGTTTAGGTAGTTTAAATGATAAGTTTTCTGATTTAGCAGAAAAAGAGGAACAAGAAAAAAAGTATAAAGATTCTATTAATAGCATTATAAAAAAAGACTCAATTCGTATTTTAAAAATAAAAAATTATATAAGCGCATTAGTAAAAAAAGACTCATTAAAGCCTTTAATTAAAAAAGATTCTATTCGATTAATTAAATTGAAAGATTCTTTGCAGATACTTGTTAAAAAAGATTCTTTAGAAAAAATAAATTTAAAAACACCAGTTGAAGAAGGACTAATTACACCTGTTTCAGATATAGATTTCCAATAGCAGCAATGCTTCCCTCTATTGGTGTAAATTCAAATTCTATGGCTTTTTTTATTTTATAACTACTATAGTTAGTTTCAGTGATTAAAGATTTGGTAATATGTTTTGTTAGTTGTCTTCGTTTGCCAGTTAATTTATGTTTCAACCAATCTAATTTCCAGGCTAAACTCAAAAGATTATTACTTGCTTGGTTTTTTGGAGGTTTACTCTTAACAGCTTTTGCTAAAACTTGAAGAAAATCTTTGTAAGTCCAATTTTCTGCCACTAAAATAAAACGCTCATTCTTTATTGGGCTATTCATTAATTTAACCATAATAGAAACTACATCTCCAACAGAGACTAACCCTACGGTTCCTGAGGTAAAATACTTTAATCCTTTATGTGCTTTTTTAAATAAACTTCCTGTCCCATAATGCCAAATACCTGCCCCTAAAATAAGTCCAGGATTTACTATTACAACATTTAACCCTTCTTGTGTAGCACGCCAAACTTCCATTTCGGCACCATATTTTGTAATGGCATACACACTATTATCGTCTTCAGGATTCCACTCAGTGTTTTCTGTAATAGGCTCGTTATTAGTAGTGTTTCCTGTGGTAGCAATAGAGCTTACATAACATAATTTTTTTATGTTATTGGAAATACATAGGTTAACAATATTAGCAGTGCCTTCAATATTGGTTCTTCGTAAAAGCTGATATTTATTAGGCTCAAAAGATACAAATGCAGCACAATGATAAACGTAACTTACACCTTTAAAAGCATTTGATAATAGTGGAATATCTAAAATATCTGCTTTAACCCATTTAATAGATTTAAAAAGAGATTCGTAGTTTTCAGTATAACACGAAAATACATTTTTTACATTATTAAGCTTGCGTTCTGTTCTATAAATAGCACGAACTGTTTCGCCATTTTTAATAAGCTTAAAAAGTAAATGTGCGCCAACTAAACCAGTACCTCCAGTAACTAAAATCATGGGTCTAAAATAGTGAATATTTGTTACTACTTTAATTCTATTAAAGGTTAATTATAATTGTTATTTTTACTGAAGAGTAAACGGCAAAAATGGTAAGTAAGTATTATAATTTTATAGTTCTCATATTTTTTATTGGAGTTTTTGGGTTCTCGCAGCAAGACTCTAAAACAGTTAAAATTATATCCTATAATATATGGAACGGATATGACTTCGGAAAAGATGAAAAAAGAAGAGCGCAAGTAGTAAATTGGATAGATTCTGAGCAACCAACAATTGTTGGCTTACAAGAGTTAGTTAATTATACTCCCAAAAAATTAGAAGAAGATGCAAATAATTGGGGACATTTATATTCTGTTTTATTAAAAGAGAAAGGATACTCTGTAGGTTTAACTTCTAAATCCCCAATAGAAGTAAAGGAAACTATTTTTGAGGATATGCATCATGGCGCTTTACACTGTAAAACAGGAGGCTTTGATGTATTTGTTATTCATTTTTCTCCGTCAAGCTATAAAAAAAGGCAGCAAGAAGCTGAAATTATTTTAAAGAAATTAAAAGAAGTAGTTAAGAGCAACCCAAATTATATAGTAATGGGAGATTTTAATGCGCTTTCGCCTATGGATGCTGATTTATATAAGAATGATGTATTATTAAATCGGTTGAGACTTTCAAATAAAGATAAGGGGGGAGCAGGTAATTTGGCTCATAATGAATTGGATTATTCTGTGATTTCAAGTTTTATGGCTTTTCCGCTTATTGATGCTTGTCAAAAGTTTACCAACACAATAAATGAGAGAGGAAGTTTTCCAGGAAGAATTTTAGGAAAAGTAAACTCAGAATCTGTTGAGGAATTAGTAAACCGTTTACAGCGTATAGATTACATTTTTCTTTCACCTTTATTGAGCAAAAAACTTAGCAATGCTCAAGTATACAATAAAGAACCAAATTGGTATCTGTCCGATCACTACCCAGTAGGTGTGGAATTAAAAATGCAATAAACACTATACTAGGATATTTTTTAGAATATTTAAAGATTCATCTTGAATTGCTTAGTAATTCTTCATGTATTTTTATCTTTGCCATTGTTTACTAAAATATTTAATAATGATAAAGAATTTTGTTGAAGAATTAACTTGGAGAGGCATGATACATACCGTTATGCCTGGTGCAGAAGGCCATTTAATGGAAAGCATGCGAAGCGCTTATGTAGGATTCGATCCAACAGCAGATTCTTTGCATATTGGCAATTTAGTACCTATAATGTTATTAGCGCATTATCAGCGCTGTGGGCATAAACCTGTTGCATTAGTTGGTGGAGCAACAGGTATGATTGGCGATCCGTCTGGTAAATCTAACGAGCGTAATTTATTAGATGAAAAAACGCTTAGGCATAATCAAGAATCTATAAAAAAGCAATTAGCACATTTTTTAGATTTTGAAAGTGATGCTAAAAATGCAGCAATTTTAGTGAATAATTACGATTGGATGAAAGACTTCTCGTTTCTAGAATTTATTCGTGATGTTGGTAAACATATTACAGTAAATTATATGATGGCTAAAGATTCTGTAAAAAACAGAATTTCATCAGAATCATCAGAAGGAATGAGCTTTACAGAGTTTACCTATCAACTTGTACAGGGCTACGATTTCCTTTATTTATACTCAAGTAACAATTGCTCAATTCAAATGGGTGGGAGCGATCAATGGGGGAATATTACAACGGGAACCGAATTAATTAGAAGAATTTCTGGCGGAAAAGGATTTGCTATAACTTGCCCGTTAATTACAAAATCCGATGGTTCAAAATTTGGAAAATCCGAAGGTGGAAATGTTTGGTTAGATGCTAACAGAACATCACCATATAAGTTCTATCAGTATTGGTTAAACTCTAGTGATGAAGATGCCGAAAAGTACATTAAGATTTTTACTTTTTTAAATGAGGAAGCTATTAATAACTTAATAAAAAAGCATCAAGAGGCACCGCATTTGCGTGTTTTACAAAAACGCTTAGCTGAAGAAATTACAACCATGGTACACTCTAAAGAAGATTTAGATAATGCTATAAAAGCAAGTGATATTTTGTTTGGAAAATCTACAAGTGATGATTTAAAACAGTTAAATGAGCAAACTTTTTTAGATGTTTTTGATGGTGTACCGCAAACAGAAATTTTAGAATCTGATATTGAAAACGGATTAGATATTATTTCAGCATTGGCGCAAAAGGGGGGCTTTTTAAAATCTAATGGGGAAGCACGTCGTGCATTAAAGGAAAATTCAATTTCTGTTAATAAAGAAAAAGTTAAAGAAGATTATAAAATTACCAATAAAGATTTGATTAATAATAAATTTGTTTTACTACAACGAGGTAAAAAAAATTACTTTGTTTTAAGTATAAAATAACTAAAAACCTGAGTTAACCCCCAAGCTTTTATTAACCAACAAACTAATCTTTCTTTTTCTTAGTTCACTTTTTGTCGAATCATTTTAATAAATATTTACAGATACTATAACACCATCAAATTACAGCCTCTAATATCTGAATTGTCAAAACGCCCAATCACTTCAAAAGAGCCATTTTTGTAAGTTCTTCCTAAATCTTGTGTAGCAATAAATGCGCAAGAATTAATATTTGCTAAGTCTATAACATTTATTCCGCCTGTTTTTCCAGATTCTTGAATAGTTAGAGCGTCTTCAGTGTCTCGTGTTAAAATGCGCATCCAACTTGGGCAATTAAAAATGCCATTTCCATTTGAGTAAGCTTGACTTAAAAGTTCAGTCATACCATACTCACTATGTATAGTTTCAACACCAAAACCAGCTTTTAGTTTGTTGTGTAAATCTGCTCTTATTAATTCTTTTCTTCTTCCTTTCATACCACCAGTTTCCATAATAATGCTGTTTTTAAGATTAAATTTATAACTTTCAATCAAATCCAATAAAGCAAAAGAAACACCAATTAAAAGCACTTTTTTTTTATTAGAATCTAGTTTAATTAAAGTGTCCTTTAGCTCAGATAAATTATTGAGATAAAAACCACTTTCTATGTAACCAGATTGAGAAATCATTTCATTTACCATATAAATCAACGATGATCCTTCGCGCTCTAAGTACGAAGGTAACAAGGCTAAAACAACATAGTCTTTTATGTCGCCGTAAAATTGTTGAAAACCTTTGGTGAAACTTTGCTCGTAAATTTTTAAATCTGTTACATGATGTTTGCTTGTAACATTTCCTGTGGTTCCAGAGCTAGTAAATGTAGTTTCAATATTATTTTTAGTGCTTAGTATGTTGTGCGATTTAAAAAACTGAATAGGTAAAAAAGGAATGTCTGTCATAGTTTTAACATCACTAGGGTGCTTGTACAGTAAATCACAAAATGATCGATATACACGATTATTTTTAAACTGATAATTAAAGATTTGCAATGCTAAACCTTCAAATTCTGTTTGATTTTTAATATTAAAAATAGTGTTACTATTAATCATTTAATTTATATAGAAAACAAAAACAAAAGTATATAAAATAAAAAAGCGTCGCTTATAGCAACGCTTTAAAATATTTTTTAAATAGAATTATTTTTACTTTATCACTAATTTACGTGTTTCGCTAATGTCCTCTTCGGTAATTTTTAAAATGTAAACACCTGTACTTAGTTTTGCTATGTTTAATTCTTTACCTATTAGTAATGTAGATAAAATTTGTTTTCCTAAGGCATTAAAAATTTCAATTTTCTTATTAAAGTTATTTTTAGATGTAATATAAATGTACTGTTTACCGTTGTTAACTGGATTAGGGTAAATAGAAAGACCCTCAATGTTTTGTTGTGCTTGCAAACTAGAATTCTCTGTTTGCGCAAACCCTTGTAGGGTTGTAAAAAACACTAAAGTAAAAATAAAAGTAAATAAGTAGTTTTTTTTCATATAAAACTTTTAACCGTATAAAATTAAATAAAATACTTCAAAAGTTATACCAAAATTATGTTAAAGATTTTATCATTTCACCGAAAAGTTAATTCACTGTAATTTGTATGTTACCTTAATGTTATTTGTTTTTAGATTTATAATAAAGTTGGGTTATTAGTTTTATCTTTACTCCAGTGTAAAAGATAAAAGTTGTTGTTTTTTTATAATGAATAAAAAGGATATTAAGATATTACTAGTTGATGATGAGCCCGATATTTTAGAGATTGTGTGTTATAATTTATCTAACGAAGGTTACCAAATAATAACTGCCGAAAATGGCATGCAAGCTGTAAAAAAGGCAAAAAAAGAGTTGCCACATCTTATTATTTTAGATGTTATGATGCCAGAAATGGATGGTATTGAAGCATGCGAAATAATTAGGAACAACCCCGAATTAAAAGATACCATTATTACTTTTTTAACAGCGAGAGGCGAAGATTATTCTCAAGTAGCTGGGTTTGATGCTGGAGCCGATGATTATATTACAAAACCTATAAAGCCAAAAGTTTTAGTTAGTAAAGTTAAAGCGCTTTTGCGTAGGTTTAAGCAGGAAACTAAAAACAGTAATGTTAAAAAAATAGGCAATTTAGTTATCGACAGAGATGAGTATAAAATTCTTTTAAAAGGAAAAGAAATTATTTTACCTCGAAAGGAGTTTGAATTACTGTCATTATTAACATCAAAACCAGGTAAAGTTTTTAAGCGCGACGAAATTCTTGATAAAGTTTGGGGAAATGAAGTTATAGTTGGAGGCAGAACCATTGATGTACATATAAGAAAACTACGCGAAAAAATAGGTGACGATAGTTTTAAAACTGTTAAAGGTGTTGGATATAAGTTTGTAGATTAATTTTAAAATCACACTAACATCTAAATAAAAGATTATTCTTGAATTACATTTGACAAAGGAAAATAATGTAATTTTGACAAATGAAATTAAAAAGAACATACCGTTTTGCAATTAAAACTTCGTTCTATATAACACTTTTTATAACGCTCTTATTGGGTGTTTTTTTATACACTTTTTACACTATAAATTGGGGTTTAATTTTAGCATTTGCAATTACGTGTTACTTGTTTTCATTTATTGTAATTCAATTAAGAGTTGAACGTTTTATATACAGACGCGTAAAAAAAATATACGACGATTTAACACTGTTAGAGTCAACTAGTTTTACTAGAGGATCTATTACTACCGATATGGGTACACTTACTAAAGAGATTGATAAGTTTGCCCGTGATAAAAAACTAGAAATAGAAACCCTTAAAGTTAGAGAAAAGTACCGTAAAGAATTTTTAGGTAATATATCACACGAATTAAAAACCCCATTATTCACAGTTCAAGGTTATATTTTAACACTTTTAGATGGTGCTATTGACAATAAAGATATAAGAAAAAAATATTTAGAAAGAGCTAACAAAGGTGTTGAAAGACTCAGTTATATTGTAAAAGATTTAGATATGATAACCAAACTAGAGTTGGGAGATTTAAGTCTTAATTTTGAAGTATTTGATATTGTAGAACTAGTAAATAATGTTTTTGATATGTTCGAGATGCGAGCTCATAAAAAAAATATTACCTTAACCTTTGATACAGATTACACCAAGCCTATTCTAGTAAATGCCGATAAAGAACGGATACAACAAGTATTAGCAAACCTTTTTGTAAACTCTATTAAATATGGCAAAGAAAAAGGAACTACTGAGGTAAGCATAGAAAATTTAATAAAAAACAAAGTTATTATTCGGGTAACTGATAATGGTGAAGGCATTGAAAAAAAACACTTACCAAGATTATTTGAACGCTTTTTTAGAGTTGATAAAACAGGAAATAGAAACGTTGGTGGTTCAGGCTTAGGCTTGTCTATTGTTAAGCATATTATTGAAGCTCACGAAGAAAGAATATATGTTGAAAGCGAATTTGGTGTAGGCAGCGAGTTTTCATTCACGCTCGAAAAGGCTGAATAAATTCTTAAAATCAACTTCAAAATCAAAAGACTTTAAACCGTTATAGTCATCTATATTTTTAAGTTTATCTAAAGTAAATCCTTCTTGACTGCAACTTGGTGCTAATTTTAAATCGCTTAACCGTTTTGCTAAATACTCTTGTTCAAATTGCCTAGGAGTAGGTATAAAAAAAGCTTTTTTATTAAGCTTAGCTAAATCCATTACTGTTGTATAGCCCGATCTGGTAATAATTAATTCGCTTTCGTTTATGGTTTTTTCAAGTAAATCAGAAGTCATAAAATTGTAAACAGCCATATTATCAATAACTTTAACAGTCAGGTCTTTTTCAATAACACCTTTAACAAAAACAATTTTTCCTTTATAATTTTTTAACTCAACCAAGAGTTTTTCTTCAAGAAAAGTACGTTGTGGTTCAGGACCAGAAAGAATCACTAAAATATCGTTTATAATGTTTAAGTTTTGCTGTTTAAATCTGCTTAATGGACCAATATATTTTTTAGTCATTTTAAACGAATGTGTATGTCCCAAATTTCCGCTTAAATTAAAAGGCTTTTGAGTATCAGGAATCCAGCAAACATTAAAATTTTTTATAATTTTTTGATGTATTTTAGTGCTAAGCCAAGTAGTTCTTCCACTTAAAACATTGAGTTGATGCGTTATATAAACAGATGGTGTTTTTTTACTATAAACGCCAAATCGATTATCAGAAATAATACCAATAATGTTATTATTTTCAATAATAGTTTTAGTTATTTTTTTTTCAGTTTTAATCGTTTTAATAAGTTTAGGGGCACCCATTAATAATTTCAACTTAAAATGGCTGTCCTTTTTTGCATATGTAATGCTGTACGATGGCAATTCAATTGAGGTTAAATGGGGAAATTCCTTTTGTAAAAGCTGTAAAGCATTGCCGTCGCTAGCTAAAATCGGGTCAAAACCATAAGTTAGTAATGCTTTAATAATAGGAATGCATCTTGTGGCATGCCCAAGTCCCCAATTTAACGGCGCAACTAATATTCGTTTTTTCATTTTTTACTTTGGGTAGGTTGCCAATACCGATATTAAGCGTTATTTTGCTAATTCAAAGATAAGCATATAAACTCTCTTGTATATTTGCTTAATTTTGCCAATTAATAAATACACTTTGGGAAGTAAAAATAAACTTAAAAGATTTAAAGAAAACGAAACCTTTGATAACGTTTTTCAACCAAAACGCGACGAATTGGTAAATGCTAACTTTAATTTAAAAGGCAACTGGAGAACATTGTTTTTTAAGAATAATAATCCGTTAGTTTTAGAGTTAGGCTGTGGTAAAGGTGAATATAGTGTAGCATTAGCTCAAAAACATCCAAATAAAAATTTTATAGGTATCGATATAAAGGGTGCTCGTTTTTGGCGAGGAGCTAAAACTGCTATTGAAGAAAAAATTTCAAACGTTGCTTTTTTGCGTACTCAAATAGAACTTATAGATTATGCATTTGCCGAAAATGAAGTTGACGAAATTTGGATAACCTTTCCAGACCCGCAAATAAAATACAAACGTACTAAACACCGTATGACAAACGCTGTATTTTTAGAACGTTACAAAAAAATTTTAAAACCAGAAGGCGAAGTAAATTTAAAAACGGATAGCGAATTTATGCACGGTTATACACTTGGGCTATTGCATGGTGCAGGACACGAAGTACTTTACGCAAACCATAATGTGTATAAACAAGAAGGCAGTCCAGAAGACGTTACAAGCATACAAACGTTTTACGAGTCGCAATATTTAGAACAAAACAAACCAATTACGTATATTAAGTTTAAAATTAAGGGTTAGTGGATATTACTTTTATCTTTTTTTTAGGATTATTTATAGCATTAATAGGTGTTATTCCGCCTGGGTTGTTAAATATGACGGCTGCTAAAATAAGTTTAAAAGAAGGGCATTCAAGAGGTATTGTGTTTTCTATTGGCGTTTGTATTATTGTAATGGTTCAGACTTATATAGCTACTATTTTTGCACGTTATTTAAGTAATCATCCCGAAGTTATAGATATACTGCAGCGCGTTGCATTTGTTATTTTTGTTTTAATCACTATTTATTTTTTATTTATAGCCAAAAACCAACCAGCAAAACAAACAACACCAAAAATGAGAAGCAAGCATAGTCGTTTTTTTCATGGGATTTTTTTATCTTCAATAAACGTTTTTCCTATACCATATCAAGCTTATATGACCATAACTTTGGCATCGTTTGGGTGGTTAAAATTCGATCAAATAAGCATCATATCATATGTTGCTGGAGCAGCTTCAGGGACCTTTGTCATGCTGTATGTGTATATTTTCTTTTTCGATAAAATAAAAGAAAAGTCACTTACTACTCAAAAAAACATGAATCGTATTATAGGCGGTATCACAGGAATTATTTCAATAGTTACTCTAATAAACATTATCAAAGAGTTTTAAGAATGAAACATCCATGATTAATATTTAATCACACAACCAAATGATTATTTAGGATGTTACATGTGACCGTTGAATAACAATAAATATAAACACATGAAACTAGAGACTTTAAATTTCTTTGATAAAGTTTACCAAGTAGCTCGATTAATTCCTTATGGAAAAGTAACTAGTTACGGAGCTATTGCAAAGTACTTAGGAGCTGCCAGAAGTGCGCGTATGGTTGGTTATGCGATGAATGGTTCTAGTGGAAAAGATGTGCCAGCGCATCGAGTTGTAAACCGAAAAGGTTTATTAACTGGTAAGCATCATTTTGATGGCACTAATTTAATGCAACAACTTTTAGAAAGCGAAGGTATTGAGGTTGTTGAAAACCAAATCCAAAACCTTGAAAGTGTATATTGGGATCCTTCAAAGGAATTATAATCATGTCTTATATCTTTTAAAAAAATTACAAATAATAGTAAATTTTTAAATCATAAATTTCAATAATAGCATTATTAAAAAACTTCAAGTTTTAGACTTTAAACTTATGGCTTTATTAATTATATTTGTACTTTAGAATAAATCTAAATTAAGAATTGTGAAGTTAAATAAACAAGATATATTAAGAGCACTCGAATCTATTACTGTTCCAGGAGAAGGTATGAATATGGTTGAGAGTAAAGCTGTAAAAAATGTCATTACTTTTGGTGATGAAGTTGTAGTAGATATTACCATTACAAACCCAAGTTTACAAGCAAAAAAACGTGTTGAGGTAGATATCCTTAAAACCATTCATGAGCAAGTTTATGAGAAGGCTAAAATTACAGTAAATGTAAAAGTTGAAGCTCCTGTAAAACCAAAAGCTAATGTAATAAAAGGTAATCCTATTCCTGGAATCCAAAATATAATAGCCGTAGCATCTGGTAAAGGAGGTGTTGGTAAATCTACAGTTACAGCAAATTTAGCGGTAACTTTAGCTAAAATGGGCTTTAAGGTTGGTGTTTTAGATGCCGACATTTACGGACCATCAATTCCTATTATGTTTGATGTTGAAAACGAGCGTCCAGTAGCTGTAAATATTGAAGGGAAATCTAAAATGAGACCTGTTGAAAATCATGACGTAAAAGTGCTCTCAATTGGTTTTTTTACAAAACCCGATCAAGCTGTAGTTTGGCGAGGGCCTATGGCAGCAAAAGCCTTAAATCAAATGATTTTTGATGCACATTGGGGTGAACTCGATTTTATGTTAATAGACTTGCCACCAGGAACTGGCGATATTCATTTAAGTATCATGCAATCGCTTCCAATAACTGGAGCAGTTGTTGTTAGTACACCGCAAAATGTGGCATTGGCAGACGCTAAAAAAGGAGTCGCGATGTTTCAACAAGACAGTATAAATGTACCCGTTTTAGGTATTATTGAAAATATGGCTTATTTTACACCAGCAGAATTGCCAGATAATAAATATTTTATTTTTGGTAAAGAAGGTGCAAAAAACCTTTCGGAAGATTTAAAAGTGCCATTTTTAGGAGCGTTACCGTTGGTACAAAGTATAAGAGAAGCAGGCGATGTTGGTCGTCCAGCAGCATTACAAACGGCAACGCCATTAGAGGAAGCCTTTGAAAAATTAACTCAAAATGTAGTTAAAGAAGTGGTGCGACGAAATGACGATTTACCACCAACCGAAGCTATAAAAATTACAACAATGGCTGGATGTTCAGCAGTTAAAAAATAGATTTATGACAACAGAAGAACTTAAGTTAAATGTAGAAAAAGCATTAGAAGAAATTCGTCCGTTTTTACAAAGTGATGGCGGCGATATCTCGTTGTTGTCTATAGAAGAAGATAATACTTTGGTAAAGGTGCAATTACAAGGCGCTTGTGTAGGTTGCAGTGTTAATCAAATGACACTTAAATCTGGTGTAGAAATGACCATTAAAAAATATGCGCCTCAAATACAACAAGTAGTAAATATTGAAGCTTAGTTCTTTTATAAATTTTTAATCCCTACTAAAATAATAGGATAATCTTACCTAAAAATAATTCAAAACAATTAAATTTGCGGCATGAAATCTGATGCACTTCTTTGCGACGTGTAAAAATCAATTATGGAAGATATTAATATAAAAATAACAGATAGAGATGGTGTAACGCACGAGGTTGTTGCGCCAACAGATATGGCCATGAATCTTATGGAAGTAGTAAGGTCTTACGAGCTTGCGCCAGAAGGTACTATTGGCGTTTGTGGCGGTATGGCAATGTGTGCTTCGTGCCAATGTTATGTAAATTCTAATCACGAACTTCCAGAAATGACAGACGATGAAGAAGCGATGCTCTCTGAAGCTTTCGATGTTAAAAACAATAGTCGTTTAGGTTGCCAAATACAAATGACTCCAGAAATGGAAGGCTTAGAAGTAGAATTGGCTCCCGAAAGTTAAGAATTCCTTTTTAAAAATAAATCTCAAACTTATTATAGCGTTACCCTTCTAAGGTTGGGTCGGGCTTTCACTACTCATCCCCTCCTTCGTCGGGGATTTCAAACATACCGCTCAATTCCTAACGCAGGTGTACTTGCTAATTGTTTTTTTCAGTTATTACTTTCTTAAAACTTGTTCAATTTTTTAATTAAATTCAAAATGAAAGCCCAAATACTGCAATTAGGTCTTTTTCGAGAAAGTTGTCAAAAAACTGTAAGCTAATAATTGATAATTATCCATTGTCAGGTTCCTATGATGATGTTGAATTCAAAAAAGTTGTTTGAAATGTTTTCCAATGTTGATTGGATATAAACTATCTGCTAATATGTTATAAATCTAACACCACATAAATTTGTAATTTTTTTTCTCATAAATTCAAGATTTCACCACCAAACCAAAAACACTTTTTTAATTACCTCATTTTTTAATTTTACCCAAATTAATGACGAATATTTTTCATCAAAGTAATGTTGCGCTATATAAGAAAACAAATTAAAGTTTAACCATTCTACATTATGCATGAGGTGTAATTAACCAATCTTTTTTATTAGGTATGTAAAACTTACAATCGCTAAATTGGTTTTTGTTTATATAAAACCCAACCACACAATCATTATTTAAAGTTTTAAGCGGTATATTTTGGTTGGCAAATGGTAAAAACAATTGCGCTTTAAAATAAACTTGGTGGGTAATGGTTTTAGCTTTTAAATCAAATTTATCTAAAAGGGTTTTGCAACAGTCTTATTATACTATTCTATTTGTCGACAAACAGATAAAAAACACGATTAAATACAAAAAAATCGACGAAATACAAAAAAATTAGTTAAATTGCACTCATAAAATGATTTTGATTAAGATATTTTAATGCTTTTGATTAATATCTTATTGAAAGTTATTGCTATTAATAATTAACAAATCAACCAAATCTATGAAGACAAAATCCCTTTTATGGTGTGCAAAAAGTTTTGTTGCCTTTATTATGGTATTTCTTTGGACACTTCATTCTGTAAATGCGCAGTGTCCAACAATTACCAATCCTACACCAACAGCAATTTGTGATGCATCAGGTTATACTTTTGCAGACTTAAGTGCAGATTATGCAACTGATACAGGAGATGGTATTGTATGGTACGATGCAGATTCAGGAGGTAGCGCATTTAATGATAATGAATTAGTTGCTGAAGGCATTTATTATATTGATAATATCTCTGGAAGTTGTCCAGCACCAAGGCAGTCTATAACAATAGATTTTCAAGTTGATGCATCTAATCAAAATCTTGATCGTATTTATTGTAGTAATGAGAATGCAACTATACAAACTTACATTGACGATGTTTTAATATTAGGTATTCCATCAGGAGGTTTAGTAGAAGTTTATAATGATTTTGAGTTGCTTAGTTTAGCTAACTCAACAGATCTTTTGCCTGTAGGCGCTTCAATATACTACATTATATTTGAAGATAATACAGGTTGTAGAAGTCAAATAGAAATAGGACAAGTAGGCGTTTTTAGTGCGCCAACAGATCCAACGCCACCAACACCACAATTGTTTTGTTCAGAGACTAATCCAACTATTGCAGATTTAGACTCTGGAACTACTGCAACGTTTGCATGGTATCAAAATATAAACGGTTCAGGAGAACCAATTCCACCAGCTTTATCGGCTAGCACAGCATTAATTGATGGGGCAACGTATTATGTTCAAATTGAAGAATTGTTTTGCGATAGTAATGCAATTCCTGTAACAGTAATAATAGATATTCCTAATAATCCTGGTACTTCAGGTAGTTTAGAGTATTGCGATGATAATATTCCATCAAGTGATTTTAACTTATTTGATGAATTGGCAGGAACACCTGATACAAATGGAGTGTGGACAGGTCCTTTATCTACAAGTAATGGTTTTCAAGGAACAGTTAGCATCTCTTCCTTAACAACACCAGGAGTATATACATTTACTTATACTGTCCCAAGTAATGGTACATGTCCAGAAAGTACAGCTAATGTAGTTATTACTATAAATGAAACATTAAGTTCGGGTACTGTTGCGGTCATTAATCCAGCAACTTTTTGCGAAAAAGATTTACCAGCTGCTTTCGATTTATCAACTTTATTAGATAATGAAGACCCAGGTGGGCAATGGACACAAGGAACTTTAAGCACAGATCCTGCGGTTAGTTCTCCAATAGATTTAACAAGCTTAACACCTGGAACTTACAATTTTACATATACGCAAAACTTATTGCCTAACCCATGTCCTGAAGAATCGACAACAGTTCAGGTAGAAGTGTTACAAGATCCAGAAGCAGGAAACGCAGTTAATCAAATATTTTGTGAAAATGATTTAGTAGCAAATTCACCCTTTAATTTATTTGATGCTTTAGACGGTTCTCAAGATAACAACAGTGGAACTTGGACTGATTCAGGAAATAATACCGTTTCAAATTCAATAGATATTACTGGGTTTACAGTTTCTGGGAGCCCATATCTATTTACCTATACCATTTCAAACGGAACTTGTGAAGATTCAGAAACGATTTCAATAACTATTGAACCCGCTCCAGAGTCTGGAAATGCTTTAGCTCCTTTTGAAGTTTGTGAAGAAAATGTTGGAGCAAACTCACCATTTGATTTATTCTCGCTTTTAGATGGTACACAAGATACAAACGGAACATGGTATGTTGGAGCTGACACTTCGGGCTCAGTAGCTACAAATCCTATTGATATTTCAGCATTAACAGATGGTACTTATAATTACACGTATTCAGTTCCAGATATAGGAACATGTTCAGATGTAGACGTTACGGTTCAAATTATCGTATTCCCACAACCCGAAACAGGAACTCCAACTACGGCTGTTTTTTGCGAAAATGACTTAGTGGGAAATTCACCTTTAGATTTGTTCGGACAGTTAACTGGAGAAGACTCAGGTGGCACATGGGCAGATGATGATACTACAGGTGCCTTAACAGGAAGTGATGTCGATTTAACACTTTTAACTATTGGTTCATATAATTTTACATATAGTATTACAAGTGCAAACGGATGTACAAATAACTCAACAGTTATTGTAACAATTGAAGATGCACCAGAATCTGGAACGGTTAATGCACCAGCAGAGTTTTGTGAAGCATTAGCACCAGTAAGTTATAATTTATTCGATTTGTTAAGTGGAGAAGACCAAACAGGAACTTGGAACGACGATGATGCTACAGGAACATTAACAGGAAATACAGTTGATTTATCTGGGTTAACACCAGCAACTTATAGTTTTACATTTGATGTTGATGCCATTGGAGGTTGTGATGATGTAAATGTAACAGTAAGCGTTATTATCAATCCGTTACCAAATACAGGCACTACAACAGCAGCAGTTTTCTGTGAAAATGACTTGGTGGCAAACTCGCCTTTAGATTTGTTTGGGCAATTGGCAGGAGAAGATTCAGGTGGTACATGGACAGACGATGATGTATCAGGAGCTTTAACAGGAAGTGATGTTGATTTAACAAGTTTAGCTATTGGTTCATATAACTTCACTTATAGTATTACAGACATAAACGGATGTACAAATAGTTCAACAGTTATTGTAACAATTGAAGATGCACCAGAATCTGGAACACCAAATACACCAGTTGAATTTTGTTTAGCAGATATTACAACAGGTCAAACCTATAATTTATTTGATTTACTAACTGGAGAAGACCATACAGGAACTTGGAATGATGACGATGCTTCTGGAGCATTAAGTGGAAATACGGTAGCCCTTGATGGGTTAACGCAAGGTACTTATAACTTTACTTATGATGTTGATGCTATTGGAGGTTGCGATGATGTTAATGTTACGGTTAGTATTATTATTAACGATACACCGCCACCATCAGCAACATCGCCACAAGAATTTTGTGATACAGCAACAGTTTTAGATTTAGCTGCTACTGGAAACTCTATTCAATGGTATGATGTTATGAATGGTGGTTCAGTTTTAGCAGGAACAACCGCTTTAATTGATGGACAAACCTATTATGCAACTCAAACTGATGTAACAACAGGTTGTGAATCTTCAGTAAGAACAGCAGTTTCAGTTACAATTTATCAATCGCCAAATGCGGGTAATCCAAATACAACAGCAATTTTAGCTTGTAACGATAATAGCAACATAGATTTAGATACAGGTTTAGATGGTACACAAGATTCTGGTGGTGTTTGGCAAGATACAGATGCTACAGGAGCATTATCTGGAAATAGTTTTGATGCTACAGGAATTGCAGCAGGCACGTATCAATTTACATATTTTGTTGCAGGGTCATCGCCATGTGTAGATGAGAGCACAGTTATTACAGTTACCATAGAAGAACCATTAAACGCAGGAACAGATAATACTTTAGATGTTTGTAGCAATAATGGAACAACCGATTTATTTACATTAATTGGTAGTGCAGATTCAGGAGGAACATGGTCGCCAGCTTTAAATAGTGGCACTGGAGTTTTCGATCCATTAATTGATGCTCCTGGAACATATACCTATTCATTATCTAATGGTTGTGGCACATTTTCAAGTGAGGTTGTGGTTTCAGTTGAGCAAGCACCAAATGCAGGTACAGATAGTTCCATTACAATTTGTGTAATAGATGGAGTTACCGATTTATTCCTCTCATTAGGAAGTTCAGCTCAAAGTGGAGGAACATGGTCGCCCACCTTAGCTAGTGGAACAGGTGAATTTGACCCAAATGTTGATACAGCAGCAGTTTACACATATACGGTTGCAGCGGTTTCACCATGTACAACAGATTCAACAGCTCAAATAACAGTTACAATTGACGATACACCAACACCAACGGTAACCGATGCTACACCTGAATTCTGTTTAGTTGATAACCCAACTGTAGCAGATTTAGATAGTACTATTAGTTCATCTGGAACAATAAATTGGTACGACGATGCTGCCTTAACTATTGTGGCAAATGCAACGGATAGTTTAGTTGATGGCGAAGATTATTATGCAACGCAAACCAATAGTTCGGGTTGTGAGTCTTCAACAAGTGTATCAGTAACAGTAACAGTTAACGATACACCAACACCAACGTTAATAGCTTCAAATCAAGAGCTATGTATTAACGATAATCCTATGATTAGTGAATTAACATCAAATATCAATTTTAATTCATCATCACACAGTGTTGTTTGGTATGATGCAGATGTTGGTGGTTCTGTAGTTTCAGAAAGTAGTTTATTAACTAATGGAACTATATATTATGCCGTTTTAGTTGATTTAGTAACAGGATGCGAAAGTAGTGTACGATTATCTGTAACACCAGATTTAACCTCGTGTGGCGATTTGGTAATTCCAGACGGGTTTTCACCAAACGGAGATGGTGTTAATGACACCTTCGACATGGACAATTTAGGAATTCTATATCCGAATTTTGAAATAGAAATATTTAACCGTAACGGAAATATTGTCTATAAAGGAAATGCAAATACCCCAAGATTTAACGGAAAATCTAATCAATCTTCTTTAGGAAGTAATGATTTACCAGTTGGTGTGTATTTCTACATTTTCAATTTTAATGATGGAACCAATAAACCGAAACAAGGACGCTTATACTTAAGCAGATAATTTATAGATAAAGCAAAATTTAAGACACATGAAACATTTAAATATATATCATAAAATAGCTGCTTTGTTAAGTATATTGGTTTTGTCCTTTCAAAGCAACGCACAACAAGACCCTCAATTCACTCAATATATGTATAACATGAGTGTAATTAATCCCGCTTACGCAACTGCCAACGAAGACATATTAAATTTAGGCGGGCATTACAGAACCCAATGGGTAGGTTTAGAAGGCGCACCAAAAACAGGAAGCTTTTTTGCGCACACTCCTATAAACGATAAAATAGAGATGGGAATTTCTTTTACAAATGATAACATTGGTGATGTTGTTAATGAAAATAACATATTTGCAGATTTTGCATATGTTTTGCCTGTTGGTTTAGAAAGTAAACTATCATTAGGTTTAAAAGCTGGATTCACATTTTTTGATGCCACTTTTGATGGATTTATACTGCAGTCTGGTAACCAAACTACCGATGTAGCATTTAATGAAAATATTACTAAAGCATTCCCGAATTTGGGTATTGGTGCTTTCTTGTTTACCGATAATTATTACTTAGGTTTATCGGCACCTAACATGTTAACAACTAAACATATTGAAACTGAAAATGGTGTTAAAGCTACAGGTGTTCAAAGTGTACATTATTTCTTTACAGGAGGTTATGTTTTTGATATTAATGAGAAACTAAAACTAAAACCTGCATTTATGGCAAAAGCAGTTTCAGGCGCACCTTTAGCATTAGATGTTACAGCAAATGTTTTGATTAATGAAAAATTAGAAGCTGGTTTAGGCTACCGATTAGGAGATGCTGTAAGCGCACTAGTTAACTTTAGAATCAGTCCAGATTTAAGAATAGGTTATTCTTATGATTATACAACCTCCAACTTAGGAAGTTTCAATTCTGGGTCGCACGAAATATTCATTTTATTTGATGTCGATTTATTCGGCTTCAAAAAAGGTTACGACCGTTCACCAAGATTCTTCTAAAATTAAATGACTACAATTATGAAAAAACATATATACATACTTGCAAGCCTTTTATTAGTTAGTGGAATGGCATTTGCACAAAAGAAAAATTTAAAACGCGTTAATAAACTTTTCGAAATGCGTTCGTATACACAAGCTGCTGAAGCATACGAAACCAAAGAGCGTACTCAAGAAGTACTTCAAAATTTGGCCGATAGTTATTATTATAACGCCAGTCTTCAAAAAGCCATTAAAACTTACAGAGAGTTGTTTATTGAATATAGCGACTCGATTGATATTGAATATCACTTCCGTTTTGCACAAGCCTTAAAAGGCGTAAAAGAATATAAAGAAGCTGATAAACATTTAACCAGATATTATAATAAAACTATTAATACACCTGCGTTTATTGTGGAAACTGATAAAACCACACCACATACTTTTGAATTAAAACAAATTGAGAATAAAAATTCTAGTAGTGATTTTGGGTTGTCGTTTTATGGTGAAAACAAAGTGGCTTTTGCATCGGCAAGAAACACTGAAAATCCGTCGTATTCGTGGAATGAGTTACCGTATTTAGATTTATATAGCGCCACTTTAACCAATGATAATGTGCTTGAAAATGTTGAACCATTTTCAGATGCTATCAATACAAATTCGCACGAAAGTAGTGCCGTATTTACCAAAGATGGTAAAACCATGTATTTTAATAGAACCAATACTACGCGCAAAAAAACAGACGATGAGCACATAGCACATATTAAAATTTATAAAGCGGAATTAGTTGATGGTGTTTGGACGAATGTTAAAGCACTTCCATTTACATCAAATACATACAGTACCGAACACCCAGCGCTAAGTAAAGACGAAAAAACACTGTATTTTGCCAGTGATATGCCCGGGACTTTAGGTAGTTTTGATATTTATAAAGTTGTTATAAACGATGATGGAACTTATGGAGAACCAGAAAATTTAGGAGACAAAATCAACACAAAACACAGAGAGCAGTTTCCGTTTATAAGTGAATATAATGTTTTGTATTTCTCATCAATTGGTCATCAAGGTTATGGTGGTTTAGATGTATTTAGAAGCAACATTGTAAATGGCAATTTTGATAAGCCAGTAAATTTAGGAGGCTCCATAAATAGTAATTTAGACGATTTTGCTTATGTAGTTAGAGAAAAAAACAATAGGGGTTATGTGTCGTCAAACCGTACAGGTTATGATAGGTTGTTTGGCTTTGCTAGAGAAGAAAACCCACTAACCAAATACCAAGTAGAAGGAATTGTTCAAGATTTAAATAGCAAAGAATTGTTAGCTGGTTCTTTAGTTACTTTATTTGATGAATCGAATACTGTAATTCAAGATACTCTAGTTGGTAATGATGCTTATTATATTTTTAAAATAGAACCAAATAAAAAGTATAAAGTTCGCGGAACACGTAAAGCTTACATACCTCAAGATGTTGAGTTTTCAACAGACAGTAAAGGAAAAATACAGCACAATATTTACTTAAATTTAGAGTCTTTTGCAGATGCTGAGGAACGTGTAAAAGAAAATGAAAAAGGCGATGTGCAAGTACAATTGGATAAAATTTATTTCGATTTTGATAAATCTGATATTCGTGAAGATGCAGCAGTAACTTTAAATGTTTTAGTCGATTTAATGAAGAAATATCCATCTATGGAAGTAGAAGTATCGGCACATACAGATGCTCGTGGTCCAGACCAATATAACTTAGACTTATCTAAACGTAGAGCAGCATCAACTTTAGAATATTTAGTAAGCCAGGGTATTGAAAGAAACCGATTAAAAAGTATTGGTTATGGCGAAATGCAACCGTTAAATAAATGTATTAAAGAAGGTATTTGTGAAGATGAGGAATATGATATAAACAGACGCTGTGAATTTACAATTCTAAATTAATCTGTCATTCCTGCGATGGCAGGAATCTTATAATAAAAACCAAAACCTAATATATTAACCAACCAAATTATTTTGATAAAGCCTTTCTGAATTGGAAAGGCTTTTTGTTTATATTTGCTTATGCTGAATTTGTTTCAGTATTTTTGTCATTCCTGCAAAGGCAGGAATCCACTTTTTTATAGAGAGTTTGAAACAAAAATGAAATTTCTGTTTTTACAGGAAGTAGATATGAACGAAAACTTAGATCCAACAGACGAGCATTTTTCACCTGAAGAATTAGATGTAGAAAAAAAATTAAGACCCTTGTCATTTGATGATTTTACGGGTCAGGATCAAGTTTTGGAAAATCTTCAAATTTTTGTTCAAGCAGCAAACTTACGCACCGAAGCTTTAGACCATACCTTATTTCATGGGCCACCAGGATTAGGTAAAACCACATTGGCGCATATTTTAGCAAATGAGCTAAGTGTTGGTATTAAAGTAACTTCTGGTCCTGTTTTAGATAAACCAGGAGATTTAGCAGGATTACTTACAAACCTTGAAGAGCGCGATGTGTTATTTATTGATGAAATTCATCGATTAAGCCCTATAGTTGAAGAGTACTTGTACTCTGCAATGGAGGATTACAAAATCGATATTATGATTGAAACAGGACCTAATGCAAGAACGGTCCAAATCAATCTAAACCCGTTTACATTGGTTGGTGCAACAACACGTTCAGGTTTATTAACCTCACCAATGCGAGCACGTTTTGGAATTCAAAGTAGATTACAATATTATAAAACAGATTTACTAACGACTATTGTGCAGCGTAGTGCAACTATTTTAGATGTGCCTATTACTATGGAAGCAGCTATAGAAATTGCAGGACGAAGTCGGGGCACACCAAGAATTGCCAATGCTTTATTACGTCGTGTTCGAGATTTTGCACAAATTAAAGGTAATGGAAGTATTGATATTAAAATAGCAAAATACGCCCTAGAAGCTCTAAATGTGGATGCGCATGGATTGGATGAAATGGATAATAAGATTTTGTCAACGATTATCGAAAAATTTAAAGGTGGACCAGTAGGAATATCAACTATTGCCACAGCTGTAAGCGAAAGCCCTGAAACTATTGAGGAGGTTTACGAGCCCTTTTTAATACAACAAGGATTTATTATGCGTACTCCACGCGGTCGAGAAGTAACCGAACAAGCGTATAAACATTTAGGTAAAATTAAAGGGTCTGTTCAAGGTGGGTTGTTTTAGTATTTAACGATAATTTTACCTAAAGTAATTTATCGAACAAATAAAACCTTTTAACAGATTAACTAATAATTCGTTTAATTTAACAAAAAAGTTGTAAGGTTTTTTGTAGTGTTGTTATGTTTGAAACTTAAAACGTAATAACCCCATTTATAATGAAAAACCTACGAGTATGTAACCTGCTTGCTATTTGTATAGCAACTCTGTTTTTTTCTTGTGCTACAGATAATGATGATTATGTAGACATCACACTTCAAAACAACTTAGAAAAGAAAATTCTTGAATTATACGGTTCTAAAGATGCATTAATTCTTCCAGCCTCAAATGATTACTTAGCAATTCCTAATGATGTTAATAACCCTATAACTGATGCTAAAGTAGCCCTAGGTAAATTGCTTTATCATGAAACAGGATTAGGTTTAAACCCTAAGCAACCTGAAGGCATGAGCACCTATTCATGTGCAAGTTGTCATCATGTAGCTGCGGGATTCCAAAGTGGCATTTTACAAGGCATTGGTGAAGGTGGTTTTGGTTTTGGTTCGTTTGGCGAAGGACGCATTAAATCTTCAAACTATATGGAGGAAAATTTAGATGTACAACCCATTAGAAGCCCAAGTGTATTAAATGTAGCCTATCAAGATGTAATGTTATGGAATGGGCAGTTTGGTGCTACAGGAACCAACTCAGGAACTGAAGTAAGTTGGACAATTGGAACTCCAAAAGAATCTAACACATTAGGTTTTGAAGGTGTGGAAACTCAAGCCATTGCTGGATTAGATGTACATAGATTGGTTATTGATGAAGATTTTATAAAAAACTCATCTTATAAAATAATGTTTGATGAAGCCTATCCTAATGTCGATGAAAGCGACCGCTACTCTAAGTTAAATGCTGGTTTGGCAATTGCAGCTTACGAGCGTACATTGCTTCCAAACCAAGCACCATTTCAAAAATGGCTTAAAGGCGAAGAGCAAGCCATGAGCAATGAAGAGTTACAAGGCGCAACATTATTTTTTGATAAAGGTAAATGCTATACATGCCATTCTGGACCAGGTTTAAATGGTATGAGTTTTCATGCATTGGGAATGAATGATTTGGTAGGTGAAAACGTATTAACAGTAGTTGATGAAGCAACAAAAAAAGGACGAGGCGGATTTACAGGGAACAGTAACGATGATTACAAATTTAAAACGCCACAATTATACAACTTAAAAGGGGTAGGTTTTTATGGCCATGGTGGAAGCTTTAAAAGTGTAAAGGATATTATTAGTTATAAAAATGCAGCGGTACATGAAAATGTAGAGGTGCCATCAGAAAAGCTGTCTTCAATGTTTACGCCTCTTAATTTAACAGAAAGTGAAGTAGATTTTTTAACTCTATTTATTGAAAGATCTTTATACGACGATAATTTAACACGATATGTACCAGAAAAGTTACCTTCTGGCAATTGTTTCCCAAATGCAGATTCACAATCGCAAAAAGATTTAGGATTCATTTAAATTAATTTTAAAAACAAAATTGTAGTTTAGATGTTTTAATAAACAAAGTGAACAAATTAAATTACTCAAAACTCATAAAAACCGAAGCTAAACGCCTCGGTTTTTTGTCTTGTGGTATTAGCAAAGCGCAGTTTTTAGAAGAAGAAGCACCGCGATTAGAAAAATGGTTAAATAACAATATGCATGGAGAAATGCAGTACATGGAAAACCATTTTGATAAACGCTTAGACCCAACAAAACTTGTTGAAGACTCGAAAAGTGTCGTGTCGTTATTATTAAATTATTATCCCGAAGTAACTCAAACTAAAAATACCTTTAAGCTATCTAAATATGCCTTTGGTACCGATTATCATTTTGTAATAAAAGACAAATTAAAATCACTTTTAAACTTTATTCAAGATGAAATTGGCGAAGTAAATGGACGTGCTTTTGTAGATTCAGCACCAGTTCTCGATAAAGCTTGGGCTGCAAAATCTGGTTTAGGTTGGATTGGTAAACACAGTAATTTACTAACCCAACAAGTAGGCTCATTTTATTTTATAGCAGAATTAATAATTGATTTAGAATTAGATTATGATACTCCAGTTACCGACCATTGCGGCACGTGTACTGCCTGTATTGATGCTTGCCCTACAGAAGCCATAACTGAACCATATTTGGTAGATGGGAGCAAATGCATATCTTATTTTACCATAGAATTAAAAGAAAACATCCCTACAGAATTTAAAGGACAGTTTGACGATTGGATGTTTGGTTGCGATGTTTGTCAAGATGTTTGTCCATGGAATAAATTTAGCAAACCACATAATGAGCCCCTTTTTAGTCCTCATCCAGATTTACTTTCAATGACTAAAAAAGACTGGGAAGAAATAACAGAAGACACGTTTAAAAAAGTATTTAAAAAATCTGCTGTAAAGCGCACTAAGTTTTCTGGCTTAAAAAGAAATATTAGTTTTTTAAAAGATTAGTTGTTTCGTTGATAGGATTATTATATTTGCAAATTAGTTAATTAACTACATTATGAGCGAAGAAAGCAAACGAAGAGAAGCCCTTATATATCACGCAAAACCAACTCCAGGAAAAATAAAAGTTGTTCCAACTAAAAAGTATGCGAGTCAAAGAGATTTGTCATTAGCCTATTCACCTGGTGTAGCAGAACCCTGCTTAGAAATTGAAAAAGATAAAAATAACGCGTATAAGTATACAGCCAAAGGTAATTTAGTAGCCGTAATATCTAACGGAACAGCAGTTTTAGGTTTAGGCAACATTGGTCCAGAAGCCTCTAAACCTGTTATGGAAGGAAAAGGTTTGTTGTTTAAAATTTTTGCTGATATTGATGTTTTTGATATTGAAGTTGATACTGAAAACGTTGACAAATTTATAGAGACCGTTAAAAATATTGCACCCACTTTTGGAGGCATTAATTTAGAAGATATAAAAGCTCCTGAAGCTTTTGAAATAGAACGCCGCTTAAAGGAAGAATTAGATATTCCTGTGATGCACGACGACCAACATGGAACTGCAATAATTTCTGCAGCAGCACTAATTAATGCTTTAGAGCTCACCAAAAGAAAAATTGAGGAAACAAAAATTGTAATAAGCGGAGCTGGAGCTGCAGCCATTTCGTGTTCAAGATTATATCAAGCTTTTGGAGCTAAACGCGAAAACATGGTTATGCTTGATAGTAAAGGTGTTATTAGAAATGACCGAGAAAATTTATCTAAAGAAAAAGCAGAATTTTCAACGCATAGAAAAATAGACACATTAGATGAAGCCATGAAAAACGCTGATGTTTTTATTGGTTTATCAATGCCAGATATTGTAACTCCAGAAATGCTTTTAAGCATGGCAAAAAATCCTATTGTATTTGCCATGGCTAACCCAGATCCAGAAATAAAATACGATATTGCTGTTGCTACACGTAAAGATATTATTATGGCAACTGGCAGAAGCGATCACCCTAATCAAGTTAATAACGTATTAGGCTTTCCGTTTATATTTAGAGGGGCGCTAGATGTGCGCGCCACAAAAATTAACGAAGCAATGAAAATGGCTGCTGTTAAAGCACTTGCCAGATTAGCCAAGGAACCCGTGCCAGAACAAGTTAATATTGCTTATGGAGAAACACGACTAACTTTTGGTAAAGATTATATTATTCCTAAACCATTCGATCCGCGTTTAATTGCTGAGGTTCCACCAGCTGTTGCAAAGGCAGCTATGGAAAGCGGTATTGCTAAAGAACCAATTACCGATTGGGAAAAATACAAAGATAATCTTAGAGAACGTTTGGGTTCAGATAATAAATTAGTCAGACTATTACTCAACAGAGCTAAACTAAATCCAAAGCGTGTTGTTTTTGCCGAAGCCGATCAATTAGCTGTTCTAAAAGCAGCGCAAATAGCTTATGAGGATGGCATTGCATTTCCTATTTTACTAGGTAGAAAAGAGACTATTCAACACCTAATGAAAGAAATAGAGTTTGATGCTGATGTGCCAATTATAGATCCTAAAACCGAAGAAGAAAATTCTCGTAAAAATAAGTATGCCAAAGTATATTGGGAGCAACGTAAACGAAGAGGTGTAACACTTTATTCAGCTCAAAAACTAATGCGGGAGCGCAACTATTTTGCAGCAATGATGGTTAACGAAGGTGATGCCGATGCTCTTATTTCTGGGTATTCTAGAAATTACCCAACGGTTGTAAAACCTATGTTAGAACTTATAGGTTTGGCAAAAGGAGCCACAAGAATAGCCACAACAAATGTTATGATGACTAAAAGAGGACCACTTTTTTTAAGTGATACCTCAATTAACATCGATCCAAGTGCTAAAGATTTAACCAAAATAGCACAAATGACAGCTTGGATTATTAAAATGTTTGGTATGGAACCCGTTATGGCAATGACTTCGTATTCTAACTTTGGGTCTTCAGAACATATTAATGCATCTAAAGTACGAGAAGCAGTATCGTATTTACATCGTCATTTTCCAGATATGCTTGTTGATGGCGAGTTACAAACCGATTTTGCTTTGAATGATGATATGCTTCGCGAAAAATTTCCATTTTCTAAACTAGTCGGAAGAAAAGTAAATGCACTCATTTTTCCAAATTTAGATTCAGCAAATATTACCTATAAATTACTAAAAGAACTCAATGAAGCACAATCCATTGGCCCAATAATGATGGGTATGCGTAAACCAGTGCATATTTTACAATTGGGAGCCAGTGTTGATGAAATTGTAAACATGACAGCCATTGCGGTAATTGATGCACAGCATAAAGAAAAGAAGGAGCAAGAAAAGACGAATGCTTAATCGTTATTTAATGTAAATAATTTTATTACATTTGGTTGATTAAGATTAAGGGGATTTATGATTACTCACATTCAAGGAAAACTTACCGAAAAAAATCCAACACATGTTGTTATTGAATGTAACGGAGTAGGCTATATACTCAACATTTCGTTGCATACCTATTCTCAAATACCGGATGGAGAACAATTAAAATTATATACACATCTTCAAGTTAAAGAAGACTCTCATACACTTTATGGGTTTTCATCTTTGGCAGAACGCGAAATTTTCAGATTACTTATTTCTGTAAGTGGCATTGGTTCTAGTATTGCGCGTACCATGTTATCCTCTTTAACACCAAAACAAGTAAGAGAAGGTATTGCAGTTGGCGATGTGGCATTAATTCAATCTATTAAAGGTATTGGAGCAAAAACAGCGCAGCGTGTTATTATTGATTTAAAAGATAAAATTTTAAAGATTTACGATATTGATGAAGTTTCTGTTTCTAAAGACAATACCAATAAGGATGAAGCGTTAACTGCATTAGAAGTCCTTGGTTTTACTAAAAAGCAAGCAGAACGTGTTGTCGATAAAATTATAATGTCTCAACCCGATGCTAATGTTGAAACCATTATAAAACAAGCTTTAAAAAATTTATAACAGATTTTGAATATAACTAACCTAAATTTTTATAAATCGATAAAACATTATCTTTTTTTAGTTTTTGTGCTATTGTTTTCACTTTCAATGTGGTCTCAGCAACCAGTACAAGCACAAGATTCTGTAAAAACGGGATTTAGTTTAGGAAAAATAAAAGCTCCAAACCCAAATAGTGTTCAGTCTAAATATACTTTCGATCCAGTAACGAACCGTTATATTTATACCGAAAAAATAGGAACTTACAATATAAAATACCCTGTTATTTTAACACCAAAGGAGTATTTTGATTTGGTTGCTAAAGAAAATTTAAAGTCCTATTACAAAGAAAAAATTGATGCTTTTGATGGTAAAAAATCAGGAGCCAAAGACGGCCAAAAAAACTTAATTCCTGAATTTTACGTAAAGTCAGATTTTTTTACTTCAATTTTTGGAAGTGATACCATAAGTGTTATTCCTCAAGGTTCTGTTGAGATGGATTTAGGGATTTTGTTTACAAAACAGAATAACCCATCATTTTCCCCACGAAACAGAAGTAATTTTACTTTTGATTTCGACCAACGTATCAGTTTAAGTTTATTAGGTAAAGTTGGTACTCGACTTCAAGTAACAGCTAATTATGATACACAATCGAGTTACGATTTTCAAGATATCATAAAGTTGGAATACACACCGACTGAAGATGATATTATTCAAAAAATAGAAGTTGGTAATGTAAGTATGCCATTAAATAGCTCGTTAATTACAGGAGCGCAAAGTCTTTTTGGTGTTAAAGCACAATTGCAGTTTGGTAAAACAACAGTTACAGGTGTGTTTTCTGAGCAACGATCGCAATCTAGTAGTGTTGTTGCCCAAGGCGGCGGAACACTTGAGGAATTTGATAAATTCATTCATGATTATGATGAAAACAGGCACTTCTTTTTAGCACAATACTTTAGAGACACTTATGATACTGCTTTAGAAACTTACCCCTATATAAATAATCGTGGTTTACAAATAACAAGGCTTGAAGTATGGGTAACAAATAGAAGTAACAGAACTGATAATATTAGAAATATTGTTGCGATTCAAGATTTAGGTGAATCAGACGTAATAGGATTACAAACTCCACCAGGAGGCTTTGTAAATGTTGGGTTTGGTGCTATTCCTGATAATGGCAATAATGATTTCGATCCAACTGCTATTGGCTCAACAAGTGTGTTAACTGATGCCGTTAGAGATGTCGCAACAGTACAATCGGGAATTTTAGTACCTAATGTAAATGAAGGATTTGACTATGCGAAATTAGAAAACGCAAGAAAATTAATTAATGGGCAGGAGTATACTTTAAATAAGGATTTAGGGTATATTTCATTAAGTCAGCGCTTAAATAATGACGAAGTTTTAGCAGTGGCTTTCCAATTTACCATTGCAGGACAAGTGTATCAAGTAGGAGAATTTGCAAATGATGGGATTGCTGCAACCGATGTAGATAATAATTCTGGGCAAATCACCAATCAGAATTTAGTATTAAAAATGCTAAAAAGTAGTATTACAGATGTAAATCAACCAGTTTGGGATTTGATGATGAAAAACATTTATGATACAGGTGCATTCAATTTAAGTCAAGATGATTTTACACTTAATATATTTTATAACGAAGCCTCACCTTTAAATTTTATTTCACCAGTTGGAAGCACGCCATTTCCAGATCCTGGTCCTGTAGAAAAACCCTTAAACGAAACGCCTTTACTAAGAGTGTTTAATTTAGATAAATTAAATTTTAATAATGACCCGCAAAGTAAGGGTGATGGTTTTTTCGATTTTGTACCTAACATAACGGTGTTGCCTCAAACGGGTAAAATTATTTTTCCAAGCGTAGAACCTTTTGGAGAATATTTATTTGAAAAATTATCACTTAATCCAGCGGAAGATTATAATGTTAGTTCAACATATAACGAAAATCAAGCTAAATACGTTTACGACATATTATATAAAAGCACAAAAACCGCTGCTTTAGATGAGTTCGAAAAAAATAAGTTTAAATTAAAAGGGCGTTATAAATCTGTTGGTGGTGGAGGTATTCCAATTCCATTTGGAACAGCTCGGGGTTCCGTAACGGTAACAGCAGGCGGGCGTGTTTTAGTTGAAGGCGTTGATTATGTAGTGAATTATCCTGCGGCAAGAGTTGAGATTTTAGACGAATCATTAAAAGCTTCTAATACTCCAATTGAGGTGAATACTGAAAACAATGCGGTTTTTGGTCAACAAACAAGACGCTTTACAGGTATTAATATAGAGCATAAATTTAATGAAAACTTTGTTTTGGGTGGTACACTTTTAAACTTAAATGAACGCCCTATTACTCAAAAAGCAAATTACGGTACAGAACCTATAAATAACACCATTTTTGGACTTAATGGTAATTTTTCAACTCAAGTGCCTTTTTTAACGCGGTTGGTAAATAAACTACCCAATATAGATACTGATGTAGAATCTAATTTGTCCTTACGTGGTGAGTTTGCTTATTTAGCACCCGGAGCTCCAAAAGGCACAAACCTTAATGGCGAAGCCACATCTTACGTTGATGATTTTGAAGGAACTCAAGGAAGCATCGATTTAAAATCGCAGCTATCGTGGTTTTTATCAAGTACGCCGTTTGACACCGATTTGGGATATGTAGAAGTAACCGACCCAAATAGTGCGTTAAACTTGCAAAATGGTTACCAAAGGGCCCTATTAAACTGGTATTCAATCGATCCTATTTTTTATAGTTCTAGAAGACCAGACGACATTTCGGATGATGATTTATCAGATTTATTTACAAGTCGTGTTTTTATAAACGAACTGTTTCCAGATAGACAGTTAGTACAAGGTCAAAATTCGGTGCTTTTCACTTTAGATTTAGCATATTATCCATCAGAAAGAGGCCCATACAACTTTAATCCTGCAGCAAACGGAAACACATTACCAAATCCTCAAGAAAGTTGGGCAGGAATTACCCGTCAATTAACATCAACAGATTTAGAACAAGCTAATGTAGAATATATTGAATTTTGGTTGCAAGATCCATTTCAAGAAAACCCAGCAAACCCAGGTGGTAAACTGGTGTTTAACTTAGGTAATATTTCTGAGGATGTACTATCAGATGGAAGAAAACAATACGAAAATGGATTACCCGATTCATCGAACAATGCGTTTACAACAGAAACGTCTTGGGGAAAAACACCATCAAATCAATCATTAATTTATGCCTTTGATTCAACGGGAGAAGATAGAGTGCTTCAAGATATTGGTTATGATGGTTTAAGTGATGCAGATGAAAGTGTTAAATTTCCAGATTTTGCAGGGTTAGAAGATCCAGCAAATGATAATTACAGTTATTTTTTAGATACACAAGGTAATATTTTTGAGCGTTACAAAAAGTATAACGGCGTTGAGGGTAATACACCAGATACCTTTTCAGATACTGTAAGAGCTGCAAATACACAACCAGACGCAGAAGATATTAATCGTGATAACACCATGAATACGATTAATAGTTATTTTGAATATGAGTTAGATATTACGCGTCAAAACTTACCAGAATCTGAAGCAGATTTAGATAATTTACCAACCAGTAATCCTTTAAAAGATTTTTTAAGAGATATAAAAGTGAGACCAAGGGCTTTGCCAAATGGAGATTCAAAAGATGTGCGTTGGTATCAATTCAGAATTCCAGTACAAGGTAGTCACGTCACTTCAATTGGAGGGATTAGCGATTTACGTTCTATAAGATTTGCGCGTGTATTTCTAAAAGAATTTCAAGAGAACACCGTATTTCGTTTTGGTACTTTAGATTTAGTACGTAGTGATTGGAGACGATACACAAAAGCTTTAGATGAAAATGACGCAACACCAGACGACCCACAAACCGATTTCTCAGTAGGTGTTATAGGTACGCTTGAAAACGAAGGAAGTTACGCAAGACCACCAGGGATTGAACCAGAAGAGCTCTTTAATAATAACACTGTTGTTCCACAAAATGAACAATCGTTAGTGGTTAATGTATGTAATTTAGAATCAGAAGATTCAAAAGCAGTATTTAAAAACATAAGTATAGATATGCGTCAGTATAAGCGTATAAGAATGTTTATGCATGCCGAAGCTGATGATTCTGGAAATCCATTGGATAATAATGATTTGGTAGGATTTATTAGAATAGGTAACGATTTAAATGAGAATTTTTATCAAATAGAAATCCCATTACAAGTTTCAACTTCAGCTACAAGAGAAGGGCTTTGGCCAGAAGAAAACGAAATTAATTTACCAATAGATGTTTTAGGGCAAATTAAATCTATAGGAATTTCAGATGGTACTTTAACCAACTTAAGCCCCACGTTTTATGATGTTATTAATGGCGAAGCTGTACCTGTTACTGGCGATCAATATTCAAATTACATAGCGGGTCAGCATAGAATAGCCATAAGAGGAAATCCTAATTTTGGAGATGTAAGAACATTAATGGTTGGGGTTAAAAATGCTACAAATAGAGATGATATTTGCGCCGAAGTTTGGTTTAACGAGTTGCGTTTATCCGATTTAGATAACAAAGGTGGTTGGGCTGCAGTTGTAAGTATGGATACAAACTTTGCAGATTTTGCGAATATTAGTGCAACGGGAAGACAGAGCACTTCTGGTTTCGGGGGTATAGAGCAAGGTCCAAGTCAGCGTGCATTAGAAGATGTTAAACAATACGACGTGGTAACTAATGTTAATATTGGGCAATTATTGCCAAAAAAATGGGGCATACAAGTACCATTTAATTATGCGCAAAGTGAAGAATTAATAACACCAAAATTTGATCAGTTTTATAAAGATTTAACCTTAGATTCTAGATTAGATGCTGCAAATGATAGTGCTGAACGGGAGAAAATAAAAGAACAATCTGAAGATTATACCAGACGCCAAAGCATCAATTTTATTGGTGTTAGAAAAATAAGAACAGGCGATGCTAAACCGCGTTTTTACGATGTTGAAAATTTAACACTCAACTATTCTTACAATAAAGTTGAACACCGCGATTTTGAAATTGAAAACTCAGTCAATAAAACCGTTCGAGTTGGTGCAAATTATGCATTCAATTTTAACCCCATTACAGTTGAACCTTTTAAAAAGAACGACTCATTATTTAAAGGCAAGTATTGGAGAATTTTAAAAGATTTCAACTTCAATTTATTGCCAACAAGTTTTACGGTTAATACCGATATAAATAGGCAGTTTAATAGACAAAAATTTAGAGATATCGATTTAGGTGTTGGAAACATTGGTATTGAAGAATTATTTAGAAGAAATTACACGTTCGATTTTCAATACACCATTAATTATAATTTAACAAAGGCTCTAAATTTTAATTTTACAGCAGCCAACAACAACATTGTACGTAATTATTTTAAAGATAATATTGTAAATGGCGAACAAGATCCAACCTTAGATGTTTGGGATGGCTTTCTAGATTTTGGAGACCCCAATAAGCAAACACAAAGTTTGGGTCTTAATTATAAATTGCCAATAGATAAAATACCAACCTTTAGCTTTTTGTCAGCAGATTACAGGTACAATGGCGATTTTATGTGGCAAAAAGGATCAGATTTATTTGGTGAAGTTTTAGGTGGAGAAGTTAATAGTATTCAAAACTCAAATAATCATAGTCTAAATACAACTTTAGACATGAAAAAGCTCTATAAATATATTGGTTTAGTAAAAAAGCCAGTAAGAAATGTAAGGTCAAGAACACCACAAAAAGGCAGACCCCCTGGAGCAGCAAATCAAAATAAAAAACCTGCAAAGAGCAAAAATAAATCAGTTACAAAATTATTAAATGTCGGTGTTGATATTTTAACAAGCATTAAAAGAGTTCAGGTTAACTATTCTGAAAATAACGGTACATTTTTACCAGGATATACTCAAACACCTGGGTTTATTGGTACGTTAAGACCAACCTTAGGTTATACTTTTGGTAGTCAGCGTAATATAAGAGATCTAGCAGCTAGAAATGGTTGGTTAACTGTATTTCCAGAATTTAATCAACAATATACCGAAACACATACAAAGCAGTTGGATTATTCGGCAAATTTAGAGCCAGTAAGAGATTTAAAGATAGATTTAGTTGGTAACAGAGCATATTACGAAAATTATAATGAGAATTTTAGAGTTGAAGATTATAAGGATGCAGATGGAAATTTAGTTTCAGATGGATTTTTACCAGATGGAATATTGGATTATAATTCTTTAACACCAAATGCCTTTGGGAACTTTAATATTTCTACCATTTTAATTAAAACGGCATTTAGTAAAAGTGATGAAAACATATCAGAAGCATTTAACGATTTAAGGTCTAATAGATTAAAAATTGCAGAAAGACTTGCAGAAAAATTTTATGGTAATACAACATACGCGAGAGATGCAGAAGGCTACCCGTTAGGTTTTGGTAAAAACAATCAAGCGGTTTTATTGCCGGCATTTTTGGCAGCTTACTCGGGGCAAGATGCAAGTAAAGTTAAAACTAGTGCTTTTAGAGATATACCAATTCCTAACTGGGATTTAAAGTACACAGGCTTTATGAAGTTTAATTGGTTTAAAAAACGTTTTAAACGTTTTTCTATAACACATGGCTATCGTTCAACTTACACCATAAATCAGTTTAGTACAAATTTAGATTTTGATACTAAAGCTGTAACAGATCCTAACAATCCAAGTACATATCAGCTAGATCAAGGTGGCAATTTTAAAAATGAAACCTTGTTTAGCAATATAAATTTGATGGAACAATTTAGTCCATTGGTAAGGATAGATTTCGAAATGAAAAATTCTATGAAAATACTTGCCGAGGTTAGAAAAGATAGGATGTTATCACTTAGTTTCGATAATAATTTATTGACCGAAATACAAGGAAATGAGTATGTTATTGGATTAGGATACAGAATAAAAGATGTACGTATTCGTTCGCAACTTGCTGGACCAAAAAAGCGTATTGTGAGTGATTTAAATATGAAAGCCGATATATCTGTTAGAGATAACAAAACCATTATACGCTATTTAGATTTAGATAATACCCAGGTAACAACAGGTCAAACCATTTGGGGTTTAAAATACTCAGCCGATTATGCCTTTAGTAAAAATTTAACGGGGATTTTCTATTTTGATTATGCATTTTCAGAATATGCTATATCAACAGCATTTCCTCAAACAACTATTCGATCAGGTTTAACACTGCGATATAATTTTGGGAATTAATCAAAAAGAATTCCCCGCATGCTTGCATCGAGGTTTTCGCTGAGATTGTCATTCTCGCGTATGCGGGAAACTAATAATGAAAAATAATTGATAAACGTAAAGTTTTAATAATCAAACCCGTTATGCATTTTGAAACAAAATGATTGTTATAGGTCAGTTCGAGTGATTTTGAGGCACGAAAAATTGTATCGAGAACTAATTAATAATTTAAAATTCTTATTCTCGATACAAATTTTACTCATTTCAATCGTAAAATTTACTCGAATTGACAGAATTTTATCAAAATGCACAACAGGTTAATCAATATAAAAGCAATCAAATTATTTTTTATTATACAATCTATTTGAAATTATAATCCGAATAAATACATTTGTCAAAATAAACATCCAACTTAAATTATTATAATGAACATTCCATCAGAATTAAAGTACACTAAAGACCACGAGTGGATTAGTATTGAAGGCGACATAGCAACCATTGGTATTACCGATTTTGCTCAGAGCGAATTAGGAGATATTGTATATGTTGAGGTTGAAACTGTTGACGAAACCCTTGATGCTGAAGAAGTTTTCGGAACCGTTGAAGCTGTAAAAACAGTATCAGATTTATTTTTACCATTATCTGGTGAAATTATTGAGTTTAATGAAGCTTTAGAAGACGAGCCAGAAAAAGTAAATAGTGACCCTTATGGTGATGGCTGGATGATAAAACTAAAGTGCTCAGACCTTTCTCAGGTTGAAAACCTTATGTCTGCTGACGATTATAAAGCACTTATAGGTGCTTAAAAAGTATGCACTTATAATTGCGATATTCTATACGCTTGCTCTGGCTTTGGTGAGTTTAGTTAAAATAAATAACTTACCAAATGTGGGAATTTCGCATGCCGATAAAATATTTCATTTTTTAGTATATAGTGTGTTAGCTTTTTTATGGGTTAACACGTTTTTTTTCAAGTTTAAATGCAAAAAAACAAAGGCGATACTTTATGCTACATTGTTTTCAATAATATTTGGTATAATAATTGAGGTATTACAAGGGAGTATTACAGCGTCGAGACATACTGATGTTTATGATGCTGTTGCTAATACTCTAGGTGTGTTAATTATGATGTTAATATTGTTAATTAACAAAAAAGCATATATTAAAAATATATAAACGTTTGCTTTTTTGACAAATAAATAGTTATTTTAGCAATCTTCAAAAACAATTAAATTATGGAACCTAAAAAAAATCCTAAAGCAAATGTAGGTAGAAACAGTTCGCTGTATTTCGCAATCGGCTTATGTTTAATGCTTTTTTTAACAAATTATGCCATTAACTACAAAACATATGATAAATCTGATCTAGATTTAGGACAGTTAAATTTAGATGATTTAGATGAGGAAGAAATTCCACTAATTGAACAAATAAAAACGCCACCGCCACCGCCACCGCCACCAGCAGCTCCTGAAGTTATTGAGGTTGTTGAGGATGAAGAAGAGGTTGAGGAAACGGTTATAGAATCTACAGAATCTGATCAAGAAACTGAAATTGTTGAGGTTGAAGAAGTTGAAGTAGAAGAAGTAGAAGAAGATATAGAAGTCCCTTTTGCAGTAATTGAAAATGTACCTGTTTTCCCAGGATGCGAAAAAAAGAGAACTAATAATGAGAAGAAAGCTTGTATGTCTGAAAAGATTCAAAAGCTTGTTACTAGAAAGTTTAATACAGATTTAGCTGGTGATTTAGGTTTGTCAGGAAGACAACGTATTAACGTGATTTTTAAAATTGATAAAACAGGTAGCGTAGTAGGTATTCGTGCAAGAGCACCACATCCAGGTTTAGAGAAAGAAGCCAAACGTGTTGTTGGTATGCTACCTAAAATGAAACCAGGAAAGCAAAGAGGAAAAGCTGTAACTGTTCCATATTCTTTACCAATAGTTTTCCAAGTACAAGATTAAATTGAAAAGTCTTTCATCGGTACTTTTGTAGCGATGTATCTATTGAAATTATCATTACTGCAAAGGCAGGAATCTAAATAATAAAATCCCGTTACAAATTTGTAACGGGATTTCTTTTTTGGTATGCTTATTGTGATTTTATTATAATATTAACATTATAAACTATAATAATTATGAGAATTCCAAAGAAGACTCACGAACTCATTCGGCAAAATGAGCAAATCGTGAAAAAACCACAAAAACATGATGCAAATTTACAAAAAAACTCAACCCTTTACTTTCAAATTGGGTTAATAGTGTGTTTGCTTACCACTTATGGATTGTTTGAAATGAAGTTTGAAACAACTATCCATGATTATGGAGATTTGCCTCCTGTAGATCCTCCAACTTATATTGATGTGCCAATAATCATAACATTAAAACCTGTTGTTGATGAACCTGTAAAACAAAAACAAAAAGAACAATCTAATAAGTTTGAAGAAGTGCCAAATGATACACCAGATCTTCCATTTGAGAATGAACCAGAAAAACCTTCAGATGATGTAAATCCGCCAATTGATCCGGGAGATATTGAAGTAACCCCTGTGCCAGAAGATGTTCCAGTCCCTATTGCTTTTATACAAAATGCACCTATCTATCCAGGGTGCGAAAAAGCAAAAAATAATGATGAAAGGAAAAGGTGTATGTCTAAAAAAATAACCAATCTTATTCAACGAAAATTTCAGGGAGATGATATTGCTTCTGAGTATGGTTTAACTGGTGTGCAGAAAATTGATGTGCAATTCACTATTGATAAAACAGGAAAAGTTAATAATATTAAAACTAGAGCACCCCATCCAAAATTAGAAGGTGAGGTAATTCGAGTTATTAATTTAATGCCAGAAATGACACCAGGGAAACAAAACGATAAAAATGTAGATGTTATTTACACATTACCTATTAAATTTAAAGTACAATAAAATAGCTTTATAATTTAAAAGCATATAAACCGTTATCAAATAAAATGATAGCGGTTTTTCTTGACCTGAATTTATTTTCAGCTTCTTAATTATTTAGCTCGTATTTTTGAGAAATCTCTAACAATTTTAAGGCTTACTAATCTAATAAAATATAGTATCTTTCTGCTCAAAATCAATTCTTATTAAATTTTATGAAGCGATTCGTTGTCCTATTTCTACTTTTAATTCAAAATAATATCTTCTCTCAAGGTGCTTTTCAATACGAAAAACCGCCAGTTTTTCCAGATTGCGAAAGTGTAGAAATTGACGTTTTGCAACAGTGTTTTAACAACAAAGTATTCACTCATATTTACAACAACTTTAAAGTGCCGCAAAAAGCTTTAGATGAAAATTATAAAGGCGATGTTGCTCTACTTTTTGAGGTTGATACCCTTGGGCAATTTAAGGTGGTTTATGTTGATGCCATTTACAATGAACTAAAAGAGGAAGCTAAACGGGTATTTTCCCTTTTGCCCAAGGTAAAACAGGCAACTTATAATGGCAGAAAAACGTATAAACAGTATTCCGTTGCTATAAAAATACCATTGGTAAATCAATCAGAAGCTATACAAACTGAAGAAGAAGCTAAAAAGATTAATGAAATTTCTAAACTAGAAGCTGCTGCCAAATCAGAGTTTGATAAAGTAAACGAAAGTTTATCAGCTTTTGAAAGTAAGGGGTATACTAGTCAGTTAAACATTCCTTTTACGCATAGCGATTATTCTAGATTTGATAGACAAATGAATTTGATTGGTACTAATAGCCATACCGCTTCAAAACCTTTTGTCTACGATGAAGTTTCAAAATATTACGATTTTAAAGCTGAAAAAGATAAGTTGCTAAAAGAAGCAAGTACTTGGGCAGGACGAAAACTTTGGAACGAACATTTAGTTGAGTTACAAGGAAAAGATTATTGGTTCACTCTAGATCCTATTTTAGATTTACAAGTTGGAAAAGATACCGATGCCGAATTTAGTTCTACATATAACAATACGCGAGGTTTTTTAGTACGAGGTGGTTTAGGAAAAAAATTAAATTTTTATGCTTCAGTTTTTGAGAGTCAAGGTAGATTTGCGCAATACGTTAATCAATATGCCGAAAGTTTGAAAGCTTTTGGACCAGATCCAGCCATAATTCCTGGTCGTGGTATTGCAAAACGATTTAAAACAGATTCTTACGATTATCCGGTAGCCGAAGCTTATTTATCGTATGCACCTGCTAAGTTTATAAATGTGCAGTTTGGGCATGGTAAAAATTTTATAGGCGATGGCTACCGCTCATTGTTGATAAGCGATGTGGCGAGTCCGCATCCATTTTTAAAGTTGAACACTAAGTTTTGGAAAATTAAATACACAAATACTTGGATGTGGCTAAGGGATGTAAGACCAGAAGTTACAGAAGATGGAGCCTTTTTAACCAAATATATAGCAAACCATTATTTAAGTTGGAATGTGTCTAAACGATTTAATTTAGGTCTATTTGAATCTGTTATTTGGACTAATGCAAACGATAGAGGTTTTGATGTAAATTATTTAAACCCAATAATATTTTACAGAGCCATTGAGTTTGAAACAGGTCAAGATGCTGGAAATGCCATTCTTGGGGCATCGGCAAAATATAAATGGAATGATAATGTAAATATTTATAGTCAATTTATTTTAGATGAATTTTCACTAAGTGATGTAAAAGCGGGTGAAAGAAGTTGGAAAAATAAGTACGGTTATCAAATTGGGGTTAAATATTTTAATGCCTTTAAAGTTAATAATTTAATGCTTCAGTTTGAATACAATAGAGTTAGGCCTTATACCTATTCGCACAATACTATTGCTACAAATTATGGACATAATAATCAATCTATGGCGCATTTGTGGGGTGCAAATTTTAGTGAAGCTATTTTAATTGGGCGCTACAATTACAAACGTTGGTTTGCCGATGCTAAGCTTATTTTTGGTGTTAGAGGATTAGATTTTAATGATGGTACAGATAACTTTAGCTACGGAGGAGATGTTTATCGTGATTATGACGACAGACCTTTTGATAATGGTGTTGAAGTAGGTCAAGGGATAAAAACAAAAACCTTTAATGGCAATCTGCAAGCAGGTTATATAATTAATCCTGCATCAAATTTAAAGCTGTTTACTGATATTAGTATAAGAAATTTTAATCCAGATGCTATTACTGCAACAACATTTAAAAACAATACGGTTTGGTTTAATTTTGGATTAAGAACCGATTTGTTTAATTGGTATTTTGATAATTAGGTTTATTTTTTCAAACTTTTATAAAAAGTACTACGTATTTTTTCAGAGGTAATAAAATTCCAACTATATCCTAAATCATCATAAATTTTTGTAATTGATGCGTTGGTAACTACTTCGGCTTCTGTTTTACCATTCTTAATTTCGGCTAAAACATTTGCTTTAATCGTTTCAAGCATCTTTAAAAATGCCTCATATTCTGTTTTATTTGATAATTTACCATGACCAGGAATTATTTTAGTGTTTTCATCTACAAAAATCATAGCACTTTTTATAGCATTAATATAACCATTAACACTTCCGCCAGATTTTAAATATATATGGGTAGCGACCATTAAAATAGGTATCTCCTGTATGTAGTGCATTACTTTGTGTAAAGTAGAGCATTGCATCGCCATCAGTATGTGCGTTTTCTACATGAAAAATAAGAGCTTGTTATCCGTTAATATGAATGCTTAACTTATCGTTAAAAGTGATGATAGGTAACGACTTGTCTGATTGTTTTGCATTTGCTTTAACCCATTTACGAACATTATCGTGTGCTATAATTTGAGTTCCTAATTTTGAGATATTTCCGTTTCCTCCAGTATGGTCTCCGTGATGATGTGTATTGACTAAAAACTTAATGTCTTTGTCACTTAGCTTTTTTATGGTAGCTATAATTTTATCACTTAATGGCGCAAATTGGCTATCAATCATAATAACTCCATCTTCACCTACAGAAACACCAATATTACCACCTCTACCCTCAAGCATATAAATGTTGTCGCTTAGTTTTGTGGTTTTAATAATAACATCTTTGGCTTGTGCACAGGCTATTAAAGAGAAAGAAAAAACAATAAGAGAAAAAATGGCTTTTAAAGTTTTCATAAAAAGAGGTGTTACATTAATTTCAATAAAAGTACAAAATATTGATTAGCTCAACGATTAGAAATAATTTTTAGTAATAAAAAGCATTGCTCAAATTGCTTTAATAAAGTATCTTTGCACTCGCGTTATAAAGCGACCAAGAATAAGGAAACATTGAGTAACTCAAAATCTTCATTAACAACACATTCTGTAATTTCAGATTTTAAAGAAATCACAAAAATGCGATTAGCATTAAGTGTTGTGTTTTCATCGCTTGCAGGTTATTTGTTAGGTGCAGAAACGGTAGATTTTAAAACCTTGGTTTTACTAGCTTTTGGCGGTTACTTTATGGTTGGGGCATCAAACGCGTTTAACCAAATTATTGAAAAGGATTTAGATGCGTTAATGAATCGAACTAAAGATCGACCTATTCCAGCAGGACGTATGTCAGTTAATACAGCTTTTATAATTGCTTCTATTTTCACGATTTTAGGTGTTATTATTTTGTACACAATTAACAAGCAAACTGCTATGTTTGGTGCCATCTCAATATTTTTATACACCTGTGTTTATACCCCTTTAAAAACCAAAACACCTCTAGCCGTTTTTGTTGGTGCAATTCCAGGAGCTATCCCGTTTATGTTAGGTTGGGTTGCTGCTACAGACGATTTTGGTATAGAACCAGGAACCTTATTTGCTTTACAATTTTTTTGGCAATTCCCTCATTTTTGGGCAATAGGCTGGTTTTTATTTGAAGATTATAAAAAAGGTGGCTTCGTTATGTTGCCAACTGGAAAACAAGATAAAGGGACTGCTGTACAGACTATTATGTATACTGTTTGGACTTTAATAATCTCTATAATTCCTGTGTTTGGATTTACGGGACAATTAGAATTGTCAATAGTAGCTGCAATTGTTGTTTTTTTATTAGGGTTATGGATGCTGTATTATGCGATTCGATTATTTAAATTAATGACTGAAAAATCAGCAAAACAATTGATGTTAGTTAGCGTATCATATATATCATTAGTGCAAATTGTTTATGTAGTTGATAAATTTATATAGATTATTATGGATTTAACTCAAGGTACTTTAGAAGAAAAAAATAACAGAGCAAAAAAAATGATGCTTTGGTTTAGCCTTATCTCATTGTTTATGGCTTTTGCAGGATTAACAAGTGCTGTAATTATAAGTAGAAAACGACCAGATTGGTCAAGCGAATTAGAAATGCCAAATATTTTTTTAGTAAGTGTTTTTGTTGCTGTTATAAGCAGTATTACTTTTATTTTAGCAAAACAGGCATTAAAAAAAGGTAAGAGACCAGTAACTTCAGTATTACTAATAACAACATTCTTTTTAGGAATTTTATTTGTGTTTTTACAGTTTGAAGGATTTAATGCTTTAATAGAATCTGGATATAGATTTACAGGAGAAATAAGTAACCCGAAAGCTTCTTTTATCTTCTTAATTGCATTTTTTCATGTTTTACACGTTGTTGCTGGACTAATATGCATTTTAGTTGTAATTTATAATCATTTTAAACAAAAGTATAACTTAGATAAAATTCTTGGGTTTGAACTAGCTGCAACATTTTGGCATTTTGTTGGTATACTATGGATATTTCTTTATTTGCTGCTAACATATGTTGGATAAAATCATAACAGGTTTTTTAAAAAAAATTTAGTTTTATTTATAATGTGTCATTTTCATTTAAAAAATTACTTAATCGATATTTTATTACATAGATAATTTGATTATTTTTGTGCAACTTTTAAATAACAACCATTACATATGAGTACTACAGTTGTAAACACTGGAACAGAAGGAAAAACTTGGGGAGGTAGCAATCAACCGCTAAAAGCAAGTTACGGTAAAATGATGATGTGGTTTTTCATTGTTTCAGATGCCTTAACATTCTCTGGGTTTTTAGCAGCCTACGGATTTTCAAGATTTAAGTTTATTGATTCATGGCCAATTGCCGATGAGGTGTTTACACACGTGCCGTTTTTACACGGGCAAGAGTTACCTATGATTTATGTAGCTTTTATGACGTTTGTACTTATCATGTCGTCTGTAACTATGGTATTAGCAGTAGATGCAGGTCATCACATGAAAAAAACCAAAGTAACCTGGTATATGTTTTTAACCATTATTGGTGGTTTAATTTTCGTAGGATCACAAGCTTGGGAATGGGCAACCTTTATTAAAGGTGATTATGGTGCTATTCAAACAAAAGGCGGTAATATTTTACAATTTGTAGATACCGATGGGCATCGTGTTGCACTAAGTGATTTTACGGTTGCTGGACACAAAGATAGAACAGCACATGAGCGCAAAAACGGATTGTGGTTTGTTGATGAAGGTACACTGCCAACTTACACTGTTAATGAAGTTATTGATGGTTTTGAAGCCAATAAAAACCTTTTAGTTAGAACGCAAATTATAAATGAAGAAGGTGAAAAAACAGTACTTTCAAGAGCGGAGTCTTCTAAACTTTTAAAAGATAATGGTGTAGCAGTTGTAGAAGGCGCTAATTTACATGTTAATGAATACGGGTCACCACTATTTGCCGACTTCTTTTTCTTTATAACAGGATTTCATGGGTTTCATGTGTTTTCTGGTGTTGTTATTAATATTATTATATTCTTTAATGTAATATTAGGAACTTACGAGCGCAGAGGGAGTTACGAAATGGTTGAAAAAGTTGGTCTTTATTGGCACTTTGTAGATTTAGTTTGGGTATTTGTATTTACATTCTTCTACCTAGTTTAATTTTATATAAAAACAAAACATGGCACACGCACATAATCTAGCAATATTAAGAGGTTTAATAAAATTTAAATCTAATACACAAAAAATCTGGGGCGTATTAATATTACTTACTATAGTAACTGCTGTAGAAGTTGTATTAGGTATTTACAAACCTGAAAGTTTGATGGCAAAAGTTTTAGGTATGAAACTTTTAAACTGGATATTCATTATTTTAACCATTGTAAAAGCGTATTACATTACTTGGGATTTCATGCATATGCGCGATGAAACTAAAGCCTTACGTCGTATGGTAGTTTGGACAGCAATCTTTTTAATTTTATACTTAATATTCATTTTATTACAAGAAGGCGGGTACGTTTTTGATGTTTATAAAGATGGCTTTATAAAAAGAGATTTTTAAAGATTTTTTTGAGCTTGCACTGAGCGTTGTTGAAGTAAATCGAAGTGTTAAATATAGATATAAAGGCGGTTTTTAAACTGCCTTTTTTTATTTTTGCAAAAGAATTAAAAGCTATAAAACTAAAAGAATTTAATGGATTACAAGAAGATTAGTCGTTATGTGGTTTTAGGGGTTTTATTTTTTCTTCCTGTAACATTTTTATTGTTTTTATACCCAGCAACACACAATTACGAGCCATTAGATATTGTAAACGAAAACGTATTAGATTTACACGCGTTTTCATCAGACTCCAATGAATCAGTTGTTTTAAAAGATCATATTACTGTGTTAGGTTTTTTAGGTAATAAGCCTATAGATAAGCTTATAGCAGTTTCAAATTTAAAAGAATTGGTGTATGATAAGTTTAAAGGTTTTAAGCGTTTTCAAATCGTAATTGTAGCGCCAAATGGAACCCAAGCCAACGTTGAAAAACTTAAACAAGAAATAGCATCGTACGAAGACTTGCGATTCTGGCATTTTGTTTTTGGTGAACCCAACAATATTCAGCCTTTATTTTACAGTTTAAAATCAAAAGAAAATCTTAATACAGATTTATCATCAAATCACGTCTTTGTTATTGATAAAGACTTAAGTCAACGCGGTAGGATAGACGACAGAACCGATAACGAAATAGAAAAGAATAAACCTGTTTACGGACTAAGCTCTTATGACTGTATTGAGGTTGCCGAAATAAAAAATAAAATGAGTGATGATTTACGTATTTTATTTACAGAATACAGGCAAAAACGAAAAGGTGAATTTAACTCGGATACTAGAAGAGCAAACAATTTAAAAACAGAAACTAATTAAAGTTGATTTGTCATTCCTGCGAAGGCAGGAATCTATTTTGTAAAAATTGAGTTGAAATGAAAAAAACAAATTATTCATATATAGGAATAGCTTTTATTATACTAGTTTTCGGAATCATCTTTATTCCTAAAATAATAGATAGAATTTCTAATAACGATGTAACCCGTAACGAAAGCAGAAGCGATTTTGCAAATAATAGAAAAGCTTTAGATTTAGCATTCATTAAAATTAATGATGAACCAAAAAAGGTGCCTGCGTTTTCGTTTATAAATCAAGATGGAAAAACCATAACCAATAAAGATTACGAAGGCAAAGTTTATGTTATTGAGTTTTTCTTTACAACATGCCCAACAATTTGCCCGCGTATGAATGCCAATCTTATACAAATTCAAAATGCTTTTAAGGATTTTGAAGATTTTGCTGTGGCATCATTCACTATAAATCCAGATTACGATACACCAGAAATTCTTAAAAATTACGCAGAACATTATGGTGTAAGCAACCCTAATTGGCATTTATTAACAGGGAACAAAGAAGCTATTTACAAGTTGGCAAACGAAGGCTTTAATTTATATACTGGAGAAAATACAGAGATTGAAGGTGGTTTTGAGCATTCAGGTAATTTTGCCCTAATAGATAAAAACGGATTTATACGCTCAAGAAAAGATAAATTTGGAAACCCAATAATTTATTATCGGGGCATCGTATCTGAAGCAGAGCAAGTTGATGACGATGGTGTTAAAGAAGAAATTAGTGCATTAAAGGAAGATATTAAAAAGTTACTGAACGAGTAATTATTAGTAATTCTAAAATCATTTTAGAATCACATAATTTTTAAAAATGGATAATCAAGACCCTATTTTAGACGATAAAAAATATAACAAACTAATTGTTGTCCTGTCAATTGTTATACCTATTGTAGTTGCTGCCTTATTCGGAATTAAAATACCAAATGTAGAGCCGCTATCCTTTTTGCCACCAATTTATGCAACTATAAATGGATTAACAGCAGTTATTTTAGTAATTGCTTTTATTGCTATTAAAAAGAAAAATATAGTTCTCCACGAAAATTTAATGACAATAGCTATTTGGTGTTCAGCTTTATTTTTGGTTATGTATGTAGCGTATCATATGACAAGCGATTCTACAAAGTTTGCTGGCGAAGGGTTTATAAAATATGTGTACTATTTTATTTTATTAACGCACATTGTATTATCTATAGTAGTAATTCCTTTTGTGCTAATTACCTATGTTAGAGCTATAACAAATAATTTTGAAAAGCATAAAAAAATAGCTCAAATCACATTTCCATTATGGCTTTATGTTGCGGTAACAGGTGTTATTGTTTATGTAATGATTTCGCCTTATTACGTATGAAAAATAAACTAGTATTCATTCTTGTTTTTTTTCTGTTGTTTCTCAAAACAAATGCACAATGCGCCATGTGTCGTGCTGTTTTAGAAAGCGAAGAAGGGCAAACCGCTGCTGAGGGCATAAACGACGGAATTGTATATTTAATGGCAATACCATATATACTAGTTGGAGGAATCATCTTTTTTATTTATAAGAAATACAATACGTTAAAAAAGTAATAAAAAGTTTTAGGTACGATTATTGTAACATTTCTTTGTCTTTTAAGTCTAACAAAAAAGCACTTTAGCTTTATTAAATCAATCAGAAATGTTAAAAATAAGCCAACTGCACAAATCTTACCCTATAGGAGATTCTAGTTTACATGTATTAAAAGGGATAGACCTCTCAGTTGAAGATGGAGAAATGGTCGCTATTATGGGGTCTTCAGGTTCTGGAAAATCTACACTTCTTAATATTATTGGTATGTTAGATGAAGCAGATGAGGGCGAATATATTTTAGATGGACTGCCAATAAAAGATTTAACTGAAAAGAAAGCAGCTGTTTATAGAAATAAATTTTTAGGATTTATTTTTCAATCCTTCAATCTTATAAACTATAAAACTGCACTAGAGAATGTAGCGCTTCCATTGTATTATCAAGGGATGAAACGTAAGCAGCGTCAAGAACTGGCTATGTTTCATTTAGAAAAAGTAGGTTTAGCAGGATGGGCACAGCATTTACCAAAAGAGCTTTCTGGTGGGCAAAATCAGCGTGTTGCGATTGCTAGAGCCTTAGCTGCAAATCCTAAATTATTATTAGCAGATGAGCCTACTGGAGCTTTAGATACCAAAACATCTTATGAAATCATGGAGTTTATCCAACAATTAAACGATGAAGGAAAAACTATTTTAATGGTTACCCATGAAGAGGATATTGCAAATATGTGCAAGCGTATTGTTAGGTTGCGCGATGGTGTAATTATGGAAGATAAAAAGGTAAAACAGGTTAGAGCAGAACAGTATGTTTGATATTGATCTTTGGCGAGAAATATTTCAGAGTATAAATAAAAACAGAACCAGAAGTTTGTTATCTGGTTTTACGGTGGCGTTTGCCATATTGTTATTTACCATTCTTTTTGGTATTGCAAATGGTTTAAAAAACACTTTTGCAGAAGCTTTTGTTGACGATGCTAATAACTCTATTTTTATTCGATCAGGAAGAACAACAAAGGCACATAAAGGGTTGCAAGCAGGCAGGCGAATTCAGTTTAAAAATGAAGATTTTAATTATATAAAAGATGATTTTGGTAATAAAGTAGAGTTTATTACAGCAAGAATTTATAGAAACGCTCAAGCATCTTTTAGAAATGAACAAAACAACTATAGTTTAAGAGCTGTACATCCAGATCATCAGTTTTTAGAAAAAACAAAAATAAAGGAAGGTCGTTACATCAATCAAAACGATTTACAAAATAGAACAAAAATTGTAGTAATAGGTAGGTTAGTTGAAGAAGACTTGTTTTTAAAAACTACTGCTTTAGGTAAATATATAAACCTTAATGGCATACAATATAAAGTTGTGGGCATTTTTACAGATGATGGTGGAGATAACGAAGAGCGACTAATTTATATACCTATTACTACTGCACAGCATATATATGGTAATAACGATTATATAGATCAGATAAACTTAACCTATAATCCTGAAATGGATTATAACCAAGCCATAGCTTTTAGTTCGTTATTAACTAGAAAACTTAAAGACCGTTTTTCTGTAGCAAGAAGCGATCAAAGAGCTGTTAGGGTACGTAATATGGCAGAAGGAACAAAACAAGTTGATGCCATGACAGGAGGATTAACTGTTATTATATTGGTAATTGGTTTTGGGACTTTAATAGCAGGTATTGTAGGGATAAGTAATATCATGATTTTTATTGTAAAAGAGCGAACCAAAGAAATTGGTATCCGTAAAGCTTTAGGGGCATCACCGAGGTCAATCGTGTCAATAATTTTAATTGAATCTATTTTAATAACAGCCATTGCAGGTTATGTAGGTTTAATAATTGGTGTTGGTGTTTTAGAACTTGTAGGACCTAGTTTAGAAGAATATTTTATAAAAAACCCTGGAGTAAATAATAGCCTTGTAATTGGCGCAACAATTACATTAATAGTAGCAGGAGCTATTGCTGGATACTTGCCAGCAAAAAAAGCATCAAGAATTAAACCTATTGTTGCATTAAGAAACGATTAATTATGTTTAGATTTTTATTCGATAGAGATACATGGCAAGAAGTTTACGATAGCTTTAGTAAAAATAAACTAAGGTCTATACTTACTATGGTTGGTGTTTGGTGGGGTATTTTATTATTAATAGGCTTGTTAGGCTCTGCTAGAGGATTAGAAAATTCATTTAACAGGTTATTCGGAAGTTTTGCAACTAATAGCGTATTTGTTTGGGGACAAAGTACAAGTAAACCATTTAAAGGATTTCAAGAAGGGAAACAAGTCCGATTAACATTATCTGATGCAAAAAAAATAGAAGAAAACGTTGAAGGCATTGAGTTTGTTGTTCCTAGAAATCAAAATCAAGCACAAGTTATTAGAAAGTTTCTATCAGGTAATTTTAATATAAATGGCGATTATCCGTTACTAGATCAAGTTCAAAAGAAAAAATTAATTCACGGCAGATTTATTAATCAAAATGATATTGATAATAATAAAAAAATAGCTGTCATTTCAGAAGAAATTTACAAACAGCTTTTTGATAAAGATGAAAATGTTATAGGAGAATATATTCAAGTTAATAATATAAATTTTAAAGTTGTAGGCATGTTTGAAAATGGTAATGTTAACATGGGACCAACAACTGATATACATATACCGTTCACCACGTTTCAACAAATATATAATCAAGGCGACCAAATTGGTTGGATGATGATAACAGGAAAGCCTGAGTACGATATTAAGCAAATAGAAAATGATGCTAAGCTGTTGCTTAAAAACTTAAACAGTATCCATCCTAATGATAAACGTGCTTTTGGTAGTTTTAATTTAGGTAAAGAGTTTGCTAAAGTTACTGGGTTTTTAACAGGAATGCAGTTTTTAACATGGTTTGTAGGTATTGCAACTTTAATTGCAGGCGTATTTGCCATTGGTAATATTTTATTAATCACAGTAAAAGAACGCACCAAAGAAATAGGGGTGCGTCGTGCGTTAGGTGCCACACCATTTGAAATAAAAAGGCAAATAGTTGTTGAGGCTGTGTTTTTAACCTTAGTAGCAGGATTATTTGGTATTATATCTGGCGGGTGGATTTTAATAATATTAGATACTGCATTTGGTCAAGGAGCTGATGCCACCATAGTAAATGCATCAGTATCTATTGCAGTGGTATTTATAGCATTAATTATATTAGTAATATTAGGAACTTTAATAGGGTTAATTCCCGCGTTTAAAGCCACAAGCATAAAACCAATAGAAGCATTAAGAGAAGAATAAACAATAAAAAAAATGAATAAAACAGTAAAAATTATTTTAGGAATCATTGTTTTAATACTACTAGTATTTGTATTAAAATATTTTAAAGATGCCAATTCTAAAGATGTAGTAGACTATAAAGTTGAAGAACCTTTCTACACATCAATAAATACAAAAGCCGTAGCAACAGGTAAATTAAACCCAGAAGAAGAAATTGAGTTAAAACCTCAAATTTCTGGTATTGTAGATAAAATATTTGTTGAAGAAGGAGATATTGTAGAAAAAGGCGATTTAATAGCAAAAATTAGAGTAGTACCTAATGAGCAAAGTTTAGTAAGTGCGAAAAGCAGAATAGCATCATCTAGATTTTCGTATGACAACGCCAAAACGTTATACGATAGAAATAAAGCCTTGTTTGAAAAAGGTGTGATTTCTCAACAAGATTTTGAAAATAGTGAGCTTTCTTTTAATCAAGCCAAAGAATCATTAGCACAGGCTCAAAATGATTATCAAATTATTAAACGTGGTTCTATTTCTGGCGGTAGCTCAGCAAATACTAACATTGTAGCTCAAATACCAGGAACCATTTTAGAAATTCCTGTTAGAGAAGGTAATCAAGTTATTCAAAGTAATAACTTCAACGATGGTACCACTATAGCAACTGTGGCCGATATGAGTAAAATGATTTTTGAAGGAAAAGTTGATGAAGCTGAAGTTGGAAAACTTGAAGAAGGCAAAGAAATTAAAGTATTATTAGGAGCAATTAACGATAAAGAATTCCCTGCAAAATTAACTTTTGTTGCGCCAAAAGGTATTGAGGAAAATGGCGCAGTACAATTTACTATTAAAGCCGACGTAAGTGTTGAAGTTAGCACAAACATTAGAGCAGGATATAGTGCTAATGCCGAAATAGACATTGAAAGTAAAGATAGTGTTCTGGCTATTAAAGAAGCTTTATTACAGTACAATAGAATAACAGAAAAACCTTTTGTAGAAATACAAAAGGAAGAAGGAAAATTCGAAAAAAAGAATGTAACATTAGGTCTTTCCGATGGAATTAATGTAGAAATTACTGAAGGCGTAAAAGAAGGCGACAAAATTAAAGTGTGGAATAAAGCATCAAAAGATAATAATGATGGTGAAAATGATTAAAATTAGCTCTAGTTTCGTGCAAAGTTTAAAAAATCTTGTAGGCATAAAACAAACCATTTTGTTATTGGTTCTATTATTTACAGTAACAACTTCTTTTGCCCAAAAAAAATGGACTTTGCATGAGTGTGTGACTTATGCGCTCGAAAATAATATTACCGTAAAACAAACCAAAAATGCATTACTTTCTGGAGAACAAGATATTATTTCAGCCAAAGGACAATTTTTACCTTCAGTTAGCGGAGGCGTAGGTTCAGGAGCACGAATAGGTTCTGGTTTTGATCCTGTGTCTAACCAGCGCGTTAACAATCAAACTACATATTCACTTAATTATAGTTTGGGCGTAAGTCAGAATATATTCAACGGCTTTAGGACTTTAAACCTATATAAACAATCACGTTTAAATCAAGAAAGAAATAGTTTAGAATTGGCACGATTAAAAGACGACATCTCCTTGAATGTTGTTAATACTTATATAAGTGTGATTGTAAGTAAAGAAAATCTAGAAATAGCCATTGCGCAATATAATTTTAGTAAAAAACAGCTTAAACAGGTTAAGGAGCTGGTAGAGGTAGGCTCTCAACCTAAAGCCAATATTTATGATGCTGAAGCTGCTTTAAGTCGAGATGCGCAACAGGTTACTAATGCAGAAAACAACTATAATTTAGCATTGCTAAATTTATCACAGCTATTACAGGTACCTTATAATGGTTTTGATATTGAGATTATTGAGGTTGATTCGCCATCAGAAACTTTGTTATACAATGATGTTACACCAGTTTTAAACCATGCTTTTGCCAATAGAAATGAAATTAAAATTGCTGAAAAGGATATGGAAAATGCTGTACTTGGTACGGAAATTTCTAAAGCAGGATATCTGCCTTCAGTAGGTTTTAGTTATGGGTTTGGTTCTGTATGGAGTGAATCAAAAAACGACATTTTTAAACAAGCATTGTTTAGGGAGTTAGACATAAACAAAGGGCATAGTTTTAGTCTTAATGTTAACATTCCTATTTTCTCTAGGTTTCAAAATAAAACAGCAGTTGCAAAATCTAAAATTCAAGAGGAGAACAGTAAACTAAATTTAGATCAAGCAAAACTAGATTTAGAGGCTAATGTCCAACGAGCTTACACCGATGCCCAAGCTGCCTTTAAAGCATACGAAGCTGCAAAAAAAACTTTAGTATCTCAAGAGCTAGCGTTTAACAACTCAAAAGAACGATACGATATTGGTAACATGACCGCTTTTGATTTAGAACAAGCCAGAGTGCAATATATTAATGCGCAATCATCTTTGATTAATGCAAAATATGATTTTGTTTTTAAGACAAAAGTTTTAGATTTTTACATGGGAAAATCTTTAACTAATTAATTTGGCATTAATACTTAATATAGAAACTGCAACAACTAATTGCTCAGTCTCTCTTTCAAAAGATGGAGAGACTTTGGTTTTAAAGGAAGATTACGATAAAAACTATTCGCACGCAGAAAGACTTCATGTTTATATTGATGCCATTTTAAAAGATGCAAACCTCAATTTAAAAGATTTAGATGCGATTGGTGTTAGCAAAGGTCCAGGTTCTTATACAGGATTGCGCATAGGCGTTTCGGCAGCAAAGGGACTATGTTTTGCTTTAAATAAGCCACTAATTTCTGTGTCAACCTTAGAGGCATTAGCGCGCCAAGTTGAAGTTAACGATGGTGTTATTGTAGCTATGTTAGATGCTAGACGTATGGAAGTGTATTCGGCTGTTTTTGATTTTAGCTATAATCAAATACGAGAAACCCAAGCACAAGTTTTAGATGAAAACGCTTTCGCGGAATATTTAGAAAAAGGCAAAGTGTATTTTATTGGTAATGGTGTTAATAAAACCAAGACACTAATTACCCACGCAAATGCTGTATTTGTTGAAGATAAATTACCATCAGCTAACGAAATGAGTTTATTAGGATATAACAAATACAAAATAAGCGACATCGAAGATGTCGCTTATTTTGAACCTTATTATTTAAAAGATTTTGTGGCCTTAAAACCTAAATCTTAACCTTGTTTTTGTATTTCAACTTGATGTGGATAAGGAATTTCAATACCAGCAGCATCAAGAGCTTCTTTTACATTTTCTGTAATTCCAAAATAGACATCCCAATAATCATCAGCCGTACTCCATGGTCTTACAGCAAAATTTATCGAACTATCAGCTAATTCAGATACATTTACAGTTGGAGCCGGTTCTTTTAGTACTTTCGGGTGGGAAGTCAATACATTCATTAGAACTTCTTTTGTTTTCTTAATATCGGAATCGTAACCTACTCCAAAAGTTAAATCAACTCTACGAGTACCTTCGGTAGTATAATTAATTATGTTTCCGTTTGATAAAGCCCCATTAGGAATAATAATTTCTCTGTTAGATAAACCCGTTAGTTTGGTTGTAAATATTTCAATTTCTTTAACAACACCAAGTTCTCCTTGAGCCTCAATTAAATCACCAATTTTAAACGGTTTAAAAATCATAATTAAAACGCCTCCAGCAAAATTGCCTAAAGACCCTTGTAATGCTAAACCAATAGCTAAACCAGCTGCAGCTAAAATAGCAGCAAATGATGTAGTTTCTACACCAACGGTACCAAGTACTACAACAATTAAAACAATTTTTAATATCCAGCCTAAAAGGTTTACTAAGAATTTTTGTAAACTCTCATCATAATCTCTTTTGGACATTATTTTTTTAGTGGTTTTTAGTAATTTTTTAATGACCCAAGATCCAATAATCCAAATAAGAATGGCACCTAATACTTTTGGTCCAAAATCCATAATTAGGGCAAAACCTTTGTCAATCCATCTTTGTAAATCCATTTATTATTTTAGTTTTTTAGTTAAATAAATATTGTAATTAGTGCAAAAATAGCAGGAATACTTTGTGCATAAAACAATTTAATATTCTTTGTTGAGTAAGACCCATAAATACCAGCAATAGTCACACAAACAAGAAAAAATATGGCAATATTTATATCTTTTTGAATAATGGCGTAAACTAATCCAGCAGATAAAAAACCATTATACAATCCTTGGTTTGCAGCTAACACCTTAGTTTCTTCAGCAAATGCTTTAGATTTTAAGCCAAATGTTTTAATACCTTTTGGTTTAGTCCATAAAAACATTTCTAATATTAAAAAATAAAGATGCTCTAAAGCTACAAAAGCAATTAAAATGCTTGTTAAAAGAGTCATTCTTTTATAAATTTTATAGCATCATTTACTTCGGTAACAGGAAGTTTACAAGCTTTGTTTACGCACACATAAATAAATGTGTTATCAGGATTAAACCTGTTTTCTAACAAAGGCATATTGTTTTCAGATGTACTAGCAGCTATAAGTTTATTAGGTAGATATGTTTTATTTAATTCTGTTATTTTTTGTTTTGCATCAGCCCCAACAATAGCTACTTCGTAAAAAGGTTGCGCATAATTTAGCATTAAATCAAACCAATTGGAGTAGGCTGAAGGATATTCTTTCATTTCTGGCTTCACATTATTAAGCATGCTCATAGCAGTTTTGCTAAAATGTACATTATCAAAATAATGTGATAATTTAAATAAGTTTTTAGCCATTATTGAATTGCTTGCAGGAATAACATTATCCCGATATTCAATACTTCGTGAAACTAACGATTCATCTTCATTTGATGTAAAATAAAACATTTTGGTTTGCTTATCGAAAAAGTGATCAAAGCAGTAATTAGCTAAATCTCTTGCTGTACTTAACCACTTTTCATCTAAAGTGCTTTCATATAGTGCTAAAAAAGCATCAATGGTAGCAGAGTAATCTTCAAGGTAGCCATTATTTGTACTCTTTCCATCTTTATAGTTATGGTATAATCCACCATCTTCTTTTAATTGGTTATTAATTATAAAGTTGGCGTTTTTCTTTACTGTTTCTAAATATTCAGAGTTACCAAAAACACGATAAGCATCAATATACCCTTTTAACATTAAGGCATTCCAAGAGGTTAGTGTTTTATCATCTAATCGCGGTTTCGACCTTTTATTGCGTTCTTTTAATAAAATAGATTTCCAATTAGATTTTTTTTCTTTTAGTTCTGACTCAGTCAAATTATACTTTTCTATAATTTTAGTATCATCATCTTTTCTAATTAAAACGTAATTACCATGTTCCCAAAACCCATAATTATTAATGTTGTAATAATCAGAAAACAACTCAAAATCATTTTCTATAATCACCTTTAGGGTGTCTTTATTCCAAACGTAAAAAGCACCTTCTTCAAGCTCTCCTTCAGATGTTAAACTATCGGCATCAAGTGCTGAGTAAAATGCTCCATTATCAATAGTCATTTCGTTTTTTACATAGTCTAAAGTTTCAGTAACAATATCTTTATATAATTCATTTTTTGTAATTAAATAGGCATCGGCATATAAGCTTACCAATTGGCCATTATCGTAAAGCATTTTTTCGAAATGTGGCACATGCCATTTTGAGTCTACCGAATACCTAGAAAAACCGCCACCCAACTGATCAAAAACACCACCATAAGCCATTTTTGTTAATGTTAAATTAACAAAGTCCATTAATTTCTCGTCATTATTTTGATGGGCATAGCGCAGTAAAAAGTGATAGTTATTAGGCATCATAAATTTTGGTGCTCTATTCATTCCGCCTAAGCTGTTATCAAATTGTTTAGACCAACTATTAACAGCTTCATCTATAAAGGTTTTTTCAAAAATAGGCTCGTCTGTATTTAAACTCACCATATCCATAGTCTTAATACCTTCTTCTAATTTATCGGCATATTCGCGCAGCTTTTCGGGCTTTTCTTTATATAATTCAGAAATTTGTTCTAGAGCATCTATCCACTGTTCTTTCTTAAAATAAGTACCGCCCCAAACTGGTCTGCCATCTGGTAAAGCCACGGCATTTAAAGGCCATCCGCCGCTACCAGTCATAAGTTGAACGGCGTTCATGTATACTTGATCGACATCTGGACGTTCTTCTCTGTCTATTTTTATATTAATAAAATTATTATTCATTACTTGCGCAACTAGGGTGTCCTCAAAACTTTCGTGCTCCATAACATGGCACCAATGGCAAGCTGAATATCCAACACTTATTAGCATAAGTTTGTTTTCAGATTTTGCTTTAGCTAAGGTTTTTTCATTCCAAGCATGCCAATTTACTGGGTTATGTGCGTGTTGCAGTAAATACGGGCTAGTTTCATTAATAAGCTCGTTGGTATATTTATGTTTCATGGTTTCAGAATTCTGACCTTTACAGCTAATTAAAGTGATGATGCAAATGGATATTAAGATATATTTCATGCTTTCAAAGTTAGCGAAAATTGAGCATAAAAAAAGCGTTCGGTTAACGAACGCTTAAATTATAAAATATAAGGGGATTTAGTTTACTTCAAAAGTAATTTTTAAATTCACTCTAAATTCTGTAACCTCGCCATCTTTTACAATCGCACTTTGGTCTTGCACGTATACTGAACGAATATTTTTTACACTTTTTGAAGCGTGTTTTACTGCTTTTTTAGTTGCGTCTTCCCAACTTTTCTCTGAGTTTGATAAAATCTCAATTACTTTTAATACTGCCATGGTTTATTTTTTTAAGATTATAATTAAATATTTGTTTTAAGATATTTGCTTTTTTGACACAAATAAACTTAAAAAGTCACTAATAAAACGAATTTATCCGTTAATAGCTTCAACCATTTCAACTTTTCCTGGAAGCATTTCTTTTAGCATGTTTTCTATACCGCTTTTTAATGTATAAGTTGATGATGGGCAACCACTACAAGCACCTTGAAGCATAACGCTTACGTTTTTACTATCAGCATCATACGAAATAAACTGAATATTTCCACCATCACTAGCAACAGCAGGTTTTACATACTCTTCAAGAATGTTTACAATTTGTTTAGAAGTATCATCTAGTTTTTCAAACTTACTATCTATCTGATTTGTTGATTTTTTTAAAGTTTCAGCAGCATTAGGTAGTACAATTTCTTTTCCGTTTTCAATATAACTTCTAATAAATTCACGAAGTTCTACCGTTATATCTTGCCATTCTGCCATATCGTTTTTGGTGATAGACACATAGTTCTCGTCAATAAAAACACTTTTAACAAACGGGAAATGAAATAATTGGGTTGCTAAAGGAGATAATTTAGCTTCATCAATTGAGGTGAATTCAAAAAGAGCGGTTACTATTTTTTTATTGGCTACAAACTTTATTACCGATGGATTTGGAGTACTTTCGGCATAAACTGTAACAGGTATTTTTTTAGGAGCATGGGTTTCTTCAATTACAACACCGCCATCATTTAAATAGGCTTCAATCTGTTCTGCAACTTCGTTTTGTACATCGCTCCACTCAACAATGTCGTAACGCTCAACAGCTATAAAATTACTAGACATGTATACCTTTTTAACAAACGGCAAATAAAATAGCTGCTGCGCTAAAGGTGATGGTTTAGCGTCGTCAATATTATTAAACTCGAAGCTTTGATGCTTGGTTATAAATTGATTGACTTCAAATTTTAATATGGCTTTATTTGTTGTTTCTTGCGCAGAAACCTTGAAATTGTTCATTTTAGCTAATTTTTTGTAAAAATACTAAAAGAAAACTAAGATATGCATATATTTGAGTTTTGTGTGTGTGTTTTTAATATGTATTTTTTTATAAAAAATACGTTTCAATTTAACCCAAACCTACTTAGTAAAAAGATTATGAAATTGAAAAATATCTTTATGATAGCCATTTGTGTTATGTTAACGCACAAAGCTACTTCGCAAGAGGGTTTACCTATATATACAGATTATTTGACCGATAACTACTATCTTATTCATCCATCTATGGCTGGTATTGCCAATTGCTCTAAGGTAAGATTAACATCGCGCCAGCAATGGTTTGGGCACGAAGATGCTCCAAGACTTACTACGCTAAGTTTAAATGGAAGAATTGGCGATACACCATCAGCAATAGGAGGTGTTTTGTTTACCGATAAAAACGGATACCATTCACAATCTGGGGCTTATGCTACTTATGCGCACCATTTGTTATTTTCTAGAAGCGAAGTAGATTTAAACATGTTATCTTTTGGAATAAGTGCAGGTTTTATTCAATATAAATTAGACGAAACAACCTTTTTATTTGATGGACCAGATCCTATAATTGATGGTATTGTACAAAACGAAACTAATTTTAATATCGACTTAGGGTTTTCATATCATTTTTTAGATTATTACGCACACGCTACGATAAAAAATGTTTTGAAAAATGCGGGTGTTAATAACGATGTAGAAATTACCAGTAACTTAAGACGCTATTTGTTTTCTGTTGGAGGTGTTTTTGGAAAATTAGGAAGTGAATGGAGCTACGAGCCTTCAATAATGTTTCAGTATAAAGATGGTACAAAAGAAGCTTCAATCGATATTAACGGAAAAGTTTACAAACAGATGGAATTTGGTAAACTTTGGGGAGGATTATCCTACCGACAAAGTTTTGATGGCGCAGAATATTTAATAAATAATAATACCGTAAGAAGTCAAAAACTACAACAATTTACACCTATTTTAGGTGTTGATTATAAGCAATTCATGTTTGCTTACACTTATACATATCAAAACAATTCGATTGTATTTACTAATGGAGGTTTTCATCAGTTAACATTAGGCTTAAACTTTGCTTGTAGAGAAAAGCGTTTTGAGTGTAAATGTCCTGCTGTAAATTAATAATTGTCATTACGATTTTTATACTTCTAATCCCAAGTGTACTTTTTCTTTTTAGCTTGTTCTTTAATAGATTTTGTCATAGCATTTTCTAGTCCATTTGAGTTTTCTTTTTTATGATCTAAAATGTAAAGTTTTCGTTTGTTATTTAATTCTTGAATTTGCTTTTTAATACTCTCGCGCTCTTTACGTTTTTTTGCAACATAAGCTTTTATTTCAGCTTCAGACTTACCTTTTAAAACGTCAGGTAATTGACTTTTTTTTAAATCATTATATTCAAAATCTTCTTCAGCTTCAGCGTCAACTAAATCCCAAGATTTGTTTTTATATAAATGTGAACTTTTACTCACTGTTCTGCTTACCGCATTGGCTTTACTGTAATTGTTTGCATTTGTATCTTGTAATGCCTGAAGTTCCATTTTTTTGCTTCCTACACTTCCATAATGTACATAGGTTTTATTTAGTTTTTTATTTAAAATTAAAATGTCATCATCGTAAGGCGATGCAATATGTACTGTCGCATTGTTCTGGTTTATTGCCATATAATCTCCATTAGTTAAACTTGCGCCATCTTTCCAAGATGTTGAAATGCCTTGTCTATAATCGCCACAAAAAATGGTGTTAATAGTAACATCTTTTTCTTTTGCACTAGCCGAGGCATCTTTGTAATTAACTTTACCTTGTGTAAAAGGCTCGTTACCTGCAACAAAAATAAGTTTTAAATCGTCTGGGTTATTACCCCATTTTAGTTGATTTAAAGATGTTTGAATGACCTGTCCACAATATTCTTCACCACCATTTGTAGTTAATGAGAATAATTCTTTAGAAATTTCATCAAGGTCTTCACTAAAGGTTAATACTTGCCTAATATAACCTTCGTCTCCATTTAAACGGTCGTTACCATATTCGTATAAAGCAATTTGTAAATTGGGTTTATTATTGCCACATTTTGCGTATGATAATTCGTTTACGATATCCCAAAGTTGTGCTTTAGCTTGGTCTATTAATCCGTCCATACTATTACTAGTATCAAGTAGTAGTGCTACTTTAATATATTGTTTATTTGGTTTGTGTGCTGTAAGTTGTTGTATCTGTGCAAAGTCTGTGTTAGTCTTTTTGTTGTTTGCATTACAAGTTGTAAAACTTATTAGCACTAAGCTAAAAAGGAATGTTTTAAAATGTGTTTTCATGATAATTTTGTTTTTTGATTAGCATAAAACTAAAAGCAATTTGTTTCTTAAAAAAGGCAAAATGAGTTAAGTGCCTTTTTAAATGAGTAAACGAAACATTTCAGTACGTAAAAGGCTCTTTTTCGTATTAAAAAGAAGTTAAATTGTAAAAACCGCATTTTATTATAACAAAGAAAGTGCGTAAGTTTAGCTATTATTAAGAGATTAATGAAGCTACTAGTTAAATATATTACGCTTTTATACCTTGTTTTTTCTACAAGTTTTGTGTTTGCTCAAGTAAACGAGGATGTTATCGATTCAGAAAAAAGGTTTACTATACGGGGATCTGTAATTGAAAGCAATACATATAAACCAATACCTGATGTGAATATTGAAGTTAGTGGTGGCGCATACACCACAACCGATGCTCTAGGTGAGTTTAGAATTGTAGCTAAAAGAGGCGATGAACTTATTGTAAGACATAAAGATTTTGAAACCGTTTATTACATTATTAAAAGTAGCGAACGGATTAAGGTTGAGGTAGAACCTAACAAGACGGATAATTTTAGAAGTCAAGCTTTAAAATCAAAAACCAGTACTAAAGTTTTTAAATCGCTTATTGATTCTGCTGAAGTGTATTTAAAAAAAGATGCAAAAAAAAGCATTCAATTTATTGCAGATGGATTAAAAGTTAGCAAATCAGTTAAAGAAAATGGTGAAGCTTACGAGGTTTTAGGCGATATTTATATGCACTGGAAACAGTACGATTTAGCGGTTTCTAACTACAGAATAAGTATTCAAAATAGACCAACTAATAGTGTTAAAATAAAATTGGCAAAAGCTTATCAGCTCAATAAAAATTATCAAGAAAGTCTTACTACGTATAACGACATTGATAAAAAGGAGCTTTCAAATTGGGAGTTAGTTACACTTTACGAAGGTATTGGCGATGTGCATCAAAATACAAAAAGTTTTGATGCTTCTATAGATGCTTATACAGAAGGCTTAAAAGTAGCTTCAAAACATTTGATAACACCAAAAATCACTGACTTAAATTCTAAGCTAGCCCAAGTGTTTGATGAAAAGGGTGAACCTGAAAAAGCTAAGGGGCGTTTTAATGAATCTTTGAGATTTGCTAGTACTCAAAATAAAAAAAGAGCAGTTGAAGAGAAATTAAAATTTGCTGAATTTCAAAACAATTTAAGTGATTATTCTAATGAAATTGAAATACGTAAACAAGCATTAGATGATATTAAAGAAATAGAAATAGATTCGGTTTTTGATAACGAAAGTCCTTTAACACCCCAAAAACAAAACTATAAAATAGGGAACGCTTATGCGCTGAAAAAAGATTTTGGTAATGCAATAACTTATCTAGAAAAAAGTATTGAAGAAGCAGACGATAAAGAAGATTTAATTGTTCAAAAAGATGCCACCAGAAAACTATCAGATGTATTTCGAGATGCCGGAGAATATGATAAAGCACGAATTACTTTTGACAATTATATAGAATTATTAGACAAAGTATACATAAAAAGAGAGCAAGAAATATCGCAAGCTGCTCGATTTAGCAAAGACATAATTAACAAACAAAACCGTATTTTAAGTTTAGAGAGCGACAGAGCATTATCAGAGAGTAAATACCAACTTAATATTGAACAAGCACGTACCCAAAAACTAATAATTTACTCGCTAATTGGTGGTGTATTATTGTTGTTAATTACCGCATTTATAATGTTTAAATACATAAAGCAGCAACGTTTAGCAAATAATTTATTGGCTTTAAGAACGCTGCGTAGCCAAATGAATCCGCATTTTATTTTTAATGCATTAAACTCTGTAAACAGTTTTATTGCTTCAAACGATGAGCGGACAGCAAATAAATACTTATCAGACTTTTCATTATTAATGCGTGCCGTTTTAGAAAATAGCGAAGAAGATTTTATTCCGTTAGAAAAGGAAATAGAACTTTTAGAATTATACACCAAATTAGAGCATTTTAGGTTTAAAGATAAGTTTGATTATAATATTACCGTTGATAAAAACATTAAAGTAAACGATTTTGTAATTCCACCAATGCTTTTACAACCTTACATTGAAAATGCAGTTTGGCACGGATTGAGATATAAGAAAACAAAAGGGCATTTAAACATTGAAATCACTCAAAATAAGCCTGATGAAATTAAAATTACCATTACCGATGATGGTATTGGAAGGCAAAAATCTAAAGCTTTAAAAACAGAGCATCAGCAAAAACAAAACTCAAAAGGTATGGGTAATATTAAAAAACGTGTATCTATTTTAAATAACATGTATAAAGATAAAGTAGATGTATTTATTGATAATTTTCAAGATGAAGAAGATACAGGAACTAAAGTAATTGTAACACTTAAAAAAGATTGAGTGCGTAATAAAAAATAAAGAATTTCAAAATGAAATTAACCTCAATAATAGTCGAAGACGAAGAAACCAGTAGGGAAATTCTAAAGAATTATCTAAAAAAATACTGTCCAAATGTTGATCTTGTAGGAGAGGCTGAAAATGTTGAAGAAGCCTTAATTTTAATTAGAAATAACAATTTAGATTTGGTATTTCTAGATGTAGAAATGCCTTATGGAAATGCTTTCGATTTGCTCGATAAAGTAGGCGATATTAATTTTGAAACGGTATTTGTAACCGCTTACAACCATTATGCAATGGATGCGCTTAATGCACATGCTTCATATTATTTAATGAAACCGATTTCTATTGATGAGCTTATCAAAGCAGTTGATTATGTTGCGAAAATAAGAACTAAAGAAAATGCCCTTCAAAACCAAGTGTTAATGCCAAAAACTAATGTTGTAAATGGTAAAATTACTATTCCGCAGCAAAATGGATTCGAGGTTATTAATACAGCAGATATTTTGTATTGTAAAGCTGATGATAATTACACCGAAATCTATCTTAACACCAATAAAAAGAAACTGGTGAGTAAAACTCTAAAATACTTTGAAGATATTTTGAAGGATACTAGTTTTGCTCGTGTGCATAAATCTTATTTAGTAAACGTAAACGAAGTGGTAAAATACCTAAAAGGTAAAGGCGGAAGTGTAGTACTTAGTAACGGAAAAGAAATTATGGTTTCGGCTTCAAAAAAATCAGATTTGTTATCATATTTCAAGTAGACCATCATTACGAAAGAGGTGCGACTAAAGTAATTTAAATTGAATTTAAGTAAATAAATAACATACAGATTGCTTCTTTTTACTCGCAATGACCGTCTAAAAACAACTAAACGAATTAACAAATAAACAATAACAAATGCCAATAATAAAGTCAGTAAATGGAAAATCTCCACAAATCCCAAACGATTGTTACATTGCCGAAAACGCCACTATAGTTGGCGATGTTGTAATAGGTAGTCAATGCAGTATTTGGTTTAGTGCTGTAATTCGTGGCGATGTACATTACATAAAAATGGGTAATAAAGTTAATGTGCAAGACGGGGCAGTTATACATGCTACGTATCAAAAATCACCAACAAATATTGGTAATAACGTATCTATAGGGCATAATGCCATAGTACATGGTTGTACTATTCATGATAATGTTTTGGTAGGCATGGGTAGTATTATTATGGACGATTGCATAGTAGAAAGTAACAGCATTATTGCAGCAGGTGCAGTTGTTACGCAAAACACAAGGGTAGAAGCGGGCAGTATTTATGCTGGTATTCCTGCAAAAAAAGTTAAAGATATTAGTCAAGAGCTTATTTCAGGAGAAATAGATCGCATTGCAAATAATTATATAAAGTATTCGGGGTGGTTTAAGTAATAGGGTGTTACCATAGGTTCGGGTTTTTGGCAGTCGTTTTTTTCTGTTGCATACCTCTGCCTGTCGGCAGACAGGTAAGACAAAGAGAGCTTCAACAAACTTGTGCTGAGCAAAGTCGAAGCATGTCTCAATCCCCTAACGTAAATTAGAGATTCAATTAAAAATCTAAATAATCTATTTGATGATATTTTTTATCTAAAACAGATTGCATCACATCGGGATTTCCATTAGTAAAAAACTGCAATTTGGGATTTGTATTTTGAGCATTTAGTAATCGATGTTTTGTTAAAACAGCTTTAGCTTGTCTAGCTACAGCTTCACCAGAATCTATAATTTTTACATGATTTGGTAGTAAATCAATAAGTAAAGGCATTAAATAAGGGTAATGGGTACAACCTAAAACCAAATAATCAATGTTAGCATCAATCATAGGGTTTAAATACAGTTTTAGTAACGCGGTCATTTCATCAGAATATAATTTTCCGCTTTCAATAAGCTCTACAATACCTTCTCCCACCTGTTCAACAACATTAATATTACTAGCAAATAACCCAGAAGTTTTAGAGAATAATGCACTACTTAAAGTCCCTTTAGTGGCTAAAATTCCAATAGCATTAGTTTTAGTTTGTAGAGCAGCAGGTTTTATTGCAGGTTCAATACCAATAAATGGTACTTTGTAAGTTTTGCGTAAATAATCTATAGCATTAGTTGTGGCCGTATTACAAGCCACAACAATAAGCTTACAGTTTTTGCTTAATAAAAGTTCTGTGTTTTTTATACTAAGTTTAACAATAATATCTTTCCCTTTTGGTCCAAAGGGAGCATTTTTACTATCAGCTAAATAAATCGTGTTTTCGTTAGGTAAAAGGCTATGGATTTCTTTCCATATAGACGTGCCGCCAACACCAGAATCGAAAATACCAATAGGAAGTTTACTCATGTGTATAAATTTAGGTAATTAAAATAAAAAAGCCACCTTAATTAAGGTAGCTTTTGAATTATTTTAATTATTAAAAAAGTAATATTTTTAAATACCTAACTCTTTTTTTACATCTGCAAGTAAGTCTTTGCCATTAGACAAAATAACCATACCTTGAGAAGAATCTAGTACATAATCAAACCCTTGAGCTTTACCTACCTTTAAAATAGCATCTTTAGCTTTTTTGGTTATTGGTTGTAATAACTCTAATTCTTTTTTCTGCATATCTTGTTGTGCTTGCCCTTGAAATTGGCGAATGTTTTGCTCCATAGCTCCTAATTCTTGAACTCTTTTGGCATTCTCTTCTTGAGTCTTGGTAGATTCTTCAGCTCCATATTGCTTAGATTTGTTTTGAAGCTCAGTCATCATTGCTTGCATATCTGTTTGATATGTTTTACCAAGTGTTTCAATTTGAGTTTGTGCCGCCTTCATTTCTGGCATGGCTTGAATTAATTCTGAGGTATTTATATGGGCAATTTTACTTTGTGCCTGTGCAAAACTAAGAGTCCCTATACATAATGCCGTTGCTAATAAAATAGTTTTAAATTGTTTCATTTTTAAATAGTATTAATGTGTTATAAATTATTTTTTAATTGTTTTTTATACTGTCTTTTGCCTTTTGGCGTTCTTCTAATATTTTTTTCTTTCTATCTTCTAAAGCTTTTTTTCGTTCTTCTCTTTCTTTTAATTTCTTTTGCCTGTTTTCTTCAATTAATTCTGCTTTAGTTTTTGTTTCTCCAGTTGTTGTTGTTCCATCTGCAGATGTTTTTGTTTCTGCTGCTTTGTTTTGCGCGTCTAACTTTTCTTGTTTAGCTTTAGCACGATCGTCTAATATTTTCTGGCGTCTATCTTTAGCTGCTTGAACTTTTGCTTCTCTGGCTGCTAACTTTTCTTGTCTCGCTTTTTCAACAGCACTTTCTCTAGCTGCTCTTTTTTCCTCTAATGCTTTTTGACGTTCTTCTAATTCTAAGTTCACTTCTGGAACTACATCTTCTTTTTCTGCTGCCTTTCGTTCTGCTTTTGTTTGTACTTGTTTACGTTTTGATGCTCTTTTGATGCTTCTTAAAATCTGCTCACTTAAATCGAATTGTTTTGCTGAATATAGCATAACAACATCGGCAGATTTATCAAATATAAAATCGTATTTTCTTGTCCCTGCTAAATCTTGAACTGCCGCAAAAATTTGATCTTGAATAGGCTGCATTAATTGTTTTTTCTGAATCGTTAAATCGCCATTTGGTCCAAAACGTTTTTGCTGGTAATCTAATACCTCTTGCTCTTCAAAAAAGATATCTTCTTCGCGTTCATTAATAAGTTCTTTAGTTAAAAGTGCTTTTTCGTTGCTTAAATCTTTTCGCTTTTGTTCAATAGTGCTTAACTTAACTTGAATTTCATTTTGCCATTTTTGAGCTTTTTCATCTAACTGCGATATGGCTTCTTGGTATTCAGGAACGTTCTCTAAAATATATTCTGTATCTATATAGGCAATTCTAACACCACGTTGTGCGTGTACAGATATACCTAATGTAAACATTACTAACAATAAAAAAAGAACTTTGTTTTGCATCTGTTTAATATTTTTTAATTTATTGGCTATAAATTCTAAAATAGACAGATGATTGTTTTTTTAAATTCTGTCATCTTTTTTGAATTGTCATTTCATCTGATAACTACTAGTTTTTTTAATTGTCAGATGTCATTCGCAAAATAAACATTTTCGTTGTTATGAAAAATTTTAGATTGCTCATTTCAAAATTAACGAATTTTAATCTGAAAAATTTCAATTCTTATTCAAATCATCAAATAGGTATTAGAAAATATCGTGCCAAAGTAAATTTTGTTATATCTATTTGTTAAAACTGTTGCCCAATAATAAAGTGTGTTTCCCAACCATTTTTAGCAGTTTGCCCTGGTATAGCATCAAATCCATATCCAAAATCAATACCTAATAAACCAAATGCAGGCATAAAAATTCTAACACCTAATCCAGCAGATCGTTTTATGTTAAATGGATTATAATCTCTAAAATTATTAAACGATGCACCCCCTTCTAAAAATCCTAATGCATATATTTTGGCCGAAGCTTTTAAAGTAATTGGGTAACGAAGCTCTAACGAAAACTTGTTGTAAATGGTACCACCGTCTTGAGATGGTCTTCCGTTATCATCTAAAGGGACTAAAGACTGATTTGGATATCCACGCAATTGTACAACCTCTCTACCGTCTAAGCTGAAGTTTCCTAGTCCGTCACCTCCAAGATAAAAACGTTCAAAAGGGATAACACCTCTATCATTATTATAAGCACCTAAAAACCCAAATTCTGTACTTGGTCTTAATACAAGGTCTTTTGCAATTTGAGCATACCAATCGGCCTTAAAGTTTATTTTATAAAATTCTAACCATTTGTAGCGTTCTTGATCTATTTCTGCTATTCTAGTAGATGCTTCATTTGCTCTTGTAGTTTGAGCTAGTGTAGGGTTAGGTGTGTTTCTTATGCTATTCAATAATGTTTCCTCACCGTCACGTTCATCTTTAAGCGCATCATAATCTACACCATTTACTACTGAATACGGAAAAGAAAATTTAGCTGTTGCAGAAAAGCTTGAACCTCCTGTTGGATAAATAGGGTCTATTCTAGTATCATTTCTGCTCAATCCAACCGTGTAAGATAAGTTATTTGAATACCCATCTCCAAATGTAAATAATCCTGTATTGTAATTATTTAAATCGTATCGCTGAAAACTTAGGGCTTGCGATAGAGTAAAATAGTCATCTGGAACCGTTAAACGCTTAGCTAAACCTACAGTAACACCTGTAATATTAAAACTTTGGCTTTTATCAGCTCGTCTTGTTAAAAAATTGTATTGAAATTGTTTAGAATGTGATAAAGAAACTGAAAATTGTACTGGTTTTTTACCTCCTAACCAAGGCTCAGAGAATGAAAAACTATAAGTTTGAAAAAACCTGCTAGATTGTAATCGTAAAGCTAATTTTTGTCCATCGCCCATTGGCACAGGTTTATAGGCTTCTTTTTTAAAGATATCTTTTATAGAAAAATTATTAAAAGAAAGTCCAAGCGTACCAATAAATCCACCACCACCATAACCACCTTGCAATTCTATTTGGCTAGACCCGGTTTCTTTAACAGAATATTCCATTTCTATAGTGCCTTCATTTGGGTTTGGATTATTAAAATTTGGTGAGATTTCTTGTGCATCAAAAAATCCTAATTGACCCAATTCTCTTACAGAACGCATCACATTTTCTTTGCTGTATAATTGCCCAGGTCGTGTACGCAACATTCTATAAACGACATGATCGTTGGTTTTATCGTTTCCAACAACCGATACTTTATTAAAATAAGCAGGTTTCCCTTCTACTATTCTAATTTCCATATCAATTACGTTGCCTTCAGCATCAACTTCAACTGGATTTATTGAAGAAAATAAATACCCACTATTTTGATATAGATTTGTAAGATCTATAGCATCAGGTTTTGAGTTGTCTGCAATACGCTCTTGTAATAAAATACCATTGTATGTTTCGCCTTTTTTAATGCGTAAATATCTGGTTAAAAACTCATTGCTGTAAACCGTGTTGCCAATAAAAGTAATGTCTCCAAAAGTGTATTGCTCACCTTCATTTACACTGATTTTAAGTGAAACAGTTTTATTGTCATCGTTAACAACTAAGCTGTCTGATAAGATACGGGCATCTCTATAACCGTTTTCTTTGTATTTATCTATAACTTTAGATAAATCTTCTTGATAGGCAGAATCTACAAATTTAGAGCGTTTTAATAAACGTAAGCGGTTTATTTTTTTTGTATTTTTCATGGCTTTTCTAAGTGTTTTATCACTTAAAATATCGTTGCCGCTAAATTCAATATTTTTAACCTTAACTTTTTCTCCTTTATCTATATTTATTACCATATTAACTCTTGCAGTTTCTACAGAGTCTTTTACATCAATGGTATTTATAAGTACTTTAGTATTGTAATAGCCTTCTTTTTTGTATTTTTTTGTTAAGAAGTTTTTAGTGGTTGTAAGAAGATTTTCGGTTACTTTAGTGCCTTTTTTTAGGTCAGTATCTTTAATAATCGCTTCTTTTTTACCTTTTTTAATACCATTAATTTTTAACTCGTTAAGTTGAGGTAAATCGGAGAGTTTAATTTCTAAATCGGCTGTATTGCCTTCAATTTTTGTGATGAATACTTCAATATCACTAAACAATTTATATCCCCAAAGTTTTTTAATGGCTTTACTAATGTCTTCTCCAGGAATGGTTATTTCTTTTCCTTTTCTTAAGCCTGAAGTTGTTATTATAGTCTGTTCACTAAAAGTAGTATTTCCAGAAACGGTTATATTTCCTAAGGTGTATTTTTTACCATTACTATACGGCAATTCTTGAGCTTGAATGCTAAAACTGTAAAATAACGTTACTATTAATAAGCAGTGTTTTAAAGTTGCCAAAGATAAAATATTAGCTAAGTTGTTCACTTGTTTTCCCAAATCGTCGTTCTCTTTTTTGATATTCAATAATAGCTTCGTACAAATGCTGCTTTGTAAAATCTGGCCAAAGCGTGCTAGTAAAGTACAATTCTGCATATGCAATTTGCCATAATAAAAAATTGCTTATGCGCTGTTCGCCACTAGTTCTAATAAGCAAATCTACGTCTGGCAAATTTTGCGTGTAAAGATGCTCATTTATAATTGATTCATCAATTTTTTTTGCCGAAATTATATTATTTTTAACTTTAATACTAATCTCTTTAACAGTATTTAGGATTTCTTCCCTAGAACCATAGCTTAAAGCTAGGGTTAAAGTCATTCTATTATTAGCTTTAGTGCTTTCTATCACCTCATGTAATTCTTTATAAACTTTTTTTGGTAAGGTTTTTAAATTACCAATGGCTGAAAGTTTTATATTATTATCTTGAAGTGTATTAATTTCTTTTTTTAATGAAGACACCAAAAGTTTCATTAAAGTTTGTACTTCTAGTTTTGGTCTATTCCAGTTTTCTGTAGAAAACGCATAAAGTGTTAAGTTTTTTATACCTATTTCGGCTGATGCTTCAACAACTTCACGAACCGCTTTTGTGCCATTTTCATGTCCAAATGCGCGCAGCATACCTTTTTGTTTTGCCCAACGCCCGTTACCATCCATAATAATGGCAATGTGCTTTGGAAGCATTTTAGTTAGTATGTTTGCTTTTAAACTCATTTTAATCTGTAGGGCAATAACAAGGGTTTAATCCAAAAGTATAAGTTAGTGTTATTCCTGAAAACACATACCAGTCGTTATTATTAATATTGCCAAATCTATATTGTTGATTTGCTAACCTATCAGGTATACTGCCATCAATTTCATCTGAAAATGTGTAACGTGCTCCAACTTCAATACCTAAAATAATGTTACCTAAAAGGTTAGCTTTTACACCTAAAGCCATAGGAATTCCGTAAGCCCAACTATTATTGTTTTCTGAGGTTTGTACACCATTAAAAAAATAATAATTGTCATGGTTTGCAACACTTATACCTGAATATAGGTAAGGCGTTGCAATTTTTACACCGGTATGTAAATCAAAGTCGAAAAAAGTAAACTCTATACCTGCCGAAAATTCTAATAAGTTTGAATCAAAACTGTACCCTCTTTGTATGCGTCTTGGGTCATCTGAGTCGATATCGTTAGCTTTTAAATCTGAATATATTATCGATGCTCTCCAAGAATGTCTCGGACTAGCATTCCATTTATATATTAATCCTAAAGTAGGGCTGTTTGGTGCGATGTAGTTTGTAGCACCTACATCTCCAATAAAATTACTGCCACCAACAAAAACACCAATTTCGTTAATTTGCGAATGGCTTAATTGGAGACTTAAAATACTTAATATCAGTACTATTAAATGCTTCATAGATATTCAAAAGTTTGCAAATATAATAAATAAGATTAGCCTAATATAATTTAGGGTAAATTGTATTAGTGTTAAACAGATTTTCTTTTGAAATATTGCCTAATTACGCTTGTCTTCACCCCAAAGTAGTTTTTTACGGAGTGTGGTTAAAAAGCTTTCATTTAATAGGTCTATCATTTTAATTTTAAATGGTGCTTTTTTAATTTTTATTAGAGTGCCATTGTCTAACGTAGCAATTCTTGAGTCTAGTGATACTAAATGTTGTTCTTCTCTTCCGTTAACGCGTAATTGTATTTCAGTAGTATCAGGAATTACTAATGGGCGCGCACTTAAATTATGTGGAGCAATTGGTGTTAAAACAAAGCTATTTGTGCCTGGTGTAATAACGGGCCCGCCACAACTTAAAGAATACCCTGTAGAACCTGTTGGTGTTGAAACTATTAAGCCATCGCTCCAATAGGATGTTAAGTATTCTCCATCAAGGTGTGTATCAACGGTAATCATCGATGTGGTATTTTTTCTGCTTACAGCAATTTCATTTAAAGCAAAATTGAGAGAGGTAATGTCTTTGTTTTCTGGAGTGGTTTCAATGGCAAGTAAACTGCGATCAGAGATTTTATATTTGCCATCAATAATATCTTGTATGGCACTTTCAATACCATCTACTTGAATAGTTGCTAAGAATCCTAACCTGCCTGTATTAATACCAATTATAGGAATGCCTAAATTTTGTACAAAAGTAATGGCCCTTAAAATAGTACCATCTCCACCAACACTAACCAATAAATCAAATGAGGTGTCTAAAGTGTCAAATGTTTTAAAAGATGAATAGTCTTTTTTGTTTGGTTCTTTACTTTTTATAAGGTTGTAAAATTCTGTTTCTATATAGGCGTCAAAGTCCTTTTTTAACAGATAATTAAACAATGTTTCAACCGAAACGGTAGTACGTTCATTATAAAATCGACCAAAAACCGCAACCTTCATATGATTTAAATATTTAAATATTTTCTTAAATAATCCGATCGCTCTTTAAGACTCTCGTTGTAACTATCTTCTTCGTGTCCAGACACAATATTGTAGCTATATCTCCGAAAGGTTTGAATAATATCATTAAGACTCGAATTGCCTATTTTAAGCGTAATTTGAACCACATCATTTTTAATTTTAGAAACAAATGCGCCTAAAAGTTTACCATTGTTAGACTCCACAATTTGACTTATTTCGCTAAATGAATAATCGATTAAGCCTTTTTCAATTACTAAAATACCTCCAGCTTCAAAAAAGAAAGGTGTTTCATTAAAAAGACCAATAACATCATTTAATTCGTAATAGCCTAAATACACATTTTTAGCATTTAAAACAGGCATAATATTAGCGTTGTTTTTAGCAAAAGCTTCTAAAACATCCAGCCATATTGTAGTGTCTCTAACATAAAAATCTTCAATGGCGTATAGGTATTCGTTTAATGCTTTATCGCCATCAAAACAGTGCGCATCGGTTTCAGAAAAACTTCCTAAATAGGTGTTGTTTTCATCTTTAACTGGGATGTGGGAATAGGTTAACTGATTAAATAACAACTGCAAATCACTTATTTTGCTGTTGTTATTTAATGGCTTTATGTCATTTATAATAAATTCAGATAACCTCATTGTTTAGTTTTAAAGCGTATGCAAATTAATCAAAAAAATAGTATATAAGCTTCTTCTACTTTGTATTTTTGTTTTTTAAAATTGAGAGATGACAAAATTAAGTGTAAATATTAATAAAATTGCCACCTTAAGAAATTCTCGAGGTGGCAATATGCCAAATGTTGTAAAGTTTGCTAAAGATGCGCAACGTTTTGGTGCAGAAGGGATAACCGTTCACCCAAGACCAGACGAGCGCCATATTAGATACCAAGACGCACGCGATTTAAAACCTGAAGTTTATACCGAGTATAATATTGAAGGCAATCCTATTAAATCTTTTGTAAACTTGGTTTTAGAAGTTAAGCCAACACAGGTTACTTTGGTGCCCGATGCTGTTGATGCTATTACTAGTAATGCAGGGTGGGATACTATAAAACATAAAGATTTTTTAGTAGATGTAATCAAAGAGTTTAAAAACAATAATATAAGGACATCTATTTTTGTTGATCCTGTTTTAAAGCAAATTGAAGGTGCTAAAGCAACAGGAACTGATAGAATAGAATTGTATACTGAAGCTTTTGCTCATCAATTTAATTTAGGAAATAAAGATGCGATAAAGCCTTATGCTGAATCTGCAGAATTAGCTAATAAATTAAATTTGGGTATTAACGCAGGACACGATTTATCGTTAGATAATATCAAATTTTTTAAAGATAATATTCCAAAATTGTTAGAGGTTTCAATAGGGCATGCACTTATTTCAGAAAGTTTGTATTTAGGTGTTGAAAACGTGATACAAATGTATTTGCGGAAGTTGGAATAAAAGCGTTTACTTAGAGACTGAGGTTCTCGAAGTCACCGGCTAAAATTAAAAAATGTGGCTTCGAGAGCCTCAGCCACCAATAGAGATATGTTATTACATTCAAACATTTTAGGAAAAGGGCAACCATTTGTTATTCTACATGGTTTTTTAGGCATGAGCGATAACTGGAAAACGCATGGTAAAAACCTGAGTGAACAAGGTTTCGAGGTACATTTAATCGACCAACGAAATCATGGACGCAGTTTTTGGAGCAATACCTTTAATTATGAAGCTTTAGCTGAAGACCTAAAACATTATTGCGACAAACATCATTTAAAAGATATTGTTTTGTTAGGACATTCTATGGGTGGAAAAACAGCCATGTTGTTTGCAACGCAGTATCCAGATTTGGTTTCCAAATTATTGGTAGCCGATATTTCACCTCGATTTTACCCGATTCATCATGATACTATTTTAAATGGGTTAAGTAAATTAGATTTTGATATTATTAAAAGTAGAGGTGAAGCCGATAAATCTTTAAGCGAATACGTATCAGATTTTGGGACACGTCAATTTTTACTTAAAAACCTATACTGGATTGAAAAAGGAAAACTAGCATTACGAGTAAATTTAGAAGTCTTAAAAGAAGAGGTAGCCGAAGTTGGCGAAGCACTACCAAGCTATTCAAGGTTTGAAAAAGCCACTTTGTTTTTACGTGGCGATCGCTCAGAATATATTAGTATTGATGATGAGCGCATAATTACAAACCACTTCCCTAAGGCAAAAATAGTTACTATTGCAAATGCTGGACATTGGTTGCATGCCGAAAACCCTAAAGATTTTTTTGAGGCTGTAATGCAATTTATTTTGTAAATTTAGTAAAATTTTAAAAAAACTATGAAACTCATAATCAAACTCCTATTAAATGCTGTTGCAGTATTTGTAATATCCTATTTGTTAAGAAATAATGGCGTTGAGTTAGATAATTATTTAACCGCTATTATTGTAGCCGTAGTATTATCTGTGTTAAATCTATTTGTAAAACCCATTTTAGTTATTTTAACGCTGCCAATAACCATTGTTACATTAGGTTTGTTTTTACTAATAATTAATGCCATAATAATTTTGTTAGCCGATAAATTAATCGATGGGTTTTCAGTAAGTAGTATCTGGATTGCTGTGTTATTCAGTATCCTACTTTCGGTATTGCAATCTATCCTGCATTCGCTCTTAAAAGAAGATAAAAAATAGTCTGAAATTCAGCATATTAAAAACTTTGTCGAGACGTAAAAATGTATTACTTTTGCATCCCAATTTTAGTTGCAAAAACTCTACGAGGTTTTGACTCGCAGTAACGATTGAAATTGTCATTCCCGATATCTCGGGAATCTTTATGTTTAAGAAAACTGTTTGTTAAATTCCCTGTAAAAGGGTTTCAGATTTATAAAAATGAATATTACAAGAGAAAACGTTGATGCATTAAATGCGGTAGTAAAAGTAGATATTGCTAAAGAAGATTATAGCGATAAAGTTGAAAAAATCTTAACAGATTATCGCAAAACCGCAAACATTCCTGGGTTTAGAAAGGGCCATGTGCCAATGGGTATGGTTAAAAAACAATACGGAAAAGCGGTTTTGGTTGATGAGGTAAATAAACTTTTACAAGATGCATTAAACAAATACTTAACTGAAGAAAAGTTAGATGTTTTAGGGCAGCCATTACCAAAAAAACAAGATGATATTGATTGGGATGCCGAAGGGTTTTCTTTTGAATTCGAATTAGGTTTAGCACCAGAATTTGAAGTAAACTTAAAAAGTAAAAAGGCTATTACGCAATATAATATTGTTGCTGATGATAAAATGATTGATGAGCAAATTGAACGTATCCAGAAACAATACGGGAAATTAGTATCTCAAGACACTGTTGAAAAAGACAGCGAAATCACTGGAACATACACTAACGAAGAAAAAGAGATTGATAACACCGTAACTTTAACTTTAGATAAATTTAAAGGAAAAGCAACCCCTAAACAATTTATTGGGGCAAAAGCAGGCGATGTTATTGTTTTAAAAACAAAAGGATTGTACGATGATGAGCATGAGTTAATGCATGCTTTAAAGTTAGGACATGATGAAGTTCATGGGTTAAATATTGAAGTGTCTTTTACCATTACAGAAATTAATAAACGCGAATTAGCAGATTTAGATCAAGATTTATTTGATAAGCTTTTTGGACCAAAAGCAGTTACTTCTGTTACTGAATTGAAAGCTAAAATAAAAGAAGATGCCGAAAAGCAATTTGTTCAACAGTCTGATCAAAAGCTATTAAATGATGTTACTGAGTATTTAGTTGAAAACACAAAATTTCATTTGCCAGCAGAATTTTTAACAAAATGGATGCAAACTGCAGGTGAAAAAGAAATGGATGAAGCTCAAGCTAAAGAAGAATACGAGAAATCTGAAAAAAGTTTACGCTACCAATTAATTGAAGGTAAACTAATTGAAGAAAACGACATAAAAGTTACTATGGATGATATTAAAAATCATGCCAGAGAAATGATAAAGGGGCAAATGGCTCAGTTTGGTCAAATGAATCCTTCTGATAAAGAGTTGGACGATATTGCTGCGCGTGTATTATCAAATCAAGACGAAGCACGTCGTATTTCAGAACAACTAGTAAGTCAAAAACTATTATCGCTTTACAAAGAAAAAGCAAACGTAAAAGTAAAAGAATTGACTTACGAAAAATTTGTAAAAGAAGTATACGGAGATAAATAATTCGTTTCTCTTATAAAAGAATAATTGCTTATATTTAAGCGCTTAAATCTAAATACGGTTTAAGCGCTTTTTTATTCAAAATAAATCACAAAATAAATATGGATTACGCAAAAGAGTTTGAAAAATTCGCGATAAAAGATCAAGGCATTAGCAGTACATATTACAACAAAATTATTAGTAGTATGTACCCAACAAATCTCACTCCAAATATTATTGAAGAACGTCAAATGAATATTGCTGTTTTTGATGTATTTTCTCGATTAATGATGGACAGAATTATATTTCTTGGAACTGGAATTAATGATCAGGTTGCAAATATTGTTCAAGCACAATTATTATTTTTAGAAAGCACTGATGCTTCAAAAGATATTCAGATTTACATCAACTCACCAGGTGGTAGTGTCTATGCTGGTTTAGGTATTTACGACACCATGCAGTTTATAAAACCAGATGTAGCAACTATTTGTACAGGTATGGCAGCATCTATGGGAGCTGTTTTATTATGTGCTGGTGAAAAAGGAAAGCGCAGTGGGTTAACACATTCTCGTGTTATGATACATCAACCATTAGGTGGTGCGCAAGGTCAGGCTAGTGATATTGAAATTACTGCAAGAGAAATACTAATTTTAAAAGAAGAACTTTACAAAATTATTAGTAAGCATTCGGGTCAAGATTACGACAAAGTATATGCCGATAGTGATAGAGATTATTGGATGAAAGCCGATAAGGCTAAGGAATATGGTATGATTGACGAGATTTTAGCTCGTAATTAAATAAAATTTTGTAATTTTATAAGATTGTTATAGAGGGATTTATAAGAATTCTTATCTTCTTAAATATATAGATTAATGGCAAAGGAAGAATTAGAGTGTTCGTTTTGTGGTCGAAAAAAACCTGAAACGAATTTGTTAATAGCTGGATTAGACGCACATATCTGTGATCGCTGTATTGAGCAAGCACATGGTATTGTAATAGAAGAATCTAAGCAAACCGATGGTAATGACTTATCTGCTGAATTGAAGCTTAGAAAGCCTCAGCAAATCAAAGAATTTCTTAATGAATATATAATTGGGCAAGACATGACTAAAAAGGTAATGTCTGTAGCCGTTTATAATCATTATAAAAGATTGTTGCAGCCGTCAACAAATGACGATATCGAGATTCAAAAATCAAATATCATTATGGTTGGGCAAACAGGAACAGGTAAAACCTTAATGGCAAAAACGATTGCTAGAATGCTTAATGTACCTTTAGCTATTGTAGACGCAACGGTTTTAACCGAAGCAGGATATGTTGGCGAAGATGTAGAAAGTATTTTAACACGTTTATTACAAGCAGCAGATTATAATTTAGAAAAAGCAGAAAAAGGCATTGTTTTTATTGATGAAATTGATAAAATTGCACGCAAAAGTGATAATCCGTCTATTACTCGAGATGTTTCTGGCGAAGGCGTACAACAAGCTTTATTAAAACTTTTAGAAGGTACTGTTGTTAATGTTCCGCCAAAAGGAGGAAGAAAGCACCCAGATCAAAAATTTATAGAAGTTAATACCGAAAACATTTTATTTATAGCCGGTGGTGCTTTTGATGGTATTGAGCGCGTTATTTCTAAACGATTAAATATGCAAGCCGTTGGGTATAGTGCTTCTATGTCTGACGATGTGGTTGATCAGGATAATTTATTACAGTATATTATCCCCAAAGATTTAAAAGATTTTGGTTTAATTCCAGAAATTATTGGGCGACTTCCTGTATTAACTTATATGGATCCATTAGATGCTAAAACATTAAGAGCTATTCTTACGGAGCCTAAAAATGCCATCATTAAACAATACAAAAAGTTGTTTTCTATGGATAAAATTGAATTCTCTATTACAGATGGAGCTCTAGATTTTATAGTAGGTAAAGCCATTGAGTATAAACTCGGCGCTAGAGGATTACGTTCTTTATGCGAGGAAATATTAACAGATGCTATGTTTGAATTACCTAGTAGTAATGAAAAGAAGCTAAATGTCACCAAAATGTATGCTGAAAGCAAATTAACTAAAACCACAATAAAGAAACTTAAAGCAGTTTCTTAAGTAGAGAATTTGGAGAATATTAAAAATAAAAAACCACGCTAATTAGTGTGGTTTTTTATGTGGATGCATAGATGTTCACAATATTTATTCTTCTACGATGGGAAAATACCTGACTTCTTTAAGGGTAATTTCTTTTCCTATTATTTCAGATTTGTCAATTAAAAAAATAGTTTTTGCGTTATTAATTAATTTAAAAGATTACTTTTTAGACGACCTGTTTTTAAACTTTATATACATTAGAGGATACTACCCATATCCTTGCACAATAAAAATTTATATTGCTAAAAAGTGTCAAATTAGTTTTATAACCCCCCATGCAATTTATATACTTCAGAACCTGCAGATAAAAATGCACCTGTACCATAAACTTCCGTTTTATCAGCATAAGCTTTTCCAGGAGCTTCCCCTATTCCTTGCACATATCCCAGCATTCCATCTTCTGTCACATGGCTTACCATAGCTTTCCAGCCTTTGTCTACAGCTTTTCCATATTTTGCTTTATCCAGTACGCCATTGTTGATTCCCCAGGCCAAACCGTAAATAAAAAAAGAGGAACCACTGGTCTCTGGTGTTGGGTAATACTTTTGCCCTAAAAGACTCATTGCCCAATGCCCTTCGGGTGTTTGAATCTTAAGCAGTTTTTCTGCCATTCTCTTATAGATATTGAGAAAGTATTTGTATTCATGACTTTTTGAATCAAGCTCATTTAAAATATTAACAAGCCCAGCAAACACCCAACCGTTACCTCTTGCCCAAAATACTTTTGTACCATTATCTCTCTTTTCTATATAGTTCTCATCCCTGTAGTATAGGTTTTCGTCCTCATCGAATAAAAAGTCTGTTGTAGCTTTGTATTCTACCATCAAAAAATCCAAGTATTTTTTTTCTTTAGTAATGTTGTATAGTTTTGCCCATACGGGAGGCGACATAAATAAAGCGTCGCACCAATTCCATCTATCCTGACAATAAAGAGCATCCCAATTCATCTTCGTTTGGGCTGGATGAAGCATTATAAAATCAAATTGTTTTTTGGTGGGTTCTATCATGTTTTGGTTTCCATATTTTTTATATAAGTCAAGATACATTTGACCTACGGTATGGTCATCTGCATGATACTTCCTATAATAAAGCTTCCAATCATGTTCTCTCCCAATATTTTTCAACCAATTGTAGTACTTGTCGCTATCAGCCATGGCAGCCCATTTTACCATACCTACATAGAGAGCACCATTGGTCCAATCAAGTGGATGATGAAACTTTTCATGAGTGAACGTATTACGGAAATTAAAAATCTGCCAATCGGCAACCTTTTCCATTATTTGTTTTACTTCTATTGGTTTAATTTCTTGTCCTTGAGATGTAAAAGTTAAACTTATCATCATCAAACTAAAAGCTATTGTTGTAATCTTCATTTTTTTATATTTAATTTAAAACTTACTTTTTATATGATTCTTTGGGTTAGCAAACCAAACTTTATATCCTAATAATAAAGTTAGAACTACATTCCTGACAACCTCACTTTTATCTTTCCTTTACCTCCTACAAATGTCCATGCAGGTATACCAGATTTCTATTCGCTTCAACCCTTTATTATGTTTGTCCAGCTTCAATGGTGGAGGACTCAGTGCTATTATAGAAACCAAAAAATCTGGATGAGAAAGGTTTCTCTAGTATAGTCAGCATTAGCGTCATTTTTTACGACTAAAACCTCTGAGGCACTATAGTTTTTGTTTGAAATAGTACCCACTTGGAATAAGCATTGGCTTCTGCCTGAATAGCCGTCTGTGCGTTAGAGTAACTAAAAGGATGTTAAAAAAAATAGTGTTATACATAAATTCGTTGGTAAAAAGCATTTGTTTTTCATAGTTGTGAGAGCCTTTGAATTCTAAAATTATTAAAGCTTTTGTGTCAAATATACACAAAAATTAAGATAAAATTTTTGTTAAACATGGGGTGATGTTTCAGTTTAAAGGGGATGGTGTTTTAACCCGCATTATTCATCGCCGCAAGAATTTTGAATAGGATTCAGATTTTGATTTTATAATTTTGCTTTTGTCTGATTTTTGGAAAATTCACTCTACTTTCAAAAGTTTTACTGGGGTATTTTCTTTGTTTTTAGAGCAAAAACAGACGTTTTTTAAGACAAGACATAGCAATTCCAAGGTTGTTGATTTATGCAAACAACAACCGTTACTGTGTCATGAGTTCTCGAAATAAATCTTTGTACACAAAAGCTTTGTACAAGTTATAATAGATGCGCCTTTTTGGGATTTTTATTGTAGCACCTATTTTGAGTAAGGAAGTTCTTATACTACTTATTTGACATGTTTTGGGTTTGTGATAAGTTGTGTTTTTAATTTCTAATTCGGGGAATGGGAGAAAATCCCTCGCCTTCAGGCGAAGACTTTAGTTTGATATTTTTATATTTGAGATATGCAACATTATCGCAAGACCTCTCATACAGTTTACGATATCAAATATCATTTGGTATGGATAACAAAATATCGAAAAAAGCTATTAAAAGGCGAGTTGGCAATTCGAGTTCGAGACCTTATTCGAGAAGTCTGTAAAACTAATGAGGTAGAAATTATAAAAGGTCATATTTTCGGTTGATCACGTCCATTTGTTTGTGTCAGTTCCACCTCATATATCGGTAAGTAAACTGATGCAGTATATAAAAGGTAAAAGTTCGCGAAAGATTATGTCTGAGTTCAAAACTATTTCAAAGATGTATTGGGGTCGTCATTTTTGGGCAAGCGGATATTTTGTAGTAAGTTCAGGAACAATAACCGATGAGATGATAATGGAATATATTGAGAATCAGGATTTAGAAGATAAGGATGGATATTTTAAGATTTCAGAGTAATAACTTTAGCCGCCTTATAGGCGGAAATCAAATCTACTGGCTTATAGACGGTAGTAGTTTAATTTTTTATTAATTTTTAGAATAAAAATCCTTTGATCTAAGACCTTTTTTCTAATCTGTAATTTGTAAATTGCATTTCTTAAAAACTAAACCTAACAGTATAATGGTTACTTTAAAACAATTAGCAAAAGAGTTAAATGTTTCAATATCTACAGTTTCAAAAGCTTTAAACAATAGCGAAGAAATTGGCGAAGAAACTATTAAACGTGTTAAAGAGCTTGCAGAGTTATACAACTATAAGCCAAATAAAGTAGCTTTAAGTTTAAAACAAAACAAAACAAATACTATAGGTGTTATTATTCCAGATATCCTTAATCATTTTTTAGCAAAGGTTTTATTTGGTATTGAACGCGAAGCAACACAGCATGGGTATAACATAATTACTTGTATTTCTAATGAGTCTTTAGAAAAAGAAAAAGAAAGCTTGCAGCTTTTAGCAAATGGAAGTGTTGATGGGTTTATTTTATGTGTATCAGAAGAAACACAAATAAAAAATGAGATAGTGCATTTTAAAAAAACAATTAAGCAAGGATTACCAATAGTGATGTTTGATAGAGTAGCACATGATGTATTGTGCGACAAAGTAATTGTTGATGATTTTGATGCAACTTATAGAACTACAATAAAACTACTAGATGAGAAGAGAAAAAAAATAGCGTTTATAAGTAATATTGGTGATTTAAGTGTTGGTAAATTGAGAGAACGAGGTTACAATAAAGCTATTTTAGAAAGTTCAAAACAACAAGCCCTCGTTTTAAATTTAAAAAAAGAAGACAACCCTCAAAACACAATAAAGGCTTTTATCAAGCAACACAAAACTATTGATGCTGTAATTGCAGCCGATAGTACTTCTGGAGTCATCGCTATTAATTTAGCTGTAAATTTAGGACTTAAAGTACCTAAAGATATATCGGTTGTTGCTTTTGCTAGTCAATCTGTGTCTAACCATGCTTTCCCTAGGCTAACAACAATAAGGCAACATGCTAAGGAAATTGGTGCCAATGCTGCACAAATGCTTATTAAAAGATTGCAAAGCATACCTGAAGAACACTATGATTTTAAAACTAAAATAGTTAAAACAAGTCTAGTAGAAAACGGTTCTACTTTATAGGTTTTATCATTGGATTGTTAATAAAAAACAAGTATTTCGTCGTTTAATCGATAAAATCATGCTTTTTATCGATTATTTAATGTTGTCGAAAACCTTTGGCATAATTTCGCTTATACTTAATAAGCACCCAAATCAATTCCCTCCGCTAATTAAGTTTATTTAATCCATTTTTTTGTGACACTATTGTCATACTCCCTCAATTAAGAAAATATAAAAAAATCTGTGCGCTTTTGTGTGTTCGATTTTAAGTTAATTATCCATTTTTTTCCCTCATCAAAGGTTTTGATTCATTTCAAAGTCTTCGATTAAGATTTTAATTTTTAAAAATAAAATAAGAGAAAATAATTTTAACCTAAAATCAATAATTATGAAAGCTTTAAAAATTACTTTATTATTAGCATTATTAGTAACTGCATTTACTTCTTGTACTAAACAAGATTTAAACGAAGATGATGTTTTAGAAGCACCTAAAACTAAAGAAACTTTGTTTACTGGTGGTAGTGGTCAGGACTAGTATAATATAATATAATATAAAAATATAAAAGTCCCAATGCAATTTAATTGCATTGGGACTTTTTTTTAATAAAAAATTATAGATACATTTGAATACAAAGCAATAACCTTCTTATATATTGAAATATAGATTTTTTTTCATTATTATATTCATTTGGTTTAATGAAACTCATTCGCAGGTACATAAAAATTTGCATAAAATTGATTCTATCCAATATCACTTATTAACTGCAAAACTAACAGATCCTATTTCTATTGCAAATCAGCATTATAAAATTGGAGAACTGTATAGGTATTCTTTGTTATCTGATAGTGCTTATTTTTATTATCAAAAAGCTGAAAAGGTTTTTAGGAAGTTCAATTACAAGTATAAGACAGCTATAACTCTTTATGGAATTGCAGTATGTCAAACCTATGATAAAGATTATACAGGAAGTGAAGTAACATCAGTTGAAGCGCTAACTTTATTAGGGCAGCTAAATGAAAATAACCTAATAAAAGAACGTAAAGCTTATATCTATAATAATTTAGGAATTGTTTTTGATGAATTAGAAGAGTTTGACCAAGCAATTGAATATTTAGATAAATCTCTTGAATTAAAACAGGAACTTAAAGGGGATTTTCAGAGAAGCATTGGGTTGACATTAAATAATATGCTAAAAGTTTACAGGCGTTCTGGAAAATATGATTTAGGAATTGAAAAATACAATGAGATTTTTTCAAACAAAGAGCTTATCAATAATCACCCAGATATTCATGTTTTAGCCTTAGGAAATTATGCAAATACATTGTATTTATCAGGACAAACAGAGGAGTTACCTGACCTTTACCTTAAAGCTTTAAGAATTTGTGACAGCATTGATGATAGTTATAATTCTATTATAATTCATCAACATTTAGGGGAGTATTATTACAATTTAGGCAAAAAAGACTCAGCAAAGTATTATGCGTATAAAGCTAAAAATATTTCTGAAGCCTTTAATAATGATGATTTATTAAAATCTCTTTTATTACTCTCAAAAATAGAGGAAGGAGATATTGCAGCTAATCATCTAAACGATTATATAAAACTTAGCGACAGCTTACAAAAAAAGGAAAGAGCTAAAAGAGATAAATTTGCTAGAATACGTTTTGAAACAAATCAAATAGAACAAGAAAATATTAGAATTGCTCGAGAACGTATGTGGCTTTTAATTATTTCGGTAACTTTAATTATTACGTCTTTTTTAATTTATTTGGTTATTAATCAAAAAAACAAAAATAATGAGTTAAAATTTATACAGCAGCAGCAAGAAATCAACGAAGAGATTTACAACCTCATGCTTTCTCAACAAGATAATATTGAAGAAGCAAGAACATTAGAAAAAAAACGCATTTCTGAAGAATTACACGATGGTGTTTTGGGTCGTTTGTTTGGTACCCGTTTAAGTTTAGATAGCTTAAACATGAATAATAGCACTGAAGCTGCAAAAACAAGAAGCCAATACATTAGCGAACTTAAAACCATTGAAGACGACATTAGAAAAGTATCACACGAATTAAATACCGATTTTATTTCTGGTTCTGGCTTTATAGACATTATAAAAACACTAATAGAAACACAAACCCAAGCCTATGGTTTTGATTACGAATTTAAAACTAATGGCGACATTAATTGGGAAGAAGCATCAAATAAAACTAAAATTCATATTTATAGAATTATTCAAGAATCGCTTCAAAATATCTATAAACATGCCAATGCAACTCTTGTGAAAATTAGTTTTCAAATAAAAAACAACGTATTTTGCTTAAAGATTAACGATAATGGTTCTGGTTTTGATGTTAATAAAGCAAAGCGGGGCATTGGGTTAAAAAACATTAACTCTAGAGTTAAAGAAATTAAAGGAGATTTAACTATAGATTCAGAAGTAAATAAAGGCACTACTATAACAATAAAGGTAAGAACAGATTAATTAAAATTGAATGACGGAGCATATTAAAATATTAATGATTGACGACCATCCTATGATTATAGAAGGTTATCAAAACACATTGTTATTTACAAAAAAAGAAAGTCAAGAATTATTAATTGATATAGCTAATAATTGTGATGAAGCGATTTCTTTTATGAATAAAGCGGTTGAAAATAACCTGCCCTATGATGTGTTATTTGTAGATATTAGCTTACCACCATCGACTAACGGCACCATGCAGTCTGGCGAAGATTTAGCAGAATATGCTCGCGGTATTTTACCAAATGCAAAAATTATAATATTAACTATGTTTAACGAATCTTTTCGAATTCATAATATTATAAAAACAATAGACCCTGAAGGCTTTTTAATTAAAAGCGATTTAACATCTAGCGAATTGGCAAGTGCGTTTCAAGCAGTACTTAATAATCCGCCTTTTTACAGTGGTACAGTAAATAGCTATATTAGAAAAACCATTACTAGCGATATTGTAATTGATGACAAAAACAGAAAGATACTTCATTTATTGTCTCAAGGTGTAAAAACTAAAAACCTCTCAGCACATTTAGGCATTTCATTAAGTGCAGTTGAAAAAAGAAAAAAACAACTTAAAGAATTATTTTCTGTTCAAGATGGGCAAGACGAAACTTTGCTAAAAGAGGCAAGAGACAAAGGTTTTGTGTAAGTAAATTTTTATGTTTTGTTATAATTTAAAATTTTTTTAATTTTTTTTCACTATCTAAACACCTACCATATCTTAATTCTACATTTTACCCGTAAAGAGATTGCGGTTTTTCCGCAGTTTAAAGTCGCTTATTCTGTATATATTTGAATTATCAACATTTCAAATTAACTAATCCCTCAATTTTTTTGTTGATAATAGCAATTTACAATAACCCTGTGGAGGTGAGAGAACCACAGGGTTCTTCTATTTAAATACCGTCGTTTTTAAAATGTAAAAAGAGTGCTTTTATAATCCCATAAAACTCCAATAAATAGTCCTAAGTAAATAACTGCAACTATAAACTTTATAAACGTAGAAGTTAAAAAACCAATAAACGAACCAAATGCTGCTTTAACTGCGGTGTTAGAATTTGCATTGTTTAATAGTTCGCCAATAAGTGCACCAACAAAAGGCCCAATAATTATACCACCAGGTATAGGCGCAATTAAGCCAACAATTAACCCTAAAGTGGTACCAATCATTCCCGATTTTGTACCACCAAATCGTTTTGTGCCAATAGCAGGTATAATATAATCTAGAACCCAAATAAGTATAGCAATAATAAGTGTAACAATTATAAACGATTTATCCATTGGGATAGCATTGGTTAAATGAAGCACTAATAATCCTACCCAACTTGTAAGCGGTCCAGGTAAAACAGGAAGAAAACTACCTACTATTCCTAAAAAAATAAATAAGGCAGCAATAATAATTAAAATAATATCCATAAAAGAGTTTAATTATTCAATTAATTAGACTAAAAACTATGCCAAATGTTACATTTTTAACTAAAAAATTAGTTTAAACTAATTTTTTAGTTATATTAGCAAAGTGAAATATTTCACTTTGCTATGCTGAACTTGTTTCAGTATCTCAAAAAAAATAGAAATAGTATTAAAAGATACTAAAATAAATCGAGTATAAAATGAAACAACTTACCAAAGCCGAAGAGGAGATAATGCAAATACTTTGGCAACTTAAAAAAGCCAATGTAAAAGCTATAATAGAAGAATTTCCTGAGCCAAAACCGGCTTACAACACGGTATCTACCATTGTAAGGATTTTAGAAAGCAAAGGTTTTGTTGATTACGAAAAGCAAGGTAAAGGGCATTTATATTTTCCGTTAGTACAGCAACAAGAATATAGTAACCAGTCTATAAATAAGTTAGTAGATAATTATTTTCAAGGGTCGTTTAAAAGTATGGTGTCTTTCTTTGTTAAGAAAAATGATATTAGTTTAAACGAACTAGAATCGGTTTTAAAAGAAATTAATAAAAAGAAATAAGTATGCTTTATTATATAATACAAACCATTGCATTTCAATTATTCTTTTTAATTGTTTACGATGTGTTTTTAAAAAGGGAAACTTTTTTTAATTGGAACAGAATGTATCTTTTAGCAACCGCTATTCTGTCTTTAATATTGCCATTTATAAAAGTAAGTAGTTTTAAAACTGTTGTTCCTCAAAATTACATTATTTCGTTGCCCGAGGTTGTTTTGGGGCAATCTAGTATGAATCCTAATAATACTATTGCTTTAGATGCGGTGACTTTAGAGCAAAATTCTATGCCTATTTGGGAGCTTGTCTTTTACATAGGGCTTTTTATTGCTTGTGGTTTATTTCTGTTTAAGTTATTTAAAATTGTTGTTTTAGTAATAAAAAATCCAAAGCAATCTATTGGAGATATTGTATTAGTAGAGCTTGTAAATAGTAACGCAGCATTCTCATTTTTCCATTATATATTTTTAGGTGAAAAAATAAAAGCCGAAGAAAAAGAAGCCATTTTAAAACATGAGCTTATTCATACCAAACAAAAGCACACACTAGATTTATTGTTTTTTGAGGTGCTACGAATACTATTTTGGTTTAACCCGCTAGTATATATGTATCAAAATAGAATACGTACGCTTCATGAGTTTATTGCAGATGCTAATGCCGTAAAGCATCAAGATAAAAACGAATATTACCAAAACCTATTATCTCAAGTTTTCGAAACAAGAAATATATCATTCATCAATACATTTTTTAAACAATCATTAATCAAAAAACGAATCGTTATGTTATCAAAAGCAAAGTCAAAACAAATTCATTTAATTAAGTATGCATTACTAATACCTTTGGTTTTTGGGATGTTGGTTTATACTTCTGCTGAAGCTCAAGAAATAATTAAAAATGAGAGGAATCAAGAACAAGTATCTACACAAGACTTGACGGATAAACAACTAAAGGAAAAATTTTATAAAGAAATTTTAGAAATGGATAAAATGGATGATTCCGAATCAGAAATTATTACAAAATATATGTCTCATAGTGATAAGTATATAATTTCAAAAGAAGAATATTATAAGAATCAAATGTATTACAAGTTTATCTTTACTTACAAAAACAATATTCCAGAGGAGAAGATATCTAAAGGTTTGATAAAAATGACTTATGACGAATATCTTGAATGGAAAAAGAGTGATGAGGCTAAATATGATTGGGAGAATAAAAAAATGGACGTTATGAGATTGGTTGTAAAAGATTTAGACAATATTACTGTTGAAGAAAATGAAAAATATATAAAGAAAGAAGAATTATTTTTTAACGATAAACACTATAAAGAGTTTGTTGTGACTGATGGTAAAGATTATAAAGTAATTATTAAACCAAGTGTTAGTCTTAGTAATCATAAGCCTAAAGAGCATGTTGAAGTCCCATTTGCAGTTATAGAACAAGTACCCGTATTTCCAGGATGTGAAGGTTTACCGCAAAACGAACAAAAAAAATGTATATCAGATAAAATATCAAAGTTTGTAGCTAGAAAATTTAACACAGATTTAGCAACTCAATTAGGTTTGGTTGGCAGACAGCGTATCAATGTAATTTTTAAAATTGACAAGGAAGGAAATGTTACAGGTATTCGTTCAAGAGCCCCACACCCCGATTTAGAGGCAGAAGCTATTAGAGTTATTAAAACGTTGCCAAAAATGACTCCAGGGAAGCATAACGGTAAACATGTAATAGTGCCTTATTCGTTACCAATTATTTTTCAACTACAAGATAAATCGGCGCTAGAAGAAACAGTTGTTGTTGGCTATGGCGTAAATAAGGGAGTAAATAAGGGTGAAAATATCAGTATAATTGAAGATGTAGAAGTCCCTTTTGCTGTTATTGAAAATGTACCTGTTTATCCTGGTTGTGAAGACTTAGTTACTAATGCTGAAAAGAAATCATGTATGAGCGAAAAGCTTAGCAAATTTGTAATTGAAAATTTTAATACCAAAAAAGCAAGCGAATATGGGTTACAAGGCAGACAGCGCATTAATGTGATTTTTAAGATAGACAAAAAAGGAAATATTATTGGTGTACGTTCCAGAGGTCCGCACCCAGCTCTAGAAGCAGAAGCTATCCGTGTTATTTCGTCTTTGCCTAAAATAAAACCGGGTATGCAAAAAGGGAAAGCAGTTACTGTACCTTATTCGCTACCAATAGTTTTTGAGGTCGAAGACACGCAATTGCTAGATGAAGTAGCTGTGGTTGGGTATGCCGATGATACTTTAGGAGGTAGCACATTACCTTTTGCAATTGTTGATAAAGCTCCCATATTACCAGAATGCAAATCTTTAGCCACCGAAAAAGAAAAAAGAGAATGTACTTCAACTGGTATTCAAAAGTTCATAAATAGAAACTTTAACACAGATTTAGCTGAAAGCTTAGGATTAAAAGGTAGACAACTCATCAATGTTGTTTTCAAAATCACTAAAAAAGGAAAAATAGAAATAGAAAAATCTAGAGCACCACACCCCGATTTAGGAGCCGAAGCTATGCGTGTTATAAAATCGATTCCAAAGTTGATTCCAGGTAAGCATAACGGTAAAAAAGTTGATGTAACCTATTCAATACCTATTGTATTTCAAGTTCATAAATAAATATGATAAGATTCACATTTTTATTTTTATTAATAATTTTTAAAACCGAAGCTCAAACTTCGGTTTTAAATGTTGCAGACAGTTTGTTTGCTCATGGCAATTACAGTAAAGCTATTGTACAGTATAAGGCATACAATAATCCGCCAGAAGTGTATCAAAAAATAGCAAAGGCATATATTGCAATTGGTAATTACGAAGAGGGCTTTATAAACTATCAAAAAGCAGTAGAAACCAACCCCGAAAATATCCTGTTAAAATACGATTTTGGAAAATTTTTATACCGAACAAAAAAATTTAAAAAGGCATCAGAAATATTTAATCAATTGGTCTATAAAGATTATAAAAACCCTAACTTTCATTATGAGTTGGGTTTGGTTTTAGAACAGTTACAGGATTCTACGGCGCAAAATAGGTTTCATAGCGCGTTTCAGTTAGATAGTACGCACCAAAAAGCCATTTATAGAATAGCAAAACATCATCTTAAAAAAGGACATAATACATTAGTAGACAAATATATCGATATTGGTTTGTCAACTTATAAAAACAATAAAGAATTAATAAGTTTAAAAGCGCAAAATTACTATGTAAGGCAGCAGTACGAAAAAGCTATAGTTTGGTTTGAAAAGCTTTTAGAATTGGGCGAATCATCAGCTTTTATTCATGAAAAATTAAGCCTATGTTATACACAATTATATGAATATGAAAAAGCTATTGAACAACGAAAGTTGGCATTAAAATTTAATCCATTGGATGCAACCTCTATTTATGTTATTGGAACGTATTATGAGGAGCTAGGTGATTTTAAAAAAGCTGAAGAATATATATGGAAAGCTTTAGCGTTATTAGATAAACCACTAGATGCTGAATATATTAGGTTAGCTACGGTTTTAAACCGACAAAAAAAATATAAAAAGAGTATTGAGGCTTTAAAAAAAGCCATACAAGAAAACCCCAGCAATGAGTTTGCAAGTTTGCAGTTAGCAATAACACTTGAGGCTTATTATGCTGATTATGATGCTAAAATTAAAGCTTTTGAAGATTTTAAGAAAAAATTCCCAAAAAGCAAGTTAATATCTTTTGTTAATAATCAAATATCAATACTTAAAGAAGAAAAGTTTCTTAATGAAGAGAAGAAAGAAGATTAAAATCTAAAAAAAATTGTACTTTTCGGTTTCAGTTTTAATCCATGAGGCAAACTTGCGTTTTATTATTATTTATAGTGCTTACGTCTTGCGAGTATTTTAACATAAAAAAAACATCGCCCGAAGCCATTTTAAAAGAAGAACTACAAACTTTTAATTGGAACGATGTTGATGAGTACCCTAGTTTTTCAGAATGCGATTCGTTAACTGTTAAAGCAGACAAAAAAGTGTGTTTTCAACAGGTATTAACCACACATATTTCTGGGTTTTTACAAAATGAAATCATTGTAGTTACTAAAGATATTAGCGATACATTAGTTTTAAATTTTCAAGTATCTGAAACAGGGCAGTTAAAATTAATAGATGCTAAAATAAACGCTTTAACAAAAGAAGAAATCCCGAATATTGAAAGTTTGCTATATGAAAGCTTAGATTCTATACCCAAAATTTTTCCAGCTATAAAGCGCGGACAACAAGTTAAAACAGCTTTTGAATTACCTATAATTATTAAAGTGAATTAGCTGATTTAATGCGGATTGGATTTTAGCAATTGCCACGGCGGATGGGTGCGCGTTAGGGATAGTAGTGAAAAGCCCACAGCGAGGTACGAGCGCGGACTTGTAGCGAATAGCCCGACCCCTCTTCGGGGTAACGCCCAAAAAATTTAAAACCGAATAGCCAATTTTTTCATTAACCTTAATACTTCAACATACAGCCAAACTAAAGTAACTAAGAGCCCCCAAGTGGCTAGCCATTCTTTATATTTTGGTGCTTTGTTTTTATAACGTTCTATGTAATCAAAATCTAAGAGTAATGAGAGCGAAGCAAAAATGGCGGCTATAATATTAAAAATTATTGCTGGCCAAGAAACACCCCAAATAAAAACTTTAATACCAAAAAAGCCCAAAATCCAAGAAATAATATAGATTACAAAAATGCTTGTTGCTGCTGTTATAATAACGCTTCGAAGCTTTTTGGTGACCACGATAATTCGTGTTTGATACAATAAAAGCATAACCACAAAAGTAACCATAGTAATACCTATGGCTTGATACGGGAAATTAGGAAATTTAGCATGTGCATAAGCCGAAATGCTTCCTAGAAAAAAACCTTTAGCAATAGCATAAAGAGGTGCTAAAATATGTGCCCAATGCTGCCTTACAGAAATAACAATGCTTATTATAATGGCAGCTAACATACCGCCTAATGAATACCACTTGAGGTTTATACCTTGACCGTGTAACCTCCAAATACCAATAGATATTATGATAATAATACTAATTGAGGCTAAAGATTTAATAAAAACACCTGTTACAGACATGGTTTTTGGAGTAGTATTATGACCACCGAAAAAGTAATTTGTAAACGCAGGATTTGATGTTTTATCTAATAAATTCATTTATAAATTTAACTTGTAGCCTATTGCAAAATTGACTGGGAAATTACTACTTTTTTCTACAAATATGGCAAACAATTCATTATAGGCTAAAGTAATAAAACCACGTTTACTAACTTTAATATCGGCACCCAAACCAAAAGCAAATGGTATTTTAAACGTTGAATTTTTTACTACTTCGTTTGTTGTACTTGTTAGTGCAATGGTGCTTTTTGAGAAATTATAAGTTGCTACAAGAACATTTCCGTAAATGTTAAATGAAGATTTTTTAATAAATCGGTAACGGTAACCAAGAGCTAGTTGTGTGGTTGAGTATTTAAAATCATCGTTGTCTAAAGCATGTTCAATACTAAAAAAACTCGCATGTCTTGAGTCTTCAAGAGATGAAATAGCTTCTAATTCTGCACCAAAAAAGGGAACTTTTGTATTATTAGAATTGTTCACTAATGGGTGGTTTGTTAGGCCGCCATAAAAACCTAAACGTGTTTTGAGTGTTGGTTTTTCATCAAGATAGGCTGAGTCTCCGATAGCAGTATTATAGTGTTTAAAAAACTGTGTTAAATCGTTTAATGTGAATTTTAAATCGTTTACTGAAACATTTAATTTTTTAGAAAATTCACTAAGTTGTGTTTTGTATTCCTCTTTATAATTATTGCTTGAATCTTTGGTGTTTACTAATTCGAAAATATTGCCATTGCTTGTTTTTACAAAATACCTGAATTGTTTATCAATACTATTCCAAAGTAAATTTAGGTTGCCTTTTACGGCAGTTTTAAGTTTTAAGGTTTTTCCGTTAATTGTGTATTGTTGTTGTGCGGCAACCGAAAAAGAACATGCAGTAAGTACAAGGAAAAAAAGAATTTTTTTCATGATTTTTAAGATTTTGGGTTGAATGTAAAGCTAATAAAAATTTATCAAATCTATTTATTTTTTGAATTCCCGTCCTTTCCATTTGTAACCTTTAAAGGCTGCAATAAAAGCAATATAAACGCTAAAAAGAGGATAAATTAAAAACGCAAAAAGATAAGTTCTTAAAACATGCTTTTTGTTAAAAAATACTGCAGATTTATGTATCAATAAAAAATCAATACTAAACTTAATAATCAAAATATAAATAAAACTTTTTGGGCTAAATTTATCTATAGTAGATAATATTAAAAGGACTATTATTAAAGCGTTCATTAACAAAACAATTAATCCTACTAGCTTTCCAAATGTATTATTGTAAGTACTCGTTTTTGCTACCCATCGTACGCGCTGTTCTTTTAAAGCGTTCCAGTTGGGTTGTGATTTAGTTGTTACAGTTGCTCGTTCGCATTTTAAATATTTTACATTTTTAGGATACATTTTTACAGCTTTTTCTAATAGAAAAATATCATCACCGCTTGCAGTATTGGTATTGCCTTCAAATCCGTTAACAGCCTCAAATAATTCTTTTTCATATCCAAAATTGGCACCATTACATAAAAACGGGTTTTTAATACCAAATGCACCAATGGTTGCACCTTGCAAGCTTAGCATATCAAGTATTTGAAAGCGGTTTAAAAAGCTTCTCTCATCAGCAAAAATTACTGGAGCAATTACACATTTGCTTTGATTTGTTTGTATAAACTCATCAAAACTATCCAGCCAGTACTTGGGTAGTTTACAATCGGCATCAGTAGTTACAATCCATTTGTTTTTAGCATGTTTTATAGCGGTAGTAATAGCGTCTTTTTTTGGTGAATTTGATGTTCTAATATTTTTGATAAACGAAATATTAATTGGAGAATGAATGAACCCTTTTTTTATAATCTCAACTGAATCATCATCAGATTCATCATCAACAAAAATAATTTCGTATAGATGATTAGGATATTCTAGTGAAGCAATCGATGTCATTAGATTAGATAAATTCTCAACTTCATTTCTAAAAGGGATAATTACAGAAAAAGTGGTTTTAGCTTCTATGTTTTTCAATTTAAAAACAGGAACTTTATCAAAACCAAAAACAAAACTTCCTATTAAAATCAGGTAAGCTATAGTTATAAATATGCTAATTAAAACCATACTAATCTTCGTTTTTGGGTAAGTTAAAATTGAGTACATAAAAACTGCCAAACAAACTTGGTACCACAAAATTAAATAACCACATAAGTGTAATAATGCTTAAAATAGTAAACTCGTTAACACCAGCTAAATCAAATAAATACAGTGCAATACTACCTTTTATTACAACATCGAAAATAAATATAGAAGGAATTATTGAAGCTAATAAATACATAGAAGTAATAATAATCATAGTATTTATATAAGTCATGTTAACACCAAATAGTTGTAATAAAAAGTAAAATTGAAATGAGAAAAACGCATATCGAATTAATGAATATAAAAACCCAAAAACAATTTTTTTTCTAGGAAATTCTAAAACAAATGATTTTAATTTTTCTAATGAAAAACCTTTAATAGTGAATTTGCTTTTTTTTATGCCAAAACCAACCAAAAGTATTCCCATTACACCTAATGACAAAATTCTTGCAAGTCTGTAATAATCTAAATTTACATCATACGTTGTTACAAGAAAGCAAAAGCCAACTATACCTAAAATTAGGGTAACGCTCATTTGTAATAGGTTGCTTAATAGGTTTATTAGTACGATACGTTTTCTAAAATTAGCGGAATAATAAATAGCTTTTGCGCCATATTCTCCAATTCTATTTGGTGTAAATAAGGAAGCTGTTAAGGCGCCTAAACTTTGCTCAAGCGCATTTTTAAAGGTTATTTTTTTTATATAAGAAACTAAATGTTTCCATTTTAATATTTCAAAAAGCCAATTAAAAAAGCTTAAAAAAAGCAATAAAACGATGTTTTTTGGTGTAAAAATGTCATTTTTTTCTAAAAAATCAACAAAAGCAGAAAATTGTAAATCAGTGTTGTTTGTTAGTTTTTCATAAATAAAAAAAAATGCACCAGCCACTATGCTTAATTTAATCAGCACAAAAAAGAATTGCTTAGTTTTGTATGGTAACGAATTATTTATCATATAAAATAAAAAAGAATTTCTCGAAGCGTTGCTTTGAGATTTTCGTTGAAACTGTCATTCCAGTGAAAAACGGGAATCTAAATAAAAGAATTGCTTGAAATTATTTTATTTCAGCAAATTAAGCCATTATTATTTTATGATTTTAAAATACAACTCAATATTCTTTTTAATACTAATTACTTGCTTTAGTTTTTTGGGGTTTTCGCAAAACGATACAAGCACTTTTAAAGCGCAATTTGCTTTGGGGATAAACAGTCCATCAGCAAATGGATTTGTAAATAATTTTGAAGCTAAGTCGATTAATTTTCCAAGTATTAACTTAGGAATTCAATATATGTTTAAGCCAAAGTTAGGTGCAAAATTAGATTTTGGTTATAACCGTTTTTCAAACCTAAATAATACACCAGAATTTAAAGTTAATTATACCCGACTTAATGCGCAACTGGTTTACGATGCTACAAGTGTTTTTGGTTTTTTATCACAACGCATGTGCACTTTTATTCATGCAGGACCAGGTTATACGTCTGTTAAACCGTTAGGTAATTATACTAATAACGACACATTATTTTTAAATGTAATGGCAGGTATTGATTTTCATTATGGTATTTCAGATAAACTTTCGGTGTATTTCGATACTTCTTATGTATTAGGATTAGGAAAAGATTTTAATCCAATTTCGAGCGGATTTGGATCGTTTAACGGAAACATGTTAGCATTTACTATTGGCGCATCCATTTCGTTAAGTGGTTGCTATTATTGTGGAGAATGAGTAAAGAAAAAATAATTTTAGGGATAGACCCTGGAACAACCATTATGGGTTTCGGGCTCATAAAAGTAGTTGGTAAAAAAATGCAATTTATGCAACTTAATGAGCTTGATCTTAAAAAATACAGTGATCATTACCTAAAACTCAAACTTATTTTTGAACGTACCATAGAACTTATCGACACACATCATCCAGATGAGATTGCCATTGAGGCGCCTTTTTTTGGGAAGAATGTGCAAAGTATGCTTAAACTTGGTAGAGCACAAGGTGTTGCTATGGCAGCAGGATTATCGAGACAAATTCCAATTACCGAATATTTACCAAAAAAAATTAAAATGGCTATTACCGGAAATGGTAATGCGAGTAAAGAACAAGTTGCAAAAATGTTGCAAAGCCTACTTGATTTAAAAACATTGCCAAAAAACCTAGATGCAACCGATGGGTTGGCAGCAGCTGTTTGTCATTTTTATAACTCTGGAAAAGTTACCGTAGGTAAGAGTTATTCTGGATGGGAAAGTTTTGTAAAACAGAATCAAGATAAAATAGGTTAGTATATCTTTGTTATTTCTGCCAAAGCAGGAATTCACTTTTAATAGTTAAGCCATCTCAGGAATTTACATTCACATACCATTTTGCAAGCAAGCATGTTATTATTGCGATTTTCATTTTTCTACATCATTAAGCAAGAAAGATGAACTAATTAATACACTTTTAATAGAATTGCAGTTACGAAAAGAAGAGCTTAAAAATCAAACCATAGAAACTATTTACTTTGGTGGAGGCACGCCTTCACTATTAATGAATGAAGAATTAAAATTGTTGATTGATGCCGTTTATAAAAACTATCAAGTTGTAGAAAACCCAGAAATTACATTAGAAGCTAATCCAGACGACTTAACAACTAAACGAATAAACGATTTAGCAGCTTCCCAAATAAACAGATTGAGTATTGGCATTCAATCCTTCTTTGAAGACGATTTAAAAAGCATGAATCGTGCGCATAATGCAACAGAAGCAAAAAAATGTTTAGAAGAAGCAACACGTTATTTTGATAACATTACCATCGATTTAATTTACGGTATTCCAAACATGAGTTTAGATAAGTGGAACCAAAATCTACAGATAGCTTTTGATTTTGGTGTCAATCATATTTCTAGCTACGCCTTAACGGTAGAGCCTAAAACAGCCTTAGATAGTTTTATTAAAAAAGGGACTTATCCACCAATTGATGAAGACCTAGCTTTAGAACATTTTAATCATTTAATAGCTGAAACCGAAAAAAAAGGCTTTATACAGTACGAGATTTCTAATTTTGGAAAACCTAATTATTTTTCTAAACATAACACAAGCTACTGGAAAGGGAAACCGTATTTAGGAATTGGACCATCAGCACATTCGTTTAATAACAATCAACGCAGTTGGAATGTATCAAATAACACAAAATATATTAAATCTATTCAGCAAAACGAATTACCTTCAACTGTTGAAACACTCTCAAAAAAAGACAGATTCAATGAGTATGTTATGACGGGTTTGCGTACTATTTGGGGAGTTTCATTAAATAAAATTAAAGAAGACTTTGGAGTCGAATATAAAGAACATTTACTAACAGCATCTAAAGAATTTATCCATCAACAATTACTAGTCATTGCGAATGAAATGAAGCAATCTCATTCTCTTGAAAAGATTACTTTGTCGCAAGCTCCTCGTAATGACGAAATTCTTAAAGCAACCCAAAAAGGAAAATTTTTAATTGATGGAATTTCATCAAGTCTTTTTCTTATTTAATCCTTAAATTTACGCTTAACATCCATTACACATGAAAGCAGTTATAAACGTAAACAGTCGTACCTACGCCATATATATAGATAAACCCTTAGATATTTCAATCCCATTACGTGCTACAAAAAGCAACGTAAATGCTTGGTATATTGATGAACCTATTATAGAACCAGTAAAAATGAATGACTTTATTGTAAGCGTTGAACATGGAGCTCCAGTAAATTTTAATAGCATCCTGTTTAATCCACATGCTCACGGTACGCATACAGAATGTGTTGGTCATATTACAGAAAAAAAATACAGTATTAATCAATGTCTAAAACAGTTCTTTTTTGTCGCTGAAGTCATAACAGTTGCGCCAGAAAAATTAGGAGATGATTTTGTGATTTCGGCTAAGCAATTGCGTTTTGCTATTGGAAACAAAAAGCGTGAAGCAGTTATTATTAGAACATTACCAAATACTACTGAAAAATTATCGCAACAATATTCAAATACTAATCCACCATACTTGTTAGAAGAAGCAGCAATTTATTTAAAAAGTAAAGGGGTAAAGCATTTACTTATTGATTTACCAAGTGTTGATAAAGAAAGAGATGATGGCAAATTATTATCTCATAATGCTTTTTGGAATACAGACGGAAAAATAAGAACCGAGGCAACTATTACAGAGTTTATTTATGTGCCTAATAGCATTGAAGATGGTAAGTATATTCTAAATCTTCAAATAGCACCATTTGAGAATGATGCAACACCAAGCAAACCTGTTTTATATAAATTATACGAATAGTATGGAAGCAATTTTAGGTTTAATAATTGGTGTTTTACTAGCGGTTGGTGTTATTACCTATATTAAATATTTGCAATCAAAAAAATTGACTAATTCGCAATCTGTTATTCTTTTAGATAAAGTTAAAAGTGTTTGTAAATTTATAACTGTAGAAGGCGATTTTGCAGAAATTTACCATTATGAAGATGTTAAACAGAAATTTTTAAAACTTATTTCAAGTAAAAAGAAAGCCTTGGTTGTTATTAATGCAAAAGCTTACGTGGGTTACGATTTAGCAAAAATTAAACTCAAATCAGATAATATAAATAAGAAAATTATATTAAAACACTTTCCACAACCAGAAGTGTTATCTATAGAAACTAATTTGAATTATTACGATAAATCGGATGGTTTATTTAATAAGTTTGAAGCTGCCGATTTAACCGATTTACATACCCGAGCTAAATGGCATATTAAGGATAAAATTCCAGAAAGTGGTTTAATTCAAGTTGCACAAAAAGAAGCCTTAGAAACTATATCGCTTATGGAAACTATAGTAGAAACAATTGGTTGGAAACTAGATTATTCAGCTTTAAAACTAGAAGATACGGAACAAAAACTAGTTGACTAATGCAAATAAATTAAATTAGATACCCTAAGTAATAAGCATTAGCATACTATGGCAATTTATAAAAATGAATTACTACCTAAATTGGTTTTAGAACTTATACATTATAGTTACAATATGGTTGTAAAAGGAATGATAAAAAAGTTTAGAGAAGAACTAAACAATTTGTAGAAGCAACTATATAAATGTATTATTGCATGGTAAAATAGCATTCAAAAATGAGTTTAGAAAGAACGTTAAAAAAACGAAGTAATTTAGTTTGTGAGTTATGTTCATGTGATGAAAACCTTCAAGTGTATCTAGTGCCTCCATTAAAAGACGAGAATTTAGAAAACGCACTTATGGTTTGTAAAACTTGTGTTGAGCAAATAGAAAATCCAGAAGCTACAGAAGCAAACCATTGGAGATGCTTAAACGATAGCATGTGGAGCGAGCATAAACCAGTACAAGTAGTAGCTTGGAGAATGCTTTCTAGATTACGAAAAGAAGGTTGGCCACAAGACCTCTTAGACATGATGTATTTAGATGAAGAAACCCTTGCATTTGCAAAAGCAACAGGTGAAGGTGAAGACGACCCAAATAAGATAATACATCGTGATGTAAATGGTGTGGTTTTAGAAGCTGGAGATTCTGTGGTGCTTATTAAAGATCTTAAAGTAAAAGGATCAAGCATGATAGCTAAACAAGGTACCGCTGTTAGAAACATTCGTTTAGATAAAGATAACGAAAAATACATCGAAGGAAAGGTGGGTCCAACGCAAATCGTTATTATTACAGATTACGTTAAAAAGCTTTAAACCTTCCTCAACTTTATTTTATATAATTATTTATTTTTATGAGAAAATCAACACTAGTAACTTTTTTAATAATCTTTTTTATATCTGTTAACATATATTCTCAAGACAAAACCTTTGCAATAAAATTTGGATATGGCATATCTAATGCCTATGCACCTAATGGTGAACTTCTTTTATATACGGATGGAAGTGCAGGACAAGGGAATGACTCGTTCGAATATACTTCAGGTTTTCAAGTAGGGGTATCAAAATTACTTTTTTTGAAAAGTGAAGAAAACTACCTGTCAATTAATGCCCAATATGTAACTAATGGATATAAAGATAATCTATACACCATTGATCTTGACTATATTGAATTAGATGCTACTATAATTAATGAATTTGGAAGAAACTATGATTTTTTTGTAGGAATTGGGGGAGGCCCAGCTTATCTAGTAAATCATAGTGAAGAAATTGACGTTAAAAACAATCTAGACCTTAGAATAAATTTAATGCTTGGTTACAAGATATCAGAAACTTTAAAACTATATTTTCAAGGTAAAGCGGGATGGATTGGGTTATCTAAAGATAATAAAATTAAAAGTTACATGATAACTTTTAATACAGAGTTTATGTTGTTTTAGGTAAAAATTATATTCAATGAAAAAGGTAATTCTTATTTCTTTTCTTTTTATAAATACTCTTATTTACGGTCAGACTATCATTTCCAATAGCGCAACAGTATATCTTAAAAACAAAAAGGTGCTAAATGGTGAAATGAGAATGGGACTTAAAGGTCTTAGAATTAAACATAATTCCAAGAAATTTAAAGTCTATATGGGTAAAGAAATTGATAGTGTCCATATTTCAACAGAAAATGAAGTATACAAGTTTGAATACATTCCTCTAAAACATTCTAAAGGTAACTTTAAAGATTACAAGCTCATGCAACCTGTGTTTGTAGGTAAAAAGATTACTCTTTACAATTATAGTGAAGCTGTATACATGAGCAATGGATTTGGTATGTATGGAAAAACAGGTGGTAGTTTCTCATTTTTATATGCTATTAGGAATAATGAAAAGATACCTACTCGCATAGGAAGTAATTTCGGTTTCCACAAAGGTTTTAGAAAAGAAGGACCTAAGTATTTTAAGGATTGTCCGGATTTAGTATCTAAGATTAATAATGATATTTTTACAAAAGAAAATATTATAGACGCTTTTAAATTTTATGAAACTACTTGTGCTAAGTGAATTTAAACGGTAGCTAAACATTAATCTAGGTCAGAATATTTTCGTTATGCTTAACTTATTTTCTTTTTCTTATCGATAACTGTCTTTCTTAAATAATGAAGGACTGTTTTTTTTCACAACCTTAAACTGTCTATTAAAATTTGACATATTATTAAACCCCGATTTTTCAGCAATTTCTATAATGCTCAAATCTTGGTTTGATAATAAAAGTTTACAAGCATTTTCAATACGTAACTCGTTTAAAAATGTAAAATAAGTTTTGTTAGTCCGCTTTTTAAAGTATTTACAAAATGCATTTTTAGTCATAGCCGACACTTGAGCAACATCATCTAGACTAATTTGTTGATTATAGTTTTGCATGGTAAAATCCATAACATCTCGCATGCGTTTTCCTTCACTATCCGTGTATTTTTTGTCATAAATAAAAGAAGATAAAGGTTGAGTTTTCGATTTAGAAAGCGCTTTTAAAACTTCCAGTAGTAATATAAAACGTTGCAACTTACTACTTTCATGCAATTGCTTAAAAAGCGTTTCAATTTTTTTTGATTTTGGAGATACCTTAAAACCATAATTTACCTTTTTGAAAAAAGGTCTTAGTTCCCTTAATTCTTCCAATTCAAAAAAAGTTGAACCAAATGCATCATTTGAAAAAAAAAGTGTCAACATTTCCGATTGGATATTAGTACTTATATCGCTTTTAAAAACATGAGGTAGATTACTTCCAAGGGCAATTACATCGCCTTTTTTATAGTAATTAATAGTATCTCCAACCACAAGAGCGCCTTCGCCTTCAGCGATAAAACTCACCTGAATTTCTTCATGTTGATGAAACTTATCATAGAATATTAATTCCTTATCTTCTTGATAAATTAGAGCGTCATGCTCAGGTTTTGGTATTTGAAATGGTAAAACTTTCATATAACAAATATGCAAATAATATTCAATATATTATTTATTTAACAAAAAAAGGATAATATAATACAATATATGGATAAAAATGCATTATTTTCTAGCTGAATTCTGTATTACTTTTATCAAAATAAAATTAATTACAATGAGTTTAAAATGGGAAGGCGTTATGCCAGCTGTGTTTACATGGTTGAAAGAGTCAAAATCTGGCGCTCTTGAAATGGACCCTGATGCAACACAAAAATACGCCGCAGGGATTTTAAAAGTTCAAGGAAAAGGCGGAAGCAGAATGAACGGACTTGTTGGTTCTGGAACTCTGGGTGAGAATAGCTACTTGAGCACAAAGCAGCGTCTTTCCTTACTTAAAGCCCTTTCTGAGGTTGCTAAAGAATACAATGTCCCGTTGATTAGCGGAGCTGCGGCAGAAACAAAGGAAGAGCTTGCCAAAATCGTTGAAGGACTTGCTAAAGTTGGGGTGGATACCGTAATGGTTATGCCGCCAAAAACTAAGGAACTTCCTTCTGATGAAGACATGTATTCGTACTATGAGCTTGCAGAATTCACTGCAAGAGGTGCAGGTGTATCAGTAATGCCTTATAACAATCCTGATGCAGCTGGTTATCATGCGCTTTCAACCGAGCTTCTTCTAAAACTTGCTGAACTACCCAATATAAATGCCCTTAAAATATCTACAATTGATGTTTCAATTATTGAAACGATGATGTTGGCAAACAAAGATTTAAAAATTTTGGCAGGTGTTGATACCGTAACGGTACATGCAGGACTTGCTGGTGCATGTGGTGGAATTACAGGAGTTGGTTGTATCTTTCCAAAAGCTAGTGTTAGCATGCAGGAATATGTTTCAAACGGACAATGGGCTGAAGCAAATAAAATTTCTCAGGCAATGAATTCCATCTCGTATTTAGATGCTCAGCCATTACTTATGGAATATCTTAAGCTTGCTATGGGAATTCATCATAATGATGTTGCTGGAGGACTTCGTACCTTTGGTAAGAAATTAACTCAACAGCAAATTGATGATGTCCATACAAGATATATTCTGGCAAAAGAAAGACTTGAAATTCTGGATTTAATAGATTAAGTCCTTTAAATATTAAAAAAGAGAAAGCTTCTTTTTTATAGAAGGTATAATAAAAACATTTAAAAAATATGTGAAGATGATTACAGGAAAAAACCAGATAGTAAATGCGCTTTTGCTAGGCCAAAGAGCTTCAACAGAACCTCAATCACTAACACAGAAATTTCTGCGAAAATAAAAATTTCAATAACTTTAAAACGTATTTGAAAACGATATAATATACATGCTAGAAATAAGACCAACATGCGAACATTGCAACAAATCATTGCCACACGATTCTAGTGAGGTAATGATTTGTACGTTTGAATGTACTTTTTGTAAAAACTGTGTTGAAAATGTATTGAAGCACATTTGTCCAAATTGTGGAGGTGGTTTTGAAAAACGACCAATTAGACCAAAAAATTTACTCGAAAAATATCCAACTTCAATAAAAACAGTTCATAAACCTGTCGATATTGAAACTCACCTAAAAAGAATTGAAAATCAATGATTACAGGAAAAAATTATATAGGAAATCAATTATCAGCCAAAGGAAGCAAAACGTTCAAAACGTTTAATCCTTTATTGAATATAGAAAATCAATGGGAAATCACTGAGGCTTCTCAAGAAGATGTTAATCAAGCTGCTGAATTAGCAGCAGAAGCTTTTAAAACATACTCCAAAACTTCAGGAGTAAGAAAAGCTGAATTTCTGAGAGCAATAGCAGACGAAATAGAAGCACTAGGCGATGAATTATTACAGGTTTATTCTTCAGAAAGTGGGTTACCAAAAGGAAGAGCCATGGGAGAAAGAGGAAGAACACTTGGGCAATTACGTGCCTTTGCAAATCATGTAGAAGAAGGCAATTGGGTAGATGCATCAATTGATACAGCTCAACCAGATAGAAAACCACTCCCAAAAGTAGACTTACGTAAAATGAATGTGGCTTTAGGACCAGTTGTAGTTTTTGGAGCATCAAACTTTCCATTTGCATTTTCAACAGCAGGAGGAGATACAGCAGCAGCCCTTGCAGCAGGATGCCCTGTAATTGTAAAATCACATCCAATGCATGCAGCAACAGGCGAAATGGTTAGTAGTGCAGTTGTTAGAGCTGCTGAAAAAACCGACATGCCTAATGGTGTGTTTTCTAATCTTAATTCTAGTGGAATAGAAGTTGGACAACAATTAGTAATGCATCCTAAAGTTAAAGCAGTTGGTTTTACTGGGAGTATTCGTGGTGGTCGAGCATTATACGATTTAGCTGCAAAACGTGAAGAACCAATTCCTGTATTTGCAGAAATGGGAAGTATTAATCCAGTTGTTATTTTGCCACAAGCATTAAATAATAGAGCTGAAGCAATTGCTAAAACCTATGCGGGCTCAATTACATTAGGAACAGGACAGTTTTGTACAAACCCAGGGTTGATTATTGCTGTGAAATCTGAAGGGTTGACTAGTTTTGTTAATACTTTAGCTGAAGAAATTGTAAAAGTTGAACCATCATGTATGTTGCACCCAAATATTGCAGGAGCATACGAAACCAATAAATCTAAAGCACTGTCACAAAGCGGAATAAAAGTATTGGCAGGTTATGAAAATGATGTAGAACCTAATTATGCCAGACAAGTTGTAACAACTGTTGAAGGTGATACGTTTTTAAATAATACAACATTGCATCACGAAGTTTTTGGACCATTTTCGTTGGTTGTACAGTGTGAAGACAAGCAACAATTAGAAAAAATCATTTCTAGTTTAGAAGGACAATTAACAGGGACAATAATTTCTGATGATAATGAAATAGCTAATCACGCTAATGTTGTTAATGCATTGCAAAATAGAGTTGGGCGAATTATTTTTAATGGAGTCCCAACTGGTGTTGAGGTTTGCCCTTCTATGCAACATGGAGGACCTTATCCTGCCTCAACAGACAGTCGTTTTACAGCGGTTGGTGTAGATTCAATCAAGCGTTTTGTTAGACCATTTAGTTTTCAAGATTGGCCAAACCACCTACTTCCAGATGAATTAAAAAATGAAAACCCTTTGGAGATTACTAGACTAGTTAATGGTGTTAAAACTTCAACTAAAATTTAAATGGCACGCACAAAATTTGTTTGCATAGATGCACATACTTGTGGTAACCCAGTGCGCGTAATTGTTGAGGGAAATCCAAATTTGGTTGGTAAATCCATGAGCGAAAAGCGCCAGCATTTTTTAAAAGAATACGATTGGATTCGAAAAGGCTTGATGTTTGAACCACGTGGTCATGATATGATGAGTGGTAGTTTTTTATTTCCACCTCACAATCCAGAAAACGATTTTGCCATTTTATTTATTGAAACTTCGGGCTGCTTACCTATGTGTGGCCATGGTACAATAGGAACTATTACTATTGCTATTGAAGAAGGTTTAATTACACCAAAAATACCAGGAAAAATTAGAATGGAAGCTCCTGCTGGTTTGGTTGAAATTGATTATCAGCAAACCAATGGAAAAGTAGAGTGGGTAAAACTTACTAACGTAAAAAGTTATTTGGCTGCTGAAAATTTAACTGTTGAATGCCCAGAATTAGGAGAAATTACTTTTGATGTAGCTTACGGAGGAAATTATTATGCTATTGTAGATCCGCAGAAAAACTTTTCTGGAGTACATGATTTTACAGCTTCAAAAATTATTCAGTATTCTCAGGTAGTACGAGAAAGAATTAATGAAAAGTATTTTGAAAAGTTTGTACATCCAGAAAATGAAACGATTAAAGATGTGACTCATATGTTGTGGACAGGTAATCCAATCGATCCAACTTCTTCTGGAAGAAATGCTGTGTTTTATGGCGATAAAGCTATCGATAGAAGTCCTTGTGGAACAGGAACATCTGCACGTTTAGCGCAGTTGTACACTAAGGGAAGGTTAAAGCTTCACGAGCCATTTGTACATGAAAGTTTTATAGGTAGTAGATTTATTGGTTGTGTTGAAAAGGAAACAACTTTGGATGGTAAATTAGCAATTATTCCTAGTATCCAAGGTTGGGCAAAAGTATATGGTTATAATACTATTTTTATAGATGATGAAGACGACCCCTATGCACATGGTTTTCAAGTCATTTAAAACATTGAAATAATGAAATAATGAGTTAATGAAATAATGAGTTAATGAAATAATGAGTTAATGAAACAATGAAAAAGTGAAATAATATAATGCCAATTGAATAATAAATTATTGAGGTATGAATAAATCTGAATTTGTTGAAACTTTAAAAAAAAGAACAAAAAAATTAGCCGTAGATATCATCTTGTTTTATGATAATATTAAAAAAACAGATACAACAAGAATTATTGGCAGGCAACTTATTCGTTCAGCTACTTCAACGGCAGCTAATTATAGAGCAGCTTGTATTGCGAGATCTCAAAAAGAGTTTTTTTCTAAAATATCAATTGTTGTTGAGGAAGCAGACGAAACACTATTTTGGCTAGAGGTTTTGAAAGACACGAAATTTGCTTCAGAAGAATCAATACAACTACTTATGAAAGAAACTCTTGAAATAGTGAAGATTGTATCAAAAGCCAGAAAAAATGTTGGTAATAATTAAATCATTTAATCATTAATTCAGTGAAAAATTGTATAATTATTGGTGGCGGAATTATCGGATTATGTTCTGCGTACTACCTTCAAAAAGAAGGGCATCAAGTTACTATTGTTGATCAGTCTAATCTGGACTCAGGTGCTTCATATGTAAACGCAGGCTATTTATCACCAAGCCATATTATTCCTTTATCTGCTCCAGGTGTTATGAAAAAAGGATTGAAGTGGATGTTTAATAAATCGAGTCCATTGTATATCAAACCACGACTAGATTTAGATTTTTTAAAATGGACTTTGGCCTTTAATAAATCGTGCAACGCAGCGCACGTAAAAAAGGCAATACCTGCAATTAAGGCCATTTCTCTTTTAAGTCAAGAGTTGTATGATGATATTAAGCGTGATGAAAACTTTTCATTTCATTATGAGAAAAAAGGTTTGCTCATGTTATGTCAAACCAATAAAGCATTAGAACAAGAAATACAAACGGCAAATTTGGCAAAAGCTGAAGGTTTAGATGCTAAAGAAATAAATCTTGAAGAACTAAAACAATTAGAGCCAAATACATTGCTTAACGTAAAAGGCGCAACGTATTACAAATGTGATTTTCATACAACACCACATGAATTTATGAATGAAATGAAAGCACATTTAAAAGCTAAAGGTGTTGTTTTTTATATAAATGAAAAGGTTGAAGATTTAGAGGTTAAAAATCAAAAAATTTCAGCAGTTAAGACCGATAAGCAACTATTAAATGCAGATGAAGTTGTTTTATCGGCAGGATCTTGGAGCTCTTTTTTAAGTAAAAAGTTAGGCTTAAAACTATTGCTTCAAGCAGGGAAAGGCTATCGAATTAATACTGAGAACGAAACAGGAATAACCATTCCAGCAATTTTAACTGAAGCTAAAGTAGCAGTAACGCCTATGAATGGTTTTACTAGGTTTGCTGGAACAATGGAAATAGCTGGTATAAACCACAATATAAATAAAACACGCGTTGAATCAATAGCTAATGCAGCAACTCGATATTATCCTCATGTTAATTTAACTTCTGAAGAAAAAAGTAATGCAGCAAGTGGTTTAAGACCTGTATCGCCAGATGGCTTGCCATATATAGGTAAATCATCTAAATGCAAAAATTTAACTATTGCAACAGGACATGCTATGATGGGTTGGAGTATGGGAACAGCAACAGGTAAATTGGTTTCGGAAATTATTTCGGAACAAAAACTATCATTAGAGTTAGCTAATTACAATCCTGACAGAAAGTTTTAAAATAGTTTATAGTCCCAATTTTCAATATTTAAACACATATTGATCATATGTTTTTAAAACCTGCTTTTTTATAGGCTTTGATTGCTGATGGGTTGTTTTCGTAAACATCTAGTCGTATTTCGTTTATGTTTTTAGTCTTACACCATTTTAAAAGAGCATTTATAATAAGACTATTATGCATTACCTCTATGTTTTTCTGGAACAAACATAAAACCTAAATACCCTTGTTTAGTGTGCTTTAAGTAATGCCTATCTTTTTTAATTTTGGCATAGCCAGATGCAACAATTTCTGAGCTATTTAATTCAACAACTAGTAATTCATAATTGTCGTTTTTTATAAATTCAGTAATAGTTTATTTTACCTTCCTTAATGGTAGAGTCCATAGGTCGTTCAGCCTCAATAAGTCCTTGTTCAAACTTTAATAAAACAGGAATGTCTTTTAAAGTCGCTTTTCTAACTACAGGATGCATAATTTAACTAGAAGTATCGGCAATAATTTTCCACTTGCCATTAATTTTTTTGAAAACAAGCATAAAAATACCAGTGGCATTTCCAACATTCCGTTTTAAATGATATTCGCCCAAAACAAAGTACGCACCTTCGTTTATTTTAGAGATATCATTAATTTTAAAACTTAAAGTTCCTGTGTGATCTTCAGTTGGATATGCTTTTTTGTAACGATCTAAAGTGTTTTGCCAACCATAAGTAACACCATTACTACCATAAAATTTAAGCGAATCACTTTTCCAGTAGCCTTCCATAAATTCTTCAATATTATTTTTAGACCATGCAATTCTTTGCTTTTTTAAAACTTTCTCGATATTTTTTACGTCTTGATCTTTATTTGTTTGCGCAGTGCTGTAACAAAATGTAGTTAAAAATAGAAGCAATATAAAGTGTTTCATGTGTTTATATTTATTTTTTTTATTGGTCACATGCAGCTTCCATGTAGTCATTCCCTAAGGTATCGAGATTTCGTTATGGAAGTTTCATAATAGTATCTTACTGTATAAGATAAAAGTAAAAATAGCAAAATCTTAGTTTAATTGAGGTCGCTCATCGATTAATTTGACATTTAATTTTTTTTATCTAAAGTTAAAATCTATTCATCGATTAAATGATACAAAGTTGTTTTATTTAGATACTTTTATTGTGTAATCTATATGATTATTCTCCCTCAAATTTATTGTTTAACCATTTAATACCTTGTAATTATGGAATTAGAAATTACCGGCTACAATAACTTTTTTAAAATGAAAGGCATTCTAAGCAAACGCAATTTGGATGTTTTTAAGAATGAATTTAAAAATGTTTTTGATAGATTAGATACTCTTACTATTAGCATTGAGAATATTGAGTGGATGGATAAATATGGTGTAGATGCCTTTGCAGAATTGCATTACGAAGCCTTATCTAAAAACAAAAAAATGGCTGTAATTGGTTTAGGTTGTAAGGAATTGTACGAACATTTTAAATCTTCTGATGTAACGAATACTCAAAGTAAGTCATTTACTGCTGCATAGATTATTATAATGCATTTTTTTGATTCTTTAAAAAGGCATCTGCTTGAAGTTGCATAAGTTCCCTCGCTTTTTTGCGCTTATATGTATATAATTCTTCCTCGTTTTTTAAATCGCTATAAATTTTGTCGTTAATAGCATGATCTGTTTTTAATAGGGCTTCTCTTTGGTTTTTATTTTGAAGTACTGTTGTTTTTATAGCGGTTTCCTGATCTTCAAATTTAAAATCGTACGCGCCTTTTGGTGATAATAATTTGGCAAAAATAGGAGAGGTTTCAATAGCTAAAAACAACAGAAATATAAAAAAAGAAGGTAACCAAGGTAGTTTGCCTAAAGCGTTTACACGTGCCATTAAGCCATCAAAATTGCTAATTATGGGTTGCGTATCTACAATTTGTTTTTCGTAATCGCCTTTTAGTTTGGCTATTTCGTTTTCTGTGGCTGTAATTTTGGCTTTGTTTTCAGCTTTTAATTCTTGTAATTCGGCTAATAAAGCGTCATGTTTCTCTCTTTTTTCTTTATAAACAGGTCCTTTGCCCAAAAGTTTTGTGCCTGCTGTTCCTTCGGCTTCTGCTATGTAGGTGTCGTAAAGTGCGTTAACCTCTGCTTCTTTGGTGTCTATTTGTTGTTGTAAACTTGTTATTTCACTTTCGAGGGAAGTGATGTTTGGTGTGAATTGTTCTGCTATTTGGTTTTTATTGGCTAAAGTGAGTTCATTTTTTTGTTCTAATAATACTTGATTAATTTCTTTCTCAAAAATCTTTAATTCTAAAGGTTTTGAAATTACAACGGCTATAATTATGGCTAAAATTATTCTGGGTGACGCTTGAATGAGTTCGTCAATAACATTCCCTGTTTTTTTGATTGTTGAAACGATATAACGATCTAAATTAAAAATAAGTAAACCCCAAATAACACCAAAGAAAATGGCTGTATAAAGATTATCGAAAACTGTGTAAAGGGCATGGCTAGAAGCAATAAAAGCCATAACAGCAGTAAAGAAAACGGTGGCGCCAACACCAGCATATTTATTTTGTTCACCTATCGAACAGGTTTCTAAAATATCGGTATCAGAACCTGAACAGATAATAAAAAAACGCTTTAGCATAATAAGATTGATTTTGATTGATTGTCTATTAGAACGCTAAAAGTATGATTTTGTTACAATTATTTTTTAATTAAAGGATTATCTGAAAGTTCAACAACATAATTGTTATTATTTGAACGTCTTGTTGAAATAATATTTTTTTTGTTTTTGGTTAAAATATTTTTAGCTTTTTTGGAAGATATTTCCTTTTTGTTGTAAAAAAATTTTGCTCCTTTTTTTGCCATATCATTAATATAGTCAATCGGGTTTTTAGATGGTAATGGCGGTGCTGGAGTTTCAACAATTTCTATTAATTTAGGCGAAGGTTCTTCAACAATTTCAATAACCTTTATAGGTTTTGGTGCTGGGTTAGGCGAAGATACTTCGATTACTTCAACAATTTCAACAGGTGTTGGCTCAGTCTCAAGAACTTCAACTATTTCTATTTTTACAGGCTCTGGAGGCGGAGATACATTCACTTCAACTACTTCTATTGGCGTAGGTTTTTTAGCAGGTGGTGGCGGTGGCGGTAATAAAGATAAATCTGGATAAGATTCTGCTTTTTTCTTTTGGCTATTACTCATTAATTTATAAAGTAGTTTAAGCCGCATTATCTGTTTGAGCTTAACCATACCTTTATTTGCTATTTGCTTTTTAATGTGTTTTGCAAGCTTGTTATATTCTGCGATTTGTTTTGGAGTTGCTTGTTGTTGAATATTTGGTTTTTTGTGATTAGTGTTCCACCCTAATTTATCTACGTTTTTGGTCTTTAAAGTTCCAAAACTATTTAAAATATCTATAGCTAGAGAAGTATTACTTTTAGAACTCTTTTTGTGAATTAATAGTTCAATTTCCGTTGAATCAGATTTAGCTTTGTTGTGAAATGCATTAAAATTGCGTTTTAGGGTAGAAACAGAATACCATCCATTAGGCAATAATACCAAGCCATCTTTATCTAAAAAAGTTATTATTCTATAATGTTTCTGGGGTTTAATGTCTGCGTCAGTAGCAATTTTGTTTGGCTCTATTTTTACAATTTCTTTTTCGCTAAAACCATAAATTAATATAGCTAGAATGGGTAAAATAAGTATCCCTTTAAGCCAATAGACTTTTTTTGATGTTTGTGTTTTCATAACTGTAAATCGTTTTTTGATTAATGAATAATTGATGGCATTTGCTAGCTGATTAGTTCTAGCATCCTGATAGCTATCGGGAGATGAGTATGCGAGTAATATATTTTGATAGTTTTTGGTATTAATGCCATGTTTTAAAACCGCTTGATCTGCTAAAAACTCATGGTTTAATTTGACGTCTTTTTTTATAAAATAGAGTAACGGATTAAACCAAAATACAATTTGAAGTACTTCTAAAAACAAAATATCTAATGCGTGTTTTTGTTTGGCATGGGTTTGCTCGTGTAATAAAACTTCGTTTGGGATAAGGTTGTGTTCGTATTTGGTTTTGTTTAAAAAGATGTAATTAAAAAAAGTGTGTGGATGTATTAAATCGATTAATAATACATTGATAAAGGGTTGATTTTTAAACTTAGGATTGTTCTTTATTTTTTTAATTAATTGAACAATATTTTTTATAAATCTTATTGAAAACACAATAAATCCTAGCGCATAAATACTCCATAAAATAGTTGGGATATAATCTTGCCATGTTGTTGTTACTTCTTGATTTAAAACTTCTGAATTTGAAGGTTCTAAATATTGAAATGGAATAGAATTTTGAGTAGTTTCAACTTCAATATATTGTGTAAAAGTTATAAACGGAATAACTATAGAAACAAATAAAGCCCCTAAAAGATAAAAGCGTTTAAAGTGATGAATGCTTTCTTTTTCAAGAAATAACTTGTAAAACAACATAAACACAGCTAAACATGCACTGGATTTTAAAATGAGCAATAACATAACTTATTTCTTTTTAATTTCGTTATCAATAAGAGTTTTTAAATCCTCTAATTCTTCTTTTGTAAGGTTAGTTTCTTTGGTAAAAAACGATGCAAATTGACTTGCGGAATCGTTAAAAAAGTTTTTTATGAGTCCGTTTACATGTTTAGAGAAGTAGTCTTTCTTTTTAACCAAAGGATAGTATTCGCGAGACTTTCCGAATAAATTGTAAGCAACAAAGCCTTTGTCGGTCATTCGTTTTAAAAGTGTAGCAATAGTAGTAGTTGCTGGCTTTGGTTCTGGATATGCCTCAAGTAAATCTTTCATAAACCCTTTTTCAAGTTTCCATAAATGATTCATTAAATCTTCTTCGGTTTTAGATAGTTTCATGCGCTACATTATTAGAATTAACTCTACAGATGTAGAATAAATATTTTAATTCTACAAACGTAGAGTAGTTTTTAAGAAATAATTATGATTTTCTAGATCGAATACTTTCTATAACAACGGTAGAGAGAATTATAAGTCCACCAAAAAAAGTATTCCAAGTAGGTATTTCGTTTAAAAATAAAAAGGCAATTATAATACCTAATATGGGTTGAATACTACTAATTATACTTGCCGTACTTACCGAAAAATGTTTTAAACTATTAACTAACATGGTATGCCCAATGGCTGTGGTAACTACTGCTAAAATAATAACATATGGAAACTGACTAGAAATACCCGATGTATCCATTAAAAACATCACAGGTGATAACACAATGCTAATAATACCAATTTGATATAGCATAATGGAGGTACTATTGTAGTTGCTAACAAGTTGTTTTGAAATGATATTACGAAGAGCGTAAAATAACGCCGAGGCTAACCCGAATAAAATACCTTTTACATGAGTACTTTCTAAACTAAATTCTGGTGCTAATATGTAAATGCCTATTAATACCATAACACCAAGAAGAATATAAATAGGATCGAATTTTACTTTAATAAATAAAGGCTCTAAAAAGGCGGTAAATATTGGGTAAACAAATAGCGAAAGCATACCAATTGCTACGTTTGATAGTTTTAATGCATAGAAATAAGTAATCCAATGTACAGCTAAAAATAGACCACTAATTATAAAAGGAATGATTTCTTTTTTTGATTTTATTTTAAGATTAATTTTTTTATATCTGCAAAAGGCATAGAGTAAAACGGCAGCAATAATAGAGCGCCACCAAATAATAACTGGAATAGACATGTTGATGTATCTGCCTAAAGCTCCAGAGGTACTTATAAAAAGGGTTGCTAATAAAAGTAATAAAAGGTGTTTGCTGTGTTGATTGTTCATTTAGTTACGCCTTTTGTGTTAGCGATTGAAACGGTTAGCTTTTGGCGAGGCGAGCATCGAGCCAAAACTAGTAGTGAAACATTTATGTTCATGAATTCCAATTTATCAAATAATAAATTATGAATAAAAGCGCGACCCCGCCATTAAAAGGGGGGGGTAAACACCCAAAAAATTACTTTGAAAGCTCTGTAAAATATTTATAAAATAACGGAATGGTTTCGATACCTTTTAAGTAGTTGAAAATTCCGAAATGCTCATTGGGAGAGTGAATAGCATCGCTATCTAGCCCAAAACCCATTAAAATGGTTTTACTTTTAAGTTCTTGCTCGAATAGCGATACAATTGGAATACTGCCGCCACTACGTTGTGGGATTGGGGTTTTGCCAAACGTGTCTTTGTAAGCTTTACTTGCTGCTTGATAGCCTATGCTATTTATGGGTGTAACATAACCTTGCCCACCATGATGAGGTTTTACTTTTATGGTAACTCCATCTGGAGCAATACTTTCAAAATGGGTTTTAAATAATTGGGTAATTTCTTCCCAGTCTTGATGCGGAACTAAGCGCATAGATATTTTGGCATAGGCTTTACTTGCTATAACGGTTTTTGCGCCTTCTCCTGTGTAGCCGCCCCAAATGCCGTTAACATCTAAAGTTGGACGAATGGAATTGCGTTCGTTTGTGGTGTATCCTGCTTCGCCGTAAACGGCATTAATATCTAATGCTTTTTTATAGTTTTCTAAACTGAAAGGTGTTTTAGCCATGTCAGCACGTTCTTCTTTTGAGAGTTCTTCCACTTTATCGTAAAATCCAGGAATGGTAATGTGATTGTTTTCGTCGTGAAGCGATGCAATCATTTTGGCTAATATGTTTATAGGATTTGCTACAGCACCGCCATATAAGCCAGAGTGCAAGTCGCGGTTTGGTCCTGTAACTTCAACTTCTACATAACTTAACCCTCGTAATCCTGTAGTAATAGAAGGAACGTCTGAAGCTATCATTCCCGTATCAGAAATAAGAATAACATCATTTTTTAACTTGTCTTGATTTTCTTTTACAAATATGGCAAGGTTTGAGCTTCCTACTTCTTCTTCACCTTCTATCATAAATTTCACATTGCATGGTAGCTGATTGGTGCTCGTCATAAATTCCAATGCTTTTACGTGCATATACATTTGCCCTTTATCATCACAAGCACCACGTGCAAAAATGGCACCTTCAGGATGTTTTTCGGTTTCTTTTATAACAGGCTCAAAGGGTGGTGAGTGCCATAAATCTAACGGGTCTGGTGGTTGTACATCGTAGTGTCCATAAACTAAAACTGTTGGTAGATTTTTATCTATTATTTTTTCGCCATAAACAATAGGGTAGCCATCGGTTTTACAAATTTCAACATGGTCGCAGCCCGCTTTTTTCAAGCTAATTTTAATCTCATCAGCAGTTTTTAAAACATCATTTTTATAAGCTGAGTCTGCACTAATAGATGGGATTTTTAATAGCTCAATGAGCTCGTTTAAAAAGCGTAGTTTATGTTCTTTAATGTATGAATTAACGTTGTTCATGGTGAATTTATAAAGTTCTTACCAAAAGTATAAAAAAAGAATGTTTTTAATGATAAACAGGTTTGCAATTTAAAAATGTTGTTTATATTTGCAGTCCTTTAGCGGGCGTGGTGGAATTGGTAGACACGCTAGACTTAGGATCTAGTGCCGAGAGGTGTGGGAGTTCGAGTCTCCCCGCCCGCACAAAAAGTCGAAGAGAAATCTTCGGCTTTTTTTGTTTAAAATCGTTAACAATTTTCATTCAGGTACAACATTAGGTACAACATTTTGCTATTTTCGCTGACTTAATTTGAAATGATGAGTTTTTAATATATTTAATATCAAAAACTAATATCTTATTCTGCTATTGATATTTTTTCGAAAAATTAGAGTTTTTCTTCGTATCAAACTCTTAAATTTAGTAGCTCAAATATTTTATGGTTTATAACTAATTGAAAGTGTTAAACTCATAACCCGAAGGTTACTGGTTCGAGCCTAGTTCCCACTATTTGTAGAACCTTCTACCTTTTAGGTTGGAGGTTTTTTGTTTTTCAGTTGGTTCAGATAAATTTCGTTAAATGTTTCACTATTATTTCACTTAATTAAATTAGTATTTGAAAAAGTAAAGTAAATGGTGGTATAATGGAAGTGGGTTTAAATCTGGGGTGAATTTATAGCTTTTACAGATGGGAGAGATGGAAAGATACGGTTTAAACGTCAACATATCCATAAGGAAAAATACTCAAACCTAAAAAGGGTTTAATGATGAAGAATTGCGCTTCAATTTTGCTAGTCTTTACTGCAAATTGAAACCTTTATTTTGATTAATGGTTTTTAAAAAAGGTGCAAGAGATGGGTTTCTGTTTTTTTTATTCCATACTGCTGAAAGAATAGTTTGATGTTTAATATTTTTGAGCTCAATAAATTTAACCTTCATGTTATAGCCCATTTGCAATGATTTAGGAACTATTGAAATACCAAGATTGTTCTCAACTAATCTATATATAGAACTGGCATGTATGGTGTTATGTGAAACAATAGGCGTAAACCCACTATCATCAAAAATTTGCATAACTTTTTCGTAGTATGATGGACTATAAGAGGGGTCAAACATAATAAAAGCTTCGTGCTTTAATTGACTCATGCTCTTAAAATTCTGGGGATCTATAGAATGGTTTTTAGGTAATACCAAACAAAAATTTTCCTTTAAAACAGGAAGTGATTTTAAGTTTTTAGGAATTCTTTCCAATCGCACAAAACCCACATCAATGTCTTTAGATAACAATCCATCAATTTGTCTATGATTATCCATTTCTTTTAAATCAAAAACAATAGTTGGATGCTCTTTTTTAAATAGCAATAATAAATTTGGAATTAGCTGTTGTATGGCAGAACCTACATATCCTAAGTTTAAATTTCCATCAATGCCATGATGCAATAATTTTCCATGATTTAATATATGATTTAACTCTTTTAAATTGCGAGAAATTTCAGCTTTTAGATAAGCTCCTGCTTTCGTTAATTCTACTTTTCTATTATGCCGCTCAAACAAAACAACTCCTAAATCATCTTCCATTTGTTTTATTTGCCTACTTAATCCTGGTTGAGATATAAACAATTTTTCTGCTGCTTTTCTAAAATGTAACTCATCTGCAACAGCTAGAAAATATTTGAGATGACGTAACTCTAATTGATGACTCATGGTTATTAAATGTTATATATAATGATATTATAAAGCATCAAAATTAATGATAACTTTACAGAAAGTAAAATTAAAAATAAAATGTTTGCATACGGAACAGAACAACTAACAGTAGCTAAAGTAATTGCGATAGCTAAAGGAATTTTAAAAGCAGGTTTAACACCAGAAGTTATAGATAAAGTAAACGCCTGTAGAAAAAAGGTAGAAATAATGGCCGCTTCAGATAAAGCGGTGTATGGTATCAATACGGGTTTCGGACCTTTATGCGATGTTCAAATAACACCTGAGCAAACGAGTAAACTACAAGAAAATTTATTAATTACACATGCGGTAGGTGTTGGAAATCCGATAGAGAAAGAATTGTCTAAAATCATGATGATATGTAAAGTACATGCTTTATGTCAAGGTTTTTCTGGAGTACGACTTGAATTGATAGAACGTATCCTTTATTTTATTGAAAACGATTTACTTCCTATTGTTCCTGAGCAAGGTTCTGTAGGTGCCTCTGGTGATTTAGCACCATTATCTCATTTATTTTTACCGTTACTTGGTGAAGGCGATTTTTGGATTGGAGATGATATTATTCCTGCAAAAGAAGTGCTCGCTAAACACAATTTACAACCTATGCAATTACAAGCTAAGGAAGGTTTAGGTTTAATAAACGGAACACAATTCATACTTGCGCACGCGATCAAAGGCTTGCATAAAATGGAATACTTGCTTGACTTAGCAGACGTTTCTGGTGCAATGAGTTTGGAAGGTTTTCAAGGAAGTTCATCGCCATTTAAAGAAGCATTGCATACAATTCGTCCGTTTAAAGGGAGTTTAAAAGTAGCAGAACGTATACGTATGTTATTGACAGATTCTCAAAATGTAGAAAATCATTTAGATTGTGAAAGAGTTCAAGATCAATACTCTATACGTTGTATGCCACAAGTACATGGAGCTTCGAGAAATGCATACTATCACTTAAATGAATTAGCAGAAATTGAAATGAATTCAGTAACGGACAATCCTATTGTACTAAGTGAAACCGAGGCGATTTCTGGCGGAAACTTTCATGGACAACCTTTAGCAATGGCATTAGATTACGGTTCAATTGCTGCTTCAGAATTAGGGAATATTGCAGACAGACGCTGTTATTTGTTATTAGAAGGAAAGTACGGATTGCCAAGGTTATTAACTTCTGGCGGTGGATTAAATTCTGGTTTTATGATTCCACAATACACAACAGCGGCTTTGGTTACAGAAAATAAATCTTTGTGTTTTCCTCCTTCTGCAGATAGTGTTCCAACATCTTTAGGACAAGAAGATCATGTTTCTATGGGAAGTATTTCTGGGAGACAGTTCAATCAAATATTAGGAAACATTGAAAAAATATTGGCCATTGAATTGATGTATGCTGCACAAGCATTGGAATTTAGAAGACCAAATACTTTCTCTGGTATTATTGAAGAAAACTTCAAAATCATCAGAGAAAAAGTAGACAAATTGGAAGATGATAGAATATTAAAAGACGATATCTACGCAATGATCACTTTAGTAAAAAACAAATCTTTAATAGTTAAATAAAAGAGATATGACATTTAAAGAACAAATCATACAAGGAATTCCAACTAAATTACCATTGAAAAGAGAATATCCTGCAAATGTAAATAGAGCTCCTAAACGAAAAGATATATTATCAAAGGAAGAAAAACAATTGGCAATTAGAAATGCTTTACGCTATTTTCCTATAGATTGGCATCAAGAATTGGCAGTAGAATTTTCGGAAGAATTAAAAGGTTATGGGCGCATCTATATGTATAGATTCAAACCAGATTACAAAATATATGCAAGAGATATTGCTGAATATCCTGCTAAATCAACTCAGGCAGCAGCAATTATGTTAATGATTCAAAACAATTTAGATCCTAAAGTTGCACAACATCCAGAAGAATTAATTACCTACGGAGGAAATGGTGCTGTATTTCAAAATTGGGCACAATATCTATTGGTAATGCAATATCTAGCAACCATGACCAATGAGCAAACTTTGCATATGTATTCTGGACATCCTATGGGGCTGTTTCCATCTTCAAAAAATGCTCCAAGAGTTATTGTTACAAACGGAATGATGATTCCGAATTACTCTCAACCAGACGATTGGGAAAAATTCAATGCCCTTGGTGTTACACAATACGGGCAAATGACGGCAGGTTCATTTATGTATATTGGGCCACAAGGAATTGTACACGGAACAACGATTACTGTAATGAATGCTTTCCGTAAAATATTAGCTAAAAATGAATCTTCTAAAGGAAAAATATTTTTATCAGCTGGTTTAGGAGGAATGAGTGGAGCACAACCAAAAGCAGGAAATATTGCAGGTTGTATTACTATTTGTGCCGAAGTAAATCCTAAAGCGGCAACAAAAAGGCACGAACAAGGTTGGGTAGATATTTTAATAGATACTATAGATGATTTATTAATTAGAGTACGACAAGCACAAGCAAATAGCGAAGTAGTTTCTATTGCCTATATTGGTAATGTGGTTGAAATTTGGGAGCGCTTTTATGAAGAAAATATCTTTATTCATCTTGGTTCAGATCAAACTTCATTACATATTCCTTGGACTGGTGGGTATTATCCTATTGATATTTCTTATAAAGAATCCAATAGATTAATTCGAGAAGAACCAGAGATATTCAAACAAGAAGTACAAAAAACATTATGTCGTCATGCAGCAGCTATTAACAAGCATACAGCAAGAGGAACTTATTTCTTTGATTACGGAAATGCCTTTTTACTGGAGGCTTCCAGAGCTGGTGCAGAGGTAATGGCAGAAAACGGTATAGATTTTAGATATCCATCTTATGTACAAGATATTTTAGGCCCTATGTGTTTTGACTATGGTTTTGGTCCTTTCCGTTGGGTTTGTGCTTCAGGAAAATCAGAAGATTTAGATGCTACTGATCAAATTGCTGCGGAAGTATTGCAAGAAGTTATGGAAAATTCTCCTGAAGAAATCCAGTTGCAAATACAAGATAATATCACTTGGATTAAAGATGCCAAGAAAAATAAAATGGTTGTAGGTTCACAAGCACGAATTCTATATGCTGATGCTGAGGGTCGTTCCAAAATTGCAGAAGCGTTCAATAATGCGATTGCCGTGGGAAAAATAGGACCTATCGTTTTAGGTAGAGATCATCATGATGTAAGCGGAACAGATTCTCCATATCGTGAAACTTCTAATATTTATGACGGTAGTAAATTCACCGCAGATATGGCAATTCACAATGTGATTGGAGATAGTTTTAGAGGTGCAACTTGGGTTTCTATTCACAATGGTGGTGGCGTAGGTTGGGGCGAAGTCATGAATGGTGGGTTTGGCATGTTACTAGATGGAACTCCAGAAGCCGAAGTACGTTTAAAATCGATGTTATTTTATGATGTAAATAACGGCATAGCTCGTAGAAGCTGGGCAAGGAACCATGAAGCTTTATTTGCAATTAAAAGAGAAATGGAAAGAACACCAAGTTTAAGGGTCACCATTCCTAATCTTGTCGATGATGAAATTATAAATAATTTATTCTAATGGCTACACTTTTTAAAAGCATAAAGGAGTTAATTCAAGTTCGTAATGAACCTATTTCTTTTATTTCTGGAAAAGAAATGAATGTGTTACCTACCATTGAGGATGCTTTTCTTGTGGTAGAAAATGGATTAATAGTCAATTTTGGATCTATGGACGACTGCCCTACTGATTCTTATGATAATATCATTGATGCCACAGGTAAAATGATCTTACCTTCTTGGTGTGATTCTCATACACATATTGTCTATGCTGGAAATCGCGAAGGGGAATTTGTAGATAGAATTAATGGATTGTCATATGAAGAAATTGCCAATAATGGTGGCGGAATTTTAAACTCGGCTAAAGAACTACAAGAAACCTCAGAAGAAGGTCTATACCAACAAAGTAGCAAACGACTTGAAGAAGTAATTCAACTCGGAACTGGTGCTATAGAGATTAAATCTGGATATGGATTAACTACGGATGCAGAAATAAAAATGCTACGGGTTATCAAGCGACTAAAAGAGAATTACCCAATTCCTATCAAAGCAACATTTCTAGGTGCACACGCAGTTCCAACAAATTTCAAAAACAATAAAGAAGGCTATCTACAATTATTAATTGATGAAATTATGCCAAAAGTAGCAGATGAAAACCTAGCTGATTATGTTGATGTATTCTGTGAAACAGGTTATTTTTCAGTTGCAGATACTGAATTAATTTTAAAAGCAGGAAAACAATATGGACTCGTACCTAAAATTCATGTCAACCAATTCACAGCAATTGGTGGTGTTAAGACAGGAGTTAAATACGATGCACTTTCAGTAGATCATTTAGAAGAAATGAGAGAAAAAGATATTGCTATTTTAAAAGGAACAAAGACAATGGCCGTAGCTTTGCCAAGTTGTTCCTATTTTTTAAGCATTCCGTATGCGCCTGCACGCAAGATGATTGACGCTGGACTTCCACTAGCATTGGCAACAGATTATAATCCAGGATCTACACCTTCAGGAAATATGAATTTTGTGGTAGCAACAGCGTGCATAAAAATGAAAATGACACCAGAAGAAGCGATCAATGCAGCAACGATTAACGGTGCGTATGCAATGGGCCTTGAAAAAGAAGTTGGTTCAATTACCAAAGGAAAACGTGCCAATTTACTATTGACAAAATCCATTAATTCTTATGGTTTTATTCCGTATTCATTTGGTGCACATCAGATAGAAAAAGTATACTTAAACGGTGTAGAAATAAAATAATTTTTAGATTTGAAAAAAAACAGCTATCAACAAACAAATATTGATTATCAATCTGGACAAAAAATCTATTGGACTGGAAGAAAATCAAATCCAGATTTAGGGAAACAATATTGGCATCAAGAGATCGAGTTAATCGACTTACATCACATAAAAAAAGAAAACAATATCGATATTGCTTTATTAGGTTATGTGTGTGATGAAGGTGTACGACGAAATTTAGGAAGAATTGGTGCCGCACAAGGTCCAAAAATGCTAAGAGAAAGTTTAGCAAAATTGCCTATTCATTTTGACGGAAAACGTGTAGTAGATGCTGGAGATATTATTTGTATTGAAGAAGATATGGAATCTTGCCAACAAGCATTTGCCAATACCATTTCCCAATTAATCTCTCAGCAAATTTTTCCTATTGCAATAGGTGGAGGACACGATATGGCTTATAGTCACTTTATGGGAATTCGTGATGCTGTAAAAAACACTTCCAAAAAGAAAATTGGAATCATCAATTTCGATGCACATTTTGATTTACGTCCTGTTGAGAAAAAATCAAATTCAGGAACACCTTTCAACCAAATTATTTCTGAATTAGAAGCAACTAATGAATCTGTAGATTATTTTGCAATTGGAATTCAGAGACAGTCAAATACCAAAGAACTGTTTGAAATTGCAAAAAACGAGAAAGTAGATTACGTCGTCAATTATGATTGTGAATCTTCCTCTGAGGAAATGAAAGTATTGAAGGAACGATTGATTCCATTTATTGCAAATAATGATTATTTATACATTACCATTGATATGGATGGGTTTTCATCGGCCTATGCTCCTGGCGTTAGCGCTCCTTCTCCATTGGGTTTTACGCCATATTTTGTGTTTAAAATGTTACTTTTTTTATTCGATACCAAAAAGGTGATTTCATGTGACATTGCTGAATTGAACCCTACATTGGACAGAGATAATGTAACGGCTAATTTGGCAGCGAAATTGGTGGATTTTATTGTAATGCATAAATAAAGGAACTGTCATTAATGAAAAAGAAAAAATTATCATTTAAAAATTGAAAACACCGACCAAAAAGCTTTTAAAAAAAATCAACCCTTTGGAGATGATACAGAGGCGTATCTGTAATAGAATAAATAAGTTTATTGTAATTTGTTATTGTTTTCAATCTTTTACTAGGGTAAACATCATTTATCGCGTAATATTATTGTAATTAAATAGTTTCAAATTGAATTATGAGTCATTATAATATCAAACCTTTTCTTATTGGTACAATAATATTTCATTTTTTCATCCTATTTGGGTACGCACAAACTTTCACTAAAACAAGTAACAGATTTGGTGGTGCCGAATTCGAGGACAATGTTGGGGTTTCTGTTGCTGATTATGATAATGATAATGATTTAGATTTATTTGTAGTTTCCAGTTCTTTAGATGAGGATGGAAAACCATTTACACATAGTAGATTATTTAAAAATAATAACAATGGCACATTTTCAGACGTCACACTCGAAGCCAGATTAAATAATTTATATAGCGAAGCTATAGGTGAAGTAAATCAGATACCTGCATATATAGGATACAAGTTTGGTGCTTCATGGGGTGATTTTAACAATGATGGATATCCAGATTTGTTTTTAACGAATGCTTACAAAGTACAATTGTATAAGAATAATGGGGATGGAACATTTGCAAATGTTACCACCAGTGCAGGTTTCCCATCAATTGACAACTGTGCAAATACTACCGCCACTTGGTTTGATTATAACAATGATGGATTTTTAGATATTTACATAGCAGACTTTAAATCTGGTTGTGGCAACAGGTTGTATAAAAACTTAGGTAATGAAACATTTGCAGAAACTACTGAAAATGTTAACCTGCATAATGAAGACAAAAACTCTTTTATGGCTATTCCTATTGATGTTAATAAAGATGGTTATATGGATTTATACGTTACAAATGATTTTTCCCAAGGAAATGATTTATACATAAACTATAATGGCAGTTGGTTTATTGAAAGTTCCAGTAGCTATGGGTTAGACATAAATATTGATGCCATGGGAATTGCCGTTGGAGATTATAATCTTGATAATATTTTAGATTTTTATATCACAGACACTGTAACAAACACAATTGTTGAAGGAAATTCAGATAACACTTTTCAATATTTCGGAACTTCAAATATTTATTTGCCTACAGATTGGGCTTGGGATACTCGATTTGCAGATCTTGATAATGATGGCGACGATGACCTTTTAGTATGTACTGGAGAAACAATACTTGGAGAAAAGGTAAATGTAATTTACAAAAATTTATACGCAAACGGTGTAAACAGTTTTGAAAACATTACAGCAGCATCAGGTATAGGTATTGAAAAAACAGTATCATATTCCTCAGAAGTTTTCGATTATGATAATGATGGTGACCTTGATATATTTTTTTCAAATAGTTACTTCAATACTCCTTCTTCATTTTATGACAATAAATTGATTAATGGTTTTCAAGAAACAAATTTAAATTGGATTAAAATTAAACTAAAAGGGGTTTCTTCTAACAGAGATGGTATAGGTACCAAGTTAAAAATAACAACAACTAATGGCTCTTTTATAAAGTACTACTCAGGCATGGGATTGTATTCTCAGAGCCTACAATCTATTCATTTTGGTTTGGGAGAAACAGAACAGGTAACTTCTTTAAGTATTGAATGGCCTTCGGGAATTATTGATAATTATTCTAACATTAATGCTAATTCCCATATACAGGTTACCGAAGGAGTTGATTATCAATACTTAGGAATAACACCTAGTATAAAAACCATCGGTTGTACCGACCCAAACAGTTGTAATTATAATCCATTAGCCACATTAGAAGATGGTTCTTGCTCTTATTTAGAATCTAAATTAATTACAGGCAGTGATACAAGTTATTTTTTAAGTGAAGAAAATTACACCTATCCACTAGGTTCAAATTCTACTATAGTATGGCAAGCAGAAGGAGGACACATACTAGAAGGACAAGGAACTAATACTGTAAAAATCAAATGGAACGTTGCCAGTACGGGTAAAGTAATAGCTACAGAAACAGATGGCTGTTCAACTTTGCCAATAGAATTGAATGTTTCATTGTCTTCTGCAAATGTATCGGTTAATGGAAATGCATCTGTTGCAAGACTTTGGAACGAAGTCTTACTTGAGGCCATAAGAAATGATTATGCTAGGCCAACTGTACATGCCAGAAATTTATTTCATGCCAGTATTGCTATGTACGATTCTTGGTCTGTTTATGACACTTCAGGAAGAAGTAAAACCTATATGTTGGGCAATCAATTAGGTAATTATACTACTTCTTTTGCCGGATTTACGAATACAGGTAATCTTGATGAAAATAGGCTAAAAACATTAAGTTATGCCATGTATCGCCTTTTAAAACATCGTTTTGAAAATTCGCCAGGAGCAGATGAATCATTTATTTTATTTGATTTACTTATGGATGAAATGGGCTATGATAAGGCATATACATCTACAGACTATAGTACCAACGATGCTGCAGCACTAGGTAATTATATTGCATCAAATCTTATTAATTTTGGTTATGTAGATGGATCTAGAGAAACAACAGGCTATGACAATGCATATTATGCACCAGTAAATCAACCTTTACCAACAGACCTACCAGGAAATACAACAATAACAGACCCTAATAGATGGCAGCCATTAAGTTTAGAAACATTTATTGACCAAAGCGGGAATTTAATTCCAGGATCTACACCAGATTTTTTGAGTCCAGAGTGGGGAAATGTTGTTCCGTTTTCATTACAAAATAGCGATAAAAGTGTGTTTTCAAGAAGTGGGTCATCTTACAATGTGTACCACAACCCAGGAACACCTCCTTTACTAGATATTAATACCGAAACCGTTTCTGGAAATAATTATAAATGGGGATTCTCTTTAGTCTCTATTTGGGGATCACATTTAGACCCAACAGATGGTGTTATGGTAGATATTTCACCAAAATCTTTAGGTAATATCGCTATTAGCCAACTCCCTACAAATGTAAATGATTATCCAGATTTTTACAACACGTTTAACGGTGGTGATATAGGTAGTGGCTATGCAATAAATCCACATACAAATGCGCCATATACAGAACAACTTGTACCAAGAGGAGATTATGGAAGAGTTCTAGCTGAGTTTTGGGCAGATGGTCCAGATTCAGAAACACCACCAGGGCATTGGTTTACACTTTTAAATTATGTAAGTGATCATGAGTTATTAGTAAAAAAGTTTGAAGGTGAAGGTGAGGTGCTTTCAAATTTAGAATGGGATATTAAAAGTTATTTTACGTTAGGAGGCGCTATGCATGATGCAGCTATTGCAGCATGGGGAATAAAAGGTTGGTATGATTATTTAAGACCAATTTCAGCGATTAGATATATGGCAGAAATGGGGCAAAGCACCAATAATGCCTTAAGCAATTTTAATGTTGCTGGAATTCCTTTAGAAGATGGTTTTGTTGAAATGGTAGAAACAGGAGATCCTTTAGCAGGAAATAATAATGAACATGTTGGAAAAATTAAATTATTTACATGGAAAGGACATAGTTTTATTGCAGACCCAAGTACAGATATTGCAGGTGTAGGATGGATTTTAGCAGAAAACTGGATGCCTTATCAGCGCCCAAGTTTTGTAACACCACCATTTGCTGGTTATGTATCTGGGCATTCAACATACTCAAGAGCAGCAGCAGAAGTTTTAACAAGAATTACAGGTGACGCTTATTTTCCTGGAGGTATGGGAGAGTTTGTTGCTAAAAAAGATGAATTTTTAGTTTTTGAAAATGGGCCTTCTCAAGATGTTACGCTACAGTGGGCAACTTATAGAGATGCTTCAGATCAATGCAGTCTATCTAGAATTTGGGGAGGCATTCATCCACCAGCTGATGATATTCCTGGTAGAATTATTGGAGAGCAAATTGGGCTAGATGCTTTTGATTATGCCAAGGGTTATTTTGATCATACCCTTTCAACCAATAATTATAATGTTATAAAAAGAAATGTTTTTCCAAACCCTGTTATAGAAGATTTTATAAGGATTAGTAATACATTAGAAACCGATAAATTTTCTTTGGTAGATGTGAACGGAAAAAGTATTAAAATTCCTCTTAAAGAATATAACTCATCAAACAAAATAACAGAAATGCACATACCAAAAAGCCTATCTAAAGGTATCTATTTTTTAAGTGTAAATAAAGAGAAATATAAAATTATACTCTTATAAAATAAAAAAAAGAGGCACTATACTTAAAATAAGTATAGATAGATTAAAATTAAAACAACATTTTCTATTCTTTAAAAAGCCAATTTTATGTTAAAGAATAAAATTTTAATAGGGTAAACATGTTGTTTTTTGTAATAAAAGCATAAATAATTAAAAATAGATACTTACCAAAATGAAAAACTTACTCTTATTTCTATCAGCAATTGTATTAATTACATCATGTAAAAAAGAAACTCCCATTGATTATGCTATTATTTCTGGCAAAATTTTAAACTCTGATGCTAAAGAACTTTCAATTTCTAGTGCAGACAGAAAAATAAAAAAGAAGCTTAAAATTGATAGCGAAGGAAATTTTAAAGACACTTTAAAAGTAGATGCTGGAATGTTTAGTTTCTACGATTCTAAAAATTACAATAGCTTTTATGCAGAAGCAGGTAATACTATACAAATAAATTATGATGCTAAAGACTTTAAAAACTCTTTAAATTTTTCTGGATCTGGTAGTGACGTTAGTAACTATTTAATTGAAAAAAACAAAATATCTTCAGAATTAACAGGAGAGAGGAAAGAGTTGTTTATATTAGAAGAAGCCGCATTTAAAGCTAAATGTAACGAGGTTAAAAAAAGTTTAGAAAATTTACTTTCAACTACTAACATTGCTTCTACATCTTTTAAAGCTAATGAAATAAAAGATATTAATTATAACTATTTGAATTATATAAGCATGTATGAAAGATCGCATGCGTACTATGCTAAAATAGAAGACTTTAAAGTATCTGAAGGCTTTGAAGATGAATTAAAAAATATAGATTATAATAACGAAAATGATTTTAAATTTTCTTCTATATATAAAGGTTTAGTAAGTGCTCATTATAGAAAATTAAATTCAGATTTAATAAAGAATGACTCTGTAGACAGAACCCTTTCTTATTTAAAAACAGTTTCAAAGGCTCCAAATGAAAACATTAAAAACACTTTATTGTTTGATGAGGCTGTATATAGCATAAAGTATGCAGACGACGTTGAGACATACTATAAAATATTTACAGAAGCGTCTACAGACACAGAAAACAATAAGACCATAACAGAAATTTACAATAATTTGAAGCATTTATCTAAAGGGAAAGTGTCTCCTAAATTTGTAAATTACACGAATTATGCAGGAGGAAGAACATCTTTAGATGATTTAAAAGGAAAATATGTTTACATAGATGTTTGGGCAACATGGTGTGGGCCTTGTAAATATGAAATTCCCTTTTTAAAGGAAGTTGAAAAAAAATATCATGGAAAAAATATTCATTTTGTAAGTCTTTCGGTTGATAAAATTAAGGACAAGGAGAAGTGGATGAACATGGTTAAAGATGAAGAGCTTACAGGCATCCAATTATTGGCTAATAATGATTTCAATTCAGACTTTGTTAAAGGCTATATGATTAATGCTATACCTCAATTCATTTTATTAGATCCTGATGGTAATATTGTAGATAAAAATGCACCAAGGCCTTCTAGCAGCCAATTAACTGAATTATTTAATGAGCTAAATATATAGTAAGGAATTTATTGATAATGGTTTTTAAGACAATTAACAGATATAACTTTTTAATCCTTGCCCTGATTACTCAAATAAGTTTTGCTCAAAGCACAAATATATCTTCAGAGTTTAAGAAGAAAGTGGAAGTAGCTTCATCCGAGCTTTTTACATCACCATCGGATCCTATGAATCCTGTATCTGTAAATGCCACACTTGTTTGGTCTGAAGACAAAACGCAAGTAGCTATTGTGCTGAAAGCTAATATAGGTAATGAGTGGCATATTTATGCATATGTTCCAGAAAACCAGCCATATATTGCATCTAGATTAGAATTAGAACTTCCTTCTGGAATTAAAGCTATAGGTGAATGGGAAAAACCATATAGTGAATCTTATGGTGATGATATTTATGTATATCGTGGAGCACTGGTTTTTGTGCAATACTGTTCTGTAGGTTATTACACAAAAGGTTCTAAAATTAATTGCGGTCTGCATTATCAAACCTGTAACCTTAGAAAGTGTTTTCCGCCACAAACAAAATCAAAATCATTTAAACTATAATTTAACAATAAACAGAAATGAGGCGTCTTTTTAAAAGTGTAATTTTAATAACCTTAACAATTACAATAACTGTACCTTCATTTGGGCAGGACAAAAAATCTGATTTAAAAATTTTATATGTTGGTGCTAATCCTGACAAACCTTTATCTGAAAGAGAAAAAAGGTATGCACTCAATCCAGAAAGAAAATTGGAACTCCAAAAAAGAAGGGCAACAGATTTTAACAATTTTCTAAAACAATACTTTCAATTTGTAACTGTGATTTATGGAGATGAATACACAGAAACTATGTCGGCTGATTTTGATGTAACAATAATTGACACTTACCTAAAGCATTATGGAGGGGGCTATGAAAGAGATTCAACAGGACAAGTAACAGGTTATAAACCACGAAAATATTTAACAGAGAACTTTGACTATGCGACCATTATGATAGGAGAGCCTTCGGCTTTTATAGGTGAAGGCCGACAACTTAAAATAGATCATTTATGTCTTTGTTTAGATGCTCATGCTCATAGCATGAAAACAGAGCATGTAATTTTCAACAAGCCATTTAAAGTTGATATTTCTTATGAAGAACGTGAAACACCTGGAAGTTTCAAAGCAAGATATAGTGGAAGAAATTTAGGAAAAAAAATGAAAATGTGGCGCATTCAAACCGAAGGGTATTTAGACGGTAAAGGATTTCCCATTGGTTTGGTATCAACAGGGTATGGTTTTGAAAATGGTATAGATGCAGAGTGGATTTCGGGAGGTGTTAACTCCAAAGGAGTAATTGCAACTGCACTAGGGCGTCATGCTAATTTCTTTCATTGGGGATTTGCTGCCGCACCAGAGTATATGACTTCAAGCGCTAAACTTGCTTTTATAAACGCTATACACTATATCGCACAATTTAAAGGTGAGCAACAAATTACTAGAAAAATAAAAATGATGCCGCTGCGTCAATACGAAAGAGAGCAACAATGGACAGTTTCTGATCGTGGTTCTGAAGCTTGGTTACATTACGTTAATAAAGATACCCTTAGACAACGCCTAAATAAAGAGAAGGCACAAAAGAAGCAAAAAGCCGGCGAGAAACTGAATGAATTAGAAAAAATACACTTACAAATGCCTATTAGAAAAGAAACTCGTGAGTGGACCATTCGCCATGAACCAGATAAAAGAAAAGAAGCTTTTGGCAAAGACTGGGTGAAGTATGAGAATTTCTATAAAGAGAATATGGGGTACTTATATCCAGTAACATATAAGCACTATTATAAAACTGATGTTGATAAAGACGCCAAGGCTTTAGGAATTCCAAATAATGATATTAAACTTCTAGATACAGCTGTAAACATGCTACTAAAAGGTGATCGTGTAGACATGGCAAAACGTCTGTTAATAAGGTACACCGGCGAATCTTTTGAATCGGTCAATGATTGGGAAAAATGGCTTAAAAAGAACCGCAGTAGGCTTTATTTTTCTGAAGGTGATGGCTACAAGTACATTGTTCTACCAGATTAAAACCCCTTCAAAAGTAAATGCAAAATATAAGTTGGTAGAACAATGTACTTGTAGCTAAAAGTTATGGGGTTCCTCATTTACCAACTACATTTTTGATAGATAATAACAACACCATTCTTTTAAGAAATCCAACCAAAGATGAATTGGATACTAAGTTAAAGAGGGTCTTCGGATATTAATGAAGAAAAAAACAAAAAATCTTATAGGGTATTTTAAAATTCTACGTATTTATAATAATAAACCACAGAACAACATAAATTAACAACTAACAATTCTAATTATGAAAAGAGAAATAATTTTTAAATATTTTTTATTTTTTAGTGCCATTTTTTTACTAAACTCTTGTGATGAAAGTGATGATTCAGTAATTGAAGAAGTAGTTAACTGGAAAGAACAAACGAGAATTGCGTTCACTCCAGTTGAAGATAAAGAAACTTTTATTTGGTATCACGATTTGCTAACAAATGAAGACTATTGGGCAACCGATGAAGTAGAAATAAACATGAGTCTAAAATCTAATGTTTCAGCAGAAAACTTTTCAAAAGTAGATTTTTATCTTACTGTTGAAGAAAAAGATGGTTATAATTACACCGCTCCATTTAATACAACTGGTAAGATGATAGGCTCAGTAAATGTTCCAGAGTCAGGAGAATTTACCTTTAATATTAAAGGTGATGATGCTTACGGACTATATTTAAATGACTTTAAAAATAGTAGATCTAGTGTTTTAGCTAGAGAAGGTGATATATTTTTACTATATTATGTGATTACAGCCAAGGATGGTACTACATTAGATTCTAGAAAATCCACTAAAGTGGGTAACCGATTTGGAATGAAAGTTAAAGTTGAAGATTACGCACCACCAGTATGGGAAGGGACTTTTGATTTTGAATGGATTGAAGTTAGTGGAGGAGCCGCAACTTATGGAGGTGTTTTTGTGGGTAAAACAGGATCTGTTAATATAACCCATTTGGGCAACCAAGTTTATAGTATGTCAAATCTTTTGTGGGACTATAAATATGGTACCTCAGGTAAAATATTCTTCGACTTTTTATCTGGAGAAACCTATGTTTCAGGTAACTCTTCAGAGCATTGGACGATTTCAAATATCAATGGCTCTTCTATGGATATTGAATTTTGGTATTCTTACTCCGATGACTATGATGAAACAGGAACAGTTAGATTTACAAGAACTGATGGAGCGGATTGGCCTTCTAACATCTATTCTAGATCTAGATAATAGATTAAGATATTAATTATCATATGGGGAGCTATTATCTCCCCTTTTTTTATACTCAAATTTCAAAATTAAAAGCTTACCAAAATAAAGTTGTAAACCTATAAATAAACCATTAAAATAAAAACATTATGTTTAACAACACACCTCTAAAGTTATTGATTTTTAATTTATTAGTACTTATATCTATTGGTAACTTTACAGTTATCGCTCAAGAAATTAAAAAAGATTCTTTAAAAACGCTTACACCAGATGATTACGGTCAATGGGAAAGTTTAAGTGGTGTTTCTATTTCAAAAAACGGGAATTGGGTTACATACAAAACAGTGACTCAAGATAAAGATTACATAACCCAAATTTTCAACACGCAAGATAAAGCAACCCAGGCATTTCCCAACACCACAGCCGCAACTTTTTCTAATGAAGGTGAATGGGTGAGCTTAACAAAAGTACCCACAGGCAAAGAAGCTAAAAAGCTGTCAAAAAACAAAAGTAAAGACAAAAAGAAGCAACCTACGAAGTCTTTAATCTATAATTTAGTTAGTAAAGATACTCTAGAGCTTGAAGGGTTTCAATCTATTACTTTTTCTAATACAGGATCATATGCAGCTATGAAACGTAATGAAGGTAATACCCTTATTATTAAAAACCTTAAGTCAGGTCATGAAATAAGTTTCGGTAATGTTAAAACCTATAGTTGGCAAGAAAACAATGCTGTTATAGCTATGATAATAGATACTAAAGACAAGATTGGTAACGCTATTCAAATTTACAATACTAAAACAGAAGTATTGAAAGTTTTAGACCAAAAAAATGCAGCCTACGTTAGTTTGAAATGGTTGGAAGACAGTGATGAATTATTTGCTGTGAGAAAACATGAAGATGAAAATTACGAGAATGAAACGTATCATTTATTATTATGGAAAAATCTGAATTCTAAAAAACCCTCATTTTATGTTTTTGACCAATCTCAATTTAATAATTTTCCAATAAACACTAGAGTCTTAAATAGTAGAATTACTGTTTCTAAAAATGCCAACTCTATTTATTTCACAACTTTTAGTTGGCAAAAAACGAAATCTGAAGAGGAAAAGAAGTCAATAAAAAAAGATACTCTTTCAAAAGAAAAAGAAACTCCTAATAAAAAAGAAGAGGCTCCCGATGTAGAAATCTGGAACAGTAAAGATTTGGTTATTATCCCAGCTCAGAAAAAAAGTAAAATGAAAGGTATAGAGCAACCTTTAAATGCTGTTTGGCATATTAATGAGAATAGATTTGTTGTTTTGGGAGACGATTTAGTTGAAACTATTCAGGTTCAGGCTGACAATAAAATTGTTATAGGTTTGGATGGGACCCCTTATGATTTTGAAGCCATGTTTGGCAGACCGAGCTATGATATATATACTGTTAATAACATTACAGGTGAGAAAAACAAAGTACTTGAGAACGTCACTAAAGTTTGGAGTGTAAGTCCAAACAATCATTTTTTCAGCTATTTAAAAGAGGATAATATTCATTTGTATGATATTACTAAAAAAACATCAACAAATATTACTAAAAACTTAGATGGAGTATTTATAAATTTTGATGACGACCATCCGTTACCCCAAAAATCTGCATATGGCTTTGAGGTTTGGAGTAAGGATAGTAAAAGTTTCTTTATCTACAGCAAGTTTAATGTATGGCAGATTTTCACAAATGGTACCCCTTCAAGAAAAATAACCCATGGAGAAAAAGACAGTATAGTTTATAGAATTATAAAACTTGACAGAAAACAAAAAGAACTAAATGTTGAGAAACCAATGTATTTCTCAATGTATGGTTTGTACACAAAAAAAACAGGATATGCTAAGGGAATCCCTGGTAAACCAATCAAAATGCTCATCTATGATAATGCTAGAATTTCATTGGCTTCTTCAAAATTAGAAGATTCAGGTAAAATGCTAATAACAAGACAATCTTATAAAGAATCTCCAAATCTTTTCTTAACAAATACCTTATTTAGATCTCCTGTTAAAATTTCCAATACCAACGCATTCCAAAAAGATTATGCTTGGGGCAGAGCAGAATTAATTGAGTTTGAAAATGCTCTAGGAAAGAAGTCTCAGGCCATATTATATTATCCTGCTAATTATGAAAAAGGTAAAAAATACCCTATGATTACCTATGTATATGAAAAACTAACCAATGGCTTTCACAGATATAAACCTCCATCTAAATATGATTATTACAATACAACCGTATGGACTCAAAATGGTTATTTTGTTTTAAACCCAGATATAGATTTTATTACAGGAGAACCTGGAACATCATCAACAACTACATTAGAAAATGCTGTAAAGACGGTAGTTGAAATGGGAGATGTAGATGCTAATAAAGTTGGTTTGATTGGTCATTCATGGGGTGGATACCAAGCAGGTTTTGTACCAACTCAAACCGATATTTTTGCCGCTAGTGTGGCTGGAGCAGGATTAACAGAATTAATTGCTATGAACTTAGCCGTTACACCTGCCTTTGGTGGAAGACCTGAGAATGATCATTTTGAAGTAGGTCAAGAACGAATGGGGTCTGCTCCTTGGGTTTCACCTAAAAACTACATAAGAAACTCATCTGTTATGCAAATTGAAAAGCTAAATACACCATTGCTTTTTGAGGTCGGAGATAATGATATGAACGTAAATTGGTCTCAAGGTATTGCATACTATAATGCAGCTAGACGAGCTAATAAACCTTTTGTATTATTAGTTTATGAAAAAGAAGGGCATGGACTAAGAAAAGACAAGAATAGACATGATTATCAGCAACGTATTTTGAAATGGTTTGGACATTATCTCAAAGGGGAAAAAGCTGAAGATTGGATTATAGAAGGCATCCCCTATGATGAACAACAGAGAAGACTAAAGAACTGGAAGGAATAGCAGTAGCTATTTTCAAGAAAAAAACCTCTTTTAGAAAGTTTTAAAAGAGGTTTCCTTTGAATATTTAAACCACTTAACATATGGCTTAGGCATCAAATTATTTACTAAGAAGTTCAAAAACAACAATAAAGGACCATTTTTGCTTATTGCGTTTCTTATTTTTTTGAATGCAATTGACATTTGAGACTCAACAGCTTTTTCCGTTATTTCTAGCATTTGCGCAATTTCGTAATATTTGTATCCTTGCAGCTTACTCATTTTAAAAATCTCCTTGCAACGAGGAGGTAAGTTTTCTATCGCGGTAAAGACTTGTTTTAATCGCTCCTCTTTTATATCATTACTTGTATCGTCTTGTACATCAGTTAATGTTTTATAGGTTAAAGAATCTATCATTTCAGATTTTTTTTTATTTCTCCTATAATCGTTAATATAAGTATAATAACCAATCTTATACAAATATGCAGACAAAGACTTTTCACTGTTAATACTCTTTCTCGCATCCCATAGTTTAACAAATGCATCTTGAACAATATCTTGTGTTAGCACTGAATCATTTGTATAACTATTTATAAAGGCAGTAAGTCCAGCTTGGTGCTTTTCAAACAAAGTCTTAAATGCTAAAGAATTACCACTCTTAAAGTTTTGTATTAATAATAAGTCGCTTTCGTCGTAAATTTTCATTAAATTGATACTAAAATTGTAAAACTATAAAAAAAAAACAAGAATTATACTAGGGTATTTCTAAAACCAATTGTACAACTAATATATTAAAAGATTTATGATTAAAAGTAATATAGAAAAGCTGATAATTAAGTATTGCATCAATCAGATTAATTCTGATGAACTAGACATACTAAATAGTTGGTTGAATGAAAAAGAAAGTAATAAAATTATTTTCAAACACTACATTGTTACAAATTATAGCATAGAACACTATAAATCTGTAAATGCTAGTAATCTTAAGATTACGTGGAGTACCATCGAAAGTAAAATTAAACCTAATAAAAGAAAAAGGTCTTACTGGAAATATGCTGCTGCCGCATCTGTAATGCTATTCATAAGTTTATCTATTCTGTTTATAAAAAATAGAGAACAAGATATACCTTCCAATATCATTACAACTACACCTCCAACTTTAATTAATAATGATATTGAAATTGGATCGAAGAAAGCAACATTGACTCTAGAGGATGGATCCAATATCTTTCTTGAAAAAGGAAAAGACTTTGTAAGCAATAACCTAAAAGCTGATGATAAAGGTATAGTTTACAAGGGTGCTAAAGTTTCAAAAAATAAAATTCAATACAATTATTTAACTATCCCCAGAGGTGGTGAATTTTCTATAAAATTACCTGATGGCTCACAGGTTTGGTTAAATTCTGAATCTCAACTTAAATATCCTGTTGCTTTTGCTAAAGGAGAACCCCGTAAAGTAGAGTTGGTATATGGAGAAGCCTATTTTAAGGTGTCTCCTAGTACTAATCATGATGGCTCAAAGTTTATTGTTAATACGCAAATGCAAGAAATTGAGGTCTTAGGTACTGAGTTTAACATTAATGCTTATAAAGACGAACCATATATTTATACAACTTTAGTAGAGGGTAGCATTGCAATTAACAATAGTTTAAACATGGCTATTTTAAAACCCGGGGATCAGTCTGAAATAAATATTGCAGACCAAAATAGCACAATTAACATTACTCAAGTTAATGTGAAAAAAATTATCTCTTGGAAAAAAGGAATTTTTACATTTTCTAACCTACCCTTGAAAGAAATAGCAAAAGTCCTATCTAGATGGTACGATGTGGATATAATTTTTGCAAACAAGGAGTTAGAAGACATTCGCTTTAATGGAGTGTCGAGTAAAAAACAAAATATAGAAGAAATATTAATAAATATAAGGAACACTAATTTTATAAATAATTATAAAATAGATGGAAAGACAATTTTTATAAGGTAAAAAGCAAAAGGAAGTAAAGTTTTATACTTACCACAGAACAACCCTTTATCTTCCTTTTATATATGTGTCATTAATTAATTAAATATTAACTAACCAATTAACAATGTAAATTTATGGAAATTAAATTAAAAACCCTTTTTTTCTTTTATAGAAAAAAATTACTAAAAATAGCTATGAAGAGTTTTGTATTCTTGTTTTGCTCTTTGGTTTTTGGCGTCTCGCCTTTGAACGAGGTGTTTTCTCAAAACACCAAAATAAAAATTGATTCAGATAAAGTATTAACTGTAGATCAAGTATTTGAGCTTATTTCAGATCAAACAGACTATACGTTTATTTATCAAGTCGATATGTTTAAAGACTTCCCTAAAGTAGATATTAAAAAAGGAAGTATTTTAATTAACAAATTACTTCAAAAGAGTTTGTCTCAAGGCGAATTTCAAATTGAATTATCTGCAAATTCAAATAATGTTTTAATTAAAGAAAAGCCTGCACCAGACACCTTACAAGGCATGACTGCAACTGGTACAATTACCGACAAAAATGGCATGCCTATTCCAGGATTAAGTGTTTATGTAACAAAAGATGCTTCTGTTATTGGAGAAAATGTTATTAGAGGAACAAGTACAGATTTTGATGGTAAATTCACATTATCTGTAAGTCCTAATGATATCTTGGTGGTAACTGGTATTGGGTACGTAACATCTAAACAAATTATAGCGTCTGGGAAAACGATTTACGACTTTATTTTACAAGATGATGTTAACGAGTTACAAGAAATTGTAATAACAGGATACCAAAAAATAGCAAAAGAGCGTTCTACTGGAGCTTTTACAACTGTTAAGAAAGAACAAATTCAGAATACGGTAACACAAAACATCGGGTCTGTTTTACAAGGTATAGCACCAGGTATACAAGTTGTAGAAGATGCAGATGGAAGAATTAACTTGGACGATATAGCTATTAGGGGTGTTGGAACTATTTCTTCAAATAGGGCACCGCTTTTAGTAGTTGATGGATTTCCAATAAATGTAACCAACTTTAATACCATTAACCCTAACGATGTTGAAAGCATAAACATTCTTAAGGATGCTGCTGCAGCTTCTATATGGGGAGCAAGAGCTGCAAACGGTGTCATTGTAATTACAACAAAAAAAGCCAAGAAAGGTAAGTTACAGGTAGGTTTTACATCTTCAGTTAAAATGCGTCCCAAAATGGATTTAGATCGCAATATTACAACTGCTGATTCCAAAACACAATTAGCATATGAGGCTACCGTATGGATACCTGGCGGACATGGTACTAGTAGTAGTTTTATGTTGCCTTATCCTGCTCCAAATACATTGTTTGACAGACAAAATGTTAACAGAAATGGAAATACAGCTTATTCTCAAGGGGCTAGAGCTTATTTTGACGCTTATAATGGCAACATAACCCAGGCAGAGTTAAATACCATTATTTCTAGGCTGTCTAACAATAATAGCCTTTTAGATGCTAAGCAATACTTATTAGAAGCTCCTATTCAAAAACAATATAATTTGTCTTTTGGCACTTCTACTGAAAATAGCAATACTAGGTTATCTGTGTTATATAACGATAATACAGGTGCATTTATAGGGACTGAAGACAATCAATTATTAATTAACCTTAACAACCAGTATAAAATTTCAGATTGGTTAACATTAAACATTAGTGGAATGTTAGATAAATCTAGAAGAGAAACTGCGGGTATTGGGTTTAATACAATACAGAACTTACAACCCTATGATCGATTGATAAATGAAGATGGCACTTATGCTTCCGTATATCATCCTACATATGATGCCAAGTACTTAGAAATTTTTGCTAATAGTGTTAATGGCTTGCCTTATAACGATATTACTTATAACCCGCTTAGGGATGCCAGAGATACAGAATTTGTTACTAAGGAAACTAATTTTAGAGTTAGTGCTGGATTAGACATTAAAATTTTAGATGGATTGATGGTTAAACCAAGTTTTACCTATCAGAAATATGATACCAATTCTAATAACTATAATGGCCCTGAAACGTCTTATGTTAAATTTCAAGTCATTAATGGATTCGAAATACCCAATTATGACCCAGTAACAGGTAATTTGGGAGAGTCTCGTATTCCTACTGGAGCCATCTTAGACAATTCCTTTGGTGAAACCGATTATCTTTCTTTAAGAAACTTAATAACTTACGATAAAATGTTTGGTAAACATTACATCACCGTTTTAGGAGGTATAGAAAGAACTTCTAGCACCACTAAATTTACAGGTGGGGTAAGGACCTATGGCTTTAACAAAGATAACTTCACTTATGCTGTTCCAAACAATCAACCTTGGCAACCAATATGGGGTGCCGGTGGAGTTGGTGATGGCAGAGCTTTCAGAAAAAGTGATGATCGTTATTATTCATATTTTGGAAATTTTGCATACACCTATGATGGCAAGTATACCATTTCTGGTAGTGCACGTTCTGATGGAGCTAACTTTATTGTTGAAGATAAGAGCCAACGTTATAACCCTATGTGGTCTATTGGAGCTAGCTGGAACATTAGTGAAGAAAACTTCTTAAGAGATGTTGACTTTGTTAATCGTTTAAAACTTAGAGTTACCAATGGCCAAAATGGTAATGTTGTAAATGCAGAATCTACAATACCTACTATAAGCTTGAGTCCTTCTTTTAGTCCTGTTCATGGAGGTTTTAGAGCTTTTCTTAATGGTTTAGGCAATCCGGATTTACGTTGGGAACGTGTTAGTACTTATAATATTGGTTTAGACCTTGATTTATTCGATAGTAAATTATATGGTTCAATAGATTACTATAATAAAGCTAGTAAAGATTTAATTGCTAGTGTAGATACTTCTCCTACTACAGGTTTTAGTTCAGCTAGATACAATGTAGCAAGTATGCTTAACAAAGGTATTGAGTTTGATTTGAGTTCAGACATCAGACTGTCCAGTGAGACTAGTTTTACAACTAATGTTGTTTTTGCTTTTAATGATAGTGAAGTGACCTCATTAAAAGATATTCAAATCTTTCCTCGTTCCCTTCCTAATTTCCCATATATTGAAGGAAAACCATATCAACCTATCTATTCCTTTGTATATGGTGGTATGCAAACCATACCTTCACAACCCAAACCATACCCAACTATAATTGGAGAAAATGGAGAAACTTATGGAATGGATCAAAACATTGGGCAAAATGGAGAAGAAGGAAGAGATGTTCTTAAATTCATGGGTACTAGAATAGCACCAACTGTAATAGGATGGAACAATACTTTTAGATTTAAAAACTTTACATTATCTACCAGAATGACAGGTAAATTTGGACATAAATTTGTTAGGCCTACTTTCGATTATCCAGTATTCTTGCAAAAAGGAGGATTTCATGAAGATTTAGCTGGTTTATTAACTGGTAATCATGACGCTATGGGACTTCCCAAATTAGAAACTGAGTGGGAATTATGGAGTTATAGATGGGGCTGGTACACACCAAATTTAGATACTTTGGTAGAAGATGCGGCACATATTCGTTTAAGACAAGTGTATTTTGCATATGATATGCCTAGAGATGTACTATCAAAAATAGGAATTTCAAGTTTGAGGTTATTTGCTCAAGCCGAAAACTTAGGTAATATATGGAAAGCCAATGATTATGGTATAGACCCAGAATATATTGAAGGGGTAACTAGAGCTCCTGAGAAAACATTTTCATTAGGTCTAAATATCGAATTTTAAAAAAAACAAATTATGAAAAAAGTATTTTTATTTATATTATGTAGTGCCCTTTTTGTAGCCTGCTCTGGAGACCATTTAGATGTTAATCCTAATGTCAACACAGATGTTGTAATACAATCGGTTGATGATCTTGATAGATTATTTTATGGAACTATTGCTACCAACGGAACAGAACATCAAGCTAATGTATGGTGTACCGATAATGCGTCTATGCCTCAAGAGATTTTAGATGAGACTTCTTCTTTTTCAGATGAACAACAAGAACATTATACCTTTTCTACTATCATGGGTAGTAGATCAAGTGATCAGACTTGGAGGAGTTATTATGGTCAAATGTTAGTAGTATCAAATTTAGTATTAGAGCAACTAGAAGAAGGACAGATAAAGGGTATAGAAGATCAGGCATTAGTTGACCTATTAACTGCTGAAGCCCATTTTTATCGGGCCCATAATCATTTTAATGTAGCACTTACATATGCCTTGTACCCTAATGAGGCTAATAATGACGAGCTAGGTATTGTTATAAAACAAACAAGTTCTGTCACAGAGAGTCAAGAAAGAGCCACAGTTAAGGAAACTTTTGATTTTATTTTAACTGAATTGGATGAAGCATTAAAATACCCAAATACTGAAAAAAAGGGTCGCTTTCGTATAGGAAAACCAAGTGTACACGCTCTAGCGGCTAGAATACATTTATATTTGGGTAATTATGACAAAGCTAAAACTCATGCCGATACTGCATTAAGTGGTTTTAGCACCATGATAAATTTTGAAAATAGTATTAGTATTCTTCCATATACTTTATGGTATGGTCCATATGTTTATCCAAATACTGCACAATTGGCTTCTTGGCAACAAGCTGGTTCAGACTTTTATAATGACCAATATTGGTATTTCTATGAAACTAATGGATATTGGAATACAAGCCCCAGCCAAGAATTGTTAGATTTATATGATCCAGCAGATATACGTAATGTGTTTTATATTGACGGTTGGTTTTCACGCAATGGTGCTACCACTAACACTTGGACCAGTTATATGAATATGGGGCCTGGGGATACTTATGCTGGACCTAATGTTGCTGAAATGTATTTAACAAGAGCCGAATGCAAAGCTCGGGATAATGATTTTGCAGGTGCCATGGCAGATGTTGAAATGGTTCGTATTAATCGTTTTGCAGTAGCTGATTACTCACCACTGTCTATACCAACTTCAGATAAAGATGCAGTAAATGAAGTCCTTAACGAACGTAGAAGAGAAGCCCCATTTACTTTACGTTTTATGGATATTAAGCGCTTAAATAATGACCCATTAACAGACCCAATAGTAATAACTAGAAACATTAATGGTGAAACCATCACCATCCAACCAGATTCTAGATCTTGGGCTAGACCTATTGGTGATGAAATTATAATTTTAAGTGGTGGTGCTACCGTACAAAATCAATACTAATTTTTTTAGAAAAAGTACTTCAAAATAATTTATTATTTTGAAGTACTTTTTAACTCTATAATACAGATTAACATTAAAAAACAATTTAATTTATGATGAGATTAAAATTTATAATATTAGTATTGACGACTTTTATATTCTCCTGTAAAAGAAATCATGAGGGGGTTGAATCTTTACCTACAACCTTTACAATAAAAGGTACTATTGAAGGTCTAGGAAATAATAACTTATATTTTAGATTACCTAATAAGGATTATGAAAACTTAGGATATAGAATGGATTCCTTAATTGTTACAAACGGGAATTTTAGCCTTACAGATTCAATTCAAGGTCATCACTTTGTATCTTTTTTTTCAAGGATGAAAGAGCTAAGTAAATCAACACCTAGAGGGTTTTACCCTGCACAATCTGGATATCTTAATGTTATTCTTTATCCTGGTGCTAACATTAAGGTAAGTGGTAGTATTTCTGATTTTATGGACGCCTATCCAACAGATAGTGACAGCATAAATAATGAGTTAGGAATATTTCATAAAGAAATTTATCCATTTATGAACGAAAGCCTTAATTATAGAGTCAAATCAGCTTATGAAGAAGATAATGAAAAAAAGAAAGTGTTTGAAGCAAAAGCAGATTCAGTAGGTAATATTGTTAAATCCATTAAAAAAGATTATGTATTAAAAAACGCCTCTTCTGTAGCTTCGCTTTATTACTTAAATGATATGTTATCTCGTAGTCAAATAAATAACGATGATGCGATTAAAGCTTATAATAATCTCGATAGCTCTTTAGTTAACCTATCTTTCTATAAAGACCTGTCTTATAGGGTTAATGCAATTAACAATACCAAGGAAGGCGCTATGGCTCCAGCCATTAAGACAACATCTACCCTAGATGGTTTTGAGTTTGATTTGGCCTCTTATAGAGGTAAATACGTTATGATAGACTTTTGGGGTATCTGGTGTGGGCCTTGTGTCTCCGAAATGCCTAAAGTAAAAGAGTTTAGTAAAAAATATAATGATCGTTTAGAAATATTGGGCGTAAATTCTGGTGATAAAAAGCAAAGAATAATAGATTTTGTTACTAGAAATGAGTACAACTGGAAACAAGTTATGGATGTTAGGGACAGTGAGGTAGATAACTTTGTTCTTCGCTATAATGTTAGTGCATTTCCAACAAAATTTATTATTGATCCTGAAGGCAAAATAGTAAAAAAATATGTTGGTTCTGGAGAAGAAGCTTTTATCTTACTTGAAGAGTTGCTTAAATAATCTTTCATAAACTTTATTATATAGTTGTTTTTGAGTTAGTTACCAATTAAAATGAAAGAGAAAAAAGGGAAGTTAAAGCTTCCCTTTTTTTTAATATATAATCAAATGCATTATGTTCTTTTCCTTCTATAAGAATTAATGAGGAGTTAGATATCTGATAACAGCATTGTATCGTCATTATTAACAAATTAGTTGACAATAACAACGGAAGTACTATTAAATATTAATATTCACCTCAACGACCCACTCACCAGGTTCTAAAATAATAAAATTAAAATTAACAATAGTAGTTCCAGGGTTACCTATGTTATTAACCGTAAAATTCATGCTGCCTTCAAAAGGTGTATTTGTACCTGTAAAAATACCTAAATTTTGATCAACTCTATAATTTCCACTATCACCTATAAGAGTATTTGGCATCCTTAATCTCTCTCCATTTCTTTTCACCTCTACAGTTACTTGGTTAACTGCATCATCAACTTTTCGTATTTTATAATTACGAACACCCATATCCGTAACAACCTTATACATTTGAGATTTCTTTTTTCCAATATATTTATCGCCTTTCCATACACCATTCTGTTCTATCTCTTGGCCATCAATTTTTGCTGTGTAAACGCCATTACCATCACGTTTACCTTTTTTCCATTTACCCGTATAAATAGACCCATTAGCATAAGTCATAGTGCCATTGCCATGAGGATAACCTTTTTTAAACTCACCTTCAAATGAATCTATTCCTTTTGCTATCCCATTACCATTGGCAACTCCTTTTTTGCATTCACCTTTATAGGTGTCTGAAATGTTCTCTAACAACACTTTACAGCCTTCTTGCGCTGCTACTAAAGATGAGTTTAATGTGAAACAACAAATTAGTCCAAGTAATAAAAAAATATTTTTCATAATAATAGTATTTAAAATTATATATATAATACGTAAAAAAATTACTTTACCCTACTACTTTAAATAACTAATTTGGAGTATTATAAAGTAGTTAGTTAATACTTAAAGGCTATGACACCATACATAATTTTTAGTAATTAAATTATTTTTATTACGCTTTACTTTAAAAAACATCTAAGACTCAGAATCAGGAATTTACTCAGTGTTTACTTATAGTCTTTAAATAATTTGATATTTTCCTTGCAGTAAATTAAGAGAGTTTTAACATAAGTTTTACTAGGGTAAATACTATAAATTGAGACATATAATTAAGAATAGTGAAATAAACTAAAAAATAAACATTAATGAAACGTATTTTATTCCAATTATTTGCTATTGCATTTTGTCTAAATACAAGTGCTCAATCTCTAAATTTAAGCCAGTCATTGCCAGAAGACCAGAGTATTCGTAAAGGTGTTCTTTCAAACGGGATGACCTATTATTTGCATAGTACAGATGTAACAAAAGATGTAGCATCTTACTATATTATTCAAAATGTAGGATCCATTTTAGAAAACGATAACCAACAAGGTTTAGCGCACTTTTTAGAGCATATGGCTTTTAATGGTACAAAAGCGTTTCCTGGAAAAGGCATTTTAGAAACGCTTCAAAAAGAAGGTATTGTATTTGGTAAAGACATCAATGCATATACTTCTTTTGATGAGACTGTCTATAATGTAGATAATGTGCCAACAAGACCAGAACTTATTGAAACGGGTTTGCAAATATTACACGATTGGTCTAACTATTTATTGTTAACTGAGGAAGAAATTGATGCAGAAAGAGGCGTTATAAAAGAAGAATGGAGAACTAGGCAAAATGGAGGCATGCGTATTTTGCAAAAAAATATTGGTGCAATGGTAAACAACTCTAAATATGCAAATCGTTTACCTATTGGTTTAATGGATATTGTTGAAAATTTTGAATATAAAGCTCTTCGCGATTTTTATCATGATTGGTATCGAACAGACTTGCAAGCTATTGCTGTAATAGGTGATTTTGACATCGATGAGATGGAAACTAAAATTAAAGCTAAGTTTTCTTCGATTCCTGCAGTAAAAGATGGTCCAGAACGTTTTTCGGTTAAAATAGATGATAATGAAGATATGATTTATGCCATTGCTATGGATAAAGAAGTTGCTACTTCAAACATATCTTTTAGTATTCGTCATCCTAAATCGTTAGAAAACGAAACTATTGGCGATTTAAAAGAAAATCTTTTAAATAATATGGTAAATTCTATATTATCTACAAGGTTTCAAGAAATTTCACAACAACCAAATGCACCATTTATGGGTGTTCGAGCAGGGTATTCTGATGATGGATTTGCCAGAAATCATAAATCTTTTGCACTTGGAGTATATCCGAAGCCTAACATGCAACAAGAGGCTTTTAAATTAGCTATTACAGAAGTAAATAGAGCTGTTAAATTTGGTTTTACTAATGCAGAGATTAATAGAGTTAAAGCTGAATTTGGTAACTATTACGAAAATCAAATTTCTAAACTAGACGATAGATCTCATCGTGCAATTGTTAGAACAATTCAAAAGAATTATTTAAAAAATGCCTCAATGAAAGATGTTAAGGCAGAATATGAGTTGGTAAAAATATTCTTTAGTCAGTTAACTCAAGCTGATTTACTAGTGCAAATTAAAAAAATGTACACTCAAAAGAACAGGTCTTTAATTGTAACGGGTGTAGATGGTAATAATAATTTAACAAAAGCAGATGCATTAGCAATTATTAAAGCCGCAGAGAATGATACTACTTTAAAACCTTATGAAGAAGAAGAAGAAGCAAAAGAATTAATGTCTGGTGTTACTCTTACTAGTGGTAAAATAGTATCAGAAGTTAAAAACCAAGTAATAGGTTCTACAGAGTTTACTTTAAGTAATGGTGTTAAAGTACATTATAAGTTTGTAAATAAAAATAAAAACAAAGTAAGCTTACAAGCTATTAGTGATGGTGGAATGTCTTTAGTCTCAAATGAAGATTTACCCTCTGCAAACTTATTAGGACAAGTTATAGAGATGTCTGGTTTAGGTGAATTTTCTGCAACAGAATTACCAAAAGTTTTAGCAGGTAAAACGGCTAGAGCAAGTACTAGAATTAACGGAATTACAGAATCTGTTTCTGGTTCGTCTTCAACAAAAGATGTAAAAACAATGTTACAATTAGTGAATTTACGTTTTACAAAGCCCCGATTTGATAAAGATGGTTATAATGTATTCATGCAAAATGTAGATAATTTTTTAATTAGAAAAAGTAAACAAGTAAGTTCTAAAATGAATGATAGTATTACAACTATTCTTTATGGGAAAAACCATCCTAAAGAACGTTTGTTTGATAAAAATTATGTTTCAGAAGCTTCGTTTGATAAAATGAAATCAATTTACAAGACTAGATTTGCTAATGTGGCAGACTTTACTTTCTTTATTATTGGAGATGTTTCTAAAGAGGATTTAAAACCATTGTTAGAAAATTATATAGCAAGTATTCCAGCAAATGATATTAAAGAAAATTGGAAAGATACATCATCATCTTGGATTAATAAAACCACTGATAAAGATGTATATTTAGAGATGGAAGACCCTAAAACTTCTGTAAGATTGTCTGTAAAAAATGATATGGAATACAGCCTAAAAAACATGTATTTAATGAGAACTTTAGGAGATATTTTGCAGTTGCGTTATACAGAGTCTTTAAGAGAACAGGAAGGCGGTACTTATGGAGCAAGTTCTAGAGGAAGTTTGTCTAAAGAGCCTAAGGAACAGGCGAGACTATCAGTTAGTTTTGATTGCAACCCAGATTTAGCGGAAAAATTAATAAGTATTGTGCATAATGAAATGGAAGCCATTAAAAATGGTACAATTCAACAAAAAGACTTAGACAAAACATTAGCTAATTATTTAAAAGAAAGAGAAGAAAGTCAAAACTATAATGGTTATGAAATGAGTCTTTTAATGAATTATGTGTTAGAAGGTTATAATATGAATGATCCTAAAAATTTCGAGGATATTATAAAGTCTATTACTGCAACAGATATTCAAAGGGTAATGGGTACACTTTTAAAGGATGCTGAATCTTATGAAATTGTATTTAAACCAAAGAAATAAATAATTATATCATCTTTAAATTGTTCTCTGTTTTCATAGTTAATAATTATTTTGAATTAGTCACTCAATAAAATAATAAAGATGAAAAAAGGGCTGTAAAGCAGCCCTTTTTAAAACAAACAAATACACTAACAAACCATCATTATGAAAAAACTAATTTTAATAGTTGTTTTAACCTTTTCCACGATTGGCTTTTCACAAATATTTGAACCAGTAAAATGGTCAACCTCTGTTGAGAAAATTTCAGATACAGAATACAAGTTAATTTCAAAGGCAAGTATTGAACCCGGGTGGCACTTATACTCACAAAATGTTCCTGAAGATGGACCAATTCCAACAACTTTTACTTACGATGATGCCAATGGTGCGTTTAAAATAGTTGGTAATACCTCTGAAGGAGAAGGGCATACAGTAGACGACCCTGTTTTTAAAATGAAGATTAAATTTTTTGAAGGCAATGCCGTTTTCGAACAGAACATAGAAGTTTTAGGAGATAAAGCAGCAATAGAAGGTTTTGTGGAATTCATGGTTTGTAATGATGAGCAATGCTTACCGCCTACTGAAGTAGATTTAGTTTTTAATCTATCAAAAGAGAAGGCTGCAGTAGTTAAAATAGTACCTGCAAGTGATAGCGAAACTTCAGCCGCTTTATCAGAACATAAAGTAGATACATCTAAAAGTGGTGAATCTAAAAGAAGTTTGTGGGGAACATTTATTTTGGCCTTTTTATTTGGGTTTACTGCTTTACTAACACCGTGTGTGTTTCCAATGATTCCTATGACAGTAAGCTTCTTTACCAAACAAAGTAAAAATAAAAGTGAAGGTATTAGGAATGCAATTATTTACGGAGTTTGCATCATAGTGATTTATGTTTTATTGGGAGTATTTGTATCTGCTATTTTCGGTCCAAGTGCATTAAATGCATTAGCGACTAATATTTGGTTTAATATTATATTCTTCTTACTATTAATAATATTTGCAGTGTCCTTTTTAGGGGCTTTCGAGATTATGCTACCTAATTCTTGGGCTAATAAAGTAGATTCGCAAGCGGATAGAGGAGGTTATATTGGGATTTTCTTTATGGCTTTGGCTCTAGCAATAGTGTCTTTTTCTTGTACAGGCCCAATAGTGGGAACTATTTTAGTTGAGGCTGCTGCTGGCGGTGATAAAATTGGGCCAGTAGTAGGGATGTTTGGTTTTTCATTGGCTATAGCATTACCTTTTGCATTATTTGCGGCATTCCCTGGTTGGTTAAATTCATTACCTAAATCTGGAGGTTGGCTCAATACCGTAAAAGTAGTTTTAGGGTTTTTAGAATTAGCATTGGCCTTTAAATTTTTATCACAAGCCGATTTGGTATTGCAAGCACACTTTTTAGAAAGAGAAGTTTTTATAGCCATTTGGATTGCGATATTTGGAGCTTTGGCATTTTATCTTTTCGGAAAAATACAGTTACCACACGATTCGCCTTTAACTCATATTTCAGTAGGTCGTTTAAGTTTAGGTTTAATTGTATTATCATTTACAATATACATGATTCCAGGGCTTTGGGGAGCGCCTCTTAATTTAATTAGTGCATTTCCGCCACCACAGGAGTACAGCGAATCTCCTTATGGTGTAGGGTTTAGTAAAGTTGGAGGCGGTTCAGTTTCTGAAAATCATAATAATTTACCAGAAGGTGCTCATTTATTGGCACCACACGATATTTTAGCTTTTAATGATTATGATAAAGGTTTAGCTTATGCTAAAGAAGTAGGTAAGCCGGTAATGATTGATTTTACAGGTTGGGCATGTGTAAATTGCAGAAAGATGGAACAAAATGTGTGGCCAAAACCGGAGGTTTTACAAATTTTAAAGAATGACGTCGTTTTAATTTCTTTATATGTAGATGATAAACGTAAGTTAGAAGCTGATGAAGTTGTAGATTCAAAATTGAAACCAGGCAAGAAACTAAAATATATAGGTCAAAAATGGAGTGAGTTACAAACTATTAAATACAAAGCAAACTCTCAACCATTTTATGTTCTTATGGATCATAATGAAGATAATCTTATAGATCCAGTAGCTTATACGCCAGATGTTGATGAATACCATACTTGGTTAAAAGAAGGCGTGTCAAAATTTCAAAAATAAACTATTATGAAAGATTATTCTACAAATTGGATCAAAGATGAATTTTTAACGTATTTGTTTATCTACTGTATAAATGCTGATTACAAGGAATCAAAAAAGGAAATTGCATTAGTAAAAACAAAAACGTCTTATGCTTTTTTTGATAAAATGCATGATGAATTTGAACTAGACAGTGACTATGCTAGTCTACAAAAAATTATTGGTGCTCATAATAGGTTAGGATACTCAAGCGAAAATACAGAGGAGCTTTTCAATAGTATTAAAGAATTATTCCTTACGGATGGCAAATATGATATAGAAGAACGAAACTTATTAATGTACTTAAAACACCTTTTAAAATAGTTTTCTTAGCTATGTTAAAGGTTGTGCAAAGACAATCGATGGTGCTTATTCATTAGAACCAGATATGAATTGGTATTATGCCTGTTTAATAGAAAACATAAGATATTTAAAAAATAAAGAGTTCATCCGATAATTTGTTTTAGTGTTAAAGTAATTAACAAAGGATGATTTTTTGATTGATGTCACTCCGGCTGGTTACCGGAGTGATTACTTAAAAAATAACTTTAAATGTTTACAACACAAAGAATAAAAAGCAAAAATTAGAAAGCTATTTAAACCTTTCAGAAAGAATTTTATATATACAAATTTTTCTATGATATTATTAATCGCCAAAAAAGAAGTTAAAGAGCTTTTACGAAATAATAGGTTTCGTTTAATCAGTATTACGCTTTTAATATTACTCGTATTCTCAATGTTTATTAGTTGGAAAACGTACAAAAAAGTTCAACAAGAACATCAAACTGCTCAAAATTTAGCAAGAGATCAATGGGAAGGTCAAGGCAAAAAAAGCGCTCATTCTGCAGCGCATTACGGCACTTTTGCTTTTAAACCTATTCCCACACTTTCTTTAATAGACAATGGATTAAATAAATATTTAGGGGTTTCTATCTTTTTAGAGGCACATCGTCAAAATTCGGCATCATATAAGCAAATTAGGGATCAAAATGACCTGGCTAGATTTGCAGATTTAAGTCCCGCTTTTGTTTTTATATTTTTAATGCCATTACTTATTATTTTATTAGGATTTAATAGTTTTACTACAGAGAAAGAAAGTGGCACACTTCAACTTATACTTAGCCAAGGCGGATCAAAAAGAAAATTAGTTTTAGGTAAAACCATTGGAATATGGTTAGCGTTACTTTTATTATTAGTACCTGTTTTTTTATTAGGATTTTGTTTTATTGCTTTTTCAAATTACGAAAATGGAGACTTTTTACGTTATGGGTTTGTTTTAATTAGCTTACTACTATACTATGGAATATTTATACATCTTTCTATAGCAACATCAGTATGGGCAAAAAGCAGTAATTTCTCTTTAATTATTTTACTAAGCTTTTGGATGATTTCTGCTTTGCTTATGCCCAAATTAACAGCAGATATGTCAAAAAAAACGCATGAAACACCTTCTGCGATATCGTATCAAGAAAATATAAAAAAAGAATTAGCAAGCGGTATTAATGGACATGACCCTTCCTCGGAAAAAGCCGTTGCTTTTAAGGATAGCTTACTAAAAAAGTATAATGTAAAGAGTATCGAAAAACTCCCTGTTAATTTTTATCAATTGCTTATGCAAGCAGGAGAAAAACACGAGACTACGGTATATAAAAATGCAATGACTCAATTAAACAATATATATATTGAGCAATTGAAAATCCATCAACTAAATGCATTCATTTCTCCAACAATTTTAATGAGAATGCTTTCAATGCAATTTGCAAACACAGATTTACAATCACATTACAACTTTACCTATCAAGCCGAAGAATATAGAGGCGCTTTAATTAGCAGTTTAAACAATGGTCCAAGAGGCGCAGTAGACGCAGATTTTTTCAAGAAAAACATAAAGTTTGAATACCAACCAATCACGCTTTCACAAACTATAGAAAAAAACTCTAGTAACTTAATGTATTTAATTATATGGTGGTTATTAAGTGGTCTTTTGGTAATTCTATCTGTTCAAAAAAATAAATTGAAATGATAAAACTAGAACTTAAAAATATAATAAGAAACCCTTTAGTATTAACATTAGTACTATTTCTTTTTATTTTCATTTTGTTTGCTTCTAACAATGGTAAATCAAGAGTTGATAAACAATTAGAAGGTATAGAACTAGTGAAAAATAACGAGAACACATTTTATACTAACCATATAAACAGCCTTGATTCTATTGAAAAGGGCACAAAAGAAGCTCCCAAAAGAGTTTTTGAAGACCCTACAAACCCAGTAGCTATGGGTAATTATTACGGTGGTACTTATTTAACAGTAACTCCAGCGCCACTTTCTCTTATTAGTAACGGTCAAAGTGATATTTTTCCTTATTTCAGCAAAGTAAATATTGGAGGCACCAATGCAGAAAAAGATAATGACAATTTTGAAAACCCAATGAATATCGCTACCGGAGGTTTTGATTTAGCCTTTGTATTTGTATTTATTTTACCGCTTTTAATTATTGCTTTTAGTTATAACATTCTTTCGTCAGAAAGAGAACAAGGCACACTTAGACTGCTACTTTCTATGCCAATTAATATAAAGACATGGTTATTAAAAAAAATAGTATTTCGTTATTTTTTCCTAGTATTATTAATAAGTGCTGTATTAACTTTATCGTTATCTATCATAAATATTAATTTCTTAAACACATCTTATTTAGTTTTACTATTAAGTATTGCTTTATATACTTTGTTTTGGTTTGGTTTGGCTTTTTTAGTAAACTTACTTAACAAGTCTTCTTCTCAAAATATCATTTTACTATTAGGTACATGGTTACTTTTCGTATTGATTATACCAAGTTTTGTAAATATTTTAGCAAGCAGTGTATACCCTTCTCCATCTAGAGTTGAATACATCACTTCAAAAAGAGCTATTGAAAAAGAATTCGAAAAGAAAGAGGAAGCTATTTTACATAAGTTTTATGAAGACAATCCATCAGAAAAGGATAAAGAAGTTGATGCAAATAATCGCTTTAGAATCTATTGGAATAAAAACTTTATTCTATTAAATGAAAAAAATAAATTTATGGATGCGTTTGAAAGCAAGTTTGAAAATCAATCCATGAATCAACGTGAATTTGCAAATAAACTTAGTTGGTTTTCTCCTTCTATACTATTTCAAAACACAATGAATGAAATTGCTGAAACCGATACTCAACACTATTTGAGTTTTCAAAATTCAACAAAAACATTTCAAAAAGAATGGACAGCCTATTTTTATAACAAATACAAAAACCATCAAAAATTAACAGTAGAAGATTTCAATAATTTCCCAAAAAAAAATAATTAAGATATGTTAGAAGCAACTAATTTAAGTAAAGAATATAATAACTTTTCTGCTCTTAATAATTTGAATATTAAAGTTGAAGCAGGCGATATTTATTGTCTATTAGGCGCCAATGGTGCTGGTAAATCGACTACCATTAATTTGTTTCTAGGGTTTATTGAAGCAACAAAAGGAAGTGTTAGCATAAACGGATTAGATGTTAGCAAAAAAAACATGGAGACAAAAAAATATTTGTCATATATTCCTGAAAACTTGATGCTCTACCCTACTTTAACTGGTTTAGAAAACCTAGAGTATTTTGTTGGTTTAGCAAAGAAAAAGTATAATAGAGCAGAGTTTATAGATTTTCTAACAGAAGCTGGATTACAAGCTAATGCACATACCAAAAGAGTGTCTGCATATTCTAAAGGTATGCGCCAAAAAGTAGGCATTGCTATTGCTTTAGCTAAAGATGCTAAAGTGTTGCTTTTGGATGAACCTACATCTGGATTAGACCCAAGGGCAAGTAATGAATTTTCTAATTTGCTATTAACCCTTAAAGACAAAGGGGTAGCAACACTTATGGCAACTCATGATATTTTTCGTGCAAAGCAAATTGCAACACATATTGGAATTATGAAAGAGGGACGTTTAGTTGAATCTTTTAAAAGTGAAGATATAAGCCTAAAGGAATTAGAAGATTTATATTTAGAAACTATTGATTCTTAAGAAGAATAATTTAAACAACAAAAATATGTTAAGAGTTAAAGTTGAATTTGATAGTTTAGAAAAGTATTTTAGACCATTTAGAGAACATATTGTGGGTGTAGATCAATATTTTGATTCGCCTTACGGCAGAAAAAAAATTATTTATGCAGATTGGACAGCCAGTGGTAGACTATATCGACCTATCGAAGAAAAATTATTAAATGAAATAGGGCCTTATGTAGCGAATACCCATACCGAAACATCTATTACGGGGTCTACCATGACTTTGGCTTATCACGATGCCAGAAACATTATTAAAAACCATGTAAATGCTTCTAAAGAAGATGTGTTGATTACTGTTGGTACTGGCATGACAGGAGCTATTAATAAGTTTCAAAGGATCCTTGGATTAAAGGTGAATGAAAGCTTAAAAGATTATACCACAGTTCCAGAAGAAAAGAGACCCATTATTTTTGTATCTCATATGGAGCATCATTCCAACCAAACTTCATGGTTAGAAACTATAGCTAGGGTAAAAGTAATTCCTTCAAATGAAGCAGGTTTACCCTGTATTAATCAGTTACAAGAATTAATAAAAGAGAACAAAGATTGTCCGATAAAAATAGCAGCTATTACTGGGTGTTCTAATGTTACAGGTATCAGAACAAATTACCATGACGTTGCAAGCGTGATGCACCAAAACAATGGTTTGTGTTTTGTAGATTTTGCGTGTTCTGCCCCCTATGTAAACATCAATATGCATCCAGAAAATGAGGATGAATATTTAGATGCTATTACATTTTCACCTCATAAGTTTTTAGGAGGACCGGGGTCTTCGGGTGTTCTTATATTCAACAAAAAACTATATAAAAACTTAGTGCCAGATAACCCAGGTGGTGGTACAGTATCTTATACGAATCCTTGGGGAGATCACGATTATATTGATGATATTGAAACCAGAGAAGACGGTGGTACACCAGGTTTTTTACAGGCTATTAAAATAGCGATGTCTATCCAGCTTAAAGAAAAAATGGGTGTACAAAACATTTTAGATAGAGAGCATGAACTAAATGATATTATTTTTAGAAACCTTTCTAAAATTGAAAATCTAAAAATTTTGGCTCCAGAGCATACCGAAAGACTAGGCGTATTTTCATTTTATATTGATGATGCACACTATAATTTAATAGTGAAACTTTTAAATGACCGCTTCGGTGTTCAAACACGTGGAGGTTGTTCTTGTGCTGGCACATATGGGCATTACTTATTAAATGTAAACGAGTCAACATCGAAATCAATAGAAAAAAAGATACTCGATGGCTGTTTAATAGAGCGTCCAGGTTGGATTCGCATGTCCATACATCCAACCATGACAAATGAAGAGGTTAACTTTATTTGTGATTCAGTTAAACAAGTTGCTGAAAAATTTAAGGAGTGGGGAGATGATTATAAATATGATGCGGTTAAGAATGAGTTTGTTCATAGAGGTAATGAAGTTATCGAAAAAGAGATTACTAAAAATTGGTTTAAAATTTAATACAAAAAATAATGTCAGATACAATAGAAAAAGTAAAATGCTTAATTATAGGGTCTGGACCTGCAGGTTATACGGCGGCTATTTATGCTGCAAGGGCCAATATGAAACCCGTTTTATATCAAGGCACACAACCAGGTGGTCAATTAACAACAACCAATGAGGTCGAGAATTTCCCAGGGTATCCAGATGGTGTCACCGGACCGGAAATGATGATGCAACTACAGGCACAGGCGCAACGTTTTGAAACCGATGTGCGTGATGGCTGGATTACCAAAGTTGACTTTTCGGGAGATGTACATAAAGTATGGGTAAACGATACCAAGGAAATTCACGCAGATACAGTAATTATTTCAACAGGGGCAAGCGCCAAATACTTGGGTCTGGAATCTGAACAAAAATATTTGAAGCTTGGCGGCGGTGTATCGGCCTGTGCTATTTGTGATGGGTTCTTTTATAGAAATCAAGAGGTTGTTATTGTAGGCGCCGGGGACTCTGCTTGTGAAGAAGCACACTACTTATCTAAATTGTGCAAAAAGGTAACTATGATTGTAAGAAGAGATGTTTTTAGAGCTTCTAAAATTATGGCTGCCAGAGTCAAAAACACCCAAAACATCGAGATTTTATTCAACACTGAAACTGATGAGGTTCTAGGAGATGGGCAAGTAGTGACTGGAGTTAGAGTTTTTAATAATAAAACTGGTGAAAAACATGAAATTCCTGCAACAGGTTTCTTCGTGGCTATTGGACACAAACCAAATACTGATATTTTTAAGGGCTATTTAGATTTAGATGAAACAGGGTACATTATTAATGATATACCAGGGACTTCAAAAACTAATATAGATGGTGTGTTTGTATCTGGAGATGCAGCCGACCATGTTTACAGACAAGCCGTAACAGCAGCAGGAACAGGTTGTATGGCGGCTCTGGATGCCGAACGTTATCTGGCGGCTAAGGAATAAAGCATTTATTAAAATTGGGGTGTTAAAATTTTTATAAAACCCGTTGTGCATTATGATTAAATAGAAAAAAGTTGTTCATTTTACTGACAATCAGTAATTTGTTTTAGCGATAAAACATTAATAATGAACAACCTAAATGCAAATTACGAAAGAATATTTGAAGTATTACGAAGAATATCAAAAGAACAGCTTTTGACCTACCAAAGGCGCCAACCAAAACTTATCGATTTAGAACTTCTTAGTTTGAGTTTAAATGCTGAATTTATGGGAATAGTGCAAAGATAAACTCGTAAAATACACCCATCAAAAGACTACGGCATAAGGCCGTTGCGCTTATCCCCTTCCTCATTTATTCCGTTTCCTTTTGAGCTGAGATTTTAGCTTCCGTTTAGGTACTGCTCAAATATTGTTTAATCAAAAAATTTTAGAATTATGAAACAAGTGTCTGAAAAATTCAACATGTCATTACAAGAAGTAGAAGAACATTACCGATTAAGTAGTGAAAATTACGATGTCGATAGTGGAGAAAGTCATTTAGCTTATTACAGAGATAAGCATCCTGTGAATTATCAAGTATTATTAGATAGCGTTTAATTTAAAGTCTCACATCATGGAAAATTTAAAAGTAGTTCAGTTCGATTTTGGTTTTGAGTGTAAACCTATATCAGCAAAAGAAAAAGTATTAAAACCAACTAAAAAGGATAAGAGTGATTTTGTCTTCGATTTTATGGATTGCCTTGCGAGTCCAATCATTGTTTTTAAATCGGCTTGGCAAGATACCATTCCAAAAGACATTCTTGGTAGAATAAAATTATCAAGAATAATTTGCTCAATGACAGGAGATAAAATGGCATCATTAATAGAGACTTTAGCCTGTTTAACGTCAGCAAAAAGTGAACTTTTATAGGTTGATTTTTAAGAGAGAAAAAAGATTATAATTTTAACCTTAAAAATCATTACAATGAACAGAGAACACAATGCAAAATCATTAATCAA
>NZ_JAKKDU010000007.1 GCF_021728535.1 Wocania arenilitoris | reverse complement strand
CAATTAATTTATACAACCAAATAAGATTACATTTATCTTTAGACTATAAAACACCTAATATGGTATATTTAAAAACAGCTTAATTCAATTTTAACCTGTAGCCATATTTCAGGACTAGACATACGAAAACAAAAACTATGAATAAAAAGAGGAAAATATCGGACCACTCATTTTTCTTGACAATGAGTATAATCCTATTCATGATTGTGTTTTTGGGTTTTTCAAACCACTTCTTTTTTCGTTCATTTACAGATAGGGAACCGTTACCAACATTTTTTATAGTACATGCAATTATATTTACCCTCTGGTATGTTGCGTTTGTATGGCAAAATTGGCTCACATCAAAAGGAAAAATAATCCAACATAAGACTAATGGTAAATTTTGGAGTTTATTTGCCTCGGCGGTATTGTTATCTGGAGGTTATGTAATCTACTACACCTTACAGAGTTACTTTGAAACTGGTGATGCGACTTTTGGAATTTCAGGACTTTTCTGGGGGAATAATTTCATCCTTTTTACTTTTTCAGCCTATGTCATTCTAGGCTATCTTTACAGGAATAAACCGCAAAATCACAAGCGATTCTTCCTTTTAGCGTCCATATCTATGTTGGGACCTGCACTAGGACGCATGGGCAGACATTCCTTTATGCAAATCAGTAAAGATTTCATGACTAACGAAGCTATCTATGGCTTGGGAGGTATCCTAATATTGATCCTAGTATTAACTATTTATGATTTTTACAAGTCACGTAAACTGTATTGGGCAACTATTATTGGCATACTTTGGTTTTTCGTAGGCCATATGATTTTGATAGGAATCTTATCATCGGGATTAGGACAAAAATTAATAGAGAGTATGAGGTAGTTATTTGAGTTTAAGTACGTGTTACAACAATGTATAACCGCAATTACGGCGGATTCGACTACGTCCGAATCCACTCGGAATTGCTAACGTCTGTGACCCGTCCTGAATAAAGGCTACATAATTTTAAACATTATGTACAAAAATGACAAAGTAATTAGACGGTATTCAGAATCCTTTAAACTCAAAATTTTAGACGAACTTACCGCAGGAAAACTAAACAAGTATCAACTAGGTAAAGCCTACGGTATTGCACCATCCACAATCAACGAATGGATAAAAAAATACAACCGTAAAGATCTAATGAACACAAGAGTTACTGTGAAAACTAAAGACGAGATTACACGCATTAAACAGCTACAGAAAGAGATCGAACAGCTTAAAAAGCTGCTTCTTAAAAAAGATATGGATGCTCTTATTGATGATTCATACTTAGAAGTAGCTGCTGAACAGTTGGGCTATAAATCTGTCCTAGAGCTAAAAAAAAAGCTAAGTATCAAACCTTAATCAAGGCCAGAGAAAAGTCAAAGGGATTTGCATCCTTATCAACTATAACTGACTGTTTCGGACTTAAACGTGATGCTTACTACAAATATAAACGTAGAGAAGACAAACGTTTAGAGATAGAGAAAAAAGTGGTTGCAATAGTAAAGAACAGACGCAAATCCCTTCCTAGAGAAGGTGTTAGAAAACTTACCAAATCATTAAAACAAGAGTTTACCAATGCCCATTTAAAAATAGGTAGAGATACCTTATTCAATATTCTTAGAAAACACAATATGCTTACACTTAGAAAGAAATACAGATCAAGAACCACTAACTCTTACCACAGGTTCTACAAGTATAAAAATATCATTAAAGATTTAGAAGTTAATAGACCTAACCAAGTTTGGGTAAGCGACATCACATACATTAGAACAATAAAAGGCTTCTGCTACTTAGCTCTAATTACAGATATGTACAGCCGTAAAATAGTTGGATACGACATTAGTAATAGTTTGGAGCTTAAAGGCTGTCAAAGAGCTTTAAACAAAGCTTTATATCAAGCTAAAGATACTACTCCTAATCAACATCCAATAAATTCCAAAATCCAATCTAAGGAGTTTTGAAGATTATATAATAGAACTTAACCTTAGTAGAGATTTAAAAAGTCACTATAGATTCATTAGATATTTTATTATATGCTATTGTATGAATAGTAAGAAGACCTTCAATATCATTAAATGATACTTTTAAAAAGCCGAAATGGGTATTGTTATCAATAGTTAATCTGACTGGAATAAAAACATTTTCAAGATCACTCCAGTTTTGAAAATAACCACTTATTTCTGCGGTACTTAAACTCTCAAAAATATTTTCATCAATTAAACTTCCTGATTCTAAAATTTTGATCATTGAGGCAACATTATCTACAGCTACCGCTGTATTAAAGTAAAAGCCCTGACTAATTCTTAAAAACCCAAAATTATCTCCACCACTTTTGTATTGAAACTGAAAATTAGACAAAGAATTTTCTGTATTAAGAATTAGCCTGCCACTTAAAAAATCTACAGTTGCATAATACCAATCATTTTCATCTATTTCTGGAAGTCCTGTTATTCTTAATTGATTTTCAGTATTTAGTTCATGGCTAATAACGTTGTCTGCCCATTGCGCATATAATTCTATATTTGAATTACCAATATTAATACTTTCTTCTTCCATATACTGTTCTCCTGTTCCATCAAATAAAGTATTCCAACCTAAAAAACTATATCCCTCTCGTTTTAAATTATTATAATTTAGGGCTACTTTAGCTACGTCATTTATTTCATAATTATTATTGTCTATTGGAACACTTCCTTCTGTATTTCCATTTCCAAAGTAAGTTATTTTATAGGTGTTTACAAATTCTAAATTTTCGTCTTTTTGATTACAAGATAGTATTGTGAAAATTAGAACAAAAAAAAGTAAAGCCTTGATTTTCATATGTGTAATTTTTTCTAAAATTTGATATAACTTTAAAGCAAATGTATCAAATTAAATATTTGAAATAAAAACGTTTTACAACAAAGTGTAAAATTCATTGCGAACTACCTCCCTACTAAGAAAAACAGAGATTTTTCCTTTATCAGTTTGTACTTGCAAAGTTTATTACTAAATTCATGCAACGAAATCTTACACTAGACCGTTGTGTGCCATAATTAAACTCGATTGAGATAAATCATAAGAATGAATCGTGAAATAATAGATATAAATGATTACACAATCTTGTTGGAAGAGGCTTCTACCGAAAATAATTTAATAGATTCATGTTTTTTTGACGAGCCAGTAATAGCTATCGCCTTTTATGGTGCAGGTGATGTTGGTCTTAATGTAAAATTTGATGGAAAAACCAAAAAGTTCCATCACACCAAAGGTATGGTACTATCATTTTATGCAGATAATATGGTAGAATTTGAACATCATGTTTCCAAACTAAAATCGCTGCAATGTCTAGTAATCGCTACAACAATAAGAAACATAGACAAATTGCCTAATGGTGAAGGTCAATTCTTGGAACAATTTTTATACCAATTAATTCACCCAAAAGACCATTATGTTGAAGGTCCTGTATTTAATATGAGCCCAGAAATGTTTCAATTAGTTGAACAGTTCTTCAGCAATACTTACGAAGGTGAGATTAAAATGATGTTTTATAAAAGCCATATCACAGCTTTACTTTCTCATTATTTTGGACAATTGGCACAACAACAAAACACAAAACTTGATACTTCGCAAATAGAAAAAATCAATCTCGCTCAAGAAATTTTATTATCCGATTTAGAAAGTCCACCTTCCTTAACAGAATTGGCCAACAGAATTGGAACTAACACAAATAAGCTTAAAATAGAATTTAAAGCACAGTTTGGCGTTCCGGTTTTCAAATACTTACAAAACGAACGTTTAAAAAAAGCCTACAGTTTAATTAAAAACGAACAAAAAACAATTCAAGAAGCCGCTTGGGCTGTAGGTTACGATAGTTTGGGTTCTTTCTCTAACGCTTTTGAAAAAAAGTTTGGCTACAGACCTAGCCAAGTGTAAAATTCTTTTCGAATAAATCATAATTCTTTCTGAATAAGTCGCTGGAAGACAGCTACTATAGATTTGTGTCATAATTAAAAAACTTAAGATTATGATCAGTAAAAATTTATTTAGCATTGTATGTGGTATACTCGTTTGGATTTTAGGAGTTAGCTTTTACCTCTTATCATTTTATGTTCCCATTTTAGAAAATCTGGAACTACAATCTAATATCGCATTGGCTTTAGGTATCATACCTAGCGCATGTATAGGAACATATCTGTTCTATAAAAAAGTCACATAAAACCATCTCAATTAGGGCTTACATTCGTTATGGTGGCTACGCTTCTAGATGTAATAATTACAGTTCCAGTATTTATAATTCCAAATGGTGGAAGCTATTCAGAATTTTTCGGGGATCCGATGTTTTATACAATTATAGTTGAGTTTTACTTCATTGTATTTTATTTCGGAAGTCATTTAACAAAAAAATTAAAAGCATGAAAACAGCTGTTTTTTTTATAACGGTTTTATTGAATGCACTTTCCACAGGTTTTTTCTTCGCTTGGTCAGTTTCAGTCATATTGGGAACAAAAAAAATAGGTCATGTAATGTATTTGGAAACAATGCAAAACATTAATAGAGAAATCTTGAATCCGGTGTTCTTCATTGTATTCTTTGGAAGCTTAATTTCATTGGTGATATCTACTTATTTACAGTTCAACAACAAAACTGTATTCGTGCTAGTGTTGGCATCAACAATCATCTATCTATTTGGCACTTTTGGAGTTACAGCCTTTGGAAATGTACACTTAAACAATGAACTAGAAGCATTAAATATTACCAATCTTAACTTAATGGAGCTGAAGGGTTTTAGAACCTATTATGAAAGTGCTTGGAATCATTTCCATAGTATTAGAACCATTTCAAGTATGGTTTCATTCATACTATTACTTATATCAATATTTATTCAAAAAACATTTTAAAACAATTCATTATGAAAACAAACATTTTAGTAATCGGAGGAACTGGAAAAACTGGTCGCCGAGTAGTAGAGCAATTACAAAAGAAAGGAATTGAGCCAAGAATTTGTTCAAGAAATTCATCACCAAGCTTTGATTGGGATAATAAAGAAACATGGATAGAAACCTTAAGCGGCATCGAAAAAATGTATGTTACGTATTATCCTGATCTTGCTGTTCCAGGAGCCAAAGAAGCTATAGAGAGTTTAACTTATTTAGCAAAAGAATTAGGTGTTAAAAAAATGGTGCTGCTCTCTGGAAAAGGTGAAACCGAGGCTGAAGCTTGTGAAAAAATTGTGATGAATTCTGGTATGGATTATACAATAGTTAGAGCATCTTGGTTTAATCAGAATTGGAGCGAAAGTTTCTTTTTGGATCCTATTTTGTCTGGAGAAGTGGCGTTACCAATGTCTGATGTTTTAATTCCATTTGTAGATGCCAATGATATTGCAGAAGTAGCTGCAACTGTTTTGCTTGATGACACTTATAACGGTGAAATTATTGAGGTAACAGGTCCAGAATTAATCAACTTCAAGGATATTATCAATATAATTTCAAAAACTAGTGACAGAAAAATAAACTTCTATGACATCACATTAGAACAGTATATTGATGGTATGAAGCAAATGCAAATACCAAGTGATGTAGTATGGTTAATTGAGTATTTATTTAGTCATGTTTTAACCAATCCTAAAAATCAGTTAGTGGTTAATGATATTGAACGAGTTCTAGACAGAAAAGCAAAAACATTTCTAGAATATGCACAAGAAACTGCTAAAACAGGGATTTGGAGTCAAATTGAAGTCCAATAACTATTGCCAACTTAAGACGTGTATAAGTAATAGCGATTTGGATCTTAATTCAAGTCGCTATTCTTTTTTAATTTTGTATTTTACTTTCCGAAAAGTATGGCATATAAGCGCGCTACTACTCATACACGAACACGTTAGTCCATTGGCAGCAAATGCCATAGGGAATTTAAAAGACACACATTTATCGGACTTTTTTAACCGTATTGCTTACAGAAAAGGTAGACAAGCTGCGGTAAGTGCTACAGCCAGAAAGCTTGCAACCATAATTTGGACCATGACTGTAAAACAAGTACCATATGACCCACCAACTGAATATTTGTTCCTTGACCAAAAAAGAAAACTAGGAATAGTAAAAAGAATTAGAAAACAAATTGATAAATTTGACCTAAAACCTGACGATATTGGATTTAGTAACTCAATGATTACTAAAGATATATTTTAACGTTAGTCAGAATTCAACTATTAAAATCACATACAGTATGAAAAAATATAAATTACCATTTTTATTGTTCTTATTTTTTTCAATTAATTCATTTTCTCAATCAGATGAAAAGATTACGCGGCCTAATTTGTTGTTTATTCTTAGTGATGATCAGCGAGATAATTCTTTTTCAGGAATGGGGCATCCGTGGGTGGAAACACCAAATGTGGACAAACTGTTGTCAAAAGGAATTCGATTTAAAAATGCTTATATAGCTGAACCCACGTGCATGCCAAGTCGTGCTGCAATTATGTTGGGTAATCACGAGCGAATTAATCGTAATGGTTTTAGTAGTGATCACAAAACAACGAAAAGTCAGTGGGAAGACAGCTACCCGGCACTTTTAAAAAAAGCCAATTATAGAACCGGTTATGTTGGAAAGTGGCATATTTTATTGGATGGTCTTAATTTTTCTGACATGTTCGATTTTTGGGATGGGCACATAGGTCATGGCCCATTTTATTTTGAACGTACAAATCCAGATGGGATAAAACAAACAGTGACAACCAATCGTCATCACACAGATAATGCTCTCAAATTTTTGCGGAATAACAATAACGATAAACCCTTTTGTCTATCAGTTGCCTATGCTACACCTCACGGAAGTAAAGTGCAAAAAATGCATAAACCACTTGATCAATCGGCAAGTGAGGATGAGCGTTTGACGGACCATCCAATATATGGTGGTAAGTATCGAAACCTAGATATTCCTTATCCCTTGCAGAATCCTGACAACCCATATAATTACATACCACGTGAAGTAATGAATCAGGATCTGGGACGTAATAAGACCTATGTCTATGATTACGATCCAGTGTCGAACAAAGAACATCATTTTAGGTACTTTCAAATGATAACAGAAATTGACCAAATGGTTGGTGAATTAATGGCTGAACTTGAAAAGCAAGGCTTATCAGGAAATACAATTATTGTTTACGGCAGTGATCATGGTGTTTTGATGGGTGAATATGGCATGGGAGGAAAAGGTTTATTATACGACCTCACTTCTAAATTTCCATGTTTTGTATATGACCCAACAGCTCCACAAAAAATGCGAGGACTTAGTAGTACCGAATTAGTATCAAGTCTTGATATTACTACCACATTACTTGATTATGCAGGAGTAAAACCAGCACCATTTATGTCAGGTAGAAGCTTAAAACCTCTAGTTCAAGGTGAAGCCTTAAATGTACCGTGGCGCAACGGATTATATCTTGAAAATATGTATACTGGGCGTGATACACCGCTACAGGAAGGTTATGTTGATGGAGAATGGAAATATATTCGTTTTTTAAAAGTGTCGCACCCGTATAGTATCGGTGATATATCTAAACAAGATAGGGAGCCTGTTTTAGAAATGCTTTTTAATTTAAAAGATGATCCTGAAGAAATAAATAACCTTATTCAAGATCCCAGATTCAAGCAAAAGTTAGAGGAGCTTCGTCATCTTTGTGATTCGAATTTGAAGCATCTGCTAAAAAATAGAAATGCATACACAAAGCATTACAACATAGAATAAGTATTTAATTAATATTCAAAAAAAACAGTGTACAACATTTTTATAAATAATGGTAGGTAAAGCACTAAATATCAAGGGTTGTAACCCGCACAAACTGTTTCGCCGTTTTATAGGATAGTGCCACTCAATCTGCCACTACTCATACAATTTACCGTTAGCATGTGAAATGGAATTGGGTAAAGATTTAATAAAAGACATTGACGCTTTACTTGAAAAACTATTTAAAGACGGATATACCTCTATACATGGCCAAACATCTAATATTAGAACACGGTCAATACATACTTGTAAAGCTTTAGATTTAATTAGACTTAAATCAAATTCAACATACGAATTGGCTGAAAAAGGAGTATTTGCAATACAAGATGGTGGAATTGAAAAATATCTATCAAATATCCGTACAAAAAAAGACCTTGATATAGTTAATGAACTACCCCGCAGCAAGCTGACGAGGTATCAGAATTACTCAAATAACCTTAACTGGCTTGAGTGAATCTGTTTATACTCTTTTTGTTTTCCTTGGTTTTTCAAATATGCAATTATAACCTCTTCATTAGCGTACTGACCAACAGTATTAACATAATAACCATCTGACCAAAATTGACCTCCCCATAATTGTTCCTTTACTTCTGGATGAAATCGAAAAACTTCACGTGCTATTATACTTTTTACTGTTTGAACTATTTGCTTTGGTGAATACATCGGTACGCTCTGAACTAAAAAATGAACATGATTCTCATCCAATCCAACCTCCACAAAATATATGTCATATCGAAATTCTATCTCTGAACATGTTTGTACAACACATTTACTTACTTCTTCTGTCAAAATTGAGCGCCGATACTTTATTGGACAAACCAAATGGTATAACAATAAACTCTTATTGTGTCTCTTGTAGATATGATCACTCATAAATCCAATATACACTTTTTCAAAGTGTTTTGAAAAACCATCCGTTTTTCAAACTTTTCCTTTGAACCCCGCAGCAAGCTGCGAGGAATTCTTTAGATTAAAGGTTTGACTAGTAAAAGATTAAAATATGATGTTTGGTTTAACATAATGTATGTTTTAATAGGTGCTTCAATTGGGCTTATAACAACATTGGTACAACCAGATAACGCAACAAAATATATAGAAGAATTGCATAAATCGGCATCCGACAGAGATGAACGTGATGATAATTTTCAAAAACGTCTGACCGATATGAACACTATAATACTCGAATTGAAAAATGAATTAGACTCTTCAAAAAATTAAAAACGTGGCACAACAACGTATAAAAAACATTGCTTCGGACGTTTCCTTCGGAAAGTCCTCGCTCACTTTTTGTCCTGTTCTCTTTAATATCTTTTTCCATAACTCACGCAACGTTTCTTATACAATACGTTAGTCCATTGGCTAACGTAAAATTGAGTGATTGAAAGAAATATAAAACTGAAAATATGACAATTTATAAATTTCATAAAGTATTGATTTTCAGAAACATAATTTTACGTTAGTCAGAATAATTCATTGCTAACTTTTTTCCGCTTTGGGAAAACCTCGTTCACTTCTAATTTTGTTTTTTTCTATCCATTTTTTTCTTAATTTTCGCATCAAATCATACACAAGACCGTTAGTCCATTGGCTAACGTAAAATTGAGTGATTGAAAGAAATATAAAACTGAAAATATGACAATTTATAAATTTCATAAAGTATTGATTTTCAGAAACATAATTTTACGTTAGTCAGAATATAAAATCAATGAAAAAACTTAGTATGAAAACGACTTTACTAGCCATTATAATTTTAGTAATTAATGCTTGTAAGGCACAAGAAAATGCTCCTACTCCTTATGGTCCTGTTCCCACTGAGAACCAAATACGTTGGCAAGAGATGGAATTCTATGCGTTCATTCACTTCTCAACCAACACTTTTACCAATCAGGAATGGGGATACGGTGCTGCCGATGATGCTCAACTCTTTAATCCATCCAATTTGGATTGCGACCAGTGGGCTCGTGTCTGCAAAGAAGCTGGTATGAAAGGAATAATCCTCACGGCCAAACACCATTCTGGTTTTTGTCTCTGGCCGACAGAAACTACTGATTATTCTGTAAAAAACTCTCCATGGATGGACGGGAAAGGTGATATTGTGGGCGATTTGGCAAAAGCCTGTAAAAAATATGGACTCAAGCTGGGTATTTATATTTCCCCATGGGATAGAAATCACTCCAGTTATGGCATTGTCGATGCCAATGGTAGCAGTCCTTATGTTGAGAACATTTTTAGAAAACAAATTGAGGAGTGCCTTACCAAATATGGCGAAATATTCGAAATATGGTTCGATGGGGCCAACGGAGGTGACGGCTATTACGGAGGAGCCAAAACCGTACGAAGGATTGATCGCAAAACCTATTACGACTGGCCAAATACCTATAAAATGATACGAAGCCTACAACCCAATTGTGTTATTTGGAACGACAAAGGTGATAGAGCTGATTTGCGTTGGGTTGGCACTGAATCGGGCTATGTTGGCGAAACCAATTGGAGTTTATTGTATAAAACCGGAGATGTCCCTAAAAAAATGTTACGCTACGGAGTAGAAGACGGAGATGCATGGGTGCCAGGTGAAGTAAATACTTCCATTCGCCCAGGTTGGTTTTACCATGAAAGTGAAGATTCGCGTGTAAAAAATCTTCCTAAGTTGATGGAAACCTACTATAAATCGATAGGCAGAAATGGAACATTTTTGCTCAACTTTCCTATCGACAAAAGAGGTTTAATACATGAAAACGACGAAAAAGAGGTGTTAGCTTTCGCTAAAGCCATAAAAGAAACATTTGCAACTGATTTGGCAAAAAACGCAAAAATTATAGCCTCGAATGTTCGGGACAATAACAAAAAATTCGGGGCAATAAATGTAACAGATGGTAATAAAGACACCTATTGGTCAACAGATGATTCTGTTAAAACAGCTTCGTTGATCATTGATTTTGACAAGCCTAAAACCATGAACCGTTTTCTTGTGCAAGAAAATATACGTCTGGGGCAACGCATAAAATCGTTCACACTCGAAGCATTTGTCAATGGCGAATGGAAACAACTCAAAGACCAGTTGGTGGCAAACGGCAATGGCACAACCACCATTGGCTATAAGCGCATCATATCCTTTTCGACCATTCATGCAAGCAAACTACGTTTTACGGTTACCGAGACCAAGGCCTGCCCTGTAATATCCAATATCGAAGTATATAATGCCCCCCAAATCTTGGTTCCGCCCGTAATTATGCGTGAAAAATCGGGTAATCTAATAATAACACCCTCTGACAAAGAATCGGAGATTTATTACACCCTCGATGAAACGATGCCTACACCAACATCAAAAAAATACTTAGGGCCAATAGCTACTGATGGTAAAAAAGTCACCATTAAAGCCATTGCTTACGAAGCTTCAAGCAAGAAAAATAGTTCTGTTGCTGAAGAAAAATTTGATATTGCAAAAAAGAATTGGGTGGTAATTAACACGACTGACCCTAAGGCAACTGATGCAATAGATGGAAACGTAAATACAACGTGGTATCAGGGAAATAACAGTAAAATGCCCATTGATATTGTGGTTGATTTAGGCAAAATAGAAGAATTGATCGGCTTTAGGTATTTGCCCAGTCAATCATACCCTCCGGGAATATTCACACACTATCAATTTTATACATCAAATGATAATAAAAACTGGGAACTTGTTGATGAAGGAGAATTTTCCAACATCAAGAACAATCCACTCTGGCAAACTAAGATATTTCCTTTGGAAAGTGCCAGATATATAAAACTGAGGGCAGAAAAAAATACATTGAGCAATGATTCCGTTGGGTATGCAGAGATTGACATTATAACCAAGTAATCTATAACTGATGATGAACCAAAATTTGATCAAAAAATGACTGGCTGTAACACGCAGTCTTGTCTATAAGGGTTTCAGTGGTGTGCGAAGGCTTGTTTCCTGCTTCAACTTTTCGTGTAGCTTGACAAGAAAACACCAGAAATCCCTTACTGCCCATACCGCCAACGTTTTGTGTCATGCGGGAAATGATTGAGAATGATTAAATAACATCACCACAGGAATATATAAAATGAGAAAAAAAACATTTACGTTATTACTGATAATTTTAATTGGAGGATTAGCTTTACACGCACAACGACAGGTTTTTAACCTTAATGAAAATTGGAAATTCAGTTATGGCTACGATGTTAAAAGTAAAGGCATATCAATAAACTTACCACATACATGGAACACAAAAGATGCCTTAGGAGGTAACACCGATTATTATCGAGGGTTGGGGATTTACACAAAAAAGATTGACGTTAAACAAGAATGGAAAAACAAAAGATTATTCATTAAATTCTGGGGAGCTAATTTGGTTACTGATGTTTTCATAAATGGTAAACACATTGGTGAGCATAGAGGTGGCTATACCGCTTTTGCATTTGAAATTACTCCTTACGTGGTTTATGGTAAGGAAAACACAATTACCGTAAAGGTAAATAATGCTCAACAGCTTGATGTAATGCCTTTACTTGGTGATTTTAATTTTTATGGAGGATTGTATCGTGATGTTGAGCTATACATAACCGAGTTGGATTGTATTTCTTTACTTGATTATGGATCAGAAGGAGTTTATCTGCATCCGGATACTGTTACTAACGATTATGCCTCTGTCCGATCAATTATAAAAGTCCTAGGAAAAAGTAATGTTGACGTAAATGTTAGTGTACTAGATGATAAAGAAACTACCGTTTTCTCCAAAACTCAAACTATAGATAATGATGATTCCACCAAAGAAATAACAATTCCCATAGAAATTAATAAACCACATCTTTGGCATAGTACTTTAGATCCATATTTATACTCCGTTCGGGTACAGTTAATTAAAGATGAAAAAATAATTGACGAAGTAATTCAGCCACTAGGATTACGCTACTTTCATGTTGACCCCGATAAAGGCGTCTTTTTAAATGGAAAACATATTCAGATAAAAGGAGTTTGTCGTCATCAGGACAGACCAGAATTAGGAAATGCTCTGGTTCCATTTCATCATCTTGAAGATGTTGAAATAATGAAGGATATGGGAGCTAATAGTTTGAGGATGTCACATTATCCTCACGATTCATATATGTATAAATTGTGCGATAAAGCAGGTATAATTGTTTGGAGTGAAATACCTTTTGTCGGCCCTGGAGGATATGCTGAAAAAGGATTTGTTAATTCAGAACGGTTCAAGAAAAATGGGGAAAATCAACTTAAGGAAATGATACGTCAAAATATGAATCATCCTTCCATTCTGTTTTGGGGATTATTTAACGAACTAAAAGAATCTGGAGATAATCCTGTAGAATACGTTAAAGAGTTACACAAATTAGCAATTTCTGAAGATCCTTCAAGGGTTACAACTGCTGCTAGTAATCAATCGGGAGATTTAAATAAAATCACAGATCTTATGGCTTGGAATTTATATTTTGGCTGGTATGGCGGTGAGGTTTCAGACATTGGTAAATGGCTTGATAACACGCATACCAAAATACCAAACACACCTATTGGTATTAGTGAATATGGAGCAGGGGCAAGTATTGTACACCAAAGTGAAGAGTTAAAAAAAACAAACCCCACCAGCTATTGGCATCCAGAAAACTGGCAAACCCATTTTCACGAAGCATATTGGGAAGAAATTGATAAACGTCCATTCATTTGGGGGACATTCATTTGGAATTTGTTTGATTATGGTGCGGCACATCGTACCGAGGGTGAAAAACCAGGTAAAAACGATAAAGGAATTGTCACATTTGATCGTAAGGATAAAAAAGATGCATTTTATTTCTATAAGGCGAATTGGAACAAAGAAGATCCAATGCTTTATATTTCAGAACGAAGGCTTATTAATAGAACAAAAGCAGAACAAACCATCAAGGTATATTCGAACCAAAAGCAAGTGAAACTCTTTGTTAATGGAAAAGAATATACACCATCAAAATCTGATAAATATTCACGTTTCTATTTTACTATAGTGCTTTCCTCAGGAGAAAATGAAATTATTGCAAAAAGTAAAAATAACTTAAAAGATATCATTGTGATTAATTTAAAAAAGCAATAAACCACGAATGCCCAACAATAAATATACGTAATGCAGGGCGATGTAGTAAATTTACAATTTAGAACATTTAATAAACAATGTAGTTTTTGATAGTAAAGTGCCTTAAAATCCTGCACTAAACATATTAGAGCCGTTAGGCAACAATTTGAAAATGATTCGTATTTGATGTATATATACATCAAATAATTAAAATATGGCTAGACAAAGTATATCATTCACAAAGCCAAACGATGAATGGCTGAAAACTCAAGTGGATAAAAAAGAATATTCAAGTAAGAGTGAGCTAATAAATGACTTGATTAGACAAGCTCGAAAACAACAAGTTGAAATTAACTGGATTCGGGCTAAATTGAAGAAAAACGAAAATAGTGGATTTACAAATGAAAGTAAAAATGAAATTTTAGCTCAATCAAAGTCTTTACTTAATGACTAAATATAAATTAAGTAATGAAGTAAAAAATGACTTGATACGGATTCATCATTACGGTGTGAAAAAATTTGGAATGACTCAAGCGGACAAATACTTTGAATCATTTTTTAAATATTTTGAAATTATTAACCAAAGTCCTTTTTCATTTGAATCGGTTGACTATATAAAAGAAGACTACAGACGATGTGTTTGTGGGATTGATAGCATCTATTTTAAATTAAATGAGGATATTGTAGAAATAATGGCTATTGCAGGAAGACAAGATTTTGAATAAAAAACTGTAACCTGAATTAATAAAAACTGTTGCCAAGAATGGTAATCGTTGCACAAGGCTCTAAAACATATATTTAACTCAAAACCTCTTTTTTAAGGGGTTTTTCTTTTTTAGAGTATCACAATTTCTGGACTTTACAGCTCAGAGGGAAGGGTTAGCGAAATGGAAAGCTAAAATTGGTGGGGGTATGTCCTAGGTATGGGTAGTGAAGCTCTTTTACCGTAATGTAGCTTTTCGCGGAATGAAGGGAAATGTGCTGTGTGAGTTAATATTCTAAATATAAATATTTACTGAAAAGAAATATCTATCGCAAAACAATAATAAGGCAAATAAAAACTTTAAATTATATATATTTGTAGCAACGAAAGTTAATTTGACATATTTAAAATTACAGCAAGGTTCACAATTCGTCAACAACTACTGTGAAAAATAGCAGATGACTTATAAATACTGGAGTTAGAGCCAAAGGTTCGAGCCCCAGCCTGGTTACTAAAAAAGTTAAGCAATATTCCTTAACTTTTTTTATTTTTACTCACTTTATTAGGCACACGTGGCGGAATTGGTAGACGCGCTGGCTTGAGGGGCCAGTATCCGTTTAGGATGTGGAAGTTCGAATCTTCTCGTGTGCACTTTTTTTATTTATTCCATTTATTTTTTTTATAAACTAAATTTAGGTATTTTTGTCTAACCTTTTTTATTTAAAAATGAACAATATACAAGTCAACTTTAGTATTAAAGACTTAGAAAACCTAACTGGAATCAAGGCTCACACAATACGTATTTGGGAAAAACGGTATAATTTATTAAGCCCAAATAGAACAGATACAAATATTAGAAATTATAGTTTAACAAGTTTTCAAAAGCTTTTAAATATTTCTTACCTTAACAATAATGGAATAAAAATCTCTAAAATTGCAAATTTAAAAGAAGAAGAGATTCCTGTAAAAGTAAGAGAAATAGCTTCAAGGGCAAAGGTTGAAGATCATGCTATAAATGCTTTTAAAATGGCTATGATTAATTTTGATCAAGTTTTATTTTATAATACCTATAATAATTTAATTGAAAATAAAACCTTTAGTGATATTTTTTATAGCGTGTTTCTGCCATTACTTGAAGAAATTGGATTACTCTGGCAAACTAATACCATTACTCCAGCACACGAACATTTTCTCTCGGTACATATTAAACAAAAAATTCTTCTCAACATTGAAAGACTTCAAAGTTTAGAACCCAAACCAATTACAAAAACCTTCATTTTATATTTACCTGAAAATGAAATACACGATATTGGTTTATTATTTATAAATTATCAACTTAGAAGCAAAGGTTACCACACTATATTTTTAGGAGAAAGTGTACCTATGGAAAGTTTAACCGATTTGCTTGATTTTTTCGAAGAAATAACATTTGTATCCTATTTTACAGTTAATCCCGAAGAAAAATTAATTCCTGAATATCTTAAAAAATTTAACGAAACCCTTTTAAATAAAGATAATTCTAGATTATTACTTCTTGGTAGAAAACTGTTAGATTTCGATACTACAAACCTTCCAAATAAGATAGCTGTATACAAATCTATAGAAGACTTAGTTAAAGATTTGTAAACTTTTTCTTTTTTTGTTTAGCTTTTTATTATATTTGTTAAACAAATGAAAAAAACAGTAAATATAATAGGCTCAGGTTTCTCTTCACTGGCTGCCTCTTGCTATTTGGCGAAATCAGGTTACAACGTAACTATTTATGAGAAAAATAAAACCATTGGTGGTCGTGCACGGCAATTAAAAAAAGATGGATTTACTTTTGATATAGGGCCAACATGGTATTGGATGCCAGATGTTTTTGAGCGTTTCTTTTTGGATTTCAATAAAAATCCTTCAGATTATTACGCATTAGAAAAGTTAAATCCGGCATACAGTGTATATTTTGGCAAAGACGATTTTATAACTATTGAAGATACGTTAGAAAAAATCGTAATCGCTTTTGAGAAAGAAGAATCTGGTAGCTCAAAAAAACTAAATAAGTTTATAAAAGATGCTAAAGATAATTATGATGTTGCAATTAAAGACCTAGTATATAACCCTGGAATTTCACCATTAGAACTCATAACACCAACGACTATAAAAAAAATTAATCAGTTTTTTAGCACCATTAAAAGAGATGTTAGAAAAGAGTTTAAAAATGAACGATTAATTAAAATTCTAGAGTTTCCTGTATTATTTTTAGGGGCTAAACCAAGTGATACACCTTCATTTTATAGTTTTATGAATTATGCCGATTTTGGATTAGGTACTTTTCATCCAAAAAAAGGGATGTACCAAGTTATTTTAGCGATGGGAAATCTTGCAAAAGAACTTGGTGTAGTTATTAAAACAAATACACCCATAGATAAAATAATAGTTAAAAATGATGAAGCCAAAGGAATTGTATCAAATGGAAAAACTTATTTTTCAGATATTATAGTTAGTGGTGCAGATTATCATCACACAGAAACACTTTTAGATAAACCATATAGACAATATTCTGAAAAATATTGGAGTAATAAAACATTTGCTCCTTCTTCCCTATTGTTTTACATAGGCTTTAATAAAAAATTGAAACATGTAAATCATCATACCCTCTTTTTTGATGTTGATTTTGATACACATGCAAAAGCTATTTACGACACCCCCAAATGGCCAGAAAACCCTCTTTTTTATGCAAGCTTTCCGAGTACTACTGATTCGAGTTGTGCTCCAGAAGGAAAAGAAGCAGGTATCTTTTTAATTCCGCTTGCTCCTGGTATAGAAGACACTCAAGAACTTAGAGATAAATACTTTGAAAAAATTATTTCAAGGTTTGAAAATTTAACATCACAAAATGTGAAAAAGAACATTATTTTTAAAGAAAGTTTTTGCATAAACGATTTTATAAATGATTATAACTCTTATAAAGGCAATGCTTATGGTATGGCTAACACCCTATTGCAAACTGCTTTTTTAAGACCAAAATTAAAAAGTAAAAAAGTAAAAAAATTATTTTTTACAGGCCAATTAACCGTCCCTGGTCCTGGAGTACCACCATCATTAATATCAGGGAAATTAGTAGCTAATCTTGTAAAAAAATATTACAGTTAAATATATGAAACTTCCATAACGAGATTTCGATACTCTAGGTAATAATTATATGGAAGCTACATATGACAGATAAAAACAATAATAAAAACACATGAAATCACTTTTTGACACCGTTTCTTACAACTCTAGCAAACTTGTAACCAAAACTTACAGCACGTCGTTTTCGTTAGCTACAAAAATGCTGTATTCTAGCATAAGATTTCATATTTATAACATTTATGGTTTTGTGCGCTTTGCAGATGAAATTGTTGACTCTTTTCACGATTACAACAAAGAAGACCTTTTTAATAGATTTAGTGAAGATTTAGAACTTGCTTTAAAAAACAAAATTAGTTTAAACCCAATTCTCAACTCATTTCAGCACACATTTCATAAATATAACATCGACAAAGATTTAGTAGATGCATTTATGAATAGCATGAGAACAGATTTACACAAAACTAAATATTTAACCGAAGAAGAATTTAAGGCATACATTTATGGATCTGCTGATGTTGTTGGACTAATGTGCTTAAAAGTTTTTGTGAAAGGAGATGACCAAAAGTATAACGAGTTAAAAGAGACTGCAATGGCTCTAGGTTCTGCCTTTCAGAAAGTGAATTTTTTAAGAGATTTAAAAGCTGATTTTGAAGGTTTAAATAGAACCTATTTTCCTAATACCGATTTAAAAAATCTTGATGAAGCTTCAAAACAAAAAATAATTAAAGACATAGAATTAGATTTTGAAAAAGGATTAAGTGGCATAAAAAAATTACCTATTGAAGCTAAATTTGGTGTATTTATGGCTTACAGATATTATAGACAATTATTAAAAAAACTTAAAAAAACACCTGCTTTACAAATTAAAAACACACGCATTAGAGTTTCAAATCCGAAAAAAATTGAGCTTTTAATGCGAAGTTACATCAAATATCAACTAAAATTAATGTAATTTTAGGCTATGCAAACTTTACTTTGGATATTCGTTTTTTTGTGTGCTTATAGTATAATGGAATTTATGGCGTGGTTTACTCATAAATACATTATGCATGGATTTTTATGGAGCTTACATAGAGATCATCATAAAAAAGACCACGATAGTTGGTTTGAACGCAACGACTTTTTTTTTATTTTTTACGCCATAGTTAGCATTACCTTTATTTTACTTTGGAAGTATAACAACTTATGGGTTGGTTTACCTATAGGTATAGGCATTTTTGCTTACGGCTTATCTTATTTTATTGTTCATGATATTTTTATTCATCAGCGCTTCAAATTATTTAGAAATGCTAACAATTGGTATGCTAAAGGCGTTCGGCGTGCTCACAAAATGCATCATAAACACTTAGGAAAAGAAGATAGCGAATGCTTCGGGATGCTATTTGTTCCTTTTAAATATTTTAAAAAATAATCCTTCTATTTTAATGTCTAATTGTTCTCATTTCGATTACATCATTATAGGAAATGGTTTAGCAGGTTTACAGCTTGCTTTAAAGATGAGTGATGATGTTTTTTTTGATGATAAACAAATTGCCCTAATCGATTTTTCAAAAAAAAACACTAATGATAAAACTTGGTGTTTTTGGGAAACTGAACCCTCGCAATGGAATAATATTATTCACAAATCTTGGAACAAAGCATCGGTTATTACTTCAAATAAAACGATTAATTTAATGCTTAACCCTTATAGTTATAAATGTATTCGGTCTATTGATTTTTATAATCAGGCTAAATCGAAGCTCGTAAAAAGCAACAATATTCATTTTATATTAGACTGTGCAGAATCAGTTAAGGAAAGTAATAAAAAAACAGAAGTAGTTACCAAACAAAGTGTATTTACTGCTTCTCATATTTTTGATAGTCGCATTCCTGATGAATTTTTAAAAAACTCCAAAAAGTATATTTCTATTATTCAACATTTTAAAGGTTGGGTTATCAAAACAAAAGATGAAGTATTTGATGAAAACAAATTCACGATGATGGATTATCGCTTAAAAGACAACAATCAAACTACATTTACTTACGTTTTACCTTTTTCTAAAACTGAAACTTTAATTGAGTTTACTTATTTTACCAATCAACTAGTAAATGAAAAAACTTATGATGAATACATAAAAACCTATATAAAAAAGTATTTAAAAATCGAAGATTATTCTGTATTAGAAACTGAAAAAGGACAAATACCTATGACAACTTTTCCTTTTGAACATTACAATAGCAATAACATTACTAAAATAGGAACTGGCGGTGGTTGGGTTAAAGGTTCAACTGGATACTCGTTTAAACACACAGAAAAAAAAGTTTTAAAAATAATTGATAATATTAAAACCAATAAAAAACCTTCGACCAATTTGTTTAAAAGAAGATTCAAGTTTTACGACAAAGTATTTTTAAAAGTTTTAAAAGACGAAAACCATAAAGGCGAATGGATTTTTAAACAATTTTATGATAAAAATTCTGTAGAAATCATGTTTAAATTTCTTGATGAAGAGTCCACTTTTCTTGAAGAAATTAAAATTATGTTATCTCTTTTTACGTGGAGTTTTATAAAAGCATTTTTTAAAACACTTTAGCAAAATTTATTTCAACAAATCATCAATAGTTTGTCTAACCGATTCGCTATTCCAGTTAGCAGCACCTGTCTTATCAATTAATACTTTTCCTTGTTTATCTATTAAAAACGTTCTTGGAATACCTCTTATATTAAAAAATTTAGATTTTGAAACTTCATTATAAATCTTAAAAGTATAGCTATTCTTTTCTAAAAATGAATTAATTGTTTTAAACGATTCATTTGAAATAAATACAAATTCAATCTTATCATGATAATCTGTATATAGTTTCTGTAGGCTAGGCATTTCTGCAATACATGGCGGGCACCAAGTTGCCCAAAAATTTATTAATACGACTTTTCCTTTAGCTTCTTTAAAATTAAATATAGCTCCTTTTTCATCTTTTAATTTCCAATAATAGTCATTAATACTAGATTGTTTATTTTCACTTATAACCGACGGACTAATTAATGCCAGCCCTTTTTGTATAAATACTTGTATGGGTTTTCGAGTTTTCGGAATTAATAAAATCGCAATTACTATTAAAAAAATAATATTATTTCTTTTTATTTTCATAAGCAAAAACTAAGTATTAAAAATGCTTTTATAAAAAAACCTCCAGTTATAGGAGGCTTTTTATTGAAATTATAACTAAAATTTATTCTTCTTCATCAAAAGTCTTTGCATCATCCTTTGTATCATCTAAAAGATTTAGCATATTGTGTTGCTGCAATAAATTATACCATTGTAACACTTTTTTTATATCGCTAGCATATACTCTATCTTCATCATAATCTGGCAAAATATCGAAAAAATACTCTTCTAATTTATCTTTACTGTCTTTTGGTTTAACTGTAGTTTGTTGTCCTTTTTCTTTGTCTTTAATCTTACTAAGAACATCTTTTAAAGGAATTTCTTCAGCTAATGTGTAAATAGCTATTTCGCTTAAAACGCTAACATTTTGTTGTAAGCTTACAGAGATACGCTTATTATCTATTAACGATTCTGCAACAAAACCACCTCTGGTTTGTGTTACTAACTTATATAATCCTGGTTTTCCTGAAATGGCTAATACTTTTTCTAAGCCCATAAATTGTTATTTTTTTGAAAGTGGCAAATATCAATTGTTTAATTATTTGGTGCAACTTTTATCGTTTCTTTTTTTGTGCTGGAAAACGCATGCGGTAATCGACATTAATTTTCCCTTTTGAAATGTTATTTAGCTTTCCTTTTATTAACCTTTTCTTTAAGCTTGACAATTTATCAGTAAACAAAATACCATCTATATGGTCGTATTCATGCTGAATTACTCTTGCTATCAAGCCATCAAAAACTTCGGTATGCTTTTCAAAATTTTCATCAACGTACTCAACTGTTATTTTTGGTTGCCTAAACACATCTTCTCTAACATCTGGGATACTTAAACAACCCTCGTTAAAAGCCCATTCATCACCTTCTTCTTTTATTATTTTAGCATTAATAAATACTTGTGTGAAATCTTTTAGCGTATTTCGTTCATCTTCTGTAAGATTATCGTCTTCGGCAAAAGGCGAGGTATCAACAATAAACAGACGAATTGGTAATCCTATTTGTGGTGCTGCTAAACCAACACCAAAAGCATTGTACATGGTTTCAAACATGTTTTCTAAAAGAGTATCCAAATCTTTATAATCCTTTGTAATATCTTTGCATTTCTTCTTTAATACAGGATCGCCATAGGCTACAATTGGTAAAATCATTGTGGTTACATTAATTTAATTTGTGCAAAAATACAATACTTACATGTTAATCGTTGTATTTATGTTTAAAAAGCTTATTAACAAATACTATTTAGAGTATAAGTAACTCTGTAAAATAAGCGTTGCACTAATCTCATCTATTAGCGCTTTGTTTTTACGCTGCTGCTTTTTTAAACCACTATCTATCATGGTTTGAAAAGCCATTTTTGAGGTAAACCGTTCATCAATTCTAATAACAGGAATATCTGGGAATTGCTTTTTAAGCTTTGCTATAAATGGTAGTATTAATATCTCACTTTCTGAGGCTGTATTATTCATCTGCTTAGGTTCACCTACTACAAACAATTCAACTTGTTCTTTTTTTGTGTAATCTATTAAAAAAGAAATAAGCGATTTTGTAGTAACCGTAGTTAGTCCTGAGGCAATAATCTGCAACTCATCTGTTACAGCTATTCCTGTTCTTATCTTACCATAATCTATTGCTAAAATGCGAGACATAAATATGTTTTGCGCAAAAATAGTAAAATAAAAAAGACCGCCTTTTTAGACAGTCTTTTAAATAATTTAACCTTAATTATTAATATTTGAACTTTATTTTTATGCTACTTTAGCCTTATTTATTTTAGGAAATAACCATTTGATATTTTCAACCCGTCTTACTCGGTTCAAATATACTCTGATATCACTATTAGTTTTTGCAACATTTTCTTTTATTTCAACAGCATCAGTTTTAGCTTTACTTTTATTTACTTCATTATTATCACCTTTAACAGTGATAATAACATCTTCGTTATTATCAGAAACTGTAATAGTATTTTCAGTTTCAACTTTTACTACATAATTATCTTGAGCGTTTGCAAAAGAGAAAGAAAGTAATAAAATTAATAATATGTAAATATTTGTTTTCATCAGATTTGGATTGTTTGATGGTTCAAATATAGAATCACATTAAAGCTAAGCCCAATAAATTAGTTGTAACACATTGAATTTTCGATTATTAGAAAACGGTATAACTTCTATCGACGAATAGTTTAACGACGTATTTTTGTCGATGAAATACATCAAAAATGCATTTCATCGACGTATTCAATTCCTTAAAAGAGAAAATCGTGCTTAATTTTTTAAAAAATCCATTTAAAAAGGGTTTGATTTTTATCAAATATTAAATCCATATAATGAATATTTCTCTCATTTTTTTGAATGATAGACATTATATTTGCTCAAAAAATAAATACCAATGACAGAATTACAACAAACCATTGAAAATGCTTGGAATGACAGGACTCTTTTAAAAGAAGAGAGTACTACAACAGCTATTAGATTAGTTATAGATTTATTGGATAAGGGCGAACTGCGAGTTGCTGAACCTATTGCAAACGGATGGCAAGTTAATGAATGGGTAAAAAAAGCAGTAGTTTTATACTTCCCAATTCAGAAAATGGAAACTTTAGAAGCTGGAATTTTTGAATACCATGATAAAATTCCTTTAAAAAAGAATTTTGCCGAACGTGGAATTAGAGTTGTACCAAATGCTGTTGCGCGCCACGGTGCTTATATATCTAGCGGCACTATTTTAATGCCTAGCTATGTAAATATTGGTGCTTATGTAGATGAAGGCACTATGGTTGATACTTGGGCTACAGTAGGTAGTTGTGCCCAAATTGGTAAAAATGTGCACTTATCTGGTGGTGTTGGAATTGGCGGTGTTTTAGAGCCATTACAAGCTGCTCCAGTAATAATTGAAGATAATGCGTTTATTGGTAGTAGATGTATTGTAGTTGAAGGTGTACGTGTTGAAACTGAAGCTGTTTTAGGTGCTGGTGTTGTTTTAACCATGAGCACTAAAATTATTGATGTAACAGGAGATGAACCTGTTGAATATAAAGGAAGAGTTCCTGCACGTTCTGTGGTTATTCCTGGTAGTTACGCTAAAGAATTTGCTGCCGGTAGTTATAATGTACCATGTGCCTTAATTATTGGAAAACGTAAAGAAAGCACGAATAAAAAAACATCGCTTAACGACGCACTTCGTGAGCATGACGTAGCTGTTTAAAAGAGTTTTCAGTAGGCAGCAGTGGCAGTAAGCAGTTTTATTCTTGTGAAAAAAAGTTGCGCTACTTTTAAGCTTTAAAAAGACTAAATTCCAAATTCCAATGCATTTAAATTGGAATTTGGAATTTTTTGTTTGTAATTTGATTTTAGAATGAAAATCCTAGTAATACAGCAAAAAATGATTGGTGATGTGCTTACAAGCAGTATTTTGTTTGAAGCGCTTCGGCAAAAATATCCCAATGCCCAACTAGATTATTTAATTAATGAGCATACCCATCCTGTTGTAGAAAACAATCCGTTTATTGATAACTTTATTTTTTTTACTAAAGAGGCGGAATCTAGCAAAAGTGCACTTTTAAAACTTGCTAAATCTGTTAGAAAAAGAAATTATGATATTGTTATTGATGTATATTCAAAACTCTCCAGTAATTTAATTACGGCTTTTTCTAAGTCTAAAATCAAAATTTCTTATTACAAACATTACAGCACGCTTTTCTATCATCACAATATAAAAAGGCAACAAAGTACTGATGAAAAAATAGGCTTAGCCATTACCAACCGATTACAATTATTACATCCCATAGGCATTGAAATAAAGTCTGTAAAACCAAAAATTTATTTAACTAATAACGAAATATCTAATGGCAAGCAGTTTTTAGAAAAGGAAAATATTGATTTAAACAAACCTTTATTTATGATAGGTGTTTTGGGCAGTAGTGATAATAAAACCTATCCATTTCCTTTTATGGCTAAAATTATTGATACTATTGTTGAAAAAACTAAAGGACAAATTTTGTTTAATTATATCCCAAAACAAGAAGCACAGGCTAAAGCAATCTATAAATTATGTAATAAAACTTCAAAAAAACATATTCTATTTAATATTTTTGGGAAAAGCTTAAGAGACTTTTTAGCAATAACGCACCATTGTAATGCTGTAATTGGTAACGAAGGTGGTGCTATAAATATGGCAAAAGCACTTAACATTAAAACATTTGCTATTTATTCCCCGTGGATTGATAAAGCATCATGGAATCTTTTTGAAGATGATAACAACGTAAGTGTACATTTAAAAGATTATAAGCCTGAGTTATACACAAAACCTGAAAAGAAATACAAAAAAGAGTCTTCAGCTTTATATCAAAAATTCACTCCTGATTTGTTTGTTGATAAGCTTGAAGTTTTTTTAAATAGTTAATCGAAATATTATGAGGTGCTGAAACAATTCCGATAGTCATCGGGACAGCATCCCGACGAACCTAATTCAGGCAAAATCAAAACACTGTTAATTGTATGATTATCAGTGTTTTTTGTTTTTATCAATTTTATTTGATATCAATTAAAAGCAATTAAAACCATTAAATAGGTGTGCAATGTGCAATGTGCAATTAGGTGAACACTTTTTTGTTTAAAATTTCGTAATTTCAAAGAACTTTTAAAAACGATTTGACTTTCGTCTTTACAAAAATTATTGTTTAATAAAAGACGTCAAACATGCGGTCAAACAACACATTTACGATTATTTTCTTTTCGAAAAAATCACGCAGCAATTCAAATCTTTTAAATGTTTATTGTAGGATAACAGTAGAAGGAAAACGCTCAGAAATTAGCCTTAAAAGAAGTATTCCGGTGAACAATTGGGATGTATTGGATTCAGAGGCTGGGTATTAATAGATACTTTTTTAAGTATATAGTATATAGAGCAAGGAGGATCCGATACTTTAAAAATGAAACAAACTCGCCCAAAGCGAGTGCGTTAGCAAACACGCAAAATGCATTAAACAGAACCAATCTGTAATTTTTTACGAAAAAATCAACAGTTTTATTGGGCTGAGCGGTTTTTTTCGTAAAAAATGGGATTTTCCTTATTCAAGAAACAGTAAACGAGTAAACACCCAAAAAATTCATCATAAATATTTTTTACTGTAAATATTTCCCTGTTTATAGGGGTTTCGCGAATTTTTACAGTAAAACTCAAGTTGAACAATTTTCTTAAAATAAATGAATAGAATATGTGAAAATTACAATTTGGTCAACGAATTTTATCTTCAATTTCAAAGTTTGACGCAAAAAAATCCCTGTTTATATGAGATTCCAGAGGTTTTGCATCAAATTATAATTATTCAATTTTTTACGTTTTTCAAACATCCCATAAACAAAGGCTTTGCGAAGCAAATGTAACGTAGCGTTGCGCCAGCACGCTACCCTCTTGCTTTTCCCTTAGTTTTACAGACAAGTATTATATAGAGAATTTCTTATGATAATAAGTATTTGTAATTCTCTAATTGTTAAATATGGAAGGTAAATATTGTTGGTTTCTGCAAAAAAATTAGCACGATGAATTTGTAAATATTTGTATGTATTAGAGTATACTTTTAAATTTATGAATGTATTTGTACGGTTTATTCTGTAATTGAACGCTTAAAGGGATACCTAAGAAAGATTATGTTTTTATGGAATGTAGTCACCAATAACTTTTAAGTCTAGAAGTTACTTAAATTCTGTTTATACTTTTTTAAAAAGTCAACTATCCTTTTACTATGATTAAAATATAAACTAAATTTGAGAACTTTGTAAGTTGTCAATATGTTCAGGATTGTTTTTATCGTTTTATTTTTATGTTTCAGCGTAATATGTTGGAGTCAGAATAATATAGAAGATATTAGCTTACTTCATTGGGACTCAAAATTCGGATTGCCTAACCACAGGATTAAGAGTTTGTCACAAGATCACTTTGGATTTATTTGGGTTGGGACTAATAATGGATTGTATCGGTTTGATGGTGAGAACTTCTTTAACGTAAGCTATCAGGACAAAGAATTTTATGTAAACGTTGATAATCTGTTAGTTTATAAAGAAAGTGTTTATATAATAACCACTGACGAGGAATATTATCAAGTAAATGTTCATAATCTAGTTTGCTCCAGGATAAATTTAGACAAAATACCAGATGAAAAATTGGTAGCACTTCTCGTTAAGGCCAAAGAGCCAAAAGTTGAGTTTATTGACGAAAATACATTCCGGTTATCTGATAATGGCAAGTTTATGGTGAATACCAGAGAAGAACTGGGAACCTATAACACTATTTTTAAGGATTCCCACAATAACCTATGGGTTTCCAATGCCAATGGTAGCATTGGGCAGTGGAACACTCAAGAACAACAAATTAACTATGTGTCTTCCGAGAATTCAGTAATGAGTGTGCAGCGTTTTGTTGAAGATAAAAAGAACAGGGTTTGGTTTTCTTTTAGAAGAAATGATCAAACCGAATTTAATAGTGGTGGTATTGGCTTTTGGGATTTAAATCAAAAAAAGGTATTTACATTACAGAATATTAAGCAGCATCCTTACATTAATGATTTGGGAGATGTGTTTGCTACCTTATACGATTTTGAAATTACCACCTTGTTTTTCGATAAATTTGGAAACCTCTGGGTAGGCACTGCTACCAAGGGTGTATTTAGGGTACGCTTTAAAAAAAGAGTTTATCAGTTCTTAAAAATTGAAGAAGCAGATCAACAAAAAGTAACCAATGAAGATATAAGTCACCCATCAGTATTAAAAAATGGTGATGTTTGGATTGGTACTTGGGGTGCAGGGGTTAATGTCTTAAAGAAAAGAAATTTGTTGTTAAATGACCCTCCTTTTGAGGAAATACCTGTTTTAAGAAACCTTCCAGATGCATTAAAAGATAGTGAGGTTTACCCCATTTTTGAAGATAGTAAAGAAAATGTTTGGATAGGAACAGCCACCCAAGGTTTATTCATGTTGTCAAAGACAAACAAGATGTCTAGACATTATAATATTAAAAATTACAATTTAGACAACAGTAAATTGTTATCAAACTCAATAGAGGGGATCTATGAAACTAAAGAAGGAAAAATATGGATTACTACCAATAAAGGGTTGGTAAGTTATAATCCAAAGAATAAGCAATTTAATAATAGTTTTAAAGAATTAAAAATACCCAACATCTTTCACGACATTTGGACGTTTTCGGTGTTTCAAGATTCACAAAATAATTTATGGGTTACTACACAAGATCATGGTTTGTATAAATGGAATAGAAAAGAAAATACAGTAACAAACATAAAGACCATTAAAGGATACTCTGCAAATAATATCTTGAGTATAGTAGAAACTCACAAGAACTCAATTTGGTTTGCGGGGTTTAATGGTTTGTTTAAGTATAATCTAAATAATAGTTTTTTTGAGTTTAAAGTACCAACAGAGAATTTTGTTACAGACCACATAGCATCTATGGCTTTAGGAGAAGATAAGCGCCTTTGGTTAGGTACTCGTAGAGGCTTGTGCGTTTACGACCCCGTATCAAGAAAAGTAGAGAAAATAAATTTTACAATAGGATTAAGAAGAAACTCCTTTACTAGAGGCATGTCTCAAGATAATAATGGTTATTTATACTTTGGAACCAGAAACGGGTTTTATAAATTTCACCCGTTAAGTTATTCGCTTCAAGAGAAGAATGTACCATTAAAGTTTACCAACCTTAAAATTAAGGGGGTTAACTATATTGATTTTAAAAAGAGCAACAACATTAGTAATAACATAGTTGTTTCTAACTCAAACAATTTAGAATTACAATACAGTAACAATTCATTTTCTTTAGTGTATTCACCTTTAGACTTTGCGTTAGAAGATGTTAATTATTACGAAACCTCTATGACCAAAGAAGGAGAAGAAAGTTATTGGTCAAGTACAACTAATAATGCGACTTCCTGGGTTAATTTAGGGGTAGGTAATTATACGTTCAAGGTAAGAAATAGAAATAGTGATTTAGAATCTGTAATGCACATTACTATTTTACCTCCTTGGTGGCAAACCTATTGGTTTCAAATTGCTTTTGTGTTAAGTCTTATACTCATTGCATACGTAATAATAAAGACCATTTTTAATAGAGAACAATATAAAAGAACTATTGAATTTGAAAAAAGGTCTTTAAAAGCTCAAATAGATTTAGACAACCAGCAATTACATTTTTTCACAAACCTTTCCCACGAAATAAGAACACCTCTAACTTTAATACTTAGCCCTTTGGAAGAAATCATGAAAAGCGCTAGTAAAGATTACAATATCACTAATTTAGAGTTAATCAAAAAGAGTGTACTGCGTATTACAAGGTTAGTTAATAGAGGTATAGATTTTAGAAAAACAGAGTTTAAAAAGTTTGAGTTAGAAGCCCAAGAGTTAGACATTGTTAGCTTTTTAAGTCCGTTAATAAAAGATTTCGGTATTTTTTCTGCTGGCAAGAACATAGAACTTGTTTTTAAACACAATCAAGAAAAAATACTGTTTTGGTTTGACCAGTATATGATGGAGTCCATTATATACAACCTATTATCAAATGCAATAAAATATAGTTACCCTAACGGAAAAGTAATTCTTGAATTAAAAGAGCAAAACAATCATGTTTTAATAAAGGTGAAAGATTATGGCAGAGGCATCAATGAAAAAGATTTAGAATCACTATTCGATAGGTTTTACCAAGCTAAAGACCATGTAAAAGGTAGCGGTATTGGGCTTGCCTTGGTAAAAAGGTTTATAGACGCTCATAAAGCAACTATAAATGTAAAAAGTGTTGTGGAAAAAGGGAGTTGTTTCGAGTTGCAATTTCCTTTAGGAGATTCGCACATTCCCGACGAGCTTAAAAAAGATACAGATAATAAGCTTGTAATTGCAGAAAATAATAAGTTAGAGACGGAAAATGTACCAAGAAAAGAAATATACATTAAACATTTAAACTATACTGTTTTAATTGTTGAGGACGAAACAGATTTACGAGAATATTTAGAAACCAATTTATCTTTAGTTTATAAGACCATAACTGCAGAAAATGGCGTAAATGCTTTAGATATTGTTAAAAAAAATAAAATAGATATCATAATCTCCGATGTCATGATGCCAAAAATGGATGGTCTGGAATTGTGCGAAACATTAAAAAACAACCCCCAAACCAATAATATTCCTATTGTGCTATTGACCGCAAAAACATTAAACACAGATAGAATTACAGGTTTTGATAAAGGAGCAGATGCTTATATAGATAAACCCTTTAGTCTTAATGTTCTTAAATCAAGAATAGCAAATATTTTAGAAAACCAAACTAGGGCTACAAATAACTTTTTAGAACTTCTAAACGTCGATGTAAACATTAATTCTGTTAATGATTCCGATAAGGAATTTTACAACAAAACCCTAACCATATTAGAATCGCACATTGGTAATCCAAATTTCGATATTCCGTTATTTGCTAAAGAAATGGGTATGAGTAAATCTGTGATCTATAAAAGAATGAGTAGCATTACAGATATAGGTATTAACGATTTAATGCTAAAACTAAGATTGAATAGAGCTTCTTATTTACTAACCAATACTTCAAAACCCATAGTAGAAATTGCTTTTCTTATAGGGTTTAAAGATGCTAAATACTTCAGTAAGTGTTTTAAAAAGGAATTTAAAGAAACACCTTCGGCATTTAGGAGTAGTCAAGAAAGTCAAGAAGCAATTGTAACGATTAAATAATAAACAGCTTCATTTTCCTATAGTTACCTCATCTTGCTTCAAGATTAAAGCATGTTTTTGGTGTTATTTCTTCGCTTTTTGAATAATACTAAGAGACAATTATCCTCTTATTTAAAGCTATTAAACTCTTTGAAAATCAATAGCTAGGACAATTTTACACCATTTACGTCCGTATTTACTCCCAGTTATTATACTTCACTTATAAATTTGTTTCTGTTAAAGAAATCTAAAATTAAATCTATGGAGCAAAAAAACTAAATCGAACAAATTAAACATGTAAAAAATTATTAACGAACCAATTTAAATTAACAATCAAAATTATGATTATAAAATTATGTTTTACAAAAGCAAATCATAATATTAATAGACTTCTTGGTTTATTGTTATTGTGCTTTTTTGTTTTTAATACAAATGTGTCAGCAAACAATAAAGAATACTTTAATACTGCTGAAGAATTACAGCAACAAATTTCAGGAACTGTAATTGACAAAGATGGTGTTCCTTTAGCAGGAACGAATGTAGTAGTAAAAGGTACATCGAGAGGAACACAAACAGATTTTGATGGTAATTATACCATTGATGCGAGTAAAGGAGAAGTGCTGGAATTCTCTTATGTAGGAATGCTTGCCCAAACCATTACAATTGGTGATAACACCACAATTAATGTAACCATGCAAGAAGATGCGGCTCAACTAGACGAAGTTGTAGTAGTTGGGTATGGTACACAAAAGCGTGCTACGTTGGCAGGAGCCGTAGCAACAATAAGTGCAGATCAATTTCAGAGCAGGCCGATTACCAATGTGGCAACGGTACTGCAGGGTACTATTCCTGGTCTTGTGGTAACTCAGGTAGATAACCAACCGGGAGCAGAAAGCTTTGGTTTTCAAATTAGGGGCGCAAGTTCTATTAATGGCAGTGCTCCGTTAGTATTGGTAGATGGAATACAATCAAGCCTAGATAGGTTAAACCCAGATGATATAGAAAGTATGTCTATTGTTAAAGATGGTGCTGCTTCTATTTATGGGAACCAAGCATCTGGAGGTGTCATTCTTGTAACTACAAAAAAAGGTAAAAAGAATAGTAAGCCTCAATTTAATTATACCAGTACTTATGGTTTTAACAGGCCGACGTATTTGCCTGAAAAAACAAATATGAGTCAATACATGGAAATTGTAAACCAAGCATGGATGAATGCAGGAAATCAACCAGTCTATGGTGATAATTTTTTTAATGCATTGGGTACAAATACAATATTGAATTTTGCTGATACAAATTTGGGAGGAGCTGTAAGAGAAGATAGTTACCTTATTTTTAATCAACCAGAAAACGCCTTTGTAGATCAGTTCTTTGAAGATGGAGTTCGTCAAAACCATAACCTAAGTATTACTGGAGGTGGAGAAAATTCTACCTACAGATTTTCTTTAGGATACTTTAACGAAGATGGTTTGCTTAATACTAAGTTTGATAATTATGAACGTTACAATATACGATTGAACAATACCTTTGATTTATCAGACAAATTCCGAGTAACCTTGCAAAATGCCGTAGAAATTGGTGATAGATCTAGAAATACTCAAGATTTTGCTGCTATAGGTCGTTTGCAAACCAACTGGACCTTTGCGCCTATAAGAAACCCACAAGGAGAGTATTATACGTTTAGAGGATTTAACAATGCACTAGATTTGTTAGAACAAGGTAGCGAAAACCGTTTAAAGCAGCATCGTTTTATTTCTAATATAAAAGCAGATTTAGAGCTTATAGATGGTTTAACCCTAACAGGACAAGCTGGTATAAACTATCTCACTACTAAGTCGAGAACAGAAGTTACTACCATCACTTTAAATAAAGCGTGGAGTCCAGGTGTAGTTAACGGAAACACATTTTCAAATACAACACCAGAACGTTTGTTAAGAGACGATAATACGGCTTCAGGATTTACGCTTAACGGTTACTTTACATACGAGAAAACAATTGCAGATGATCATAACTTTAAGCTAGTAGGTGGAGGATCGCACGAGGAATTTAGATCAGACAATTTAAGTACTCAAGCATGGTTGTTGGTAAATGGGTTTTTCTCGCCTAATGTAGCCGATGATGAAGAAGACAGAATTGGTGCAGGTGGTTCAAGATGGACATTGCGTTCGGCTTTTGGTAGGTTTAACTATGATTACAAAGGAAAGTACATTCTAGAATCTAACTTGCGTTATGATGGATCGTCTCGTTTTAATGCAGATAATAGATGGGGGCTTTTTTATTCGGGGTTAGCGGCTTGGAGAGCTTCAGAAGAACAATTTGTAAAAGACCTCAATATATTTGATAATTTAAAATTTAGATTTTCATACGGAGAAACTGGAAATCAAAGTGGTATAGGTCTCCACGATTATTTGGCGTTGGTAGGTTCTGGTACTGGTGCATTAATTGGGAAGCCAGCAGGCACGGGAGGCGTTGGTAATATTTCAGCATTTGGCGTGCAACAAATCTTACAAGTTTATGCTGAAAGCAATATCGTGAGTTTAGATAGAAGCTGGGAAACGGTACAAACTACTAACTATGCTGTAGATATGAGCTTCTTGGATAATAGATTAGGGTTAACCTTTGAATATTTTAAGAGAGTTAATAAAGATATGTTAGTGCCTCTCGATTTGCCTACCGTTTTAGGTGGAACGGCTCCATCGCTTAATGCAGGTGAGTTAGAAACCAAAGGATTTGAGGTAGAGGTTAATTGGCGTGACAATATAGGAGATTTAAATTACTTTGTAAGAGGTGTACTTTTTAACGACACAAACAGGCTTGTTGAGCTTCAAGCGGCTTCTGGAGTTGTTAGATCAGGTATCAACAACAGGTTGGTGGGCGAGTCTTTAGGTACTTATTTTGGTTGGGATTTTGATGGTATTTTCCAAACCCAGGCAGAAGTAGATGCGTATAGAGCAGATGTAACTGCTGGACTTCCTGCAATAGGCGTTGGTGATGCACGCTATGTGGATAGAGATGGTAACGGTAGGTTAGAAGCTGTTAATGAAGAAACAGGAGGTGATTTAATTAAGCTTGGTAATATTAGACCACAATATAGCTTCAGTTTTGATGTAGGAGGCGATTATAAGAACTTTGATTTTAGAATGTTATGGCAAGGTGTAGGTAAGCGTACCCTATTTAAAAGTGGAGGGTTTTCTGCACCATTCCAGTCTGGTTCATGGTGGAACCAAGGGCTTAAGTATTGGTACGGTAAAATATGGACACCAGATAACACGGGTGCTAGATACCCAAGGGTGCATACCAATGCTGGTATAGCTAATTATAATTACAGACCTTCTATAAACAATAAGCTTAATGGAGCTTATGCTAGACTTAAAAACCTGCAAATAGGGTATAGCCTGCCAAGTGATGTATTGTCAAAATTAGATATAGACAAAATACGCCTTTTCGTATCTGGTGAGAATATTTTGGAAATACAATCTAGAGAATCCAGAGAACTTGGATTTGACCCAGAACAAGGAACAGGATCTAGTGCATATCCGTTTACAAGAAACTTTTCTTTTGGAGCTCAAATTACATTTTAAGCATAACAATTAAAAACAATGAGAACAATGAAAAAAATAATATATATCATATGTATTGCGTTTCTGTTTACTGCTTGTCAGGAACTAGATTTGTCACCAGAGCATACAATAACAGATGGTTTCCTTTGGGACAAAGAACAAGATTATGAACTGGCCGTTAACTTTTTATATAATGATTTAGACGGGTTTAGGTCAGATACTAATTCAGATATAGCATTTGCAAATTCACCTAGCGATGTTAGTAATGGTAGTAGGGTAGCACCACAAACAAGTGGGTTTTATAATGGTTCGTATGCCGATATTAGAGATGCCAATTTTATTATAGATAGAGCTAGTACCAATGGTTTTGAAAATAGTCGTTGGGTTGCAGAAGCACGATGGTTTAGAGCCTTGTATTATACACGTCTAGTAATGGCGTATGGCGATGTACAGTTTTACACCAGCGTTATAGATCCTGCTGATAATGATGCGCTTTTTGCTTCAAGAACTTCAAGAGAAGTAGTTGTAGATTTTATTATAGACGAGCTTAATGCTATTAGGGATTTATTACCGTTGCAAAGCCAATTACCTAACAGCGAGTATGGGCGTATAACCAAAGGAGCTGCAGATGCCTTACGTGCAAGAATAGCTTTATTTGAAGGTACTTGGATTAAATACCACGGAACAACTGGAGATGCCAACCAAAGGTTTGATGAAGCTATTGATGCTTCTCAAGCTATTATGAATAGTGGCGAGTACTCATTATTTAATTACGCGCCAAATCCAGCGCAATCATATCGCTATTTCTTTATGGAGGTAGGTAACGATTCTCCTCAACAGATTGTAGCCAAACGTTTTGATAGAGATAGAAGGCATGGCCACAGTAGTACAGCAAGAGATCGAAATTCAGTCACTAAAAAACTGGCAGATATGTATTTGTGTACAGATGGCTTGCCTATAGATGTATCTCCTTTATTTCAAGGTAGGGCCTTGATGGATACTGAATTTGAAAATAGGGACCCTAGAATGGCTATGACCATTATTACTCCAGGTGCGTTTACTATAGATCGTTTAGATCAGACGGGAGCAGAAGCCGATTGGCCAATTATAGCATTAGATCAAACATTTTATGCTAACTATAAGTTTATAAGTGAGTTTTACTTTGAAGGGACAGGGTCAAATACATATTATGCCCATAGTTTTCACTTTGCAGAAGTATTGTTAATTAATGCTGAAGCTACTTTCGAGAGGAACGGTAGCATTACAGATGCACAATTAAATAGCAGTATTAACTTATTAAGAACAAGAGCTGGTATTGCAGCTTTAACTAATAGCTTAGTAACTACAAATGGATTGGATATGCTTTCCGAAATTCGTAGGGAGCGTACTATAGAATTAGCGCAAGAAGGATATAGGAGAGACGATTTGCGCCGTTGGAAAACAGCAGAAGTAGAAATGCCTATGGCTTTAAAGGGAGCACAATTTGTGGGCACAGAGTTTGAAACAGCAGAGCTCAGTCCAGGAGTATTACGTTATCCGTCTGCTCCTGCTACAGATGCACTAGGATTTGTTATTGTAGAACCTGGAAGTGAAAGAAACTTTACTGCTAGAGATTACTTAGAGCCATTTCCTGTAGAAGAAACCATAATAAACACTAACTTGCAGCAAAATCCAGGTTGGTAAAAATACTAAAGTCATAATCATATTATTTATATTTGAGTTATTTAATTTGATTTGTTTAATGAAAAAGGGAGAATATACTTTCTCCCTTTTTTTAAATTCACAAAAAACAAAATCAAAATAGCTTTTTATATAAGTGCATAATAGTATAAAATTGAAAATAATTACGATATAGCAATATAGTAATTAGAGCACAAGATTATAACAGAATTGCAAACCATTGGTACAAGGAATTTCAAAAAGAATTTAAATTCCAAAACAAGATACCGACAAATATTCGGCAAAAATAAAAGTGCTTTCAGGAACATTGGAAATATCAAAATTAGTATTTAAAAAAGCCAATACAATAAAGGTCAAAACAAAAACCTTAAAACAACATGAAGCATGGTTGTTTAAATAAAATGAAAAAGTTTAAATAATTTCAATATACATTACAAAAATATAATACATTCAGAATAATTATGAGATTAAAACATGCACTAATCAAATCCACTTTACTTTTTACGGTATTTTTGTTACTGTCCTGTCAGGAAGGAAAACAGAATAATGCAGAGGTCATTGCTGAAAACGTAAAAAAAGAATCTCAAAAAGAAGTTTCGTATAGTTACACAAAACTTAACGGCATAGGCGAGGAGGCGAACCTTACCCGTCGCGACCCAAGCGATGTGATAATGGTAAACGGCCAGTACTATGTATGGTATACTAAAACAGATAAGCATTTTAGTGGGTACAATGCCTCTATTTGGTATGCTACTTCTAAAGATGGGGTTAATTGGGAAGAAAAGGGAGAAGCCATTCCAAGAGGAGCAGCGGGAAGTTGGGATGCCTATAGTGTATTTACCCCAAACGTATTAAAGAGCAATAATAAGTTCTATCTATACTATACAGGCGTAAAACCTACGCCTGGTAATGCAGAAGGTGTTTTCGAAAACAACTCTGTCAACGATATTACAGCCATAGGTTTAATGGAGGCAGATAGTCCCGATGGTCCTTTTAAGCGGGTTTCAGAAAATCCCATATTAGAAACAAGTACCATAAAAAGTGATTTTGACAGTTACAGGATAGACGACTCCTGTGTGCTGTACAGGGAGGGTAAATATTGGTTGTATTACAAAGGACGTTCAGCAAATTATGGCAATAGTGGACCGAGCCATACTAAAATGGGTGTTGCTATAGCCAATCAACCCGAGGGGCCTTATGAAAAGCATACCGAAAACCCTATAACCAATGGAGGTCACGAAGTAATGGTATGGCCACATAAAGAAGGTGTGATGACATTGCTGTCCAGTCATGGAACAGAGGGCAGAACACTTCAATATGCAAAAGATGGTATTAATTTTTATGTAATCGGAAGTTTTGACAATAAGTATCCAAAAGCCCCAGGATATTTTAGGTTTGATGATTTTGAGGGAGAAAAAGAGGAAAAAGAGAACATCACGTGGGGTATTTCCATGTTTTATGGAGACAGAGCTAATAACATTTGGCCTTATTTAATGCGTTATGATATTGAAATCAAGGATGCTGAATAATAATACTTATGGGGTAAGCCTATAGTTCATGAGCAAATATAATTTAGTTGCCATTGCTGCTCAGACAGGAATCCATATAGAGACTGTTTAAAACAGTCTTTAAGTAATAAGAAGTGTAGCCATGGAATACAAAACCTGTCAAACCAATTAAAATGAACAGACCATTAATTTTTTTAATCGCCTTATCTGTATTAACAGCCTTTGGTTGTTCTGAAAAGACAAAATCCAATAAAGCTGTACCCGATAAACCCAATATCATACTCTTTTTGGTAGACGATATGGGCTGGCAGGATACTTCGGTACCGTTCTGGGACAGAAGAACCCCTTTAAACGATATTTACCAGACCCCCAATATGGAGCGTTTGGCAAGTCAGGGAGTCAAGTTCACCAATGCCTACGCGACGTCGGTCTGTTCGCCTACCCGAGTAAGCTTAATGACAGGCATGAACGCTGCAAGACACCGTGTGACCAATTGGACGTTACGAAAAGATGTAAATCAACCCATGGAGGACAATCATAAAACTTTGAGCTTTCCGCAATGGAACGTGAACGGCATCAGTCCGTCTCAAGATACTCCAAGGGCAGCACATGCTACCACATTGCCGCAGCTTTTGCAAGGTGCAGGCTATCATACTATACATGTAGGGAAGGCTCATTTTGGAGCCAGAGAAACCTTGGGCGCCAACCCAACAAACCTGGGTTTCGATGTTAATATAGCAGGTCACGCTGCTGGAGGTCCTGGAAGTTATTTGGGAACGGACAATTTTGGAAACAGGAAAAACAACGTTTGGGGCATCCCGGGACTGGAAGTCTACCACGGGAAGGATATATTTTTGACTGAAGCCCTTACCCTAGAAGCTAAAAAAGCGTTGGATGCATCATTAAGCAAGGAGGAACCATTCTTTCTGTACATGTCCCATTACGCCATACACGTGCCTTTAATGGCAGACAAAAGATTTATCCAGAAGTACTTGGATAAGGGCATGCCAGAGTCCGAGGCCAAATATGCCGCATTAATAGAGGGTATGGACAAAAGCTTGGGCGATTTGATGGATTATATAGAAGAAAAGAACATAGTCGACAATACCATCATCCTATTTATGTCGGACAATGGCGGATTGAGTGCTCATGCCAGAGCAGGTGAAAAGCACAAGCACAATGCTCCTTTAAATAGTGGAAAAGGTTCTATTTACGAAGGTGGTATCAGGGAGCCTATGATTGTAAAATGGCCAAGTATTACTAAACCTAATACTGTAAACGACGATTACTTGATTATTGAGGATTTTTACCCTACCATACTAGAACTGGCAGGGGTAGAGAATTACCAAACCATTCAAAAAATAGATGGGGTCAGTTTCACCGAAAAGCTAAAAGGCAAAGACGAAGCTATCCAAGACCGACCGTTGTTTTGGCATTATCCTAATGAGTGGGGTGTGTCGGGTCCAGGTATAGGGGCTTTTAGCGCTGTTAGGCAGGGTGATTGGAAATTCATCTATTTCCATGAGAGCAAAACCATGGAGCTGTACAATCTTAAAGAAGATATTAGTGAAGCCAATAACCTAATTGAGCAACATACAGATAAAACAAAAGTATTAGCAAAAACACTGTCAGATTATCTTGTAGAAGTAGGAGCACAAATGCCGAAGTATAAGGAAACAAATAAAAAAGTTCCATTGCCAATAGAGTTATTTTAATAGATTAATTGTTTGTTTTAGATCTAATTATTTAAGTAAAATGAATGTAAAATTTAACGTAGGTTTAATTTGTTTTTTCACATTGATTATATCGTGTAAAGGCAAAGTTGAAAAAATGCAAAGGTTGCAAGAATCACCTAAAAAAGAAGAATATCCAAAAGGAACATTTGGATACGATAGGCAGTTTTTAATGCAGCAGTATAAAAACACAATTGTTCTCGAAAATTCAATAGAAAAGTCTTCAATATTAGTGTCTCCAGAACTTCAAGGGCGCGTTATGACAAGCTCTTTAAATGGTAATGAGGGGATGAGCTTTGGGTGGATCAACCATGATTTGATAGCCTCGGGAGAATTGAGCGAACAATTTAATGCTTTTGGGGGTGAAGAGCGTTTTTGGCTGGGTCCTGAAGGAGGTCAATTTTCACTATATTTCCCAGAAAATGTTTCGTTCGATTTTAAGAATTGGAAGGTGCCTACATTAATAGATTCAGAACCCTTTGAAGTTGTAGCGAATAATAAATCAACTGCTGTATTTAATAAAAAGGCTGCTATAACAAATTATTCTGGAACTACGTTCAACTTAGATATTACAAGAACCATTAGTTTGATATCTAAAGACGATATTAAAAACAATTTAGGGTTAATAGATGTAGATTTTTCTGCGGTAGCTTTTAAATCTAAAAACAAAATCGTTAATCAAGGAAATAATGCTTGGACGGAAGATTCTGGAGTTCCTTCCATCTGGATTTTATGCATGTTAAATCCGGCACCGGCAGTTACCGTGGTCGCACCAATTAAAGAAGGAGGAAAAGAAGAATTGGGAGCGAAAGTAAATGATAATTATTTTGGAAAGGTAGACCAAGATAGATTAAAAGCAACAGATAAAACTGTCTTTTTTAAAGCAGATGGAAAGAGTAGAGGCAAAATAGGATTTTCACCTAAAAGGGCTACAAAGTTTATTGGCAGTTATGATGCTAATAACAAAGTATTGACTATTCTTGAAATTGATGAGCCTAGGGTTAAAGATAAGTATGTAAATTCTGCTTGGGAGATTCAAGAAAACCCATTCTCGGGTGATGTTATCAATTCTTATAATGATGGACCGTTAGAAAATGGAGAGCAATTAGGGCCATTTTACGAATTAGAAAGCTCATCACCAGCACTATTTTTAAAATCAAAAGAAAGTTACACACATACGCAAACTATATATCATTTTAGCGGAACCGATAAACAAATAAACGCTCTTGCATTAAAAATTCTAGGAGTTTCAGTAAATGAAATAGAAGCGGCACTGTAAATTAATCAAAAATAATTCCTTGAGGCTTTATTTCTTGCGACATAGCTGGCTACAGCGACGGAGTACGTCAGGGATGGTCTTTTATGTGAAATTTTTGAGCATAGCCTTAGTTATGGGGAGTTAGTAAAAATTTAAATTAATGAAATATAATTTATATCTTTATGATATTAAAGACAATCAAATTTTATTCTTTAATAGTTCTTTTAGAAAATAGTGTACAATTAGGTGAACAACCAAAATAATTATTGTACAATTACTAGTGATAAAGATACATGGCAAATGATTAGTTTAGTTCTGTCATGACGCAAATTGCTAATATTTAATCATTATTCAAAACCTGCAAAGCATTCTTCACAGCGGTTTCAACAAATTGACCTTTCATGACTTTTTCTTGAACTTTTAAAACATTGCTTTTCATTGTTGTATAATCTGTTTCAGATAAATTTTCTAGAATAGCATTCAAATCTTTTAAATTAGAAACGGTTAGCCCTAAATTATTTTCAACAATAAAAGTAGCTATTGCTGCTTGATCCCAAACAACAACTGGAAGTCCGCACAATAAATACAATGAGGTTTTATGCGGATTGTTATATTTTAAGTATTCGCCTAAATCGCCACTACAAGCTTCAGTAGAAATACCATCCCAAACTAAACCAAAATGAGCTTCAATTTTATGTGCAATTTGGTCTGACGGAAAAGCACCTTGATAAAAAATAATAGAATCATCTTTACTAACTTTTAGCTTACTTTCATCAAAACCAATACCGTATAATTTTAAATTATAGTTGCTATTATCTAAAATATCAAAATCAAAAATATAAGCATTCTTCCCTTCACCAAAACCACCTGCGTAAGCTATGCTATATTTATCTTTTTTAATAACTTTATTATTTTGAATCGGTTTTTCTCTAGACACATAATCAAAAATACCCAAAACCACCATAGGTATTGTTGTGCCTTGGTCTAAAAACCACTGCTTCATAGATTGGTTGTGCACGATAATAACATCAGAGCATACTATTTTAGACAGCTCCTTTTCAACATCTTTCACTCGCCCTTTTAAGCTTCTAACATCGTGTACAATGGTTATCATTTTGCAACGTTTTAATTTTACAAAAAACAAAATGAGTTTTCTAAATTTATTGTTGGGATATTGTGTGCAAATTGTTGATTTAAATGGTAAGCGTAAAAGAGCTATGGTAATTCCAAAAAAATTCTTTACTGTACCAATAGCTGAATTTGGTATTGATGATTGTTTAAAGCCTAAGTTTTTAAAACCCAAGTTTTGTAACGAAATCTCGCAATCGGTTTTTGCTTTTCCAGCAGCAGTAAATAACGACTTATAGTTTCTAGAAATGTAATACATTAAGTAAAAATTTTTTTAAGGAAATTAATATTCTAGTTTTGTTAAAAATATAAAAGTATGCAAAGGTATGATTATTTAATTGTTGGAGCTGGATTATTTGGTTGTGTATTTGCTCACGAAGCAACTAAAGCTGGTAAAACATGTTTGGTAATTGATAAAAGACCCCACGTTGGTGGTAATGTATACTGCGAAAACGTAGGTGGTGTAAACGTACATAAGTATGGTGCACATATTTTTCATACTAACGATAAACAAATTTGGGATTATGTAAATCAGTTCGCTGAGTTTAACAATTATGTAAATTCTCCTGTCTCAATTTCTAAAGGTAAGTTATATAATTTACCATTTAATATGAATACCTTTTATCAACTTTGGGGAACGAAAACGCCTGAAGAAGCTAAAGCTATTATTGAAAAACAAATTTTAGAGAATGGTGTTAAAAATCCGAAAAACCTTGAAGAGCAAGCCTTATCTTTAATAGGTAAAGATGTTTACAAAACCCTAATAAAAGAATATACCGAAAAACAATGGGGAATGAAAGCAACCGAACTTCCCGCCTTTATTATTAAACGATTGCCTGTGCGCTATACTTTTGATAATAATTATTTTAATGATAAATACCAAGGTATTCCTATTGGTGGTTACAATAAAATTATTGATGGTTTACTAGAAGGCATTGAAACAAAAACCAATGTTGATTTTTTTAAAAACAAAGAAGAGCTAAGCAAGTTAGCATCAAAAGTTGTATACACTGGAAAAATAGACGAATTCTACAATTACAAATTTGGTAATTTAGAATACCGCTCGCTACGTTTTGAAAATACTAGATTAGAAAAAGAAAACCACCAAGGTAATGCGGTTGTAAATTATAACGATGGTAATATTCCTTATACCAGAATTATTGAGCATAAACATTTTGAATTTGGTAAACAAAAACACACGGTTATAACCAAAGAATTCCCAGAGCAATGGACTAAAGAAAAAGAAGCCTACTACCCTATTAATAATGAAGATAATCAGAATAAATATCAACAATATAAAGTTTTATCACTAGGAGAAGACAATATTATTTTTGGAGGTAGATTAGCCGAATATAAGTACTACGATATGCATCAAATAATTGCTTCTGCGTTGCAAAAAGCTAAAAAAGAGCTAAACCAATAAATTTTATAAATCTGTATTTATAAATTGAAGAATTCTAACAAAATATCAGCTTTACTTATAACTTATAACGAAGTTAACCATATAGTAGATATTATAAAAAATATAAGCTTTGCTGATGAAATTATAATTGTAGATTCTTTTAGTACCGATGGTACTTTTGAAAAATTATTAGAATTTAAAAATGTCACTACAATACAACGTGAGTTTAAAAATTTTGCAGATCAAAGAAATTTTGCACTAAAACAAGCTACTCATGATTGGGTTTTATTTATTGATGCTGATGAGCGCATAACAGATAAATTAAAAACCGAAATTATAAAAAAAACCAACAGCCCAACCGATATTGTTGCATTTATGGTTAAACGTTTATATTTCTTTAAGAAAAAACGCATCCGCTTTAGTGGTTTTCAAACAGACACAACATACCGCTTATTTAAAAATGGTAGCGTAACATATATTAAAGACAAAATAGTACATGAAATGCCAGAAATAAATGGCAAAAGCTCAATGTTAAAAAACCCTATGTTACATTTTTGTTTTAATAGTGCGGTACATTATAAAGAAAAAATGGAGCATTATGCTAGCCTTAAAGCTTTAGAGCTTTATAAAAAAAACAAAAACGCAAATATGATTCATTTTGTTATAAGACCAATTTACAAGTTTATTACAAATTATATTTTTAGATTAGGTTTTTTAGACGGAAAAGAAGGGTTTCAAATATGTTATTTAAGTGCTTATGGTGTTTATTATCGCTATAAAGAACTTAAAAAGCTTACAGCTTCTTCCAAAATTTAAGCTTCTTTTTTAAACGCCTTTTTCTGTGGTATTTTTCTTGAAATGTTTTGGTTTCTTTCCACATTAAATTAAAAATAGTTTCATAATCTTTTCCAGAACATTTGGCATATTCATCGCTCATTACTTCAACCATAGATTTATGAATGGTTAATTTTGAAAAGTTTTTTATTCGTGTTTCAAAATCTAAAGTTTTAAATTCCATTCGGTTTAAATCAACCAAATAAAAATCATAGCCATTTTCTGTTTTCTTAATTAAAGTATTACCAGGAGAATGATCTAAAAAATGAACTCCTTTTTCGTGTAAATTGAATGTAAATCGTGTAAAGCCTCTTAATACTTCATTATAATTAGGAATATTAAAATCTGTTGTGAGCTCTCTATACGTGTAGTCACAATCTATTTGCTCGCTTATGTAATAACTTTTTTTAAATAAAAAAGGTGTTTTAAATTCATAATAGGCAATGGGTTGTGGTGTACCAATATTTAAGTTTTTTAATTTATTGGCATATTCAAAAGAGCGTTGTGCTTTACTTTTTCTAAAAAAACGATAGGCTATTTGATTTATAATATTTGGAATTCTAAACGATTTAACATTAATCGTTTCATTATTTAATCTAAATAATTTTAACGAGTTCCTATCTTGATTACCAAAGTTTTCTCCTTTTGAATCAAAATTGGCAATAATGTCATCAAAAAAAACATTATTGTGCTTGTACTCTTTGTGTATATTACTGCTTTTCACTTAAATATTTGTCAACGCCTTTTTCACACCAAACAGACTTATTTGCTATAGTACTCTCTTCAATATTATTATTAATTTCTAATCTATCTTTAGATTTTTCTTGATGAAAAATATGGTATACAATACCACAATACCTTAACCTTTTTCCTCTTATCCCTCTATTATGAAAACGCAATGCAAGTTCAGAGTCTTCTCTTCCCCAACCTTTAAAATCTTCATTATAACCATTTACCGCTAAAAAATCACTTTTAAAATATGATGTATTACATCCTCTAAATTTCTTAGAAAATACATTTTTAGTTTTATATAGTATCGTTAAAAAAGGTGCGTATATAGCTCTTGTTCTTTTTTTAATTCCTTTAGAAAAAACATGAAAACTCGTTTGCTTTTTTAAAAACAAGTCTTTTAAATAAAATGCTTGAATATTAACTCTGCTTCCAAACAAATAGTGATTTATTTTAGCAAACTTTAAATGATTTTTAATAAAGGAATTGTGCAAAATACAATCTCCATCGGTTTGAATAATATAATCTCCAATTGATTTAGAAACTGCTTTATTTAAAATCATAGATTTATTAAATCCAATATCTTCATGCCAAATATGTTTTAATGGTACAGGAAAATCTTTCTGAAAAAACTCAATTAAAAGTTTGGTTTCTTTTTTAGAACCATCATCTGCAATTATTACTTCGGTTGGAAATACTTTTTGATTTTTTACACTCATTAAAACCAACTCCAAAGCTTCTGACCAATTATAAGTAGATATAATTAAAGTTGAATTAATGTTTTGATTCATCTAGTGCCTTTAAATTTTATTTTTCAAAAACGTTATAACCATCTAATCTAAGTTTTTCAATGGGTATCAAAAAAACATTATCTAGAGTTGAGCACTCATTTAAGGATTTTATACGATTCCATTTCACCCCATTTTGCTTATAAATATTATAATTCTCTGGGATAAGTGGAAAAAAACGATTGTCTAACTCAACTTTTCGAGCTTCATAATACGGCTTATTAACTTCCATTAATATTGTTGGTCTATGCTTACTAAAAACTTCTTTTCCTCCTTCTAAACAAAAATCTTCATGCCCTTCAATGTCCATTTTTACAACATCTATATTAGCAAAATCACTATATTTTTCAATCCAAATATCATCTAAAGTTTCAAGTTTAATTGGAGAAAGTTTAAAGCCTTCATCCATAGATTTACTTGTTTTTATGGCAGCATTTCCTGTATTAGCCCCGTGCTTAAAGTCTTCTCTCAACGTAATTTGTGTTTCTTTAACTTTGTTTGATAATCCAAATTTATTAACCTCACATATCTCACTTAAATCATTAGCTGCTAAATTGTTTTTAAGTCTTAAATAGTTTCCTTCAAAAGGTTCAAAAGCGACTACTTTCCCTTTAGCATTTTTTAATCTGATAAAATTACCCATAGCAACAGAATAATATCCAATATTGCCTCCAATATCTAAAAAGCTAAAATCTGGATTAAATAGAGATTGTATAACAGCCATTAAATCTGGATCGTATTTTCCAGTATAGAATGAAATTCTTTCAGTTTTCGTACTTAAATCTACAAGCATTGTTGTCCCATCATGCATTTTAGCAGTTACAATAGGCTCAATACCAAAAAACAGAAATAATTTATTAAAATGTTTATATAGTTGGTTTAGTTTACGATGATAAACTAATTTTCTTGTAATTCTGGATAATCCATTTAAAACTTTATTAGCAAACTTCATTTATACAATTTTCAATCATGTCAAAAATAAACAAGTTTAATTTATTATAATATATAAACTTATAGTTTAATTTTTTCTATTTATAAAACATTAATCTAAAACTTAGTTCTTAATAATAGGAAAACTATATTTTTATGCATTATATTTTTTTTAGCCATAGCCCATATGAAAATTTTAATAGTAGATAGAGGCGGAAAAATTCCTGCAGTTAAGTACGGTGGTACCGAACGTGTTATTTGGGGGTTAGCAAAAGAACTTCATAATCAAGGGCATGACATAGTCTTTCTAGTACCTAAAGGATCGTATTGTGATTTTGCTAAAATCATTGATTTATGACCCTAACAAAGATTTAAATGATCAAATACCAAATTATATAGACTTAGTGCATATCCATTTTAATATTTATACACCTTTAAAAAAACCATATTTAATTACGATACATGGTAATTATAATTCAGATGAAAAACTACATAAACAATCCGTTTTCTTATCTAAAAATCATGCTCTCAGGCATAATTCTAAGACTTACGTATATAATGGATTGGATTGAGATGATTATCCAAAAATAGATTTAAATAAAGAACGATCCTATCTTCATTTTTTAGGCAAAGTATCTTGGAAATTAAAAAATTTAACTGGAGCTTGCGAAATTGCAAAAAAACTAATAATCAGCTAATGGTTATGGGTGGAAATAAATGGACAGAAGCCAATATAAAAAGAGGATTCAAATATCTTTTTAATTCAAAATAAAATACTTAGGCATGGTAGATAACACTTTAAAATCTAAAATAGTAAGCTCATCTAAAGGGTTAGTTTTTCCTGTAAAATGGCATGAACCTTTTGGCTTAGCTGCTATTGAAAGTTTATTTTATGGTAGCCCTGTTTACTCAACATCATATGGTTCTTTAAAAGAACTTATTATTAAAGATGTTGGATTTACAAGTAATTCTCTGAAAGAAATAATTTATGCTATAAAAAACAGTGACTTTTCTCCAAAATATTGCCATGAATATGCTAAGGATTGCTTTAATGCTAAAGTAATGACAAATAATTATCTTAAACTCTATGAAAAAGTTTTGAACGGAAAGCTTCTTAATGAAGAAAACCCTTATTTAATTAATCCTGAGGATAATAAATTATTAAAAATTTTTAAATCTGATTAATACAAAACCAATTAAACAAAGCCCTACAGATATTAAAAAATGGAGGACTTATACTTTACCCAACTGATACTTTTTGAAGCATTGGTTGCGATGCTACTAACCCAGAGGCTGTAAAAAAAATATATAATTTAAAACAACGCGAAATCACCAAACCATTGATTTGTTTAGTATCTGATGAAAGAATGCTAAAAAATATGTGAAAACTATACCCGAAGCCGCATATAGTATTATTGAAATTTCAGATAAACCAATTACAATAATTTACGACGAAGCACAAAATTTTGCTTCAAATTTAATGGCTAATGATGGTACCGTTTCAATACGAATTCCTGATGATTATTTTTGTTATCAATTAATTAGGAAACTTAACGATGCTTTCGTTTCAACTTCTGCAAATATTAGTGACTAACCTACTCCAAAATCATTTAAAGAAATAAGTCCTGCTATTTTAAAAGGTGTAGACTATGTTGTAAATTTGCATCACGAAAAAATCTGCAACAAACCCTCTTCAATTATTAAATTGAGTAATAGTGGTATTGTAAAGATTATACGAAAATAAAAGACTCAAATTTCAAGTACTAAATTCCAATCAATATTGGTTTGGAGTTTGGAATTAAATTTTTGGAATTTAATAAATGAATTATAAAACCGCACTCAAGCATCCTATTTTTAAGGTTATATCGCAATCTGCTAAAGAATTAAATTTAGACAGTTATGTAATTGGTGGCTTTGTGCGTGATTACATATTAAATCGTGGCAACGCTAAAGATATCGATATTGTTGCTATTGGTAGCGGTATTGAGCTTGCTAAGCAAGTAGCTAAAAACTTACCTAACAAACCCAAGGTTCAAATATTTAAAACCTATGGTACTGCCATGTTACGGTACGATGATATTGAAATAGAATTTGTTGGTGCTAGAAAAGAATCTTATAACGAAAACAGCAGAAACCCAATTGTTGAAAACGGCTCATTGAAAGACGATCAAAATCGTAGAGATTTTACTATAAATGCACTAGCTTTAGATTTAAACAAGAACAAACTTGGAGATTTACTTGATCCGTTTAATGGTATTGAAGATTTAAAAAATGAAATAATAAGAACCCCTTTAAATCCAGATATAACCTATAGTGATGACCCTTTAAGAATGATGAGGGCTATACGTTTTGCTACTCAACTCAATTTTAAAATTGAAGACGAATCGTTAAAATCTATTTCAAAAAACAACCACAGAATTAAAATTATAACTAACGAGCGTATTGTTGTAGAATTAAATAAAATCTTAGAAAGCAAAACACCTTCAACTGGTTTTTTATTATTAGAAAAAACAGGACTATTAAACTATATTTTACCAGAAATTACTGCATTAAAAGGTATTGATGAAATAGAAGGACAACGCCATAAAGATAATTTTTATCACACTTTAGAAGTTGTTGATAATATTGCAAAACATACTGAGAACATTTGGCTACGATGGGCTGCTCTGTTACACGATATTGGCAAAGCACCAACAAAAAAGTTTAGTAAAAAAGTAGGTTGGACATTTCATGGTCATGAATTTGAAGGCTCAAAAATGGTTTATCATTTATTCAAAAGACTTAAAATGCCATTAAATGATAAAATGAAATTTGTTCAAAAAATGGTACTTATGAGCTCACGCCCTATTGTACTAGCTCAAGATATTGTAACCGATTCTGCTGTGCGCCGTTTAGTTTTTGATGCTGGTGATTATGTAGAAGATTTAATGACGCTTTGCGAAGCAGACATAACGACCAAAAATCCGAAAAAATTCAATAAATACCACAATAATTTTAAAATTGTTAGAGATAAAATAATTGAAGTTGAAGCACGCGACCATGTTCGTAATTTTCAACCACCAATTTCTGGTGAGGAAATTATGAAAACCTTTAATATAAAGCCATCTCGCGAAATTGGGCTTATTAAAGAAGTTATAAAAGAAGCTATTTTAGAAGGAGAAATACCTAACGAGCACGATGCCGCTTTTAATTTAATGCTAAAAGAAGGCGAACGTTTAGGCTTAAAAACAAATGTCTGAATATGCTAAAATTGGTTAGAACAGATTTTAACAACACTGACTTTGCTAGTTTGGTTAAAAAACTTAATTTCTACTTAAAAACTGTGGACGGAGATGACCACGATTTTTACAATCAATATAATAATATTGATATTTTAAAGTATGTTGTCGTTGCTTATTATAAAAATGTTCCTGTTGGCTGTGGTGCTTTTAAAAAATTTGATAAAAATAGTGCAGAAATAAAACGAATGTACACAAATTCTAATTATAGAAATGAAGGTGTAGCTTCTAAAATATTAAACGAATTAGAAATTTGGAGTAAAGAGATAGGGTATAATACTTGTGTTTTAGAAACTGGAAAGAAACAAACTGAAGCAATTCAATTTTACAAAAAAAACAACTATACAATTATTCCTAATTTCTACCCTTATAAAAACATGGCAAACAGTTTATGTTTCAAAAAAGAGATTATGTAGCATGAAAAAAGACAACAAAAAAGTTATTTATTGGTTATTTACTGGATGTATTCTCATTTTTATAATGGTAATTGTAGGCGGTATTACTAGATTAACAGATTCTGGCTTATCTATATCAAATTATAAATTAATAACAGGCACCATTCCACCACTAAATAGTACCGAGTGGCAAGAAGCTTTTGAATTGTATAAGCAGTACCCAGAATACCAAAAGTTACACTCACACTTTACCATTGACAATTTTAAAAGCATTTACTTTTGGGAATGGTTACATAGACTAATTGGTAGAGTTATTGGTTTAGTTTTTATAACTCCGTTTTTATATTTTCTTGTAACCAAACAACTTACAAAAAAAACGATTAAAAAGTGCTTGGTATTATTGGCTTTAGGTGGATTTCAAGGTTTTTTAGGTTGGTATATGGTTAAAAGTGGTTTGGTAGATAGACCAGATGTAAGTCATTACCGCTTAGCCGCCCATTTAATTACAGCCTTCTTAACTTTTGCAGCAACACTTTGGGTAGCATTAGATTTGCTTTATCCGAATAAAAAATCAATAAACATAAAGTTTAGAAATCTCATCATTTTCAGTTACTTTATTCTTATAATTCAAATAATTTATGGTGCTTTTGTTGCTGGTTTAAAAGCCGGTTTATTACATAACCACTGGCCTTTAATGAATGAAGGTAAATTTATTCATCACACAGTTTATACACTTAATCCTTTTTATAAAAATTTAATTGAAAACCCAAGTGGTATTCAATTTATTCATAGAATTTTAGCATATTTAGTTGTTATTTCTATTGCATTTATATGGTTTAAAGCTCGTAAATTAACCCTTTCAAGCCTACAAAAAAAAGGCATATATGTACTGTTAATATTAGTTGGGTTTCAATTTTTATTAGGTGTTTTAACCTTAATATTTGCAGTTCCGTTATGGTTAGGAATTGCCCATCAAATAGGTGCATTTTTTCTGTTAAGCGCTATGACTTTTACTTTACATCGTTTTAGTAAATAATACAAAAAGACTTATCTTTGCATCAATAATTTTTTAGAATGATTTACAGATTTAGAGTTATACTTGATAATGATACCGAAGATGATATTTTTCGTGATTTAGAAATCCGAGAAACTGACACTCTAGAAGATTTACATAATATCATTACTCAATCTTTTGGGTTTGATGGTACTGAAATGGCATCATTTTATGTTAGTAACGACCAATGGGATCAAGGTGAAGAAATTTCTTTATTCGATTTAAGTGATGATAATTCGGCTCGTTTAATGAACGAAACATCTTTAGATAGTGTTGTACACGAAGCCCAAACAAAATTAATTTACGTTTACGATTTTTTAAGCATGTGGACTTTTTATGTTGAACTTGCCGAAATTGTTGAGGAAGAAGAAGGATTTAATTATCCTAACCTTATGTTTGTACAAGGTCAAGTACCAGACCAAGCACCTGAGAAATTATTTGAAGCCGACGAAGACGATGATTTTAATGAGTTTGAAGACGAATTAGATATTGACGATTACGATAATTTAGATTTTGATGAAAATTGGAATTAATTGTCTCTAAGGTCTTTTAAGGTTTACATCTTCATAATTTCTTACTAAAAACTCTAAAGCTGCTTTAAGAATTTGCCCCATATTTTTACAACGCTTAAATTTTACGTCTTGTGTATAATCGAAAATTTTCATTTTAAGTAAATCTATATTCTCTTCTTTAGATATAGAGTCGCTAAGCATACAATCTAACAATTTATTAACTCTAACATTAAAGCTTTTTAAACGTTTTACAAGTATAGAACGTTCTTCAATTTTATACTGATCAATCGAAAATTTCTGAAAACTTTCAGAAACTATATCCACCATTTTTAAATTTTCCTTAAAAAACTGTGGCCTATAAATATTAAACTTACCCTCGTAAGACTGCTGATCAAAATCAATAGCTCTAATATTGTACACCACATGATCAAAATCGTGTGTTGGTACAATAACGTAATTGTAAGATCGCATATCGCCTAAAAGCCTAATCATACAGCGCTCATTAAACTTTACAAACTCTTTGGCTATTTGAGATTTTTCAGATTTACTACAATTAGGTAACATATTTTTTATAAACTCATCACCCGGAATCCCTGCAATATGCTCTTCAATTAAGGTGTTTTTATAAACCAAAAAATTTAAGTTGTAAGGCGATAGCATATGCTCTAACTCTAAACCATAAATACGAGAGGCATCAGCAGTTTTTATGTAAAAATAAGTGTAATTATCATTTAAAATATTTCTGATTTTTATTCTAAATGGTTTTGAGTTTCCAAACGTGCAATAATCAATGGCATCAACATTTAAAAAAGGAATAGTACTTTCATTTCCATCAGAATGCAAAATAGTATACACCTTTTTTAGAGATAAATCTATCTCTTCTCTTTCATAATCATTGTAGTAAACACGAATCCATAAAGTATCTTTATCATCTTTATCATAAACTACAACAGAACCTTGAAAACGTAACAAATCATCATAAAAAATAGGAATCTCTATATCTCTATTATATCGAGAAAGGTATTCGTGTAGTTTATCGGTTATTGGAAACGATGGCTTTTTTTTAGATATTTTTAAATCTTGCATATATATAAGGTTATTCAAATTTAATGCTTTTAATTTATAATCTTGTAACAAAATATACAGAGTATCGTCATACTTTAATAACTAACCTTGTTGATTTTTTTCAGCATAAAAAACCACACATCTTGGAACCAATTCTTACAATTAATAATCTTACCAAAAAATTTGGGTACCTAACTGCAGTTAAAGATTTATCATTTACCATTAATAAGGGCAACGTTTATGGTATTTTAGGGCCTAACGGAAGTGGAAAATCTACTACTCTGGGTGTTGTTTTAAATGTTGTTAATAAAACACATGGCGATTTTAAATGGTTTGATGGACAAACAACAACACACGATGCGTTAAAAAAAGTTGGAGCTATTATCGAGCGCCCAAATTTTTATCCCTATATGACGGCAACTCAAAATTTAAAACTGGTTTGCAAAATAAAAGGTGTAGATTATAGTAAAGTTGAAGAAAAGCTTGAAATTGTTGGTTTATTAGAACGGAAAGATAGTAAGTTTAGAACCTACTCTTTGGGGATGAAACAACGTTTAGCCATAGCTTCTGCTTTGTTAAACGATCCTGAAATTTTAATTTTAGATGAACCTACAAATGGATTAGATCCACAAGGAATTCATCAAATAAGAGAAATTATTAAACAAATTGCAGAAAAAGGTACTACCATTTTATTGGCTTCGCATTTATTAGATGAAGTTGAAAAAGTATGCTCTCATGTTGTTGTATTGCGCAAAGGTGTAAAACTGTATTCGGGTCGTGTAGACGAAATGACTTCCAGCCATGGTTTTTTTGAATTAAAATGTAATAACCAAAGTGAATTGATTAAGCTTTTAGAAAAAAACACTTCTTTCAAATCGATTAAAGAAAAAGATGGATTAATTTCTGCTTTTTTAAATGAGCCTATAAAATCTGAAGATTTTAATAAATATCTTTTTGAAAACAATATAATACTAACCCACTTAGTGCAACGTAAAGAAAGTTTAGAAGAGCAATTTTTACAATTAACAGATAATAAATAAAAACTAACCCAACCAAAATATATTAACTATATGTTACGCCTTTTAAATTTAGAATTACAAAAACTATTACTTAATAGAACTAGTAAAACACTCATTTTTGTGTCTTTTGTCCTGCCTCTGTTTATAATACTACTATCTTCTTTTAAAATTCCTTTTTTCGGATACTTTACTTTAGAACTTGGTGAATTAGGGGTTTTTAATTTTCCCATGATTTGGCATTTAGTTACTTATTTTGCTGCACATTTTAAGCTGTTTTTTGCCATTGTAGTGGTAAGTATGATTGGGAATGAGTATAGTAACAAAACTATTAAACAAAATCTAATTGATGGTTTAAGCAAAAAAGAATTTATCCTATCAAAATTTTATACCATAGTTTTCTTTTCTTTGGTTTCAACCATAATTATTTTTATACTAAGTTTATGTATTGGCTTATACTACTCTAGCTATAATGAATTTAATATTATTATTAGAGAAACCGAATTTCTATTAGCTTACTTTGTAAAACTTGTTGCTTTTTTTAGCTTATGTTTATTTTTAGGCATGTTAGTAAAACGATCTGCTTTTGCACTTGCCTTTTTATTTATATTATTTATTCTAGAATGGATCTTTTATGGTATTATATGGAAATTTAGTACTGAAGATATTGCTACTAATATTCAAAATTTCTTTCCGTTAAAATCTATTTATAAATTAATAGATGTACCTTTTCTAAGAATTGCAGCTACAAAAATGCCAGATAACCAAGAATTTATTCATGATTACGCAGTACACTGGCATGAATTTGCAATAGTAATTGGTTGGACTATTCTATTTATCCTTTTATCGTATAGATTATTAAAAAAACGAGATTTATAATATCTTTGATAGCATTTTGCTACTTGAAAAGATGAAAAAAATTATATTATTCGTAATATGCTGTTTAATCTGTCTAAATTTATTTTCCCAAGGCGAAGCCAGTAATTGGTATTTTGGGTATGGTGGTGGTATAACATTTAACCAAAACACAAATGCTGTTTCTGCAGTTAATGATGGTCAATTATCAACTAACGAGGGTTGCGCCACAATATCTAACAGTTCTGGTGAATTATTATTTTACACTGATGGAATAACCGTTTGGAATAAAAATCATTTAACCATGATAAACGGGAATGACTTATTTGGTGACCCTTCTAGTACACAATCTGCAATTATAGTTCCTAAACCCGGAAACGAAGACATCTATTATGTTTTTACAGTTGATGACCATGGATTTAATGAACCTCATTTAGGATTAAATTATTCTGAAGTTGATATGTCATTAAACGGAGGCTTGGGAGCAGTTACAACCAAAAACGTAAACCTATTGCCAGAGTGTTCAGAAAAAATAACAGCTGTTCTTAATGATTGTGTATCTCAGTCCATATGGGTTTTAACATTAGCTTCTCAAAATGGAGATCAGAGTTTTTATAACACTTACCATGCTTTTGAAGTTAATGAAACTGGAGTAAATACACGATCAATAAAATCTCCAATTCCTACTTTTATATACGAAAATAGAGGCTATTTAAAGCTCTCACCAGATGGCAACAGATTAGCTTCTGCTAATGTTAAACAAGGGTTATATTTATATGATTTTGATACAACAACTGGCAAAGTAAGTAATCAAAGGTTATTAAATATAAGTGGGCTTGCAAATGGCTCATATGGTATTGAGTTTTCTCCTAATAGCAATCTACTCTATGTACATGCATCTAATGATTTTTTTGATATAGATAACCCAAGTAACAATGAAGTGCTTTCTAATCATACCTCCAAACTAATTCAATACAACTTGCTAAATTCTGATATTGTTGGAACTTCAGTAGTTATTGATGACAGAAACTTGTATAGAGGTGCACTGCAATTAGGTCCTAATGGTAAAATCTATAGAGCTTTAAGTGTAACGTATTCTCAAGGAACACCTTATCTTGGAGTAATAAATAACCCAAATAAAATTGGGACAGCATGCAACTATCAGCATAATGCTGTTTATTTATCTACAAATAATTCATCACAGGGACTGCCTCCTTTTATTCAGTCCTTTTTCAATGAGCAAATTGATATTATAAAAAATGGTAGTAGCTCAACAAATTTAGCGCTTTGTGTTGGAGACACTTACACTTTAGCTGCTGATGAAATGCATGGAGCCTCATATAGTTGGACACTTAATGGCAACTCATTACCAGAAACAGATTTTAATTTAGAGGTTGTTAAAAGCGGGCATTATCAAGTTTATATAGATCCTAATAACGGAGATTGTGCCATTGAAGGCGAAGCATTTGTTAATTATAATGAAAACCCCGAAGCCTTTAACCACACACTTTTACAATGTGATGAAGATGGCACTGTTGATGGACTTACACTATTTAACCTCAACCAAGCCAATGCTGTTTTAACTAATGGCGTTGCAGGACTTTCAACTCGGTTTTATACCGATGCTGCAAGAACCAATATTATTAATGGTGATGCTTTTACAAACACAATCAATCCACAAACTATTTATGTAGATGTTGTTAATAATAATACGGGGTGCTATTCCCCATCAGAATTAACCCTCGATGTAAGTGTTACAGATTCTGGCGATACAGAACTTATTGTTTGTGATGATGACGGTATTGAAGATGGATTCTATAATTTTAATTTAAATAATGCTAATAACGCTATTGTTAACGGGCTTCCTACGGGATTAACTATTGCTTATTACCAAACTTATGATGATGCTTTGCTTGAAGTAAATAATTTAGGAACATCTTTTACTAACACTAACCCTTATTCTCAGATTATTTATGCCCGAGTAGAAAATGCGAATAACTGCTACGGTATTAGTGAAGTGCAATTAACCGTAAACGAATTGCCTAATATTGAAACCGAAAAATTAGCATATTACTGTCTTAATACCTCTCCTACAAGTATTCCTTTAAATGCTGCTATTATAAACGATTCACCTTCTAATTACACCTATAGTTGGTCTACTGGAGAGAACACCTATCAGATTAATATTAATCAAGTTGGTACTTACACTGCAACCGTTACCAATACTAATGGCTGCAGTAAACAACGAACTATAACCGTTGAGCCTTCAAACATTGCAACTTTTAAAAATATTGAAGTAGTCGATGCTACTCAAAATAATACCATTACTGTTTTAGTTTCTGGTGAAGGCATTTACGAATACCGATTGCTAGACCAAAATAATGTCGTTTACGCTCCTTATCAAGAAAGTAATATTTTTGAGAATGTTTATCCAGGATTATATACTGTGACTGTGAGAGATATTAAAAACAATTGCGGCACTGTAGAAGGCCCCGTTTCAGTAATCGGGTTTCCTAAATTTTTTACACCAAATAATGATGGGGTACACGATACTTGGCAAGTGCTAGGTGTTTCTAGTATGTTTCAACCGAATACCAAAGTACTTATTTTTAATCGATTTGGTAAACTCATTAAACAATTAAATCCACTAGGTAACGGTTGGGACGGTCTCTTTAATGGTGAAAGGCTACCAGCAGACGACTATTGGTTTGCTGTAACTCTGCAAGATGGAAGAATTTTTAAAAATCATTTTACTTTAAAATATTAACAAATCATAAAAACCAATTAAAAACGCATTTCATCGTATTTATTTTGTATTTCATCTGAAAAAAGTCTATTTTTCGCAACAAATTCAGTTTGTAAATAAATTGAGTTTTCCAAATAAAAAAGAAACCTACTGCTATGAAATTTGTTAACTACTTATTGGGATTCCTTTTCTTATGGAGTAGCTGTATTTTTTCGCAACAAATTTCTGTCGATGATACTGTTAGCTTAGAATCACTTATTGAAAATAATTTAGTACAAAATAGTTGTGTAGAAATCACAAATATCACATCATCTGTAAACGGATCTTCTAGTGGTTTTTCTAGCTATGCACAATTTGATCGTGCAAGTTCAAATTTTCCTTTTCAAAATGGCATTATGCTTTCTACTGGTAATGCAACTTCTGGAGGTAACGGTGTTACTACACCAACACTAAGTGAGGGTTCAACTATATGGGGAACAGATCCAGATTTAGAAGCTGCTTTAGGTGTTACAAATACTCTAAATGCTACTTCGATAGAATTTGATATTGTATCCATTTCTAGTCAACTTCAATTTAATTATTTATTGGCTTCCGAAGAATATTTTGGTATTAACCCATGTCAGCTTTCTGATGGTTTTGCGTTTTTAATTAAAGAAACAGGCAGTCCACTACCCTATCAAAATATTGCATTAGTACCAGGTACCTCAACACCAGTTAACACAAACACTATTCATGATGAAATTTTTGGTGTTTGTCCAGCACAAAACGACCAGTATTTTGATGGCTATAATGTTGGAGACACCAATTATAATGGTAGAACTACCGTTTTAACGGCTGCAACAACAATTACACCCTATGTACAATACCATATAAAATTGGTTATTGCAGATCAAACAGATGGCACTTTTGATTCTGCTGTTTTTATTGAAGGGAATAGCTTTAAAATTTTAGATTTGGGTGATGACGTTACAACATGTGCACCTACAGTTACTTTAGATGCCGATATAGACAACCCATTAGCAACCTATGCTTGGTTTTTAGATAACGTACCATTAGCAACAACACTATCAAATATAACTGCAACTCAAGATGGCACATATAGGGTTGAAGTTACTGTAGATTTAAATGGTAATGCTTGTGTTGAAACCGATGAAGTTGTAGTGGTTTTAAACACTGAAGAACCTATTAACCCTATAACAGATTATTTTTTATGTGATGACCTTAGTGAAGATGGAACAGAAGTTTTCGACCTAACCACAAAAAATACCGAAGTAATAAATAACATTCCTTTTACAAACTATGATTTTTCTTATCATTTGTCTGATGCTGATGCAAGGAATAACATAAATAGTGTTTCTGGTAATTTTTCTAATACTGTAAATCCACAAACTATTTATGTGCGTATTCAAGATTTAGATTCTGGTTGTTTTGGTTTTACTACTTTTGATTTAGTAGTAAGCCCAATACCAAATATAACTGATCCTACAGATTTAGAGGTTTGTGATAGTGATACTGTACCAGATGGTTACACGGTTATCGATTTATCACAAAAAAATGATGAAATTACTGGTGGGCAAAGTAATTTATTGGTTACATATCACTACAGCGCTGTTGATGCAGATAACGGTGTAAACCCAATTCCTATACCTTATGTAAACACAAATACACCAACAGAAATGTTATATATAAGAGTTGTAAATACACAAACAGGCTGTGTAAATACATCATCTTTAACTATTAATATTACAACTAGCCCTATAGTTAATACCAACACTCAATATTTAGACGCCTGTGATACTGATTATGATGGTAGTGCAGATTTTGATCTTACACAAGTAATTAATGATGTTTTAATGGGTTTAACTGGTGTAACTGTTACATTTCATGAAACATTGCCCGATGCACAATCTGGTAGTAACCCTGTGGCTGACGAAACAAATTATCAATATCAAAACGCAGTGATAGAACCAGGAAGCGGATTACTTTATATAAGAATTTTAGATGATGTTACTGGTTGTTCTTCAATAGTGCCATTGGAGGTTCATACCAATTTATTACTTACAGGAACTGATACAGGAGATTTTGCTTTATGCGATAATAACGATGATGGCAACGATACTTTAGAATTTGATTTAACAACTGTAGCATTATTTATAGCTAACGAATTACCAAACTTAGTAATTACTTTTTATGAAACTGAAATAGAAAGAGACACAGACACTAACCCAATAGATGATAGTGTATTATATTCGGCTACTAGCCCAACAACATTATATATTAAAATAGATGATGTTGTTAGTGGTTGTTCAGATTTTTCAGAAATTACATTATTAGTAAATCCAGTATTATTATTTAATCCAAGTAACCCTTTACCCTATTGCGACACAGATGATGATGGTTTTGTAAGTATCGATTTAGCATCGTTGGATGATACTGTAACTGGTGGAAATCCTAATTTTGAAGTTAGATACTACCCAACTCAAACTGATGCTGAAAATAACTTTAATCAATTACCACCTTTCTATACAAATACGGCTAGTGTAGAAACCATTTACGCTCGTATAGAAAATATAGATACAGGTTGTAGCACTGTAAACCCTTTTGAAATTGAAGTTTATGTAGCTCCTGCTGCAACATTACCAAGTCCTATAGTGATTTGTGATAATGATCAAGATGGGTTTTCTATTATAAACCTAGACAGTAAAATTCCAGAAACAGTTACAAGTACTACCGGGATTAATATCGATTTTTTTACCTCTTTTGATGATGCTGACAACGATGTAAACCCAATTTTAGATAGAACAAATTATAATGCTAACACACAAACCGTTTACATACGAGTTGAAAACGATGATAGCTTAAATTGTTACAATATTGTAACACTAGACGTTACAGTAAATACCCTACCTGTAATTCCTAACATAACACCATTTCAAATATGTAAAGACGATGGCACTTTTACAGCAGATTTTTTACTAGTTGATAAAGATGCCGAAATTTTAAACGGACAAACAGGTAAAGAAGTGTATTATTTTGAAGATCCCGCTTTAACGATTCCAATTGACAAAAATACTATTTACCAAAATAACAGCACACCTCAAACCATTTATATACGTGTTGAAAACACTACTGACGCAACATGTTCAGCAACATCTTCATTTTTATTACAAGTATCATCAGACCCCGTTTACAATAGTTTTACACCATACTTAATTTGTGATGATATAACAAATGACCAAATTCATCTTTTCGATTTAAATGAAAAAGTTATAGAAATATCACAAGGTTCACCAGACAATCTTAATGTTTCATTTCATTTAACACGACAAGATGCCGAAGATAATTTAAACCCACAACCATTACAATATACTAATGTTTCTAATCCCCAAACACTTTATGTAAGAATAGAAAGTAGTGCATCGTTTTGTTATGTGGTTGAGGAATTAGGTATTAATATTATTGCATCACCAGATATTACTCAAGCAACCCCTTTTGAGCAATGCGATACAGATTACGATGGGTTTGTTACATTTAATTTAGAAGATGCTGATTTTCAAATTAACGATAGGTTACAAAATAACCTTATTACCAATTACTTTGAAGATTTTACTGATATAAATCAGAATGACGGTTTAGATAACAGTAATGAAATAATAGATCCTGTAAATTATGTATCAAACACAAGAACTGTATACATTAAAGTTGCCAATATTTTAACTGGCTGTTTTAGTGTGATTCCACTGGATTTAATAGTTGTTCCTCCGCCACCAACAAACAATATTAGCACCATTGAAATTTGTGATAATGATACCTATACTTTTGATTTAACTTCGGTTAATGCACAAATAGTTAACGACCCAAGTGTGGTAACCATATCGTACCATAACACTCAAAATGATGCCGATAATAATCAAAATCCAATTGGCAATATATTCAATTATACGGCAAGCAATCATACCATTTATGTTAGAGTTAACGACCCATTAATTAATTGCCCAAAAACAGATTCTTTTAACTTACAAATAAATACCAATCCAATTGCAAATACAGCTCCAGATTTAGTTAGTTGTGATGATGATTTTGATGGCTTTTTAGAATTTGATTTATCAGTAAATACTACTGCAATTATAGGCTCACAAAATGCTTCAATACACACAGTAACATATTATAGCGATTTAACTAGTGCAGAAACAGCTACCAATGCATTACCAAATTTGCATATTGCTTTTGATAGTGAAATTATTTATGCTCGAATTCAAAATAATACTACCGGCTGTTTTGCTATATCACAATTTACAACTCGTATAAATCCTTTACCAATAATTCCTATTGAAGATTTTGTACCACTTTGTATTAACAATTTACCTTTAATTATTAGCGCAAATACAGGAAACCCGAACGATAGTTATTTATGGTCTACAAGTGAAACATCTACCGAAATCCTATTAGATGATGCTAATGATATTGGCAACTATTGGGTAACAGTTACAACACCCCATGTAATTGGTTCAGACTGCTCGTACACCAAAAATTTTACTGTCATTGAGTCTGAAGATGCCACCATAAATTTTACTACAAAAGTTGATTTTGCAGACCCAAATAGCATAACCGTAGATGTAAGTGGTATTGGCGATTATGTGTTTATTTTAGATGATGGCGAACCACAAACATCAAATATTTTTAATAATGTTACTTTTGGTTTGCATATAGTAACTATTCGCGATTTAAATGGTTGTAAAGATGTAACTACCGAGGTTGTTGTTATAGATATTCCAAAATTTGTAACACCAAATAACGATGGTGCCTTTGATACTTGGCACATTGTTGGTGTTCAAGAAATACCAGGAACTGTGGTTTATATTTACAACAGGCATGGTAAATTATTAAAAACACTTCCGCATACTTCTATTGGTTGGGATGGTACTTTTAATGGTCAAAATATGCCATCAGATGATTATTGGTTTGTTGCAGAAATTATTCAAAATGGAAAATCTTTTAATATCAAAGGGCATTTTGCTTTAAAGCGTTAAAATCACTTAAAATTTCTATTGAATTTCTCTATTTAACATTAAAAATTAAACCTTAAGCGTTTATTTAAGTCTAAAAGACTTAAATTATATATATTTAGTTTTTTTAAAGAAAATAGTCCCGTATTTAATGAATATTATTAGTCGTCTTCTAAAAAAATTACTTGTATGCTTAATTATTTTAATAAGCTATAGTGGCTTTTCGCAATTAAGCAAAAAGCATTATATACCGCCATTAACAAGTGGTATAGATAATGCAATACCAGACGATCAATACATATATCTATCAACACCAAGTACTGCCGATATAGCATATACCATAAAACAAGTTGGATTGCCAACTAGTAGTGATATAACTGGTGTAATATCAAACACAAACCCAGGAGTTATATTAATTGGCACTGGATCTAATACTCAGCTTTTTATTCCTTCTTCTCAAACAAGCGTTGTAGTAAATAACAAAGGCTTTATAATTGAAGCAGAAGATTTGATTTATGTATCTGTTAGAATGCGTGCTGGCGGCGGCGGTAGTCCTCCACAAGCAGGAGCATTGGTTAGTAAAGGACTTTCTGCTTTAGGTACTACTTTTAGAGTTGGTAGTTTTACCAGTGAAGGAGCAACAGAACCTAATTATCTAAACTTTGTTTCTGTAATGGCTACAGGGGATAACACACAAGTAACCTTTGATGATTTTCAAACAGGAATAGACATAGAAGGCTATACTGGTGCTTTTCCAATAAATATTATTTTAAATGAAGGAGAAAGTTATACCATTGCTACTCGTATTGTAGACACAGCAATTAATCGAGATGGACTAATTGGCACTTTAGTCACTTCAGATAAACCCATAGTTGTTAACTGTGGATCTGCAAATGGTAGTTTTGGTGATGCAAGTGGTAATGGAAGAGATTATGGCATTGATCAAATAGCCGGCCTTTCAAAAGTTGGAACTAAATATATTTGTGTAAAAGGTATTGGTAGTAATGATTGGGAAAATGTTTTGGTTGTTCCGCATACTCCAAATACAACAATAAGTGTTAATGGAGAATCTCCTTTCACTATTACTGGAAGATATGAATTATTAGAAGGATTCAATTATACAGCCAATGGAAATATGTATATTGAAACCTCTACACCTGTTTTTGTTTACCAAGGAATTGGAACAAATTCTGAAGCCAATCAAGGTATGTTTTTTGTGCCGCCATTAAGTTGCGAAGCTAGAGGAAATATAGATAATATTGCTGCTCTAGATTTTATTGGTGGTGCTCAATTTAATCAAAATGGTGAAAGCGGAGTCTCAATTGTAACAAAAGTCGGGGCTACAGTATCAATAAATAATACTCCAATAAATTCACAACCATTTGGTGTAAATGTTATTGGTCCAAGTACAGTAACAGGAAACTTAGGTTATGTTACTTATAGAGTAACTGGACTAGGTGGCGATGTTTCTGTACAAGGAGATGATGAGCTTTATGTAGCATATTTTAATAGAAGTGGTGCGGCAACAACTGGTAGTTTTTACTCGGGTTTTCCTTCTCCACCAGAAATTAATTTTGATGCTCAATTTATAACGTTAGGTAATTGTATTCCTAATATAGATTTAACCGTAGCTAATGCACAGAATTTTGACAGCTTTACTTGGTATTTTGATGATGGCTCGGGAAGTGGCTTTGTAGATTTGATGAATTCAAATCCAACTATAACTCCTACCAATCCTGGAAAATATAAGTTAGTTGGTGTAATAACTTGTTCTGGATTAACACTTGAATCTGTCGAAGTTCCTGTTAGTATTTGTCCAGATGACATTGATAATGACGGTATTATTGATAATATTGACATTGATAATGATAATGATGGTATTCTAAACTGTACCGAATCAAGAGGCGATGTTATACTTAACATTACAAATCTAAACACACCACAACTCATTTTTCAAGATAATTCAACAAACTCACTAATAGCAAATGGAGTTTACACTCAAGCTAACAGTTCGAGCAACCTAAACACTTTTACTGGCAATAACATAGGAAACTTTACTAGTAGTATTAGTCCCGCTACGAATGCTGAAAATGATTATTCTATAACATTTACAGAATCTGTTAATATCAAATTATCTGAGGACAATTCAGTAGCACACTCATCAGCTGATGGAGAGTATTTTATTGCTAAAATTTTACCAAATAATAAAAATATTACTTTAATTGACCCTGATAATCGATTACTAGTAGATTCAAACTTTGATGGTATTTTCGAATCTGGAGTCACACAAATTTCAGGTTCAGAAATTCACTTTAGAGTAAACCCTACACCAATAGGAACAACGCCTTATCAATTTTTTGCAAATCAAGTTGATGGGTTTACATTCAAACACATTTTAGCAAATATTAATGATTCATCAACTTTTCGAAGTAATATTTCATTAACCTGCTTTAAAAATGATAATGATTTTGATGGTATAAAAGACGAATTAGATTTAGATAGCGATAATGACGGTATACCTGATTTTGTTGAAAACCAAGGCACCTTAATAGCACTCTCTGGAATTGATGCCGATGTTAATGGTTTAGATGATGTTTATGATATTAATAACCTCCCTATAGATACAGATAATGATTCTGTACCTGATTTTTACGATTTAGATAGTGATAATGATGGGATTACTGATTTAATTGAATCTGGGCAATTAGGATTATTATCTGATACAGATTTAAACGGAATTGTTGATGGACCAAATATTGGAATTAACGGATGGGACGACAATGCCGAAACAGCCCCAGACAGTAACTTAATAGGTTATACCTTGAATGATTTTGATGCAGATACTATATTCAGTTATATTGATGAAGATTCTGATGGCGATAGTTGCAGAGATGTTATTGAGGCAGGTTTTTCTGATGCTAACAACGATAATTTTTTAGGTGATAATAATGTCGTGATAGATTTAATACCCGATTTTAATACCGGTCAAGGATTAGTTACTAACGCCACAGATGGATATACATTACCTAATAGTGATTATCTAGATTTTGCGCCACTTTCTATTACCACACAACCAGCAAATACTGAAGTTTGTTTTTTATCTTCTAATACAATATCAGTAGTTTCCCCAGAAGCAGAAACTTACCAATGGGAAGTTAGTACAGATGGTATAAATTGGTCTCTAATTACAGACAACATAAATTATAGTGGCTCTTTAACAGCATCCTTAACGCTTACAAATACGCCACAAGCTTTTAATAACAATCAATACAGAGTAAATTTAAATAGAAGTGGAAATAGCTGTGGATTTTATTCAGACCCTGCGACGCTAACAGTATTACCATTACCTATTTTAAATTCGCCCAACGCTTACTCTCAATGTGATGATGAAACTAATGATGGTATTGCTCTGTTTAATTTAACCTTAGATAATATTAAAGCAGAAATTGATCCAGACTATGTAGCTAAAAACCTCATATTTTCTTATTACTTAGATAGTGGTGCAAACACGCCTATTAATAATCCTCAAAATTATCAAAATTTAACACCTTTCACTCCAGAAACAGTTTGGATAGGTATTGAAGACATTAATGGGTGTTTTGATGTAGTTTCAATAACTTTAGAAGTGAACCCTTCCAGTGCAGCGCTAAACTCTTACATCCCGCAACCTAAATACTTATGTGATGATGGCTTAGATAATAGAGATGGTATTTCTACTTTCGATTTTTCTGATATAAGGGATTATATTTCTAATACCCTTTTTTCAACATTTAGTGTAACTGTACATTTTTATGAAAGCCAATTAGATGCCGAATTAGAAACCAATGAGATTTTAGATATAACCAATCATCAAAACACAAATAGCCCTAATTCACAAGATATTTGGGTTCGTGTAAAAAGTGATTTGGGTAATAATTGCCTCGGATTAGAAGAATTTCCAAATTTTTTAAATGTTGAAGCATTACCAACAGCTAACCCTGTTAGCATTCAAAGGCAATGTGATTTTGATACAAGTGATGCAGTAGTAACTTATCCTTTTGACACATCTCAAATAGAAGCAGATTTACTTAATGGTCAATCATTAGCCAATGTCTCTGTAAGTTATACTTTTTTAGATATTACTGGTACACAAGTTACTGCATCTAGTTTACCAAATCCTTTTTTAACATCAAGTCAAATTATCGATATAAGAGTTACGAACAATGCAACTAACGATCCTAATGGACCATGTTATGATGAAACAACCCTTGAATTTATTGTAGATGAGCAACCCGTTGCTAACGCAATACCAGCCCAAATTGTATGTGACGGCGATGCAGGTGATTTAGATGATGATGGCTATTTTCCTTTTGATACCTCTTCTTTTGAAAGCACAATAAAAGGGTCTCAAACAGGAATGGATATTTTTTTCAATTACATAGATGAGAACGGCATTTCAATAACCAATAGTACAACACTACCTAATCCGCTTATTTCACAAAATCAAATGATAACTGTAGACCTTGTAAATCCTATCAATACAAATTGTATAGCCTCTACAAACATAGAATTTATAGTAAATCCGCTACCAGAATTTTCAGTAGATACACCAAGAATTGTATGCTCTTCAGACCCAACTTTTAATATCGTTTTGGATGTTTTTGGCACTAGCATAACAGAAACCTTTGATTATGAATGGACATGGACAAGTTTAGATGGCACAATAAAAAATCAATTCATCTCAAACGATGAAGAGATTACAGTTTCAAACCCAGGTACCTATTCAATAACATTATCAAAAACCGATGGTACTGGATGCTCTAGAACCAGAGAAATATTTGTTGATGCTTCAGAATTAGCTACCATTACACTTGATGACGTTACTATAATTGATATTACTGAAAACAATTCTGTAACCATAAACACAACCAATTTAGGTATGGGAGACTACAAATTTGGATTAAGAGAAGAAGGCTCTCCTTTTATAGTTTATCAAGATGAACCCATTTTTACTAATGTAAGAGCAGGTTTTTATACTATTTATGTTAAAGATAATATTTGTGGAGTGGCAACACTACCCATTTCTGTTATTGGACATGCTAAGTTTTTTACACCAAATGGAGATGGCACAAATGACGTTTGGAAAATAAAAGGAATAAATAGTACATTTCAACCAAACAGTACCATTTTTATATACGACAGGTATGGAAAATTAATCAAACAACTATCAGCGGAATCTGATGGTTGGGATGGTACTTTTAATGGTGCTTTACTTCCCACAAGCGATTATTGGTTTAAAGTCTATCTTCAAGATGGCAGGCAATTTATGGGGCATTTTACTTTAAAGCGCTAACACATATATTTTGCTTAATTTTGCAAAATGCAATTCAAAATCGATTCAGAATTTAATCCCACCGGTGATCAACCACAAGCTATACAGCAATTAGTTGATGGTATAAATGCTGATGAAAAATATCAAACATTACTTGGTGTAACAGGTTCTGGAAAAACATTTACAGTTGCAAATGTTATTAAAGAAGTACAACGACCAACTTTAGTTTTGGCACACAACAAAACACTAGCAGCTCAATTATATTCTGAGTTTAAACAATTTTTTCCAGACAATGCTGTTGAGTATTTTGTATCGTATTACGACTATTATCAACCCGAAGCCTATATTCCCGTTTCTGGAGTTTACATAGAAAAAGACCTATCTATAAATGAAGAAATAGAGAAGATGCGTTTAAGTACAACGTCTTCCCTACTCTCTGGTCGTAGTGATGTAATAGTTGTTGCATCGGTATCATGCTTATATGGTATAGGAAACCCTGTTGAATTTCAAAAAAATGTCATCACACTTAAAAGAGATCAGGTTATTTCACGTACTAAACTTTTGCATCAATTGGTACAAAGTTTATACTCGCGTACCGAAGGTGAATTTCATCATGGTAATTTTAGAATAAAAGGTGATACAGTTGATATTTTTCCGAGTTATGCAGATGATGCTTTTAGAATTCATTTTTTTGGTGATGAAATAGAAGATATTGAATCCTTTAATATTCAAACAAATGAGATTGTTGAAAAATACGACCGACTTACAATATATCCTGCAAATATGTTTGTTACTTCACCAGAAATTTTACAGGGAGCAATAAAAGATATTCAAGATGATTTAGTAAAACAGCACGATTATTTTAAAGAAATCGGAAAGCATCTTGAAGCTAAACGACTTAAAGAACGTACAGAATTTGATTTAGAAATGATACGCGAATTAGGTTATTGCTCTGGTATTGAAAACTATTCGCGCTATTTAGATGGCAGACAACCTGGAACACGCCCATTCTGTTTATTAGATTATTTCCCAGATGATTATTTAATGGTTGTTGATGAAAGCCATGTAACCATATCTCAAGTACACGCAATGTATGGTGGAGATAGAAGTCGCAAAGAAAACTTGGTAGAATATGGATTTAGATTACCTGCTGCTATGGATAATCGGCCGTTAAAATTCGAAGAGTTTGAAGCCTTACAAAATCAGATTATCTACGTAAGCGCAACTCCTGCAGATTACGAACTTCAAAAATCCAACGGTATTTATGTGGAACAAGTGATTCGCCCCACAGGTTTATTAGATCCTGAAATTGAAGTACGACCAAGCTTAAATCAAATTGATGATTTAATTGAAGAAATACAGCAACGTGTTGAAAAAGATGAACGCACTTTAGTTACTACCCTAACCAAACGTATGGCAGAAGAATTAACAAAATATTTAGATAGAATTCAAATACGTTGTCGATATATTCATAGCGACGTTGATACTTTAGAGCGTGTTGAAATTATGCAAGATTTACGCAAAGGCTTATTTGATGTTTTAGTTGGTGTAAACTTACTTAGAGAAGGTTTAGATTTACCCGAAGTATCGCTAGTAGCAATTTTAGATGCCGATAAAGAAGGGTTTTTACGCTCGGCGCGATCACTAACACAAACCGTTGGTAGAGCTGCAAGAAACCTTAATGGAAAAGCTATTATGTATGCTGATAAAATTACCAAAAGCATGCAAAAAACCATTAATGAAACTGAATACAGACGCGAAAAACAAATTGCTTACAACACAAAGAACAACATCACTCCCAAAGCATTAAATAAAAGTTTAAATAATGCTTTATCTAAAAACTCGGTAAGCACCTATAGTTATGAATTGGAAGCTGCAAAAGCTGCCGAACCAGAAAGCGAATATTTAAGCAAACCAGAATTAGAAAAGAAAATTCGTGAAAAACGTAAATTAATGGAAGAAGCTGCAAAAGCTTTGGATTTTATCATTGCAGCTAAACTTAGAGACGAAATTAAGAATTATCAAAATAAACTAGAAAAGCTAAAAATATAAACTTTTAGCTTTTCCATAGCCTAAAAAGGCTTTAATAACACAAATAAATTATAAATTTAGCAGATAAAATCTTTAATTATACTGTGTTTTAAAAATATCTATTAAAACATCTGGCGGTACAATTTTATTTGGAAAACTTTCCATTAAATATAAAACCTTAGTAATAGATTCGTGGCTTAACCCCATTCTTAAACCAAAATTATAAAGTTTTATAACGCCCGAAGATTTATTTTCTTCATCATATTCTTGTTCAATATTCATTAATAAAACTAGTCTATGGAACTGAACAATGCGCTCGCTATGAGATTTTAAATGTGTATATGTAACAGGATGTTCTATTAAATAGTCAAAATCTTCACGAGAAATATCAAGTTGTTTTGCAACACCTAACAAAAAGTTATATTCTATATTTTTTATGTCTTTATCATATTTTGCAAAAGCAATCATTTCAGATAAAAGACTTAATTTTTCTACTCTATTAACCATTACTAAAGGGATTAATTTAATTATACTATAAAGATACATAGAAGACCTCTTTAATAATCGTAGATATAATGTAACTTATCGAAAAACAGAGCGTTATTAGTCGAAGATTTTAATTATTTCATCATAACTGCATTTTTTTTATCCGATTTTTTTGTAAAACATAGATCGCATATCAATGGAAAACAAAAAAAACAAAACAATAAGTAACTGAATAACAATAATTTAAATTAAAAATAGACAGTTTTATTATTTAACAATAAAATTAATATTTAAAGTATCTTTATAAAAAATTAAAAACGCTAGTCAGGCATATTTGTAAAAAGCAAATCGATAAAATACATACTTAAAAAATTAATAAATGTAACCTATGACAAATAATGATATTTTAAAAAAGCTTCGTGTAGCCTTAAAATTAAGAGATGATGATATTGTAAAGATTTTAGGTCTAGTAGATTTTAGAATTTCTAAAAGTGAACTTGGAGCTTTTTTTAGAAGAGAAGACCATCCAAAATACATGGAATGTGGGGACCAAATTCTACGAAATTTTTTAAATGGTTTAGTTGTTCATTTACGAGGACCAATGCCCCAAAAAGGAAAACAAAAAAAAAGCAACTCATAAAAGTTGCTTTTTTTGTTTAATTATACTATTTGCTAGGTTGAAATCTAATTGGAATAACAAACATTTTTTTATCTGTATTTGATTTAGCTTTTAACTTCACATAATTTAACTTGTTTTTAATAAAGCTATCAATTTGTCGATTATCTGAATCTACAGAAAGTACGACCATTTCATGATTATCGTTTAATGCAAACTTTACAAAAACCAAAACTTCTTCTTTTAGATCTAAATTTGGATTTTTTAAAAGCTTTGCAACTTCTTTCGCTACTGATGATGATTTTGGTAATTCTTTGTTTGTGCTTGCAGAAAGTACACTACTAATTGAAATTGCTAATACTAGCAATAATGATTTGATTTTTTTCATAATTATTCGTTTTAATGATTGTTGATACTATTAAAGACGATTAAAACACAGCTATTGTTACGCTAAAGCCCTCATTTAACCTCAATTTAACACAAAAACGAGCTTGATGTTAATAAAAACAAAAGCCCATATCAAAAAGATACAGGCTTTTTCAAAAATATTTTTAAACTATTTAACCTAAAACTTGTTGAACTTTATCAGCAGCTTCTTGAAATTCGGTTGCACTCATTACATCCAACCCTGAATTGTCAATTAATTCTTTTGCAATATCAGCATTTGTTCCCTGTAATCGTACAATAATAGGTACATTAATATTACCCATATTTTTGTAAGCATCGATAACACCCTGTGCCACACGGTCGCAACGCACAATGCCTCCAAAAATATTAATTAAAATAGCTTTAACTGCTGGGTCTTTTAAAATTATTTTAAAAGCAGCTTCAACACGAGCAGCATCTGCAGTACCACCAACATCTAAAAAGTTAGCTGGTTCTCCTCCGGCTTGCTTTATTAAATCCATAGTAGCCATAGCAAGTCCAGCACCATTTACCATACAACCTACATTTCCATCAAGGTCAACATAGTTTAAGCCTAATTCTCCAGCTTCAACTTCTATAGCGCTTTCTTCTCTTATATCACGTAAATCAACATAATTTTTATGTCTGTATAAAGCATTATCGTCAATAGTTACTTTAGCATCAACAGCCATTATTTTATTATCGCTAGTTTTTAAAACTGGGTTTATTTCGAATAAAGAAGAATCTGATTTTACATAAGCTGTATAAAGATTAATAACAAACGTAGTCATTTCTTTAAACGCTAATCCAGATAACCCTAAATTAAAAGCAACTCGCCTTGCTTGAAATGGCATTAAGCCAACAGCAGGATCAATCTCCTCGGTAAATATTAAATGTGGTGTTTCTTCTGCAACAGTTTCAATGTCCATACCGCCTTCGGTAGAATACATAATCATATTTCTACCAGTGCCACGGTTTAATAAAACCGACATATAAAACTCATTCGTTTCACTTTCACCAGGGTAATATACATCTTCAGCAATTAAAACTTGATGTACTTTTTTACCTTCAGCAGATGTTTGAGGTGTAATTAAGTTCATCCCAATAATTTGTCCTGCAATGGTTTCTACTTCTTGTAAATTTTTAGCAAGTTTAACGCCTCCACCTTTACCACGACCGCCAGCATGAACTTGTGCTTTAATTACATGCCAACTTGTACCTGTTTCTTGGGTTAATTGCTTAGCAGCTGCAACAGCTTCTTGTGCATTTTGAGCAACAATACCGCGCTGTATACGCACACCAAAAGTGCTTAAAATTTCTTTACCTTGATATTCGTGTAAATTCATAATTTGCTTAAAAGTTTAAGATGCGCAAATGTAAATAATAGCTATTAATTAAGCTAATATTTTATTTATGAATATAGAATTTAAAAGTTGAAATTGGCCGTGTGTTAAATAATTAACATTATGTTTAATTTGATTAATTTTGTGGTTTTTAATTTTATATTGAAAATAAAAAAATACCTTTGAAAAAAAATATTGTTTAAGTATGACCAATAATGAATTGCTAAATATAGCCAAAGAACATGGGAGTCCTGTATATGTTTATGATGCAGATAAAATTGCAACACAATATAATAGCTTAATTAATGCATTTAAAAGTGTTAAAACATTAAAAATTAATTATGCTGTAAAAGCGCTATCAAATATTTCTATTTTAAAACTATTTAAAAGTTTAGGTTCTGGAATTGATACCGTTTCAATCCAAGAAGTGCAATTGGGTTTAGCTGCTGGCTTTTTACCAGAAGAAATTATTTTTACACCAAATGGTGTGTCTTTGACAGAAGTTGAAGAAGCTGCAAAATTAGGTGTTCAAATTAACATTGATAATCTAGCTATTTTAGAACAGTTTGGAACAAAGCATCCAGACGTTCCTGTTTGCATTAGAATTAATCCACATGTTATGGCTGGCGGAAATAGTAATATTTCAGTAGGTCATATCGATTCTAAATTTGGTATATCCATACATCAAATACCACATTTATTACGCATTGTAGAGAATACAAGAATGACTATCAATGGTATTCACATGCATACAGGTAGCGATATTTTAGATATTGATGTATTTTTATACGCTAGTGAAATACTTTTTGAAACAGCAAAACAATTTAACAATCTTGACTTTATAGATTTTGGCTCTGGTTTTAAAGTCCCTTACAAGGTAGGTGATATTGAAACGAATATTGAAGAATTGGGTAAAAAACTATCTTCAAAATTTAACCAGTTTTGCAAAGAATATGGCAAAGAACTAACCTTAGCTTTCGAACCTGGTAAATTTTTAGTTAGCGAATCGGGTAAATTTTTAACTACTGTAAATGCTGTAAAACAAACTACTTCAACAGTTTTTGCTCAAGTAGATTCTGGGTTTAACCATTTAATTCGTCCTATGTTTTATGGGTCTCATCACGATATAACAAACATATCAAACCCTAATGGACGTGAACGTTTTTATACGGTTGTAGGTTATATTTGTGAAACCGATACCTTTGGAAACAATAGACGCATTAACGAAATTAGAGAAGGGGATGTTTTATGTTTTAAAAATGCAGGTGCTTACTGTTTCTCAATGGCTAGTAATTACAATTCTCGTTACAGACCAGCCGAGGTTTTGTGGTATAACAAAAAAGCACATTTAATACGAAAAAGAGAAACTTTTGATGATATTTTAAAAAACCAAATCGAAATTGACTTTATTAAAAGAAAAGAAGCAGCTTTAGTAAAATAAGAATCTTAATTAAAGATAATTAATGCTTTATTAGTTCGTTTAAGTAGATTTAGGGTTTTTATTTTTAAATACCTAGTCGATTATCTTGTAAGAATAAAAATTCGTCCTATTTTTGAGCAATTAATACTATTAAATGAATTTCACTAACCCATTAGTATATGGTGTCCCTTGTTTTCTTGCTCTTATCCTAGTAGAATTAACCTATAGCAAACAACATAACAAAAGTAAATACTTATACAAATGGAAAGATTTATTTGCTAGTCTTACAATGGGTATAGGCTCAACTATTCTAGCTCCTCTTACCAAAACTATAGCAGCTATAGTTCTATTTGAGTATGTCTATGAAGTTTTTAATCCAGAAATTGAGGGCATTCGCACAAATATTATGGGTTGGGAATCGTTTGGGTATGCTTGGTATATTTGGTTAATTTGCCAATTGTTAGACGATTTTAGTTATTATTGGTTTCATCGTCAAAATCATAATGTCCGCATACTTTGGGCAGCACATATAGTACATCATTCATCAGAAAATTTTAATTTAGGTACAGCGGTTAGAAATGGTTGGTTTACAATTTTTTATAAGCCCTTTTTCTATATGTGGATTCCTGCATTAGGTTTCCCTCCAGAAATGCTTGTTGTTTGTTTAGGGATTGAGGCATTATGGCAGTTTCAGTTACACACAATTTATATTCCAAAAATGGGAATACTTGAAAAAGTATTTAACACCCACACCATGCATCAAGTACATCATGCTCAAAATTTAGAATACATGGATAAAAATCATGGCGGATTTCTAAATGTTTTTGATAAACTCTTCGGAACTTGGAAAGAGCTTGACAGTAGTATTAATATAAAATATGGGGTTTCTCATCCACCAAATTCATACAACCCCTTAGTTATATTAACACATGAATATAAAGATATTTGGAACGACATGAAAAAGTCTAAAAACTGGTACCATAAATTCATGTATGCTTTTGCTGCCCCTGGGTGGAGTCATGATGGAAGTACTTTAACTATAAAGCAACAGCAAAAATTATACAGGGAGAACTTATAATTTACTCCTTCCCTTTAAATTAAGTGCTTTTAACTATTTTAACATCATTCTATTCAACTGATTTACAAACAAGCAAGATTACAGAGTTGCTAGCTTTACTCGGACATAAAATTTAAGACCGTTTGTTGTAAGTGCAACCTATAGATGTGGCCATGTCGGGGCTTTTTAGTTGGGAACTTATTTTTTTAATAAATGCTATTGCTCCGTTGTTAACTTTAATACTGATTCAGTTTATAAAATTTCTATTGTTTTAGATTCCCATTTTCAAGTGAATTAGAATCTCAGCGTAAACTCCGTTGCAAGCATACAGGGAATTCTTTTCGAGCAAAAATAATTTTGCCTTACTAATTTACTCTATTTTTGCTCAATGCAAAACAACAACTCTTTTAAGTTCGAATTTGTTGCACTAATGGCATCTTTAATGTCTATAGTAGCTTTATCTATTGATGCTTTATTACCAGCTTTATCAGAAATTGGTAGCGATTTAGGTGTTACAAATCCTGCTAATAACCAACTGCTGATTACAATGATTTTTTTGGGTTTGGGTTTTGGACAGCTTCTTTTTGGACCATTATCTGATAGTTTTGGGAGAAAACCTATTGTGTATTTTGGATTTATAGTTTTTATTATAGCAAGTATTATTTGTGTTACCACTAACAGTTTTGAAATAATGATAATTGGGCGCATCTTTCAAGGTGTTGGATTATCTTCTCCGAGAAGCTTGAGTATTTCTATGATTAGAGATTCTTACAGCGGAGATTATATGGCTAAAATATTATCAATAGTGGTGATGTTTTTTATTTTAGTCCCAGTGGTTGCACCAACTTTAGGTCAGTTTTTAATTAACCTTTACAACTGGGAATCTGTATTTTATTTCAATTTACTATTTGGTGTTTTAATAATAATTTGGTTTTGGCTAAGGCAACCTGAAACACTAGAAAAGGATAAGCGTATCAAATTTACTAGTCATCTTTTTATTGATGGTACAAAGGAGTTTTTTAAACATAAAGATGCTGTTGCTTTTACTTTAGTTTCTGGGTTTATAACAGGATCGTTTATGGTATATTTAAGCACCTCGCAACAAATTTTTCAAGAGCAATACAATTTAGCAGATATGTTTCCTTATATTTTTGCAAGTTTAGCCATATCCGTTGGATTAGCTACATTTTTAAATAGTAGAGTCGTTGTTAAATATGGCATGCTTAAAATTGCTTATGTGTCTTGTATAGCCTACGCTATCATTTCTGTTTTGTATGTAGTTATATTTTCATCTGGAGAAAATCCAAGTATAGCAGTTTTACTAAGCTTTTTTGCGCTACAATTTTTTGCCGTTGGCTTTTTATTCGGGAATTTACGAGCTTTGGCCATGCAACCTTTAGGGCATATAGCTGGTATTGGAGCTGCAATAAATGGATTTATATCAACAGTAATGGCTGTTCCTATTGCAAATTACATTGGTAGTTTTGTAACGACTTCAGTATTACCACTATTTATTGGGTTTTCAATTTTTGGTGTTTTATCGCTTTTAGTTTTTATAGGAGTGAAAAGAAAAACAGGTATTATAAATATATAATCATCTGTTTTTCTTGAAAAATAATCCGATTTTAACAAAATATTTTTCCTGAACTAATGTGAAAGTATATATTAGCATTTTATAATTTTCAATATGCATAAAACAGTATTTTTCCTTACACTTATAACACTATTTTCAAATTATAGTTTTTCTCAAAAAAAAATTGAACCATCCTCAGAAGATAAATATACTGCCAAAGCATTAAAAGAAAAGTATCCTGACGATTCAGTTGTTCTTCTAAAAAGTGAAGATTATATCACTTTCGACTTTAATAAAAAAGAAGATAAAGTTGCTGTAAATCAAGAATCAACTGAATCAATGATTAATATAGATTCTAGATCAAATATTCAAAAATATTGCTTCTATGATGGGCAAAGCATCATTGACAAGTTTGAAATTAAAAATAAGAATAATAAAAAAGCTAGTATATATGTCAAAGATGAAGCATACACAAGTGAAGACTTATTTCATAATGACACCCGAGTAAAATATGCAAACATTAGTTTTCCGCTTTTGGGTTATAAGTTTAAAACCTATATTTCAAAAGAGTATCATGATATAAAATATTTTACTAAACTTTATTTTAACGATGACTATCCTGTAGTCAAAAAAATCATAAAAATTGAAGTTCCAAATTGGCTTGAACTTGAATTAAGAGAAATTAATTTTGAAGGGTATTCAATAAAAAAGAATATTACTAAAGACCCTAAAAAAGGTTCTAAGACTTACATTTTTACTTTAGAAAATATTCCTTCATTTTATAAAGAGAATAGTACACCAGGTCCAACATATATATATCCACATATTTTAGTTTTAGCGAAGTCTCATACATTTAACGAGGAAAAAAAACATATTTTTAATTCTACTCAAGATTTATATGATTGGTATAAATCTCTGGTTAACACCTTAGAAAATGACAATACATCAATAAAAGATAAGGTAAAATCACTTACAGAAAATGCTAAAAATGATGAAGAAAAAATTAAAAACATTTACTATTGGGTACAAGATAACATTCGATATATTGCTTTTGAAGATGGTATAGCAGGTTTTAAGCCCGATGAAGCTTCTAATGTTTTTAACAAAAAATACGGAGATTGTAAAGGTATGGCAAACTTAACTAAACAAATGCTTATTGAAGCTGGTTTTGATGCGCGATTAACATGGCTAGGAACAAAAAGAATTGCTTACGACTACTCTACACCTAATTTATCTGTAGATAATCATATGATTTGCTCACTTTTTAAAGATGGAAAAATATTTTTTTTAGATGGTACTGAAAAATTTAATGCATATGGTGAATATGCAGATCGAATTCAAGGTAAACAAGTGCTTATTGAAAATGGTGACGATTTTATACTTAAAACGGTTCCAGAAGTTACCGCTAATTTTAATAAAGAAATATTTAGCTATAACTTAAGCTTAAATAATGATACTCTTGAGGGTACAGTTTCAAAAAACTTTAATGGAGAAAGTAGAACTGGATTACTCTATAGTTTTGATACTTTGAAAAATGATAAAAAAGAAGAGTTTTTAGAATACTATTTAAACAATGGCAATACAAACATAAAAATTTCTGATATTGAAACAACCGATTTATTAAATAGAGAATTAAATTTAAATATATCATATAATATTAGTGTTAAAAATGCGGTTTCTTCATTTGACGATGATATTTATATTGACATAGATTTTGATAAAGAATTAGAAAATTTTCAATTAGAAAAAAGAAATACAGATTACGTTTTTAGTTTTAAAAGATCCTTAGAAACAACAACTTCTTTAAAAATACCTCCTGGTTATTCAATTACTCAAATACCTAAAGACATAAGTATTTCAAGTAAGAATTACGATATGTATGTTACGGTTACTAAAACCAATAATGTAATTACTTATAAAAAGTCTTTCAAAATTAAAAACGCCAAAATTGAAACATCAGATTTTAAAGAATGGAATGAATTTATTTCCAAACTAAAAAGTGTTTACAACGAACAAATCGTATTAACCAAACAATAAATCAAACATGAAAATTAGAATACTACTTACACTATTTCTCGTTTTTTCTTTAACCAGCATAGGTCAAACAAAACAAGAATTAAAAGTTAAAGACTTTTTTTGGGGAGAAAATGACACTCATAAAAATGCTAATGAAATACCTGATAAATGGAAAAACGAATCGGCAGTTATTATTTATAAAAACGAAAATTATGACTTTCATAAGTTTGGCAAAAGTGTTACCTATATAACCTCTACAAGAAAACGTATAAAATTATTAGACAAATCTGCTGTAAAAGAATTTTCAGAATTTTCTTTTTCAGACTTATTTAAAGAACCAAGCAAGGTTATTGTTTTTCCAATTCCGGTAGTATTTAAAGTTAAGCAACATACAGGAAGCTTTGTAGGAATAAAAATAATTAAACCTAATGGCAATGAAATAGAAATAGATGTTAAGAAAGAGTCTGTGCAAGTAGATGGAAAAACTAACATAGCAATTTCTAACTTAGAAGTTGGAGATATTATAGATTACTATATATACAAGGAAGATTCTTTTAAATCTACATACGCTTTTGGTTTTGACCCTGTTGAAACTACTTTATCTGAAGACTATCCCATAATTGATTTTAAACTATTTTTTGAAACTGAAAATGACTTCTTTATAAACTTTAATTCATATAACGGTGCTCCAGAGTTAAAAAACATTCCAACGGAAAAGAAAAGTTTTAGACGCTATAGCTTAGAAGCTTCAAATATTGACAAATATATTTCGAATAGATGGTTTTATCCATTATTGGACCTTCCTTCTTATAAATTTCAAGTTTATTTTGCACGTTCAGGAAAATTTGAAGATAGAGCCTTGGCGTTCTTACCTGAAAAAGAAAACATCATTAAAAAAAGTGTTACTAAAGAAGAGGTTCTAGATTTATACGATAAACGCTTCAAACCAGATGGAGATATCGGTGATATTAAAGATTTTTTTAAAGATAAAACTTTTAAAAATAATAACGAAAAAGTAACGTCCGCCTACTATTATATGAGGCACTACTATTTAACACGTTTTATTGAAGCTATAGTTATTGATGATGCAGGAATTAGATATAACCCATATACTTATTATGGTTCTAACCCTGTATTTATTAGAAATCAAAAACAATTTATTAGACATTTTACAGAATTTTTAAAGCGTGAAAAAATTGGCTTTGAAATAGTGGTAGCAAAAAAACGATTTGATGGTAGTATAAGTGATTTATTGATTGAGAAAAATGTAAATGTTCTTTTAAAAGTAAATACCAAAACCCCCATTTATGTCGAATATTTTGGACCACATACTTCAGTAAACCAATTCTCTCCAATTCTTGAAGGTACAGACGTTTATTTAATGTCAGCTTCTAAAAATAAAATTGATGAAATTAAAAAAGGTAAATTACCCATTAGTTCTCAGGCTCAAAACGAAAGTAAAAGAAATATAACATTAAAAATAAATGACGCTTTTTCGGAGGTATCCATTAGTACTGTAAATAGTTTCAAAGGTCATCAAAAAGAAGATAAACTATCAGAAAGATTACTTTTTACAGATTATGTAAATGAAGATTATAAAAAGTTTGGTACTAAATCATTCATAAATCATGTTAAACGTAAAAAAGATAAGGCTAAGTATAAAAAAGCATTAGATGCACTGATTGAAAAACTTAAAATAAAGCGTGAAGAAAGATTAAAGAAAAATATTGAATCTGAATTTAAAGTTAATGATATTGAAGATTATACTTTTGAAATTAAAGAAACTGGTCGTTATGGTTTAGATTCATATTTAACTTACACCGAATCTTTTAAAGCAAAAAATACTTTTATTAAAAAGGCTGGGCCAAATTACATTGTTGAAATAGGAAAGTTAATTACAGCACAAATTGATTTAACCGATAAAGAACGTTCTAGAACTGAAAATATACATATGAATTATCCAAGAAGCTATAATAACAAAATTATTTTTAATATTCCAGATGGCTACTCAGTTTTAGGTATAGATAAATTAAATAAGTCTATAAATAATAAAACAGGAGCTTTTATAAGTTCAGCTAAAATTGAAGAAAACACACTTATAGTAAAGACCTCTAAACAATATAAAAATAACTACGAACCAAATTCAAATTGGCATTTAATGGTTGAATTTTTAGATGCTGCTAATCAGTTTACAAATGAAAAAATACTATTGAAGAAAAAATAATTTTCAATATAATATTAATAAAACCTCTTTCAGTATTTCTCCTTTTTGAAAAATACTGAAAGAGGTTTTTAATATCTACTACACATTATTATTAATGCGTAGCTTCTCCTGCTCCACTTGGTATCCTAATGTTTTCTACAATCTCTTGAACCTCTTTTGGTGGTGCTTTTGTAAACTTCATAATAGTAATAGACACTATAAAATTAAGAACCATAGCTACTGTACCAAAGCCTTCTGGTGAAATCCCAAACCACCATTCGCTTTTATCTGGCAACACATCATCAAACCACCCCAGTTTATATTTAATCATATATAATAACATGGCTGTAATACCAACAACCATACCTGCAATAGCACCTTCTTTATTCATGCGTTTATAAAAAATTCCTAAAATAATAGCTGGAAAGAATGACGCTGCAGCTAACCCAAAGGCAAGTGCAACAGTTGCAGCTACAAAACCAGGTGGATTAATTCCAAAATAACCAGCTACACAAACAGCAACTACCGCGGATAAACGTGCTGCAACTAATTCGCCTTTTTCAGATATTTTAGGATTTATCATTTTCTTAATTAAATCATGAGAAACCGAAGAAGAAATCACCAGTAATAATCCAGCAGCAGTAGATAGGGCTGCTGCTAGAGCACCTGCTGCTACTAAAGCTATTACCCAATTTGGTAATTGTGCAATTTCAGGGTTGGCTAAGACCATAATATCGTTATCTATATATAACTCATTTTCGGTATTTGGGTTTGGTTTACTAAAATCAAATTTGCCATCATCACCTTTTAAAAAAGCATCACCTGACAAATACGTAACGAGACCGTCATCATTTTTATCATTAAACACAACTAATTTTGTTGTTTCCCATTTTTTAAACCACTCGGGTACATTAGCATAAGGTTGATTTGAAACCGTTTCAATCATATTGGTTCTAGCAAAAACAGCAACTGCTGGAGCTGTTGTATATAAAATTACGATTAATAATAAGGCGATTCCGGCAGATTTTCTAGCATCTTTTACACGTTTTACAGTAAAAAAACGTACGATAACATGAGGTAAACCAGCGGTTCCAACCATTAAAGCTAATGTAATAGCAAATACGTCTATTAATGATTTTGAACCTTCCGTATATTCAGAAAAACCAAGTTCGGTGCTTAAACCATCTAACTTATCTAGTAAATAAGTTCCTGAACCATCTGCTAATTCACTTCCAAATCCTAATTGCGGAATGGGATTTCCTGTCATTTGAATAGATATAAAAATAGCAGGCACCATAAATGCAAATATTAATACACAATATTGAGCAACCTGGGTATAAGTTATACCTTTCATTCCTCCTAAAACAGCATAAAACAGTACGATAATCATACCTATAATGACACCAGTATTTATATCAACTTCTAAAAAACGAGAAAATACAAGTCCAACACCACGCATTTGACCTGCTACATAAGTAAACGATACTAATAAGGCACAAAATACGGCGACAATACGTGCTATTTTAGAGTAATATCTATCTCCTATAAAATCGGGTACTGTAAATTTCCCAAACTTTCTTAAATAAGGGGCTAATAGTAATGCCAATAGCACATAACCACCAGTCCAACCCATTAGATAAACGGCACCATCGTATCCTGCAAACGATATAATACCTGCCATAGATATAAAAGACGCAGCACTCATCCAATCAGCAGCAGTTGCCATTCCATTTGCTAATGGCGAAACACCTCCTCCAGCTACATAAAAATCTTTTGTTGATCCTGCTCTACTCCAAATAGCAATACCTATATACAAAGTAAAGGTTAAACCAACTAAAATGTATGTCCAATTTTGAACGCCAATAGCTTCTATTAATAATGCATTATTCATCATAACCATATTTTTTATCGAGTTTATTCATTAACCTAACATATACAAAAATAAGGACAACAAATACATACATAGAGCCTTGTTGTGCAAACCAAAATCCAAGTTTAAATCCGCCTATTTTAACTTCATTTAAAGCCTCTTTAAAAATGATTCCTGCACCAAATGAGACCAAAAACCAAATAGCTAATAGTATAAGAACAATTCTAATATTTTCTTTCCAGTATGCTTTGGGTTTTTCTTGATTAATCATAATTTATTTTCTTTTAAACGCGCTTTATAAGCAGCTAATTCTTTTACAACTTTCGGAGCCAATATTATTGTAGCTAACATAGTAGGAATGGCCATTAATGCAAATACCCCATCAATAAGATTTATCATCATATCCAATGTTGTTGTTGCTCCTAAAATTATACTTGCAATATAAAAATAGTTATAGTAATGCTTTTTATCCGCACCAATTAAAAACGACAAACATTTTGAGCCATAATATGAATATGAAAATAGAGAAGAAATACTAAACACTGCAATACAAACTAACAACAAATACTTACCATATTCTGGCATAGCTTCGCCAAAAGCAGAAGCCGTTAAACTTACCCCATTATTTGATGTGGTTTCCCAAACGCCAGTAACTAAAATAGCTAAAGCAGTAAGTGTACAAACAATTAAAGTATCAATTGCTGGTCCTAACATAGCTACTAAACCTTCGCGAACAGGTTCATCAGTTTTTGCTGCGCCATGAGCTAAAGGTGCGGTACCAATACCAGCTTCGTTTGAAAAAGCACCACGTTTAATTCCTAGTAAAATTAATCCGCCTAAAACACCACCAAAAAAAGCATCGCCTTTAAAATTATTAGCAGCAAAAGCATCGGTAAAAATCATTGCAAAATATTTTGGGACAACCTCAATATTTACAATCAAAATAATAATAACAGAAACAAAATAAAGTAATACCATTCCAGGCACAAGTTTAGACGCTGTTTTACTAATAAGCCTTAAACCACCAAGTATAACAACTGCTGTAATGCTAACAAGCACCAAACCAACAATTAAATTAGATGTAAATCCAACTTCAACCCCATTAGGATATAGTAAAATATCGTTTATAGCTTGAGTAAGCTGATTAACATTAAAAACAGGTAATGCCCCAACTAAACCACAAATACTAAACATAACAGCTAATGGTTTCCAAGATTTACCCAAACCTTCTATAATAAAATACATAGGACCTCCTTGTAATTCGCCAGCACTATCTTTACCTCTAAACATAATAGCCAGAGTTGAAGTAAAAAACTTAGTAGACATACCAACAACTGCACTAATCCACATCCAAAAAACAGCTCCAGGACCACCAATTGAAATCGCCACTGCAACACCTGCAATATTTCCCATACCAATGGTGGATGATAGCGCCGTAGTTAAAGCTTGAAAATGACTAATTTGCCCAGGATCATTCGGGTCATCATATTTACCACGAAGCACTTGAATAGCATGACCAATTAAACGAAATGTTCCGAATTTTGACCGAATTAACAAATACAATCCGCCACCAATTAAAAGTATTAGCAAAGGTAATCCCCAAACTGCGCTAGAAAAATCGGCAGTGAGTTGATTAAGTCGTTCCATAAAAATTAGCTAATCTAATGTTATATATATAATAAAGATGATAAAAATATTAAAAATGTTTTACTTTCTTAAGAATATTTAAAACATATTGAAACAATAACCATTTTAAACTAAATTGATTAATTATTAAAACATATTTAAAATGGCTACGATGAGTTTTATAGCTAAATAAAATAACATTAATAACCAACCTAAAAATTACTTTTTAGACGACCTCTCATTTTTATGTATTGATGTAATTAATTAACAACCAATCTAAATCCTTCTCCATGAATGTTAAGTATTTCAACTTTATCATCTAATTTTAAGTACTTGCGCAACTTAGCAATGTATACATCCATACTACGAGAAGTAAAGTAATTATCGTCTCGCCATATTTTAGTTAGTGCCAATTCGCGGGGCATTAAATCGTTTTCATGTAGCGCTAATAATCGTAATAGTTCGTTTTCTTTTGGAGATAATTTTATAGGGTCTCCCCCATTATAACGCAAAAAACGAAGTTTAGAATTCAAATCAAAATTTCCAATTTTAAACTCAAATTGTTTACTATCAGAAATAGTTTCAGTTGCTTTACGTTGCATAATGGCTTTAATTTTCATTAAAAGCACTTCACTATCAAAAGGTTTATTTAAATAATCATCAGCACCAACTTTATATCCTTTTAAAACATCTTCTTTCATAGCCTTAGCTGTTAAGAAAACTATTGGAACATCAGTGTTTTTTTCACGGATCTCTTTAGCCAAAGTAAAGCCATCTTTATACGGCATCATAACATCAAGAATGCATAAATCGAAATCATCTTTTTTAAACTTTTCGAATCCTTCCATACCGTTTTTAGCATGAACAACATCATAATCGTTCATAATTAAATAATCTTTAAGAACTGTTCCAAAATTAGGATCATCCTCTACTAATAAAATTTTCTTTTTTTGCTCTTCCATGTTTATGTTATTATTGGAAGCCTTATTATAAATATACTTCCTTTTCCTTTTTCACTTTCTACGGTTACATGACCTTGATGGTCATCTACAATACGTTTTACATAAGCTAAGCCCAAACCATGTCCTTTAACATTATGTATGTTTCCTGTGTGTTCTCTATAAAATTTTTCAAACACGCGCTTTAAGGCAGCTTTACTCATACCGCTACCATAATCTTTTATTTTAAGCAAAATGTTGGTTCCAACATTTTCTGTAAATATTTCAATTTTTAATGTATCTGGAGAATACTTAATAGCATTATCCAAAATGTTTACTATAACATTGGTAAAGTGCATTTCGCTAGCTAAAACTGATGATTTTTCTGCGTTTAAATGCATTTTAATCGTTCCATTTCTGTCTTCAACTAAAAGCTGCACATGCGTTATAGCATCGTTTACTAAGTCGTGCAAATCTAATCTATCCTTACTAATGTTAAGTTCGTTTTTCTCTAGTTTAGATATTCTTAAAACGTTTTCAACTTGCGCATGCATACGCTTATTTTCGTCCTTTATCATGTTAAGATAACGAATAACTTTTTCTTTATCGTTTATAATTTTTGGGTTCTTTATAGAATCTAAAGCTAAATTAATAGTTGCAATAGGTGTTTTAAACTCGTGCGTCATGTTATTAATAAAATCTGTTTTAATTTCAGATATTTTACGCTGTTTTACTAACTGATATAATGCACTTGAATAAGCTAAAATGATAATTGATGTAAAAATTATCGATAATAAAATCATTCCCATTATAGATGATAATATAAACTTTTTATCATCAGGAAAATTAACTAAGAGCTTATAACTACTTCGATTATTTTCATCATAAAACAAAGGAATACTAAAAGTAGACGCTTCATATCCTTCAAAATCGTCGCTATGTACTTTTGTTGCTAATCCGTTGCTATAAATGGCAAATTCATAATCAATATCTATATCATCTGCTCTAAGTCTTTTTGATAATAAATTTTGAATTTGTTCTGCAGAAATTCTTTTATGAATAGGAAATGTTTTTGCATAAGCTTTAAAATTCTTTTCAAAATAGTTCTTTTCTGCTTCTTTAATTCTGCCACTACTCATAATATTAAGTATAGGGGTGTCACCTAAATCTTTATCATCAATTAGATCATTCCCTTTATATACTTCAAGATTTGATGTACCAGTAATTCTTTGTACAGTAATACTATCTAAACCAATGTCAAAGAGCGACGAAGATAATTTATAGTTTTCTTCTAAAACTCCAGCTCTATAAATAAGAGCCTCCTTTGTGTTGTTGTTTTGTTGATAAATAAACAATTGCGAAACAGCACTTGAATCAACTTCTTTTTCTTCTGTTATTAATTTTTGGTAAGTTTCAAACTTTTCATCAAGTTCATTTTTTTCAATGGTATTTGAAACATAACTTAGAGCCGTTTTTACTTTATGATTAAAACGCTCATCTGCATTTCTAACTGAATCTTTTATATAATAAGCCTGAACAAATATGATGCCTATAAGCGATAAACTCATTAAAATTACCAATAGGATGAATATTCTCTTGCTCATCATTCAAAATTAACATTTTAACATTTAGCGTACTTATCATTTAACCTTACATTAACAAAAATGTTAAATTTTAACACTTTTAAAGGTTTTTTAAGATTTGCTTGTGCACTTTAACAACCTGTTCTTTAGTGCTTTGTAGTGTAGTATTGTGTATAACAAAATCAGATAACTTTATTTTATCTTCATCGTTCCACTGATTTTTCATGATGGCTTTAATTTTGCGCTTTGTAGTTTGGTCGCGTTTTAGCAAACGCTCAAATCGCAAATCTATTGGTGCTGTAACAGTAATAATATAATCGCAGTTTTTGTATCCGCCATTTTCAAATAATATTGCAACTTCTTTTATTACATAAGGCGCTGTTTGCTTTAGCAGCCATTTTTTAAAATGTTTAACAACTTTAGGGTGTACAATAGCATTCATTTTTTCAAGATAACTGCTATCATTAAAAATAATATTTGCGATAAATGGTTTGTTTAATTCATCTTTAACATAAGCTTCATCTCCAAAAAGCTGAACTAGTTTACGCTTAATGATTTTAGATTTTTGCATTAAATTTTTGGCTTCTTCATCAGCAATATAAATTGGTATGCCTAAATCTGAAAATGCTTTGGCAACCGTAGTTTTTCCGTTACCAATACCACCTGTAAGTCCAACTATTATCATTCTGTTATAATAAATTCTATTTGCTGCTGATTAATTCTTACGCGCTTTGCTGTTTCCGGATATTTACTTATTTCTAGTAACAAAAAAGATTGATTATTGGTTGCTTTACTAAAATCGCACTCTACCCTAAAATCTTTTGCTTTAATGCTTTTGAAATTATTTAAACTCGTATAATAGGTAACGTTTACAGTTTTAGGAAAGTACTTTAATGTTTTATTGTTAGGAACATTTTTTATAATTACCGGAACTTTTATAGTGCCTTCTGTAAACTTTTCAACTTTGGCTGTTAATCGCACTGTTTGGTTAGAAAACTTTAAATCGTTACTGTTTATAGGTAAGTTTAATTGGACTACCTCTGTTATATCAGATTTAACATCAGTCATTTTTAAATCTTTAGTTTCAATACTATTTACTTGAGAAACTAGAACATTTGGACCAATAACTTCTATAGAATCTGGAGTTATTTTATAATAATCTACTACATCAAATCCTTGAGTAAATTGTATATCAGCATTTAAAATTACAGGTACTTTTTTAACCAAATTTACATCAAACTTAAATCGTAATGTATCGGGTGATATATTTAGTAATTCAACTTGTTTTCCAAATTGAGTACTTTCCAGCAAATAGGCTTTAGATTTGCTCCAAACAAAAGTAGAATCTATTTTATCGACATCTTTAACAAAATCAATAGCAATTTTAGGCTTATCAAAGTAATATTTAAGCCATTTAAAACCATGTGTTTTTAATGTTATATTTAAAACTGCAGCGGAATCATTTAGAATAATATTTTCTTGTGGCACATTTTTTTTATCAATTTTAAAAGTAATCGTATTGGTATATTCTTTTGATAGTTTTGTAAAGATTAAAATAACAAATGCAAAAAACAGAAACAAAAAAAACACATTTACTTTTTTGTTCTTTATTGAAGCTTTAATATCTGATTTTATTTTTTTTATCATTTAGATTTAAAGAATAATTTAGAAAAATACGCTTCGGGGTTCTTATTTAAAATACCAATTGCTATAGTGGATTTTAAAAACCCATAACCATAACCTAAAAACTGAACACTAATAGCTACTATAGACAATAACGCAACCACAATGCTTTTAGTTAATATTAAGGCCATTAAAAGCGCAATTACAAAATATAATATATAAGCTAGTATTCCCCATTTTACTTTAAAAAAAAGCATTAAAACTGAAATTAAAAAGCCTATACAAAATAACGTTGGAAACCAATACGACATTTTTTTAGTTGAAGGATGCCATTTGTTTAATATAGGACGAACTAAACCAAATTTATAAACTTGTTGGTAAAATTTACGCCAAGAAATACGGCGCTTATGATACACAAAAGCTTGAGGTATTAATTTAGTTTTAAAGCCTAAATGCCATAACCGTATTGACAAATCTGGATCTTCTCCGGGATGGATTCGTCCAAAACCTTTTGATGATAAAAAGGCTTTTTTTGAAATACCCATATTAAAACTACGCGGTTGAAACCTATTAACACTATTTTTACCACCTCGAATTCCACCTGTTGTAATAAATGAGGTCATTGAAAAATTAATAGCTTTTTGAAGATTTGTAAACGAATGGTGTGCCGCATCTGGACCACCAAAACAATCAACATAATTAGTTTTTAAACTTTTTTCTACTTCATTTAAATAATTGTTAGGCAAAATACAATCGGAATCTAAAATGATAAAATAGTTTCCTTTAGCGTGTTGCATGCCAAAATTACGCGAATCTCCAGGTCCCGAATTTTCTTTAAAATAATAAGAAATATTTAGTTTGGTTTTGTAGGTTTCAACTATAGATTTTGATGTAATATTTGATCCATCTTCAACAATTACAATCTCGTATTTAATAGCCGTTTTTAACTCAACAAAACTTTGTAAAAGCTCTTGTATTTCGTCTGGTCGATTATATACTGGAATAATAAATGAGAACTGTAATTGCATAACACAAATGTAATTAATCCTATAACAATAATTAACAAACTTGCTGCTGCTTTTAGGTTTATTACTGTTTTTGGCTGGTACGTGCAGGAGCGATAGTAGTGGTTAGCTTTTGTAAAACTTAAACCTATGGTTTTACAAAACTAGTAATGAATAGCGCGGTTTTTATTTTTTTTAATAAAAACCTGCTAAAAAATAACCACCGTAAAAACGATGGCTGGATTCATTATTAATAAATATTTTTTTATTCTTTAGTAAAAGCCTCCATAACAGCATCGCTAACGCCCATGTTACTAAAACCACCATCGTTATAGAGGTTTTGCAGGGTAACACGTTTTGTTAAATCGCTAAACAAAGACACTGTGTAATTGGCACAATCCAAAGCTGTGGCGTTGCCAAGTGGCGACATTTTATCGGCATAAGCAATAAATCCATCAAAACCTTTTACACCACTGCCTGCTGTAGTTGGTGTTGGCGATTGCGAAATGGTGTTGACACGCACCTTTTTATCGCGTCCAAAAAAATAACCAAAACTGCGCGCAACACTTTCTAAATAGGCTTTATTGTCTGCCATATCGTTATAATCTGGAAATACGCGTTGTGCTGCCATATAGGTTAGGGCTACAATGCTTCCCCACTCATTCATAGCATCTGCTTTGTATAATGTTTGCATAACTTTATGGAAGGACATGGCTGATACATCAGTACCTTTTTGTGTCCATGCGTAATTTTGGTCGGTATAGTGTTTGCCTTTTCTAACGTTTATAGACATACCAATGGAATGAAGCACAAAATCAATTTTACCACCAAGAATTTCCATAGATTGTTCTACTAGGTTTTGTAAATCTTCTTCTAATGTCGCATCAGCAGGAATAATTTGAGAACCTGTTTTTTGGGCAAGCTCATTAATTTGCCCCATGCGCATTGCAACTGGTGCGTTGGTTAATACAAATTGCCCGCCTTCTTCGTGTACACGCTCTGCGGTTTTCCAAGCAATTGAATTAGAGTCTAACGCTCCGAAAATGATTCCTTTTTTTCCTTTTAGTAAATTGTATGACATACGTTTATTGTTAAGTCGTTTGTTGTTTAGTTGCTAATGTGCTTTAAAGATAAAAATTAATTTAGTAATTCTTTTGCGTGTGCGATGGCTGATGACGACATTTCGGTACCACCTAACATTTGAGCAATCTCAACTATGCGCTCATCATGATTTAGTTTAACCAAATTGGTTTGCGTAACCTCATTTACATCTTCTTTATAAACCTTGAAATGCGAATGCCCTTTAGCTGCAATTTGTGGTAAATGTGTAATGGAAAATACCTGCATAGTTTTACTCATTTGCAGCATGATATCGCCCATTTTATTTGATATTTCGCCAGAAACACCAGTATCAATTTCATCAAACATTATTGTTGGTAATTGAATATAATTTGATAACACCGATTTTATAGCCAACATAATCCTTGACAACTCTCCACCAGATGCGGCTTTTTTAAGTTCGCTAAAGTTACCTCCTTTATTGGCAGAAAACAGGAAAGATAATTCGTCTTGTCCGTTTGCAAAAAAAGTTTCGCCATTATAAAAAATATCAATTTTAAATTGCGCATTGGGCATACCTAAACTATGTAATATAGATTGTAATTGCTCCTTTAATTGAGGAATAACTTTTAAACGCTTATTACTTATTTGCTTTGAAATATTTTTTAGTTGATTGATTTTATCTTTTATTTCTAGCTGTTTTTCTTCAATAGATGCATCTAGACTTTCGGCAATTGATACTTTTTCTTCTAATTCGTTTTTAATTTTGATTAATTCGGAAACATCACTAGCAACATGTTTCTGCATTAAATTATGCAAGGTTTTTAATTTTGAATCGACTTCTTCTAGCCTATTTGGGTCTGCTTCAAGGTTATCTTGTAACATATCAATTTCACTAAAAACATCGTCTAAATCAATTAAACTACTATTAACTCTGTTGAATAATTCGTTATACTTTGAAGAAAATACCGAAATGTTTTGCAGGTTGTTTTTTATAGTAGTAAGCGTTGTTAAAACACCTATTTGCTCCTCACTTAATAACTGGTAAGATTCTGAAAGTTTTTCTTTTATACCTTCAATATTGTTTAAAGTTTCATATTCTTCTTCAAGTGATTGTTGTTCGCCTTCTACTAAATTAGCTTCAACTAATTCGTTTAACAAAAAAGTATTATAATCATGTTCTTTTATAGCTTCAGCTTGAAAATTTAGTAGTTCTTGTAATTCGCTTTTTAGTGTTTTAAATGTTTTTAAATCTGTATTATAATTTTGTAATAATTGGTTGTTGTTGGCTAAAGCATCAATAATTTGAAACTGAAAATCGTTACTTGTTAGTTGCAAGGTTTGATGTTGCGAGTGGATGTCTATTAAACGTTCACCTAGTAACTGCAAACTACTCAAATTTACTGGAGAATCGTTAACAAATGCTCTAGATTTACCTGAAGGTAAAATTTCTCGACGTATAATGGTTAGAGGTTCATAATCAAAATCTTCTGCTTCAAAAAGTGCTTTTAAATTGTAATTTGACACTTTAAAAACGGCTTCAATAATACATTTTTTTGTAGCATCTTTTAAGCTGCTTAAATCTGCTCGTTTACCTAGAATTAATGATAACCCACCTAATAGTATCGATTTACCTGCACCTGTTTCGCCTGTAATAATTGACAAACCATTATTAAAATTGACTTGAAGATTATCAATCAAGGCATAGTTTTTTATTGAAAGTGAGGTTAGCATGGTTTTGTTCAGTATACAGTAATCAGTCGCAGTATTCAGTTGCATTTTCAGTATTAAATCTACTAAAAATATTCAACTAATTAAAATTTAATATTACGCCATTTAGCTGATTGTGTTGGTGATATTTTTTGAAGCGTTTCTTTAAGGCTTGAAATATTTACATTTGGTCCATCAGAGTAAATTTGTTCAATTTCATCAGCTTTAGCATCAAAAAAAGTACGCAATAAAAAAGAATTAGGTCTACGGCTATTCATGGCTTTAAATTTCATTAAAGCACTTGCAATTTTCTCTTTTCCTTGCTTAGCATTTTCACTCATAACATCTAAACCTTCCATGTGATAGCTGTACAAAACTTCTCGGTATTCTTTAAAAGTTGGAGATAATACATTATCTATTAATGCAAATCTGCTTTGTAAACCATCTTCAATTTTCCAGCCTTTAAAGTTTTCTTGTTGAGAATAATTAGTAATAATTTGAGCCTGAGAATAATATGGGTCGCCTCCTTTTTCTGAAAAAGAGTCAGCATCTAAAGCTAAAATCATATAAACATGAAATGTTAATACTGATATTAAATTAGAATCGAATTGTGTAGGGTTAAAAATTAAATTTTGAAATTCTAAATACCTAAATGTAAAATCTTTATCGTTAAAATTATATAGTGGCGAGCTGTAAGATGACCCAAAAATTGGACGTGATGATTGAACCTGTAAAGTGCCTTGAAAAGTTTCTCCTCCACTATAATTAGTAATACTTATAAGCATGCTACAAGTAATGCGCTCTTGATTTCCGTAGGTTTTATTAGTCCATGTTGTATTATTTAAAAACTCATTTAATTGCTTTTCAAGTGTTTTAAAAACCTGTAAATTTTGGTTACCAGTTTGTAAACTATTTACAACAACTTTACAATTAAGTTCTTGCGAGAAGCTATTAAACCCAAAACATACTAATAAAACTATTAAAATATTACGCATAAATTTGTTCTATAATTTTGTTTAATAAATCTATAGCTACATGTGCTTTAAATTTTAATTGATATTCGGTTACAGTTTCTTTATCATCAATAAAAGTAACTTTATTGGTATCGGTTTTAAAACCTGCCCCTTTATCATTTAACGAATTTAAAACAATTAAATTTAAATGCTTCTTTTTTAACTTTACAATGGCATTTTCAAGTTCATTGTTAGTTTCTAAAGCAAAACCAACTAAATATTGTTGTTTTTTAATTTGTCCTAAAGATTCTAAAATATCTTTAGTTTTAGATAATTCTATAGTTAACGTTGAATCTTTCTTTTTTATTTTTTTAGATGACACTTCTTTTGGAGTAAAATCTGCAACTGCCGCAGAAAGTATAGCAATATCTACATCAGAAAAGTAATTATGAGCTGCATCATACATATTTTGCGCACTAACTACTGGCACAACTTTAACTAAAGCATGATTTATTTTTTGATGTGTTGGCCCCGTAATTAATATAACTTCAGCACCTAAATTAGCAGAAGCTTTAGCTATTTCAAAACCCATTTTTCCGCTTGAATGATTGCCTATAAACCTAACTGGGTCGATTGCCTCGTAAGTTGGTCCTGCCGTTACTAATATTTTTTTTCCTCGAAGTGGGAGCTTATCTAAAATGTCGTTTTTAATAAAAGCAATAATATCTTCGGGTTCTGCCATACGCCCTTCTCCCACTAAACCACTTGCTAATTCTCCACTTGTTGCAGGAATCATAATGTTTCCAAAACTAGTGAGTTTTTCAAAAGATTTTAACGTGGATGGATGCTTGTACATATCTAAATCCATTGCAGGCGCAAAATACACTTGACATTTAGCCGATAGATAAGTAGCTAAAAGTAAGTTGTCGCAAACCCCATTAGCCATTTTTGATAGCGTATTTGCTGTTGCCGGGGCAACTATAAATAAATCTGCCCAAAGGCCTAAATCGACATGATTATTCCATACAGCATTATCGTCTTCTTCATTTGTGAAAGAAGAATGTACTGGATTTTTAGAAAGTGTTGATAATGTTAACGGTGTAATAAAATCTTTTGCAGATGGTGTTATTACAACTTTTACGTCTGCACCTGATTTTACAAATAACCTTACTAATGAAGCTGTTTTATAAGCGGCAATACCACCACTAATTCCTAATAGTATGTTCTTGCCGCTAAGTATACTCATAAAATTTTTATTCCTGAGATTCTTCCTCAGTGTTTCTGTGGTAAATTTTATCTGTTAACCATTCTTGCACTGCTAAAGCATGTGGTTTTGGTAACTTTTCATAAAATTTAGAAACTTCAATTTGCTCTTTATTTTCAAAAATTTCTTCAAGACTATCATTATAAGTAGCAAATTCTTCTAACTTATCAATAAGTTCTTTTTTAATTTCTGAATTAATTTGCTCTGCGCGTCTTGCAATAATAGAAATAGATTCGTAAATGTTTTCTGTTGGTTCATCAATTTGATTTCTATCGTAAGTTACTGTGTTAACAGGAGCTTTTGTTTTTTTTAAGTCCATTGACATAATTATTAACTTTTTGTGCTGTGATTTTTTAATGATTCATCAATCTCTAAAGCCATATTATCTAGAGCTTCTATATGCATTGAGTTTGGATATTTCTTTTTAAATGCTTGGTAATATTCTTTTGCTGTTTTTAATCTAGTAGTTTTTTTATACTCTACACTGTTAATGGCAAGTTTATAGGCAGAATCAAATCTATAAAACAAGGCATCTTCTCGTAAGCTAGACCCTGGAAAATCGAAAATAAAATTATCAAACGATTTTATAGCTGCTTCAAGCTCTGTAGAAGAAAATGCAATTTTATTGTATTGCATGGCAATCTCAAAAGCTTTCTTTTCCAATTTAAAATCTAATTCTTTTACTAATTTATTTGCTTCTACATTATACTCCGTCTCTGGAAACAGATCAATAAATGCTTGCAGTTTTTCTATAGCCTCTACTGTTTCTTTTTGATCTTTTGAATAAATAGGCGAAAGCATATAGTAACTTTTTGCACTTAAAAACGCAGCTTCTTCTACTTTTTCACTTTTGGGATAACTAGATGCAAAACGCTCAAACTGGTATGCCGCAGTATAATAATCTTGCATTTTATAGAACGTATTACAGTACAGATACATTAATTTTTCAGCCTGTGGCTTACCTCTGTAATTGGGGACAATTTGAGCAAAAAGCCTATTGGCCTTAGCATATTTGCCTTGGTTATACAAATCTTCGCCCATCTTAAATTTAGGAGCTATCTCTTCGTTTTTTAAAACTTTTTGATACTCACTACAAGAACTAAAAATTGTTAGTGTGATTATTATGTAAAAAAACTTTTTCATTTGATGTTGTTCGTTGCTTTTTAAAAGCCAAATGTAATTCGCATAACAAAATATATTACTTGGTTTTCAAGATTTGAATTATGCTTATTTCATTGATTTTAAAACAGGACGCAAAATTAAGCTATTAATATGGATTTTAAAAATATAATTTCTCTGCTAAAATAAATGATGACATGTAGTAATAGTAAGGTTTAAGTAATATTTAACATTACTAAAATGTTTTTACAAAACGTACTATTTTTTCTTTTAGCTCTTTTGATGCTGGAACCAATGGTAATCTAACGGTGTCTTGACATAAATTTAAAGCTTCGAAAACAGCTTTAATTCCTGCAGGATTATTCTCCTCGAAAATATAATTAACAATGTCCATTAATTTAAAATGAATAGCATAAGCTTTTTTAGCTTCGCCTTTTAAGCCCAACCTTACCATTTCTGAAAATGCTTTTGGAAATGCTTGACCTATCACTGAAATGACTCCTGCACCACCAGCCAATACTACACCTAATGCTAAATCATCATCACCTGAAATTATTAAAAAATCTTCTGGCTTATTTTTTAATAGCTGTAAATATTGGGCAACATTATTTCCTGCTTCTTTTACAGCTACAATGTTTTTAAAATCGTTGGCTAACCGCAATGTGGTTGTAGTGTCCATGTTTTTTGAAGTTCTACCAGGAACATTATACAAAATTATATCTGTCGGGCAAGCTTGCGCTATAGCTTTAAAATGCTGATACAAGCCTTCTTGTGTTGGTTTACTGTAATATGGTGATACTGACAGAATAGCATCAATTTCGCTTAAATCTGTAGTTTTAATTTCTTCAATAACTGATGCTGTATTGTTACCACCAATACCTAAAACTAGTGGCAAACGACCATTATTAGCTTTAGATATAGTTTTAATTACTGCCTGTTTTTCTTCTTTAGTAATAGTAACACTTTCTCCTGTTGTTCCACATATAACAAGATAATCTGTACCGTTTTCAATATTGAAATTAACAATATTTACTAGGGCATCATGATCTATATTTAAATCTGATTTAAATGGTGTAACCAATGCAACTCCAGTACCTATAAATTTACTATTCATTCTTTAATTTTATTTAATATTGTTAAATATTTATAAACCTCTGCCTTAAATACGTCGAATTCTTTTAAACTAGTTTTTATTATTAAATCATTTAATCTAGCATCAGTTTGTAAAATCCCTATTTTAAATTTAGCTTTTGATTTTACTGTAAGAAATTTTAATTCTAAATCATCTTTGGTATAATAACTAATTAAAGTATCAAATTTTGTGTTTAAAAACGATTGCAATTCAATATTTTTTATACGGCCTTTCCAACCAAAGTCTTTAGGACTGTAACATTCATCCCAAGTGTTTAAGTTGTCTTTTTTTTTACTTGAAAAGGCTATAATTTTAAGCTTATTAGGGCGTACATTTATATAATCTGCTAAAGTTCTAAACAAATCAAAATCATCAATCTCGTCAATATTCAAGATAAGACCCAAGCTTTCAACCTTAGTATCTGTAACGCTTACTTCGCGTTCTAACAACAATTTATTTAGATGTTTTTTATTAGATTTTTCTTTAAAACCTTTTAAAATCATTTACCTTTATGCTTTTCACAAAGGTAGCAAAAGTACAATCAAAATATTTTATTAGTATGAGGTTTACATATTTATTTTTTTTGTTAAATATTTTTCTTTTTTCGAGTTGCAAGCAAGAAAGACAACACCTTTTTAAGGTTGAAGGCAAGAACATTGAAATTACTGATAGCCTAAAAACTAACCAAGAAATTGATGCTTTTATAAAACCTTATCGCGATCATATTAATAAGGATTTAGATAGTGTTTTAGCCTATTCTGTTAATACGTATTCTAAAACTGATGGTCACTTAAACACAGCCATTGGCAATTTTATGGCAGATGCTGTTTATAATGAAGCTAACCCTATTTTTAAGAATAGAACAGGAAAAGATATTGATATGGTAATCCTTAATTATGGTGGTATTCGATCTATTATATCGAAAGGCCATATAACTACCCGAACAGCATACCAACTCATGCCATTTGAAAACAGTATTGTTGTTGTAGCTTTAAAAGGAAATCAAATTGACAGCCTTACAAATTATTTAAGATTAAGAAAAAGAGCCCATCCTATTTCTAAATTAAAACTCGTATTAGATAAAAATTTTGATATTGTTGAAGCAACAATAAAAGGAGAAAAAATAAATGTAAATAAAACATATTATGTAGCTACCAATGATTATTTATACAATAATGGTGATAATATGCGTTTTTTTAAACCTAATGATAGTTTGCATATTCTAAACTATAAAGTACGAAATGCTTTGATTGACAACTTTAAAAAAGTTGATACTATAAGTCCAATAATTGATGATAGGTTTATTCAACTTAACTAATTTATTAGAAAATGAATCGTAGAGATTTTATACACCAAACAACTGGCGCCACTGCTTTAATAACTCTAGGAAGCTTAGGCTTACAGTCTTTTGTAGACTCAGCAAAACCTACTAAAATTACCATTTTACACACCAACGATGTACACAGTCATATAGAAGCGTTTAGTGCTGAAGACGGCAGAAACGCGAATAAAGGTGGCGTAGCACGAAGAGCGAGTTTAATTGAATCTATAAAAAACAAAAATCCAAACACCCTACTTTTTGATGCTGGCGATATTTTTCAAGGCACACCCTATTTTAACTACTATGGTGGCGAATTAGAATTTAAATTAATGAGTAAACTTAAATATGATGCTGCTACTATTGGTAATCATGATTTTGATAATGGAATTGATGGTCTTTATACACAATTGCCACATGCCGAATTTGATTTTATAACAGCTAATTATGATTTTTCGAACACCATTATGGACTCACACACAAAGCCATATAAAATATTTAATAAAGGAGGTATTAAAATTGGTGTTTTTGGTTTAGGGATTGAGTTAAAAGGACTTGTTGATCCTGCCATGTATAAAGAAACTAAATATTTAGATCCTATTGAAACATCGCAGGAAATGGTTAAAACCCTTAAAGATGATAAGCAATGTGATTTGGTAATTTGTTTATCGCATTTAGGGTATAATTACAGAAATAGCGAAACAAAAATTAGTGACCTAAAGTTGGCAGCAGCAACAAAAGACATCGATTTAATTATTGGCGGCCATACTCATACTTTTTTAAAAAAACCAACAGTGATAAAAAATATTGAAGGTAATAATATGCTAGTAAACCAAGTAGGCTGTTATGGTATTAATCTTGGTAAAATTGATTTTTATTTTGATGCTGATAAAAACAAAGCAGCTAATGGCGCATCAATAATTGTTTAAGCAAAAATATTATCAGATTTATAACTATCTTGAAAGTTGTTTTGCTTAATCAAACTTTTGTTTTCTTCAATAGTATAATTAATTAACAAGTAAATTCCAATAGCATAAATAACTCTCTCTAGCATTACTAAAATCCAACTGTAAACATAATAAATACTTACGTAGTTTAATATTGTAGAAAAAACTAAACACAAAGCCACCATTAAAAAGAGTATTGAAGATTTTGTATCGTTAGCTAAATATTTACCAAAAGCCAAAAACATTAAAAGTATTAAAGAAATATTTTTAACCCCAAACAAAGTCACTTCTAAACTATCAGGCACAACAGCTTTTAAAATACCATAAAATGTATATAAAAAATAAGCATTTATTAAAAAAACTAATATTAAATATGCACCTATCACTTTGTCAATTCTGAAAAAATTAAACTTAGAAATAACCAAACCAATTAAACACATATAGCTTAAAAAGTAAAAAACACTAGAGGCTTTAATGAAAATTCCGTTATCAAAAAAAGCTAGAGAAACATCACCTAAAAAAGAAAATATAAAAAATGAAATAAAAGGAATACTTAGTGCTTTATGCTTAATAAAAAATAAGATTAATAAAACTGGAATAAATAAGGCTTTTGTACTTTGCAAAAGTAATATATCTTCGCTGTAAGTTCCTAAAATGTTAATGCTAACCAAAAGTAATAAGGCACAAAAAAACACCTTATTAAAACTAAGTACGGATGAATTTTTCATGGTATTTTATAATTAGGTTGTAAACAAATATAAAAATAAATATCAATTACAACGATAAAAACATTCGTTTTGTCGATTTATTTGTTGGTATTTAGCACTTTAACGATAAATATATGGTTGTATTGGGGCAACTATACTTTAATACGTTTTTTAAATTATACCAATTACACATTAAAATGATCTAAAAAGGGTTTGCATAATTTTTGATTATAAATAATCCATTTTATGATTTCATTGTTTAATTTATTATTGACAAAATCATATAGCCATTGTTTTATGTTATCAAGGGTTACGAACACGTTGTTTTTGTAGTGTTGTTTGATGTAAAGCCATATTTTTTCGCATGGATTCAATTCGGGAGAATATGGTGGTACTCTAATGAGTATAATATTGTCTGGTAATGTGTATTTTGATAAGCTATGGAATGCAGCATTATCTATAATTATAATTTTAATTTCTTTAGGTTTATATAGTGAGAACGCTTTTAGGTATTGATAAAATATTTCACTAATTATACCTTGAATCTCGTAAATAAAGGCATCGCCATCAATAGGAGAAAAACTACCGTATAAATAGGTGTTTTTAAAAGCGTGTTAATAATTAACAATTGGCTTAACATCTTTTGCTGTTAAGCAGCTTCCAATATGGGTTTTGAGTCCAAATCTGCTTTCGTCTTGAGCATATGTTTCAGCATCAATTGTTTGAGTTTTGTACTTATTCTCTTTAGTATAAATCAAACACTTTAAACGACGTCTTATAACAATTTAATTATGTAATGTCGTTATATTTGTTTATCTTTAAGGATGGCAAAACCACAAGAATTCGCAATCAAAGAAAGTGTAGCAGAACTTGTTTCACTCCGCAAAAAGCAACCAAATTTCAGATTTGAAAAAAGAATCATTTGGCTCATTGAACTACAGGGTAAAAAATTCAAGACTAGAAAAAAGCTCTGTGAATATTTAAGCATTAGCACCAGAACACAACAGCGCTGGACTAAAGAATACATTACCAATGGCATACAAGGCCTGCTGTCTGACCAGCCGAAAAACAAAAAGTCTAAGATTATCACAGAGCAGATCCACAATGGATTGTCCGCACGTGTCAATTCAAGCGACAATGGTTTCCTGAGTTATTGGGATGCGCAACAATGGGTCTGTTCAGAATATAAGGTTGAAGTTAAATACCACCTGTTGAGGCAATACTTGATAAAGCACTTTAAGACAAAACTTAAAAGCCCAAGAAAATCCCATTATAAAAAAGATGATCAAGCAGTAAATGCTTTTTTAAAAACTTCCTGATACTCTAAACAATATTAGATCAAGTCTAAATAAAGATAATTATAGCGATGTAAATCTATATTTCCAAGATGAAGCCAGATTTGGCATGATGACACATTTAGGGAAATATCTCACCGCATCAGGAATAAAGCCGATTGTTTCTTATCAACATGTTTTTAAGACCACTTATTTATACGGAAGTTATTCGCCCATAGATGGAGATCGTTTTGTATGGGAGGTCAACGGTGTGAACACAGATGTTTTTGAAGCATACTTAAAACAATTTTCGTTGCACAGGCCCAAAGAACTTAAAATTGTTGTCATAGACAACGCGGGGTTCCATTCTACAAAAAACATAGAGGTCCCACAAAACATACACCTATTGCGAATCCCACCTTACGCACCTGAACTCAATCCCTGTGAACAAATTTGGCAGTATATCAAGCAACGCTACAAAAATCAAAGATTTGAATCCATGGAAGATTTAAAAAAGTGGTTGCATGGAACGGTCAACAAAATGAGTGCCGAAACTATTAAATCAATTACAGCAAATCATCATTATATAGATGCCTTTATGGCGACATCATAAAGTTAAATTGGTATTAGCTTTGGATTTGATTCCTTTTTTATGTAAGTCCTTAAGTTCTTCTATAGGCTCTTTAATAATAATAGTTGCTTGTCTTCCCATAAAAGAAAGATATAAAAAATTTAGCTTGTTTTAAAATTTATTTGGTATTATAATTAAAACATAAAAAAACACATTCCACTAGCATTACGCATAATTGTAGCAGTTATTTGAATTCAAACGCTTCGTTTTAAATTTACAGCAGATAAAGTAAGTGTTTATATATTTGAAACTGTAGGATTAGAACCCTATGAAAGAATAGGAATTGGAGTTTTAGAGCTCATCGCTGGAATACTACTACTCATACCTAAAACTGTATGGCTTGGAGCAAGTTTAACAATTGGTGTTATATTTGGTGCTATTTTTATGTATTTAACCAAACTTGGTATTGAAGTAAATAATGATGGTGGTGTTTTGTTTATAACCGCAGTAGCTACATTCTTATTGTCTGTAATAATTCTTTATATATATATAGAAAGGATATTCCTTTTATAAATAAAAAGCAAGCTAAATAACATTAAAGAGTAGACACTTCTACTTCAATATCTTCAATTTTAAAAAGCTCTATTTTAGAATGCTTGTATAAGAAATAGGATGCTATAAGAAATAAAGAGACCGACATGAAATTAAGCAAGCTTTGATGTGAAACATACAAATAAGCCACATTGATTACCTCACTAAAAACAATACATAAAGCACCAAAGAAAAAGAATAAAGACTTTTTATCGTCTTTATAAAGATAATTTAAGAGTGATATTGATAATAATAATAGCATCACAATATTATAAGTTATTTCTAATAAATACTCAAATGTCATTTCTATATATGGATTTATTGCTTCTTGCAAAATATAGGCCATATAAATATTTAAACCTGTCAATACAATAATGTGTATTTTGAAATTTTTTAACACATCCTTTATACAAACATACCTACAAACTTCGAATAAAAGAAAAGCATAAGATAACATAATCAAAGTATTTCCAATGTAATAAAAATATATATAAGGGATAAAATCAATAGCATAAAATAACAATTCTGATAACGAATAACTTATTAAAAACAAACAAAAACATAAGTTTTTTGACTTAATAGTCACCCAATAAAATAGCGCTATTAAAGGAAATACAGCTGAACTAAAACTAGAAGCCACTACCTCATCTCCTTTAAATTGAAAAACAACAAAGAGAATATAAGATAACACAATTAAACCAATCAAGACTTTCGACTTACCCATAAAAGCAATTTACAGTTAATAAGACAAATATATAAATATTTTACACTTAATCATTAAAAAACACTTTTTATCGACAAAAAAATAAAATTAATTTAATTTTTGTAAGAATTGATATTCATTTATGATTTGAATATTCAATTTTTCTGCTTTTTGTTTCTTACTAGGCCCCATATTTGCTCCTGCAACAATATAACTTGTTTTTGAAGAAATTGAACTACTTAATTTGCCACCGTTGTCTTCAATAAACTTTTTTAAATCATTTCTAGATACAGATTCAAAAACACCTGTTATAACAATTGACTGTCCTTGTAAAATATTAGTTTGACCAATAAGTTGATCAGCTGACATTTCTAACTGGACACCAAATTTCTTTAATCTGTTTAATATTGAAATATTTTTTTCGTCTTTAAAAAAAGCAGTAACACTTTGCGCTATCTTATTTCCAATTTCATCTACATTTACCAAATCTTCTTCTGAAGCAGTAGCAATAGCATCAATACTTTTGTAATGTTTAGCTAATTTTTTGGCTACCGTCTCACCAACAAATCTAATACCTAAAGCGAATAATACACGTTCAAAAGGAATTTGTTTAGAAGCCTCAATGCCTTCAACCAAATTTTCAGCACTTTTTTCAGCCATGCGTTCTAAAGGAATCACCTGTTCTTTAGTCAATTCATATAAATCTGAATAATTATTAATCAAACCCTCATTTACTAGAAGCGCTACAGTTTCGCCCCCTAAACCATCAATATCCATAGCTTTTCTAGAAATAAAATGCTGAATACGTCCAATAATTTGTGGATTGCAACCATTGTAATTTGGGCAATAGTGCTGCGCCTCTCCTTCCTGTCTAGTTAATTCAGTTGCACATTCAGGGCATCTTGTAATATATATTGTAGGCTGAGAATTTGTTGGTCTTTTAGTTAAATCTACACCTAAAATTTTTGGGATAATTTCGCCACCTTTTTCAACAAACACCAGATCTCCTACTCTAATATCTAATTTTTCAATTTGATCTGCATTATGTAGCGATGCTCTTTTTACTGTAGTTCCTGCCAGCTCTACAGGTTTTAAATTTGCCACGGGTGTTATGGCTCCAGTTCGACCTACTTGATAGGTTATACTATTTAATTTGGTTGAAACTTGTTCTGCTTTAAACTTATATGCCATCGCCCAACGTGGGGCTTTTGCGGTATAACCCAACTCTTCCTGTTGTTGCAAATTATTTACTTTAATTACAACACCATCTGTTTCGTAGGGTAAATCATGACGATGAATATTCCAGTATTCAACAAATTCTAAAACCTCATCAATTGAATTCGCTAATTTTGCTACATCTGGGACTTTAAATCCCCATTGTCTTGCTTTTTTTAAACTTTCAAATTGAGATGCAACTCCTAAATCAGTGCCTGTGAGGTTATATAATAAGCATTCTAAAGGGCGTTTTGCAACTTCTGCACTATCCTGTAGTTTTAAACTTCCAGAGGCTGTATTTCTTGGGTTTCTATAGGGTTCTTCTCCTAATTCAATGCGTTCTTCATTCATTTTATTAAACCCATCAAAAGGTAGAACTATTTCGCCTCGAATATCGAATTTTGATGGATAATCACCTTTTAATTGTAGCGGAACAGATTTTATAGTTTTTACATTAGCCGTAACGTTATCACCTTGAAACCCGTCTCCTCTCGTTACTGCTCTAACTAATTTTCCTTCTTCATAAGTTAAACTTATTGATGCGCCATCATATTTTAGCTCGCAGGTATATTGAATATCGCCATCTACCAACTTTTTAATTCGCGTTTCCCAATCCTGTAAATCTTCTTTTGAATACGAATTATCCAACGAATACATACGATATTCGTGCACTACAGTTTCAAAATTTTTAGTCACCTCTCCTCCAACGCGTTGTGTTGGGGAATTAGCATCAAAAAACTCTGGATGTTTAGTTTCTAGTCCTTGGAGTTCTTTTAATTTCACATCGAATTCATAATCTGAAATTGTGGGGTTATCAAGTACGTAATAATTGTAATTGTGCTCTCTAAGTTCGTTACGTAGGTTTTGTATGTGTCGTTGAATGTTACTCATTATTTATAATTTCTCCTTTTATCATTCTATCCTTTTTATAGATGTCTTTTTTTAATTCTATATTCTTAAAATGCTTTCTTTTTAATAATTGAATCATATCGTTACCAAGATATTCATTAATTTCAAAAAACAAGAGACCTTTATCTTTCAATTTATCTGCTGCATATTCTGAAATAGATTCATAAAATAATAATGGATTTTTATCTTTTACAAACAATGCCAAATGTGGCTCATTATTTAAAACATTGGCTTTCATTTTTGTTTTTTCTTGCTCGCGAACATATGGCGGGTTAGACACAATAATATCAAATTCCAAATTTTTAAAAGTTTTGGTCTTTGGTATTTGGTTTTTGACTCTTAAAATATCCGTTTCAATAAAATCAATCTCTACATTATTCAATTCCGCATTTTCCTCAGCAACCATTAAAGCATCTTTACTCACATCTAAAGCATAAGCTTTAGCGTTTGGTAAATTTTTAGCTAACGAAATAGCAATACAACCACTACCTGTACCAATATCTAAAATGTTTAATGACTTCTCGACTGCACTCGAAGTGACAGAATTAATAATCCAATCTACTAGTTCTTCAGTTTCTGGTCGAGGTATTAAAACATGATTATTTACTTTAAAAGGCAAGCCATAAAATTCGGTTTCGCCTAAAATATACTGAATCGGTTTCTCTTTTACCAAAGCTGTCAAAGCGTTCAAAATTAGAGTATCATCGTTAATTTTAAAATCAGGTTCCATTGCCAATTTCAATCTTGAAACATTATAAAATGACTCTATCAACATAAAAAAGAAACTATCTATTTCTTCTTTTGCGTAAATTGCATGTAATGCTTCATGAAATTTATATTGAATGTCTTTTAGCTTCATAAATCCTTTATCATCCAGACACTGCAAGAATAATGTCCTGTATTTCCTAAAGCCTCTTTTAAATGTTTAAAACCATAACTTTCATAAACATGAATAGCGGCTTTAAGTTGTGATGCCGATTCTAAATAACACTGTTTGTAGCCCATTTTTTTTGCAGCTTGCAAACAAGTTTCAAACATAAGCCTTCCATAGCCCTTATTGCGAATTTTTGGTGAAAAATACATTTTTTGAATTTCACAAACATCAGCTTCAAAATCCTTTAAGGGTTTTATGCCTGCTCCACCTAAAATAACGCCATTATCTTCAATAACATAATACACATCGTTAATATTTTGATATGATTCAAACATTCTTGGTGTTTCATTATCTGAATAGGCCGTGCCTTCTAACGGGATTTTAAATTCATGGAAACAAGCTCTAATAATGGCTTCAATTTGCGCATTATCTTCTGGCTTAATTTCTCGAATAACTATAGTATCTTTACACATTCTTAAACAGAAATTTTATGCAAGTGAAGATACTTAAATATAAAAATTATCAAATAAATATGCTGATTATTTTATCAACAATATTGTTTGCTTTTTTGAGTTGTTCGGTTAAAGAAAAACCCGTTTTTTTAAATGTTGAAAATATAAAGGTTATTAAATCAACTTCAAACCATATAACGCTTACGGCAGATGCTTTGTTTTTAAATCCGAATGATATTGGTGGCGAATTAAAAACAGATGAAATTAAAGTGTTTGTAAATGATACTGAAATGGCTACCGTTTCTACCAAAAGCTTTAAAGTGCCAGCAAAAAAAGAATTCTCAATTCCTTTAAAAGCTAATGTTCCTACTGATAGCATTTTTAGCAATAAAAACCTTGGCGGATTAATTGGCAGTTTATTTAGTAAAAAGATTAAAGTACAATATAAAGGTGATATTATTTATAAGGTTTTAGGGTTTTCGTACACTTATAATGTTGACCAAACCGAAGATTTAAAGATTAAATTATAACTTTGAGTAACCACGAAACATATATTAAACGCTGTTTAGAAATTGCTAAAAATGGTTTAGGATTTACTAGACCAAACCCCATGGTTGGTAGTGTTATTGTTTACAAAAACAAAATTATTGGAGAGGGTTACACTAGCAAATACGGTGGAAATCATGCCGAGGTTAACGCTATAAATTCGGTTTTAAATAAATCTTTATTAAAGGAAGCAACGCTTTATGTTACTTTAGAACCCTGCTCTCATTTTGGCAAAACACCCCCTTGCAGCGATTTAATTATTAAACACCAAATACCAAATGTGGTTATTGGTTGTGTTGATTATAATAAAAAAGTGGCAGGAAAAGGCATCGAAAAACTTAAAAATGCTGGCTGTAATGTTACGGTTGGTGTTTTAGAAGATGACTGTAAAAATCACCACAAACGCTTTTTTACATTTCACAATAAAAAACGCCCATACATTATTTTAAAATGGGCAGAAACTGCAGATGGTTTTATAGCGCCTAAAACTAAAAACGAACTAAAACCCGTTTGGATTACTAATAAATTTTCAAGACAATTAGTGCACAAATGGCGCACCGAAGAGCAAGCTATTTTAGTAGGTACAAATACCGTTATTAAAGACAACCCGAGTTTAACTGTTAGAGATTGGACAGGGCTAAATCCTATTAGAGTTGTTATTGATAAGGATAATAAGTTAACAAAAAAATATGCGGTCTTTAATGATGAAGCTGAAACGGTTGTAATCTCTAAAGGCAACATAGATTTTAATGACCATATAGCAAAACAAATTTGCGATATATTATTCAAAAAAAACATCAATTCTATAATTATAGAAGGCGGCACGAAAACACTTCAAACATTTATCGACGAAAACCTTTGGGATGAAGCACGTGTATTTACGGGAAGCACGTTATTTAAAAATGGTGTTAAAGCACCAAAATTTAGTGGAAATTCTATTTCTGAAGAAAAAATAAATACTAACAGTCTTAAAATTTATCTAAATGATTAAAACCATCATTTTCGATTTTGGTAACGTATTTATTAATTTAGATATAAACGGTGCTTTACAACATGTACGCGATACATTTAAAATAGATACACTTTCAGATGAAATGACAGCTTTTAACAGTTTATACGAACAAGGGCTAATTTCTACTGATGAATTTCTAGAATTTTATACTGAAAATTTCCCGAAGCTTTCAAAAGAAGAATTGGTTGATGTTTGGAGTTTTATGCTAAAAGATTTTCCTGAACATCGATTGAGATTTTTAAAGCAGTTAAAATCAACTTCAAAATACAAACTCATTTTATTAAGTAATACAAACGAGCTTCATATTACCTGGATTAAAAAGCACATTCCTTTTTACAGTGATTTTAAAAACTGTTTTGATGCTTTTTATTTATCGCACGAAATTAATTTGGTAAAACCAAATCCTAATATTTATAAATTCGTTTTAAATCAAAATACTTTAACTGCCAACGAATGTTTATTTATTGATGATAATGCAGATAATATAGACACTGCTAAATCTTTAGGTATTAAAACATGGCGTATCGATATAGAAAGTGAAGATGTTACTAATCTTTTCAATGTTAAAACAAATTTATTTTGACTAAAAAAGACACTTATAAAACTATTGAAACAAATACCGAAGCTATTTTATTTAAAGATAAAAACAGTAAGTTTTTTGGTTATGCTTATCCAATTACCTCAGAAGATGAGGTTAAATATTATATAAAAAAACTAAAAGAGAGACACCATGCTGCAAGGCATTGGTGCTATGCTTACCAAATAGGAACAGAAACAGTAAGGTATAGAACAAATGACGATGGCGAACCTAATAATTCTGCAGGAACCCCAATTTATGGTCAAATACAGTCTTTTGATGTCACTAATATTCTAATTATTGTGGTAAGGTATTTTGGAGGTATTAAATTAGGGGTTGGTGGTTTAATTAATGCCTATAAAACTACAGCGCAATTAACACTTGAAGCTTCAAATATTTTAGAAAAAACAATAAATCTTGATTACAGTATTAGTTTCGATTACAAAAACATGAATACAGTAATGCGTATTATTAAAGAGAAAAACTTAAACATTACAAAACAAAAACTTGAAATGGATTGCCAAATAATAATTTCAGTAAGAAAAAAAGAAGCTTTAAAAATTTTCGAAATTTTTAGCACCCTTTTCGAAATCGAAATTAAACAAATTTAAACTACACGATTATTGCCTTCAAAATATATTCTGGAGCTCTTACGGGTTTATTCGTTTTAGTATCAATAAAAACCAAAGTAGTTTCAGCAGTAGTTAAAATTTCACCTTTTTCATTGGTAATTTCATATTCAAATTCAATCTTTACAGTAGGTGTTTTTTTTAGTTGAGTTTTTACATTAATTACATCATCGTAACAGGCTGATTTTTTATAGTTTACGCTCAGAGAAACTACAGGCAACATAATGCCATTTTCTTCCATTGTTTTATAAGAAACTCCTAGTTTTCTCAACCACTCAATACGCCCCATTTCAAGATATAGTGCATAATTTCCATGATAGACTACTCCCATTTGGTCTGTTTCACCATATCTCACTCTAATTTGTATTTCATCGATTTTCATAGGGATTATTAAATATTTTTTTGTAGTTTCGGCTAGAGCTTAAACATGAGGAAAAATTTCTTAAAATTCAATAGTAAATGATTTTTTTTTTAAGATTTTTGTTCACATATTTGCGAAACAATTTAGGAACTGGGGAATACATTTAGGTTATCTCTAATAATTTACTAACTAACAAACTACAAAATCAAAAAATGAGTATAACTGCGCAATCGGTATGGAATAATTGTCTCGAATTTATAAAGGATAATATTCAACCGCAAGCTTATAAAACTTGGTTTGAACCAATTAAAGCAGTTAAACTTACCGATAATGCATTGAGTATTCAGGTACCAAGTAAGTTTTTTTACGAGTGGCTTGAAGAACATTATGTAAAAATTCTTAAAGTATCTTTAACCAAAGAATTAGGAGAAAAAGCTAAACTGGTTTACATTATAAAAATGGAAAACACGTATGGCAACAAACAACCCTTTACTGAAAAGATACCTAGCACTAATAGAAGTGCTGTTAAATCTCAGGATGTTGACATTCCTTTAAATAATAAAAACCCTGAGTTACGTAATCCTTTCGTAATTCCTGGTATTAGAAATGTTAAGATTGAATCTCAACTTAACCCAAATTATAGCTTTGAAAATTTTTTAGAAGGCGACTCTAACCGTTTAGCAAGAAGCGCAGGATTAGCTGTAGCGGCTAAACCAGGTGGCACATCGTTCAACCCATTACTTATATTTGGTGGTGTTGGTTTAGGTAAAACGCATTTAGCACATGCTATTGGTGTAGATATCAAAGACAAATATCCAGAAAAAACGGTTTTATATATTTCTGCTGAGAAATTCACACAGCAATATATAGATTCTGTTAAAAAGAATAATAGAAATGATTTTATCCATTTTTATCAAATTATTGATGTTTTAATTATTGATGACGTTCAATTCCTTTCTGGAAAATCGGGAACGCAAGATGTTTTCTTCCATATATTTAACCATTTACATCAAAACGGAAAACAGGTTATTTTAACAAGTGATAAAGCACCTGTTGACATGCAGGATATAGAGCAACGCTTGTTATCGCGTTTTAAATGGGGGCTTTCTGCTGAGTTACAAAACCCAGATTTTGAAACACGAGTCTCTATATTAAAAAACAAATTATATCGTGATGGTGTTGAAATGCCAGAAGACATTGTAGAATATGTTGCCAAAAACATTAAAACAAATGTTAGGGAATTAGAAGGTGCTATTATATCTTTAATTGCCCAATCTTCTTTCAATAAAAAAGAAATCACTATTGAACTGGCTAAGCAAATTGTCGAAAAATTTGTTAAGAATACAAAACGCGAAGTTTCAATTGACTATATCCAAAAAATCGTGTCTGATTATTTCCAAATGGATGTTGACACACTTCAATCTAAAACAAGAAAACGCCATATTGTACAAGCAAGGCAACTAGCTATGTTTTTTGCTAAAAAATTTACAAAAGCATCATTGGCTAGTATTGGATCTCAAATAGGAAAGCGCGATCATGCTACAGTATTACACGCTTGTAAAACGGTAGATAATCTGTCTTCAACTGATAAACAATTTAGAAAATATGTTGAAGATATTTCTAAAAAACTTTCAGTTTAATATAAAACTAGTCGCTTTCGCAGAATATTATTATGACTAAAATTCTTATGGTTTGTTTGGGTAATATATGCCGTTCGCCATTAGCCGAAGGTATTTTGCGCTCTAAACTTAACAGCAATACTTTTTTGGTTGATTCTGCGGGAACAGCAAATTATCATGTTGGTCATTCTCCTGATAAGCGTTCTATTGCTGTTGCAAAAAAATATGGTTTAAATATTTCTCATTTAAAAGGACGACAATTTAATGTATCTGATTTTGATGTTTTTGATGTAATTTATGTTATGGATGAATCTAACTTTGAAAATATTATTGCCTTAGCCAAAAATAATGCAGATAAAGCTAAAGTCAAACTAGTTTTAAATGAAGTGTACTCTAACCAAAACTATAGTGTTCCCGATCCTTATTTTGGTGGTGATGAAGGTTTTGAAAATGTGTACAAAATGCTAGATGAGGCTTGTGAAAGAATTGCAGAAAAATTAAGTTAACTCCAGCTATAATATTTAGTATTTTTATAAACTAATTATTTTCGAAAACAATTTATGAATTCTTCAATTGGCAATTTATACCTTATTCCAACAACATTAGGAGATAATGCACCTCTTGAAGTTTTGCCAATTTCGGTAAAAAAGGTAGTTGAAGAAGTTAACACCTATATTGTTGAAAACGAAAAATCAGCACGACGATTTATAAAAAAAATTAGTTCGGGAAAGCCACAAGCTTCGTTAAATATATTTCATTTAAATAAATTTACTGATGCTATTGAGTTGCCTGAGTTTTTAGAACCCTGTTTAAAAGGTATAGATGTTGGACTTTTATCAGAAGCTGGATGTCCTGGTGTTGCAGATCCTGGAGCTGATATTGTTAAATTAGCACATCAAAAAAACATAAAAGTTGTCCCATTAGTAGGACCATCATCAATTTTAATGGCAATGATGAGTTCTGGAATGAATGGACAAAGTTTTGCCTTTAACGGTTACTTGCCTATAGACAAAGCAGAGAGAAGAAAAGAAATAAAACGTTTAGAACGTTTATCTTTTGAACAAAATCAATCACAAATTTTTATTGAAACACCTTACAGAAACAATAAAATGATTGAAGACTTAAGCCGTATTTTAGATAGCAATACTGAGGTCTCTATAGCATGTGATATTACATTACCAACTGAGTATATTAAAACCCAAACAGCAAATGATTGGAAAAAAAATATGGTAGACCTTCACAAAAGACCTACCATATTTATTATTCATAAAAGCTAAAGTGAATTATACCGCTTTTGCTTCTCTATTTGCTTTTATAAAAGATGTATCGTACCCAGAAAAACGTTTCATATAATATTGTACTGTAGTACCGTAACCATCAGTAAAATTATCTAAACCGTAACTTCTTAAATATTTCTTAACACTACCTGGACCTGCTAAGTGTGCTGCAGCCAAAATACCAGATTCTGTCACAACAACACCATTAATGCGTCTTCCAACAAAATTCTTAATATCACGTCTTAAAATCCATTTGTTACGCGCTGCATTTGCTATAAATGCTTTTTCTTGAAGTTGTGGACTTTTTAAAAATTTTCCAGGATTGTTAATACCAATCATTTTCAATGTTGAAACACCAAATTGGTATTTACCTAAATATCCAAAAGTATTAACAGAAAAGTAATTACCTCCAGATTCTTTAAAAGCTAACGCCTCTTTAAAACCAACAAACGATTTTCCTAAATAAGGAGAAAATGATTTATCATTAGCATTTAAAGCTAAAGCATCATCTTTAATTTTAGTATCTGAACTTACGGTATAATTTAAAACCAAACCTTCAGTTGAGTACTTGCCTAAATCTATCGTTTCATCTGATGAAAACGAACTATACAATAGAATACATATTGTAAGTGTGAGGGTTGAGTAACTTGCAATACTTTTTCTCATAATTTTTAAATTTCTTCAGTGCATTTTTATTTTAAATACACCTGAAAAATTTGAGCGTGCAAAATTAGGCTTTTTTTTAATTATTTCAAAATTAATCGTTTATGTGCTATTTTTAGTAGTATAATAGATGAAATACACAGCCTTTTTTATTGAATTCTAAGGCTGGAAATGGCATCTTTAAGACATTAAAAATATTAAAAACAGATTTCAAAAAACGTGAATTCGTCCTAATTTTATACAAATTTACGTCAAAACTTAAATAAAACTGTCGTTGTCTGTTTATATTTGTTAACAAACTATTGTCAACATCTCGAATACCTTGTAACATCCCGTCAGCACTATAACCAAAAGCTACATTAAGCCATTTAGGAATTTTACTTTCTTTAAAAAAATCGTGTAAATTAACACTCAACCAATACGTTTGACCGTTATAATCCTTTAAAATCTGTTCAAAAAAACTTTCTCCTAATTTATCTGGAGATTGCGATGCATATTTAGTTTGGTGAAAAGAGAATTTTAAATTGATGCGTTGTTCTTTCCAAAGTAATTCTTGAGCAACATACAAACCCGTTCCTGAGGCGTTTGCAGCAATATCTCCCCAAGAAAAACCCCATTCTTGCGAAAATCCATCTAAAATTTCAACAGCTGTGAGAAACCCGAAACCTAAAGTTGCACCATAAATTAATTGATGTTTTTTACTTACGCCACTCCAATTTAAAACCTGGGCACCAAACTTACCAACTTGATACGATGTAAACACATGCCCCATCTTATCCATTTGTAGCCATTCATTATTGTCATTAATTGTATGAAACTTAGAACGCTCAAAATCTGAATACCACAATTGATTTAAACCAACTAAAGTTATACTAACCAAAGAAGCTTCAGTAATAACTACTGCATTTCTTCTGGACCTATTTAAGGTATCGCTTGGTATTAAAAAAGAATCAAATTTGATTTGTGAGAAAGAAAATGATGATGATAAAACTGAAATTAATAGATATATAATTGCTAAATTTTTCACTATCTATTAATACCTTGAGACGTTAAATAACGATGATATTCTCTAGCATTCACATTATGTTGAGATAATGTTTTTGCAAACTTATGATAGCCTATTTTTTTTTCATCAGCAACCATATAAAGGTATTTATGCTTTTCGTAGTTTAATACTGCATCAATTGCAGAAATATCAGGCATTGCAATTAAACCTGGAGGCAATCCTGTATTTTTATAAGTATTATAAGGAGAATCAATTTCCTTATGCACATTTAATACTCGTCTAATTATAGTATTTTTATATTCTGGCAATTTATAAGCAGCAAACTTAAGCGTAGGATCTGCTTGAAGCGGCATTCCTATTTTAATTCTATTTAAATAAAGCCCAGCAACTCTGGGCTGTTCGCTGGTTTGTTTTGACTCTTCGTAAACAATAGATGCTAAAGTAATAACTTCCTCTTCTGACAAACCAATGGTTTTTGCCTTTTCTAGCCGTGAATTATTCCAAAAGCGATTGTACTCCTTTAGCATGCGCTCGGTAAACTTTTCAGCCGAAGTATTCCAGAAGAACTCGTAACTATTTGGAATGTACATCCCTAGAGCCGTAGCTTCATTAAAATTATTTTTTGATAAAAAAGCATCATCTTTCATAGCTTTTAAAAGTGATATACTATCTGCTTCAATTTGAGACGCTACCCGACCAGCTAATTTTTCAAGCGTTTCTTGATTATTAAATGATACTTTAACAGCTAAATTATTACTACGAATAGAATTGATAATATCGTTATTCGTCATGCCTTTTTTAATGGCATATCTACCTGCTTTTATGTTAGAAACATATTTTTTTTGTTCTGCTAAATCATCAAAAGACTCAATATCCTCTAATAATAATTCTAATTTTGAACGCACATCCTGATAATTATCTTTTGATGAAATTTTAATATAAGCCACTTCTTCGTCAAATTTAGTATTTGGTTTTAACATGGCTTTGTATACAAAATTTGCAAAAAAAACAGCTACAATAAGCCCAATAACAACAATAGCAAGAAGAATTTTTTTTATATACATTTTATTTTTTTATAAGCTGAAACAAATATTCGTTTTTAAAAGAATCATTAATGTAGTTCCATTCCTTTTTTAGACCAACTTCTTTAAACCCTTGATTTTTAAAAAGTTTGATGCTAGTTTCATTGTCTTCAGAAATGTTACAATATAGTTGATGCAATCCTAAATGCGTAAAACTATATTTTATAAGCAATTGTAAGGCTTCACTACCATAGCCCTTTTCTCTATTGATTTCATCCTTAATTAAAATACCAACACCTGCCCTACTATTTTTAAAATCAAAATCGAATAAATCAATCAACCCAATTGGCATTTCATTATAACTAGAAATGACTAAACGTAATTGTTTAACTTCAAAAATATCTTTCTGCGCATGTTCTAAATACTGCTTAATTAAAAATTTAGAATACGGTGTTTGGGTCTTACTAATTTCCCAAACTGATTCGTCGTTTTCAATAGCATGAATAAACTCTAAATCTTCAGGTTCTAAAGCCCGTAAGTATATTTTTTGTCCTTTTAGGGTTATCATATTTCGCCTTGAAAAACCATTTTTGCTGGTCCTATTAACCAAACATTATTATAAACACCATTTTCAATATTAAACGAAACTTGTAAATTGCCGCCTTGAGTTTGCAAAGTAATCAGTTTTTTTTCAGTTTCTCCTATATAATGCATTGCTATTGCAACCGCTGCAACACCAGTGCCACATGACAAAGTTTCATTTTCTACACCTCGCTCGTAAGTTCTTACTTTAAAAGATGTGTCAGATTCCTTCCATACAAAATTCACATTACTTCCAGCTTCATTATATGGCGCTCCATAACGTATTTTTGCGCCTTTAGTTTTAATATCAAAATCATCAATACTTGCTTCAAATTGCACGTGATGAGGTGAACCTGTATCTAAAAAAATATGGCTATTGTGGTTTTCAACAGCATCAACATTCTGCATTTGCAATTTAACAATATCGCCCTCAATAGTAGCGTGATGCAATCCGTCTATCGCCTCAAAAACCGCTTTATTACTAATAATACCCAATTTCTTTGCAAAAGCCACCAAACAGCGCCCACCATTTCCACACATAGAGCTTTGGTTGCCATCAGCATTGTAATACACCATTTTAAAATCGTGGGTATCATGATTTTCGAGAAGAATAAGACCGTCAGCACCTATGCCAAAACGTCGGTCGCAAAGCAACGACACCAATTTGGTATTATTTTTGTCGAAATTTTGCTGACGGTTATCAATCATCACAAAATCGTTTCCTGTTCCTTGGTATTTATAAAAGGTTTGCTTCATAATAAAGCACAAATATATAAATATTAAACTGGATTTACGATTGTTAAATAGCCGTTAAATGTTACGTTAAAAATCGTTAAAATTGATTTGAAAATTCAATAAATACTTAATTTTAATCGTTGATAAATTAAATTTTAAAACCTAAGATTATGAAGAAGATTTTATCACTTGTTTTAGTTTCGGCCCTTGGCGGTGTTATGACTTTAGGAGCTTACAAATTATTTTTGGAAGACGAACAAAAAGTATTAGTTACACAAAACGAAACTCCAACTTTTTTACCAACTAGCAACATAAGTAGTTTATACAATGTTGAAGAAAAAGCAAATTTTGTTGCTGCAGCAGAAAACACTGTAAATGCTGTGGTGCATGTTAAAAATGTAGCTGTAAGCAGTGGACAAATGAGTATTCAGGATTTGTTTTTTGGTACAACTCCTAGCCCACAATACAGAATGGGCAGTGGTTCTGGCGTAATTGTAGACCCTAGTGGTTATATTATTACAAACAATCATGTTATTAAAAACTCTCAAGAACTATCGGTTACATTAAACAATAACAAAATATACGAAGCTGAAATAATTGGTACCGATCCAGAAACCGATATAGCAATTTTAAAAATTGATGCTGATGAGGATTTACCTTTTGTAACCTTTGGCGATTCTGATCAAGCAAAAATTGGCGAATGGGTTTTAGCTGTTGGAAATCCGTTTAACTTAACATCAACAGTAACAGCAGGAATTATCAGTGCAAAATCTAGAGATTTAACTGGTGGGCAATCATTTATTCAAACGGATGCTGCAGTAAATCCAGGTAATTCTGGTGGAGCCCTTGTAAATACTAATGGAGACTTAGTTGGAATTAATACTGCTATTTCTTCTCAAACAGGATCATATGTTGGATATTCTTTTGCAGTACCAAGTAATATTGCCAGAAAAATATATAATGATATTTTAGAATACGGCGATATACAAAATGGTGTTTTAGGAGTTTCTATTTTAAACAAAAACTCCGAAGAAGCTGCTGAGCTTGGTGTTAACGAAATTGAAGGCGTTTATGTAAGTGAAGTAACTGAAAAATCTGGTGCTGAAAAAGCTGGAATTAAAAAAGGTGATATCATTAAACAATTAGACCATATAGAAATTTCTAAGTTTGAAGACTTAAAAGGTTACTTAAAAACTAAACGTCCAAATGATGTTGTAAATGTTAAAGTACTTCGTGATGATGAATTATTAACAATTCCTGTTTCAATTTCTAATACAGATATATTTTCTGTTGAATTTATGAAAATGGAATTTAGAGATTTATCAAATTTAATAAAAGAGAAATATGATATTCCTTATGGAGTTTTTGTATCAAAAACCAAAAACAAATGGTTGTATAGCAATTTAGGCATCACAGAAGGTTATATTATTACTGATATAAATGATAAACAAATAAATTCTATTCAAGATATATCAGAATTAAAAGAAAAGTATGGCGATGATTATCTTGACGATCTTAAAAGTTTAGCATACATAAATAAACGTGGAGAAAAAAAGGAAGTTATCTTTAAGTAAATACACTTTTAAAAATCAACATCAATAACCTCTTAAAAACATAAAATTTTAAGAGGTTATTTTTTTGCATTAATACGCTACGAAAACGTTTGAAATATAGTATTTTTGCCAAAATTTTAATCCTAATAAATCGGGACGCACTAAACATTTAACACTATGAGTTTTAACAAAACTTATGAAAAAGAATTGGCTTTTCAAGCTGACCGCAGAAGAGCAACCGTAGAGTTTATAAAAATTGTAAGCGACCTTTGGTACGACAAATCTATTGAATTGGTTATTTTTAGAAATCAGCTAATTGATAGAAATGTAAGTCAGATTTTAAACCTGCATGATTATGCTGGTAAATTTGTGCAAAAACCTATTTCAATTTTCGATTCAGTTGAAATTGCTCAAGCTATTAAAACGCTTGATATTTCTCCTGCTAAATTAGACATTGGTAAGTTAACTTACGAATATCATTTAGATGATAACAAACATAGCAATGCTACTGCTTTTGTTTCTAGAAAATTAAAAGATGCCAGTAAAAATGGAGGTATTACACCAAAAGATGTGGTTTTGTATGGCTTTGGTAGAATTGGTCGTTTAGTGGCTCGTGAGCTTATGACACGTACCGGAAAAGGCAGTCAATTACGCTTAAGAGCTATTGTTACGCGTGGTGCTATTGATGAAACCATTTTAGAAAAAAGAGCTTCTTTATTACGCAATGATTCTGTTCATGGTGATTTTCCTGGAACGGTTTCTATCGATACAAAAAACAAAGCGTTAATAATTAATGGTACAACAGTAAATATTATTTCTGCTAATGCTCCAGAAGATATTGATTACACCAAATACGGTATAAACAATGCTTTGGTTATAGATAATACAGGGGCTTTTAGGGATAAAGAGGCTTTAAGCCGACACTTAAAATCTAAAGGAACAGATAAAGTATTGCTTACAGCTCCAGGAAAAGGTGTACCAAATATTGTTTATGGTGTTAATCATTTAGAAAACAACCCTGATAAAGTAGATGTTTTTTCAGCTGCATCATGTACAACAAATGCTATTACACCTATTTTAAAAGCTATGGAAGACTCCTTTGGTGTAGTAAGTGGCCATTTAGAAACTATTCACGCTTACACAAACGATCAGAATTTAGTTGATAATTTTCATAAAAAATACCGTCGTGGTCGTGCAGCAGGATTAAATATGGTAATTACAGAAACTGGCGCTGGTAGTGCGGTAGCCAAAGCATTACCAAGTTTAGAAGGTAAATTAACATCAAACGCTATTCGTGTACCCGTTCCAAACGGTTCATTAGCTATTTTAAATTTAGAAATTGAAAACAAAACCTCTTTAAATGGCGTTAATACCATCTTAAAAAAGTATGCTTTAGAAGGCGATTTAGTTGAGCAAATAAAATACGAACTAAGTGATGAGCTTGTTTCTAGCGATATTGTTGGTAGCTCTGCACCTTCAATTTACGATAGTAAAGCCACCATTGTACGTGCCGATGGTAAAAATGTGGTGCTCTACATTTGGTATGACAACGAATATGGTTACAGCCACCAAGTTATACGATTAGCAAAATATATTGCTAAAGTAAGACGTTATACCTATTATTAATATAATAAAAATCTATTTTGAAATTTTAATCGTATATAAATTAGCCTCACTTTGTGAGGCTTTTTCTTAAATATAACTGTATTAGTAAACAATATTTTATAACTTAGTAAAACCAAATACAACCATTTTAATCCAATCGTAAATGAATACTATTAAACAAGCCTCACTTATCTTTCTATTTTTAATAAGTTCAATAACCTGTTTTTCTCAAGCTAAACCCGAAGAAGGACCATCTTTAAACGATGGCACTATATCGCAACAATTTGATTATGTACTTAGAAAATCGGGGAATTTTAAAGGTACAAACGGTCAAGCTTACGAAGCCGTGAAACGCAGTATGTTTTTAACTTTAAGAGCACATACCTTAGATTCTTTAAACACGTTAAAAACAAAATTAAACAACTCAAAAAATACGGTTAATACGCAACAAAAAGAAATTGAAGATTTAAAAACAAAGCTAAATAGCACGGAATCTACATTAAACGCCACTAATTTAGAAAAAGATAGCATGTCGCTATTAGGTATGCAAATGAGCAAAACCAACTACAATATGCTTATGTGGGTTATTATTGCTTGTTTATTAGCCCTATTTATTTTGTTTGTATACAAGTTTAAAAATAGTAATGCTATTACACGTGATGCGAAAAAAGCGTTAGAAGAAATTGAAGAAGAATTTGACGAGCATCGCAGAACAGCTTTAGAACGCGAACAAAAAGTAAGACGCCAATTACAAGACGAAATTAATAAACAAAAAGGTGTTTAATACATTCTTTTTTAAAGTTAAAAACCTGTAATAAAAACACAGGTTTTTTTACACCCTTATTCTACTTGACTTTGTCAGAAAAAAACCATAACTTCGTTTAACGGCGGATATAAACCATATTAGCAGACAGTTTATATCCGATCAACATTGGCAACAATTAAAACACAATTAATCAATTATATAAAATTCTAAAAAACTATTTTTGACTAAAATTTAGAACCTCTTATTACTACACCTACCTATGACTTTGAAACCTAGTTCATCTTTATTTTGTAAAATATTATTTCTTTCAAATATTTTTCTATTCATATTTTTAGCCAGTTGCTCAGACACCTCTGATAATAGTACAATTGAGAAAGAAGATGAAAACAATATTATTACTAGATTTTTCTTTTCTCAAGATAAAAACTCTAGTTTGTCAAAATATGTTCCTGGAAATATAAATCAATTTAATAATGAAATATACCTTCAACTACCGTCAGGAGCAGATATTACTTCTCTAATTCCTGATATTTCTCTATCTGGAATTGCTACAATTAGTCCTGAAACAGACACTTCAATTGATTTTTCGGAGCCTGTTGAATTCATTGTTACATCCGAAGCAGGAAATACCAATACTTATACTGTATTTGTTTCGTTAAGTTCGGAAAGTACAATTACTGAGTTTTATTTTAAAAGATCGGATAATCATGGTCTAGAACAGGATTTATATGGAGAAATAGATGAAATAAATAAAAGAATACTATTTGATTTACCTATAGCTGCTGATATTAAAAATTTAAATCCTACTCTCGTTCTTGATGCCAATAGAGCAAATCCTTTGGATGATTTTCCAACAGATTTTTCAAATATAAAACAATATGAAGTTATTGCAGATGATGAGAAAAAATCTATTTATGAAGTTTCTGTTAGTTATGATAGACATGTGTTAATAGAGTTTGGGAGAGTGAACGATCTCTTTTCTAGATTTAGATGGTCCTTAGATACTAATCTCAATAATTGGGATAACATTCAAGTTAATGAGTACAATAGAGTAACAGCATTAAATATCGATTGTTCGTGTATAGATTTTTTCCTTCCAGAAATTGAGTTGTTAACAGAACTGAAGGCATTAGGCTTGATGGCTTCTCAAACAAATACAAGTACTAATTTACCTTTTGAACTAGGTAAACTAACAAAACTCGAATCTTTGAAAATTGCAAACTCAAAGATTGAGCAATTATCTCCTAGCATTGGTAATTTAACCAAGCTAGAATATTTTGAATTCCAAGATAACAATCTAAAATCATTACCAAAGGAGATAGGTAATTTAACAGAGTTGTATAGAATTTTTATATATAACAATCAAATTACTGAATTGCCTAGTGAAATTGGAAATCTAAGCCGACTTAACCATATTCTCGGATATAGTAATCTTATTAGAGAAATTCCTTCCTCTTTTAAAAACTTGAATAATCTTGAAAGTTTAACACTTTCGGGTAACGAAATAATTAGTATTCCTCCTGAACTGTATCAATTAAAAAGTATTGAATTAATTGACTTGTTCAATAACCAAATCTCTTCGATTGCTGAAGAACTTGGACAAATGGACACTGCAGAATCTGTCACAATAAATTTGGGTAAAAATAATATTACATCCATACCTAAGGAACTTAGCAAACTAAAAACACTTGGGGGTTTACTTTTACAACAAAATAACATTACAACTGTACCTAAAGAGCTTAGTCAATTAACATCATTAGTTGTATTAGACTTAAGGCAGAATCAAATATTAACATTACCCAAAGAGATATGCGATATGGAGAATATGTATGGAACTAGAATTCATGTAGATGATAATGTAACCTGCACAGAATAGATTGGAAATAAAATTTAAATTTATGAGAAAATTATCCAGCATCATACTTATTTTACTCTTTACGTTTTCATGTTCTGACAAAGAAGAAATGGAACCAGCCCCAGAGTCTGTAAAAACACCTCAAACTGAATTAATTTCACTCGAATATAATAGCATTGATAATTCTATTAAAATAGTTTGGAGACCAGTAGAAATTGAAGGCTTTGTTTCTTATAAAGTTTATCGATTAGAAAGTGCAACCAATGTTTTTTCTAATATCTCAGTTATTGCAAATCTTGGCAAACTTAGAAAGGAAATTAAAAATAGTAACCTATTTTCATATACTGACACTGATATTCCTTACAATGCCTATGTAAATTATGTAGTAGTAACGGTATATGAAAATCCATTCAATCAATATAAAGAACAAGTTGTTAGTATTAATCATCTTTATTATGAGAGGGCTGAACTTGCATTTGAAATTCTAAGTGTTGAAAAGTTGAACAATGGTCTTATCAATTTAGAATGGGAGAAAGATGAAAATGATAACTTTTCAAATTACAGTATTCATAGAACGGAAACCATCTATGATGCTTCTTTATACCGTATGGATATTTTTAAAAATGAGTTTTCAATATCCGAAATAATTAACCAAAGTGAAATTACTTACGAAGATTCTTCAAGCTTTTTATCAGAATATATTACTTATGGAGTTTCCAAAGAGGTAAATGGTAATACCATAGAAAGTAAAAATACAATTACAATTAAAAACCCTCGTTTTATTGATTTCGTTCCGATAGAAATGGTTAAAAATCCGCTACATGAAAATGAAGTAATCATAATTGGCGGAGATGGAGAAATATTATTTTATAACCCTTATAACTTTTCAATTATACATTCTATTGATATTAGCGCAAGAGTTCATCACCCAGTTATTGAAACATATAATGGAGTACAACAACTATACATCCCATCTGAAAATGGTAAAATATATGTGTATAGTTTAGAAGATTACAGATTAGTTCAAGAAATCGATTTAGATACTAACATAGATATCATATCTATGATTATTAAAGAAAATTACATTATTTTCTTAGAAAAATCTATTTCTGGATATTACAGTCACTTTTCCTATTATGATATTGAAAATGACATAGTCCATAGAAATACAGGATATCATCACAAAAGCTCAAGGCTTGTTAACTCCACAAGCACATATTTTTTCAGGCTAGAACCTGTGTTTAATGGGCATCAAAACGAATCATCAATAAATAAATATAACTTTATTAACGGTGAGTTAGATTTTTCTTTAGGAATAGATAATGGATCTATAAAAAGTGAACAAGTATTTGCTGTTGCTCCTGATTTCTCATATATCATAAGTACTGAATATGGTTTCCATTTAAAATTAAATTATAATGACCTATCTGAGGATAACCTTGGAAATTATGGTTACCCCATGTCTTTCAATGGCTACGATTTTATTGGAATTCAAGAAAAATATTCTGACATCTATATTACCGAAGACCATGATATTTATTTTGCAATAAAAGAATTTAATAGAATTGTAATGCATAAATATTTAGATTTTAGAAATGTTTCTAAAGAATTTGACACGCAAGGAAAACCACTACTTTTCACTTTACTAAATAATGATATTATTGTAATTAATCAGAGTGAAAATACCAATAAAAGTTTTATAGAAATAATAAATGATTAAGCCTCTTAGCTTTTATTAAAAATAGTAATTTTGGTTCTGCATCAATTGAAAATAAGCCTTAAATAAAAACTGTTGCCAACACCGTGTAAAAATAATTGCTTGGTTCTTTTCTACTCGGAAAATCCTGCGGATTTTCCTCTGGTTCGTTCCATTTTTAGTAAGTTAGTTTCTTGCACACGCAACTATCCTTACACAAACCCGTTAAACGAACTTCAAAAATAACTTAAGAATACACTACTTTAAACACTCCAAAACATTCCTTTCAATGCGCTCTTGAATATTTGAGAGATCGGCTTTCACAAATGTTTCTCCTGTAATGTTTTCGTAAAGTTCAATATAACGTTCGCTAACAGTTTCAATATATTCGTCGCTCATTTCGGGTACGGTTTGTCCTTCTAAGCCTTGAAAATTATTACTAATTAACCATTGACGCACAAACTCTTTTGAGAGTTGTTTTTGCGCTTCTCCTCTATCCTGTCTCTCTTGATAACCATCAGCATAAAAATATCGTGAAGAGTCTGGAGTATGAATTTCATCTATCAATACAATTTTACCTTCTTTAGTTTTACCAAATTCGTATTTAGTATCCACTAAAATTAAACCTCTAGATGCTGCAATTTCGCTCCCTCTTTTAAACAATTTACGTGTGTAATCTTCAAGAATTATATAATCTTCTTCCGAAATAATACCTCTTTTTAAAATATCCTCTCGAGAGATATCTTCATCATGGTCGCCCATTTCTGCTTTGGTTGCTGGTGTAATTATAGGCTCTGGAAATGCATCGTTTTCTTTCATGCCTTCTGGCATAAACACTCCACAAAGCATACGCTTACCAGCTTTATACTCACGTGCTGCATGACCAGACATATAACCACGAATTACCATTTCTACCTTAAAAGGTTCGCATAAATAACCAACTGCTACATTTGGGTCTGGAGTTGCTAATAACCAATTAGGAACTAAATCTTGAGTAGCAGCCATCATTTTAGTGGCAATCTGATTTAAAATTTGCCCTTTATATGGAATACCTTTTGGCATCACAACGTCAAACGCTGAAAGCCTATCGGTAGCAATCATTACCAATTGCTCGTCGTTTATGTTATATACTTCTCTAACTTTTCCTTTGTAAACACTTTTTTGGTTTGGAAAATTGAAATTGGTATCGATTATTGTATTGTTTGTTTTTGCCACGAATTCACTAATATTTTATGTTTTTTTACTGCAAACTGCTACTGAATACTGATAACTAAATTAATCTCTATTCTCTATACTTTTATAAGCCGCAATTACTTTTTTAACCAATTTATGACGAATAACATCTTTATCGTCTAAAAATATCATGCCAACACCATCAACATTTTTTAATATTAAAAGTGCTTCTTTTAAACCCGAAATGGTACGACGTGGTAAATCGATTTGCCCAGGATCGCCAGTTAATAAAAACTTTGCGTTTTTTCCCATACGGGTTAAAAACATTTTCATTTGGGCATGTGTTGTATTTTGTCCTTCATCTAAAATCACAAACGCATTGTCCAACGTACGACCTCGCATAAATGCCAATGGTGCTATTTGTATGGTACCATTTTCAATATAATGTGCTAATTTTTCTGGAGCAATCATATCGCGTAACGCATCGTATAAAGGTTGCATATATGGGTCTAATTTTTCTTTTAAATCACCTGGTAAAAACCCCAAATTCTCTCCAGCTTCAACAGCTGGCCTTGTTAAAATAATGCGTTTAACTTCCTTGTTTTTTAAGGCTTGGACCGCTAATGCAACACCCGTATAGGTCTTACCTGTTCCTGCAGGACCAATAGCAAAAACCATATCGTTTTTCCGCATGCTTTCTACCAATTTGCGCTGGTTTGCCGTTTGTGCTTTTATAAGCTTTCCGCCAACACCGTGCACAATAACTTCGCCGCTTTGTTTAGAAGTCGTATAATCATCGCTACTTTGACTTGTTAAAACCCGCTCAATAACGTTTTCATCAAGTTTATTGTACTTAGCAAAATGTTTTAAAAGCATGGTAATTCTTCTGTCAAACTCTTCTAGCAACTCTTCATCGCCAAAAGCTTTAATTTTATTACCTCGAGCTACAATTTTAAGTTTAGGAAAATATTTTTTAAGAAGTTCTATATTGGCATTTTGTGCTCCAAAAAACTCTTTTGGAGTAATGTCTTCAAGTTCGATTACAATTTCGTTCAAAGGCTATATTTTAGTTTTAAAATTTATTCGTCTGAATTAATAACAATAATGTGCTTCCAGATGAAATGATTTATTAGTTTTGTGAAACAGTTTCGTAAAACTCAAAAATACATAAATTTGGGTGATCAAACATTAAAAACATATCAACAATTTTGCCAATGGCGATAATAACTTTAACAACTGATTTTGGAGAAAAAGATCACTTTGCTGGCGCGACAAAAGGTGCTATTTACAGTGAACTTCCAGATGTTAAAATTGTTGATATCTCTCACTCTGTTTCGCCTTTTAGTATTCCTGAAGCTGCTTATATTATTCAAAACGCATATAATAGTTTTCCGAAAGGCACCATTCATATTATTGGTATTGATTCTGAAATAAATCCTGAAAACAAACATATAGCCATTAAGTTAGACGACCATTATTTTATTTGTGCTAACAATGGTATTATGAGTATGATTTGCTCTGAAATTGCACCAGAAAAAATTGTTGAAATTAATATACACGACAAAATACAAACAAGTTTCCCGGTGCTAGATGTATTTGTTAAAGTCGCTTGCCATATTGCTCGAGGTGGTACACTTGATGTAATTGGAAAAACGATTACCAATATAAAACCTATTAAAAATATTGTACCCTATGTTAATGAAGATAAAACTCAAATTATTGGTAGCGTAATTTATATTGATAACTACGGCAATGTGGTTACCAATATTAAGCGTGATTTTTTTGAGACCATTCAAAAAGGACGAACATTTGAGATTTCGGCACGTAATTATAAGTTCAAAAAAATACATAGCAAGTATAGCGATGTAGTTAATTTTGAAATTCCTGAGGACAAACGTTATGACGAAGGCAGAGGTCTAGTGGTTTTTAATTCTGGTAATTTTTTAGAGATTGCGCTTTATAAAAGCAATACAACAACGGTTGGTAGTGCCTCATCATTGATGGGATTAGGAATTATGGATGCTGTAAGCGTAAATTTTATTAAAGCATAAAATGATGCTAGTACGGATTGTTAAAATGAGTTTTAATGAAAATGACGTTGATAAGTTTCTTAAAAATTTTGAAGCGAACAAACATAAAATCAGAGATTTGAAGGGTGTAAATTTTTAGAATTATTTAGAGATATAAACGAAAGCAATATATTTTTTAGATACAGTTATTGGAGTTCTGAAGACGATTTAGAAACATACAGGCAATTTGATTTATTTAAAAGCGTTTGGAGTAAAACCAAACCACTTTTTAACGTAAAACCAGAATCTTGGAGTGTAGATAAAGTCGCTTCGTTCAAGTAGGCAGTTGCAGTATTCAGTCAACAGTAAAAAATTTATATATTCGTAAATTCGTGCCATAATAAAGAAACAATCAGCTTATAAACAATAAGAATGTTCGCCATACTTAAAAAAGAAATAAACGCGTTTTTTGCATCGCCAATTGGGTATTTGGTTATTGCTATTTTCCTTTTACTAAATGGATTATTTTTATGGGTGTTTAAAGGAGAATTTAATATTCTAGATTATGGCTTTGCAGATTTATCATCATTCTTTTTATTAGCTCCTTGGATTTTAATTTTCTTAATTCCTGCTGTAACCATGCGCAGTTTTTCTGATGAGAAAAAACAAGGCACATTAGAACTTTTATTAACCAAACCAATCTCTCAAATAAACATTGTTTTAGGTAAATATTTTGGAGCTTTTATTTTAATATTAATAGCACTTTTGCCAACACTAATCTATGTTTATACAGTTTATCAATTAGGTAATCCTGTTGGCAATTTAGATGTTGGAAGTACACTTGGGTCTTATTTTGGATTACTATTTTTAACAGCATCATATACAGCTATTGGTATATTTTGCTCTACATTTTCTAACAATCAAATAGTGGCATTTATTAGTGCTGCTTTTCTGTGTTTCTTGTTTTATATAGGTTTTGAAGGCATTTCAGAGGTTACTTCAAACTTATTTATTGAGCAATTAGGCATGAGCTATCATTTTAAAAGTATGAGTCGCGGTGTGCTTAATACCGCTAGTATTTTATACTTTTTAAGTATCACTATTTTATTTATCGTATTAACTGCTCGTAGCATAAACACAAAATCATTTTTTAAAAAAGAATTGCTGTCATTTTCAGCTTTATGCATAGGGCTATTTATTATAAATATGTTGCCTGCTTCAATTCATAAGCGTTTCGATTTGACTGAAGACAACCGATACACATTAAGCGAAGCTTCAAAACAAATTATTAATAACGTAGATTCTCCTATAATAGTGGATGTGTTTTTAAAAGGAGAAGATTTTCCATCAGAAATTAAACGTCTCCAAAGAGAAACAAAGCAGTTACTTGAAGAGTTTTCGGCGAAAAACAACAACATCAATTTCAACTTTATAAATCCCATAGAAGATGAAGCTTCTCGTGAGCGAAACATACAACAACTCACACAACGTGGATTAACACCTATGCAATTAAGTATTCAGGAAAGTGGAAAATCATCCCAAGCAATCATTTTTCCATGGGCATTGGCAAGTTATAACGACGTTACAATCTCTATTCCGCTAGTTAAAAATAAAATTGGTGCTTCACAGCAAGACTTAGTAGCAAATTCTGTACAACATTTAGAGTACACTTTTGCTGATGGTTTTAGCAAATTAACCACACCAAAACAGAAAAAAATTGCAGTTTTAAAAGGCAACAATCAGCTAGAAGATAAATACATTGCAGACTTTATAAAAAAAATAAACGAGTATTATTTTATCGCACCATTTACTTTGGATAGTGTTGCCAAAGATCCACAAAAAACACTTAACGACTTAAATAAATTTGATTTAATTATTTCTGCAAAACCCACCGAAGCTTTTAGCGAAAAAGAAAAATTAGTGTTAGACCAATACACCATGAATGGTGGAAAAAGCCTTTGGCTTATCGACCATGTAGCTATGGAAAAAGACAGTTTATACAATGCTTCTGGATCTAATTTAGCCATTTCAAGAGATTTAAACTTAAACGATTTCTTTTTTAAATATGGTGTTCGCATTAATCCTGTAATGGTAAGTACACTTTATTCAGCTCCTATCACTTTAGCTATTGGAGAAGGTAGCGATTCTCAGTTTCAAAATTTAAGATGGCCGTATTCGCCTTTAGCATCAACTAATAGCAACCACCCTATTGTTAATAATTTGAATTTTGTAAAATTCGATTTCGCCAATCAAATTGACACCTTAAAAAACAACATCAAAAAAACTATTCTTTTAGAAAGTGCACCGCTTACAAAATTAGAAGGTACACCTCGCGAAATTAGTTTAGATATTGTTACGCAAGAACAAGACCCTGCATTATTCAATAAAGGTAATCAACCTTTAGGGGTTTTATTAGAAGGCGAATTTATAAGTGCTTATAATAACAGAATTAAGCCTTTTAAACTCACTGAAGAAAAAAACAAAGGTGTGACAACAAAAATGATTGTTATTGCAGATGGTGATGTTATTAAAAACGATGTGGTTAAAAATTTGCCTCAAGAATTAGGCTTTGATAGATGGACAGGACAAACTTATGGTAACAAGGAATTTTTACTCAATGCCGTTAATTATTTATTGGATGATAACGGACTTATAAACATTCGCTCTAAAGAAATTGCGGTGGCTTTTTTAAATCAGCATAAAATAGCAGCTCAAAAAACAAAATGGCAACTCATAAACATAGCATTACCACTCGTATTACTAGCGGTATTTGGTTTTATTTTTAACTACTTTAGAAAGAAAAAATATGCAGCTTAAATGTTAATAAGTTTGTTTCCTATATTAATCCGTATAGAATATATTTGTAAGTAGCATTTATTAAAATTAAACACATTATAAATACATGAAATTTATAGTATCAAGCACTTATTTATTAAAACAATTACAGGTTTTGGGTGGTGTAATTAACAGTTCGAACACCTTACCTATTTTAGATAATTTTTTATTTGAATTAGACCATTCTAAATTAACTGTTTCGGCTAGTGATTTAGAAACTACTATGGCTTCAACTTTAGATGTTGAAAGCGATAGTAAAGGTAGTGTTGCAATTCCTGCACGCTTATTACTTGATACTTTAAAAACTTTCCCTGAGCAGCCTTTAACATTTGTTGTTGAAGAAAACAACACTGTTGAAATAAGCTCAAATCATGGTAAATATGCATTGGCTTACGCCGATGGAAACGAATTTCCTAAAGCTGTTGCTTTAGAAGACCCAAGTAAAACAGTGGTTACTGGCGATATATTGGCAACGGCAATTAGCAAAACCATTTTTGCTGCTGGAAACGATGATTTACGCCCTGTAATGAGTGGTGTGTTTTTTCAGTTTTCAACTGAAGGTTTAACGTTTGTTGCTACTGATGCGCATAAATTAGTAAAATATACCCGAGAAGACATACAAGCAAATCAAGTAGCAGAATTTATTATGCCAAAAAAACCTTTAAATCTTTTAAAAGGAATTTTAGCAGCAAGTGAAGACGATGTTACTATTGAATATAACGAAAGTAATGCAAAATTCACTTTTGAAAATTCAGAATTGATTTGTCGCTTAATCGATGGTAAATACCCAAATTACGAAGCGGTAATACCAAAAGAAAACCCTAATAAATTATCAATAGGCCGTACACAGTTTTTAAATTCGGTGAGGCGTGTTAGTATTTTCTCAAATAAAACAACACACCAAATTCGTTTAAAAATTGCAGGTGCAGAACTTAATATTTCTGCTGAAGACATTGATTACAGTAACAAAGCCGAAGAACGTTTAACTTGCGATTACCAAGGCGATGATATGCAAATAGGGTTTAACTCGCGCTTTTTAACTGAAATGCTGAACAACTTAAATTCTAACGAAGTACAGTTAGAAATGAGTATGCCAAATCGTGCTGGTATTTTAACACCAATTGATGGTTTAGACGAGGGTGAGCAAATTACAATGCTTGTTATGCCTGTGATGCTGAATACTTAATTTAAGTTTTTTTTAAATTTCAGAAGAAATAAAATTGTTTTCAAAAAAGTTATATTACTAAAAATAAAGGTAACAATCTTGTTTTTAGTAGTTGGGAATTCTCTTCCTAAAAAATCTTTTAAAGGATATGCATTGTGCTTTCTAAATAGCAAAATATTATTTTTTAAGGTTTTTGCGTCTATTTTGACTTTAAGCATATCAGAAATTGTCATGTAAACATAAAGATCTCTTCTAAAACTTAAGTTTTGTTTTATTAATTTATCTTGTTCTGTTATTGCGTTTAATGCGTTGATTAGCTCACTTAAATTGACAATCATTTTTACACGACATGAAATAAGTTTTAATAAATGATTTCTTTTTCTATTTGTTGTACTGGAATTTGGTGCTTTAACATATTTATATAACATTAAAGGTGCGTGAATTAATCGCTTTGCTTTTAAAAAAGTCTCTACTGTAAATAAAACATCTGATCCATAGCGTTCTTCTTTAAAAGTAATATGATTTTGAGTTAAAAAATCTTTCTTAATAATATACCACCATATTTCGTGTCTCATATAGCGTTGATTAGCTAAATAAGATAAACCATCTTGAACTTGAGGGGTTTCATTAAAAACTAAATGTGAATAGTTTTTATCATAATTATCATGCTCTATATAGCAATTAAAACCAATAATATCTAACTCTTGCTTAATAGCAATATTTAAAACATCATTAAGTCCTTCGTTTATTATATAATCATCTGCATCCATTAAATAAACATATTTACCTTTTGCCATGTTTAGCATTTTGTTTCTTAAAACATAGGCACCACTATTTTGTACAGAATAAATATTTATGTTTTTATAGATTTTAGTATAAGCTTCTACAATAGTTTTGCTAGAATCAATTGAAGCATCATCAAAAACAATGATTTCGTAGAACTCTCTTGGGATTTTTTGACTTAAAATACTATCTAAACATCTTTTTATAAAGTGTTCAGAATTATACATAGGTATTAATATACTTAGCTTAGTCAAAAAAAAGGAATTGCTTTTAAGATTATTAAATGACTAATATAAATAAAAAATGCCCATCAGTTGATGAGCATTTTAGTTTATCTCGTACTAACAAACTAACTAATAAAATTAAGAGATAAAGGGTATGTTGGTGTTTCTCCGTTATTAGCTTTTATAGCATTTATTATAGGGAAAACAACTGATATAATTCCTAAAATTATAAAGCCTAATAAACCTAAGCCAAATAATAATATTAATGGTATACATATAATTGCGTAAACAATTAAACTTAATTGAAAGTTTATAATGTTTTTACCATGTACATCCATTTGATACACTTTTTCTTTTTGTGTAAGCCAAAGTACTAGTGGTAATAATAAACTACCAAAACCTGTAATAAGTGTAATTAACTGACTTAAATGCGTAATAACTAAAAGTTGATTATCTTGTCTCATGATGATTAATTATTGATTGATACTTATATGACGCATAAAATCAATAAATGTTACAGACTTTAGTAAAAAAATTAAAGCGAATAAAATGGAATTACCTCTTTTAACGAATTTGATTTAACAAGTTAATAAAACGGGGCTCATCTCGAATAGAATCAAATTTTATATCTCTTTTTAATCCCCAAAAGAAAAGTCCTAAACCTCCAGATTCAAAATCCTTTTCTAACCAATCTAATACCTTCTCCGTTTCTCCTAAACCCATATATATAGTTGCAATCATATATGGAGGTACATAGGTTTTTTCACTTTTTTCTAATTGATAATTTAGAATTTCTAATGCTTTATTTTTTTGACCAGACTTAGCATAAGAGTATCCTAACATCCAATTATTCGGAGATTCAGTTCGTTGATTAAAAACTTTAATAGCTTCTTCATATTGTTTATTTCCAGAAAGTAAATTGCCCTTCATCCACAACAACATATTGTCATTTGGATGCTTTCTCAAAGCCTCATCTAATACAGCAATACCTTTACTATACTGATGAAAATAATAATGAGAAAACGCTATGTTTGCAATATTCTTTGTAGATAATGGGTCTAATTCAACTATTTTCTCAAAAAGTCGAACTGCTTCATTAATATCACCTTCAAACAAACGAATCCAAGCTAATTTATCGTAAGCTCCAACATAATTAGGATTTATATTAATGGCCTTTTCAAGATGGCTCACTGCGGTTTCTTTTTCGAATCTATAAAAACTTATAGACCCCAAAGCACCATAGCTCCCTCCTTCTTCAGGGCTTAATTCTAAGGCTTTTAATGCTGGTCCTAAAGCCTTTTCTAAAACCTCTTTTGGAGGTTTTCTTCCCCAATAGATATATTCTAAAAACGTATCTGCAAGACCAACGTAAGCTTTACAGAACTTAGGATCCAATTCTATCGCTTTTCTAAATAAACCTTCGGCAATTTTTAATTCTTCATCTTTACCCGCTCCTCTATTTAAAAACCGTTGTGCTTCTGTATAAGCACCATAAGCATCAGGATTGTCTGTTGGCGGTTTATTTAAACTTTTTATTTCGTTTGCACTTAATGTTATTTTTAATGCCTTAGCAATTTCATTAGATACTTGGCTCTGTATTTCGAAAATTTCGGTTAATGTTTTGTCATAATTTTCAGCCCATAAATACTCATTATTACTAGCGTCAATTAATTGAGCATTAACTCGTATTTGCTTATTATACTTCCTAACACTTCCATCTAAAATATAGGTAACCCCCAATTCTTTAGCTATTTCAGAGTTCAATTTATTAGATTCTTTAAATTGCATTATTGACGCCCTAGAAATTACTTGAAGATCTTTTATTTTAGATAAATGTGTTAATATATCTTCTGTAACACCATCAGTAAAATTTTCGGAGTCTGAATCGTTACTCATATTTTCAAAAGGCAAAACAGCTATAGATTTGATTTTAGCCAATTCATTCTCATAAAATGAATTATAATAAACGGCAATTACACCTATTAAAACAAGAAGTACTCCTAAAATAACAGAAAACTTCTCTTTAAAAGATTTGTCTTTTTTTTCTTTTGTTTTACCACTAATATCAGACAATTTTGGAACAATTAAACCTTCAGATACAATTGCAAAAACGGGTATCGTAGTATCTACATTTTTAAAATCGAAAACATCAAGAAATTGAGTTTGTATATCTTTCTGATTTCTTAATTGATCGTTAACCTTATCGGATATTAAAACACTTCCGGCAATAGCTAATGATTCTATTCTTGAAGCTACATTAACGGCATCACCAATAATATCTGATTCGGTTCTAATAATATCACCAACATGTACCCCAATTCGAACAGGTATTGAAGGTGCCTCTAAAAAAGCCCTTTGCATTTCAATACTGCATTTAATAGCTTCAATAGAACTTTTAAATGTACTTAAGGTACCATCACCATAATATTGTATTAACTCACCATTATATTTCGCTGTAATCGATTTAAAAATTTCGCGATGTTTAGATCTAATCTCAATGGCATTTTTTTCATCATGCTGCATTAAAGAAGTATAACCCTCAATATCGGTAAACATTATTGCAGCAAGTTGTCGGTTTTGAGACATTATAATAATAGCGTTAAAAAGACTAAATTAGTTAATTTCTTTAAAACATGATACTTTAAAAAAAAATTAAGCCTCACAACTTTTACAAATAATTAATATCTTTAACTTTACAAAGAAACCTTATACCAAAAAAAGTGTCCAAAAACCTAACTAAATTTTTATCTGAAATTCCTTTTTTTTCCGAAGTATCAAAAAAATCGCTTGAGCATTTAAGCAATAATATCAAAGAGGAAACTTACATAAAAAATGAAACTATTTTTGAAAAAGACACAATTGGAAACTCGATGTACGCCATAATTAATGGCTCTGTAAAAGCTCATGAAAAAAATCATGTCTACGGCACTTTATCCAAAGGTGATTGTTTTGGCGAATATGCTTTGATTGATAACGAAACACGATCGGCATCTATTACTGCTTTAGAAAACACCAAAGTTTTAAAAATTGAACGCCAACAATTTTTAGATGTAATGAAAACCGATAATGGTTTTGCGCAAGGTGTTTTAGCGGTTATGATAAAGCGTCATAGAGAATTGGATACCATACAAGAGCGTTTAGCATCTTCTAAAATTGAAATAGAAAATGCGAATAATAAACTGAGTGGACTAATAAATGGTGCCATGGATGCCATTATTATGTTTAGCAATAATTTTAAAATTATTCTTACCAACCCTTCAGCAAATAGATTATTAAAAAATGATGATGTTTTACAACGCAACGTTTTGTTTTTCTTTGATGATGAGAGCGCCAAAATTATAGAAGGTATTGTAAAATCTGAAAACAATAAAAAAGCAGTCAACAAATATTTACCCAATATCGTTAAAGTTATAGGTTCTGATGATACAGAAACTTTAAATGAAGGTACAATTAGCAAATACGGAAATGATTCAGAAACCTTTTACACACTTATTTTAAGAAACATAGAAAAGCGTCTTATGGCTGAAAACACCATAAGTTTATTAACTAATCAAACGCAATACTTAGAAAAAGAAATTCAAGAGCTTACAAGTGGCTATGGTATTATTGCAGAGGATATTAATATGAAGAATACTATAAACCTTATCCACCAAGTTTCAAAAACCGATGCCACAGTTTTAATTCAAGGCGAAACCGGAACTGGAAAAGAACTGGTAGCTAGAGCTATACACAAAGAAAGTAATAGAAATGACAGACCACTAATACGTATTAATTGTGGTGCTATTCCTGCTAACCTTATCGAAAGTGAGCTTTTTGGTCATAAAAAAGGCGCTTTTACTGGAGCTACAGTAGACAGAAAGGGACGTTTTTTATTGGCAGACAAAGGCACTATTTTTTTAGATGAAATTGGGGAAATGCCGATGGAGCTTCAACCTAAATTATTGCGTATAATACAAGAAGGTGAATTTGATCCTGTTGGAAGCTCTGAAACGATTAGAGTTGATGTTAGAATAATTGCTGCGACACATAGAAACCTTTTAGAATTTTCAAAATCTGGTAAATTTAGAGAAGATTTATATTATCGCTTAAACGTATTCCCTATTGAAGTTCCAGCGCTTAGAGTCAGAGGAAATGATATTTGTTTAATTGCTGAAGAAATGATGCAACAGTTTTCTAAAAAACTTAATAAACCAATACAAGGTTTAACTGAAGAAGACAAAGTATTATTACAATCCTACAATTGGCCTGGTAATGTTCGTGAGCTTCAAAACTTAATTGAACGGGCTGTTATTGTATCTCAAAATGGCATTATTAATTGGCAAGCTGTTATTCCTAATAACTCACTCAATGACAATGACACCACTACAGCTTTAAACGAAAGAATATTAACCATTAAAGAACTTAATGCCTTAGAAAAGGAGAACATAATCAAAGCATTAAAACACACTCGATGGAAAATTTCTGGAAAACAAGGTGCTGCGGAATTATTACAATTACCTTCTACAACACTTGCTTCACGAATTAAGGCTTTAGGGATAGAGCGCCCTATATAACTTACGACATTTCGTAAACAACCAAACGATATTTCATAAATAAACGAAATATAGTCACGCTTGCACGTGCAAAAACATCATTCAACTTGCTGATTTTAAATTATTTACACTATTTGGCATGCCAAATGCATAATGACAACCAAACAATAATGTTTAACAATTTAAAATTAAAAAAATGATTACAACAGCAAATGTAAAAAACGGAGTAAACGTAGACCAATTAGTAGAAACTATTGGAGCAGTACAATCAAATCCAGAATTAGCAAAATTCGAATTCAGAGCAAAAAATAATTGGATCAATGGTGGACATTGTGTGTCTAGTATCAAGAGTTTTTATGGTGTAGGTGCAGAAGACGAATCTCGTCAAGAAACTTTCACAATGGAAAGTAGTCACCCACATGTTCTTTTGGGTCAAGATGAAGGTGCTACACCTCCTGAAATTGTGTTACATGCCTTAGGGTCTTGTTTAACTGCTGCTATGACTTATCACGCAGCTGCAAATGGTATCGACATCCAAAGTGCACAATCTTCTTTAGATGGTGGTGTCGATTTACAAGGTTTTCTTGGATTAGACGCAGAAGTTAGAAAAGGATTTGATGGTATTAAGGTAAAACTTAAAGTTAAATCAGATGCATCTGTAGAGCAATTAGAAAATTTAGCAAAATTCTCTCCTGTATTTGACATAATCACAAATCCAACTCCTGTTGCTATAGAAATAGTAAAGCAGTAGTTAGACAAAAAAATGGCTACTCTAACCAACAAAAAGTAGTAGCCATTTTTTTTATCAAATTTAAAAAAGAAACAATGACAACTATAAAAATAATTCCTTCTCTAGGATCAAACAATGAGAGCTTATATACAAGGAAATCTTTTTCATGTATCAAATGTTCAAGAGGTCAAAATTGGCACAACAGAAGACGATATAAAAAATAATCGCTAGAAGAATTATTTAATAACAAATGGTTCTTTCATATTTAAAAGGAAATAAAAACCAAAACTCCTTAAATGAAAACTCAAAAACACATCATAACTAATGCAAATGAAGCAGTAGCAAAAATAGCGTACAAGACTAATGAAGTCTTTCCTATTTACCCTATTACGCCTGCTTCAGAAATGAGTGAATTGGTTGAACAATGGAGTTCAGAAAAAAAAGAAAATATTTTTGAGAGCGCACCTTCTGTTTTTCAAATGCAAAGTGAAGCTGGCGTTGCCGGAGCCATGCATGGTGCATTACAAACAGGATCACTATCTACCACTTTTACAGCATCTCAAGGTTTGCTACTAATGCTACCAAACATGTTTAAGATTGCTGGAGAACTTACTCCAAATGTTATTCATGTAGCTACAAGAAGTGTTGCAACTCATGCTTTATCAATTTTTGGGGACCATAGCGATATAATGGCAGTTCGCCAATCTGGTTATGCTATGTTAGGCAGCTCTTCTGTGCAAGAAGCCCAAGATTTTGCATTAATAGCACAAGCGGCTTCCTTAGAATCAAAAATTCCCTTTGTGCATTTTTTTGATGGTTTTAGAACATCTCATGAAACATCAAAAATTGAAGCCATTTCGGACGGCACAATTCAGTATATACTAAATCAAAAAGAAATATCTACTCATCAAGAAAGAGCTTTAAACCCTAACAATCCAGTAATAAGAGGAACCGCACAAGGTGCGGATGTGTTCTTTCAAAGTCGAGAAGCTATTAATCCGTTTTATGAAGCTTGCCCTAATACAGTGCAACATATTATGGATACCTTTAGATTAGTAACTGGCAGGTCATACAAATTATTTGATTATATAGGTCACGCTAAAGCCGAACATATTATTGTATCAATGGCATCTTCAACCGAAACTATTGAACAAACGGTGAATCTCTTAAACAAAAAAGGGGAGCGATTTGGTTTAATAAAGGTTAGATTATTTAGACCTTTCAGCACAAAGCATCTTATTGCTTCGCTACCAAAATCAGTAAAATCTATTGCGGTTTTAGACAGAACAAAAGAGCCAGGATCTACCGGTGAGCCCCTATATTTAGATATACTACAATCAATTTCTGAAGCCTATCAAAATAATAAAATAACATCTTATCCAAAAATTGTTGGAGGCCGCTATGGCTTATCTTCAAAAGAATTTACACCAAGTATGGTGAATGCCATTTTTAAAAACTTAAAACAAGATCAACCAAAAAACAATTTTACAATTGGCATAAAAGACGATGTTAAATATTTAAGTCTTGACTATTCAGAAAATATTAATATTGAAAACAATGCTTTCCAGGCGATATTCAATCAAGAAAAGAACGACATACACAACAAAAGTTTTATCAATACCTTAAATCATATTGGGAATAACAAAAATGTATTTGTTCAAGGTTATACCCAAATTAATTACAAAAAATCCAATACATATAACCGTGCCCACTTACGCATAAATAATACTAAAATAAAATCACCTTATTTAATTGAAAATGCAGATTTCATTGGTTGTCAGAATGCTCACTTCGCTTTTAACGACGATACTTTAAACAACATAAAACCAGAAGGAACACTTTTGGTTAATACTTCACTAACGTCTAAAGCTTTCTGGCAATCAGTATCAGCAAACAATCAATACCAAATTATAGAAAAAAATATCAATCTGTTAATTGTAAATATTGAGGAATTAAAAGAAATCAATATTTTAAATGATAAACCAATTACAGAATTACACGCATGCTTCCTTGCTTTAAGGCAAGATGATTTCTGCACTAATATGCTTGAATACATTTACAAAGTAGACACAAAAGTTGGTTATAATAAAGAAGCCTTAGAAATAACAGAAGACCCCACATTTTCTAAAACACTATTAGGGAGACTACTAAATAACAAAGGGAATAGTATTCCTGTTAGCTTATTACCGGTAGATGGTACTTATCAAACTGACAACTCAAAGTTTAACACGGTACATCTTGGAAATAAATTACCTGAATGGGATTTAGAATCCTGTACACAATGTGGTGCATGCAGTATGGTTTGTCCTCAGGCAGCATTAAGAATTAAAGCTTTTGATGACGCTTACTTGGAAAATGCTCCAACTACATTTAAATCAACTAAGTCCTTAGAAACCGATTGGGAAATAGACTTGCTTAGCTACACCATTCAAGTAAATCCTGAGCAATGTAACGGTTGCAATAATTGTGTTGACGCTTGTCCTGCTAAAGCTTTAACACTGACAAATAAAGATGCAATTGTAACTACTGAAAAAGAAAACTGGAACCATTTTAAAAGTATTCCAGAACTAAATAGAAGCAAAATTGACGTAACTAAAGTAAGCCAACAACAATTACAAGAACCTTTATTTAAATATCCGAGTGGAGTTGAAGGTTGCGGAGAAGCCGCATATTTAAAATTGATGTCGCAACTCTTTGGAGACAGACTTCTAGTAGCTAACGCTACTGGGGCAAGCTCTATATTTGGTGGTGCTTTACCAACAACACCTTGGAGTAAAAACAAAAACGGACAAGGTCCTGCGTGGTCAAACTCGTTATTTGAAGATAATGCAGAATTTGGCTTAGGTTACCGTCTATCTATTGACAATAAAGAGCAACAAGCTAAAGCCCTAATTGAAAAATTAATACCTCAATTAGATTTTGATTTAGCTATTGATATATTAAAATCAAATCAAAACTCAGAAATTGAAATTTTTAAACAACGTCAAAGAGTCGAAAAATTAAAACTCATCTTAAAGAAAATCAACACTCCTGAAGCACATAGACTTCTAAATATTTGCGATAACCTAGTTAAGAAAAGTGTTTGGATTGTTGGTGGCGATGGTTGGGCATATGATATTGGTTTTGGTGGTTTAGATCATGTTTTAGCATCTGGAAAAAATGTAAACATCTTAGTTTTAGATAACGAAGTTTATGATAATACTGGCGGACAAGCATCAAAAGCTACACCATTTGGAGGTGAAGCAAAATTTGCTTTTAATGGAAAACAAAAACAGAAAAAAGATTTGGGCTTTTTAGCCATGAATTACGATAATGTTTATGTAGCGTCTGTAGCTATTGGAGCAAATAAAGAACAAACTTTACAAGCTTTTAATAAAGCTGAAAGTTTTGATGGGCCTTCAATAATAATTGCTTATTGTCATAGTGATTCGCATGGTATTGATATAAAAAAACCAAGTCAATATCATAAAGCTGCGGTTAATTCTGGGCAATGGCTATTATACAGAAATGATCCTCGGAAAACAGAAAACAATCAAAATACTTTACAATTAGATTCTGATTTACCTTCAATTAAAATTGAAGACTATTTAAAAAAGGAGAACCGGTTTTCAAAATTATTTAAAAGAAATAAAGGTGAATTTAATTCTTTAATGTTTCAAATTCAAAAACAAATAGACAGAAGATTTGATAAGTATGTAAATATGGCTTCTTATGCCTTTATTAATAGATCTAAATTAATTCGAAGTAAAAAAATTAAAAAGCAATTAAATTATAAATCAGAAAACAAATTAATATAAATAGCTCATTTTTTGTAAATTGAAAAAATAATTTTAAATTATTCTTTTCCCTAAGAATTAAAAAAACAGCTCCCCAAAACTCAAAAAAAAATAAATTAATAGATGTGTATAGCTTTATAAATAGCATACCCATTTAATATAGTACCTAAACGATATTATTTAATTTAACTATGAATACAGAAATTACAAGTTTTTATAAAAGAATCAGAAAAGTTGTGTTTTTATACTTTGGCTCAATATTAATATTAGCTTTCATAACTCTACTTTATTGTTTTGATGCAATCCCTCTAGATTTATTTAAATCTAAAAATAATCTCCCAAATATTTATTACATGAATTATGATGTTTCGACATTACCTGATTCTAAAAACAATGAACTTTTAAAATATGGGTTCGAACTATTTCAAAAAACACCAAAATATATTGGTCCAGATAATGGGAATCCAGACATGGTATATCAAAATAATAGGTTATCCTGTAAAAATTGTCATTTAGGACTAGGCACAAAACCATATTCAGCTCCACTAATAGGTATCATACAAAGGTTTCCACAATTTAGAGGACGCGAAAATAAAATTGGCACCATAGAAGAACGTATAAATGGTTGTATGGAACGCAGCATGAATGGCAGAGTATTACCTCTTGATAGTAAAGAAATGAAAGGGATGGTTGCTTATTTAGAATGGTTAAGTCGTTACGCGCCAGAAGATGGAAATATAAAAGGAAAAGGATTTTTAAACCTTGAAATACCTAATAGAGCAGTAAACCTTGATAATGGCAAAAAAGTATTTACTCAGCATTGCGTGACTTGCCATGGAATAGACGGACAAGGTTCATTATATGCAGACGGCTATAGTTATGAATACCCACCACTTTGGGGAGACGACTCATTTAATAATGGTGCTGGAATGACACGAGTTATTACTGCTGCAAAATTTATTAAAGGGAATATGCCTTTTGAACTAGCTACTTATGATGCTCCGGTATTGACAGATGAAGAAGCCTATGACGTTGCAGGATTTATCAATATGCACAATCGCCCTCAAAAATCGAATCCTGAAAAGGACTTTCCAGATATAAAGAAAAAACCTGTATCTACGCCTTACCCACCATATGCAGATAACTTCCCTACTGAACAACATAAATTAGGACCATTTGAGCCAATAATGGCATTTTATAAACAAAAATATAATATCACTAAAACCAAGTAAATTATGAAAACAAATGACAGTAATTCAAGACGACAATTTCTAGGAGCAATAGCTCTTGGTGCAACTGCAAGTACAATATCTGTACTAACAAACCCAATTTATGCAAGCACAAAAACCTTTGATACAAAAGGAATGAAGGCTACAGAAAATTGGTTCGACAAAATTAAAGGAACACATCGTATAGTGTATGACGGTTCTACGCCACATGCAGGTTTACCAATACTATGGAATTGGGCATTTTATCTATCTCACAATTCAACAGATTCACCAGATAGCGACATAACTGCGATGACCGTTTTGCGTCATTCTGCTATTCCTCTTGCATTAAATGATGACATGTGGGCAAAATATAAATTAGGTGAATTTTTTGGAGTAAAAGATCACACAAAAGATTTTGCATTAAGAAATCCATGGTACGAACCACAAGATGGTGACTACCCAATTAATGGCCCAGGCGGTATAAAAGAAATGCAAAGTAGAGGAGGATTATTTTGCGTATGCAATTTAGCTCTACAGGTGTATAGCGGAAAATATGCCGAAAAAAACGGAGGAAATCCTGAAGAAATATATAAAGATTGGATTGGAGGTTTAATTTCCGATATAGAATTAGTGCCATCTGGTGTATGGGCTCTTGGAAAAGCGCAAGCAAAAGGCTGTGGTTATATTTTTGCAGGAGAATAAAATTTATAAATATGAAAACATTTATAAATTTACTAATGACATTGGTAATTACCACAATGTCTTTTGCTCAAGAAAATGCGGTAAAAATTGTATTCGATGTAACGAGTAGCAATACCAAAGTACATCAATCTACAATTAGGCATGTAAAAATGATGTCGGAATCTTACCCAGACTCTAATTTTGAGGTGGTTATGTACAGTGGCGCCATAGCAATGGTACTAAAAGAGAAATCTGTTGTTGCAGAAGATTTAGAAATGCTAGCCCAAAAGGGTAATATCGATTTTGTTATTTGCGAAGGCACAATGAAACGTCATAAAATAGAAAATTCTCAAATTATTGATGGTGTAAGAAGTGTCCCTGATGGTATTTTAGAAATCATTGAAAAGCAACAAGAAGGCTGGGGTTATATTAAAGAAGGACAGTAAAACTCAGAGTAGATTTTAATTAACAGGCGCAATCTAAACTTGAAAATTAAGATTGCGCCTGTTATCATTATTTTAAAATTTGGTGTACCCAATCGTACTTAACTATATTCAAAAGTTTCTTTCAAAAAGCCAATTCAATGATTTTTTTTGTAGCTTTAAACCTCATTAACCCTCTATAGTATGCCAACCACTAACACTCCCCTAATAACTTATACAGGAATAAGTCAACAAATAGAACATCATGATATGGAAGCAACACTTTTAGAGTGCTCCATCACAAATCAAATTCCACATATACATGAATGCGGAGGCAATGGACAATGTACTACTTGTAGAATACGAGTTATTGAAGGGCATCATAATCTAAACACTAGAACGCAAAAAGAACAAGAAATTGCAAGGTTAAGAAAATGGGATCCATCTATTCGATTAGCTTGTCAATGTTATGCTAAAGGTAATGTTAGCATTGAACGACTCGTATGGACAAATTCTGAAGTTAACAAGCTTCAATTAGAAACCGTTCCAGAAGGAGTAGCCGAAGAACGCGCCATTGCAATTCTATTTTGTGATATTCGGGGGTTCACAAAAATGACTTCAAAAAACAGTTCGTTTGATGTGGCTCACATTTTAAATAGGTTTTATACGGTTTTAGGAGACCCCATACTAATAAATAATGGTATTATTTATCAATATGTAGGAGACGAAATCATTGGCTTATTTGGAGTCTCTGGAGGCATAAAAAGTAAAAATTCTACAGATGCCGTAAGAGCAGCTTTAGGTATGCAATATGCTATAGAGCGGCTTAATCGTATTGAATTAGTTGATTTTGATGTGAACATTAAAATGGGAATAGGCGTTAATTTTGGAAAAGCCTATATCGGACATTTAGGTCATCCTAAGCATAAACAATTTGCTGTTGTGGGAGATCCAGTAAATACAGCTAGCAGAATCCAGTCATACAATAAAAAAGCTCTTAGCAGTATTTTAATCTCAGATTCTATCCTAAAAGGAATTCCTGCAGATACATTAGACATTGGACGCTCATTTAGTAGCCAAATGGACGGTCATAATCATGAGACTATAATCCATGAACTCTTAGGTTTTCAAAATGTAGATATTCAATTGGAACTTCAGCAATCTCTTGATTTCTTACTTAAAAACGAAGATGTTTTTGCTGAAAAATTTTACGGTAAATTATTCGATAAAGCTCCAGATACCCAATCATTATTTAAAAATAATATGTCGTCACAAGGAAGACTTCTAACACATATGCTTGGTGGTATTGTATATTCTATGAGTAGGCCAGAAAGCTTAACCATGGGGCTTCAACTTTTAGGTAAAAGTCATGTGCGTTATGGTGTTCAGACAGAACACTATCCTGTTGTTTTAGAATGCCTTTTAGAAACTATACAAGAAGAGCTAGGTGAAATGTATAGCGATAAATTACTAAGCGCTTGGGAACAAGCTCTTGAAAAAGTTACTTCAGAAATGAAACGCTATGCAAAAGATGAACACTAAATCCTTTCAATTTAGTCCAATAGTGGTCGAGAACGTTCTATCACCAAAAACGGCACATTAATACCTAAGGCAAATGTTTCAACAGCATGCTTAGTAAACAAGCGCTCTAGAAATGAATGTTTCTCACTCATCATTGATAACATTTCTATATTATTATTTGATAAATACTGCTTAATAACGGAAAACATTTCCTTTGTATTAACATCAATATACTCATGTATGGCATCCGGAAAATTAGTGTTGAAAAAATCATTATTTCTTTCTTGTTTTTGTGATAAATGATGTTCATCGGCAATATGAATAATAGTAAGATTCGAATTATATAAACGCATCAAATCTTTTAGTAATAACAGTTTTTCTTTTTCAAATAACGTTTCATGATTTGTTGAAAAAGCAATCCTATTAATTGGTGCAAATTCACATCCATCAGGAATTGCCAAAACAGGTGTTTCACAACGTTGAATAACTCTTACCGTATTGCTTCCAAAAATCACTTTATCTAATCCAGAAGCTCCTTTTGTACCCATTACTATTAAATTGACTTTGTGTTTTTTACATACTTGACTTATTGCATCTATAAAATTATCGTAATCTACTACAGAATAAAACTGGTGTTTCTTATTATGATGCTTTTTTTCAATGTTAGATATAATGTTTGAAATTGATATTTTGGCGGCATCAATTAGGGTTTTATAAATGGTTGCAGATGATGATACAACCATCATATCATCTGATATAAAAGAGGATGCTTTTTGCACGTTAAGTACATAAAAACAACACTCAACATCTTTAAACAATTCTACGGCATAATCAATGGCATTTATCGAGTTTTTAGATAAATCTGTAGGTAGTAATATGGTTTGCATAAAAGTATAAAATGGATTACTTAGTAAATATATGATGAGAATTAAAATAAAACTATGACAATTATCAGTTGAGAAGCCTATCTATTTTTAACAAATAAAAATTAGCATAAAAGTATAAAGCATTGTATTTTCGGCATAATTAATGCGACAAAAAAGTTATAAGTACTAAATATTTCTAATATATGATTCAAAAAATTTTTGCTGTTATACTTTTCATTTCTTTAAACCTAAATGCACAGAATAATGCTGTTTCACCAGGTGAAAAGCTCACTTATACTGCAGCATATAGCATGTCTGGAATTTTAACAGATATTGCTGAAGTAGTTATGGAAACCAGCAGCATAAAAACATCAAAAGCTACTTTACTTAGATTAAAATGTACTGCGGTAACCTATAGCAAATGGGATAATTTTTTTAAGATTAGAGATTTATACGAAAGTTATGTAAGTCCAAAAACATTAACACCTTATTTGTATAAACGCGATATTAACGAAGGCAACTATTATAAGTTTATGAAATATTCGTTTAGCCATAAAACCAATACAGTAAAATCTCAATTAAAAAAGAAAAACAATTACGAAGAAAACAAAAACGTTAGTATAAATTCTGGAACAAAAGATATAGTTTCTACACTTTATAAATTACGTTTATTTGATTATAAAAGTATGCCAATTGGTACCAAAAAATCGTTCACTATTCTTTTTGACAGAAAAGAAATTAAAGGTCAATTAACCTATTTAAGCAAAGAAACTATAAATACTGCTATTGGAGAAAAAGTATGCTACAAGTTGGCTATTGGCTCTAATCAAACTGATGTGTTAAAAGGTAAAAACAATAATTTTTTATGGCTTACAGCCGATGAAAACAAAATTCCTGTTTACGGAAAATTTAAAATCCCAGTGGGTAATGGCGAATTAAAAATAAAATCTGCTTCTGGATTAAAACATTAATAAAATGAAAAAAATATTTACAATTCTGGCAATAATAGCATCTGTATTAGCAATTATGCTTTCTGTTTTACCACTTTCTAATCTAGCAATAATACCATCTATAATTGCACTTATTTGTGGGTTAATTGCTTTTTATCTTTCAAAGAAAAGTGGCGAAGTAAAAAAAATAATTCAATTCACCTTTTTACTAACTATAATTGCATTAGCCTTAACAACATATAAATCGTTATTCAACACTGCTGAGGTAACTAATATAGAGGCTTTAGAAAAAAAAGAAGTTACATCTAAAGAAGAAGCTATTGAAGAACTAAATGATATAGATATTGATGAAGATGAGATTGAAGGTGAAATTGAAGCTGAAGATATTCATATTGATGGGTAAGCATTTTCTTCTTTTATTATATATTTGCAGCTAATTTTAAAAATAAAACGAACATTCTAAAAAATTTCCTGTCATTAGAAAATAGATTAGTTGTAAGTTACATGTGATTTTTAAAACAGCTACTAACACGCATGAAAACTTTTTTTATACTATTTGCATTTACACTTGTTGGCACCTGTGCTACAGCCAAATACACTACTAAAATTAAAAATTTAAAGGAAAACATTGAGCTAGTAGATAGCACACTTGCCTTAAAATATGCTAATACTATATCAGCAAAAGAATTAAGCAAACATTTATATAAATTTTCGTCGGATGAATTTTTGGGTCGAGAAGTAGGTGAAATTGGGCAAAAAAAAGCAGCTCAGTTTCTTAAATCATATTATCAAACAGAACAAATAGAATCTCCTTATGGCAATAATGCTAATTACTATCAAACAATACCTGAGAGTTTCTTTTATGGAAAAGCAAAAAAAACAGAAAATGTTTTAGCATATATTAAAGGTTCTGAAAAACCTGAAGAAGTCATTATTATTTCAGCACATCTTGATCATTTGGGTATTTCAGAAAAAGGAGAAATATTTAACGGTGCCGACGATGATGGATCGGGCACTGTAGCTATAATGGAAATTGCTCAAGCTTTTAATCAAGCAAAAAAAGATGGCAATGGCCCTAAAAGAAGTGTATTATTTATTCATTTTACTGCTGAAGAATTGAATAAACAAGGTTCTGAATATTACACAAAATACCCAGTATTTGCTTTAAAAAATACCGTTACAAACCTTAATATTGATATGATTGGACGAGTTGATGATGCACATTTAAATAACAAAAATTATATCTATTTAATAGGCTCAGACAGGTTAAGTAAAGAATTACACTATACCTCTGAAAAAGTAAATAATTCTTACTTTAACATTAATATAGATTATAGATATAATGTTGTAGGTGAAAAAAATCATTATTATAAACGGTCCGACCATTATAATTTTGCAAAGCACGATATTCCAGTTATTTTCTACTTTAATGGTGTGCATGATGATTATCATGAAATTACCGATACACCAGATAAAATAGATTATAACGTATTAGAAACACGTACTAAACTTATATTTGCAACAGCATGGCAAATAGCGAATCAAGAGCATCGTATTAGAAAAGATGAAGACAACGAGTTCTTAAAATAAGAGCAAATAATCACTATATTTATTTCCCTTTTTTGTAATATAGTAACTTAAAAACAACACGTATATATAATGAAAAAAATAGGTTTGCTTTTTTGTATGGCTATTCTAATAGCGTCATGTAGCAGTTCAAATAATAAAAATGCAAAGAAAGATGTTACAGACTATGCTAAAACCATTGCAGCAAGCGAGTTAAAAGACATGCTTTACACCTATGCATCAGATGATTTTGAAGGTAGAAAAACTGGTGAACCTGGACAAAAAAAAGCCATTGAATTTATAAAAAAACAATATGAAGATGCTAAAATCCCTTCTCCAATTGCTAATGGCAATTATTTTCAAGAAATACCAGAAAAGTATTTTAAAGGTAGAGCTAAAACTTCAGAAAATGTTGTGGCATTTATAAAAGGCTCAGAAAAGCCAAACGAAGTTATTGTAATATCTGCTCATTTAGACCATATTGGAATATCATCTGATGGCGAAATAAATAACGGAGCAGATGATGATGGTTCTGGCACAGTAGCAATCTTAGAAATTGCTAAAGCCTTCAAAACAGCATCAGAAGAAGGTAATGGACCTAAACGCTCTATTGTATTTTTACATGTAACAGGCGAAGAAATTGGTTTGTTTGGTTCGCGTTATTATACCGATGTAGATCCTATTTTTCCATTAGAAAATACCGTGACTAATTTAAATATAGATATGATTGGTCGTGTAGATCCTAAACACGAAAATGGTAAAAATTATTTGTACCTCATTGGGTCAGATAGACTAAGTAAAGAATTGCATGATGTTTCTGAAGCTGTAAATAAAAAATATGTAAATCTAGAATTGGATTATACTTTTAATGCTATTGATGATCCTAATCGTTTTTACTACCGATCTGATCATTACAATTTTGCAAAAAACAATGTGCCAGTAATTTTTTATTTTAATGGTACACATGCTGATTACCACAGACCATCTGACACTCCAGACAAAATAAATTACGAATTTTTAGAAACACGTACCCAACTTATTTTTTATACGGCTTGGGAATTGGCTAATAGAGATGAGCGGGTTAAGGTTGATCCAAAAGAATCATAATTTTTATACAACATAGTTATTCTTGTAAGTAAAAAAATGGCAACTAATTTATGAATAAGAAAACTTTTGCTCTCTATACTATCTTAGCTATGCTTTTAAGCTCTTGCTATTCATACAGAGTTCAACCAAAAGAATTTCGAAAATTAGAAAACACTAATACTCAGCCAAAAGCTTATATAATTAATCGAACATTGGAAAAGGAAGTTGAAATTCTGAAATCATCTGAATTATTTATAATTGTTGAGGATAGTTTGCATGCAGATTTAAACATTAAGCTTTACCCTATAAATAAATACAGGCGAGGTGGCGACGGAACTATTTGTTCTATTACTATATTTCTTACAATTATGCAATTACCTTGTTTTAATTCATCTTCGTATAAATTCAAATTTGACGAGATTTACAAAGAAAACATAAAGAAAAACAATATTGAATTATTTATAACTAAACCACTATGGACTAAAGTACCATAGGTTTTTAAATCTGACTAAAGTCAGCAGTACGCAAACAATTCGTGATTACTCAAGTATAAAAGAATCTGTATCATTGTTTGATTTTCGATGATGTTCTAAATATTCATTTACCATTTCATCTGTAATATTACCAGTACTCCAACAACCAAATCCTATAGCCCAAAAATGCCGCCCCCAATATTTTTTGTGCAATTTCGGGAACTCTTGCTGCAATCGACGAGAACTTCTCCCCTTCATTTTCTTTACTATACTGCTAATATCTTGTGATGGACGATATTCTATATGCATATGAACATGATCTTTACTAACAACCCCTTTCAAGATATTTATCCCTTCCGCATCACAAATCTGTATCAATATAGACCTACACTTTTTTTGGATATCACCTTCCAAAACTGAATATCTGTATTTTGTACTCCAAACTATATGTACTGTTAATCTAGAAACAGTATGTCCATTTACTCTTTGCTCTGACATAAACCAAAGATAAAAATTTTTAGAAGCTAAAGCGAGATGCACTAAAGTGCATAGTTTTAACTAAATTTGAGACCAATAAAAGAATTTGGTTTTGGGATTTTCTTTCTTTCAAAAAGAATTTTGAAAAAAAAGCTGGTAAAGCATTGTTAGGAATGTATTATAGAGACAAATAACAAATTCACATTAAAAGAGTAAATTTAATTGAACAAAAAAAGCCTTCCAAATAACTCGAAAGGCTTTTACTTTTTGGGTGGAAGACCGGATTCGAACCGGCGACCCTTGGTACCACAAACCAATGCTCTAACCAACTGAGCTACAACCACCATGTATTTTAATTTAAAACTTTAAAAAAGTTTTTACAAAAGGAGCGCTCTAACCATCAGAAAGAACACCACCATGTATTTTGTTTTAAAACCTTAAAAAAGTTTTATAAAAGGAATGCTCTAACCAACTAGTAAAAGCAACCATGTAACTAGCATTTTGCAATGCGTGTGCAAATGTAATTGATTTCAATCTTTTCTACAAAGACTTTTTTTAATATTTTAAGTACCTTCTAAAAATAAAATCTATAATATTCTTAACTACTTTAAATTAAATAAACTATCAACTGCTAGATAACGCTCAACAGTAAAGCCTTCGGCATATTCAACACCAACTAAACGCCCTAAGTCTCTTGCTCTATATTTTATGCTATCGGTAAAGTTTTTGCTAGAAATTGGAGTTTCTGGCTCTTTACTTTTAGCATCATAAAATTGTGTTTCATAGGCTAAAACTGCTTTCATTTTTATGTCTATAAATTCAGAAACATCAACAACAAAATCAGGTTCTAAATTTTTCCATTGTATATAATGGTATACCTGTTTTGGTCGCCAAGGACTTTGTACATCATCATCAACGGCAGTCTCTATTTTTATCAATCCGCTTAAAAAACAAGCATCGCTTACTAGTTTACTTCCTTTCCCGTGGTCTATATGCCTATCATCAATTGCATTACAAATCACAATTTCTGGTTTGTATTTTCGAATTACTTTAATAATGTCTAATTGATGTTGCTTATCATTTATAAAAAAACCATCAGAAAAACCTAGATTCTCTCTAACAGAAACACCTAGTATATCAGCGGCATTACTAGATTCAACGGCTCTTGTTTTAGCAGTGCCTCGTGTCCCTAATTCACCTTTAGTTAAATCTATAATACCAACTTTTTTGCCCTTGGCAATTTCTTTTGCTATGGTGGCTCCGCAACCTAATTCTACATCATCAGGATGTGCACCAAAAGCAAGAATATCTAATTTCATATTAATTATTTATAATTCATAAAAACCAAAAATAACTTATTAATCCTATTTTTTTTTAGTTTTTTATTCAATTTCATTAAAGATTCACATGTAATTCTTCAATAAAAACTAGCAAATTCATAAAACTCGTAATTACGAAAACGTATTCGTAAATAAGATTTGCAGTTTCTGTTTGATAAATATAACAATAGTTAAAAAATAACTGTCACTGCAAAAGCATGACATTAATCATAATTATACAGAAACTTCTACTGTAATTTTACAATATAATTATTAAACCCTTTAATTATAAGGTATGATCTATTTAATGCTACTCATTTTAGTTATTACAATTGGGCTTTTTGTTTGGGGCAAGTTTACACCAGATATTGTAGCTCTAATTTCTATGATAAGTTTATTCTTAACAGGTATTCTAGATGCTACCGAAACTCTAAGTGGTTTTAGTAACCCTACTGTTATAATGATTGCTGCATTATTTATTATAGGAGAAGGTATTGCACAAACTGGTTGGACAGCTATGGCTGGTAAAAAGTTTGTGGAGTGGGCAGGAAAAAGCGTTCCAAAATTATTAGTAATTGTAACTCTTGGCGCAGGAGTATTATCTGGATTTGTTAGTAATACAGGTACTGTTGCTACATTAATGCCTTTAACCATTTCATCAGCTTGGAGTATTGGTACATTACCTTCTAAAATGTTAATGCCTGTTGCTTTTGGGTCGAATACTGGTGGATTACTAACACTAACAGGAACACCTCCAAATATTATAGCAAGCAACGCTTTAATTGAAGCTGGTTTTGAAGGGTTTTCATTCTTTGAATTTGCATTAATTGGATTGCCATTACTTTTAATAGCACTACTCTATTTTAGGTATATAGGTTACAAACTTTTACCAAAAAACAAAACAAATAACAGACCTGTAAATATTGAATCCACTTTACACAATTGGATTGAAGCTTATAAAGTAGATGATGGTTACTATAGATTACGCATTAGAAATTTATCTCCATTAATTAATACAAAACTTCAAGATTGGCATTTAGAAAAGGAATATAATGTTTCTATAATTCGATTAAAAAGAAGACATGTAAATGTTTTAAAGGGAATACACCAATTTGAAGAGTTTCCTGATCCTAATACAGAATTACGCTTTCATGATATTATTACCGTAAAAGGTGAAACTGAAGCTATTAACAGGCTGATGATTACTTTTAGACTGGGGCTATTACCTTTAGAACCTATTACCGAAGAGTTAAAAAACAACCTGATTAATCAAGAGGTAGGCATGACTGAGGTAATAGTAAATACAAATTCTATACTTGTTGGAAGACGTTATAAATTAGGCGATTATTTTAAGCGATATGGTATTCAACTGTTAGCAGCATCTCGAAACAATAAACCTCTAAAAGAAAAAGAAATTATAGTAAGAGCTGGTGATTCGTTTTTAATTAGAGGCACTTGGGAACATATAGACAACTTAAAAAAGCAACACGAAAACTTAGTTATTATTGGTAGTCCAGAAGGCATGGCAAAAAATGTAGAGAGCCTAAATATTAAATCTTATATCGCTCTAGCATCGTTGGTCTTAATGATAATACTTATGGTATTTAAAATTGTACCTGGTTCTATAGCAGCATTAATTTCTGCTGGAATTATTTTACTAACAGGATGTGTACCAATAACTAAAGCTTACAAAGGTATAAGTTGGACTAGCGTAGTTATGATTGCTGCCATGATACCTATGGGCATTGCATTGCAAAAAACAGGAACTGCACAAATTATTGCAAATGGTTTAGTAGATTATTTAGGGGCTATTCACCCCATACTCTTACTTGGCGGCGTGTTTTTACTAACAACAACTTTTAGTCAAGTTATAAACAATTCAGCAACAGCAGTATTAATGGCGCCAATAGCTATACTTGCTGCAAACTCGCTAAACCTATCACCAGCACCATTTATGATAGCGGTTGCTATAAGTGCATCAACAGCTTTTTTAACACCAATAGGCACTACAACTAATGCTATGGTAATGACAGCTGGTGGTTATAAATTTATGAATTACTTAAAAGTTGGTACGCCATTACTTTTAATATTCTTTACAATATCAATGATACTTGTGCCCATTATTTGGCCATTTTAATAAATTAATAATAGGAACCTTTAAATTAAATAAAAATGAAAACAACAGGAACAGTTCAAAACGACAAAACCCTTGAAAAGTATGGACTAAAAAATGTAACAGTTAATTGGAATTTGCCACCCGAAGAACTTCAAAAAATTACAGTTGATAAAGGCATGGGAAAAGAAACTGCAAATGGAACACTTGCTATAAATACTGGTAAATTTACAGGACGTTCTCCTCAAGACCGTTTTTTAGTAAAAGATGATTATACAGCAGATAAAGTTTGGTGGGGAAAAACTAATAAAGGTATTTCTCCCGAAAATTTTGACAAACTAGAAAAAGAAGTTGTTAAGTATTTATCTGGAAAAGAGATTTACGCTCGTGATGGTTATGTTTGTGCAGACCAAGAGTTTAGAACAAATATAAGAACAGTAACTGAGTTACCTTGGTCAAATTTGTTTGTATACAACATGTTTTTAAGACCAAGTGAGAAAGAGTTAGAAAATTTTAAAGAAGATTGGTTAATACTTTGCGCTCCTGGGTATGAATGTCCAGATCCTAAATCTTTTGGCATTCGTCAAGGAAATTTCTCAATACTAAATTTCACTAAAAAAATAGCGTTGGTAGGAGGATCAGCATATGCTGGAGAAATGAAAAAAGGCATTTTTTCTGCACTGAATATGATTTTACCAACAGAACATAGCGTACTTCCTATGCACTGTTCTGCCAACGTAGGCAAAAAAGGTGATACAGCTATTTTCTTCGGATTATCAGGTACTGGTAAAACAACCCTATCTGCAGATCCAGACAGAAAACTAATTGGAGATGACGAACATGGTTGGACAGCTGATAATACTATTTTTAATTTTGAAGGAGGTTGTTATGCGAAAGTAATTGACCTAACCGAAGAAAAAGAACCAGATATTTTCAGAGCTATTAAACCTGGGGCTATGCTTGAAAATATTACCTTTAAGGAAAATGGCGAGCCTAATTATAAGGATAGCAGTATTACTCAAAATACGCGTGTTAGCTACCCAATTTATCATATTGATAACATTCAAGAAACACTTTATGCTAACAATCCTAAAAACATCTTCTTTTTAACATGTGATGCCTTTGGGGTATTGCCTCCAGTATCTAAATTAACTCCTGGACAAGCGGCTTATCATTTCATTTCTGGATACACTGCTAAAGTAGCTGGAACAGAAGCTGGAATTACAGAACCAGTACCGTCATTCTCAGCATGTTTTGGAGAACCATTTATGCCTTTGCATCCAACTGTTTATGGAGAAATGTTAAGTAAAAAAATGCAAGAAGCAGGTGTAAACGTTTGGTTAATTAATACAGGGTGGAGTGCTGGTCCTTACGGTGTTGGTTCTCGTATAAAATTAAAATATACAAGAGCTATGATTACTGCAATACTTAATGGCGATTTAGATGATGTAGATTACGATCAGAACTTTATTTTCGGGTTACACATGCCTAAATACTGTCCTGGTGTACCATCAGAATTATTAGATCCAATGAATACATGGTTACAAAAAGGAGCTTATGTTGGAAAAGCTATTCAATTAGCACACTCTTTTCACCTAAACTTTGAGAAATTTGCAGCACAAGCATCTACACAAATTATTGAAGGTGGGCCACTAATTGATGAGCATCATCATTTACACGAACACTTTTAATAGGTTCTTATTAAACCGTAAAAGGAGCTCTTTTTTGAGCTCCTTTTATATTTCTAAATTTATATTGTGTTTCTGAAAAATATTGTGCATTCTCATTTATTTGAACTCATGAAAAAAATAATATTACCACTAAGTTTACTATTAGTTTTTTATACTAATTATGCTCAAACTGATTCAGAAGATAAACTAGGTGCTTGGTATGATATTGGTTTAAACCACAGAATTGCAGAAAAAATAAGTATTGAAACTTATGCACAACTCTGGCTGTATGAAGTTAATGATAACTTTAACTTCTTTTTATTTAAATTAGGTTATAATTACCATTTTAATCCTAAATTGACTGCAACAATTTATTTGGGCTATTCAGATATTGACGTCAACATAAATATGAGCTCTTCACATACTTACGAAAGGCGAATTACAGAACAAATTGTATTTAAGCATAAAATAAACAAAATACCTTTAGACCACAGATTTAGAATAGAACATCGTTTTTTCAAAAAGCTTGATACTAAATCTAAAACGGCTAGATTACGCTATAGATTAGGTAGCAAGTTCAATTTAAATAACACTTTATTTATTCGTTTACATAACGAAATCTTATCAACACCCAAGTTTACTAATACATTAGAGAACAGATTTTATACAGGCTTAGGTATAAACATTTCAAAATCTAGCAACATAAAATTAGGTTATATGAACAGAAATACACCAAGTAAAGCAAACTTGCACAGAATTCAAGCTGGGATTTTTATAAAAACAGATTTTAGAAAAAATAAAAAGTTAATCTAAAACATCTCCAAGTCAATTTTTACATTTCTTACATTACAAATGTCCATGCTACTATACGCGATATTTTATTGCCTTGTCTCATATCGATGGTTTTAATTTTAGTAGCATTTAATTTTTTTAAGGATTTATAAATCCCTTTAACCAATTCTCTTTTAGACACTAAAGTTGAAAACCAAACACATTGCTCTTTAAATAAATAACTTTCGTATAAGTAATTATGAATAAATGCTTTTTCGCCACCTTTATACCACAACTCATTATGCGTGCCAGAGAAATTCCTAAGTATCTTATCTCCTAACCTATTTAAACCTTCTAATTTTGAGGTTGTTGCCTTTAAAGCCTCGTCTTCTGATTTATAAAATGGAGGATTGCATATTGAAATTGAAAACCTGTTATCTTCATTAAAAACACCTTTAAGAATTTTCGAACTATCTGCCTGAAATCTTAACTCAACTTTATCGTTCAATTTATTTTTATCGATGATTTTTTGAGCGTTTTGTAATGAGGTTTTATCAATATCAGTTGCCACAAAATTCCAGTTATATTCAGCAACACCTAAAATAGGGTAAATGCATGTTGCTCCAGTGCCAATATCTAAAACACTAATATTTTTATTAATATTTGAAGCTTTTAATATATCAGAAATATGATGAATATAGTCTACTCTACTGGGAATTGGCGGACATAAGTTTATATCTGGAAACTCCCAAAATTTAATATCATAATATTTAAATAACAATGCCTTATTGAGGACTTTTACAGCTTTAGGATTTGCAAAATCTATGGTTTTGGTTTTGTATTTATTTATAAATACATAAAGCAACAAATCTGGAAAGACTTTGCATAATTCATCAAAGTCATATTCAGATTTATGCTTGTTTTTTGGATGAAAGTTTTTCTCAGACATTTTTTATACTTGTATTGCCTTCCAATACCCTCTTTTAAACCAAATTATAGCAATAATGGCTGCTACAAAAACCCTTAAAAAAATAACTTGCACCGCTACTTGCGATGCTCCTTTAATATCGGTTTCACCCACACGTCTTGCTACTACAGCTGTATCAGCCATACTTAAACCAATAGCCACAGCATACACCAAAGTAATTACAGATTCTGTTAAACCAATGGTTGCTACAGCATTTACGCTAACTTGCGAAACATACATAATATCAACTATTGCAAAAATAGATTCCATGAGCATTTCTAAAATCATGGGAATAGACAACATAAAAACTGCTTTACGTATACTACCAGATGTAAATTCTTGGTCTTTGCCAGTAACAGCTATTTTAAAATATTGAATGAATTGTTTTAATGAAATTTTATTTGATTGCATATTTATAAAGTATAAAGTAATAGACATAACTAAACACAAATTAGTACTTAGTAATTTTTTAGTTCGAGAGGAATCTCGATACAATACGGAAGTCAAATTATACAATCATAAGACCACAAATATGGAAAATTAATTTAAAACCACAAAATACGTTTAGAAATTGACAAAATAATTCACCCTCCCTTTTAATTCTTTTTTGGACACGAATTACGCTAATTTGCACAAAATAAATCAGTGTAATTCGTGCAATTAGTATCTATTTTTTTAATAAACCAACTTAAAATAAATACATATCTTCGCTGAAATTTTTTAAGATGATAAAAGCGGTTATTTTTGATATGGATGGTGTTATTGTTGATAGCGAACCTTTGCACCACAAAGCGTATCAAAATATGTTTAAAGATGTAGGCATAAAGGTGTCTGACGCGCTTTACGAATCTTACACTGGACAAGCAACTCTACCTATTTGTCAGCACTTATGTAAAACATTTAATCTTACTGAATCGCCCGAAACTTTAATGGCTATAAAGCGAAAGCATTTTAAATATTTATTTGATAACGATAATAGCTTTACACTTATTGATGGTGTTTTAGAATTGATACAAGATTACCATAATAATGACTTAAAACTGGTCTTGGCATCGTCGGCTTCAATGCCTAATATTAATAGAATTTTTAATAGATTTAGCTTAAATCAATATTTTATTGCAAAGCTTAGTGGAGCCGATTTAAAAGCCTCAAAACCACATCCTGAAATTTTTATAAATGCTGCTAAAGCTTCTGGTTTTAAACGTGAAGAATGTGTTGTTATTGAAGATTCTACCAACGGCATAAAAGCTGCAAATGCAGCTGGTATTTATAGTATTGCTTTTGATAGTAAACACTCTAAAAATCAAGATTACTCAACCGCCAATAAAGTGATTACTGATTTTATGGAGATTCGATATAATAAAATTAAAAATGTTTTGAAATAAAAATGAATATTGATGAGAAACTGAAACTAGTTCAGTTTGACGAAAAATTATTTTTCTTTAGCTTTTCTAATTATAGCTTTCAAGCGTTCTTTACGCAAAGCTTCCTCTGCTTTCTTTTTATTCTTTTTTCTATTCATTAATTTTGAATGCTTAGCCTTATTTTTGGTATTTTTCTCTCTTCCTGTTTTTGCCATAATCAAACTCATTTTTTAGACTTTAATAATGCATTCTGTTCTTCCATTAAATCGGTAAGTTTTGATAGCAATTCTATATCTTTTGGTGTTGCTACCGTTGTGTCTTTAGTGTCTTGCGCTTTTTTACGCAATCTATTCATAAACTTAACTACAATAAATATTGTAAACCCTATAATAATAAAATCTAAAAAGGCTTCACCCAAGGCGCCATACCCTATAGCGACTTCATCTGTAATTATTGTACCTTCAGTATTTTCAACAGCATCTTTAAGTATAATGCGCTTATCTTGAAAATTTACTCCATTTGTTAATAACGACAATGGTGGTAAAAATACTTTTTTTACTAATACATCAATTACTTTATTAAATGCGGCTCCAATAATAATACCCACAGCCATATCCATCATATTTCCTTTTACAGCAAACTCTTTAAATTCCTGAAATAGTTTCATTTTTTTATCTTTTAAAAATTATTACGCAAAGGTATTTGTTTTAAATCGGGTTATAAAAAACAAACTTTTATATATTAGTTTTTTTTAAAACATTTATGCGATTCTATTTAGCATCATTAAAAGAACATGCACTATCTGCTTTATAGCAGATAATTAAAATCATTACATTTTTAGCAGATATTATTGATTATCTACTAAAAAAATGATATTACTAATTATTATCTTTTAAGCTAATATTTTAAATTATTAGTTAATTAGTTAATATTTTCGTTTTTTTAATAAAATTTTATACATTTGATTATACCTTTTTTACCAAACTATGACAAGTATAATAACAGGTGATATTATAAATTCTCAAAAAAGCTCTCCAAAACTATGGTTAGAGGCGCTTAAAACTATATTAAATAATTATGGCAATTCCCCTTTAACATGGGAAATATATAGAGGTGATAGTTTTCAATTAGAAGTTGCTCCAAAACAAGCATTAGAAGCTTGTCTTTTAATAAAAGCCACCATAAAGCAATTTGAAAATATTGATGTAAGACTAGCCATTGGTATAGGAGAAAAAACCTATCAATCTATTAAAATTACAGAATCAAACGGAAGTGCTTTTGTAAACTCAGGCGAATGTTTTGAAAATCTGAAAAAAACAACACTCGCTGTAAAATCTCCTTTTAATGAGTTTGATAATTCAATAAATATCATGCTAGAACTTGCGCAATTAGTTTTAAATAACTGGACAAGTACATCGTCACTTCTTGTTAAAACCACTTTAGAAAATCCAGACTTAAACCAAAGTCAATTAGCTGAAATTTTAGAAAGAACGCAAGGAAATATTAGTCAAGGACTTAAACGTGCTGGTTTCGATGAGGTTTCAAAACTATTACACTACTATAAAACCCAAATACAGAACTTATGTTAGCCTTATTTATCAAATTAGTATTAGCGCATTTTATAGGCGATTTCTTATTACAGCCACAAAAGTGGGTGATTCACAAAGAAACACATAAACACAAATCTAAATTTTTATACTGGCATATTTTAGTGCATTTTGGTGCTTTGATACTAGTATTACAAGCCAATTTTAATTATTGGTTGGGTATATTAATAATTATTGTCTCACATTATATTGTTGATGTTATTAAACTTCACTTAAAATCTATACTTAATAACAGGCTGCTTTTTGGCTTAGATCAAGTAGCTCATTTAATAATAATTGCATTAGTGGTTAGCATTTATCAACCCTATCAGTTTAGCACAAACACACTTTACAACCCTTCCTTTTTATTATTAATTACAAGCTTATTGGGTGTTACAGTGGTATCGTCTATAATTATGCGAACCATAATCTCGAAATGGTATCTAAAAGAAGATAGTAATGATGAGTCTTTAGAAAACGCAGGAGCCTACATTGGGATGTTAGAACGCCTATTTGTATTCGCCTTTATAATAACACAGCATTGGGAAGGTATTGGGTTTTTATTAGCAGCAAAATCGGTATTTCGCTTTGGCGATTTATCAAAAGCCAAAGACCGAAAACTTACCGAATATATTCTTATAGGCAGTTTATTAAGTTTTGGACTAGCTATTTTATTCGGACTAGGTTACGAGTATGTTTTAGGATTGATAGAGAAATAATATAATAATGACGTTACCCCACCCTTCGACAGGCTCAGGGCAGTAGGGGTCGGGTTTTCCGTTACAATCTTTTAAAACGTCATTGCGAGGACGAAGGACGTGGCAATGACGTTTTAAAAAGGATTTCTACTGCAATCCCCCTAACGCAGGCAAGTCAGCTATATTCAGTAATTTATCTGTCATAACCTTTCAAAATCCGTTAAGTTTACAGTTTAAAAATAAATCTTAAAATCACATATTCAGATATAGAAAGTAAAAAAATTAAAACAAACAAATTCCTACCTTCACTTCGACTTCGCTCAGTGACCACGCAGGTATTTATTTCTTATAATGCTTAGCATATCCGCGGTAAGCGAAAAAACCTAAAACAGCAACGATAGCACAAGCAATTAATATAAACTTAACACTCACTATTTGGTCGCCACTTGCATAACTATGCAATCCAGCTAAGTAGAAATTCACTCCAAAGTAAGTCATTAAAATGCTCGCAAACGCCACAATAGACATGAGGTTAAAAAACCATCGACCACGCAACCCAGGAATTAATCGCATGTGTATTACAAAAGCGTAAATCATAATGCTAATAAGTGCCCAAGTTTCTTTAGGATCCCAACCCCAATAGCGCCCCCAACTTTCGTTTGCCCACATGCCTCCTAAAAAGTTTCCAATGGTTAGCATTACCAAACCTACAGTTAAAGCCATTTCGGTAATTATGGTAAGTTCTTTTATGTTAAGATCCATTTTCAACTTGTTCTCGTTTGTTGTAAAAATCATCAATAATAACGATACTACACCTAAAATCATACCCAATGCAAATGGCCCGTAACTAGCAACAATTACAGCTACATGAATCATGAGCCAATAACTGTTTAAAACAGGCTGAAGGTTTGCAATAGCAGGATCCATCCAATTCCAATGCGCAATCATTAAAATCATAGAAGTTACAAAAGCTCCTGCGGCAATGGTTAAATTAGAAGTACTTCGCTTTCCAAGAACAGCCATAACAATCTCAGATATGTTTTTCTTTTGGACTCTCTTTTCCTTTTTACTTATTCCAGTAATTAAACCAAACAACATTGTAGACCAAGCCACATAAATCATAGACTCGTAAGCATCACTCCAAGGGGCATGTCCAGAAATATACCAGCGCATAATTAAACCTGCTGTGTGTAAAATAAACAACCCGAAAATCGCAAACTTTAACACATTTACAGTAATATTCATGGCTTTGCTTTTTTCTTTAAATATTTGAATAATTAGTATAATAAATAGCAGTGTTCCTGCATACATATACCAACTAAACAGTTTTTTAAAGATGTCGTATTTGTTGTAGCGCACTTCTGTTTTTACTTTCTCATCGCTCAACATTACCTCAGCTCCATATTGATGTTGCGTTTTTTTAAACGCCGATAAAAGTTTTGAAGCTTCAGAGAAATCTCCTGATTGTTTTGCTTTATTAAGCGTAAATAAATAAGCTCTAAATCCGTTTTTTATAAAATTACCGTAAAGCGAATCTTCAATTTTATTATTTAACGCTTTGTCAACTCTATAATCATAAGCCGAAATCCATTTGTTATTTTCATCATTAGGAATAGGGAATATTTTTAACGACATACCTTCAACAGCATTATACAGTAAACTAACACGTTGGTCGGCTTCTTTAAATTCTTTTTGAAATGCATTAGGAACTTGTGCTCTATATGCTTCTTCTAAATAAGGCGCTAACTTATATTCGCCTCTAATTGTAAAAAAATCAGCTAAAGCAGCATATTTTTCTTCTTTATTTATACCTATTAAACTTCTTATAGAGTCGCCTTTTTTAGGCTTTATATAAATAACAGGTACATTATACCATAATAATGGACTCTCTTGTATGGATAAAAGTACTTGGTTAGCATCAAAACCCTCATAAGTATCATTTTTACTTAATTTACGCAACATTTCTGAGGCATAAGTATTAACAGGCATCATACGTCCGCTAAGATCTTGAATAACTAAATGCCCGAATTCATCAGCATGTACTTTTGGTGTTATATTGGCTTTTAATACAGAATCTATTTGAGTTTTTGATGGTTTAGAGTGATCATGTCCATCATCTTCAGAATGTTGTTGAGAAAATGCATTCATCCCAAAACATACCAAAACAATTGAAAGTAATTTTGCTTTTTTGGCTTTTACTTTGGTAAGTTGTCTTTTTAAATCGCCAAAACGAGAACCTTTTACAAACAAAATAGCCATCAAGCCAAAATAAAGAAGAAAATAACCAATATACGTTAGTAATGTTCCCCAATAATCATGGTTTAAAGATAATATAGTACCTTTCTCATCAGGATCAAAACTAGATTGAAAAAATCGGTATCCACGATGATCTAAAATATTATTCATAAATATTTTATAATCAAAATCACCTTCTTGTTCATCTAAAACAGTGACTTCACTTGAATAAGCTGCATTCATAGTTGAACCAGGATACTTTTCGGCTTCAAAATCGTTTAACTTAATTTGAAATGGTAATTCTAATACTTTCGATCCGTATTTAAAAGCAAAGTCTAAGCCTCCAACTTTAATTTGTTTAAAAGCAGCATTTGTACCCTTCCCGCCAATTAATCCAACTGTTTTAGTTTCGTTATTTGTGCTAACCTTAAGAACCAAACCATCACTATCATTTTTACTTTGTAACATTTTTGGTTTTTCAACTACATCAAAAACACCTTTTACAACTGGTTTCGGAAACACCATTTGCATATTACCAATACTATAAAGCGAGCGCAAAACTAATGGTTGCAAGCTGTCTTTAACCAACTTACCACGGGTTTGTGTAGCCATAGTCATGTATTCGCCTTCAAAAGGAGATTGTATGGTCAATTCGTTTTCAGAATAGCTAATATTTATGGCACCTTGGGCTGGATTGTTTAAAGTAAAAATAACATTATGGATACTGGTTTGAGTCCCTTCCTTTAAAAAATGATTATGAGACCCAGCACCACTTCCTTCAACAATTTTAAGGTAAGACTCTCCATTATTATCTGGTACAATATCTTCTTCAGCGTGAGCTATAAACTTTTCTAATTCAATAGTTACAGGTTGATTGTTGTAGTCTGTTTTAACTTTAAAATCATTATCTAAACGTTTAGAAAAATCAACTTCAGATTCTAAAACACGTCTTTGGCTTTGACCATCAATTTGATAATCTCCATCAATATAAGTTGTTACATATGTTTTTTGTGATAAAAAGGTGTTTTCGGTTGCGCCTTCTCTTATCGCCATCATGCCCTCAAAACTAACATAGCGTGTAATAAACGCACCAAGTAAAATAAAAATGAATGATAAATGTAAAATTAGTGTCGCCCATTTTTCTTTTCTATATAGCCGAAAACGAAAAATATTTCCTGCAAAATTAATTACAAAAAACACCATAATAGCTTCAAGCCACCATGTGTTATAAATTAAATTTCTAGTGTATGGCGTGGGCGATGTTTCTTGTCCGGCATCTAAAAATGTTCCAATTGCCATTGCCGCAGCAAAGGTTAAAAATAAAACAGCAGTAAGTCTAGTTGAGAAGATAATTTTGGCGAGTTTATTTTGCATATTAACTACCTTTTTTAGGTCGAGCAAATTTAAGGATTTATGTTTGTTTTTAAGTGTTAAAGTATTGAAAAAGTTTGAAGACCGAAGACCGAACTCGCTTACTCTACTTTTATATGTTTCTATATTTTACGAAAGGGTACTAATACATAAAACTTAATCTAACCATTTGAAAACTGATACTGCGACTGTAAACTGCCTACTTTTTCGTTCTCGCTTCAAATATTTTTAAATATAAAAATGTGCCCATTTTTCTGGCGCGCCGTTTAGCGTTTTCTGCATAATCGCCTTCAAAAAGTTCATCGATAGTTTGAAACCATAGGTTTAACCAAAGTCCAAAATGCAATTCAGTAATGGTATTGTTGTTATCTCTATCAACTTTTACATGGGCTTCTAAAGGATCTCCATTGTATCGTTTTTCTAGCTTTCTTGTCATAAACAAACTCGATTCCCAAAACGTTGTAAGTCTATCTATATGCTCTGGCCAATCCTTAATTATATCATTAAAAAAAGGTCCTAAAACTGGATCTTTTCTTACTTTTTCATAAAATGATGTGACTAATAAAAATACGCCATCTCTAGTTTTAATATCTTTTTTAATCATAGAGTACAAAGATAAGCCATAAGTCTTTCATATAATACATTACTTGCTTATTTTAGCTCTATGATTTCAGTAGTAATTCTTGGCGCTGGCAATGTAGCAACTCATTTATTTAAAGCTTTTAATACAGCTAATAATGTTTCCGTAAATCAATGGTTTAACAGAAATATAAGTTCTATTTTTCAATATAAAAATGAAGTTGATATTACTGATGACTTATCATTATTAAAAGATGCCGATGTGTATATTATAGCCGTTAGTGATGATGCTATTGCTGAACTATCTAAACAACTAACCTTTAAAAACAAACTTGTTGTACACACTTCTGGCAGCGTTGGTATTTATGATATTGATAAGAAACAAAAACGTGGTGTATTTTATCCATTACAAACCTTTAGTAAAGATGCCGAAATGGATTTTAAAAACGTCCCGATTTGTATTGAAACCATTGATAAAAAAGATTATCATATTTTAAAAGAATTGGCTATTTCTATAGGAAGTCCAACAAAAAAAGTAAATAGCGATCAACGCCGTGTATTACATTTAGCTGCTGTTTTTGTAAATAATTTTACCAATCAATTGTATAGAATTGGACATGAAATTACCGAAAGCGAAGGTGCAGAATTCGATTTGCTAAAACCGTTAATTCTTGAAACGGCAAATAAAATTCAGGAATTATCGCCTTATATGGCGCAAACTGGTCCGGCTAAACGACATGATAAAAAAACCATAAAAAAACATTTAAAAAGTTTAGAAAACGATCATCATAGAGCAATTTATGAGTTACTTACACTATCAATTCAACAAACCCATGGAAGAAAAAAGTTATAAAGAATATTTAGAGCATATTACCACGTTCATTTTTGATGTTGATGGTGTTTTAACCAATGGATCTGTAACCATAACAACTACTGGAGAGATGTTACGAAAAATGAACATTAAAGATGGTTATGCACTTAAAACCGCTGTTGATGCTGGGTTTAATGTTTGCATCATTTCTGGAGGCTCTAATGAAGGTGTTCGTATTCGTTTAAAAGGTTTAGGTATTACTGATATATATTTGGGCGCACACAATAAGATTGAACAACTTAATGATTACTTCAATAAAAAAAACATAAAACCAGAAAACGTGCTGTATATGGGTGATGATATTCCAGATTTCCCTGTAATGAAAATTATTGGCTTACCATGTTGCCCGCAAGATGCAGTGCCAGAAATAAAAAATATTTCAAAATACATTTCGCATAAAAAAGGCGGTAAGGGTGCAGTTCGCGATGTTATTGAACAAGTTATGAAGGTTCAAGGAAAATGGAATGGTAATTTTGATGCACAGTATGATTAGCTGTAGGCAGTAGGCAGTAGGCAGTAGGCAGTAGGCAGTAGGCAGTAGGCAGTAAAATAAATATAAGTTAATTTAGCTACAACTTTGAATTTTAAACCCTAAACTTTGAGCTTCCTAAACCTCATTCGTTGGAAAAATTTATTACTGATTGCTCTTGTGCAGCTATTAATTAAATATGCCCTTTTAGAACCATTTGGTTTTAGCTTCGGGTTAACAACACTACAAATTTCAATTTTAATTTTAGCTACTATTTGTATTGCTGCAGCTGGCAATATTATCAACGACATTTATGATGTTGAAATCGATTTTGTAAACAAACCTGATAAAATCATTATTGGTAAAAACATATCAGAAAAAACAGGATATAATCTTTTTATTATTTTAAATGTAATTGGTGTTGGTCTAGGCTATTACTTGTCGCAATCTGCTGGTAAAAGTGCTTTTTTCTCAATATTTGTTATTATTTCGGCATTACTTTATATTTATGCTTCTTACTTAAAACAAACACTTTTAATTGGCAATATTATTATTTCTGCGCTTGTAGCACTAAGTATTATTGTGGTTGGCATTTTTGAATTATTACCTGTAATTACAACAGAAAATAGACAAACCCTATTAACCTTTTTTAAAATAATTTTAGACTATGCGCTGTTTGCTTTCATTATAAATCTTATTAGAGAAATTGCAAAAGATATTGAAGATATTGATGGTGATTATAAAGCTGGCATGCGAACACTACCAATTATTATCGGTAGAGAACGCGCAGGCAACATCCTTTTTGTTTTAACGCTTGTTCCACTATTTGCTGTATCTTATTATGTTATAAATTCGTTATACAGAAATCAAATTGCTGTAATCTATTTTTTAGCTTTTATAATTGCTCCTTTGCTCTATATCAGTATTAAATCGTTTAGTGCAAAAACTAAAAAAGACTATCATCATATTAGTAACATTTTAAAATTGGTGATGCTTTTTGGGCTGCTTTCACTACTTTTATATAAGTATAATTAACCATAAAATGTTAAACCAAAAACTAAAAAACTACAATATCATTTTAGCATCCGCTTCACCTAGGCGACAAGAGTTTTTTAAAGGTTTGGACTTAGATTTCGAAATTCGACTAAAACCCATAAAAGAAGAATACCCACCACGACTAACACATTTTGAAATAAGCAATTATTTAGCACAATTAAAAGCATTACCATTTAAAGCAGAGTTACAACCAAAAGACATCCTAATTACTAGCGATACCATTGTTTGGCACAATAACAAAGCTTTAGGTAAACCCAGAAACGAAGACGATGCTTTTTCTATTTTAAAAACACTAAGTAATACAACGCATGAGGTAATTACTTCGGTTTGTTTTACAACTACAACTTCAGAAAAAACCATTTATAATATTACCAAAGTCACATTCAAATCGCTGTCAGATGATGAGATTAATTTCTATATAAAAAACTATAAACCATTTGATAAAGCTGGTGCCTATGGCATTCAAGATTGGATTGGTCAAATTGGTGTTACAAAAATTGAAGGCTCTTATTTTAACGTTATGGGCTTACCAATTCATGCTGTTTATAAAACGTTAAATGACTTAGTAAAAGCGTCTTAATTTTGTAACTTTACTCGATAATCGAGATTTAAATACCATAGATATCTATCTTGATTAATCCGAAGTCGATTACTTTAAAAGCTTAATTATGAGAACACTTATAAAATTATCCTTGGTTATCGTATTATTAATTTGTCTTGCTTCTTGTAAAAATGAATCAAAACAACAAAAAGATATGGCGGTTAATTTCGCAACGGAAACAGCACCCACAAAAAAGTTATCTTTAAAAGAACCACCGCAAGCATTTAAAGACTATTGGTATGCAGGTAAAGCAGAAATCACATCATATAAATTAGAGCAAGCACGTTACGGTGAAATAAGAAACGGAAAAGCGGTTTTAATTTATGTTACCGAAGATTTTTTACCAAATAAACAGGTAAAAGCCGATAATCAAAACCCAAATAATATTTCTGTTTTAAAATTGAACGCTACAAAAAAATTTAATACAGGATTGTATCCGTATTCTGTAATGCAAAGCACATTTTATCCCGTTTCTAATAACCAACATGCCATAAAGGTAACAAGCTCTATGCAAGAATGGTGCGGACATGTTTATGCACAATTAAACAATAGAGATAAATTTGAAGTTTCAGCATTTTCATATTTTGAAAGTGAAGGCGATCAAAACTTTAAACTCGAAAAAGCCATTTTAGAAAATGAGTTATGGACTCAACTGCGCATTAATCCTAAATCCTTACCAACTGGGAATATCAAAATTATTCCTTCTCTAGAATATAGTCGATTAAAACATGTAAAACTTAAAGCTTACAATGCTAAAGCTACTTTATCAAATGACACATTTTCAATTGATTACCCAGGGTTAAATAGAACATTAGCTATTAAATTCAATCCTAACTTTCCTTACGATATAGAAAGTTGGGAAGAAACTTTTAAAAGTGGATTTGGCAAAAACGCCAAAACCTTAACAACAAAAGCTACAAAACTAAAAACCATAAAATCTGCCTATTGGGGAAAAAACAGCAATGGCGATGAAGTTTTAAGAGATACACTTCAACTAAATTAATATTGTATCAAATTGTGGTTATCTTTGCAAGCATTAATATCCTAATTAAAAAATAATGTTTTCCGAAACACTTCAAAGTCAGCTAATAATATCAGGAATAGTTATTGTTTCTTTATTGATTATTAGAGCAATCACCCATTTTACAATTACCAAAGTAGCTAGAAAAAATGGTATAAACGATGCGCGAATAAGATTGATGCGCAGGTATATAACCGTAACACTGTTTTCGATAGTAATACTTATTGAAGCCTTTGTTTTTGGAGCAGAGTTTGAAGATTTAGCACTTATATTTTCATCGGTATTTGCCATAATTGGCATTGGCTTATTTGCCATTTGGTCTATACTAAGCAACGTAACTTCTGGTATTATTATGTTTTTTAACTTCCCTTATAAAGTTGGCGATAAAATAGAAATTCATGACAAGGACTTTCCCATTACCGCTATTATTGAAGATATTAGAGCCTTTCAATTACATTTACGATTAGATGATGGCGATTTAGTTACATATCCAAATAATTTAATATTACAAAAAGCCGTTACACTTATTAAAAAAGATGCCATTGAAGATGATGGGGAAGCTGTGTAATTATTCACTATATTTATAATATACATTTTTTAGATGTTAAAATCAAAAGGCAAAATTCATACTAAAAAACTAGGGCAAATACCTGGAAGCATTATATATACAGGTGAAAAAGAATCTCAAAAACTTTTTATTGAAGCGTTCGATTATAGTAAAGAACACTGCATAGAAAAAGAGTTACTTGCCGCAGAAGAAAGCTTTGAGTTTAAACTATCTGACTCTATAACATGGATTAATTTAAACGGGTTAAATCATGTTAATGAAATTGAAAAACTAGGTAATCACTACGATTTACATCCACTAGTTTTAGAAGATATTGTAAACATAACACAACGCCCAAAAATTGATGAATACGAGAACTATTTATTTGTGGTTCTAAAAATGCTTTATTATGATGCTAATAACAAAATAGTCTCAGAACAGGTAAGTTTTATTTTAGGAAAAAATTATGTGCTAACTTTTCAAGAATCTGATGGCGATGTTTTTGATGAAGTTAGAAACCGAATTAGGCATGCCAAAGGTCGTGTTAGAAACATGCAGGCAGATTATTTACTATATATTTTAATTGATGCTATTGTAGACCATTATTTTAATATTATTGAGGTATTAGGTGAAAAAATTGAAGATTTTGAAACGGCAATATTCTCAGGAAATGTTCATGACTCTATAAGCAAAGATATTCAAGATTTAAAACGAGAAATTCTAAGAGTGCGTCGTGCTATTTTTCCGCTTCGCGAAGTGATAAACCGTATTGAAAAACACGAAGGAACTCTAATTCTAAAAAAAACAAAAACGTTTTACCGTGATATTTACGACCATTTAATACAAGTCTCTGAAAACATCGATATTTATAGAGAAATGATTTGGAGTTTAATGGATATGTACATGACAACCATTAGCAATAAAATGAACGAGGTTATGAAAGTGCTCACCATTATGGCTTCTATTTTTATTCCGCTTACTTTTATTGCTGGTATTTATGGTATGAATTTTGACTATATTCCAGAACTTCAATACAAATATTCTTATTTTATTTTATGGGGCGTTATGATTTTACTTTTTATTGTCATGCTTTTTTACTTCAAACGCAAAAAATGGTTGTAATAAATTTAAGTTAAAGAAACATTAAAAGCTACTCCTCGCCTATTTTACTTTGCTATATTTGATTTTTAGCTAAAAAAATAATTATGCAAAAAAACCTGTTTTCTATATTTATAACACTCTTTTTTTGTTCTGTTTTACAAGCACAAAAACCAAAAACACCCTCATCATCTCAGATATACGAATCCATTCAAAAACTTAATTTTTTAGGTTCAGTATTATATGTAGCTGCTCATCCAGACGATGAAAACACACGCCTTATTTCTTACATGGCTAACCACTTAAAAGCACGAACAGGGTATTTATCTTTAACCAGAGGCGATGGCGGACAAAACGAAATTGGCCCAGAATTAAGAGAACTTTTAGGTGTTATTAGAACGCAAGAATTATTGGCTGCAAGACGTATTGATGGTGGCGAACAATTTTTTACAAGAGCTAACGATTTTGGTTACTCAAAACATCCAGATGAAACTTTAGAAATCTGGGATAAAAATGAAGTTTTAAGCGATGTGGTTTTAGCAATTCGGAAATTTAAACCAGATATCATTATTAACAGGTTCGACCACAGAAGAGCTGGTAGAACGCATGGGCATCATACTTCTTCTGCCCTCTTAAGTATGGAAGCATTCGATCTTGCTAGCAAGAAGTCTTCGTATCCCGAATTACTTAAAGACGCTAGCATATGGCAACCAAAACGTTTGTTTTACAATACAAGTTGGTGGCGCTATGGTAGTAGAGAAGAATTTGATAAAACTGACAAAAGCAATATGCTTAGTTTTGATATTGGCACTTATTATCCGTTAAAAGGATTGAGTAATAATGAGATTGCTTCTTTGGCAAGTAGCCAGCATTTATGTCAAGGTTTTGGGCGATTATCGCAACGAGGTTCTCAACAAGAATATATCGAGTTTTTAAAAGGCGACCCATTAACCGATAACGAAAATATTTTTTCAGGCATTGATACCTCATGGAATCGTGTAAAAGGCGGAAAAGCTATTGGCGATATTTTATATAAAGTTGAAAACAACTTCAATTTTAAAAACCCTTCGCAACATATTGGGCAATTGCTTGAAGCTTATAAACTGCTTCAAAATATAGATAACGAACATTGGAAAACTCAAAAATCAAAAGCATTAAAATCTATTATAGAAATGTGCTCTGGTTTATATTTAGAGGCTTCGGCAGATACAAATTGGGCAACACCAAATGAAACCATAAATATAAATATTGAAATTTTAAACCGAAGTAATCTTTCGATAAACTTGGTTAGTTTAAACAACAAAAATGATTTAAATGTTTCAAAAAACATCGCATTAAAAAACAATGTAAAATATATATTTAAAGAAACTATTAAAATTAATAAAGATGAAAAAACAACAACACCATATTGGCTAAGTGAAAAAGGTACTTTGGGCATGTATAAGGTTGATGATACTAAACTAATAGGCTTAGCTGAAACACCAAGAGTTTATAATATTAGTTTTAACCTTTTAATTAACAATATTCCGATAACTATAACTAAACCCGTAATTCACAGATACTCTAAACCAGACAAAGGTGAATTGTATAAACCTTTTGAAATAATTCCAGAAGCTTCTGCAAAAATTACCGAAAAAGTCATTATTCTAAATAATAATAAGCAACGCGATATTACGGTAGTTGTTAAAGCAGGACGAGATAATCTTGAAGGCTTTGTTGAAGTTTGTCACCCAAATGATTGGAGCATTTATCCTAAAAACCAAAAAGTTAACATTAAACACAAAGGCGAAGAACAAACGCTTGTTTTTACTGTTATTCCTCCTAAAAATGAAAGTGAAGGTTTTATTGGGCCAATAGTTACCATTAATGAGAATTTATACACCAAAGAGCTTATAGAAATTGATTATAATCATATCCCGTTTCAAACCGTTTTATTACCAAGCGAGAGCAAAATAGTACGATTAGATATAAAAAAGAAAGGCGAAAATATTGCCTACATTCAAGGTGTTGGCGATGTAGTTCCTGAAAGTTTAAAGCAAATAGGCTATAATGTTTTAACTATAAAACCAGAAGATATTAATGCTGAAATACTTACCAGGTTTGATGCCGTAGTAGTTGGTATTAGAGCCTATAATGTACTTGACGATTTGCAATTTAAGCATAAGCAATTGTATGATTTTATTGAAAATGGTGGCAATGTAATTGTTCAGTATAGTAAAAACTTTGGGCTTAAGACAGATAATATATCTCCCTTTGATTTAAAATTATCGAGAGATCGGGTTACAAATGAAAATGCCGAAGTTCGTTTTTTAAGCCCCGAGCATCCTGTACTTAACTATCCTAATAGAATAACTAAAAAAGATTTTGAAGGTTGGACTCAAGAACGCGGTTTATATTTTCCTAGTAAATGGGGAGACGACTTCACACCCATTCTTTCAATGAATGATAAAGGAGAAACACCAAAAGATGGAAGTTTACTAGTGGCAAAATATGGTAAAGGCTATTATATATATACTGGGCTAAGCTTTTTTAGAGAATTCCCAGCTGGTGTTTCTGGCGCTTATCGATTATTTGCAAATATGCTTTCTATAGGGAAAGAAGATTTAACTCTAGAACCTAAACTAAACGACTAAATATGAACCAAGACAAACCCGAAAAACAACCTTGGCTAAAACTTTATTCCATTGTTTTAATTGCTAATACCATTTATATTATTGCTTTTTATTTAATAATGAAAGCTTTTTAATATGCAAACATTAAATTGGATTGATTGGGTTGTTTTAACCGTTACGTTAGTAACTATAGTTGGCTATGGCACATGGAAAACCCGAGGTAGAAAAAGCGCACAAGACTACATAAAAGGTGGCAACACAACAAAGTGGTGGACTATTGGCTTATCGGTAATGGCAACACAGGCTAGTGCCATAACTTTTTTATCAACAACGGGGCAAGCGTTTTCAGATGGTATGGGGTTTGTTCAATTTTACTTTGGTTTACCCATTGCCATGGTTATTATTTGTTTGGTTTTTATTCCTTTATATCATCGCCTAAAAGTATATACAGCCTACGAATTTTTAGAAAACAGATTCGATTTAAAAACAAGAAGTTTAACGGCTATTCTGTTTTTAATTCAACGTGGATTAGCAGCGGGAATTACCATTTTTGCCCCTGCAATAATCTTATCAGTAGTCTTAGGTTGGAATATTACTTACCTCAATATTGCAATCGGCGTTTTAGTTATTATTTATACCGTTTCTGGTGGCACAAAGGCCGTAACAGTTACACAAAAGCAGCAAATGTTTGTCATTTTTGCAGGCATGCTTGCTGCATTGGTTATTATTTTAAATTTAATTCCAGATAACGTTTCGTTTACTAAAGCTTTAGATATTGCTGGTGCAAGCGGGCGAATGGAAGTTTTAGATTTTTCATTCGATTTAGAAAACAGATACACCGTTTGGTCTGGATTAATAGGCGGAACATTTCTTGCTCTTGCCTATTTTGGAACCGATCAAAGTCAAGTACAACGCTACCTTTCTGCAAAATCGATGAAAGAAATGCAAATGGGTTTAATTTTTAATGGGTTATTAAAAGTACCTATGCAATTCTTTATTTTATTAGTTGGCGTTATGGTATTTGTGTTTTATCAATTTAATGCAGCTCCACTTAATTTCATTGATGCTTCAACTAAAAAAGTTTTAGCTTCAGAGTACTCGCAACAATATCAAAATCTTCAAGAAAAACAAAACAATCTTTTTAATGAAAAGAAAGCTTTAAGTATTCAGGTTTCCAAAAATGATGATGATAAATTACGACAAGATTTATTCGTTTTAGATAGCATTGAAAAAACACACCGATTAAAATCAAAATATTTAATAAAACGTGCTATTGACACCGCTTATGCTAGCAAATATGATAAACTAAATACGGAATTATTAGCTTTAAAAAAAAATAAAAACAGTGATGCTTACAAAAAGAAAAAAGAAGAATTGAACACTTGGTATAAAGAATCTGCAAAAGACACCCAAACCAACGATAGGGATTATATGTTTATTACTTTTATTCTCAAATATCTACCAAAAGGTTTAATTGGTTTATTATTGGCGGTTATACTTTCGGCTGCTATGTCCTCAACAGCATCAGAGATAAACGCACTTGCAACTATTACCTCTATCGATTTATATGGAAGGAATTTAAAAGAAGATAAGGACGAAAAACACATGGTAAAAGCCACAAAAATGTTTACTCTACTCTGGGGAATCATGGCTATAATTATTGCTTGTTTTGCTAATCTTGCTGAAAATTTAATACAATTGGTTAACATTATTGGCTCTATATTTTATGGTAATGTATTAGGTATTTTTCTTTTAGCATTTTTCTTTAAGTTTATTAAAGCTAATGCTGTTTTCGCAGCTGCACTGATTACTCAAATTATAGTTATTATTGGCTGGTGGTTTGATTGGATGCCTTACTTATGGCTTAATCTTTTTGGTTGCATTTTAGTTATTTTAATTGCAGTATTAATTCAATTTTCACAAAAAAATAATGACAGAATCAGTGCCTAATAAAACCATTAATTGGGGTATTATTGGTTTGGGTAACATTGCCAATAAATTTGCAAAAGATTTATTGACTATTGAAAACGCTAACCTTTATGCGGTAGCATCACGCTCTTCAGCAAAAGCAAACGAATTTGCACAACAATACAATGCTACTAAAGCCTATGAATGCTATGAAGATTTAGCAGAAGACCCTAACATTGATGCCGTATACATAGCTACCCCTCATGTTTTTCATAAAGAAAATACGCTTTTATGTTTAGAAAATAATATTGCCGTTTTATGCGAAAAACCTTTTGCAATGGATGCTAAAGAGGTTGATACTATGATAGCAAAAGCTAAAGAAAAAAAAGTGCTTTTAATGGAAGCACTTTGGACTTACTTTTTACCACATTATCGATTTGTTTTAAGAACACTGGAAAACAAAACTTACGGAAATATTTTAAAATTAGAAGCTGATTTTGGTTTTAAATCTAACCATAGTAAAACCTCTCGAGTATGGGAGAAATCGTTAGGAGGTGGTAGTTTGTTAGACATAGGAATCTATCCTGTTTTTACGGCATTATCTACTCTAGGAAATCCAAATACAATTAAAGCCAATGCAATAATTACAGAAACTGGTGTAGATTCTACTTGTGAGATGACGTTTAATTACACCCCAAATATTAAGGCTTTTTTAGAAAGCTCTTTTATAGAAGACACGCCAACTGAAGCCATTTTTTATTGCAAAAAAGCCACTATTAAAATTAATACACAGTTTCATTGTCCAACTACAGTTACTATAACAGAAGCTAATGGTGAAGAAAAAACTATCGATTTTAACTACAAAACCATTGGCTACAATTACGAAATTGAACATTTTAATAGTTTACTTAGAGCACAAAAAACTGAAAGTGATATTATGACATTTCAGTTTAGCAAACAGCTTATTAAAACTTTGGATGGTGTTAGGAAGATTATAAACCTTCATTACTAAAACCTTTTACTTTAAAGATTAGTTTTTATTACTTTATGACAATCTTATTTGTCTAAATGTAAAGTTTATTTTACTTTTGTTTTATCAATCATATAAATCAACTTAAAACGAACAGTTATGAAATGCCTAATAATAATTTTAAAAAATAAAGGAATTAAAAAAGGCATCGCATCTGACCAAATTAATAACATTAAAAACTAACAGATGAAAACAAATTATTTACTACCAAACAAATACAAAATAGTAGGCTGGGTTCTATTTATATTAGGTATTATATCAGGTTTATTAATTACTATTTATGAATTTGAACTTGATTTTTTTAAAATCAAAGTCCTTCAAATGTTTAACTTTAAAGGCAATAAAGAACCTTTTTTTTGCATTATAAAAAACAATGTACTAGATGAAATAATTTCAATTTGTATTATTGTTGGAGGTCTTCTAGTTGGTTTTACAAAAGAAAAAATTGAAGATGAGTTTATTTATAAACTTCGCAAAGACTCTTTAGTATGGGCAATTATATGTAATTATACTATATTGTTATTTACTATTATATTTATTTATGGTGGTGATTTTTTTGATATAATGATATACAACATGTTTACTCCATTACTATTCTTTATAATCCGCTTTAATTTTTTAAAACTAAAAAATAGAAGTCATGAAGAATAATATAAAAGTGCAACGCGCAATTCATGATTTAACTCAGGCAGATTTGGCAAAAAAAATAGGTGTTAGCAGACAAACCATTAACGCTATGGAAAAAAACAAATACGTCCCCTCCACAGTCCTATCATTAAAAATTGCAAAGCTTTTTAAAAAACCCGTTGAAGACATTTTCTTTCTTGAAGATGAAGATTAGGTACAAAAAAAAGCGCAACCATAATCAGTTGCGCTTTAAATATCTAATCTTCTAAAAATCTAAGAAGTCTAAATTAAATTGCTCCCCATTCTTTTAAAGAATCTTGGTTCATTTTAACAAAACCAATATTTCCAGCTTTTTCAGCAAGCTTCATAGAGGCCTTAGCAGCTACTATAGCACTAGCTTTATCTCCAGCTTTAGCATGAATTAAAGCTTGTTGTCTTAAAATCCAATAGCGTGGATTATCTTTAGTCATTTCTACAGCTTTATCAATCCAAACCTTAGCTTTCTTAATATCTTTTCCTTCTTGTAAATAATATTGAGCAGAAGCATAATAATCATTCACACCTGGACCACTCATAACATTATTAATACTTGCTAATACAGCATTATCTGTTGGCACTTCAAATGGTACAGCTATATATGTTTTGTCCCAAATTAAATCAAGTGTTGCTCCTTTATTTGTAATATTATTAATATCTAAAGTAAAGGTTTCTACGCTAAACGTAATAGGGTTAGACCTTACAGTTGTTTTAGCAGCAACATGATTTTCATCTAATTCATTAGGTGTTCCATTCGTCTTTCCATCATTATAAAAAATAACTTCCCAAGATTCAGCGTTAGGAATTGTAAAAACAGAGTAAGAACCTGCTTTTAAAGTTTGTCCATCAACAATTGCGTCTGTACTAAATGTTATTTTAGTTCTAGCATTAGCTCCAGTACGCCATATTTTACCATAAGGCACTAAGTTTCCAAAAACCGATCTCCCTTTTACACCTGGTCTAGAATATTCTATAGTTACATCGGTTAAACCAACCTTTTGTTCTATTTTAGAAAACGGACTTGGTTGTGGTGTCTTAACCTGTGCATTTACCGAATAAGCCATTGTAAATGCCATTAAAATTAATAGTAGTTTCTTCATTTTTACATATATATTAGTTAATCAAATAATTAATTATTAATGCATAAAATTACGGAACAAAAAATCTATAAGTGTTAACAAAAGCTTAAATTAAGGAGTTATATATTTGCAGCAAAATAATTTGTGCGTTACCCAAAAGGGTAGGGCTTTACGCTATATCTTTTGCAAAAAAGAAAAAGGATGCCGCATCAATCCCTAACGCAAAAAAAGTTTAATATGAAAAAATACATTTCCGAAACAATAGGCACGTTCTCCATGGTATTCTGTGGTTGTGGCGCCATGACCATTAATGAAATTACAAACGGAAGCATATCGCACGTTGGAGTTGCTATAACTTGGGGACTCATAGTCATGGCCATGATTTATGCTTTTGGCGAAATATCTGGAGCGCATTTTAATCCAGCTGTAACTATTGGTTTTGCATTCGCTAAAAAGTTTGCTTGGAATCAAGTGCCTAAATATATTTTAGCACAAGGCATTGGAGCGTTTTTTGCTATTTTTATTTTATGGTTTTTATTTCCCGAAAGTCAGTTTTTAGGCGAAACCACACCTGCAGAAAATTTTCCTGCATATAAGGCCGCTATTTTAGAGTTTCTACTCACATTCTTCCTAATGGTAGTTATTATCAACGTATCAACAGGTAGTAAAGAAATTGGTACTATGGCAGCAATAGCAGTTGGAGGCGTTATTCTTTTAGAAGCTATGTTTGCAGGACCCTTAACCAAGGCATCTATGAACCCCATTCGATCTATTGCACCAGCAATTTTTACTGGTAATTTTCAATACTTATGGCTTTATATTACTGCTCCTGTATTAGGCGCTATTGTAGCAGTTTCTAGTTGTAAACTTGTTAAAAATGACAATTGTTGCTAATAATTTATTAAATTTGTTTAACTTTTATTAAAAATAGTTAAACATTTTGTATCTTTGTTGTAAATCATATCAGATTATGGCAAAGAATAAATCAATTTCAGAAGAAAAAATCCTAACACTGTATATGGATTATGTTTTAGAACATGACCAAAACCCTAAGTCTGTGTACTCATTTTCTAAGGCTAATAATTTTGAAGAAGCTGTTTTTTACAAATATTTTGCATCTTTTGAGGTCATTGAAAAAAGTATTTTTGAAGCTTTCTTTACCAATTCAATAAACACTTTAAACAAAAGCGTCGATTATAAAATATTTGATTCTAGAAACAAACTACTAAGCTTTTACTATACTTTTTTTGAAAACTTAACGACCAATAGAAGTTATGTATCGCATGTGCTCTACAAGTACAAAAACGACTTAAAAGGTTTAAAAACACTCGCTGGTTTAAAACAACATTTTACTACATTCATCTCAAACCTAGAAATTCAGATGTTAGATTTAAAGCACGAAAAACTAGAGAAGATACAAGACAAAACATTAAAAGAATCGGCGTGGTTACAGCTGTTAATTACTATAAAATTTTGGTTAGACGACACATCGGCTTCATTTGAAAAAACAGATATTTTTATAGAAAAATCAGTTAATACAACCTTTGATGTTTTAGATATAGTACCAATAAAAAGTGTATTAGACTTGGGCAAATTCTTGTTCAAGGAAAAATTTCAAATGAATTAATATAAAATTATGAAAACCATAGATAAAATACCAACCTCAAAAATACAACGTGCTACCAAATTGGTTTCAACTGGTGCAAAAGTTGGGGTTAACTATTTAAAATATTATGGCGATAAAATGGTTAATTCTGAGGTTGAAGCCAAACAACGGTTAAATAAAAATAATGCTAATGATATATATGATGGTTTAAAACAACTTAAAGGAAGTGCGCTTAAAATAGCACAAATGCTAAGTATGGAAAAAGTATTTTACCACAAGCTTACGTAGAGAAATTCTCGCTAGCACAATTTTCTGTACCACCTTTATCTCCACCATTAGTTATAAAAACATTTAAAAAATATTTTGGAAAACATCCTAACAATTTGTTTGATACTTTCAACGCAACTTCTGTAAACGCTGCTAGCATCGGTCAGGTGCATATGGCAACCAAGAATGGGAAAAAACTTGCTGTGAAAATCCAATATCCAGGAGTTGCGGAGAGTATCGCTTCAGATTTAGCCATGGTTAAACCTATTGCTATAAGTATGTTTAATATTAAAGGTAAAGATTCTGATAAATATTTTAAAGAAGTAGAAAATAAATTGGTCGAGGAAACCAATTATGTTTTGGAAATAGCACAAAGCAAAGAAATTACTAAAGCGTGTTCACATATTCCTAATTTAATGTTTCCTAAGTATTACAAAGAACTATCTTCTGAACGTATTATCACCATGGATTATATGGTTGGTAAACACCTTTCGGAATTTGCTACACAAAATACAGACCAACTAAAAGCACATAAATTAGGACAAGCCCTTTGGGATTTTTACATGTATCAAATTCATAATTTAAAAAAAGTACATGCAGATCCACATCCTGGGAATTTTCTAGTTTCTGAAAAAGGAGAATTAATAGCGTTAGATTTTGGGTGTATGAAAACCATTCCTATGGAATTTTATACACCTTATTTCGAATTAGCAAAACCAGAACACATCAACAATCAAGATTATTTCGTTACAAAACTCTATGAGTTAGAAATATTGCGAGAAGATGATTCAGAAGAAGAATTAGCTTTTTTCACCAATATGTTTTATGAAATGTTGAGTTTATTTATAGAACCATTTCAACAAGAAAGTTTTGATTTTTCTGATGCGGAATTCTTCGATAAAATTGCTACATTAGGAGAACTTTATTCTAAAAGTACCGATTTAAAAAAGATGAATGGTAACCGTGGATCAAAGCATTTTATTTATATTAACAGAACTTTTTTTGGGCTTTATAATTTAATGTTCGATCTGAAAGCTAAAGATATTAAAATCAACAATTATTTAATATTGTCTTAAAATGAGATACTTTAGCGAAAGTGATATTCAAGATTTAAATCATATTTATAAAATTAATTTAATTAATAGTTGTTCAGGCTATAAGTCAGCCAATCTAATAGGTTCTATTTCAGAAAATCATGTCGAAAATGTTGCCATTTTTAGTTCAATAACTCACATAGGTTAAAGTCCTGCAATGTTAGGTTTCTTTTCAAGACCAACAACAGTAATTAGAAATACATATGATAATATAAAATCAACAGCTTTTTTTACTATAAATCACATTCATAAAGATATCATAAGTGATGCGCATCATACTTCTGCTAAATACCAAAGCAATATATCAGAGTTTGACGCTACCAATTTAAATGCAGAATACAAGAATAAATTTTTAGCCCCTTTTGTAAAAAATGCGCCAATTCAATTGGCGATGAAATTTGTTGAAGAATATAATATTAAGGCAAATAACACTATATTGGTTATTGGTAAAGTTGTTGGCTTATATGTTAACAATAATCTTATTGAAGACGATGGTTTCATCAATTTAACTAAAGCGGAGATAGCTGCAATAAATGGATTGGATGGATACACCATTCCAGAATCAAAAACCCGATATGGGTATCAAAGACCAAAGGAATTAGTAACATAAAATATCATATCCCTCGATTGCAGTCGAGAGATTTACAGAATAGATAAATTAAGGTCTCGGCTACGCTCGACTCACAAAAGTATAAAGTATGACAATTCTTGTAACAGGAGCAACAGGTTATATTGGTAAACGGTTAATTTCTGTTTTATTAAATGAAGGGCATACTATTATTTGTGTTGTACGTGATAAAGCTAGGGCTGATAAAAGTTATTCTGAAGAGGATAATTTTTATGTAATTGAAGCAGATTTTTTAAAACCAGAAACGCTTAAAAACATACCAAAAAAAATAGACATTGCGTATTATTTAATTCATTCAATGTCTAACTCTTCAAAAGATTTTGAATCTCTAGAAGAACGTTGCGCTATCAATTTCAAAAGTTACATTGAAACTACTCAAACAGAACAAGTTATTTACTTAAGCGGTATTACAAATGAAGATAAACTATCAAAGCATTTACAATCAAGAAAAAATGTAGAAAACCATTTAGCTTCAAATAATTATGCATTAACCGTTTTTAAAGCAGGAATTATAGTAGGTTCTGGAAGTTCTTCATTTGAAATTATAAGAGATTTGGTAGAAAAGCTACCATTTATGATAGCACCAAAATGGCTAAACACAAAAACACAACCACTAGCAGTTCGAGATGTTTTGGCATTTTTAAATAAAGCAGCTGGAAATGAAACTGTTTATAATAAATCGTATGATGTATTTGGTCCAGAAATTATTACTTACAAACAGATGCTCTTACAATTTGCAGAAGTACGCGGTTTAAAACGTCGCATTTTTACTGTTCCAGTAATGACACCCAAATTATCATCATATTGGCTGTATTTTGTTACTTCAACTTCATACAAACTAGCATCGACTTTAGTAGATAGTATGGGCGTTCAAATCATAGGAAAAGAAAGTGAAATCAATCAATTATTAAAAGTTAATCCAATAACATACAAAGAATCAGTTTCTTTAGCTTTTAAAAAGATAGAGCAAAATAGCATTGTGTCAAGTTGGAAAGACTCAATGGTAAGCAGTGGTAGACTTAGAAATAGTTTACACAAATATGTAAATGTACCAAAGTTTGGTTGTTTTAAAGATTACAAAGAGCGTTATGTTATTGACATTGATGAAACTATTGAGAAAATTTGGAGTATTGGCGGCACTAATGGCTGGTATTACGGTACTATTTTGTGGCGTATTAGGGGCTACATTGATAAACTTTTTGGAGGTATAGGTTTAAGACGCGGACGTACTAGTCCAACTGATTTAAATGCAGGAGATGCCTTAGATTTTTGGCGCGTTATTTTTGCTGACAAATCACAACAAAAATTACTGCTTTATGCAGAAATGCGACTACCAGGAGAAGCTTGGTTAGAATTTAAAATTGAAGAAAACAAATTAAAACAAACAGCAACTTTTAGACCTCGTGGACTATGGGGTAGACTCTATTGGTACAGCGTTCTACCCTTTCATTCATTTATTTTTTCAGGAATGATTAATAAACTTGTTAAAGTTAATTCTCAAAAAAATATAATTATTAAAGAAAACACACCTCGCATATAACTACTCCTAACTATTAATAATTGAATGGTGAAAACCTCAAATTACTCTAAATTTTTTGTAATAAAATTATAAACTATTAGACTAATAATTGTACACTACTATAAGTTTTATCAATACTACTATCTTATTTTTTGTTTAACTTTTTTATATAATTATTAAACATTTTGTATATTTGAGTTGTAAGTTAAAAATATGATACTTAATACAACTCACAAAATTAAAGGACACAAACAGATCATAAGAGATTTAGTTGGCAGATCATTCACTTTATTAGAATCATTCCAAATGAAAGGAGTAGGTTCTAAACGCATGATAATTGAAGAAGTAAGTCCAAATTTACAATCTTTTATGAATGTTGTATCAGACATCAATTATGCTAATATAGAATTAAGAACTAATGGTATTTTAATTTTTATCAATAAAGGCTTGCAAAATTTTACATGGATAATTCCTTATTACCAGTTAGTAATTTACAAAACAAATGGGGCAAGTATTCATGCTCAAGGGAAATATATTCATTTTAAAAATAATATAACCTTTAAAGAAAATAAACATTTTTTTGATAAGATGTTGGATGAAAAAATTAAATACGACGAACAATATAACTTTCAGAATGCATGATACTATCCATTGAAGATACCGATCGAGTTATTGAAATGGCTTGGGAAGACCGAACCACTTTTGAGTCTATAAAATTTCAATTTGGATTGAAAGAACAAGATGTTATAACATTAATGCGAAAACATATAAAACCAAGTAGTTTCAAAATGTGGAGAAAACGTGTTCAAGGTCGTGCAACAAAACATGAAAAGCTAAGAGTATTTGAAAAGGGACGCTTTAAGTGCAGCAGACAGAAACAGATAACAAACAATAATATATCAAAACGTTAACGTGCTTTGATTGGTGGTAACACATCAAGACAGCACATAAAAAAGACACTATGCAATTAGAAAAATTAAGAACAAACGGACACAAGTTAAACGGATTTTCTTTAGATGATATTGGAGACGACCATCTCTTTACAGGTCTAGAAACACCAATGAAACCTGATGCTTTTAAGTTGTCTGACGAAGAAAAAAAAGAACGTATTGCCATTTTATTTGAAGAAATAATGGATGTTCTGGGCTTAGATTTAACTGATGATTCGCTACGAGGCACTCCTAAACGTCTTGCTAAAATGTACATAGATGAAATATTTTCAGGATTAAACCCTGCTAATAAACCAAAAGTAGCCTTGTTTGATAATAAGTATCAATACAACCAAATGTTGGTTGAAAAGAATATTACGTTCTATTCTAATTGCGAGCACCATTTTGTGCCAATAATTGGTAAAGCACATGTAGCTTACATTTCCTCAGGAAAAGTTATTGGTTTATCAAAACTTAATAGAATTGTACAATATTATGCTAAACGCCCACAAGTTCAGGAACGCTTAACAAACCAAATAGCAAACGAATTAAAATCAATTTTAGATACCGAAGATGTTGCAGTAATCATTGATGCTAAACATCTATGTGTATCTTCTAGAGGCATAAAGGATGATACCTCTTCGACGGTTACCGCTTTTTATGGCGGAAGATTTAATACTTCAGAAAAAATTACAGAACTACAAAATTACTTAAACAGTTAATATAATGGAATTAATAAACAGAGCATTAGAATTTGAACAAAGAAAAATGAGATCCCTTTCAACTAGCGATCGTGTAAAAATATCAAGAGAAGCTAAAGCCTTAATACTAGATTTAAATCAAATCTATAAGCAGAAAAAGGACGATAACATTATGGATATCATGAAGCGTTTAACTGCTATAAAAAGAAAAGTAGAAAAACGATTAAAAGGTCGCCTTTTATAATAGTATAACTTTCAAAAATAACAGGTTAACCTGTTGAAATATTAAATTTTATTTAATAAATCCATATAAAAATAGGTAATCTTCTATATTTTATTATATTGCGAAAATGTGCATATAGTAGTGCACTTTACACAAAAATTATAGTAAGATTAGTATTATGGAGATTATTGACAAAGCTTTAGAGTTCGAAAAACGCAGACACACTTTTAAAACAACAAGTGAGCGTATCGAATCGTCTAGAGAAGTAAAAAGTTTAATATTAGGTTTAAACGACATCTACAAAGTAGAAAAAGATCCAGAGATTATGGATTTAATGAAGCGTTTAACAGTAATAAAACAGAAAATTGAAAAGCGGCTAAAGGGCAGGCCATAAAAACTAAATGCCCTGAAACCCATGAAAACGATAATAATTGTTGGTGGAAGTAAGGGCATTGGAAAAGCTTTAGTTGAAAAACTATTAGCAACCTGTAATGTTATAAACATTAGCAGAAGTACTCCAGAAACATCGCACAACAACCTAACTCACCATCAATGCGATGTAACACAAGACGAATTACCAAATATTGAAAATGCAGACGGACTTGTTTATTGTGCGGGCAGTATTAACTTAAAACCTATTGGGCGTTTAAGTATCGATGATTTTAAAAATGATTTTGAAATCAATGTTATTGGTGCTGTAAAAGCAATTCAAAAATATCTTCCAATTTTAAAAAATGGAAGCAATCCCGTTATTGTATTATTTAGCACAGTAGCAGCTAAATTAGGTATGCCATACCATGCAAGTATTGCTGTTGCAAAATCGGGCATTGAAGGTTTAGTGAAATCTTTAGGTGCAGAATTGGCTCCTACTCTACGCATAAACGCTATTGCGCCTACTGTAACTGATACAGCATTGGCCTCTAAGTTACTGCGTAATGATAAAATGATTGAAAATATAACTGAGCGTCATCCGCTTAAAAAATTCTTGTCACCAGAAGAAGTCGCAGATATGGCTGAATTCTTATTATCTGAGAAATCGTCTTCTGTTTCGGGGCAAGTATTTGAATTGGATTGCGGTATTGTAAGTTTTAAAATTTAGTCCATGAATCTTCTTAAAGCATTCCTAGCAACATTTAGCTCAAAATCATCAAATAAAAAAATGGAAATAAGCTCTATTTATAATATTAAAATAAATGCCTTAAATGGCAAACCTATTGATTTAACTGATTACAAAGGTAAATTCATCCTCTTTGTAAATGTAGCTTCTAAATGTGGTTTTACGCCACAATATAAAGAATTACAAAAGCTTCATGAAAAATATGAAGATAAGTTGCAAGTTATTGGTGTGCCTTGTAATCAATTTGGCGGACAAGAACCTGGTAATGCAGACGATATAGAGTCCTTTTGTGAAGTAAATTATGGTGTTACGTTTCAAATTACAGAAAAAATTAATGTAAAAGGGAAACACCAACATCCATTATACACTTGGTTATCTCAAAAAATAAATAATGGTGTAAAAGATTCTTCGGTAAAATGGAATTTTCAAAAATATTTAGTTGATCCTAATGGTAATCTGGTAGATTATTTCCTTTCCACTACAAAGCCATTAAGTTCAAAAATTGTAAAACATTTAAAGTAGATTGTTATGTTTAGTTTTTTTAAGAAGAAATCAGAAAAAGAAAAATTAGAAAAAAAATTTAAAAAGTTAATGCAGGAGTGGCATCAGCTATCCTCAATTAATAGAGCTGCCAGCGATAAAAAATTTGCTGAAGCGCAAGAAATAGCAGATTTAATAAATAACATGAAAGATGAAGCTGCTTAAATACGTTTTAATATTTCTAATAATAAATTTTGGTGCTTTAGCTTTTGGTAATTGGCTTATGGATGATGGTCCACAAACGAAATGGTATATAACTCTAAATCTAGCACCTTGGACACCTCCAGGATGGGTTTTTGGTGCAGCTTGGACAACCATAATGTTTTGTTTTTCCATTTACATGGCGTATCTATACAAATTAAAAGCTAACGCCTTAGTTATTAGTTTATTTAGTGTTCAGTTTGTATTAAATGTTATTTGGAACTACATTTTTTTTAATCAGCATATGGTTGGTTTTGGCTTTACAGTAATTATACTTTTAACCTTAGTTGTTGCCATATTCACCGTTTTATTTCTAAAAGAAATGAAAGTTAAAACCATACTTATTTTACCTTATTTAATTTGGTTAGGTATAGCAACATCGCTTAATGGGTACATTTTATTTAACAATTAAAACATTGAATGAAACATCCATGATTAATATTTAATCACACAACCAAATGATTATTTAGGATGTTACATGTGACCGTTGAATAACAATAAATATAAACACATGAAAATTTATAGATTACATAAAAAACAGAACTTACCCATTAACGTAGATGAGGCTTGGGGTTTTCTTTCAAATCCTAAAAACTTAAAAACTATAACGCCAGATTACATGGGCTTTAATATTTTATCTGGAGCTGACAGACCAATGTTTGCGGGTCAAATTATTCAATACATAGTAACACCTGTATTAGGCATAAAAACAAAATGGGTAACCGAAATTACGCATATGGCAGACAAGCACTATTTTGTAGACGAACAACGTTTTGGCCCTTATGCTCTTTGGCATCATAAACACTTTATTAAAGCTATTGATGGCGGTGTAGAAATGGAAGATATTATTGATTACAAAGTACCTTTTGGCTTGCTTGGGCAACTTGTACATCCTATTTTGGTAAAACCAAAACTGGAAGAGATTTTTAATTACAGAACTAAAAAATTAGAGGAACTTTTTGGTAAATACTAAAATGAGGCAACCTATTAACATATTCTGGCTTCGTCGCGATTTAAGACTTGAAGACAATCACGGTTTATTTGAAGCTTTAAAAGAAAAAATTAATGTTATCCTTATATTTATTTTCGATTCTGAAATATTAGATAAACTACCAAAAACTGATGCGCGTGTTACTTTTATTTATCAAACACTACAATCTATAAATACAAAGCTTAAAGACAACTACAAAAGTGGTATCTCTATGTTTTATGGTAAACCACTAGATGTTTACAAACAATTAATTACTCATTACAACATAAAAACAGTTTATACAAACCATGATTACGAACCGTATGCCAGAATGCGAGATAAGGAAATTAGAAACTTTTTAAATGATAATAATATAAGTTTTAAAACCTATAAAGATCAGGTTGTTTTTGAAAAAAACGATGTTGTAAAAAACGACGGCAAACCCTATTTGGTTTATACCCCTTACATGAAGCGTTGGAAAGAAACCTTTAAGAATATTGACTTTAAATCTTATAAATCTGAAACGTTATTGGATAATTTAATTTCAAATAAATCCTTTCCTAATTTAAGTCTATCAGATATTGGTTTTAAAACCTCTCAACAGCAAATAAAACCTTACCTAATTAGTTCACAATTAATACAAACCTACGAAGCTACACGAAATTATCCTGCAAAAGATAGTACGTCGCGTTTAGGTCCTCATTTACGATTTGGTACAGTAAGCATCAGGAATATGGTAAAAAAAGCCATTGCTGAAACCAACGAAATTTTCTGGCAAGAACTTATTTGGCGTGAGTTTTTTATGCAGATACTTTGGCATTTTCCGCAGACACAAACCCAAAGCTTTAAACCCAAATACGATCGTATTTTTTGGCGAAATAACGAAACTGAATTTAAAGCTTGGTGCGAAGGTAAAACAGGATATCCATTGGTTGATGCTGGCATGAGGCAATTAAACCAAACTGGCTTTATGCACAATCGCGTACGTATGCTAGTTGGTAGTTTTTTATGCAAACATTTATTAATCGATTGGCGTTGGGGCGAAGCTTATTTTTCTAAAAAACTTCACGATTATGATATGGCGAGCAATATTGGTAATTGGCAGTGGGTTGCTGGCTGCGGTGTTGATGCTGCACCATATTTTAGAATATTTAACCCAACAACACAAATACAAAAATTTGATAAAAACTTAGAATATATTAAAACATGGGTTCCAGATTTTCAAGAACTCATCTATCCTACTCCTATTGTTGATCATAAAATGGCTCGAAAGCGCTGTCTAGAAGTTTATAAAAATGCTTTAAATTAAACTTTAAACGCAGTATCTTTATTATAAAAACTGACTAAATTCGTTTAAAACGATGCCTATTCGTGAATTATTACTCAAAAGATATTAAAACTCCTTTAAAAGTATAAAAAGAGAACTGCAAACAACAATGTAAGTAATAGCGAAATGTTATTAAAATTAATCTACTCTTTCGATATGCGCACCTATAGCACGCAAACGTACATCAATGTTTTCGTAACCACGATCTATTTGCTCTATATTCATAATAGTTGAAGTCCCTTTTGCAGATAAGGCTGCAATTAATAAAGATACTCCAGCACGAATATCTGGCGATGTCATGGTTGTTGCTTTTAAAGTTGATTGAAAATCATGTCCAATAACTGTAGCACGATGCGGATCGCAAAGAATAATTTTTGCACCCATATCAATCAATTTATCGACAAAGAACAAACGACTTTCAAACATTTTTTGGTGTACTAAAACACTACCTCTAGCCTGTGTAGCTACAACCAATATTATACTTAATAAATCTGGTGTAAACCCAGGCCAAGGAGCATCAGAAATGGTTAAAATAGAACCATCAATAAAGTTTTGTATTTCGTAACCATCAGTATGTTTAGGAATATGAATGTTATCGCCTTGTCTTTCAACAGTTATACCTAATTTTCTAAATACATTTGGTATCACGCCTAAATCGTCCCAACTCACATTAGTAATGGTTAGTTCACTTTTAGTCATTGCAGCTAAACCAATCCAACTCCCAATTTCAATCATATCTGGAAGCATAGTGTGGTCTGTTCCACCTAAACTTTCAACGCCATCAATAATTAATTTATTAGAACCAACGCCACCTATTTTTGCCCCCATGCGATTAAGCATTTTACATAATTGTTGCAAATAAGGTTCGCAAGCAGCATTATAAATGGTGGTTTGTCCTTCAGCTAAAACAGCAGCCATAACAATATTTGCGGTTCCGGTAACTGATGCTTCTTCAAGCAACATATAAGTGCCTTTTAGTTTATCAGATTCTACACCATAAAAATGGTCTTCTTTACTGTATCTAAATTTAGCACCTAATTTTATAAAGCCTTCAAAATGGGTGTCTAAGCGACGACGACCTATTTTATCACCTCCTGGTTTTGGTATATAACCTTTTCCAAAACGTGCTAATAACGGACCTACAATCATTATTGAACCACGAAGTCCTTTACCGTCTTCTTTAAATTCTGCTGATTCTAAATATTCTAAATTAATATTATTAGCTTGAAACGCATACGAGTTTGGTGATAGTTTTTCAATTTTTACACCCAGTTTTTTTAATAAACTAATAAGTTTGTTTACATCTACAATATCTGGAATGTTGTTTATGGTAACACGCTCTGGGGTTAATAATACTGCACATAAAATTTGTAACGCTTCATTTTTGGCCCCTTGTGGTTGTATACTTCCTTTTAATTGATGCCCACCTTCAATTTTAAATGTTCCCATAAATACTCTTAGTAGCGTTTTCTTTGGCGGTTATTTGAATTCTTTTTTTGGTGTCCGCCTTTCTTATTATTACTATATTTAGTCTTGGTACGCATTAAGCTCGATGAAGCTGATAAATCTTCTTCAGAATTACGCAAATCTATTTTACCGCCAGATAATTCGAATAAATGATTAAAAATAACTGCATCTTCAACTGTGTCTTTGTTCCAATTTAAAAAACACTTTTTCATGTGATTAGCTATTGTATATAGTAAAGCTTCTTTAAGTTCACCATCTTCCCATGTATTAGCAACGTCTATCATGGTTTTAATATTGTTCCCGTAAAAACGATACTTAGGGAAATTTTGAGGATATTTTAAAGGTTCTGGTGCTTCTTCAAAAAGTTCTTTTGTTGGCTTTGGGAAAGGTGAATCGGCATCTAACTCAAAATTAGACATGATAAAAAGCTGATCCCATAATTTATGCTGAAAATCTGGAACGTCTCTTAAATGCGGTTGCATATTTCCCATTACAGAAATTATGGCTTTAGCTAAATTATTACGTTCTTCCTTTGTTTCTCTTGTTTTTGCATGATTAATCATTTTCTGCATATGGCGACCATATTCCGGTATAATTAAATGCTCACGCTCTGTGTTGTATTCTAAATCGTCTATCAAAATAAATGTGTAGATTATATATTTGTGCACGTAGTTGTTATGCTTGCGCAAAATACAAAAAAAAAAGAACTAGACAATCTTAGATAAGAATTGTTGTGTATTAAAATTTCTAGTTTTTAAATATGGGGGATTTCATCTTTTAGGCGTTAATAAAATGAGTAGCTTTTGTAAGCGCAACTATTCTATCCAAGTCATTTTCCAATCTTTTATTTTCCATTCGTCGTTATCTCTTCCCAAAATAACTTCACCGCCCTGGTAACCTAACCTAAAGGATACTTGAACACTATCTTTAGCGGTATTAAAAGACATTCTAGTAATCTCTGGATTATAAACTTATAACGCCTTCTACTTTTTTAGCTACTTCTTTATATTTTTCAATAACAGCATCAGGATTTCTCATAAGTAAGTTAACCGATACACTGGTGTATTTACCGTTTTTAGATTCGGTTGTGTTTATAACAGCACCCATATTATCAAAGATGACTTCAAGTTTTGCTATTTTTTCTAAATCTGACTTTACAATAAATTTATATAAATATTCTGCAGGCCAATTAGTAGTGTCGTGTAATTGCTCTTTTAGTTTTTGGTAAAATTCTTCCGAGTTTGGAGTTGTGCTCATTATAATTATTTAATAAGCTGCAAAGATACTGTTTATTTGTATTTTTTTTATACGAGTTTAATTCCGATTTTTACAGCATAAACCTTAGCCTTTTGAATATTAAAAAAATTGTTATTACTGGTGGTCCAGGAACAGGAAAATCTAGCATTATTAATGAATTGATTAAGAGAGGTTATACCTGCCTTGAAGAAATTTCGAGGCAAGTAACGCTAGATGCTAAAAAAGAAGGTATCGAACAATTATTTTTAACAAACCCTTTATTATTTAGTGAACTACTTTTAAAAGGACGCCAAAAACAATATATTGATGCCGCTAAACTAAATGCTGATATTGTTTTTTTAGATCGTGGTGTTCCTGATGTTTTAGCTTATATGGATTTTATTGGTGATAATTATCCACAATATTTTATTGATGCCTGTAAAGATTCGAAATACGATATGGTGTTTATTTTAAAACCTTGGAAGGCCATATACACAAGTGATAATGAACGTTATGAAAGTTTTGAACAAGCACTTCAAATTCATGATAGCTTAGTTAATACGTATAAAAATTACAATTACACATTAATTGATGTCCCTTTTGATACCGTAGAAAACAGAACCGATTTTATTTTAAAAGTAGTAGGAATCTAAATGGAACATCCTATTAACATATTAGAACGCTACTGGAAGTTCTCTTCGTTTAAACCCAATCAAGAAGCTATAATACATTCGGTTTTAGATGGCGAAGATACTTTTGCGTTATTACCAACAGGTGGCGGAAAATCGTTATGTTTTCAAATCCCTGCTTTAGTAAAAGAAGGTATTTGCATTGTTATTTCGCCGTTAATTGCGCTTATGAAAGACCAAGTGCAACAACTTAACAATAAAGGCATTAAAGCCATGGCGCTAACGAGTGGGATTTCGTATAGCGAATTAGACACGCTTTTAGATAATTGTATTTACGGAAATTATAAGTTTTTATACCTATCTCCAGAACGTTTGCAACAAGAATTAGTGCAAGACAGAATTCGATTAATGAACGTGAATTTAATTGCGGTTGATGAAGCACATTGTATTTCGCAATGGGGAAGCGATTTTAGACCAGCTTATAAAAACATTACACTGCTGAGGCAATTGCAACCCAGTGTAAATGTAATAGCTTTAACCGCTTCGGCAAAACCAGAAGTTATTGAAGATATTACAAAAGAACTCGATTTTATTAAACCTAAAATATTTAAACAGTCCTTTTTTAGACCTAATCTGGCCTACATGGTTTATCATGAAAACGATAAATACTACCGTATCGAAAATATTTTAAGAAAGTATAAAGCATCATCAATCATTTATGTTAGAAACAGAAAACTAACTTTAGAGTTATCTTCCTTTTTGTACTCAAAAAATATTACAGCAACACATTACCATGGCGGTCTCTCAAACGATGAAAAGAATGAGAATATGACTGCTTGGATAAACAATCAAAAACAAGTTATGGTTGCTACAAACGCGTTTGGTATGGGTATTGATAAACCAGATGTAAAAACGGTTATTCATTTAAATTTACCCGAAAGTATAGAAAGTTATTTTCAAGAAGCAGGTCGTGCTGGTAGAAATGGCGACAAAGCTTTTGCCGTTATTTTAAAAAACAATAGTGATTCTGTTTTAGTTAAAAATCAGTTTTTAAGCGTTTTACCAAAAGTAGGTTTTGTAAAACAAGTGTATAGAAAACTCTGCAGTTATTTTCAGATTTCTTATGGCGAAGGCGAATATACTATACACAATTTCGATTTTAACACCTTTTGTAAAACGTATAATTTTAGTTCGATTTTAGCGTATAATACACTTCTTATTTTAGATAGAAATAGTGTGATTTCTTTATCGAAACAATTTAAAAATAAAGTAACGGTTCAATTTATTATTTCTAGCCCTTCTTTATTTAATTATTTAGAAACACATCAAGAATTAAGCATTATAGTAAAATCAATGCTTAGAATGTATGGTGGCATTTTTGACCACGTTACTAAAATTGATTTACCTCGAATTGCAGAAAAAGCTTCGGTTACAGAATCAAAATTAATTCAAGCGTTATATGAATTAGAAAACAACCAAGTTATTACACTCAATTTGGCTAAAACCGATGCACAAATCACGTTTATTCAACCACGAGAAGATGATAAAACTATTAACCGCATCGCAAAAATTATAGAACAGCAAAACAAACTAAAACAACAGCAGGTTAAAAGTATGCTAGATTATGTTGAAAATGATTCAGTTTGTAAAAGCATGCAACTCCTCGCTTATTTTGGTGAAAAAGAAATAGAACCTTGTGGTATTTGTTCGGTTTGTGTTGAAACTAAAAAAGAGAAAGCTCCACAAAATTTAAAATCTTTAAAAAATAGTATTATTGAATTATTAGAGACTGGCGAGTTGTCATCACGTCAAATAAATACAACCATTGAAGCTTCAGAAAAAGACATAAAAACAGTTTTAAAATTACTACTAGAGCATGGTATTATAAAAATTACGCCAACAAACACCTATAAATTAAGTCATATATAAAATGGGTTTGTTTAGTATGTTACTTGACTTTCTAAAAAAATTCGGCTACCTTCGTTTAACGGCAGATATAAACAATATTGCAGACAGTTTATATCCGAAAATCATTAAACGAACCTCTCCAAAAATAAAAATATTCTAATTTAAAAACAGGAGTTAGCAAACACACGCGTTAGGGATAGCAATGGAAATCCTTTTTGTGAGGCACGAGCAAAAAGATTGCAATGGATAGCCCGCCCTGACACTCTGAGCGTAGTCGAAGAGCAAAGGGAACGCCCAAATTTTAAATAATAAAGAAATAAATGAAAAAATTAAGAATTGTTTTTATGGGCACACCAGATTTTGCGGTGGCTACATTAAAGGCTTTAGTTGAAAATGACTATAATATTGTTGGTGTTATAACTGCTCCAGATAAACCAGCAGGACGAGGACGTAAATTAAATGAAAGTGCGGTAAAGCAATATGCCAAATCTGTTGAATTAAATATTTTACAACCTACTAACTTAAAAAATGAAGATTTTATAGATGAATTAAAAGCTCTTAAGGCAAATCTTCAAATAGTAGTTGCTTTTAGAATGCTACCAAAAGTGGTTTGGCAAATGCCTAAATATGGGACGTTTAACTTACATGCTTCCTTATTACCAAATTACCGGGGTGCAGCTCCAATTAATTGGGCTATCATAAATGGTGAAACCAAAACTGGGGTTTCAACATTTTTTATTGATGAAAAAATTGATACGGGTGAAATGATTCTTCAAGAAGAAATTGATATTGATTCAAAAGAAAATGCGGGGAGTCTTCATGATAAGTTAATGAGTATCGGCAGCAAGTTGGTTTTAAAAACTGTTGCTTTAATTGAAAAAGGTGAAGCTGAAACCAAACCTCAGATAGATACAAATGATATTAAAACAGCGCACAAATTAAACAAAGACAATTGTAAAATTAATTGGAACGACTCTATAAACAACATTTACAATTTAATTAGAGGTTTAAGTCCGTATCCAGCAGCTTGGTGTACTTTAATAAATGATGAAGACGAGTTAGATATAAAAATTTATAAAGCTAATAAAGAAAAAACATCACATAACTTAGAAATTGGGGCTATAATTTCAACAAAAAAAGAATTAAAAGTTGCAGTTACAAATGGTTACATAATTATACAAGAAATTAAGCTTCCGGGAAAGCGAGCAATGGATGTAAAATCGCTTTTAAATGGTTATACTTTTGATGTCCATGCTAAAATGCTCTAACCCCCTATTCTCACTCATATTTTAAAAACGTCGATAAAACACATTATCTTTATTAACAAAAGTGTTAAGTTATCAACAATACAAGGTATTTCCCTTGCTATTACTTGTGTGGTAGCATAATCCGTATAAATTTGTAGAGGATTTAACAAAAATGTTTAACCAATTTATTAATAATTAAATTTTATATTATGAACAAAACAGATTTAATCGACGCAATGGCAGAACACGCAGGAATTACTAAAGCAGCTGCAAAAAAAGCTTTAGAATGCGCAATTATTGAAATTGAAGGAGCTTTACAAAAAGGTAACAGAGTTTCTTTAGTAGGGTTTGGATCTTGGTCAGTATCTAGAAGAGCTGCAAGAGAAGGAAGAAACCCTCAAACTGGAGCTACTATCAAAATCAAAGCTAAAAACGTAGTAAAGTTTAAAGCTGGATCTGATTTATCAAGTGCAGTAAACTAGTATTTAATAAAATATATTCTTTAAATGCCTTCATAAATTGAAGGCATTTTTTGTTGATTATATAGCTAAAGAGTTGCTTTTTTAATAAATAAATACTAGATTTAGTTGTTAATTACTAAAAAAAATGACTTCAATTAAACCAAAAAAAGGTAATTTATTAATAGCAGAACCTGCTATAATTGGAGATGTTTCGTTTAACCGCTCTATAGTTTTATTGGCAGATCATTCTAAAAACGGTTCTATAGGTTTTATACTCAATAAACCGTTAGAATATACTATTAGTGATTTAGTTCCTGAAGTTGAAGCCAATTTTAAAGTTTATAACGGTGGCCCTGTTGAACAAGACAACCTGTATTTTATTCACAAAGTACCTGAGTTAATCCCTGGAAGTATTGAGATTTCATTAGGTATTTATTGGGGAGGCGATTTTAGCAAAGCGGCACAACTTATCACAGATAACTCTATAAAAGAAAATGATATTCGTTTTTTTCTTGGATATTCTGGTTGGGAAATCAATCAATTAGATAACGAATTAAAGGCAAATTCGTGGGTTGTTACTAATAATATTTACAAAGATCGAATTATAGAGAAAAACTATGAAACGTTTTGGAAAGAAAAAATGCTTGAGTTTGGTGGCGAATATAGTATTTGGTCTAACGCACCAGAAAACCCAAGTTTTAACTAGTCCAATCTTAATTTAATATTTATTTTTTGCAATAGTATTTTAGAGACCTTATTAGTATATGTCTTTTTTCTATATTTTGTAACTGGTTGAATACCTACAACAGCATTTGTTATAAAAATCTCATCTGCTTTTTGAAGTTCAAATGGAGAAATAGACGCTTCAATTAATTTGTATTCTGGAATTGTTTTTATTATTTCTAAAAGTTGCTTTCGCATTATTCCTTTTAAACAGCCATCTGTAATTGGAGGTGTTTTTATTTCATTTCCTTTTACAACAAAAACATTCCCATTTAGAGCTTCAATAACATGTTTATTAGTATTTAATAAAAGACAATTATTTAAGTTGTTTTCTTTAGCATAAATACTTCCAACCACATTAATAGCTTTATTATTTGTTTTTAAAGTTGAAAGTAAAGTGGGCGAAACATAATAATCTTTAAACAAATCGATTTCGTAAAACTCATTTTTTAACAGATAAAAATCTTCTTTAATTTCTTGTACTATTATAATAAAATCAACATCATTATTATCTGGCAAATACAAACCGCCTTCGTTACGCTGTACCAATAATTTTATACGAGCTGATGCTTGCCGTAATTTGTTTGCTTCTAATGTTTTTTTAATTTGTTCTTCAAGAAACTCCATAGTAAAATTCATGGGTATTTCCATACGCATAATACGCATTGAAGCCATTAATCTAAAATAATGGTCTTCCCAAAAAAGTAATTTACCATAAGATGTTTTAATGGTTTCAAAAAGGGCATCGCCATAATTAAAACCTCTACTATGTATCGATAATTTAAAGTCTGAATCTAAAATTTGTTCGTTAAAATTTATCATAAAAAACCCACTTTTATATAAATTGAAAGCGGGACAAATATAATCGATTTATATATTATTTAATTAAGCTGAACCTAATACTTGTTTTAAATCTGCGATTTGATTTTCCCAAAGCATTTTAGCTTCTTCTACTTCATCTTCATCAGCAAAATCTGTTACCATTAATGATACATCTTTAGTAATTTCATCAACCTGAATTCTAACTTCAAAATAACATAAAGATCCTTCTTCTTCATCTGCCATCCACCTAAATTTAACACGTTCTCCACTTTTTTTACTTAACAATTTAGCTTGTTCTTCACTATCGTCCCAAATAAAAGTAAATAATTCGCCTCTTGAGTTTACATTATCTGAAAACCACTCTGATAAACCTGAAGGTGTAGATATATATTGATATAATAATTGCGGAGACGCATGTATAGGGAATTCGATTTCAAATTTAATTTTTTCGTCCATTAGTACTTTGAGATTTAATGATGCTCAATATATACATTAATTGATGAGTTTTGCAATTATTTTTAATAATATTTTACACTATTAAAAGTTTGTTGCCATTAATATTGTTTTTATATTTGCACCCTTAAATTATGGCGAGGTAGCTCAGTTGGTTAGAGCGTCGGATTCATAACCCGGAGGTCGCGGGATCGTGCCCCGCTCTCGCTACAAAGAAGAAGTCGTCTAAAAAGTAATTTTTAGGCGATTTTCTTTTTATTTATTAAACCTTTTTTCCTTTATTATTCTCTAATATTAAACAAGTAAAATTATTTGATCAAATGGTAAGGAAAATCTGTTGTTTTCTCACAACATAACTGTTCCATGACTTGTTGTAATTCTGTTTTTAAAAGTGAAATAGTATGGTTTCCTCCTTTTTTTCCTAAAGCAGAAACGCCGTACATAAACGAACGCCCCATAAAGGTAAACTTTGCTCCACTTGCCATAGATCTAGCAACATCAGGACCGGAACGAATACCACTATCCATCATCACAGTGATTTTATCGCCATATTTTTCTGCAATTGTTGCTAGCGGTTTAACTGTTGATTGGCCAGCATCTAATTGACGACCACCGTGATTAGATACAATAATACCATCTAAACCTAAACGAATGGCTTCTTCTGTATCATACTCTGAAGCTACACCTTTTAAAACCAATTTCCCTTTCCACATATCGCGGATTGGTTTTATTTTCTCTTCATTCAATCGTCCACTAAAGGTTTGATCCATGAATTTACCCAATTGCTTTAAATCCAAATCTTTTGGCATATAAGGTTTTAAAACCTCAAAATTTGGTATACCATGTTTTAAAGTTTGCAAACTCCAATGAGGTCGTCCAATTGCTTGCAAAATATTAGTTAAATTCATTTTAGGAGGCATAGCCAACCCATTTCTAATATCCCTTGGTCTAAAACCAAATGTAGGCACATCACAAAGAATAACTAAAACTGGACATTCTGCTGCTTCAGCTCGTTTTATAATATCGTCTCGCAATCTATTTTCTGTTGGATGATATAATTGAAACCACGCTTTTCCTTCGGTTAATTCGCTTGCACGCTCAATACTTGTTGTAGTAACTGTACTAAGAATAAATGGAATATTATGCTCAAACGCTGCTTTAGCCAAAATTTCAGGAGAATTAGGCCACATTAAACCTTGAAGACCTACTGGAGCTATACCAAACGGGGCATCATATTCAATACCAAATAATTTGGTTTTTAATGAAGATCCGTGGTGTTTTCTTAAATAATTTGGTTTAAGTTGAATATCTCTAATCTCAGCAGTGTTTCTAATTAAATTAACATCTTCATTACAACCACCATCTAAATACTCAAATGCAAACTTTGGTATTTTTTTTTGAGCTTTTCTTCTCAAGTCTTCAATTGATGGATATCGAGTATCAAACTTTATTGCCATAGATATTTATATTATGATAAAAATATTTTCTTAAATGTTTCAAATTTTAATCAATCATTAAATTATTCGCGCTTGAAATAGTTATTATTACTGCTTTATAAATTCTACCTAATTATTTTGGTAAGCTAATTTCTATAAATCAATTAATCTCAAGATTTTATAAATTTGAAATGATTTGGAATATTAAATCAAAACAAATATGAAGCAAATTTAATATTTAAAGTTAATAATAAAATGAACATATTTTATCACGAAATTTTCACTTGATAAATTTCAATTTAGTCTAGTACTTCCATTTAAAAGAACCTCCTTAATGCGTCTACCTTCATTAATTAACCAGTAAAATAACTCAATACTCCAATAACTAATATTACTAGAATTATAGAAAGCACTACGTCAATAGTATCGTAACTTCCTTTATTCTCCTGTTTTTGTTCAGGAGTCAAAGTTCCAAACGATAGACCAACAATAGTTTTATAGTTTGGAGCTGTAGTAAACAGACTTACTGAAACACAAACTATTACTGAAAATATAAACATAAATATTGCCATATGAGCGAAATTTATGGTTGCAAATTCGTACATAATACCATCTAAAGTTTTAGCAGCTGCAATTTGAGGTTGATAATATATCTCAGAGCCTAATCGTAATATTAAAAGCAATAGACCTGTAAGTAATGTAGTGATTGCCGCTTTGGCGTTAACACGTTTCCAAATAATGCCTAAAAGAAACACTGCAGTTACTGGAGGTGCTATATAAGATTGTACATTCTGAAGGTATTGATACATAACGCCTCCTCCAATTTTTTCCATAATTGGAATCCAAATAATACCTAAAACTACAATAAATCCAGTAGCAATTTGCCCTACTCTAACCAGTTTAACTTCGGTCATGTTTGGTTTTAATTTTTTGTAAATATCAATTGTAAATATTGTAGAACAAGAATTAAATACCGACGCTAAAGAACTCATTAATGCAGCCATTAAACCACCTGCAACCAATCCTTTTAAACCAACAGGTAATAGGGTTTTTACTAACATTGGAAATGCTCTATCTGCTTTTTCAATAGAAAATACTTCTGGGTTTTGAATAGATAAGGCAAATGCAATAATACCTGGAACCAAGAATATTAAAATGGGTAATAATTTTAAATACGCTCCAAAAATAGCACCTCTTCTACCAATTTTTATATTATTAGCAGCTAAAGTACGTTGTACTATGTACTGGTCTGTACACCAATACCAAATCCCAACAATTGTGCCTCCTATTAATAAGCCTGTCCAAGGAAAATTAGGATCATTCATCGGTCTCCACATATTAAAATGATCAGGACTCACAGCAGTTACTGTATCTCTCAATTGCGACCATCCACCTACTTCTTGTAACCCCAAATATGTAATAATTATTGAACCGAGAATCAAAATAACTGTTTGAAGAGTTTCAGTATAAATTACCGCTTTCATACCTCCAATTACAGTGTAAACTCCAGTAAAAATCACAATACCAATAGCGCCATACCAAAATGGAATACCTAACAACTCAGATACAACAATACCTCCAGCATAAATTGTTACCGATACTTTTGTTAGAACATAAGCTACCAAGGAAAAAACCGATAAAAACCAACGTGATCGAGAATCGAAACGTTTTTCTAAAAACTCAGGCATTGTAAAAGCGCCGCTTCGAATGTAGAAGGGTAAAAATAACCATCCTAGCAGGAGTACAATCCAAGCATGCAACTCATAATGCGCCATTGGTGTACCAGACTCAAAGCCTGTTCCAGCTAAACCAACGACATGCTCTGACCCAATATTAGATGCAAAAATTGATGCTCCTATAACAAACCACCCAACATTTCTTCCTGCTAAAAAATAATCTTCAGTATTCTTATTTTTTTGAAGTACAACCCAAACAGCTACTGCTACAAGAGCTAAAAAATAAATACCTAAAACAATCCAATCTAATCCTTCTAATACTGTTCCCATATTTATAGTTAATTCTTTTTTATTTTGATATTTTTAGATTTTATACCCTGAAAGTTCTTATGGTTTTTATATATATTGATTTATAATATTCTCAAACAACTCTTGTTTTCCACTTTTTAATGGCAGTTCGCCATTTTCTTGAGCAATTTTATATAAATCTTGTAAGGTTAATTTTCCGTTCTCAAAATCTTTTCCCTTACCCGAATCAAAAGAGCTGTAACGTTCTTTTCTTAATTTTTCATAAGGAGAAGAGGTTATGATTCTATCGGCAATTAACAATGCTCGTGCAAAAGTATCTGCGCCACCAATATGTGCGAGAAATACGTCATCTAAATCTGTTGAATTTCTTCTGATTTTAGCATCAAAATTAACACCACCACCTTGTAAGCCACCTGCTTTTAAAAATACTAGCATAGCTTCGGTTGTTTCTTGAATGTTATTAGGGAACTGATCGGTATCCCATCCATTTTGGTAATCCCCTCTATTGGCATCAAGACTACCCAACATACCTGCTTTTGCAGCTGTTTCAATTTCGTGTTGAAAAGTGTGCTGAGCTAAAGTAGCGTGATTGACTTCAATATTTATTTTGAAGTCTTTATCTAATCCGTATTCTTTTAAAAATCCGATAGCTGTTGCGGTATCAAAATCGTACTGGTGTTTTGATGGTTCCATAGGTTTTGGCTCAATAAAGAAATTTCCTTTAAAACCTTGGCTACGTGCATAGTCTCTTGCCATACCTAAAAACTGCCCCATATGGTCTAACTCACGCCCCATATCTGTATTTAATAAAGACATGTAACCTTCACGTCCTCCCCAAAACACGTAGTTTTCTCCACCTAATTTTATAGTAGCATCTAAGGCTAATTTAATTTGCCCACCTGCTCTTGCTACCACATTAAAATCTGGATTTGTTGAAGCACCATTCATATAGCGTGGGTTTGAAAAACAGTTTGCTGTACCCCATAATAATTTAACACCGCTAGAGTCTTGTTTATCTTTTATATAATCTGTAATGATTGCTAATCTTTGTTCTGATTCAGAAAAGGTTGCTCCTTCTTGAATTAAATCGAAATCGTGGAAACAGAAATAATCGAAGCCCATTTTACCAATAAACTCGAAAGCGGCATCTGCTTTATCTTTTGCAGCCTGAATGGGATCTGAAGATTGATCCCATAAGAAATTTTGAGTTCCAGGACCAAATGGATCAGACCCTTGCCCGCAGAACGTATGCCAGTAAGCAACAGAGAATTTAAACCAATCTTTCATGGTTTTACCTGCTACTACTTGGTTTGGGTTGTAATATTTAAATGCTAACGGGTTATCTGATTCTTTACCTTCAAAATTAATTTTGTTTATGCCTTTAAAGTATTCTTTAGTTGCCATGATAAAATGTTTATTTGTGTATTTGTTTAATTGTTTGTTTGTTTTTTGTTCTGTATTGCGTTAGGGAATGCAGTGGAAATCATTTTTGTCAGTTACAATCAAAAAGATTGGAACGTAAAGCCCAACCTTGCGTTATTTCCCAAATGTTATTTGTTTAGTATAAGCTCTAATTCTTTTTTCCAATTATTATATGCTCCTAGATAGAGTTTCTTTTCTTTAAATGGTTTGAATGTTGTAACATGGTCGTTGTCCATTATGACTTTACCAAAGGCTTCAAAATCACCTTTATGTAAATTTGCGGCTCGTGCTGCTCCTATGGCACCTGTTGTGTTGTAAATTTCTATTTCTTGATCTATTAATGTCGCTACGGTATTTGCAAAAATTTCTGAACGGAATAAATTATCGTTTCCAGCTCTGATTACACTTGGTTTTATACCATCGGAGGTCATGATTTCCATACCATATACAAATGAAAATGCAATACCTTCGAGTGCTGCTCTACATATATGCCCTTTATGGTGGTTGTTTAAATTTAAGTTTACAATGCGTGACCCAATTTGTTGGTTATTTAGCATACGCTCTGCACCATTTCCGAAAGGAATTAAACACACGCCATCTGAACCGACAGGAATTTCTGAAGCCAAGGTATTCATTTCTTCGTACGAGCTTACGGCTAAGTTATTGAGTAACCAGCGGTACTGAATACCAGCGCCATTTACACACAATAACTTGCCAATTCTTGGGCTTGAACCTTTTTGATAATTTACATGTGCAAAATTATTTACTCTGGAGTTTTCTTTTACTGACAAGCTTTGTGTAACCGCATAAACTACCCCCGAAGTACCACCTGTTGCTGCTACTTCTCCGGGATTAAAAACGTTTAATGATAAAGCGTTATTTGGCTGATCTCCAGCTCTATAAAAAATAGGCGTTCCTGTGGCGATACCGCTTTCTGCCTCGCCTTTTTCATCAACTGTAGATTGTACTCCAAATGTTTCAACAATGTCTGGAACTAAAGCTTTATCTATTCCATAATGTTCTAAAAGAAAATCGGCTACGTTATCTTTTCTAAAATTCCAGAATATACCTTCTGATAGTCCTGAAATGGTTGTGTTTATTTTATTTGAGAATTTGTATGCTATAAAATCTCCGGGCAACATAAATTTATAAGTATTGTTGTAAATATCTGGCTCGTTTTCTTTTACCCATTTAAGTTTTGAAGCTGTAAAATTTGCTGGAGAATTTAATAATTGTGTTGCGCATTTATCTTCTCCTAATTCTGCAAAAGCTTTATCACCTATTTCTACTGCTCTACTATCGCACCAAATTATACTTTTGCGTAATGTATTCCCTTTTTTATCAACTAAAACAAGTCCGTGCATTTGATACGATATACCTATACCCTTAATTTGGCTTTTGTTAATATTATACTGCCTTTTTAAAGCGGTTATAGCATTGCAAATATGTAACCACCAGTTTAATGGTTCTTGTTCTGCCCATCCATTTTTTGCGGCGTACATACTCATTTCTTCTTTTGGCTCTTGCACTACAGCTAAACTTTTACCAGACTCTACCTCTACTAAAGCTGCTTTTATGGATGAACTTCCTATATCTAATCCTAAGTAGTAATTCATTATTGTTAACCTATAAACTTTTAAGGAGTATCAAATTCAGGTTTTGTTAATTTTCAAAAATAAAATTCAAATATAATATTAATTTATATTACGTATCTCAAGAATACAAATTTCATTTAAGAATTAAACCATTAAGCAAAAAAAGTATCAGTTATAGTCTGATTGATAGCAGACTTAACTAAATATATTAGTAATTTTGTTTTTCATGGTTTATTTTGAATTAGTCACAATAATTAAATCAGATTAACTATCTGTTTTTTCATACAGTTAGTTTGTAAGAAGTCGTCTAAAAAGTAATTTTTAGGCGATTTTCTTTTTGATTATTTTTAGCTTATTGTTTTAGTTTTCAATATTAGGGTTCAAAAAGCTTGATTTAAAAAAGCAAAAGCGATTTTATAGCGCTAAACTATACTTTTTAAGGTTATGTGCCATGGCAACTAGACCTATTTCTACATTTACTTTATCAATACCTCTTAGCATAAATCGTTTAAAATTCATATTATGTTTTATATTTCCAAATACGGCTTCTAAATCGGTATAGTTTTCTTCGCTACCATAACCTGCATCTGCAGTGAGTGTTTCTGGGGTTTCATTATAATTCTCTATATGATTAGCAACATGGTCTTTTAATGTGGTGGTATCTGC
>NZ_JAKKDU010000006.1 GCF_021728535.1 Wocania arenilitoris | reverse complement strand
ACAATCAATTGGACCTTTGATGATGGTAATGGAAATGTAATTGTGGTGCCTCAAACTGTAATCGTGGATGATGTCACTGATCCTGATACACCAACACTTGCTGATGTTACAGGTGAATGTTCAGCTACGGCTACAGCGCCTACAACAACTGATAACTGTTCAGGTCCTATTACAGGTACAACTACTGATCCTTTAACATACACTACTCAAGGTACATTTACAATCAATTGGACCTTTGATGATGGTAATGGCAATGTAATCGTTGTTCCTCAAACTGTAATCGTGGATGATGTCACTGATCCTGATACACCAACACTTGCTGATGTAACTGGTGAATGTTCGGCTACGGCTACAGCGCCTACAACAACTGATAACTGTTCAGGTCCTATTACAGGTACAACTACTGATCCTTTAACATACACTACTCAAGGTACATTTACAATCAATTGGACCTTTGATGATGGTAATGGTAATGTGATTGTGGTGCCTCAAACTGTAATCGTGGATGATGTCACTGATCCTGATACACCAACACTTGCTGATGTAACTGGTGAATGTTCGGCTACGGCTACAGCGCCTACAACAACTGATAACTGTGCAGGAACTATTACAGGTACAACTACTGATCCTTTAACATACACTACTCAAGGTACATTTACAATCAATTGGACCTTTGATGATGGTAATGGCAATGTAATCGTTGTTCCTCAAACTGTAATCGTGGATGATGTCACTGATCCTGATACACCAACACTTGCTGATGTTACAGGTGAATGTTCAGCTACGGCTACAGCGCCTACAACAACTGATAACTGTTCAGGTCCTATTACAGGTACAACTACTGATCCTTTAATATACACTACTCAAGGTACATTTACAATCAATTGGACCTTTGATGATGGTAACGGCAATGTAATCGTTGTTCCTCAAACTGTAATTGTCGATGATACTACACCTCCTGCGACTCCAACACTTCCTGATTTAACAGGTGAGTGTTCAGTTACAGCTACGGCACCTACTATTACCGATAACTGTAATGGTACCGTAATTACTGGTACAACTACCGATCCATTAACATACACTACTCAAGGTACATTTACAATCAATTGGACCTTTGATGATGGTAATGGAAATGTAATTGTGGTGCCTCAAACTGTAATCGTGGATGATGTCACTGATCCTGATACACCAACACTTGCTGATGTAACTGGTGAATGTTCAGCTACGGCTACAGCGCCTACAACAACTGATAACTGTTCAGGTCCTATTACAGGTACAACTACTGATCCTTTAACATACACTACTCAAGGTACATTTACAATCAATTGGACCTTTGATGATGGTAATGGAAATGTAATCGTTGTTCCTCAAACTGTAATCGTGGATGATGTCACTGATCCTGATACACCAACACTTGCTGATGTTACAGGTGAATGTTCCGCTACGGCTACAGCGCCTACAACAACTGATAACTGTTCAGGTCCTATTACAGGTACAACTACTGATCCTTTAACATACACTACTCAAGGTACATTTACAATCAATTGGACCTTTGATGATGGTAATGGAAATGTAATCGTTGTTCCTCAAACTGTAATCGTGGATGATGTCACTGATCCTGATACACCAACACTTGCGGATGTTACAGGTGAATGTTCCGCTACGGCTACAGCGCCTACAACAACTGATAACTGTTCAGGTCCTATTACAGGTACAACTACTGATCCTTTAACATACACTACTCAAGGTACATTTACAATCAATTGGACCTTTGATGATGGTAACGGCAATGTAATCGTTGTTCCTCAAACTGTAATCGTGGATGATGTCACTGATCCTGATACACCAACACTTGCTGATGTTACAGGTGAATGTTCGGCTACGGCTACAGCGCCTACAACAACTGATAACTGTTCAGGTCCTATTACAGGTACAACAACAGATCCTTTAACTTATAACACTCAAGGTACTTTTGTAATCAACTGGACTTTTGATGATGGCAATGGTAATGTAATTGTGGTGCCTCAAAACGTAATTGTGGATGATACAACACCGCCTACTGCTCCAACGCTTCCAGATTTAACTGGTGAGTGTTTAGTTACAGCTACGGCACCTACTATTACCGATAACTGTAATGGTACCGTAATTACTGGTACAACTACCGATCCATTAACATACACTACTCAAGGTACATTTACAATCAATTGGACCTTTGATGATGGTAATGGTAATGTGATTGTGGTACCTCAAAATGTGATTGTGGATGATGTCACTGATCCAATTATTACTTGCCCTGGTGACCTATCTGTGAATGTTGATGCTGGTTTATGTACTGCATCAAATGTTGACTTGGGCACTCCAACTACTACGGACAACTGTTCTGTTAATAGTGTGACAAATGATGCACCTACTTTATTTCCAATAGGAGATACTCTAGTAACTTGGACGGTAACTGATACAGGAGGAAATACAGCTACTTGCGTGCAAACGGTAACAGTAACTGATAATATTGACCCGACAATTACTTGTCCTGCTGGTGTGTCGATAAACGTTGATACTGGCTTATGTGAAGCTTCAAGTGTTGATTTAGGTACTCCAACAACTAACGATAACTGTTCTGTTGATAGTGTGACAAATGATGCGCCTACAACATTCCCATTAGGAGACACTATAGTAACTTGGACAGTTACCGATGGTTCTGGTAATACAGCTACTTGTGCACAAACCGTAACAGTAATTGATAATATTGATCCAACAATTACATGTCCTAGTGATATATCTGTGAATGTTGATGCTGGTTCATGTGAAGCCTCAAGTGTAAATTTAGGCACGCCAATCACAGATGATAACTGTTCAGTTGATACTGTAACTAACGATGCGCCAATGACCTATCCAATAGGTGATACTATAGTAACATGGACGGTAACCGACACTGCTGGAAACTCAGCTACTTGTATACAAACAGTTACTATAACTGATGATGCTGATCCTACTATAGCTTGTCCAATCGATGTAACTGTAAATGTAGATGCTGGTTTATGTACAGCTTCAAATGTAGACTTAGGCACTCCAAGTGCTTCAGATTGTACATCAGTAACCATAAGTAATGACGCACCAACTTTATTTCCGCAAGGTGATACAGTAGTAACATGGACGATTACTGACGAAGCAGGCAACAGCGTAACTTGTACGCAAGTTGTAACTGTATTAGACAACATTAATCCAACGTTTGTTGAAACGTTACCTGCAGATGTAATTGTTGAATGTAGTGAAGTTCCAGATGCAGAAGTACTTACAGCTACCGATAATTGTGGTTCTGCTGAGGTAACATTTAGTGAAGAAAGAGTTGATGGTTCATGTACATCTAATTATACGTTAGTACGAACTTGGACAGCAACTGATGCAAGTGGATTAACCACAATACATGTACAAAACATAACAGTTCAAGATACAACCAGACCTGAGTTTGTTGAAACATTACCTGGTGATATCACAGTAGAATGTGATGCAGTTCCTAGTACTACTACATTAACAGCAACAGATAATTGTAGTAATGCTACTGTGTCAGTAAGTGATGTAATTATTAACGGAAACTGTGCTAATAGCTATGTAATTGAGCGTACTTGGATAGCTACTGATGAATGTGGCCTTATAGCTTCGCATACACAAACAATAACTGTTCAAGACACAACTGCTCCAGAACTAACAACAACTTTTGATGAAACATTAGATGTAAGTTGTGCTGATGTGCCTGATGCACCAGTTTTAGAGTTCTCTGATAATTGTTCTGATACTGCTGGAATAACTGTTCTTTTTGAAGAAACAAATTCTTTTGATGAGAATGTTTTAGTAGATTATCAAATCATTAGAACTTGGACAGTAACTGATGAGTGTGCTAATCAAGAAGTATATACACAAACACTAAATGTATCTCTTGATGAAATTATTACTGATGTAACTGCACCAGACGCATGTTATGATGATGGTATCATCGATTTATTTAACACTCTAAGTGACGATGTTAATCCTAATGGCACATGGGAGTTGCTTGAAGGAGACCCAACAGCAACACTTAACGACAATATCTTTGACCCTACCGTTCTCGAACTTAGTGAAGATTTCCTTCCAGATAGCGGCGGTATAGACTATAAATTTAGGTATACAACAACTGAAGGCGGATGTATCAGTATTTATGAAGTAACAATGAATATACACGCCGAATGTGTTGTACTTCCGTGTGGTGAAAACGATATTACTATCTCGAAAGCACTAACTCCAAATGGTGATGGCTTTAATGAAACTTTTGATATTGAAGGTATTGATTTATGTGGATTTACTGCTAACGTAAAAATATTTAACCGCTGGGGAGCTTTAGTTTATAGTTCAAATAACTATACGCTAGGTAGCATTAAAACATCAGGATCAAAAGGAGATTGGGATGGTTCATCACCTAAATCATCAATTGGAAATGCTGGTAAATTGCCTAACGGAACATATTATTACATTATTAATTTAGAAAATAGTGGATTGAAACCAATAACAGGTCCAATTTACTTAGGAACCAAATAAAACCTTAACCTATGAAACTTATTAAACATAACATAATCGCTATTGCATTGTTTAGCTGTACGATTGGAGTTGCGCAACAATTACCGCAATTCACTCAGTATATGTTCAATACAATCTCTGTTAATCCCGCATACGCAGGTAGTAGAGAAGCATTAAGCGTTGTTGGATTACACAGAAGCCAATGGGTTGGTTTTAAAGGCGGACCAATAACCCAAACCCTTTCTATACATACACCTCTTAGAAATGATAGAATTGGTTTAGGTTTATCATTTATAGAAGATGATTTAGGGCCTCAAAACTTTACCTATGTATATGGTGATTTTTCATACACCATTCCAACAGGTAGCGATGGTAAACTAGCCTTTGGTTTAAAAGCTGGTTTTACACAATTTAGTTTCGATTCAGATTTTCGTAATGATCCTGGAAACATAAATGACCCTTTAATTTTTGGAACAGAAGATAGATGGACACCAAATTTAGGTGCTGGTGTTTTTTGGCACTCAAATAGATGGTATTTAGGTTTATCTGCTCCGAGAATATTAAATAATGATTTTGCTAACAATAATAATAGTTTTGAAGCTTTAGAACGTATTAGTTATTATTTTACTGGTGGTTATGTATTTGATTTAAGCAAGACTATAAAACTTAAACCTGCGGTATTAGTAAAAGCCACGAACGGTGCGCCAATATCCTATGATTTTACTGGAAGTTTTTTATTTAACGAGAAATTTTGGTTAGGTGGTTCCTATAGATTAAATAATGAAACAGGAGCTTTAGGAGGCTTTGCAGACTTTCAGGTATCTAGACAATTGCGTGTAGGTTATGCTTACGAAAAACCAATTTCTGAAATAGCAAGATATACTACTGGAACACATGAGATATTATTGATTTACGAATTCAAATTCTTAAGTTCTAAATTAAAATCACCAAGATATTTCTAATAAGAAATTTTTGTATAAATGAAACTAGAAAAATACATATTAATCTGTTTAGCTTTAATGCTTAGTCTTTCTGTTTTTTCTCAACAAGGAAAACAAAAGAGAGCCGATACATTGTTTAACAAATTTTCTTTTGTTAAGGCAGCAAAAGTTTACCAAGATCTTATTGAAAATAATTACAATAAAGATTATGCTACTAGAAAATTAGCAGATTGTTATGCTTATTTAAGAAATCCGCAAAGAGCATCACGCTATTATAAAAAAGTAGTAGAACAAGAAAATGTACCTATTGAGTACTATTACAGTTATGCACAATCGCTTCGTGGTATTAAAAAATACAAAGAGTCTCAAATATGGTTACAACGTTTTAAAGATTCTGGAGGCGTTGTAAATGCTAACGATTTTTCAAAAGATGTTAATTTTATTACCAGTGTTTTTAACGCAAAACAACAATACTTTTTAGATCGTGTTCGCTTCAATTCTAAATTCAGTGATTTTGGAGCTTTTGAACATGATGGGAAAGTATATTTTGCATCATCAAGAGACGAAGGTGTTTCAGTAAAACGACTATATGGTTGGAATGAGCAACCATTTCTAGATGTTTATGTAACCGAAGTTGGCTCAAGACGAAATGTAGACCATACTGGCAAATTAAAAGGTGATGTAAATTCTATTTATCACGATGGTCCGGTTACAATTACTAAAGATGGTCGCACCATGTATTTCTCAAGAAATAATTATAAAGACCAGGTTAGAAAAAGAGACAATAGTGGCTTAACTGCCATGAAAATATACAGAGCTACTTTGCAAGATAGTATTTGGACAAATATTGAAGATTTATCAATTAATAGCGATAAGTTTTCTACACAACATGCAGCTTTAAACAGTGATGACACCAAGTTGTATTTTTCATCAGACCGACCTGGTGGTTATGGCGGATCTGATATTTATGTTGTTGATATTAATCCTGATGGTACTTTTGGCGAGCCAGAAAATCTTGGAAATGTAATAAATACTGAAAGTGCCGAAGGTTTTCCTTTTATAAATAATGAAGGCGTTCTATTCTTTTCATCCGATGGACATGTAGGTTTAGGCTTGCTTGATGTTTTTGCTACTATTAAAGGAGAGGATAATGAATTTGTTGATGTTGTAAACTTAGGAATTCCTGTTAATTCTAATAGCGACGATTTTTCCTTTAGCATGAACCCTAACGGAATTACTGGATATTTTGCTTCAAATCGTAGAGGTGGTCGTGGTGATGATGATATTTATGCTTATCACAGAGAACCAATTATGCAAGTTGAAGGTGTTGTAACAGATGCCATTAACACCAAGCCAATTCCAAATTCTAAAATCACATTATACGACGATAAAGACAATCAAATTGCTTATATGGTAACTGATGAAAACGGTTATTATCAAATAAATATAGACAGAAATAAAGATTATAAAATTGTTGGTAGTCAAGAAAAATATATTGACGATTACAGAACATTCACATCAAAAAATTTGCAAACAGAGCTTGTTACAATTACAGCAAATTTATTATTAAATCCTGTACAAGATGTTGTAAAACTTGCAGAATTAAACACCATTTATTTTGATTTTGATAAATATGACATAAGAGAAGATGCTGCTATAGAATTAGATAAAATTGTGAATTTAATGCTGAATGATTATCCAGAAATGGTTATTAGAATAGAATCACATACCGATTCTAGAGGAACATTATCACATAATGATAAATTATCGATTGATAGGGCTAATTCAACCTACGAATATTTAATTTCTAAGGGCATAGCTCCAGAAAGAATTACAGAGCATGAAGGATTTGGTGAACGTAGATTAACTAATGGTTGTGAAGATGGAGAAAAATGTGAAGAGAAAGATCATCAATTAAACAGACGTACACAATTTATAGTAGTAAAAATGGAATAAAAACACACAATACTAGCCTAATTGTGTAAACAAATAAATATTTTTTAATTAAAATATCGTCCCAATGAAATTAAAAAACTACATACTAACCTGCATAATATTATTGCTATGTTTTACCGCTTCTGCGCAATATGGGTCACAAAAAAAAGCTGATAATTTATTTAATAAATTCTCATTTGTGAGTGCAGCTGAAGTCTACCATAATCTTATTGAAAAAGACTTTAATGCAGATTATGCTACTAGACAGTTAGCTGATAGTTATGCCTATATGCGTAATCCAGATAGCGCTGTTGTGTATTATCAAAAAGCAGTTCAACAAAACAACATCCCTATTGAGTATTATTACAACTATGCACAGGCTTTACGTGGTGTTAAAGACTACAAACAATCTCGTGTTTGGTTAAGACGTTTTAAAGATGCTGGTGGTGTTGTAAAAAAAGACAAATATTTAAAAGATAGCGATTTTATAACATCAATATTTAATGCTAAACAGCAATACTTTTTAGCTGATGTTAATTTCAATTCAAAATATAGTGATTTTGGTGCTTTCGAGCAGAATGGAATTATTTATTTTGCATCTTCAAAAGATGTTGGCGTTTCAACAAAACATATTTACGGTTGGAACGAAGAACCTTTTTTAGATATTTATACAGTTCAAAATCGAACTGATAGTATAATTAATCACAAATCTAAAATAAAAGGTGATATAAATTCAATATATCACGATGGTCCATTAACTATTACTAAAGATGGGAAAACCATGTACTTTTCTAGAAACGATTTTAATAAAAATGTTTTAGGAAAAGATGATGAAGGCATGACACATTTAAAAATTTATAAAGCATCATTGGTTGATGGAGAATGGAAAAATGTTGAGGAACTTAGTTTTAACAGCAACTCCTACTCCACTGGTCATCCAGCATTAAATAGTGATGACACTAAATTGTATTTCACTTCAGATAGGTCTGGAGGCTATGGTGGTTCTGATATTTATTATGTTGATATTAATAACGACGGCTCTTTAGGAGAACCTCAAAATTTAGGAAGTGTAGTAAACACCGATAAAAATGAAATGTTCCCGTTTGTAAATAGCGAGAATGCATTGTTTTTCTCTTCAGACGGACATGCAGGTTTAGGCTTGTTAGATATTTTCGGAACCGTTTCAGATGCCAACAATAACATGATTAGTGTTTTAAATCTAGGCGTTCCCGTAAATTCAAGTAAAGATGATTTTTCATTTTTTATGAATGATGATGGGTTATCTGGCTTCTTTGCATCCAATAGAGATGGCGGTGTTGGAGGTGACGATATATATGCCTACGACAGAATTCCACAATTAAAAATAGAAGGCACAATTACTGATGCTAATACTAACGCACCAGTCCCAAATGCTGTTGTTACCTTACTCGATAGTAACGATAATAAAATAGCAGATTTGCAAACCGATGAAAACGGACATTTTGAAATCAATATTGATAGAGATACCGATTACAAACTAAATACTAAAAAAGACAATTATATTGACGATTCTAGGATGGTAACCACAAAAGGTGTTGAAAACAGTGTAACTAGCATTAATGCTGATTTTGTTTTAAACCCTGTTGTAGAAAAAGAATTACCAATAACAGAGCTCTACCCTATTTACTTCGATTTTAATAAATATGATATTCGTCGTGAAAGCACAGCAGAGTTAGATAGAATTGTTGATTTAATGATGAACAAGTATCCAAACATGGTTATTAAAATAGAATCGCATACTGATTCTAGAGGCACATATGCTTACAACAATAAGCTTTCAAAAGAAAGAGCTAATGCCACTTACAAGTATTTAATAGCTAATGGTGTTGATGCATCGAGAATAACCGAATATGATGGTTTTGGCGAGCGTAAATTAACAAATGATTGTGATGGCACTATAAACTGTAACGAAGACCAACATCAGCTAAACAGACGTACACAATTTATTGTGGTTAAAATGGAATAACATAAAGCTAAATTCATAATTATAATAATTCTAACCCTTTAGTTATTTATAATTTAAGCCATCCTTAAAAACAAAATGATTTTACCGAAAAGCGACTTCCTAAAAGCAAGAGATTTCATCTTGACAAATGCAAGAATGATTGAAAGGCGTTTGTTTGAATTTCATTTTGTAAATGGAGATATGGAAGGTGTTTTTCACGCAGTTTATGCCTACAGAAACCCTGATGGAGGATTTGGACACGGAATGGAACCAGATACAGCATCCCCAGAAAGTCAACCCCTATTTAGCATCATGGCTCTTGAAACACTCGATGAAGTTGGTTATCTAACCAAAGAAATGATTCTAAATGACTTTATGCCTTATTTTGAAAGCATAACAACAGAAAAAGGAGGTATTCCATGGATGTTTAGACCCAAAAGCAACTACCCATGCGAAGAGCATTTTAAAACAGTTAAAGAATGGGCTGCTTTAAGTACTACTGCTCCATTGCTTGGAATTTTGGAAAAGTATAAGATTGATATTCCTTGGATGAAAAAAGCAGAACAGTTTGTTTGGAGTGAATTTGAACGAATTCAAGATAAGCATGTTTTTTGTTATTTGTGCGTCCCAAGGTGGTTGACTTTTTTAGAACACACAAAAAGTCGTGAAAATGCTGAAAAAATAATACATAGCCTTAAAAAATGGATATTGAATAATGGAATTATTTTTGAAGACAAAACTGATAAAGGTTGGGGGCTTTATGGAAAACCACATAGTTTAAATTATGCCCATTCTTCTCAAAGCATACTATATTCTTTATTTACTAAAGAAACTATTGAATCTGATCTAAAAGAACTAATTAATAGACAAAAAAATGATGGACGTTGGGATACTTGGTATGGGATTAGTGAAGGGACAAAATTAGAATGGGCTGGAATACAAACATTATGGGTGCTAAAAACTCTGAAAAATTTTAATAAAATTGAAAAGTATATATAATAAGTTAACATGGTACTATCTATCATTTATTGCTCATTCTAACGTGCTTTATGTAAAATAAATCAAAAAACCCTCTCAGAAAACTGAGAGGGTTTTATACCTGAATCTAAATTCAATAACTACATAGTTATTAAAAAATAACCAGTTAATTCCTTGTACTGCATACCTAATGCAGCGTTTTGCTAAAAATCAGTAAATTAAAAGGTTATGTTGTTATTGTTTATAAAACAATTTATTTTTTTATGAAAATGTTTGTGTAATACCATTTTCCTTCTTCATTCTTTTCTGCCGATATATTAAAGTTTGTAAAATCACCTTCAATATTTTTTCTGTGGCTATCACTTTTTATCCAAGCGTTTACAACAGATTCTGCTTTACTATAACCATAAGCCACATTCTCTGATACTTTTTTAGCACCAGCATTAGCTTTTAAATAGTTACTTCGTGTATAAAAATTATCATGCGATATTTCATCTTTATCAACCATATAATCAGTATGGCTATACGCAACAGATTTTACAATTGTTAAATCTCCTAATGGATTTAAGCCTAATGATAATCTGTGATTATTAATAAGCTCTAAAATTTTGGTTTCAATTTCTTTTGTAGGCGGTACAACTAAGTTTTCTACAAGAGCGTCTGCTTTATCATCAATGCTATCTGTTGAACAAGAAAATGTCAAAATAGCTAACAATGCCAGTAACGGTAGCTTTTTTAATAACTTCATAAGTAGGTAAATTTAGATTTGGTCTTATAAAGTTATTAACCATATGCAGCCTGCAAATACTTTGGAGTGCAAAATCGATGAACGACAAACTAAAAATCGATAAAAAGCATTTTTTACCGTTTAAATGTAGTATCGAAATTAACAAATATGCATTTTAACTGATATTTAAGGAGATAATCGATGAATTAGCCAGTTATAATCTTTTTGTAATTTATAGCTAATTCTATCATGTAATCTATTTGGGCGACCTTGCCAAAATTCAATTTCAACTGGCTTAACTATATATCCACCCCAATAAACTGGACGTGGAATCTCTTTGCCTTCAAATTTTTTCTCAAGGTTCTGTAGTTTATTTTCAAGATATTCTCGATTTTCAATAGTTTCACTTTGATTAGAAACTAAAGCTCCCAATTGGCTTCCGCGAGGTCTAGATTCAAAATACCCATCGCTTAAATTTTCTGCAATTTTTTCTGCGTTACCTTTTATTATTATTTGCCTTTCGGCACCATGCCAAAAAAAAGATAAGCAAACCTTAGGGTTTTCTGCAATAGCTAGTCCTTTTTCACTTTTATAATTGGTATAAAATATAAAGCCTTCATAAGTGTATTTTTTAAGTAGTACTACCCTATTCTTTGGGTAACCATCTTTTCCAATAGTTGAAACCGTCATCGCATTGGTTTCATCTTCAACAAAAAACTTATCTACCTCATAAAACCACTTTTGAAATAATTCCATTGGGTTTTCTGGAACATCTGCTAAAAGCAATTCGCCTTTCTCATAAGATTTTCTATAATCACTTAAATCTTTTTGCATAAATTTTAAAAAATCAAATAAATTGTAACTTTGAATATTCAAATTTACACAAAATGCTTTTTGTAGAAACACTTGCTGGCTTCATTTTTATTATTCGTGCGTTTTTGGTTGAAAATAACCCAAACTTAATTGCTTTGTATAATACAATGCTTATAGAAAGATCATTTGCTAAAAAAACATTAAACGCTATACAAGCTTAAAAGAACTTAATTAAATTCGAAAGTTTTACCGTCTTCGCTCAACTCTACATTATTAAAAACTTCTTGGGCCTCTTCTTTAAAGGCCTTTAAACCATCATACCGTGTTGAATAATGCCCAAGTAACAATGTGCCAGTATTAGCTAGTCTAGCAATTTTAGCAGCTTCTTTTGCTGTTGAGTGTTTTGTTTTTGGCCCTAAATGTGCATGCTTTTCTAAAAAAGTAGATTCATGGTACAATACATCGACATTTTTTATAATAGGTACTATATCCTCTTTATACATTGTGTCACTACAAAAGGCATAACTTTTAGGTTTATTAGCTGGTGTAGTTACCTTTTTGTTGTCTATTAAAACTCCGTCGTTATTTTTTACATTAAAGCCTTGTTTTAGCTTGGTATAATAGGCAATATTAATATTGGCAGCTTCAACAGCGTTTATATCCAATTTACGGTCACCTTCTTTTTCTTTAAATAAAAAACCATTGGTGTAAACACGGTGATTTAAAGGAATGGTATGCACTTCTACTAAATCATCTTCAAAAATTAATTCTGAATTTTCAGATGTTAACTCATGGAAAATAAGTTTATAATTTGTCCAAGAATCGGCTAATTTCATTTGAAGCGTCACCACTTCTTTTATGCCTTTTGGTCCGTAAATATGCAAATCTGCTTCACGTGTTAACAACCTGAAAGTTGAGATTAAACCAACTAAACCAAAAAAATGGTCGCCATGTAAATGCGATATAAAAATGTGCTTAATTCTGTTGAATTTAATTTTATGCTTACGAAGTTGCACTTGTGTGCCTTCTCCACAATCAATTAAAAACATGTGGTTATTAATTTCTAAAACCTGAGAAGTGGTATTGTTTAAAGTGCGCGGTGTAGCGCTGTAGCAGCCTAATATGGTTAATTTCATTAATCGTTAATCGTTAAGTTGATTGTTGTTTAGCTGTTGCTTAATGGACTTAACAACTTAACAGCAAACAAATCCACATTGTTTAAAATCCTAAATCACGCTCCATATCTTCCATTTCAATAATATCATAAGCTTCTCGTAAGGTAGGCACCACAATAATTTCGTCTGGAACTTCATCTAAATTTACTTTATCCGAAACGATAACAAGTGATTGTTTTGAAGCTCTATGCGTATTTGAAAGCTCTAAGAACTCTAAAATTTCCGATAAGCTAATTTTTTCAAGTGTAGTTAATGAAACAATAATATTATTACCCTTAAATTTAGGATACAACACTTGAATTTTTTTTACTAATTCAATTATTGTAGCTTTTTCTTGAGTTATAATTGAAATATTTCCGTTCTGATCTAAAATCATGTTTTACTGTTTAATTTTTGAAGCTAATAAGTAAATTACTGCCATTCTTACAGCAACGCCATTTTCAACCTGATTTAAGATAATAGCTTGTTTAGAATCGGCAACATCGCTAGTAATTTCCACGCCTCTATTAATAGGCCCTGGATGCATAATAGTGATTTCTTTGTCTAAAGAATCTAGTAAATCTTTATTAACCCCAAACTGCTGTGTGTACTCTCGGGTTGATGGAAAATAGCTAATATCCATACGCTCGTTTTGCACTCGAAGCATATTAGCTACATCACACCAATTCAACGCTTTACGTAAGTTTGTTTCAACTTTTACTCCAAGTTCATTAATATGCTTTGGAATTAAAGTTTTTGGGCCGCAAACCATAACTTGTGCACCTTGTAATTGTAGTGCAAATATATTTGAGAGAGCTACTCTACTATGCAAAATATCACCCACAATAACCACTTTTTTGCCTTTTACATCTCCTAATCGTTCTCGAATAGAATACGAATCTAATAAGGCTTGCGTAGGATGTTCGTGAGCACCATCGCCTGCATTAATAATACTTGCCTTTACATGTTTAGATAAAAACACACCAGCTCCAGGATTTGGATGTCGCATAACAACCATATCTACTTTCATTGATAAAATATTATTTACAGTATCAATTAAAGTTTCGCCTTTTTTTACTGAAGATTGTGATGATGAAAAATTAATCACATCAGCAGATAAGCGTTTTTCAGCTAGTTCAAAAGATAATTTTGTTCTGGTAGAATTTTCAAAAAATAAGTTGGCAATAGTAATATCTCTAAGCGAAGGAACTTTTTTAATAGGTCTGTTAATCACTTCTTTAAAATGATCGGCAGTTTCAAAAATCAATTGAATATCCTCTTTGTTAAGATATTTAATTCCTAATAAGTGATTTACACTTAATTCGCTCATTGTAGTTCTTATTAGATATTTTTATTAAAGTATTAGGTTTCGACTGCGCTCAACCTGACAAGAATTTCTAACTCCGCGCTCCTGTCTTCAAGCTCATCATTTTTCAATTAAGTAAACCGAATCTTCATCGTCATACTCTTTCCAGTTTACCTTTACTTTTTCATTATTTATAACATCTACTTGTCTGCCTCTATAATCTGGTTGAATAGGTAAATGCCTACTAAAACGCCTGTCAATTAGCGTTAATAATTCTATTTCGTTTGGTCTTCCAAAGGATTGAATTGCTGTTAAAGCTGCTCTAATACTTCGTCCTGTATACAAGACATCATCAATAAATACAATGTTTTTATCTTCAACTAAAAAATTAATTTTAGTGGCATTAGCCTCTAAAGGTTTATCGCTTCTGCGAAAATCATCTCTATAAAACGTTATGTCTAAATGCCCAAGTTTAATGTTTTTAACCTTGTAATCTTTAGTTAGTATTTTTGCTAATCTATCAGCTAAAAAAACACCACGAGGCTGTAAGCCAATTAAAACGGTGTTAGAGAAATTGTTATGTTTTTCAATGAGTTGACAAGCCAATCGATGAAGAATGATGTTTACCTCTTTTGCGTTAAGTAAAACTTTTTGACTCATATACTATCCAAACGTATTTGGTGTACAAAGGTAATGCAAAATTTTAAAATTTGAAGTCTTTAAAAATGTTTAATAAAAAAAGCCCTCAATTTCTTGAAGGCTTTGGTTTTATATTATAAATAGGAAATTATTATTTCTTTCCGTCCATTTTATCTTTAAGAGCTTGTAAAGCATCATTAGCATCACCTAAAGTTGGTTTAGCCTCAGCTGCTGCGGTAGCGGCTTTTTTAGCTGCTGCTTTTACATTCTTAATTTCTTCTGCTTTAAAGATCGCCGTATGAGAAGCTACAACACGTTTAAATTCTTTATTGAATTCAATAACTTTAAACTCTGCTGTTTCTCCTTTTTTAAGCTTACTTCCATCTTCTTTTTCAAGATGACGAGATGGTACAAATGCAACGATATCTTCGTTAAAAACAACCGTAGCACCTTTATCAACAATTTCAGTTAATACTGCAGTATGCACTGTTTCTAAAGCAAATTCTGTTTCATATTTATCCCAAGGGTTTTCAGTTGTTTGTTTATGACCTAAAGATAATTTACGCCCTTCAACATCCAATTCTAATACTACAACGTCTAATTTATCACCAACTGCACAGAACTCAGATGGGTGTTTTATTTTCTTAGTCCAAGATAAATCTGAGATATAAATCAATCCGTCAATGCCTTCTTCTAATTCAACAAAAACACCAAAGTTTGTAAAGTTACGTACTATACCAGTGTGCTTAGAAGCTAATGGATATTTAGCAGTAATATCTGTCCACGGATCTGGTGTTAATTGTTTAATACCAAGAGACATTTTTCTGTCTTCTCTATCTAGAGTTAAAATTTGAGCTTCAACTTCGTCTCCAACAGATACGAAATCTTGAGCAGAGCGTAAATGCGTAGACCATGACATTTCTGAAACGTGAATTAATCCTTCAACACCGTCTGCAACTTCAATAAATGCACCATAATCTGCAATTACTACAACTTTACCTTTTACTTTATCACCAACTTTAACCTCTTCTGCAAGAGCTTCCCATGGGTGTTTGCTTAATTGTTTTAACCCTAATTGGATTCTTGATTTATTTTCATCAAAATCAAGAATTACAACATTAAGTTTTTGGTCTAGTTCTACAATTTCGTTAGGGTGATTAATTCTAGACCACGATAAGTCTGTGATATGAATTAATCCATCAACGCCACCAAGATCTATAAATACACCATAAGATGTAATGTTTTTAACCACACCTTCTAGTACTTGACCTTTTTCTAATTGACCAATAATTTCTTTCTTTTGTTCTTCAATATCAGCTTCAATTAAGGCTTTATGAGAAACTACTACGTTTTTAAATTCGTGATTAATTTTCACCACTTTAAATTCCATAGTTTTATTTACGTACTGATCATAATCTCTAATTGGCTTCACGTCAATTTGAGAACCTGGTAAGAATGCTTCAATACCAAAAACATCTACAATCATACCACCTTTAGTTCTGCATTTAACAAAACCGTTAACAATTTCACCAGTTTCGTGAGCTTTATTTACACGATCCCAAGCTTTAATTACACGAGCTTTTCTGTGAGATAATACTAATTGACCAGTTGCATCTTCACGCACATCAATTAATACTTCTACTTTATCGCCAACTGATAAGTTAGGATTGTAACGAAATTCGTTTAAAGAAATAACACCTTCAGATTTTGCATTGATGTCGATAATTGCATCACGGTCTGTGATGTGAACTACTGTACCCTCAACAACTTCATCATCTAAAGTGTCAACAAAATTTTCTGCTACTAATTTTTCAAATTCTTGTAGTTGCTTGTCGTCAACTTCATCAATTCCTTCTTCGTAATTGTGCCAGTTAAAGTCTTTTAAGAATTTTTCAGGATTTGCTTTTGCTTCAGATACTACTGGAGCTTCTACTGTTGTTGCTTCGGTTGTTTCAACTTCAGCTTGTTTTGCTTTTTCAGCCATTTAATTAAATCTGCGAATCATTGCTAAGATTCCCACCTTCGTGGAAACGCCATTTCATCGCGTTTGTATTCTGTATGCTTTGGAAGATTTAAGCGTTTACCACACAGAAGTGTTAATTTTGTTATAGTTTAGTTCCCTTTATCTTTCCAATAATCCGCTAAAAGGAGTGCAAAAATACATATTTTAAGCAAATTAGCCTAATTTGATAAAATTATTTTAAACCACTGTTTATTAGAACTGTATTTAAGTTAAAAAAAACTTTTTATTGACTGTACTTTTGTTATATTTATGAGATTAACATCTAAAAACAATGATACTTATGACAATGAAAGCAAAATACCAATCTGTACTAGATTTAGGTCAAGAATTAAACATACAAAACGGCGATGTAAAAGAAGAAAATGGGGTTTTAAAAGTTTGGGGTACAGCAAACACACCTTACCAAAAGAACTTACTTTGGGATAAAATAAAAGCAGTTGGTGGTGAAAATCCAACCGATATAATGGCTGATATTAAGGTAGCTGATGAAAGTGTTTTTCACAGACATGTTGTTAAACCTGGAGAAACTTTAGGCAAAATTGCTAAGCAGTATTATGGCGATGTGATGAAATACAAAAATATATTTGCAGCAAATTCTGATATTTTAAAGAATCCTGATTTAATTCATCCTAATCAGGAATTGATTATTCCTAATTTGTAAAAGTTTAGAAATATTTTATAAAAAAGCGGTTCAAAAGCCGCTTTTTATTCTTTATCCTCTAGTGTCATCCTAACTAGTTGCAAAACTTTTTCAAACTGTTCGTCTAAACTTAAATCTGAATTATCAATTTCTATCGCATCGTCAGCTTTAATTAATGGAGAATCTTCTCTATTGGAATCAATATAATCACGATTCTGAACGTTTTTTAAAACATCTTTATAAGCAACATCATCATCACGTTCAATAAGTTCGTTATATCTTCGTTTAGCTCTGGTTTCAGCTGAGGCTGTCATAAATATTTTAAGCTCAGCATTTGGAAAAACAACAGTTCCAATATCACGCCCATCCATCACGACTCCTTTATCTTGTCCCATTTTTTGCTGCTGCTTAACCAGCTGTTCACGTACTTCTGAAACCGTAGCTACTTGACTAACAAAGTTTGAAACCTCTAAAGTTCGTATTTGTTTTTCAATATTTTCATCATTCAAATAAACTTCGGCAAAACCTAAAGACTCATTAAATTTAAAACTAATATTAATTTTTGGTAATTGATATATAAGTGCTTCTTTATTAAAATCGTTATCGCCTATCAAACCGTTTTGCATAGCGTAATATGTAACGGCTCTATACATGGCTCCAGAATCTACATAAACATAACCCAAATGTTTTGCTATTTGTTTTGCTACGGTGCTTTTTCCGGTTGAAGAAAAGCCATCTATGGCTATAGTGATTTTTGACATATTATAGTTTGAAGTGCCTAAAATACTTAAAGTGTGCTAAAGTGGAAAATAATTCACTTTAATTATTAAACAAGATATTATTTGGCTGAAAAAGACTGCTTACTGTTTGCTTTTTTACTGCAAATCTATTTGCAAACCAAAAAAGTTAGAATTAGCAGCACTAGTATATTTTGCGTGTGCATAGCTAAAACGCATTTTATTCATTTTAATTGAAATACCAGCCGATAATCCTGAAAAATTACGTTGGTCCTCGATACGAAGCTCCTCACCTCTTCTAAAATTATAACCTAGCCTAATATTAAACCCGCCTTCTGGAAACAATTCTGCTCCAAGAATAGTGCGGCGGATTACTTGTCCTAAAAAACTTACTTTTTCGGCAGATTGGTTACCGCTTAAATCACTGGTAGTTCTTGCAGGATTAGGCCTTGCAATTGGCCAATTTTGAAGATTCTCCAGAGTGACATGCCAACGAATAGGCACATGCTCTAAGGTTTGAGACATGCCAAAATCAATTTCAAAAGGTAAAGGTTCATTCAAACCAGCATAAGTTGTGATTTGACTTCCTAAATTTCTAACGGCAATAGCTGCATGAAAATCTAAATCTTCATTAATATATAAAAGCCCTAGGTCTACGGCTACTCCAAAAGAGCTATATTGCTCAAGTTTAGACGTAATTAGTTTTAAATTCCCTCCAAAATAAAAATCAGAATAACCAATTTGAAGTGCATAACCCATTGATAGGGCAGCTTCGTTACCTGAAAAAGAGCCTGTTGGATTTCCGTTTTCATCGTAACCTTCAAAAGAACCATAATTTATATAAGTAACGCCAGCATGAAATGTTTGAGTGTGTCTATCTACTGTATATGCATAAGCAGCGGTTCCGTAACTAATACCTCCTAAATAACTAATATAATTTACAGCTAATTGATTATCCATTTCAATATTAATAGTTGCTGGATTGTAAAGACCTTGGGTAACATCGTAATCGACATTAGTTAGCACCTTTCCTCCTAATGCAGCTTGACGTGGTGATGATATTAAATTGAGAAACTGATACGTAGATTCGCCACCAACTTGTGCAAAAATAAAGTTGCCTAAAAACAAGCAAAAAATAGTGATAATTTTCTTTAGCATATTTACTGTTACAAAGTAAACAAATCTATCTTAAAACGGCAGCAAGTATTTTTTATTTTAAAACATAAAAAAACCTCGAAAAAATCGAGGTTTTTCAATCTATAGAACTTTTAAAGCTTTTTTGCGTTTTTAACTTTTTGATTTGTAATTGCTATTTTAATAACATCACTCATATCAGTTACATAATGAAAGGTTAACCCTTTTAAATAATCAGGTTTTATTTCTTCAATATCTCTTCGGTTTTCTTCGCATAGCAAGATTTCTTTAATACGTGCGCGTTTAGCAGCCAGTATTTTTTCTTTAATTCCACCAACAGGAAGCACTTTACCTCTAAGCGTAATTTCTCCTGTCATAGCTAAACTTTTCTTTACTTTTCTTTGAGTAAATAGCGAAACCAAAGATGTTAACATAGTAACTCCTGCGCTAGGACCATCTTTTGGCGTAGCACCTTCTGGCACATGAATATGCACATTGTATTTTTCGAAAATGGATACGTCAATATCAAACTCATCAGCATTTGATTTAATATATTCCATAGCTATGGTTGCTGATTCTTTCATAACCTTTCCAAGATTTCCAGTAATGCTAAGATTTCCTTTTCCCTTAGAAAGTATAGACTCTATAAACAATATATCGCCACCAACTCGAGTCCATGCTAACCCAGTCACAACACCAGCTACGCTATTGTTTTCATATTTATCGCGTTCTAATTTTGGTCCGCCTAAAACTTCAATAATATCATTATTAGAAATTTTGATATTATAATCTTCTTCCATAGCAATATTTTTGGCTGCATAACGTACCATTTTTGCTATTTGTTTTTCTAAGCCACGAACTCCAGATTCGCGTGTATAACCTTCTACAATCTTTTCTAATTGTGCTTTTCCAATTTTAAGTTCTTTATTAGTTAAACCATGCTCTTTTAATTGTTTAGGCAGTAAATGGCGTTTCCCTATTTCTACTTTTTCTTCAATAGTATAGCCTGTAACATTAATAATCTCCATTCTATCTCTTAATGCAGGTTGAATAGTAGACAAACTATTAGATGTAGCAATAAACATGACTTTAGAGAGATCGTAACCCATTTCTAAGAAATTATCGTAAAACTCACTGTTCTGTTCGGGGTCTAAAACTTCTAACATTGCAGAAGAAGGGTCTCCTTGGTGTGAATTCGACAATTTATCTATTTCATCTAAGACGAAAACTGGATTCGAAGTTCCTGCCTTTTTAAGGCTTTGAATAATACGTCCTGGCATAGCTCCAATATAGGTTTTTCGATGTCCACGAATTTCTGCTTCGTCTCTTAAACCACCTAAAGAAATACGAACGTATTCTCTACCTAAGGCTTCTGCAATAGATTTGCCTAAAGATGTTTTACCAACTCCTGGGGGACCATATAAACATAGAATAGGCGATTTCATATCATTACGCAATTTTAAAACCGCCAAATATTCAATAATACGTCTCTTTACATCCTCTAAACCAAAATGATCTCTATCAAGAATTTTTTTGGCTCGCTTTAAATCAAATTTATCAGTGCTAAATTCATTCCATGGTAAATCTAAAAATAGCTCTAAATAATTTCTTTGAATAGAATATTCAGCCACTTGAGGATTCATGCGCTGTAATTTAGCTATTTCTTTATTAAAGTGTTTAGCTACTTTTTTGTCCCAAAGTTTTTCTTTGGATCGAGCTTTCATCTCTTCTACTTCTTCGTCATGACTTACACCACCTAATTCTTCTTGAATTGTTTTTATTTGTTGATGCAAGAAATATTCACGCTGCTGCTGATTCATATCCATCTGTACCTTAGATTGGATATCGTTTTTTAGCTCTAATTTTTGAAACTCAACATTCATAAATTTAAGTGTAGCCAAAGCACGCTCTTTTAAATTATTCATTTCTAAAAGCGCTTGTTTTTCAGCAACTGTAAGATTCATGTTTGAGGACACAAAATTGACTAAAAACGAATTGCTTTCTATATTCTTTATAGCAAACGAAGCTTCACTTGGAATGTTTGGACTCTCCTTTATAATTTCAAGTGCCAAATCTTTGATAGAATCAATAATTGCTGAAAACTCTTTATTATTAATAGCTGGTTTCGCTTCAGCTAAATCCCTAACTGTAGCGTTCATATAAGGTTTTTCAGTAATAACTTCAGCTACTTTAAAGCGTTTTTTACCTTGGATAATAACTGTAATGTTACCATCTGGCATTTTTAAGACACGAAGTATTCTTGCAACAGTTCCTGTTTCATTAATATCTTTAGCTGTAGGATTTTCTACAGACTCGTCTTTTTGTGCAACAACACCAATAACTTTATTACCATTGTTAGCATCGTTAATGAGTTTAATTGAGGTGTCCCTACCTGCGGTAATAGGAATTACAACACCAGGAAATAACACGGTATTTCTTAAAGAAAGAATAGGTAGCGTTTCTGGTAATTTTTCATTATTTATTTCTTCTTCATCTTCAGGTGTCATCAAAGGGATTAACTCTGAGTTTTCATCAAATTCCTGTAGTGACAAACTGTCAAGCGTAGTAAATTTAGATTTCTTCATATATGTATTTGAGCCAATCTGTCATTAAAACAAATTGCTTTTAATTTTTTTAAGATTCAATTCGATTTTAAACCACTGAATATCAATTTTTTAAATTAAAACAAAATTAACATTCATTACATAAATTCAATAGCTATGCCATTTCTACAAATTTGATGTTTAAAATTCTAAGTTTAAAGCCTAAATCTTCCCCATTTTCTTCAAAACATACAATAAAACGATTGGTAGTGCTAGTAAACCAATCATCAACAAATTGGTTTTAAACAGCCACGGAGATAACACCAAGGTGATAATATAACCACCAACGGCACCACCAAAATGGGCATCGTGACCAATATTACCTATTCTGTTTTTCATACCATATATGGAATATAATAAATACCCAATACCCAAAATATAACCAGGAATCCCTAAATCTACCGAACCAATCCTTGGAGGTAAAAAAAGAAAATAATATAGTCGCTCAGGATTTAAAAGTATAGCAGAATATAATATTCCCGTTACCGCACCACTTGCTCCAACGGCACTGTAATGATATTCGTTTTTATGAAAATATAATGATAGCAAACTTCCAGCTAGAAGGCTTCCGAAGTAAATAATTAAAAAATTAAACTTACCAACTTCATATATTACTTGCCCAGAGAAAAGATATAAAGCAAACATATTAAAAAATAAATGTGCATTATCTGCATGAAGGAAGCCCGAACTAAACAGTCGTATTTGTTCGCCTCTTTTTACAGCACCAACATTAAACTTATATTTTTCAAAAAAACTATAGTCGCCAAAGCCTTTATAAGATATAATAACGTTGGTTGCTATAATTATAATTGTAACTAAATCTAATTTGCCCATAGGGTTTAAACGTTTAAAATGAAATTAATATATCTTTGCCGCTACAAATCTAAAACTTATTAATGCAATTTCTAGTTTATATTGTTGTTTATCCTTTTTTATGGCTAATTTCTATATTGCCTTTCAGGTTACTTTATATGTTTTCTGATGGCATGTTTATTTTGTTATATCATGTAATTGGATACAGAAAAGAGGTAGTTTATCAAAATTTAAAACTTGTTTTTCCTAATAAATCTGAAAAAGAAATAAAACGCATTTCTGAAGCATTTTATCATCATTTTTGTGATATGATGTTAGAGTCTGTAAAATCTCTCACCATATCAGAAACTGAAATGAAAAAGCGATTTACATTTACAAATATTGATGAGATTAAGCAACACGAAAAGAATAACAGAAGTGTTGTTTTAATGTGTGCGCACTACGGTAATTTTGAATGGATATTCATTCTTCAAAAATATATTAGCGCTAAAGGTTATGCTGTTTACAAACAATTAGCTAATAAATACTTTGATGCTTTAATAAAACGCATTAGAGCTAAATACAATAGCTATTTAATTACTACTAAAGAAACCATTCCAACTTTAGTAAAAGCAAAACTAGAAGGCGAGTTAACTATAAACGGATTTGCTGCAGATCAATCTCCAAAAATAAATAAAGCTTATCATTGGAATAGTTTTATGGATATTAACGTGCCTATACATACAGGCGCTGAAATGTTAGCTAAAAAATTAGATATGGTTGTTGTGTTTTTTGCTGTAAAAAAAGTGAAACGTGGCTATTACGAAACTACTTTTAAAACTATAACTACAACTCCAAAAGACTATAAAAACTACGCGATTACTGATATTTATTTAAAACTAGTAGAACAGCAAATTATTGAAGCACCAGAGTATTATTTATGGACACATAAACGCTGGAAGCATCGGGATAAACAGACACAATAAAAAATGTGTATTCTTTAACTATTTGCGATTGAACCAATCTCCTCAATAAATTTATCTGCTAAAGCATCAGCTTCTGCCTGCGATTTTGCTTCGGTATATATTCTAATAATGGGTTCGGTGTTACTTTTACGTAAATGCACCCAGCTTTCAGCAAAATCAATCTTTACACCATCAATCGTTGTTAATTGTTCACTTTGGTATCGGTTTTCAATTGTTTTTAAAATACCGTCAACATCTAAATCTGGTGTTAGTTGTATTTTCTTTTTGCTCATAAAGTAATTAGGATACGCTTTTCTTAGCTCACTAACACTCATTTTCTTTTCGGCAAGTAAACTCAAAAACAAAGCAACACCAACCAAAGCATCTCTTCCGTAATGCGATTCTGGATAAATAATACCGCCATTGCCTTCACCTCCAATTACAACCTTGTTTTTCTTCATTAGTTTTACCACATTTACTTCGCCAACAGCACTAGCTTGGTAAGTACCACCATGCTTTTCTGTAATATCGCGCAATGCTCTAGTTGAACTCATATTGCTTACTGTATTTCCTGGGGTTTTACTTAGTACATAATCAGCACATGCAACAAGTGTATATTCTTCTCCAAACATATCACCGTTTTCATCCATAAAAGCTAAGCGATCAACATCAGGATCTACAACAATACCAAAATCGGCATGTTCTTCAATAACTTTTTTAGATAAATCCCCTAAATGCTCTTTTAAAGGTTCTGGGTTATGTGGAAAATGCCCTGTTGGATCACAAAACAATTTAACAGGATGCACACCCAAGCGCTCTAAAAGCAACGGAATAGCAATGCCTCCTGTAGAATTCACACCATCAACAACAACTTTAAATTTCGCCTTCTTAATAGCCTCTATGTTAACAAGTGGTAAGTTTAAAACTTCATCGATATGCAAATCTATGTATGCAGAATTTGTTGTTATTTTTCCTAAGCTATCAACATCGGCAAAATCCATATTATCACTTTCAGCAATTTCTAAAATTTTAGCGCCTTCATTAGCATCTAAAAATTCTCCTTTTTCATTTAAAAGCTTTAAAGCATTCCATTGTTTTGGGTTGTGGCTTGCAGTTAAAATAATACCACCATCGGCATGTTCCATTGGTACTGCAACTTCAACAGTTGGTGTTGTAGATAAATCTAAATCAATAACATGAATACCTAATCCAACCAAAGTATTCATTACTAAATTCTGAATCATTTCTCCAGAAATACGTGCATCTCTGCCAACAACTACTCTATAATTTTCTTTATTACGTTGTTGTTTTATCCAAACTCCATAAGCCGATGCAAATTTAACCGCATCTATAGGTGTTAAGTTATCACCTACTTGTCCGCCAATGGTTCCTCGTATTCCTGAAATTGATTTTATTAGTGTCATTAAACTTATTTTTATTAAAATTAAATGCAAATATACAATTACAAAATGGTAAATGTTAAATCGGAATTCGTAAATTTCACAAATGAATTACTTAGCGCATATTTATCTTTCTGGAGAAAACGACCTCGTTACAATTGGTAACTTTATGGCAGATGGTGTTAAAGGTAAACGATATAAAAAGTTTTCAAAAGACATTCAAATTGGAATTCTATTACATCGACATATTGACTCATTTACCGATGCTCATAAAACGGTACGCCAAAGTACTAAACGATTACACAAAAAATACGGTCATTACTCAGGGATTATAGTTGATATTTTATACGATCATTTTTTAGCGAAAAACTGGAGTAAATATTCTAATATTCCGTTAGGTGATTATGTTGAAACCTTTTACAATTCTTTAGAAGAGCATTACAACATATTACCACTACGAATTCAAAAAATGATGCCTTTTATGATGACTGATAATTGGTTGCTTAGTTATGCTTCAATTGAAGGTATTCAAAGAGTACTTGATGGCATGAACAGACGAACAAAAAACCGTTCTGGAATGAATGAAGCTACCAAAGAATTAGAAGTTTTTTATACAGATTTTGAACAAGAATTTACTTCTTTCTTTGATGAACTTATTAAATTTTCTAAGCTTAAATTAAAAGAATTAAACACTACTTTATGAAACAATTCATTTCATTATTTCTCATTTTATTTTTAATCATTTCTTGTAAAAAATCTGAAACACCTTTAGCGAATAAAACACCAAAACATGGCTTAATTACTAAAAATGCCATGGTTGTTTCGGCACGTGTTGAAGCCTCTAAAATTGGAAGCGATATTATAAAAAAAGGCGGTAATGCTTTTGATGCAATGGCGGCAACTCAACTCGCACTCGCAGTGGCTTACCCTGTTGCTGGAAACATTGGTGGTGGCGGTTTTATGGTGTATAGAAAAGCTGATGGCGAAATTGGAGCTATCGATTTTAGAGAGAAAGCACCTTTAGCAGCAACAAAAGACATGTATTTAGACGAAGCAGAAAATGTTATTCCTGAAAAAAGCACTTTAGGAGTTATGGCAGTTGGTGTTCCAGGTTCTGTCGCTGGCGTATTTGCAGTACACGAAAAATTTGGAAGCTTGCCTATTGAAGATATAATTAAACCATCAATAGACCTTGCAATGCAAGGTGTTATTGTTACTAAAAAACAAGCAAGAGGATTAAAATACTATCAGCCATTATTTCTTAAAGCGAATAAGGATTCTATTTTCTTAAATAAACTTTGGAAAGAAAACGACACCATTAAATATCCTGCACTTGCTAAAACACTAACGCGCATTATGAAAAATGGTAAAGAGGAATTTTATAAAGGTGAAACAGCAAAAATACTAGTCAAATTTATACAAGATAATGGCGGCATTATAACTATGGAAGATTTAGCAAAATATGAAGCAAAATGGAGAACACCTATTACGTTTACATATGATGATTTAAAAATTATATCCATGTCGCCCCCATCAAGTGGCGGAATTTGTTTGGCTCAAATAATGAAAATGATTGAACCCTATAATTTAGATGAATTTGGGCATAACTCGATTAAAACTATTCAGGTAATTACAGAAGCGGAACGTCGTGCCTATGCAGACAGAAGTTTTTATTTAGGCGATCCAGACTTTGTTAATATTCCTGGAGAGGATTTAATAAGCGAAAATTATTTGAAAGATAGAATGCGTACTTTTTCTTTTGAAAAACCAACACTATCCAGTGAAATTTCATACGGAGATGTACAAGTTATTGAAAGTAACGAAACCACACATTATTCTATAGTTGATCAACTAGGGAACTCAGTTTCTGTTACAACAACTATAAATGGTGGCTACGGGTCTAAACTATACTGTTCTGAATTAGGGTTCTTTTTAAATAACGAAATGGACGATTTTAGCAGCAAACCTGGAGTTCCAAACATGTTTGGTGTAACTGGTGGTGAAGCCAACAGTATTTTACCAGAAAAACGCATGCTAAGTTCTATGACACCAACTATTATTGAAAAGAGTGGCGAGTTATTTATGACTTTAGGAACACCAGGTGGCTCAACCATAATAACATCAGTAATGCAAACCATTTTAAATGTGCATGAGTTTGATATGACAATGCAAGAAGCAGTAAATGCGCCACGATTTCATCATCAATGGTTACCAGACGAAATTAGAATGGAACCAAATGCTTTTGATTCTGATTTAATAAAAAGGCTTAAAAAATTAGGGTATTTTATTAACGAAAGTAACTCATCGATAATTGGCAAAGTCGATGGAATTATGGTTTTACAGGATAAAGCGTTAGAGGGGGGTGCAGATTATCGAGGTGACGATACAGCTGTCGGTTTTTAGTGTTTTTTCTTCTCTTAGTCCGTTATATTTAATAATTTAGACCTCTAATTATCTTTTCTAATTAATTAGATAACAAAGGTTTATTGTTGTGAAACCCAAATCAAAATCTAAAAAAACATTTAAAATAGTTACAGGTATAATTATATTCCTTACGCTACCTAGCCTATTGTTTTTTGGTTTTGTTTTTTTTAAATACAATCAAGATCTACCAACAGGTATTCAAGGTGAAAAAGCAGATGCCTTAGCTCTTAAAATGTTAGACGCCTTAGACTATGATGCCTACAAAAACACCAATTATATTGAATGGACTTTTAAAAGGCGTCATCATTTTGAATGGAAAAAAAACGAAAATATTTGTGATGTGTTTTGGAAAGAGTATCGGGTTAATCTAAATCTTAAAGATTATGCATTAAGTAACGTATATGTACATAGCTTTAAAATGAAAGGTGATATGGCAGAGGAATTAATAGATGAAGCCATTAAAATTTTTAATAACGATTCGTTTTGGCTTGTTGCGCCATACAAAGTTTTTGATGAAGGTGTTGAGCGTCGATTAGTAACATTAGATAATAACGAAGAAGCTCTTTTAGTAACCTACACATCTGGTGGTACAACTCCAGGTGACTCGTATTTATGGCTATTTGATGAAACAGGTAAGCCTAAAAGTTTTAAAATGTGGACATCAATACTTCCTATTGGTGGTTTAGAAGCTACTTGGAGCGACTGGATTACCACAGATGGTGGTGCTCAATTACCAACATTTCATAAACTACTTGTTATTGGTCTTGAAATGGATGTTGTAAAAGGAACTGAGTAGTTTATATTTTAAATTTGTTAATTTTTTTCTCAACAATCGCTTCAACTCACAAAGATCATTATTTAATAATGAATGGTTTTTCAGCTTCATATTTATATACAAAAAACGTATATTCGCTAACACATATTCTTATAAAGAATTTTAAAATATTTCTAAAAAGCAAACCATTTTCTAATGAATAATTTCAAGTTAATAATCTTACTACTTGGGTTTTTAATGGTTTCTTGTAATCAAAAAAAAGACCAATTATTCATTAGTGCTAAACCAAGTAAAACTGGGCTATCCTTTAAAAATAGGATTACCGAAACCAACGAATTAAACATTCTTGACTACATCTATTTTTACAACGGTGGAGGCGTTGCTATTGGTGATATAAACAATGACGATTTACCAGATATTTTCTTTTCAGGTAATCAAGTGAAAAACAAATTGTATCTCAATAAAGGGAATTTGCAGTTTGAAGATATTACCGATAAAGCAAATGTTAGTGGAAATAGCTCTTGGAATACTGGCGCTATTATGGGTGATGTTAACGGAGATGGGTTGCTCGATATTTACGTTTGTGCAGTTGTAGGGTTAAATGGTTTTAATGGTCGTAACGAGCTGTATATTAATAATGGCGACGAAACTTTTACTGAAAGTGCCAAAAAGTACATCCTAGATTATGATTCTTACAGTTCTTCGGCAGCATTTTTAGATTATGATTTAGATGGCGATTTAGATATCTATCTTTTAAATCATGCGGTACATACTGACGATTCTTATAAAGGCGTCAAAATTCGTCAAAAAAGAAACCATAAAACAGGTGATAAATTGTTACGAAACGATGGTGGTACATTTACAAATGTTAGCGAAGATGCAGGTATTATAAGTAGTATTAGTGGTTATGGTTTAGGTGTTGCTATTGCTGATTTTAATCAAGATGCATATCCAGATATATATGTTAGTAATGATTTTTATGAAGACGATTATTACTATATAAATAATGGCGACGGTACGTTTTCTGAAAAATTAAGAGACTATTTTGGACATACTAGCAGGTTTTCAATGGGTAATGATGCTGCAGATATAAATCATGATGGCTGGCCAGATATTATGTCGCTAGATATGCTTCCAGAAGATGAAGTTATTTTAAAATCCTCACAGAGTGATGATAATGTACAAACACAAAACGTTAGAAAACTCATGTTTGGTTATCATTATCAATTTACAAGAAATATGCTTCATATAAATCAGCAAAATTCTAATTATTTAGAAACTGGATTGATGAGTGGTATTGCTGCTACCGATTGGAGTTGGAGTTCCCTTTTTGCAGATTACAACCAGGATGGAGAGCAAGATATTTTTATAACTAACGGTATTTTAAAGCGCCCAAACGATTTAGATTTTACCAACTTTTTTTCAAACGAAAAAATTCAAAACAATATAAACGATTCTAAATTAATGAATCAAGAATCACTTGATGCCATGCCTTCTGGAAAAGTTAGTAATTACATGTTTAAAGGTGGTAAAAACTTGATGTTTGAAGATGTATCTGAACAATGGATACCTATGGACAAACAAGTTTCTGGAGCCACAGCTATTGGCGATTTGGATAATGATGGCGATTTAGATATCGTGGTTAGTAATCTTAACGAAAGGGTTTCTCTATATGTTAATCAAGCAAATAACAAAACAACAGATAGTACCAGTTATCTTAAATTAAAATTTAAATACTCAAAGCCAAATACTTTTGGCATTGGCACTAAAGTTTTTGCATATTATAAAGATAAACTTCAGTATAAAGAGCTTTATACTGCAAGAGGATTTCAATCGTCATCAGAACCTATAGTTCACTTTGGTTTTGGATCTATTAAAAATATCGATTCACTTAAAATTATATGGCCAAATAAAACAAGCCAAACCATTAAAGATATCTCCTTAAATCAAACCTTAACCATAAAGCCTGAAAATACAAAGCCATTCAATTATAAATCTTTACATAACCAACAAAAGACATTATTTAAAAAATTAGATGATAATTTAGGTATTGATTTTGCACATAAAGAAGATAAGTATCTCGATTTCAATAGACAAAAACTTATACCGTATCGTGTCTCAGATCGCGGACCAGCAGTTGCTATTGGCGATTTAAATAACGATGGAAAAGATGATGTTTACTTTGGTGGTTCAAAATTAAAAGCGCAAAAAGTGTTTTTCCAAACCGATACTATTTTCAAAGAAAACAGAATCAATCTTTTTGCCAACGATTCAATTAAAGAAGATGTTAGAGCTATTATTGCAGATTTTAATAATGATGATAAAAACGACATCATTATTGGCTCTGGTGGTGGCGATTTTTCAAACAAAACCAAACCACTACTCGACTCCTATTTTACACAAACCAATACCGGTTTTAAAAGCATAAAACTTCCTGAATTTTACGAAAATGCTTCAGTAATTATTGCAAATGATGTTGATAATGATGACGATTTAGATGTTTTTATTGGTAGTAATTCGGTATCAAACGATTTTGGAAGCATTCCTAACTCTTATATTTTAAAGAATGATAGTGGTAATTTTTCAGTATTAAAAAATGAAGCTTTACAAAAAGCAGGTATGATTACTGATGCGATTTGGAGCGATTTTAATAAGGACGGACAAAATGATTTAATAGTAGTTGGCGAATGGATGTCGCCTAAATTTTTTAAAAATAACAATGGTGTTTTCACAGAAGAGAAGCTTCTTGATTCCAACATAAAAGGCCTTTGGCAACAAATTGAACCATTTGATATTGACGGTGACGGAGATACAGATTATCTTTTAGGGAATTGGGGAACTAACTCTAAATTTAAAGCATCTGCCGAACACCCAATGCGTATGTATCATGATGATTTTGATAAAAACGGACGTACCGAAACTATAGTTTGCACCTATAAAAATGGTGCTTATTATCCTTTACTCGGATTAGATGACCTTGCTGGACAAATGGTGGCTTTACACAAAATATACACATCGTATAAAGATTTTGCAGGACAACCTATTGAAGCTATTTTGAGTGAAAACCTAATAAAAAAAGCTAACCTTTTAGAAATTGAGGAACTTAAATCTGGGTATTTAAAAAATGAAAATAATCGTTTTACATTCGTACCATTTAAAAACGAATTGCAAGTGTCTCCAATAACCTCATTTTTAAGTTTTGATTTTGATGCTGATGGTAAAAATGAAGTTTTAGCTGCCGGAAACTATTTTGGCGTTACTCCTTTTCATGGTAAATTCGATTCATTTCCAGGAGCACTCATTAATACTGAAAATGATATTACTTTGGGGAATAAAATAGGACTCGATTTTAGCGATAAAGCCATTAAAAACCTAAGTATAATTACTCTTAATAACAAACCCTATTTATTAACTACAATAAATAACGACAAAGCCCAAGTATACGAGCTAATAAAATAATTGAATTTTAAAATGAGATTTATAAAAGTACCTTTTTTACTGTTTTTAGTAGTGCTTATTACTTTTTCCTGTAGTAAAAACAACCCCAAACCTATTATAATAACTTCTAACGATTTTCACGCTTCGGTAGATCAAGTTATTGAGGTAATGGTACACGATATTTTTTCGCCACCTGTAGCTAGCCGAATTTTTGTATATCCCAATATAGCAGCCTACGAAATTATAGCACAAAATGATTCCACGTATCATTCACTTAAAGGGCAAATAAACCATTTAAAGCATATCCCTAAAAGTGATGAAAATATAAACTATCAACTTGCCGCTTTAATTGCTCATATTGATGTTAGTAAGAAATTAATTTTTTCCGAGCAGCGTATTGAAGCCTTTCGTGATAGCCTTTATCAAATTTGGGAAGCAAAAAACAAGTCAGAGTTTGAAGCATCAAAACAGTATGCGCTGCAAGTTTCTAACTTCATTGCAGAATGGATGAATACTGATAACTACAACCAAACCCGAACCATGTCTAAATTCGACATCGAACCAGAAAATGAAGAACGATGGCAACCTACTCCACCAGCTTACATGGATGGTTTAGAACCGCATTGGGGGAAAATTAGACCATTTGTTATAGATTCTGCTTCTCAATTTAAACCTGTTCCTCCTCCTTCGTTTTCAATGGATGAAGGTTCAGACTTTCATAAAGAATTAAAAGAAGTATACAATATAAGTAACCTAATTACTGAAGATGGCGATGAATCAGAAGAAGTATTAATAGCACGCTTTTGGGACTGTAATCCTTACGTTTCTGTTACACGTGGGCATTTAATGTTTGCAGTAAAAAAAATAACACCTGGTGCCCATTGGATTGGCATTACTAAAATTGCATGTAAAACTGAAAAATCCGATTTTAATCGCACCGTTTTTGCATACACCAAAACATCCATTGCTATTGCTGATGCATTTATTAGTTGCTGGGATGAAAAATATAGAAGCAATCTTGTAAGACCCGAAACACTTATTAATAAATATTGGGACGACGATTGGAAACCTATTTTACAAACACCACCATTTCCAGAGTATACAAGCGGGCATTCTGTTGTTTCTAACGCTGCAGCAACCGTATTAACGGATGTTTTTGGAGATAATTTTAGTTTTTTAGATGATACCGAAACTACTTATGGCTTACCAATTCGCCCATTTACATCGTTTAACGCCGCTGCTCAAGAAGCAGCCATAAGCAGGATGTATGGTGGAATTCACTACAGGTCAGCAGTTGAATTAGGTATAGGGCAAGGTAAAAAAATAGGAAATTTAGTAAACAAGCGGTTAATGATGGAAAACTAGAACAATTCCTGTTTTTGTTTTAAATACTATTAATATTTGGTTTAATAATATCCATATCTCTAAATAAAACTTCACAAGAATTTAACATCTAAAATTGTAACTTTGCAACTTTGCAACTTTGCAACTTTGCATTTTCTATGACAAATTTCGAAGAATCTATTGAAGTAAAAGGCGCACGTGTACACAACCTTAAAAACATTGACGTGTCCATTCCTCGCGAAAAACTTGTTGTTATTACAGGTTTATCGGGTAGCGGAAAATCTTCACTGGCTTTCGACACCATTTATGCTGAAGGGCAACGCCGATACATAGAAACCTTTTCTGCCTATGCCAGACAATTTTTAGGAGGCTTAGAACGACCAGATGTTGATAAAATTGATGGACTATCCCCAGTAATAGCCATAGAGCAAAAAACAACCAGCAAGTCACCACGCTCAACAGTTGGTACAATTACCGAAATTTACGATTTTATGCGCTTACTTTTTGCTCGTGCCAGTGATGCATACAGCTATAACACTGGTGACAAAATGATAAGCTATAGCGATGAACAAATTAAAGAGCTTATAATAAGTGATTTTAACGGAAAGCGTATTAATATTCTCGCTCCCGTTGTGCGCTCCCGTAAAGGACATTATCGCGAATTATTCGAGCAAATTGGCAAACAAGGTTTTGTTAAAGTAAGGACTGATGGGGAAATTCGAGATATTGTTAAAGGCATGAAACTTGATAGGTACAAAACCCACGACATCGAAATTATTATCGACAGGTTGGTAATTGATGATTTAGTTGATAACGATAAACGCCTTACGGAAACCATTAATACGGCTATGTATCATGGTGAAGATGTACTGTTGGTAATAGATCAAGACACTCAAGAAACACGATATTTTAGTAGAAACTTAATGTGTCCGTCTTCAGGTGTTTCATATCCAAATCCTGAACCCAATAACTTTTCGTTCAATTCTCCAAAAGGTGCGTGCTTAAACTGTAATGGCATCGGAGAATTATATCAAGTCAATGAAAATAAAATTATTCCAGATGATTCTATTTCAATAAAAAATGGTGCATTAGCACCTCATGGTCCAGAAAAAAATTCTTGGATTTTTAAACAATTTGAAACTATTGCGCAACGCTTTAATTTTAAACTAACGGATGCGTTTAAAGATATCCCTGAAGAAGCCAAACAAATGATTTTGTATGGTGGCAACGAAAAATTTTCGGTTGAAAGTAAAACTCTAGGGGTTACGCGTGATTATAAAATAGATTTTGAAGGGGTTGCCAATTTTATTGAAAATCAGTACAAAACAGCAGAATCTAGATCGTTAAAACGTTGGGCAAAAGACTATATGGACAAAATTAAATGTCCTACTTGCGAAGGTTCTCGATTAAAAAAAGAGTCACTATATTTCAAAATAAACAATAAAAATATAGCAGAACTTGCTAACAAAGATGTTGTTGAGCTTGCTAATTGGTTTTATGATTTAGAGAAACATCTTTCAGAAAAACAATTTAAAATAGCCGAAGAAATTCTTAAAGAAATTAAATCTAGATTGCAATTTTTATTAGATGTAGGATTGAATTATTTATCGTTAAATAGAAGCTCTAAGTCGCTATCTGGTGGCGAAGCACAGCGTATTCGATTAGCAACACAAATAGGCTCGCAACTTGTTGGTGTTCTTTATATTTTAGACGAACCTAGTATTGGTTTACATCAGCGTGACAATGAAAAACTCATAAATTCCTTAGTCTCATTACGAGATATAGGAAACTCTGTTATTGTGGTAGAACACGATAAAGACATGATTGAACGATCAGACTACGTGATTGATATTGGCCCCAAAGCAGGAAAACATGGAGGAGAAATAATTAGTATTGGAGCCCCTCACGAACTAAAAACACATCATACGCTAACTGCAGATTATTTAAATGGTACTAAACAAATTGAAATTCCTAAAAAACGCAGAAAAGGAAACGGTAAATTTTTAGAGCTAAAAGGCTGCACAGGAAATAACTTAAAAAATATTTCGGTAAAACTACCTTTAGGAAAAATGATTGGTGTTACAGGGGTTTCTGGTAGCGGAAAATCTACATTAATAAACGAAACGCTCTACCCCATTTTAAATGCACATTATTTTAATGGCGTTAAAAAACCAATGCCTTACAAAAGTATCAAAGGGTTAGAACATATTGATAAAGTAATTGATATAAATCAATCTCCCATTGGAAGAACACCACGAAGCAACCCTGTAACTTATACAGGTACTTTTAGCGAAATAAGAGCCCTTTTTGCCAAAATTCCTGAGGCTATGATCAGAGGTTATAAAGCTGGGCGTTTTAGCTTTAATGTTGCTGGCGGACGTTGCGAAACTTGTAAAGGTGGTGGATTACGAGTAATAGAAATGAATTTTTTACCAGATGTTTATGTAGAGTGTGAAACTTGCCAAGGCAAACGTTTTAACCGTGAAACATTAGAAATTCGTTACAAAGGAAAGTCAATTAGTGATGTGCTAAATATGACAATTAGCGAAGCTGTCGAATTTTTTGAGCATATACCTAAAATCTATAAAAAGTTAAAAACTATAAAAGATGTAGGTTTGGGCTACATTACTTTAGGTCAACAAAGCACAACGCTTTCTGGTGGTGAGGCACAACGTATAAAACTTGCTACCGAATTAAGTAAACGCGATACAGGGAATACCTTTTATATTTTAGATGAACCCACTACGGGTCTTCATTTTGAAGATATTAGAGTGCTAATGATTGTATTAAACAAATTGGTAAACAAAGGAAATACCGTACTAATTATAGAGCATAATTTAGATGTTATTAAAACCGTTGACCATATTATTGATATTGGCTACGAGGGTGGAAAAGGTGGCGGACAAGTAGTAGCTGAAGGTACACCTGAAGAAATTATAAAAGACAAAAAAAGTTACACAGCTAAATTTCTTAAAAAAGAATTACATTAGCGAGGAAAATCATAGATTATGAGAAAGGAACTACGTCACAAAGGTTGGAATGAGATTAAAACAAACGATTCGTGGGCCATTTTTAAAATCATGGGCGAATTTGTTAATGGTTACGAAAAACTAAGTAAAATTGGTCCTTGTGTATCCATTTTCGGTTCTGCAAGAACAAAACCAGATAATAAATATTATAAACAAGCTGAAAGTATTGCCAAAAGTATTGTGGAATCAGGTTATGGTGTTATTACTGGCGGTGGACCAGGAATAATGGAAGCTGGTAATAAAGGAGCTCATTTAGGCGGTGGTACTTCTGTTGGTTTAAATATAGATTTACCTTTCGAACAGCACGATAACCCATACATCGATTCTGATAAAAGCTTAGATTTTGATTATTTCTTTGTGCGCAAAGTCATGTTTGTTAAATATTCTCAAGGCTTTGTTGTTATGCCTGGCGGCTTTGGAACTTTAGATGAGCTTTTTGAAGCCATTACCTTAATACAAACCCACAAAATTGAAAAATTCCCTATAATATTAGTGGGGACTGAATTTTGGGAAGGTCTTTTTGAATGGATAAAGACAACCTTATTAAATAAATTTGGAAATATTTCTGCAAAAGATTTAGACTTAATACATTTAGTAGATACTGACCAAGAAGTGATTGACATATTAAATGCCTTTTACAAAGAATCAAACTTAAGTCCTAATTTTTAACACCCAAACACTTAGTAAACCAAAGGTTTTAAGACTAAGCAAACATTATATTTTAGTATATTGCAACGCCTTACATTGTTATTAACCATATTAATGTTATAGAATAAATTGAAGTTACACGGATTTTTCTCTCTTACACTTGTCTTTTTAAGTATCATAAGTTTTGGTCAAAATAAAATTGACCTAAAAGCTAACTTTGATATTGAGAATAGAAAAATCACCGTCTCTCAAACCATTCAATACAAAAATACATCACAAGACGTTCTTCAATCTATATATCTAAACGATTGGAATAATAGCTATTCAACTAAAAAAACACCACTTGCCATTCGATTTGCCGAGGAGTACGATAATAAATTCCACTTAGCAAAAAATGAAGATAGAGGATATTCAGTAATCACATCAATAAAACAAAACAATGATACCTTAGTTTTTAATCAACTAAAAAATCAACCAGACGTTATAAAAGTTGAGTTAAAAACACCATTGCAACCTAACGAATTTTATAGTATAGATTTAGAATATATAGTTCAAATACCCAAAGACAAATTTACAAACTACGGCATTTCAGAATATGGCGAGTTAACACTAAAATACTGGTATATAACGCCCGCTGTTTATAATGGTGAATGGCAGTATTACAGCAATAAAAATTTAGATGATTTATTTATCCCAAAAGCAGATTTAAGTTTAGAAATCACTTATCCTAATGGCTACATAATTATTTCAGATTTAAATTTAAATAAATCACCACAAAACGCTAAAAAACAAATAATTAACTTAGTAGGTAAAGACAGGGTTAGCAATAAGCTGTTATTTAGAAAAAGATCTGGTTTTGAAACCATTGAAACACAAAATTTATCTTTAATTTCTAACATTGACAATGATGGTTTAGAGCTTATGGACCGCGTTTTAATTACTGAAAAAATCACAAAGTTCATACTAAAAAATCTTGGAGATTACCCGCACAAAAAATTACTTTTAACTGATATTGATTACAATAAAGACCCCATTTATGGTTTAAATTTTCTACCAAGTTTTATTAAAGTTTACCCCATAACTTTTAAATATGAACTTAAACTTTTAAAAGTTGCGATACGCAATTATTTGGAAAACACATTACTTATAAACCCAAGAAAAGATCAGTGGTTAATTGACGGTATACAGATATATTATTTAATGAATTATGTAGAAGAACACTACCCCAACATGAAGTTTTTAGGATCTTTAGCAGATTTTTGGGGTGTTCGATCATTTCATGCAGCTGATATGACTTTTAACGATAAATATGTATTTGCGTTCATGTCTATGTCAAGAACCAACAGAGATCAGCCATTAACAATGTCTAAAGACTCGTTGCTTAAGTTTAACGCCAACTTAGCAAACAAATATAAAGCAGGGGTTGGTCTTAAATATTTAGACGATTTTATTAATTCAAATGTTTTAGAGAACACACTTAAATCATTTCTAGAAAAAACCAAACTACAGCTAACATCTCCAAAAGAATTTGAAGACCATTTAAAAAGTAAGACACCAAAAGATGTTGATTGGTTTTTTAATGATTATATAAACACCCGCAAAAAAATTGATTTCAAGATTAAAAAAATAACAAAAACAGAAGACTCTATAACCCTAACTCTAAAAAATAAAAGGAACAGTAACACGCCTATTTCTTTATACGCACTAAATAACGATAGCATTGTTTCAAAATATTGGATAGAGAATGTAAGAGAAAACAAAACTATTACGATACCAAGAAATGATGCCAATAAGCTAGTTTTAAATTACAACAGAGTGATTCCAGAATTTAATCAAAGAGACAATTGGAAATCGTTAAAAGGGTTTTTCTTTAATAATAAACCTTTACAATTTAGGCTTTTTAAGGATATAGAAGACCCTAATTACAATCAAGTCTTTCTTATGCCATTGGCAGAGTTTAATAATATTTACGATGGCTTTACTTTTGGGCTTAAAGCATACAATACAACACTATTGAGAAAACAGTTTAATTATAAAATTCAGCCTAGATATGCCTTAAAATCTAAATCTTTTACTGGTTCTGCTTCAGCATCCATGACTCATTATTTAGAAAACAGTAATTTATATTCCATTAATTACGGCATTAAGGGAGGCTATTCATCTTATGCTGAAGATTTATTTGTTAGAAAAATAATTCCTTCTCTAACTTTTTTATTCAGAAATGATAATGATTTTAGATCAAATAAAAGGCAGCGATTAAAGCTTAGGTATATAGATATTAATAGAGATGAAGATGTAAACAATATAGTTAACACTACCGAACCAAATTATAATATATTTAATATTAATTATTTAAACTCTAACGATAATTTAATAAATTTCAGCAAATGGTCTACAGATCTACAAATAGCTAAAACGTTTAGCAAGGTGTCGTTCAATTATGAATACAGGCGATTGTTTGAAAGCAACCGACAATTAAACTTGCGCTTTTTTACTGGAGCATTTTTAAGCAATAGAACAGATGCAACTTCTGATTATTTTAGTTTTGCACTAGACAGACCTACAGACTATTTGTTTGATTATAATTATTTAGGTCGTTCTGAAGCTAGCGGAATATTTAGCCAGCAATATATTACTGCCGAAGGTGGTTTCAAATCTAAACTAGAAACCCCTTTTGCAAACCAATGGATTAGTACAATAAATACAAGTACTACACTTTGGAAATATATTTTAGCATATGGCGATATTGGTATTGTAAAAAACAAGTTTGAAAATCTAAAATTTGTCTACGACTCTGGTATTAGAATTGACTTGGTGACTGACTATTTTGAAATATACTTTCCTATATATTCAAATTTAGGCTGGGAAATTGGACAACCTAATTATGATCAAAAAATCAGGTTTAAGTTTACTTTAGATCCGCAATCACTTTTAGGATTATTTAGAAGACGCTGGTACTAAAACGTTAATTTATTTAACATATTCTTTGAATACATAGGTTTTTTTTAAGATATTTATAATATTAACTTATTATGTCGTGCATTTTTAGTGATAATTCAATTTGTTTATACGGATTATAATTGTAAAAACAACAAAATTTAACTACTTTTGCTGTAGCAAAAATTCTAATAAATGCAATTAATTCCTGATTTGAAAAACAACATTTCTTTTGAAGATTTTAAAACAGAAGTTTTAAATGATTATACCATAGCGGTAAAAAGTAGAGAATGTAGTTTATTAGGAAGACGAGAAGTACTAACCGGAAAAGCAAAATTTGGCATTTTTGGGGATGGCAAGGAAGTTCCCCAATTAGCAATGGCTAAAGCCTTTTTAAAAGGGGATTGGAGGTCTGGATATTACCGCGATCAAACTTTTATGATGGCAATTGGCAAACTATCAATAGAACAATTTTTTGCTGGTCTTTATGCTAATACAGATTTAGCATTAGAGCCCATGTCTGCTGGTCGGCAAATGGGGGGTCATTTTACAACACATAGCTTAGATAACAATGGTAATTGGAAAGACTTAACAAAGCAATATAATTCTAGCGCAGATATCTCTTGTACCGCAGGTCAAATGCCTCGTTTACTAGGGTTAGCTCAAGCCTCAAAAATTTTCAGAAAAGTTAAAGGCGTAAATACAAGCAATTTTTCAAATAACGGAAATGAAGTCGCTTGGGGCACCATTGGTAATGCAAGTACCAGTGAGGGCCTGTTTTTTGAAACCATAAATGCAGCAGGTGTTTTACAAGTTCCTATGGTTATTAGCATTTGGGACGACGAATACGGCATCTCTGTACATGCAAAACATCAAACCACAAAGGAAAATATTTCAGAAATACTAAAAGGATTTCAACGCGATAGCGAACAAAAAGGCTACGAAATACTACGCGTTAAAGGTTGGGATTATGCTAATCTTATAGAAACTTACCAAGAAGCTTCTGCCATAGCAAGAGAAGAACATGTGCCTGTGCTTATTCATGTAACCGAATTAACACAACCACAAGGGCATTCCACATCTGGTTCGCACGAGCGTTATAAAAGCACAGAACGCTTAGAATGGGAAAGAAATAACGATTGCAATTTAAAAATGCGTGAGTGGATTATTGAAAGTGGCATTGCAACCAACGAGATACTTACAGAAATTGAGCGTAATTTAAAAAAAGAAGTACGTGAAGCAAAAAGTAAAGCTTGGAATACTTTTTTAAATCCAATTAAAAAAGAACAGCAAGAATTAATTTCTATTTTAAATAGCGTTGCTAGTTCAAGCATTAATAGTGTATTTATTAAACCCATTATACATAGTTTATCTAATGTAAGTGAACCTACAAGAAAAGATTTGTTATCTCATGCCAGAAAAACATTAAGGCACACTTTAGGAGAAACTAATGCACACAAACAGCAACTTAAAAATTGGATAAATACTATTATTGAAAACGTACAACCAAAATTTAGTTCTCATTTATATTCTGAAACAGAAAAATCGGCACTTCAAGTTAATGAAGTAAAACCAAGTTACAATAAAGATGCTCAGCAAGTAGATGGTCGTATTATTATCCGCGATAATTTTGATTCAATGTTTTCAAACCACCCCGAAGTATTAGTTTTTGGAGAAGACACTGGTAATATAGGTGATGTAAATCAAGGTTTAGAAGGTTTACAAGAAAAATATGGTGAATTAAGAGTAGCCGATGCAGGAATTAGAGAAGCAACTATAATAGGTCAAGGTATTGGTATGGCATTACGTGGTTTACGTCCTATTGCAGAAATTCAATATTTAGATTATGTTTTATATGCCTTAAATGTAATTAGCGACGATTTAGCTACGCTACATTACAGAACTAGAGGTATGCAAAAAGCACCTTTAATTATTCGAACACGCGGACATAGATTAGAAGGTATATGGCATTCGGGTTCTCAAATGGGTGGACTCATTAATTTAATGCGTGGTATTCATATTTTAGTCCCTAGAAACATGACTAAAGCTGCTGGATTTTACAACACGCTTCTGCAAGGTGACGAACCTGGACTAGTTATTGAGTGTCTTAATGGATATCGTTTAAAGGAAAGAATGCCAAATAATTTAAGTGATATTAAAACACCAATTGGCGTAGTTGAAACTGTAAAAACAGGTACAGATATTACATTGGTTTCTTACGGTTCAACACTTCGCATAGTGGAGCAAACTGCTAAAGAATTATTAACTGTTGGTATTGATGCCGAAGTTATTGATGTACAATCTTTATTGCCATTCGATTTAAATCACGACATTGCTAAAAGTATAACCAAAACAAATCGTGTTATGGTAATAGATGAAGATGTTCCTGGAGGCGCTTCAGCATATATTTTAAATGAGATATTAAACACTCAAAATGGGTATCAGTTTTTAGATGGTCAGCCAAAAACATTAAGCGCTAAAGCACACAGACCAGCTTACGGGAACGATGGTGATTACTTCTCAAAACCTTCAGCTGAAGATATTTTTGAAGCAGTCTATGAGGTAATGCATGAAGCAAATCCTGATGATTATCCTAAATTAAGATAACTCATAATATAAATAATTTAAAAAGCCTTTTCTTATCTGTTTCGAAAAGGCTTTTCTTTTTATATATTTATCATCAAACATAACAAATGAAAGCAGTAGCACTTAAAGATATAAAACAAGAATTAAACACATTATCTACTACCGAAATTCAAGAACTTTGTTTGCGTTTATCACGCTTCAAAAAGGAAAACAAAGAATTACTTACCTATTTACTTTTTGAGTCTCATAACGAAAGTGGCTATATTCAATCAGTTAAAAATTATATAGATGATGAATTTGAACTAATTAATACAAAAAGCTATTTTTATATTAGAAAAAGTGTCCGCAAGATTCTTAAAAACATAAAAAAATATATTCGTTACTCACAAAAGAAGGAAACAGAAGTAGAACTACTCCTCTACTTTTGCCAAAAATTAAAAGGCTTTTCCCCTAGCATAAAATATAGTGCACAATTACAAAACTCGTATAACAGACAACTCCTTTTAGCAAAAAAAATAATTGGTACTTTGCATGAAGATTTACAATACGATTACAATTTAATGTTAGAAGAGTTATAAACCATTGAAATCTTAACTAATAATCAACTTTGTTAGAAAACTTATTTGATTTTTTTGAATGTCATTCATAAATAATTATACATTGTTTGAATGCTAACTTCAATATTTTATCTTTGTTCGCTTAAATAGGAAATGATTTATGCGAATTTCATATAACTGGATAAAGCAATTTATAAAAACAGATTGGACTTCAGAACAAACCAGCGAGCTACTTACAGATTTAGGTCTTGAAGTTGAAGGTGTAGAAAGTTACCAATCTATAAAAGGAGGATTAGAGGGTGTTATTATTGGTAAGGTTTTAACCTGTGTTAAACACCCCAATGCCGATAAATTAAAGTTAACCACAGTTGATATAGGTAGCGATGCTCCATTGCAAATAGTTTGTGGAGCACCTAATGTTGCTGCTGGACAAAAAGTACCTGTTGCTACTATTGGAACAACTTTATATACTGCTGAGGGGGAATCTTGGACAATTAAAAAAGGGAAGATTCGTGGAGAAGAAAGTCATGGAATGATTTGTGCCGAAGATGAATTAGGTATAGGAAAATCACACGATGGCATTATGGTTTTAGATGATAAAATTAAGGTAGGAACTCTAGCTGCTGATGTTTTTGATATTGAAAACGATAAGATTTTTGTAATAGGATTAACACCAAACCGTGCTGATGCCATGAGTCATCTAGGTGTTGCTCGCGATTTAAAAGCAGGTTTAATTCAAAAGAATATTAATTTAGAGCTTATAACGCCTTCAGTAAGTTCTTTTCGTATTGACAATCGCACATTAAAAGTTGATGTTGATGTAGAAAATAAAGATTTAGCACCGCGTTATTGCGGTGTAACGATTTCTAGTTTAAAAGTCGCTGAGTCTCCAAACTGGTTACAACATCGTTTAAAGGCTATTGGACTAAGCCCAATTAACAATATTGTTGATGCAACTAACTATGTGTTGCATGAGTTAGGGCAACCACTTCATGCATTTGATGCTGTAAAAATATCAGGAAATAAAATTGAAGTAAAAACTGTAAAAACGGGCACAAAATTTATAACTTTAGATGGTGTTGAACGTGAATTACACGAAGACGATTTAATGATTTGCAATGCCGAAAAACCAATGTGTATTGCTGGTGTTTTTGGCGGAATAGATTCTGGAGTTACAGAAAGTACTACTAGTATATTTTTAGAAAGTGCTTATTTTAATCCCGTTAGTATTCGTAAATCAGCAAAGAGACATGGCTTAAACACCGATGCTTCTTTTAGATTTGAGCGCGGAATTGACCCCAATATTACTGAGTATGCTTTAAAACGTGCCGCTTTATTAATTCAAGAGTTAGCTGGTGGCGAAATTACCAGTGATGTAATTGATTTATATCCTAGCAAAATTGAAGATTTTCAGGTACGCTTAAGTTTTGACAATGCAAAAAAGTTAATTGGAGAGGAAATTCCTAGAGAAACCATTAAAAGTATTTTAACCTCGCTAGACATTAAAGTTAATAATGTTACCGAAACAGGACTAGGATTAACCGTTCCTTCTTATAGAAATGATGTACAGCGTGAAGCAGATATTATTGAAGAAATTTTAAGAGTTTATGGGTATAACAATATTAAAACCACCGAAAAATTAAACGCATCTATTTCTAGCACATCTCGTTTTGAAGATCATAAAATTCAGAATATAGTTAGCAATCAGTTGGCAGCTCAGGGGTATTATGAAATTCTTTCAAACTCATTAACTAATCCAAATTACACAGCGCTAAGCGAGCAGTTAAAAGAGGAATATAATATTACTATGCTAAACCCTTTAAGTAATGATTTATCTGTGTTGCGCCAATCTTTATTGTTTTCTGGTTTAGAAGCTATCTCGCATAATATTAATAGAAAGCGACAAGATTTAAAGTTCTTCGAATTTGGTAAAACCTATCATCATTATAATGATAATAGAGTTGAAAACAAACATTTAACGCTTTTTGCCACTGGAAATCAGAATAACGAAAGTTGGCATAATGCACCAAGAAAGAGTGATTTCTTTTTCATAAAAGGCAGTATTGTTTCTCTGTTAGATCGTTTGAGTATTACAAGATTTAAGGAATCTCCAATAAAGAGTGATTTGTTTAGCGAAGGTCTTAATTTGAGTTTAGAGAAAACCAAATTGGTTGATTTTGGTATAGTAAAAAAATCAATTTTAAAACATTTTGATATTTCTCAAGATGTATTATTTGCCGATTTTAATTGGGATGCTATTTTAGATATTGTAAAACGACATAACATTACATTTAAAGCTATACCTAAATACCCAGAAGTACGACGAGATTTTGCTTTATTATTAGATGAAGCTGTTACTTTTGAATCGATATATAAAATTGCTAAGCAAAGTGAAAAGCAACTACTTAAAAATATAAAATTGTTTGATGTATACCAAGGTAAAAACTTACCAAAAGGTAAAAAGAGTTACGCTGTTAGTTTCATTATTCAAGATGAAAACAAAACACTAACTGATAAGCAAATTGATAAAATTATGAATAAACTTCAAAATAATTTTGAAAAACAATTGGGTGCTGAATTACGCTAAAAATTTGACGTTTATAAACTATTTTTTACTGTTTTTTGTTGTTGATTGCATTGATGAATACGAACTCGTCTTGACTTTTTGTTTTTAACCGAAAATGAGTTGAAATTTGACCAGATGAGGCACTTTTTAAAAGCCATAACAGTACTACGGGTAAGAAAAGTAACAAAATATGGGTGGATTTTAGCCATTTTTTTAGGAAATAGAAAAAGTCAAGATGAGTTCTATTTAAATAAAAGTGAAGCTTATTCTAATAGACTTAGAAAAAGGACAAAATTTCTTGAAGTTTATTATTCGGTGCTTGTAAAATTGCAGTAATTAAACCTTTTTAGAATACCAACGCTCACCTCTTTGGTCTTACTATGAAATTAGTTTAAAAAATAGTATATTTAATAGATTAAAAATTCATAATACTATGACAAAGACAAATTTTATAAAAATATTTACAGGAAATTTTATTATTGTACAACGCATTGTAGATGAACTAAAGAAAATAGATATAAGCCCAATTGTAAAAGACCAAACAGAATCTGCTAGATTAGCAGGTTTTGGAGGTGGTATTGTTCCTGGATTTCAGCAGGTTTTTGTTCATAAAGACGAACTTGATAAAGCCGTATACATTGTTGAAAGTATTAATGCCAATTTGAACGCATAAACAGAGTTTAAATTTATCGATTCTCACTGTAGCTTTCGCTCTTCAAAATACCATAAATATTAAACCGTAACCGCATACATTTTATTACGCAGTTCTTTAATTTTTAGGTCTTGCATGTATTCATCAAACGTTGTGTATCTATCAATAACTCCGGTTGGGGTTAATTCTACTACTCTATTAGCTACAGTTTGTGCAAACTCATGGTCGTGTGTTGTAAACAAAACGGTACCCTTAAAGTTTTTTAACGAATTATTAAAAGCCGTAATACTCTCTAAATCTAAGTGGTTTGTTGGTTCGTCTAATTGTAATACGTTTGCTCTCATCATCATCATTCTACTCAGCATAGAGCGTACTTTTTCTCCTCCAGATAATACGGAGCATTTTTTAAACGCCTCTTCTCCACTAAAAATCATTTTCCCTAAAAACCCACGAATATTAACTTCTTCGCGCTCTTCTTCAGTTTGAGCCCATTGGCGCAACCAATCAATCAATGTTAAATTATTATTAAAAAATTCGCTATTATCTAATGGTAAATAAGATTGTGTAGTTGTAACGCCCCAAGCGAATTTGCCTGAGTCAGCATTTTCCTTATTATTTAATATTTGATAAAAAGCTGTGGTGGCTCTAGAATCTCTTGAGAAAACAACTACTTTATCTCCTTTGTTTAAATTTAAGTCGATATCTTTAAATAGTATATCCCCATCTATTGAAGCTGTTAAACCACTAACATTTAAAATTTGATCACCTGCCTCTCTATCGCGCTCAAAAATAATGGCTGGATAACGACGACTGGTTGGTTTAATATCAGAAATATTAAGTTTATCAATCATTTTTTTTCTACTGGTAGCTTGTTTACTTTTTGCAACGTTTGCAGAAAAACGACGTATAAATTCTTCTAGTTCCTTTTTCTTTTCTTCAGCTTTCTTGTTTTGCTGAGCACGTTGGCGTGCAGCTAACTGAGAAGATTCATACCAAAAGGTATAATTACCAGAAAAATGGTTTATTTTACCAAAATCAATGTCGGAGATATGTGTACAAACAGCATCTAAGAAGTGTCTATCATGAGATACTACAATAACACAGTTCTCATAGTTTGCTAAAAAATTTTCTAACCATGCAATAGTTTCGTAATCTAAATCATTGGTTGGCTCATCCATAATAAGCACGTCAGGGTTTCCAAATAAAGCCTGAGCTAATAACACACGTACTTTTTGTTTTCCATCTAAATCTGCCATTAAACTGTAATGATATTCTTCTTTAATACCTAAATTTGATAACATTGCAGCTGCATCACTATCGGCATTCCATCCATTCATTTCTTCAAATTGCACCTGCAGTTCCCCAATTTTTTCAGCATTTTCATCAGAATAATCTGCGTACAGCGCATCAATTTCAGTCTTAATTTTAAATAAGGGTTTATTTCCCATTAAAACAGTTTCTAAAACAGTGTGTACATCATATAAATTATGGTTTTGCTCTAAAACAGACATGCGCTTTCCAGATTCTAAAGATACATGACCCGAAGTTGGCTCTTGCTTACCGGAAAGAATCTTTAAAAAAGTTGATTTCCCTGAACCATTGGCACCAATAATTCCGTAGCAATTTCCATTATTAAACGTTGTATTTACTTCATCAAAAAGTACACGCTTACCAAATTGAACCGATAAGTTAGAAACTGATAACATAGTTTTATTTATTTTTTTGCAAAAGTAGAAAAATGAATTGGTAAGTCGAAGCATACTTAGCTTATTTTTATTTTAGAAAAAAACACCTAAACCCTAGTATTTTAATGTATTATTCTTACAGCAATATTTAACAACGCCTTAACAGCACTTTATAAATACAAGCTATATTTTTGTTTTAAATAGTATTTTATACTAAAACTTTTTTTGAAGAGGGAAATATGAGAATATATTATTGTATACTGCTTATTGTAATAATGCTGCTTGGTTGTAAAAAAGACGCCACTAAAGACAATGGCGATTTTGCCTTTTTGGGTGGCGAAATTATTAACCCTATTGATGACTTTATTATCATTTCAAAGTCGAAACAAAATATCGACACCATTAAACTTGATGGTAACAATAGGTTTATTTTCAAGCTAAGCAATTTAGAAGCAGGATTGTTTTCCTTTAATTTAAGATCTCCATTTGGGTTAGAATATCAAGTTGTTTTATTAGAACCTAAAGACAGTATTATGCTAAGACTAAACACTTTAGAGTTTGATGAGTCATTAGTATATACTGGTAAAGGAGCAAAAAAGAACAATTACCTTATTGAAGAGTTTTTAAAATATGAAATAGAAGAAAAAAGGATTTTTAAATTCTGCCAATTAAATCCGGCTGATTATCAAAAAGAAATTGACTCATTAAAAGATAACAAACTAAGAAAGCTTGAAAAGTTCAAAAGTAAGTACGAAACTTCAGATTTGTTTAATAAAATTGCTCATGCAAATATTGAATATACCTATTATTTTAATAAAGAAATTTACCCTTTTGTGCATTACGGAGGAAATAAAAGTAAAATTTTGCAAGCCTTACCGGAAGATTTTTATAATTACAGAAAAGATGTAAATTACAATGATAGTTCCCTGAAAAATTATTTTAATTACCATAATTTTTTGCGTTCGAGTTTTAATAATATGGCACTAACCCAACATTATAAGCATACAAATACAGATCATTTTAAAAGTATCGATGTGTGTTATAACTTAGATAGGCTCGCTTTGATAGATAGTGTTATTACTAACAGTGAAATAAAAGAAGAATTGCTGCATCATTATACAATAAGTTTTTTAAATCGAAACAGAAACTTAGACAACAATTATAAAATTATAGACTTTTACACCAATAAAAGTTCTAACAACGACGGAAAAGAAATGATTGTACGCTATGCAAAAGCTTTAAATAATTTAAAAATTGGCACTAAATTTCCAGAAGTAAAACTTATAGATACAAATAACTCTGAAACTAGTGTTGATGCTATTATAAACTCTCCTACTGTAATTTGTTTTTGGTCTCAAAAATATTATGACCATTTTAAAGAAAGCCAACATAAAATCCGAGAACTAAATATTAAATATCCAGAAGTAAAGTTTGTAATTATAAATATTGACGATTATGACTTAGACTCTACAATAAAAGCATTAAAGCGAAACAGGTTCTCACTCAAAAATCAATACTTATTTAAAAACCCAAAACAATCAAAAGATGATTTAGCTATTTACCCAATGACAAAAGCTTTTATAGTTGATAAAAACCAAAAAATAGTAAACAGTAAAGCAAATATTTTTGAAAAAAATTTTGAAGAACAACTTTTAGGGTTAATAAACAGATAATTATCAAATAAAATTTAATAAAAAAGAAACACTATATTATATAAGTGGATTTTTTTTTATAGAGAATAATATACTTAGTTTCCTTTTTTATAATCTGCTAAAAACTTCGCTAAACCTATATCTGTTAACGGATGTTTAAGCAACCCTTCAATTGAACTTAATGGCCCCGTCATAACATCAGCACCAATTTTTGCACAATCAATAACGTGCATAGTATGGCGTACCGAAGCTGCTAAAATTTGAGTATCAAAAGCATAGTTATCATAAATATGTCTAATCTCTGAGATTAGGTTTAAGCCATCAGTAGATATATCATCTAAACGACCTATAAAAGGTGATACATAAGTAGCTCCAGCTTTTGCAGCTAAAATAGCTTGCCCAACTGAAAATACTAAGGTTACATTAGTTTTTACACCTTTTTCTGCAAAATATTTACAAGCTTTAACACCATCTTTTATCATAGGTAACTTTACAACTATTTGGTCATGTAATTCAGCTAAAGCTTCACCTTCTCTAACCATGCCTTCAAAATTTGTTGAAATCACTTCAGCACTCACATCTCCATCAACAATATTACAAATATCTACATAGTGTTTTAAAATATTATCATGTCCTGTTATACCTTCTTTAGCCATTAACGATGGATTTGTAGTAACACCATCAAGCACACCAAGATCTTGTGCTTCTTTTATTTGATTAAGGTTTGCTGTATCAATAAAAAATTTCATTTGTATATATTTAGTTGTGTAAAATTCTTTTGCGAATTTACAATTAAATAGTCCTTTTAAAAGAAAAACTACTAAAATATATTAACAATTTTAAACTGCTATTTGTCTACCTTATTGCAATTGTGTAAGTTTTTGAAGTGCTATCGCTACACAAAGAATCATCGTAGCGTTCGTTCCCATTTTCGTCGTAATAATACCCGTTTGGTGGGTCGACATCTAAATAAACAGTAAAAGTATATCTACCTGCTTTAGATGGCACCCCTTCAATAAAAACATCTCTGTAATTTATAATCACCTCTAATCCTTCAGGAATATCTCCACGAATATCATAATAATAGTCGTAAGCATTGTCTTGAGGTTCGTTTTTAATTTCTGCCGAAATTATTTCTGAATAGTATTGATTAACACCTCCAATCGCTAATCTTTTATCAGATAATACTGGACGTACATTAATAATACAGTCTATAACATTTTCGCAACTGCTGATTGCAAAAAAATAAAATAAAAGAATGATACGTATTGATTGTTTCATGTGATAATACATATAGTTGTCATTTGTCACATGTAATTCGCCAATAATAATTTGATTAGTATCAATAGCTTTATTAAGGCTCATTTCATGATGAAAGATTTTAAAATAATCAGTATCAACTAATATGCCAAAAAAATTAAAGCTTATAATGATTCATCAATAATTTTTCATAAATTTTATCGGGAAGTATTCTTTTAAGCACAATAGAAAATTTCTGCATAAACTCCCCTACTTTATAATGCCCTTTTGGATTTTTAGCATTTATAATTTTATAAATCGTTTCTGCCATTAATTTAGGGTTGCTGCCAGAATCGACATGTTTATCCATCAATTTTAAAGTATCTCCATAGGGTTTTATGTATGGCGAATCATCTATAAGTGGTGCATGATATCGACCAGCAGCTATATTGGTAGCAAAATCACCTGGTGCCACATTAGTCATGCTAACATTAAATCCTTTTAACTCCATTCTAAAAGCTTCTGTTAAAAGTTCTAAAGCGCCTTTGCTTGCGCTATAAACACCACGATACGGCAACCCCATGTAACCTGCAATAGATGTTATATTAATTATTAAACCCGATTGCTGTTTGCGCATTTGTGGCAGAACGGCTTTTATAACGTTTATTGGTCCAAAAAAATTCGTATCAAAATTGGCTTTAATTTCAGACTCTGGAATTTCTTCTATAGGTCCTGTAATACCTGCACCAGCGTTGTTAATTAATACATCTAGTTTTCCTTCAGATGCAATGATTGCATTTACCGCTTTTTTTATAGTATCATTTTTTTTAACATCTAATTGAAGTATAGAGAATTTACTGTTTTTATAGTTTTCTGGGTTTCTGCTTGTGCCATAAACTATAAAATCTTTTTGGGTTAAAAACTCGCCCACAGATTTTCCTATTCCTGAAGAACCGCCTGTTATTAAAACAACTTTAGACATAAAAATTAAAATTACACTAATAAAGCACCAAATTACAAAAATGAAATGATAAGAAACCTTAAATTTAGCGCATAAAAAAAGGCAAGCTACCTACATCACACCGCTACAACCATTTACCTTTGCTGCGTTCCCGCCCTGGAGGATTCAACAGGAGCTGGTTGTGTAGGACTTGCCAAGCGCAAAGATACAACCTTTTAAAATTTTCACAATAATTTTTTAAACTGTTTTTAAATAAATATCTTGCTGCAAAATTAAAGTCAATCATGCGTTTTTTTAATCAACTCAATATCATATTTTTAAGTACATTTTTAGTTTCTTGTGGTTCAAATTCGGGTCAGAAAAAAAATGATTTCTCTATTAAAACCAATGCCGAAAAGGGCAATATTACTATATCAAATACCTTAAAGCTTTCGTTGGAAAACAAAAAGAATCACACTATAGATTCTGTGGTTTACACTTTAAACGGAAAGCGAATCAATGAAACCTTAAGCTTAAACAATCATAAATTAGGAAAATATACCATTGAGGCTAATGCTTATTACAATAACGAAAAACAAACCGCAAATACCAATGTTACTATTTTAAATAACGAAGCCCCAAAAATCTATACCTTTAATATTATAAACGAATATCCGCACGATATAACCTCGTACACCCAAGGTATCGAGTTTTTTAATGATACACTTTATGAAAGCACAGGGCAATATAAAGAATCTAAACTTAGAAAGGTAGATTATAAAACTGGGGAAATTATAAAAAATATAAATTTAGCCGATGAATATTTTGGCGAAGGTTTAACCATTTTAAATAATAAAGTTTACCAACTAACATGGCAAAAGGGCACTGGTTTTGTTTACGATGTAAATACGTTTGATAAATTAAGTAGCTTTAAATACGGCAACAGTAAAGAAGGTTGGGGCTTGTGCAATAATGAAAACAATATTTATAAAAGTGATGGTACCGAAAAAATATGGATACTAAATCCAGAAACTTTAGTAGAGGAAAATTACATACAAATTTTTACTAATAAAGGAAAAATTGGGCGTATTAATGAATTGGAATGGATTAACGATCAAATTTATGCTAACATTTACCAAAAAAATGGTGTTGCTATTATAAACCCTAAAAATGGGGCTGTTGTTGGTGTAATTGATTTTTCTTCTTTAAAAGAAAAAGTAACACAGCATGAAAAACTTGATGTCTTAAATGGTATTGCTTACAACTCAAAAACCAAAACTATATTTGTAACAGGCAAGCGCTGGGATAAGTTATTTGAAGTTGAAGTTGTTGAAAAATAATTACTCATAAGCATAAATTAAAATCTTACCGATACTTTTCCTCTTAAAAAGAAGGGCGTTCCTGGAGTAAAATGTATTTCTTCAAAAGAATTAGCCTCATTAAACAATCTGCTTTCTGTTGCAAATTGAGTTTCGTTCCATTCACTATCTAATAAATTTTCAACTATTAAACCAAAAGTCCAATTTTTATGATTGTAATTTAAGCTTAAATCTGTTATAAAATAGCCCTCAGCAACTATAGAATTATCCTCATTTGCAGGTCTATCTTTAACGAATCTGTAACTTAAACCACCTGAAAATTTTCCTAAATCTTTAAAACTTAAACCACCTGCCGAAGTTAAATCTGGTGCTAACGGAATATAATCTTGACCAGATGGTTCTTCTGTACTTCTTGCATGTGTGTAATTAACATCAGTATTAAAATACAACCAATCAGCAATTTGATATCTAAGTCCAAAATCCAGTCCATATCTTGCTGTTTTTCCACTAGGTTCTACTATAGCTGCATCTCCAACATAAACAAATTCTTGTTGTAAAAACAACGACCAAAGCGCAAAATTTAGTACTAATTTATCGGTTGGCTTTAATATGGTTCCTAAATCTGTACTAAACGCAGTTGGAAGTATTTGTCTTCCATTATTGGCTGTTACAACTCGAGTATCGTTTGAATGATATCCTAAGCCTGTTTTTAAGAAAAACTGAGTTTGTGGTGAGGCAGCATAAATAAAATTCATTTTAGGACTTACCAATACCTTGTTTTCACTTTTACTATTATACGCTTCGGTAAGTAAATCTTGATAATCAAATGTGAAATAATCTAATCTAACTCCTGGATTAAATGTCCACTTATTTACTTTATAATTTAAATTAAAAAATGAGAAAGCATTTAATTCATCTACATTGCCAAAAGCTAATCGTTCTAAAAGTTCTTTTCTGTTTTTTGTTCTAGACAATTGTACATCATTTACATCATCATATCTAAAACCAATACCTGCTTGGTACTTTAACTGTTTATCATGATCGTCTAAATGAAATGATTTTTCATAAACGCTTTTTGCTCCAATTATTGTTCTATCTTCATACTGACGAATTTGGTCTGCATTTATTGGGTCTTCTAGAAAGAATGTGAAATTCGAAAATAATTCAAAATCATATTGAGAGATATAAGCAGATGATTTAATATTTGAATGCTCATCAATATGTTTAACATGATTCATCCATATATTAGTTCTACTTGTATTACCTCCTTCTGTATCATCAATAGCTCCAAACCTACTAATAAGACCTTGGTCTACGGCTCGTTGTGGTATTTGCCCCGAAGCATCCCATTTACTTTGAAAGTGAGAAAGGGACAGGTTAAACTCTTGGTCTTTGAAATTATTATAGTTATACCGCCCCATTACATTTAAACGGTTGAAATTTTGTGGAGATTCAAAAACGCCATCAGTTAAATTCATTTCACTTGCTATATAAGCATTACTGTTTTCTCCATCCCAAATTTTAAGCATACTCATGGCACGAAGGGTATTAAATTGTCCTGCTTCAACAGAAATAACATTATTATCAATGGTTTTTTTAGTTTTAATATCAACATAACCAGCAGTATTAAAATTGCCTTTATTTGCATAGTACGCCCCTTTTCCAAAATCTAAATTCTCAATAGTTTCAGGAATAATAAAATGCATATCGGCATATCCTTGTCCGTGTGCATGCGATACCATGTTAACTGGCATACCATCAACATCTATAGCGATATCAGTACCATGATCGATATCAAAACCTCTTAAAAATATTTGTTCTGCTTTACCTCCACCGGCATGCTGACCTATTATTAAACCAGGAATTTTTCTTAAGATTTCTTGTGATGATTTTACGGGACTTGTTTTTAAATCAACGTTAACAAAATTACTTAAAACGTTTACCTTAGAAACGATTAAAACTTGATCTAAAGATGCTGAAGATATTTTTAGTTTGATATTAATTTCACTATCTAAATGCTTTTCTAGAATTATAAGTTCTTGATTTTCGTAACCTAACTGGTAAAAGTAAATAATGTGGTTTACCGAAATATCATCCAGCTCAAAATAGCCAGAAACATCTGTATAAGTATATGCGCCAGTGGTTTTGTTGTAAACTCCAACGCCTTGTAGTGGTTTATTGTTATCTTCTGAGGTAACAATACCACTTAATTCGTGCGCTTTAACACTGCTAAAAACAGCTAAAAGCGTATATAAAAGTATATGTTTTTTCATGTTTTTTCATTTTATAATTATATACTACCCAAGCAAACAGACTGGGTAACATGCAAGCAATTTTTATTGATAAAGAAATAAATTGTATTAAATACAGCAGCTATCTCAGTTATAAGTTTATAACTGATTTTTATGATAGCTGAATACTTATATTCTTAGGAGGGATTTTTATTTTTTTATAAAAAAGTGTTTTTAATTTTTCTTTGTAGCAATCAATAGCTAAAGATGACTTAGTCTCTATTAATTTTAAAACTCCATATTTTGATAAATGAAAATGCTTATCAATCTTGCTTATAACTACATGCGGTTTATTTGACTCGTTTGTTTTGCTATTTGCTTCAGTCAAATTATTTAATAAATCTAATATTTTATGCTCGTGATATGTAATAGCTGATGCTGTAAGATTATAATTAATATTTTCATATTTATTGTGTGATAATATAGTATTGGGCATTTCTAAAAAATGTGAAATGCGATGTAACGTGCTTCTAACCTCTTTGTGTATGGGCATAAGTAAATATATCATGCTTATCACAATAGCAGTAAGTTTTATTATATGTGTTTTAAAATTTTTCAATTAAGTTTTATTCATTTATCCTAATGATTCTAATATGATTTGTTCTAAATAATCTGAATATTCTTTAATAGTTGGTAAATTGAATACTTTATTAAGCGGAATTTCCATGTCTAACTCTTCATTTAATCTTGAAGTAACACGAATAGCCGCTAGAGAATGCCCTCCTAATGCAATAAAATTATCATTTATACCTATTTTTTTCAATCGCAAAACTTCTTTCCAAACACCATCTATAAGTTCGTCTACTTCATTTCTTGGTGCAACATACGCAGTTTCTAATTCAATTTGTTCGGTATTAAAACTTCGCAACGTTTTCTTATCAATTTTACCATTTTTAGTTAGTGGCATCTCATCTAAATGTTTAAAATTAGATGGTAACATATAATCTGGTAATTGCTTTGATAATTGTTTTTTTATGTCTTTGACTGAAATTGATGCATCACCCGTGTAATAGGCTACAAGTTTTTCGTCATTATCAAAAGCATCAGATTCTTCATATCCAATTTCATCCATAATACGTTTTACTTCAACTTCATCTATATATTCATTGATTTCTTCAAGGCTTTCATCACGTGTTTTATGCCCTAGCCGCACATCCCAACTATAAGGAAAGGAGTAATTACTATACCCTTTTTCTTTTTTATGGACATAAATCCCTACTTGATTAATCAAGCAGTTGGTTGATCGACCAGTATCTGTTGGTCTCACCCAGCCTACTTTTTCATCTAAATACGTAAGCATATCTTCTAAACTAACATCTGAGTATCTATAAAAATCTACAAATTGTACTTTATCAAAAACTTCATCTTCTTCAAAAATTGAAACATCCAATAATTCCTTTACAGCATCTTCCTCGCGATGATATAATTTTCTAACTTCTAAAATAGTGTCATCAATTTTTTTAACATCTAATTCTTCATCCCAAAAAAGTTCTTCAGTTAAACGTGTTTCAAAAAACTGACCACGTGATAAACCAGTAACTATATAAGGAATTTGCTTTTCCAAAGCTATTTTGGTGCTTAAAGTATAAATGGTTTTAAAGCAACCGTTACACACGTTTTGGTGTCGATTTAAACTATCGATAAAAATTTCGTTCATGTGCTCAGTTGTTCCAAAAACATGATCAACACCAAGCTTATTTACAATGCGTTTTACATTATCAATGGCTTGCTCAGAAATATATCCGTTATCTAAAGTAAATGCTAAAACTTTTAAGCCCATACCAACTAGTTGAGCTAAAATATATGTACTATCTTTTCCTCCACTTAATAAAGACAAGCAATCGTAAGTTGGATTTTCACCTTTATTTTTAGTTAGAATTGTTTTTAATTCCTCTTCGGTTTTAAAATACTTTTCAACTTTTTTCTTGTAACCTTTAAAGGCGTTACATAAATGACAAACTCCGTGCTCATCAAAATCTGTATTTGGGTAATTTGAAGGCAATCCGCAATCTGTACAGTTTATAACATCTTCTTCGGCAACTTTAATTTTAGCACTTTCAGCTAAAACAACTGCACAGTTTTCAATACCGGTAATATTATTTAAATTTGATTCAATATCAGTTAACTCAATTCGGTAACCACGCAACTTAACTTGCTCATCTACTCTACCTAAGTATTCGTATTCTCCATTTTCATTTATTCTAGCTAAGTCACCAGTATTATACATTTTTAGTCCTTTAACAAAAGGGTTATCTATAAATTTTTCTTTAGTTAATTCATTTAAACCTAAATAACCATTTGCTAAACTACTGCCACTTAAATACAATGTGCCAATAACCCCTTTTGGCACCAAATTTTTATATTCATCAAGAATATATGCGTGCATATTAGTAATAGGTTTTCCAATTGGAACCGAACTATCTTTATGAATTGCTGGGTTAAACTCACTAACAATACAACCAACGGTAGCTTCGGTTGGACCATATTCATTAAAAATTTGAACGGAATTACCAAATGCCTTTTTTATTGATATAGATAAAGCTACTTTAAAATCCTCACCGCCAACTATAATTGTATGTATATTGGAGTTTACTAAATCTCTATCGTTTAGAAATGACAAATGTGATGGTGTTAACTTTATAGTATTTATATAATTATCTCCAAGAGCTTGAAACAAAGACATATCTGGTCCAAATGGGCTTTCTTTATAAACAACTAATCGTCCTCCACTAATAAATGGTAACAAAGTAGAGGTTATTGTTAAATCGAATCCTATTGAAGTAAACAATGGCATTACACTTTTGCTTGTAATAGAGTAATAATCTTTTGCCCACAATAAATAGTTTGATAACGCACCCTGAGAAACTAAAACCCCTTTAGGATTACCTGTAGACCCTGAAGTATAGAGTAAATATGCTAAATAGTTTTGCCTTAGAGGTCTATTTATATTTTTGGTTGACTGGTTTTTAAGTAAAACTTCTAAATCATTGTAGCAAAACACTTTATAATTAATAGCTTCAATATTTGATTTTAAATTATTGTTTATTATAACCAATGATGCATTAGAATTAGAAAGCATAAACACAACCCTGTTTTTAGGCTGGTTGGCATCAATAGGAATAAAGGCTGCTCCAGTTTTTATAACTGCCAAAAGCGATATGATATATTCAGTACTTCTATAATTATATAATGCAACTTTATCGCCAAAACCAATTTTATATGCATCAATTAAATAATTTGCTAATTGATTAGCCTTTTTGTTTAAACCATTAAACGTTAATGTTTCATTTCCACATTGCAATGCAATAGCATTAGGTGTTTTACTAGCCTGCAACTCAAAAAGCTCTAAAATTGATTGATAAGACTTTGTGGCTTCTAGGTTTTGTGGTAAATAATATTTTTTCTCTGAAGGCGCTAGCATACTATCCAAACCAATTGGTTGGTTTATATTATTTAAAAATGCATTTATGATTTTAGAAAAATGGATAGTAATATTATTTACATTATCTACTTTTAAGACATCCTCGTTAATATCGAAAACAACTTTTAGCTCACCAGTATCATTCATATCATATATATGACAGCGTATTTGATGTGCTGGGTCATTATGATTTGGATGAATCCATTCTGCATTGGATTTGAATCCATAAAAATCTTGGAAACCAACATTTATAAAATTAAAAATGGTATTAAAACTTCTGCTTACTGTTGCTGAAGCAGTGCCAGTAACAGCATATTTTAAATAGGTGTTTGTTTCATTTTTAATGCGTTTTAAAATCGAATTAAAAGTATCCGCATCTGAAATTTCAGCTACCAAAGGAAATATTTCGATAAATAAGCCAGCAGTATTTTTAAACGTATTTTTAATTCTATTGTGTATAGGTGCACCTATAGCTAATTTTTTTTGCCCACTCACTCGGTATAAGTAAACAAAAAGCAGTGTTGAGAATATGTTAAACAATGTTAGTTCTTTATTCCAAGATTTAATATCGTCATCATTGGCTATATTATGAATTAACTCTGTTTGTTTTGAATCTAAGGTTAAAACTACCCTATTGGATTTTGTAGTAAACCTATTCCGTTTTTTAACTCCATATAGGGATGGGACTTTTTTAAGGTTCTCAACTTTTTTATCCCAATAGTCTCTTATATCTAAATTACGTTCTCTTTCTTTCTTTTCATATGCTAAGTAATCTACATAAGAGTATACTTTTTGTTCAGTGAATCCTGTATCTTTTAATTCACCATAAATATCTGAAAGCCTATTAAAAAGAATTACAGAGCTTGATGCATCAGTAATTAAATGGTGCACATTTAGATACCAGATGTATACATCTTGCTCTTGCTTTATTAAAACACTGTCAAACAATGGTTTGTTTAAATCGAATGTTAGCTCGCTACGTTGTTGCAACCAATCGCTAATTGTAAAATCATCGAGTTTATCATTCGTTGCATCTATAACCTTTATATGATAATCAAGGTGCTCTAAGAATTTTTGGTATGGTATTCCTTCCTTTTCAACAAAAACCGTTTTTAAAGCATTTGTTTTTTTAATCATTTCTTGAAATGCCTTGATGAAAACACCCTCATCAATTTCTCCTTTTATATAAAAAGCGTAAGGCACATTATATAATGGAGATTTTGGGTTTAACTTTTGCCCAAACCATATTGAGGTTTGACTTTGAGTTAAACTATATATACTTTCGGGTTGGTTCATTAGCTACTAATTTTTGTCTAATTTCTTTGAAACATAATTAGATATAGCTTCAATAGTCATAAAATTTTCAATAGTCATATCCTCAAAAGGAACATTAATTTTATATGTTTTTTCAACAAAACGAACAATTCGCATCATTCCAATAGAATCTACTATTCCAGAGGATAAAAGCTCTTCTTTTATGCCTATTTTGCTAGAGGTTTCTTCTAATATTTCTTTACTAATATAAGTACTTAAAGCATCACTTAATTTCATATGATATAGCCTAAAAATAATTTCAAAAAATAAATTACTGAGGGAGTTATTTGTTAATTAAAAGCTTTAAATAAAAAAGCATTTAAATTAACTAAGTATACATTCATAGCATTTTTATATATAACTTGATAACTTAAAAAGTAAAGATATATCAATATTCTATACCGTAGAAGCTAAAAATTAGTTGTTTAACGACTAATTACTTGAATTTATCGAAAAAAGAGTAGTAAAAACTTAGGAATAATTCAATAATTACGATATTGAAACAAAAAATCGATAAAATACATTTTCAATAGAAGACGTGTTTTTAAACTAACCACTATGAATAAATATATACTTCGTACTTTACTGCTTATTTTTTTATTAAGTCCTATTTGTAAAACTTTTGCTCATCATCCAGACAATAGTTTACTATATCTAAAAGTATATGAAAATGCCAATATTGAAGGCGATTTTCATATTAACGTAAATGAATTAAATGATGTACTTGGTCTTAATTTAAGCAAAAGGACATCAATTGATGAGGTAACACCGCATTTGAGTAAAATAAAAAAATATCTGTTAGAAAACACCTCGTTTTCATCTTTGGGTAAAACGTATAATATTGTATTTACAGACAAAATTAAATTTTTACAAGTTGGCTACGGCGACTTTGTACTAGTAAATTTTTATCTAGAAAACACACAAGAAACTCCAGATAAACTAGATGTGACCTACAAGGTTTTTATTGAGGAAGAACCCAATCACATGAATTTATTGGGAATGGAATACAACTGGAAAGCTGGTTTGTTTAACAATGAAAGTATTATAGCACTTGATTTTAGTAATAATAATTGGACCAAAACATTAGATTTAACAGAAGGTTCTGTTTGGACAGGTTTTAAAGCTATGATAAGACAAGGCGTTTGGCATATTTGGATTGGGTTAGACCACATTTTATTTATTATAGCATTAATACTTCCTGCAGTTGTAAGGAGAAAGAAAACAGATAACACTTCTTTTAGTATTTGGAGCTGGGTACCAGTAAAAAAATTTAAACCTGCTTTTTTATATATTATAAAAATTATAACGTTTTTTACAATTGCACATACCATTACGTTAAGTTTAGCATCATTACAAATTATTGTTTTACCATCTCAATTAGTGGAGTCTGTAATAGCTTTATCTATTGGATTAGCAGCCTACCACAATATTAAACCTATATTTAAAGGAAAAGACTGGATTATTGCATTTGTTTTTGGTTTATTCCATGGCTTTGGTTTTGCTAGTGTTTTAGGTGATTTAGGGTTTAACGGAGAACATTTAACACTATCATTATTAGGTTTTAATATTGGTGTTGAAATAGGGCAAGTTGCCATTATTGCTGCTATTTTCCCTGTGCTATACCTAATTCGTAAACTCAAATTATATCCTAAGTTTTTGGTTTATATGTCTGTTTTACTTATCATCATTTCGCTTTATTGGCTAATTGAGCGTGCTTTTGATATTGATTTACCAGTTGATGATTATATTAGACGCAGAGGCTATGAATTTGCTGTTTGGTTAGGGTTGCGTTAATTATTAATTAACTTACAACCTTATGGAAGACAGTACAAAGAAAAAATCTTTACTCGATAGGTGGAAAAATAGAACAAAAAAAGAAAGTACTAGTTTACAAATAACTAAAGTACCTATTAGTTCTAGCTATACACTATCTAATACCCAACAACGTCTTTGGTTTTTACAGCAGTTAAATCCTGATAATACGTTTTATAATCTATCAGAATATTATTTGTTTAAAGGCAAACTCGATATAGATTTTTTAAAAGAAAGCCTAAACTTGATTTTTGAAAAACATCAAATTTTAAAGTCTTTTTATCCAACTGAAAATGACAAAGCTGTTTTAAAAATTGATGCGCTAGCCAAACTACCAATTACTGTTAAAGACCTTAGTAATCATGCAGAAAACAAGGCGGAATTACAAGCAAAAAACTTTATAAATGAACAGGCAGATTTTACCTTTAACCTGTCCGTTGCTCCTTTAATAAGAGCATCAATTTTAAAATTAAGTAAAAGCAAACACATATTGTTTTTAACCCTGCATCATATTATTGCAGACCAATGGTCAATGGGTATTTTAAAAAAAGAACTTGCCAATAATTACACAAAACTGTCAAGCGGGTTATTACCAGAGATAAACGAAAATACCATCAATTTTGTAGATTATGCACATTGGCAAAATCTCAATCAAAGCTTTGATGTCCAAAAAGCTTATTGGAAAAACAAGCTTTCTGGCGATATTCCATTTTTAAACCTACCAACAGATTTTAATCGTCCAAACACGCCATCATATAAGGGGAAACATCATGTTTTTAACTTTTCAAAAACAAGTTCTTCTCAAATCCTAGATATAGCAAAAAAACTAGAAATCACACCATTTGTTTTGTTTCTAGCGGCGTATTATATATTACTGCAAAAATTTAGTAACCAAGACGATATATTAATAGGCTCACCTGTTTCTAATAGAAATAAAAAAGGATTAGAATCAGTTTTTGGGCTTTTTATTGATACTTTGGTTTTTAGAACATCAGTAAAAAAATCACTCACTATTTTAGAATTCATAAAAAGAGTTAAGACGATGTCTATGGAAGCACTTTCAAACAAAGACCTTCCGTTTGATGCGCTGGTAAAAGAATTAAATATTGAGAGATCTTTGGCAACAAACCCGCTTTTTCAAGTTATGTTTGTTTATGCATCAAAACCAGAATATCCATTGTTTGGAAAAGATGTCGAATTACTCGATAGTTTTGAATATAGTCCAGATGTTTCAAAGTTTGATTTGACACTTTTTATAACTGAAAACAACGGTGAATTAAACTCTACTTTTGAGTATGCTACAGATTTGTTTGAAGAAGAAACTATCAACAGATTTCAGCAACATTTAAAACACACTTTAGAGTATGTTGTTGAGCATATCAACAAAACGATTGATACTATTCCTGCACTAATTGAAACCGACAAAAATTTACTTAATTCAAATAATGCAAAACATAAAACTGCTTTTAATGGGTTTAAAAGCATCCATTCTATAATAGAAAATATTGCTAAAAAACATCCTGATAATGTAGCTTTAACCTTTAAAAATAGTGCAATTACATATAAAGAATTAAACGAAAAAGCTAACCGAATCGCCCAAGAAATAATAAAAACTAAAACTGAAAACAGAATTATTGGTTTATGTATCGATCGTTCTTTAAATATGATTATTGGCATGTTGGGCATTTTAAAATCTGGTTGCGCGTATTTACCAATCGATCCCGAATACCCAAAACAGCGTGTTAATTTTATGCTTAAAGATGCTAAAGTTGATAGTATTGTTTCTCAAAATTCGCTTTTAAATCTTTTTAGTGAATTTAAAGGAAACCCTATTTTAATCGATAAAATTGATAGCTCACAAAATGATAATACTATTGAATTACCAATAGTAAAAGGGACCGATTTAGCCTATATAATTTACACTTCGGGCAGTACAGGCGAACCAAAAGGTGTTCCCATTACCCATACGAATATTATCAATTCCACTGCTGGAAGATTAGATTTTTACACTGAAAACCCTTCGGCGTTTTTACTCATATCGTCTATTTCTTTTGATAGCTCTAAAGCTGGTATTTTCTGGACGCTTTGCACAGGTGGAAATTTAGTAATTGCAGAAAAACGAATTGAACAAGACCTTGTAAAAATTGTAGATATTATTGAACAGCACAACGTTAGCCACACGCTAATGCTTCCATCTTTATATAAAGTTATATTAGAAAATGTTGATGCTAACAAGCTTAAAAGTTTAACAACAGTTATAGTTGCTGGAGAGGCTTGCCCAAAATCGCTTTGCGAAATTCATTTTAAAACCCTACCCAATGTGTTACTTTATAACGAATATGGGCCAACAGAAGCTTCAGTCTGGTGTATTGCCCATAAAATTGGAATTTCTGATTTAGAAAAAACGCAAATCCCAATTGGAAAGCCTGTTGCAAATGCACAAATTTATTTGTTAGACGACGATAAAAATAAAGTTGCTTTTGGTACTTCAGGTGAAATTTATATTTGTGGCGACGGACTTTCAAAAGGCTATTTAAACAGACCTGATTTATCTAATAAGGTTTTTGTTGAAAGTCCTTTTAACACAAACGAAAAACTATATAAAACAGGCGATTTAGCTAAATACAGAAATGATGGAACTATTGAGTTTTTAGGGCGAATAGACCAGCAAATTAAAATAAGGGGTTACCGCGTAGAATTAGATGATATTGAAAGCACCATAAGCAAAAATACGCTAGTAAATCAAGCCGTTGTTTTAGTAAAACAAGATGAAGACAAACCAAAGCGACTCGTTGCTTATATAATACCAAAGAAACCTTTTAATGAAAATGAATTAAAACTTCAGCTTAAAAAAGTATTACCCGATTACATGATTCCGAGTAGTTTTGTTTTAATTGAAAAAATCCCTCAGCTTCCTAATGGAAAAGTTGACAAAAAATCACTTAGCAAAATTCAAGTTGAACTTAAACCAAGTAACAGCAACCGCGCTGAAAAACCAAAAAACGACATTGAGCAAAAACTACTTAATATCTGGGAAGATATTTTAAATATTAAATCGCTAAGCATTACCGATAACTTTTTTGAAATTGGTGGCGATTCCATTTTAAGTATTCAAATTATAGCAAAAGCACGAAAAGCAGGTTTGGTTATTGCCCCTAATCAATTGTTCGAGCATCAAACCATTTCAGAATTAGCTATGTTTGTGTCTTTAGAAAACGAAACAAGCAAAGTTACCGAGGTAATGGTTATTGGCAAAGTGCCATTAACGCCTATTCAAGAATGGTTTTTTGAAACCCATAAAACGGCTCCACAATACTGGAATCAAATATTTAAAATACAAGATTTACCAAAAACCGCTAATAAAAATTTGCTCTCTGAAATCACAAATCATGTGATAGAAATGCACGATGCACTGCGATTAAGCTTTTATCTAGAAAACAAAAAATGGACTGCTAAAGTTTTAAATCCAACAAATGTTGAAGCTTTTATAACTGTTGATATTTCAAACGAAAATCCTTCAAATTACAATTCAAAAATCGAAACTGTTTTAAAAGACATTCAAGAAAACATAACGCTTGAAAAGGATTGTCTTTTTAAGTGTATTTATTTTGAAACTGGCAATATTGCAACAAACAGCATCTTGCTATTAGCACATCACTTGGTCATAGATTTTGTGTCGTGGCAGATAATTTTAAATAGTTATACTGAAGCTATTTATAACAATAAGCTTTCAGAAAAAAACACTAAAACAGCATCTATTAAAACTTGGGGGAATCATTTATTAGCATTGGCAAAATCAAAAACCATAACCGATGAAATAGATTTTTGGAAAACACAGATAGCAAACAAAATTAACCTCCCAAAAGATTTTGAAGACAAGCCGCCTATATTTGAAAAAGACGTTAGCGACATTTATTTTGAAGTTGAAGAATCAATAACAAACAACCTTATTAATAATGCTAACAATACCTATAATACAAAAATTGACGAATTACTTTTAACTGCTTTGGTTGATGTATTAAGCCTTTGGTGTAACAACAAGAAAATAACACTTGCTATGGAGCGACATGGTAGAGAAACTTTAAATACCGACATCGATTTATCTAATACTGTGGGTTGGTTTACAGCCTTTTTTCCTAAAACATTTAATTTTGAATCGACTACAGATTTAGCTTCAAAAATCATAACAATAAAAGAGCAAATGCGCCAAATACCCAATGGGGGCATAGGTTATGGTTTGCTGCGATATTTAACTTCTAGCTTAGGAAATACTGAATATCCTGAAATTGTTTTCAACTTTTTAGGTAAGCAAAGTACAGGAGATAGTAATATAGAGTTTCTATCAAAAAATACAAGACATACGTTAAGTGAAAGACATTATTATTTAGAAATAAACGCTTTAATTAAAGATGGCATATTAGGTTTAAATTGGAGTTTTTCTAATAAAATACACAAACCTGAAACCATAAAAACTATAATTGGTGGTTTTAATGAAGCTTTAAAAAATATTGTTGCCCATTGCATAAGCTCTAATACTGTAAAATACACACCATCAGATTTTGAAGATGTAGATCTAGATCAAGATGATTTAGATAATCTTCTTAACGATTTAGAGCTTTAATAACATGAAACATGTAGCTATTATAACTTCAGGTTTAGTTGGTATCACCAATGCTAGCCTTAAATTGGTTAAAAAATTAAAAGATGAAGGTTACAAAGTTACATACCTATGCCCTATCGATATTAAAGAAAAAATTGAAAAACATAAAATTGATTATATACAGTTACCAGAAATTAATTTTGATTTTACATTTTTAAAACCAAAAGGAGTTATTTATCATTTTACTCATTTAAAAAGCCAATATTGTAATGGATTTAAGGCGCTAAATTTTGAAGTTTACGAAAAAACCTTATCCGATTTAAAACCTAACTTAGTACTTATTGACGAAGAACTTCACGAACTTATTTTTACGTGTATAAAATTCAATATCCCAGTTAAGTTAATTAGTCAGTTTTTTTGTAGCAGAATGCGCTATAATCTGCCACCAATACGAACAAGTATCATTCCAAAAAACGGATTAAAAGGTAGTCTAATTGGTATACTATATGCTTGGGTATTTTTAAAAATGAAGGTTTTTGGACGAGCTTACTTAAATAAAATTACACTTAAAAATAGCCGAAGATCTATATTGAAAAAGTATGCTAAAAGTATAGGCTTATCTAGAAAAGTGTTAATTTCAAGAAATTTTCCATCGGTATTTATTCATAAATATTTACCTATTTTATCCATGACACTACCAGAATTAGAGTTTCCTCATAGCAAACCTAAAAATATAACCTACATTGGACCTATGGTGTTTGAAAACAATTCTGAAAATTTAAACCTTCCTAATACATTAAAAGCAATTATAGATTCAAAAACAAAAAACAATAAAAAACTCATTTATTGCTCAATAACCACAATGACAGAGACAGGCGACACTAGTTTTGTTAAAAAAGTAATTGATGCTGTTAAAGATGAAAAAAAATGGGAACTCATCATCTCACTTGGAGGAAAATTAAGCTCTAATACTTTCAATAATTTATCAAATAATGTACATGTTTTTAAATGGGTGCCGCAGTTCTATCTTTTAAGCAAAATAGATTGTAGTATTAACCATGGCGGTATTCATACCATAAATGAATGTATAAGCAATAAAGTGCCTATGCTAATTTATTCTGGTAAAAAATATGACCAAAACGGTAATGCAGCCAGAATTGCTTATCATGGTTTAGGTTTGATGGGCGATAAGGACATAGATACTTCAGACGAAATTCATTCAAAAATCAATACTATTTTGAAAAATATTAACTTTCAAAAAGAAATGCTAACTACTTATACGATTTACAAAAGCTATGATGCAAAAAAAATATCTTCATATTTATAAAAACATGTATTATATTGCTGTGAAAAAGAAAAACTATGGTTGATGATTCTAAGGAAAAATCAAAAATTGAAGCTATTTATCCCCTTAGTACAATGCAGCAAGGGATACTGTTTCATCACTTAACTGCAAAAAAAGACCAAGGTTTTTTAAATGTACAGTGTACTTTAGATGGTAATTTAAATATCGATTTCTTAAAACAAGCTTGGGATTTAGCTATTAAGCGCCACCCTATTTTAAGAACTTCTGTACATTGGGAAAAAATAAAAAAGCCTATACAGCTTGTAAAACCTAATGGAAATATTGATTGGAATATTTTAGATTGGACGAATGAAAATGATGAAACCCAACAACAAAAGCTAGAAGCATATAAGATTAATAATAAAAATACTGGTCTCAACTTTCAAAAAAAACCATTAGGAAAAGTAAGTTTAATTAAAACAAAAAAAGACTCGCATTACTTGATTTGGTGCTGCCATCATTTGCTATTAGATGGTTGGTCTTCTAGCATAATCTTAAAAGATATATTTACATTTTACGATGCACTAGCTAATAATAAAAATGCTTTATTAGAGCCAATACCTAGTTATAAATCTTACCTCAATTGGTTAAAGGAAACCGATACAAATGCCGCTAAAAATTTCTGGACAAAAACATTTAGAGATTTTAAAAACCCTTTTTTATTCAATAAAAAAAATACAGCACTAAATACAACTGTAAATAATCATATCAATTTATCGACTGAAACTAGTCAAAAAGCACAAGCTTTAGCAAAAACAAATCAAGTTACTTTAAATACTTTGTTTCAAGGTTTGTGGGCTTTAATAATATCAAAATATTCAAATACTAAAGATATTACATATGGAAATACGGTTTCGGGCAGATCGGGTGATTTTCCAAATATAGAGCTATTAGCAGGTATGTTTGCTAATGTACTACCAGTAAGAACTTTAATAAAGTTTAATTTAAGTACTAAAGATTGGCTTACAAGTATACAAACGCAACAATTAGAAGCTAGAAAATATGAGCAGTTTACTACAGGAGAAATAACTGAATGGATTGATAGCAGTTCTGAAAACCTTTTTGATAGCCTTTTTATTTTTGAGAATTACCCTTGGGACGATATAAAAGCTGGAAATATTACTGTACACAGTTCGCAAAGTGGTATAACAACAACGTATCCGTTAACATTAACTGTAAAAACTGGTGACATTATTGAAATTTATTTATTCAGTGATGAATCGATTTTTTCAGATGACATAAATCATTGGATTTTAAACCGATTTGAAGAAATAATTAATCTTCTTTATAATAATCAATCCATAACAATTGAATCTATATTAGAAAATATAACCCCAATAAACTCTAATATATTTAATGAAACCATTGAAAAAACTAATGATGCAAGTCAAATAGTTAGTCCAAAAAATAAAACACAACTAGAGCTATTAAAAATTTGGGAAAACTTACTCAATAAAAATAATATTAGTATTACCGATAATTTCTTTGAAATAGGTGGAAAATCGTTATTAGCTATAAAGATGTTTACCCTAATTGAAAAAAAGCTAAAAATAAAAATATCACCAATCACCTTACTTGAATACCCAAATATTGAAGCACTTTCAAAATATATTATTGAAGATAAAAATAATGCCCCTTGGAATTATGTTGTACCCATAAAAACCTCAGGAAGTAATAAGCCCCTATTTTGTATTCATGGTGGTGGTGGCTATGTTTTTTTCTTTAACCCAATTGCTAATGCTTTAGACAAAGAAACACCTGTTTATGCCATACAGCCATCTGGCATAAGTGGTAATGAAAAAATGCACCAAAACATTGAGGAAATGGCAAAGGATTATGCTAAAGAAATTAAGGATATTCAACCTAATGGGCCATACAATTTACTTGTGTATTGTTTTAGTCCAGCAGTAGGTATTGAAATTGCTGATGCTTTTAAAAAACAGGGAGACACTACAAACCTTATTGTTATAGATAGTATTATTAAACAAGAAGATTTCACAGATCCAACACGTATAAAAATGCGCCTTTCGGGTTTTTTTAAGCGACTAACTAGCAACCCAATTAGTGCAATAAAGCTAATGATTTCGAATAATTATGAGCGTTTTATAGAACCAACAGTTATCCAATTGTTTGCCTCTTCAAATAAAAAAAATCTTGAAAAAATAAAACAAAATTTAATACGGATTTACAAACTTTACAAATGGGATAAAAAGCATCCTGGTGTTACAAACTTAATTTTAACCGAAAAACCAGATAAAAAGTTAAACCCAACTTATATTAATGCTTGGAACAGCATTACTACACAAGATGTTAATGTGTTGTTTACAGAAGGGGTGCACCATCAACTATTTAGCTCGCCACATGCAGATTTATTGGCAGAAAAAATAGAGAAAGTAATGATTCAAGATAATTAATACCATGTTATCATTAATAAAAGTCAAGCCTTTATTAGCTAATAGAGTCCATGTATGGCATGTTAATTTTGGCAAGCAATCAGATAATATCTCTTTTTTTTTAAACTTGCTTTCTGACAATGAAAAAGAAAAAGCTTCAAAATTTCGTTTTAAAAAAGACCAAAACCAATTTATTATTTCGCGTGGAGCATTACGCATTTTAAGTGCAGCTTATTTGGATATGAATGCAAAAGAAATTGAATTCAAATATGGCGAATATGGTAAGCCTGAATTTGATTTTAATTCAGATTTAAAATTTAATGTCTCTCATTCTGGTAACCTAGGCGCCATAGGTTTTGTTAAGAGTTTTGATATTGGTATTGACGTTGAAAAGATTAAAAATGATTTTGATGTATTGGAAATCGTTTCAAATTATTTTTCAGAATTAGAAATTGAAACTTTAAAAAAACTACCTAAAGAAATGCATACTGAATATTTTTATAGATGCTGGACGCGAAAAGAATCCTTTATAAAAGCCAAATCTTTAGGGCTTACATTTCCCCTAGACTCATTTTCTGTATGTATAAATTCAGATAAAAAAACAGAGCTATTAGAAACTAAATGGGATATAAAAGAAAAGAACTTATGGAAATTATTTACTTTTTCTCTAAAAGAAAATTACATAGGTGCTGTTTCAATAAAAGGTAATATTAAAAGTATAAATTATTATAATTTTACATTAGCTGAAAACCAAAATTAAATTAATTTTTGGTAAAACCGATGTTATCAATTGTAATAACTCCCTTTTGTGTTTTATTAAATAAAAATTGAATATTAGTGATTTTGTCAAAATCTATCTTTGAATTAATTTTAATTAGATCTTTCAACGGAAAAGAATAAGTTTGCATCATTGGTATAGATTTAAAATCATTTGTAATAAAATCTGTCTTCATAATTGCATGCTTAAGTCCAATTTGCAAATATGAATAATCACTTAGTAAGAAAGTTACTTTTTTACCTTCAATATCTGATAAAATAATAGAAAAGTCTATCAATTTTTGTTTCAATAGATGATTTTTAGAAAAATCACTTTTATTTAATGCTTCAACTTTTTCTTTATTTTTAGATGCAATTTGCAACAAAGATTCATGGTTATCTCTAGAGTCTCTAATTGAAAAAGTGAATACTGAATTTGTATTGATATTTTTTATACTTACAGGAAAGTTAATATTAAAATAAGGTTTTTCTTTTTTTAATAAATTTTCTGTTTCATTCCATCCTAAAACTAAAGCCTTACTGCCTCTTTTATACTTTTTTTCTTTCCATAAACTTAAGTTTTTAGAAGAAATTATGCCTGAGTTAGTAGTTGTTGTAGATAAATCAAAATCTTCATCAAAAGTACACAGATAGTGGCTGTTAGAGTCTTCAAATTCATTCATTAAAACAATATCTGGAACCCATTCTCTAAACAATGGAGTTATTTTGAATAGAGGCAGATATGCCTTACTCTCCTTTAAGGTTGCATCTAGAAAACCAGATATATAAACTTTTGCTATCTGTTGTTGGTTCTTTTCAGACATCAATCCTTTTAAATTTAATAGCTTTGAAAATGGACTATAGGAATCTTTGTTTCCCCAAGTCGAATTAAATTGTCCGTGATTAGCTCCATCTATTAAAATTGCAGACTTAATATGATATAAACTATCTGTAAAATTAATTCTACCAAATTGTTTTAAACCCATAAAGTCTGTAACTTCACCATCATGAGTACCATGAATACTTAAATAATTAATATTTTCTAATTTGGTGTAATCGTTTGAAGGTTTATATTGACCATCAACTGCTCCAATAGCTAAAAGAGATTTGATTCTATAATTGTAATCGAATTTTATTAAGGCATTATCAGGATAGTATGGTAATTTATTAATTAGTGCTGCGTGAGATATAGCCTCTCCTCCTCTAGAATGACCAATTAAAGCTATATTATTTGTGTCTATTTTTTGATAGAACATATGTTCGCTATCTTTATTCCATGCATGCCATAATTTTAAATGCTCCAACAAAATAATAGCCCGTGCATCATTTTCTTCAAATAAAACACCCGAAGTATAAGACCATAATACATTAATAAAATTTTGATCTACAGAAACAACAACATAACCTCGAGAAGATAATAGTTGTCCTAAATAGCCATAACCTCCATCTGAATGGTCTTGCATAGGGTGATCACCATGAATTATTAGAACTAATGGGAATTTGCCTTTAGTTTTCGGGCACCAAACACGACCATTTAGGGGTATTTTAGTAGCATCAAACCCCCAGTATTTAGTTCTCCACCATCCGTTAATACCACTCCAATTACCAATAAAATTATTGCAATTTATCGATGTTGTTTTTATATTAACGTTAGCACCAAATTCTAATCTATTCTTATCATTTCCACTTCCATAAGTAATTTCTTCTACCTCGTAATTGCCTTTAACAGCAGGGGAACTTATTTTTATTTTTCTATCCATTGAAAAAGAGGCCGCATTAATGGTTTCTTTCATTTCAAAGCCAGGAATTGAATAAAACCATATTGCAATAGAACTCAAAGACATCGCTAATATTATTCCTAAACAAGAAATAGTCTTTATAAATAGAGAATAACTAGAAAATTTGTTTCTAGAAAAAAGGTAAATTAGTGATCCTATAAGTGTAAAAAAAAAGAGTAAAAAAGCTACAATAATAGGATCTCTTTCTGAGACCATAAATAATATTGGAGCAGAAACCACTATTGCAGCTCTAAATAATTTTGGAATATAGATAACTTTATCAAAAATCCAGTTTAAAATAATAGCAAATAGAACTAATACTAGAAAAATACTGGCAAATCTTAAATACATCCATGATGCATTTACCTCAATAACCAGCATAGTAGTATATACAAATAATAATAGGCTTGTTGTAATTAATATTACTTTAGAAACAATATTGAAGTAATCATTGCTTTTTTGTAAAAACATGAAAAATTGATCAAACCATTTTTCCAAAATGTGAAAGTGTTTTTTCATAATTCATAAATATATGAAATGCGAGTCTACCAAACATAAACAAAGAAAAGAAAATACAACGAATCTTAGTTACTAATTTTAGTAACCAAGGCTTACATTTCCCCTAAACTCGTTTTCTGTATGTATAAATTCAGACAAAAAAAACAGAGTTATTAGAAACTAAATGGGCTGATACTGAAAAACACAAATGGAAATTATTCACCTTTTCACCTTTTCACCTCAGCTAAATTATATTGGTCCTATTTCAATTTAAGGCAATGCAAATGCAATTAAATATTTTAATTTTAATAATATCTAATCGTAACTAAGTGATTTACGTACCGCACTTTGTGTACAAGGACAATTACTAATACCTTGTAAAAAGTCTATACCAATAGTAATAACATGTGTTCCTGAATTAAACCTTGCTAAATCGTTAATGGTTACTTGGTAAGCATAGCCAAAGTACCATTGAGATTTTTTAAACCCAGCCATTGGACCAATATTTAGTGGTTTAAAAAATTGGTCGTTAAGAAAACGATAAGATATTCCTGCCCAATAATAATCGTCGTTTTTATTATATTTTCTAAACTTAAAGTTTAAATCTGTTGCTGAACGTTTATCACTACTAAACATTTGATAGAAGATTGAAGGCTCGTACTCTAATCCGCTTTTTTTAGGACCTCTAAAAGTAAATCCACTATAAACTTGATAGTTTAAGAGTAGGTTTGGTTCTAAATTTCTTATTGAGCTATCAAAATCTTTATCTAATACATTATTAGCATTAAAACTTAAAAAGAACCCTTTATACCTATAAAGTGCACTTACATCAAAGTTATGGTTTGATGTTCGTCTATCATCCGTAACAAAAGGATCTATTACTGGGTTTTCATAACCTGTATTAAAATTATTAATATCAATTCTGAAGTTATTTAAGTTATACGAAATACCAAAAGACAAATACTGCTTCGAATAATAATCTAAAACTAAATGATGAGCAAACGAAAATTTAGCACCAGTTTGGATGGTATTTCCATTTCTATCATTATATAAAGATATACCAATACCTGAACGATCTGCAATTCTAAAATCGCCATAAATAGATTGATTATCTGGAGCACCTTTTATACCAACCCATTGAGTTAATCCATTAGCTCTAATTTTTAAATTATCACCAATGCCAGCATATGCTGGAGATATAACAAACTCATTATCTGCTAAGTATTGAGTAAAAACAGGCAAATTCAACTCTTGACCGTAACTAAATGTCACCGTTATAAAAAGTAGATATATGATTCGTTTTTTCATTTTATATTAAGTTTTGAGGGTTTTATCGGTAAAGTGTAAAATGACCAACAAATTCTCGATTATCTCTATTATCATTCAATCTTACAACATACCAGTAATCGCCAGTAGGAAGCTCGACACCATTATATGTTCCATCCCATTTTTGTCCCACTCGTAGGGTTACCACTTTACGCCCATATCTATCAAAAATATCGAATGTCATGTCTCTATATTGATCCGTACACCCTGGGCCCCATTCATCTTGAACACCATCATTATTAGGTGTGAAATAATTAGGAATACAAACATCGATATATTCAAAATATCTTGTTGCAGTGGCAAAACACCCATTAGTATCTGTAACTGTTACAGTATAATCGCCTGATTCATAAATTAGGAATGTATTTGTAGTTCCGTAAGACACACCATTAAGTGTAAATTCGTAATCGCCTGTACCACCAGTAGCTATTGCTACAATTTCATTTAATGCGCCATCTTCTAAAACCAATACCAACGGATCGTAAGCCGTAATATCAAAAGTATCGGTTCTTTGTATACATCCGTTTGTATGTCTTACATCTACATAATGATCTAATCCTGGTGGAACATTAGTAAATATATTGCTTGCTTGGTATGTTCCGCCATTAAACGAATAATCTAAATCTGATGGATTTACACTAGCATCAACAGTTACTGTAACCGTATTGGTTGATAGGTTATTTATACAACCAAAATCTACCTCAACCGTTGGATCGATTAATACAGATGGTGGGAAAGTGATGTTCCATTCAGATTCACATCCTTGAGCATCTCTAACATAAACTATGTGGTCTCCACCAGCTAATCCTGTAAAGTCAAACTGTGCTTGTGTTAATGTTCCTGTAGTATATGTTCCGTTAATATCATCTAAACTTACGCTATACGGTAAAGTTCCTCCAGATATTTCAATACTAAATTCACCATCTAAATCGCCATTACAAATCTCAGGAATAATGGAATTTGGAACAATAGTTAGTGTTACTGGTATAGGTTGAGCAATAGTGAAATCTAAAATAACAAAACAGCCTAATTCATCTTGAGCAATAGCCTGATAAGTTCCGGGAGCCAAATCTTCAAAAATAGGTGAATCAAAAAACTGATTCAATTGTGGCGAAATGGCATATTTTATAACACCAGTTCCACCTGAGGCGGTAATCGCCATAATGCCATCATTGCTTCCTGTACAAGTAACATCAGTTACTGTAAAGCTAGCTGATAAAGGATTTGTAGGTTCTGTAATAGACACTTGTGCCGATGTTGTTAAACAATCACCACTATCTACCTGTACTTGGTAAGTACCTACAGGCAAATTGGTAAACACACCTGGACTACTTTGTACTGGTATTGGAGTAATATTAGTTCCTGTTCCATCTTGTAAATTATATATGTAACTGCCTAAACCACCTTCTGCTGTAGCGATAATTACACCTGTATTATCACCTGCACAATTGATTGAAGCATTTGTAATATCTAAATTAACCATTAGTGTAGGTAATGGATCAATTGTGATTTCGTTTGAAACAGACGATACACAACCATTAGCATCCCTAACATAATACATATATATTCCTGGAGTTGCACCAGTAATTGTTATAGAAGAAGTAAAAGTACCTAAAACCGCTGTAAAAGAAGCAGAATTACTATACTCATATGTTCCTGTGCCTCCAGTTGCACTTAATGTTAATGCGGCATCTGTTGTACACGTTGGTGTAGTGGCTGCCACTAAACTTGCTTGTATTGGAGTTGGCTCTGTGATAACCAAATTAGTTGAAGTAAATGTACAGTTATAGCCATCTGTAACAGTTACATTGTAAGTTCCTGCTGCTAAATCATTGAATACATTTGATGCTTGCGGACCAGATGTACTTGCTGTTGGAGAAATCATATTCAATGTATATGAATAGTTACTTCCTTGTCCTCCACTAGTAGCACTTACTGTTATGGTTCCGTTTGTATCACCAAAACATGATAATAGAGGTGTATTTACTGCAACAGTAGCTGTTATTGGTGGTGGAATAACCAAAGTTACTCCATCAGATGCTATACATCCACCAGCATCTCTAACATTAACTGTGTAAATACCTGCTGATAAATTGGTAAAGGTACCGTTTGGAGAATATGCCACTGTTGATGCTCCTGTTAATTGATATTCATATGATCCCCGACCACCACTTGCAACGGCAGTAATCGTTCCAATATTATCATCACATGTTACATTAGATGTTTCGGATGCAACAACCGTTAATGCTTCAGCTGGTGAAGGAATTATTACGCTTCCTGAATTTGAACAAAAAGGACTAGCTGTTTCTGTTACAACTACTGTATAACTACCAGCTAATAAACCTGTTACTGCTTGAGGATTTGTAGAAGTATTAGCAGGTACAATACCAAAAACTGAAACGCTTGAACTATCGAATACTTCATAGGTATATGGTCCTGAATAACCACTAATATCGATCTCTAAAGTACCATCTAAACCTCCAAAACAAGTAACTGCATTGGTCGTTGTAGTAACAACATCAATAATATTGAAAGGCAACACGGTAAATGGCGCAGTTATAATAGAACAGCCTGTATCAATATCATTCACCTGGAAATAATAATCTCCAGGGCTGGTAATAGCAAATATATTTGAGGCTTGTGGTGTTCCGCTTGGTAACATTTGATAACTAAGGTTCCCCGAACCTCCAGTAACTGTAATTGAAACTGTTCCTGTTCCGTTACAATCAATTGGTGTTCCCACAGCTACAGAAGTGGCAGTTATTATTGGCAATGGATTAATTGTAACTGTATTAGTTGCAATACAATTATTAGAGTCTCTTACATAAATATCTATATTTTGAACACTTCCGTTATCGATAATATCGAATAGGTTTGATGCAAAATAATTTACACCATCTATACTATACCTAAATGGTGCAGTCCCTCCGGTTTCTGTTATAGTAAGTGTTGAGGTATCAACCGAATTGTTTAGTGTACAAGCAAAATCTGTTGCAACTCCTGATGCATTTAAAAGAGTTGGTTCTCCTATTACAATATTTTCAGTTGCAGAACAACCTCTTCCAGAGTTCACTTGCACGGTATAAGTTCCAGCAGCTAGTCCTGTAAATATGTTAGATGTTTGTGGCGCTACAACAAAAGGTGCTATAATTTCATAAGTGTAAACAGGATTATCATTAGTTGCTGGTAAATTTACAGTTATGCTACCATCACTATCACCATTACAAGTTACATCGGTTACATTAGCTGTAAAGGTAACTGGTGTTGCAGCATCTAATTCAATATTAGCATCATTAGCACATAAGGTGGTTGTATCTGTGATTCTAACTGTATATGTTCCTGCTGATAGTCCGGAAAAAACATTTGAAGGTTGTGGAGCAACTACTATAGGAGCAATTATTTCGTAAGTATATACTCCAGAGCCTGCAAATCCAGTAACTATAATTTCCCCATCATTATTTAAACATGATGGTAATGCATTAATAGTTGATGAAAGACCTAAAGGGGCTTCAATAGTAATACTTACTAAGTTTCCACAGCCATTAGCATCCTGAACTTCAACGGTATGAATACCTGATGTTAAATTTGAAATTGTAAATGGAGCTGTATTAGCTTGAAAAGCCCCTCCATCTATACTAAAACTATAAGGTCCAACTCCAGGTGTAACTAAATTAACATCCAATTCAAAACTACCTTCTGTAGCCGTACATTCATTGGTTAATATAATATCAATTACAGGTTCTGGATCCATAGGTAATACTATTACAGGGGTAGATCTAATACAGCCATAAGCATCCATAACATGCACGTAATAATTATTTGCATCTCTATAAAACACATTTGCAGACGCCCACGAAGGATCAGTAACTAAAGGTGCTGTAGCTGAAGTTGTTATTTGATATTGATAAGGAGCTGTTCCATCTCTAGCAATAGCACTTATGAGTCCAGAGTTTGAATTACAATTCGCATTATTGTCAACTTGAGCAGTAATACTTAAGTCTATAGCCGATTCATTAATGTTAAATGGAACAGTTACTACAGAACAGCCTGCATTAGAGCCCGTAGTTTCTGTTATCAAAACAAAGTATGTTCCAAAATCTAAACCTCCTAAATTGGACACTGATATAGATGAATTTGCTGGTATGGTTCCAGATCCAGAAATACCTGTAGTTACCAATGAATATAAATGAAATATTTCATAATCAACATCTGTAGAACTGCCATAAGCACTATTCACTGTAAATGACACATTACCATCTGCACTTCCAACACAGGTTATATTGTTTGATGTTAATCCTGTTGCTGTTAAGGTTGAATTGGTAGGAATTGGTGCAGTAGCTGTTTCATAATAACTACATCCAGTATCTTGGTCAAATACAATAAAAGTATAGGTTACACCAGGAATTAAACCTGTAAATGTACCGGATTGACTACCTGGAGTGTCTTCAGGAATCCATGTGCCTGCTGGCGGCACTGGTGGAACAAATCCACGATATATATCAAAGAAAAATGGACCAGAGCCTACTAAAGCCGTTCCAATACTTACTTCGGCCTCTCCTCCTGTAGTACAGTTGGCTGTTGTATTTATTGAAATATCTAAATCATCAGGAGGCGAAGCCACTAAAATATCTTGAACCAAAACAGAACAACCATTAGCATCTACAACATTAACCTGATACAACCCAAAATCAACCACATCAAAAGTTGTAGACGTTGTACCCGTAGGATTTGATTCAGAATCAGAATAACCATTTGTACCAGTTACAAAATAATTATATGGAGCCGTTCCTCCTGTAACGCTATTCACTATAACCGATCCTTTTGAAACGCCAAGGGCGTTACAAGTTATTGGTAAAGATGACGTATTAACTACTATAGCAGATGGTTCTCCAATTGTAATCGTATCTGTATCGGTACACGATTTTGAATCGGTTAAAGTAATGGTATAATTACCTGCAGGCAGACCTGAGGTTTGCGTACCATAATCTGTGCCAGTTGAGTCGTTAACAACATTTATTGTGAATGCAGGTGTTCCTACAGCATTGTTAATAAAAACTTGAATAGCAGCATTTTCATCACCATTACAACGTATAAACTGTGTTTGAGATACCGTAATTTCTGGATAGGTAATCGCATTAATTGTATTTACCGCAGATTGAACAACACAACCTTGAGCATCGGTAATTTGAAATTGATAAGTACCATCTGCTCCCGTTGAATATGCAAAAGGAGTCCCTGTTGTTCCTAAAGGTGCATAGGCTCCACCATTAAAAGAAACTTCATAAGTATAGGGCGCATATCCACCAGTGATGCTTCCTGTAATTACAGCATCAGGTGACACAGTACAATCAATATCTTTAGTAATAACTGTAGAAACAGCTAATGGATTGGCAATAGTTTCTGTTGGAATAGGTATAGTACAACCATAATCATCTCTAACTACAATATCATAATTTCCAGGTGTTAAATTATTAAAAGTATTATTTGACACATATGGACCTCCATTTATACTGTACTCGTATGGCGCCTGTCCTCCAGAGGCATTCACTATTAAAGTTGCTCCATTGGTACCATCATAGCAATAATTTGATGATGCATCAATTGTTGCAGTTGGATTTGTTGGTACATTTAAGGTGAATGTTGTATTCTCCATACATCCATTTGAATCTGTAACTACCGCCGTATAAGTTCCTGTTTGTGTAAGGTTAGTAAATGTATTATTCCCTTGAGGTCCAATAACCGTAGCATCTGGTTGCGCAACTTCATAGGTATATCCTCCCCAACCTCCAGTTGCATTAATAGTTACATTGCCATTTGCATTACTACATGTAATTGGTGTAACTGCTGTCGAAATACTTAATGTTGAAGGTGGTCCATTAACAGTAAGAATTTCAGTTGCTGAACAATTTGTCTGGCTGTCGGTTATTACAATTGTATAATCTCCTGCTAATAATCCTGTTAAATTGATAATTGAAGTTCCAACTGTAGAAGAGCCTCCGTTAATGGTATAATTAAAGTTTGCAGTTCCTAAAATTGTGAATCTTGTAGAACCATCTGAAGCTCCCAAGCAACTAACATCATTCAATACTTGACCCACAATAGTTAATGCCGGCAATGCATCAATGGTATACGATTCGCTATAGATACATTCATTAGCATCTCTTACTTGAAACGTATAAGTATCGGGAGTTAAACCCATAAACACATTTGAAGATTGATACGCTGTTGCAGATGCTGCAGGTGCAATTATTTGATATTCTAAAGGCAATGTTCCTCCAGTTGAGCTAATTGTTACATCTGTAGTTACAGCAGGACAACTTAATGGGGTATTACTAAATGTTAAATCTGTTGGTGGATTTAAAGGGTCTATAGTAATTGGTGCCGTAACAAAAGTACAGTTATTAGCATCTTGAATGGTTACAGTATAAGTACCATCGGTTAATCCCGAAAAGGTTGTTCCTGATTGAAATGTAAATCCGTCAAGGCTATACATATATGGTGGATTACCTCCTGAAACTCCTGAAACTGTTATCACGCCATTAGTTGTACAAGTATATGGAGTTGTTAATGTTGCAGTTCCTGAAATAGCGGTTGATGCTATAATTGTTACTAGTTGTGGGGTCGATAAACATACGTCTGTACCAAAAGTGTACTCAACAACAACATCATAATCTCCAGCAGTTAGTCCTATAAAAACTGGTGAATTAGTAAACGTTACACCGTTATCAATACTGTATCGTAAACTATTCCCGTTAGGGTTTGTTACATTAATGTTTATTGAACCACTATTAACATTGTCAAAACATAAAATATCCGTTTTAGTAACACTAAAATCTGGTGCAGGTGTAGCTTCAACACTAATTGATGCATCTGCAGAACAGTTATTAGAATCTACAACAGTAATATTATAAACACCTGCGCTTGTTACAGGAATTATTGGTGTTGTTTGAAAAACCGTTGTGCTATTTACAAAATAAAAATACGGAGGTGTTCCTCCCATTGGATAGACTGTAATTTCACCATCAGTACAGGTTAAGGGTTGCGTAAGAGCCACTGTTGCTTCTAATAGTGGTGGATTAATAATTTCGACATCTTCGGTATGTGTACAACCATCTTCTGTTAAAATATTGACTGTATAAATTCCTGGATTTAAGTTTGAAAATGTATAGTTGTTATCATTTATAGGTCCCACACTATTTACTAAAGTAGCGCCATCATAAATTGAAAAGAAATATTGCGGACGTACATCATTTGCTGATAATACCACACTACCTAATTCTCCATTACAATAGGGCTGAGTTATAATGGTTGAAACTGTAAAATCGCGTTCTCGTATTTGAACATCAGGAACTGTAAAAACACAAGGATTGGGAGTTACACCAATTTGTTTGATATAAACGGAGTATACACCACCAGTATTTATTGAAAATGTATTATTTGGGTGGTAGTTGATTCCATCAAGGCTATATTCATAGCCATTTGGAACTCCTCCTACAACTATTTCTCCGGGTGTTGTACAATATATATCTCTTGAATTTACAGTTGGTACTAAAAGGTTGGTGTACACATTAAAATAAAATCTATTAAAACACCCACCCGTATAATTTAGTGTTAATCTATATTGTCCTGCAGTATCCACCATGAAATCTGGCCCGATGGCAACCTCACTCCAGCTACATGTATCATCTTCATTAGCACAGTCTTGATTAGTAACAGCAGTACAACTTGATTCGTCTAATTTTTCCCAAATCATTGAAGTGGTATCTGTAATACCCGTTTGAATAAATCGAGAACCATTAGCACCACATAAAAATATATTAGGCAACTCTTTGCCGTCATTCGGACAAATAACAACTTCATCTGCAAACGGAATAACAGGATTAGTTACTCCAGCACCAAATGTAATCACATCAAATCTTTGACTTGTAGATTGACAAGGAGCAATAGCCGTATTACTCACATAATAAGTGCCTGTAGATGTAACTGTTATGGATTGTGTAGTTCCTATCACTGGAGTCCCGCTTGGGCTAGTAGACCAAGAATACTCGTCATAACCATCTCCTGATGTTAACACTGTACTTGCACCACATAGCACTACTTCTTCCTCAAAAGTACAATTTAAATCCGCTAAAAAATTAGTGGCTGCAGGGGTTATTAAACAACCTGTGTTTTTACTAAAACTAGGATCATCAGAAATTGCAAAAGTTGAATTTATAGTCCCGTTATAAGTTACATAGGCTTGGTTACTAATAATATTAGAACAGGCATCATTTAACAAACTGCAAGATGACACCACAGTTACTTTAAATCTAATTTCTTGAACAGGATCATTTTCTTCTACTACTGAATCATCAACACTAAAAATTATTTCTCTTGTTACCGGATTATAACTTTGAACAGATACACCAGGTGGTAATAAATCCATATCAGCTGGATAGTTAAATACCACATTTACGGGAAGAATATCTCTAATAGTTAAATTTGTTGCATCATCGTTTCCTGTATTTTGAAAGCCAATAACATAATTTAATTCATCACCTAGATCAACTAATTGATTCCCAATATCATTTCCAGCTGGGTCTTCAACTACTTTTGTCAAAGTGATTTTTGGTTCAATAATTTCAACAGCAAATGATGTTAAAAACACCCCATAACCATCTCCACTAGTTGTCAATTTTAAATCTCCAGCAGTGGCATTATTGGGTAGAACCGAATTAAGAGGATTTGGCAAATTGAAATTATTAATATCTAGACCAAGAGTATTTAAACTAGCAGGGTTTCTGTTGATAGCATGCACACCATTTCTGGTAATACTTGAATTAAAAAAATTGTTTGCTTGGTTGATAGCATCGCTTAAAACAGTGTAGGTTCCTGATGTACTGGCTTTAAATTGAAAAGAATCTCCACTAATACCTATATCTCCTTCAAGAGCTGCGACACCTATATTAGAATTTACAGGTAAAGGCGCTGGCAAAGTTTGAAATCCCGAAACTGGGATATCCAATTCAGCTCCCCCTTGAACTCCTGCATAACCATCAAAAGTAGAAATAAATTTACTTGGTAATAATGGATTTTCATAAATGACTACAAGTGTCCATCCTGCAGAGCACCCTCCTCTTCTTACACCTCTAGTAGCTCTTAAATTGGCAACCGTATATTCTCCATCCGCTTCAGTTAACCCTTGAAGTAAGTTAGTAACATTCTTGTAGCAAATAATTGGTGAATCTTTAAATGAATTGGTAACACCTGCTCCATAATACTCATATCCATCAAAAATAATATCATCCTCTTCTCCAACTGGGTCAGAATCATTGTCTGCCACCAAATCAATAAAACCACCCGTTGGAAGCTTAAATTTTATTTGATTCCAATCTTCAATTCTAGGAGTTCCTTCAAACTGTACACTTCTATTAGTGGCCACTTCAAGTGGGTAAACTGATGCCCAATACAAACCTGCATATAAAATTCTTTTACAATCATTATCTATAAGTAAATCTGCACTACTAGAACTAAATATAGAAGGATCTCCCCCACTTGCTACATTAATATAAACGCCTTCATTATTGTTATTTATTCCTGTGCCATTATAAGGCAAAGGCAAATCCTTGGCTGTAACAATACCATTACCAATTAACACGATATCTCCTTTAACCTCTATACTTCCTCCTGGAAGTCTAGGTGAAAAAGGGACAGGTAGTTGGGCAAAAACATAATTACTACAAAACAGAGTAATAAACAATAAAAAAACAATTCCTTTGTTTACATAAGTAGTTTTTTTCATGGTTGATTATTTTTTTTAGTATTTCTTTTTATTTGGGGTAAAAAAAGAAATATTCAAGCTATGCTAAAAACCATTAAAGTAATCCTAATACTACTAAACATGTATTTCGTCTATTTTTAATGATTTTTAACGGTATAAATATCGTAAAAAAAAATGTAATAGATATGATGTTACACAATAATTTATGCAGTTAATCGCTGAATTACTCACTTAAACTTAATTTAATTATATTTTTGTAATCTTTTAAATACAAAAAAGTAAATGAATGATGTGTTTTTCTTTATTTTAGAAAATTGAAGAATGCAAAATTTATTTATTAAAACTCAATAAGTCAGTTTTAAAACCATATTGAGAAGTAATAAATTTGAAACCTTATAACAAATAAGAAGTAAAACCAATAAGGGTTTGTATCATTTAATTTTCAACTTTTACCATAGACATATTATTATTATATGGCTTACTTCCTTTTAATTCCATTGCACTTCTAGCAGATTCAATATTATCAAATTTTTGATAATAGATATAATATTTGCTTGTTGCAACATCAAAGAAAAAATCAATATTTGTTTCTCCAGCAGCCACTGCTTTTCTTAAAAACTCATCTCTTTTGCCTATATCACTATGTACGCCAATAACAACATAAAATCCACTTTCAGTATTTTTTACATCTTTAACAATTTGTATACTAGAACTCTGCGTTTCTCCAGAGTCAAAATCTTCTGCTGTTAAAGGCTCTGAAGCTAAAGGCGTAAATTGTTTTATTTGTTTTAATGCTTCTCTATCTTTTAAATATCGTTCTTCTTCATTATCATAAGTAGCGCGTTTAATCCTTCTTTTTCTTTCAACTTCAGTAGCAACTTTAATCTTTTCTATAGTAGATAACAAGCGTTCTTTTGTACTTAACGCTTGTAGCTGTTCCGACTTTAAATCTTGAATTGTTTTAAAATAGAATACATTGGTTGGATCATTCCCATCACTAACTGTTTTAAGCCTTTCGTTATATAAGTTTTCTAATTGAGAGATTTTTTCGTTCTGAGACTCAATTACATTATCAATCTCTAGTTTTAAAGACTCTAGCTTTGCATTTTCGGCTGTTACACTTTTAAATGGTTTTGGTGCTTTGTAAATACCTCTTTCGCTCAAATCGTTTTCCTCTTTTAAATCTTTAAGATCTTGGTCTCTATTTTCAACCATTTCACGCAACCTGCTTAATAAATTTTGCTGTTCTATTTTAGCGTTTGTTGTTAACTTAGCTAAACTGTTCATCTCTCTAGCAACTTTATCTTTTGCAACAGGAACAAGTACACCTTCTAATTCTATCATTTCTATGCTTTCTTCTTCATCGGTTTTGGCTTCTTTTTCTACTATAGCCCGTGTTTCTGTATCTGCTTTAGTTTTTTCGGCTGCTTCTTTAATCCTAGTTTGTTCTTCTGCTTTAGCTTTAATTTTAGCAGCTTCTTCTTGCTTTAATCTTTGAGTCTCTGCTTTTTTCTGCGCTTCTTCAACTGGGATCTTAACTTGAACTTCAGGTTTTGCTTTTTCCTTAGCCTGCTGAGATACTTGTCTTCTTTCTTCAGCCTTAACTTGTGCTGCCAATCGTCTTGCTTCAATTCTGGCTTTGGCTTCTTGTTTTGCAATTTGCCTTTGTTCAGCACTTAATTTTGGTGTTTTATTATTTTTAGCAAGCACTTTTCGTCTCTTTTTTGTAGTTAAAAGCGCTTGTTCATTATCATCACCACTGTAACTATAGCGATTTGAGTTTTTAAATTTGTAAGCTAGTGTGATTTCATGCGAATTACCAAAATTAGAGAAATCACCAATAGCTTTTTCATAGTTGTATTCTATAGCAATTTGAGCACTAATGTTTATACCTAAGCCTCCTGAAACACCATACAAACTATTATAACCTGCTTGTGCCCATATACCTTTTGGAACATTTAGCATAACAAGACCAGAAATAATGGTTTGATCTTTTTTAAATTCTGAACGTAACAAACCTGTAAACTTACTTTCATCAAAAAAACCACCACTATTTACATAACCAGTATACATTATGTGCCCCTGAATAGTTTGTTCAGGATTATCTTCAATTATTTCTGATGTTTGCAAGTTATAAGAAACTGCGTTGTTTATTGAAACACCAAAATCGAAAAAAGCAGTACCATAATTTATACCAGGATTTATAGTAATTATAGAATTTGAAGAAATGTTTTGTAAAGACGGATCTGGAAAGTTTGTAATAACTCTACCTTCGCTTATACCACTTTTATAAAAGCCAAAATTCATTCCAAAAGTTAAGTTACTATCAGTATTTAAAACTGCATTGTATGCAAAATTTAAAACACCACCAAAGGTTGTAAGTACACCATAATCTTGTTGAAACAGACCAACACCAATGCCAATATTTTCTTTAAATCTGCCTGAATAACTTGCTAAATAAGTTAATGGGGCATCATCAAACTGTACCCATTGGCGCTTATTATAAAAACTAAAATATCTATTCTGCTCTCTAACAAAACTAAATGTTGGGTTGATGGTATATTTATTAAATTTTAAAGAATTTCTTGTTGGTATATTAAAAGCAACAATTCCATCCTCTTGAGAATAGAATTGCTGTGTAATACAGAAAAATAAAACTATATGTAATAGTAATTTTTTCATTCTATTTAACGACCGTTATTGAGCCTTTTTTAGTTTTATTATCCTGTGTTATTATAACGTAATAAAAAACAGGGTTTACGTTTTTAAAATCTATTTGATTCTCTGGCCAATTATTTAAGTAATCATTGGTTTTAAGTATAATTTTTCCTTGAGAATCAAGAATTGTTACCGAAGCATTTGAACCGTTTACATACGCTTGTGGAATTACCCAAGTATCATTTATGCCATCTCCATTAGGACTTATTAAATTTGGTATATCTGCTACATTAGGAAAAGCCAATCTAACTATAAACTGAAATTCTTTAGTTGAAACACATCCAACGGTTTGAGCAATTTCAACTTTATAATTTCCAGATTCGTTAATTTCATAGCTATTTCCTGTTTCAGTAGCAATCAATACATCATTTAAATACCATTTAAACTCAGGGCTACTAGCTGTTGTTGTTATTGTAGCAAGCAACGTTTGATTGTCTTCTATAATATTAACATCTTCAAGATCTACATCAATTTGGCTTGTAAAACCTATACCATCCAAACTAATTGATGCACTCGTCATACAATCACCTAAATCAACATCAACAGAAAACTCGCCAGACTCATTAGTCATATACATTTGATTTGTTGCACCTAGAATTTCTTCACCATCTTTATACCATTGATAGCTCAAACCGTTTATCGAACTTAAAGTAGTTGACCCCTGAGTTGCACAATACGGATTACCTAAACTTGAGCTGATTGAAGATGTTCCATTTGTTGTTGACTCACTTACAGTAACACGATTAGAAAACGAATTAGATGTACAGGATCCATAATTAGTTTCGGCAAAATATGTTCCTGGCTGACTCACCGAAAGCGTGTTACCAGTAGCAACAAAAACAGAGGTTGTTGGACTAGTTTCCTTAAACCAATTAAAAGTAAGTGATGAATATTGCAAAGGCGAATCGTTATCACCAGTTCCAGGGTTATCAATAGTTAACAAGTAACTACCGCCAGAACAATACACGCCAGTATCAACTAAATTATTAATTGAAAATGGTGTGTCTTGAATTTTGTAATATGCAGGAAAAGCCACAGACCCTGTACTTGTAGCTACTGGAGCAGTACTTTTTACTCGGAGTTTGTATGATTCTCCAGAAGTATCAGTAGGTATTGAAAAACTTAACGTTGCTGGTGATGATGCAATGGATCCTTGAGCAGAAGTATATACAACTGTAGCGTTTGAAAAACTTCCCGTTTCATCAGATAGTTCTATTATAAATTGATTTGTTGAGCTTAAGTTTTCTTCAGGGGAAAAGGAAAATGTTATATTATAAGTATTGAATGAAGAACTTGCACAGGCTTGACTAAAACCTCCTAAACTTGGTGTACTTATAACTATTTGTGCACCAACAGTTTTACTTATTGAAAACATAAAAAAAGTAATAAAACAAGTAGTGATAAAAGTCTTCATTAGATATTGTTTTCTTTAAGAATAGAAATAACTATCGTTTGGATTTTAGAAGTTAAACTACCTGTATTATAATTAATGATTTAATAAAATAAAAATTCGAAGTAAAACAATGCGGGTAGTAAAAATTCTTATCAAACTAACAATTAGATTCACTTCTAATTTTCGTCTATTAGTCTTAAATCTGAATCAACTTCATTTGAAGCTACTATTTTATTAATTCTTAATCTAAAATCTGGTCGTCTCTTATTTCTTAAATCAATAAATGTTTCAGAATTATTACTTTTCGAATAGACATTAAAAAAGGCAGAGCTACCATACCAGTTTTCTAAATCTTCATTATTAATATTGTTTTCAACAAATATGTTTCCATTACAATTGTTAAAATACATATCGGTAAATTTTATTTTTTCTAAATTTTCTTGATTTATCCTAATCTTATCTTCGAATAAAACAGCAGGATTAAAACCGGAAATAACACTTTTATTCATTTCAAGTGAAGCATTATGCCCAACATAAACTGCTTCCTTTACCAAACCTTGTCTGATGTTTGAATTAATATCATCACTATCTGTTATTAAGGTAATGTTTTTGGCTACTACTGAAGTGCCGTTTTTAGTAAAATCTACTTCTTCTTTATTGTCGTATGAGTTAATCTGTAAACATCTGGCTCCTGCACTATTTGAAACGTAAGGAGACCTAACAGCTAAAGAATTTGACAAACTACACTGAGCACCGTAATTAAATTTAAAATCATTACTATTTGATTTATAGGAAACAGCTTTATTTAAATTAACTTCTCCTCCCAATATTTCAAAAGAGTTGCCAGCACAATGACTAACCATTATACTCTCTAAAATGGTTTCTTTACCAACACTAGCCAATAAAAGACCATTAAAATGGCCTGCATTTTTAATTCTTTTACCTGCATACTCTATTCTTACATATCTTAAAATACCCGAATTACTTTCTAGATTATCTCCTCCATAGTTAGAATTTGCATAAATATTAGCATTAAGTTGATTATAATATGATGCCACAGAACCACTACCAAACTTAGTTATTGGTGCATCTCCTAGGATTATTAATCCTCCCCAATCTCCTGCTCTTTTAACACTTCGATTAGAAGTGAAAATAATAGGATCTGTTTCTAAGCCATCAGCAATAATTTTTGAACCTTTAGATATGGTAAGTGATCCTTTTGAAGCATAGTCACCAATAATAACAGTTCCGGGTTCTATAATTAGTGTAGTACTATCTGTAACAAAAACATTTCCAGAAAGTAAATACACGTGACGTTTATAAAGTCTTGTGTCTTCAGTTATGTTTCCTGCTAGTATTTGAGTAGGTTCTCCATAATCAACTGTCTCAGGTTTAAACTCCGTCCAATTATGTAACCAATTATCAGCACCTATTATTCCTTTTTCTTGTTGTGCAAAAATTCCTCCTGTAACTAGAAGAAATACCCATAGCTTTTTAGTAATGTTATTCATGATTAATTTTTTATATTAAAAAACAAATAGATTTAAATTATACAAAGCCAAATATATAATAAAAAATCTATGAAATGCAATTTTTTTCGTTGAAATACATATTTTAATAATATTTGATATTATTTTATCGATAAAATACAGTTTTAATATGGATAAAATACAGTTTTAATAACCTAAAGAGAAGTATCTGCTTAATAAATAAAAATATATTTTAAAAAACTAGTAACAAAAAATATGAATATTTATATTTTTTCTAGCAAAATAAATATTGAAGTAACTAATTAAATATCTTAATTAGTTGCTAATGAAACTCACTATATTCATGTAATGATTTCATTGTTTCTTCATAAAATAAAATGGCGGCAATTAAATTACTTGTATCTGAGTATGGCAAAATACGCCTCTGAAATTCGTTATTTGTTTCTAAAAAATTCTCTGTAGCATCAAATTGTTCATCCAATGCAGTTCTGTTGTCTTTATCGTTAGGAATTCCTAAAGTGGTCATCGTAACTCCAGGTTTAGTAGCAAATGCAATATAAGGTAATAACTTAACAAGACTTTCTATACGCTCTACATATAAATCCAATAGTTCTCCCTTTTGCATACGATCAAGATCTTCCTTGGTATGGTATTTCTTTATAGAAACATTTTCACTTATAATACTTTTAGGAGCTTTGTTTTTTTGAGCAAAACTAATACTAGTAACCAGAAAAAGGCTAAAACTTACTAAAATAATTCTAATTTTCATGTCGAAGATTTAAGGATTTAAAAAGCAAATTTATGTAATTTACCGAAAAAAACAAACGTTTTGTCGATTTTTTTATAATTTTTTTATAATTACTGATTTTGAGCAAGAATAAATTATATCTCAAAAAAATATAAAAGGTTGAAACTGGATAGTAAGTAAAAAACAGGTGTTACTTTCCGATACAGAAATTAGCAAAAATATTACCTAACAAATCATCATTTGTTATTTCTCCAGTAATTTCTCCAAAATAATATAATGCCTGGCGAATATCGATTGCTAATAAATCTCCTGACAAATCAGTTTCTAAACCCTGTCTAACCTTATTCACTTCTTGTAATGCTTTTAACAAAGAATCATAATGCCTTGTATTGGTAACTATTGTATCATTATTTCTTAATGCCCCAGTATTTACAAAACCGAGTAGTTGGTTTTTGAGTACATCTACTCCATTACCTCTTTTTGCTGATAATAAAGTAAGATTTTTAATTTGAGACTGAATACTTACACTTTCGTTGTCTGAAAGTTTATCCATTTTATTAGCGATAACAATAAGAGGTTTTTTAGGGTATTTATTTTTTATTTTTTCAATTCCTACTTTAAATCTAGAACTTCCTGTTTTAAAATCTGAAGCATCAAACAAATAAACCACTACTTGAGCTTGATCTATTTTTTCAAACGTTTTTTTAATACCAATACTTTCAACAACATTTTTAGTATCTCGAATACCAGCAGTATCTATAAACCGAAATCCTATTCCGCCAATAGAAATTTCGTCTTCTATAGTATCTCTTGTAGTTCCTGCAATTTCTGAAACTATGGCGCGCTCTTCATTTAATAAAGCATTTAAAAGCGTAGATTTTCCCACATTAGGTTCGCCAACAATAGCAACTGGAATGCCATTTTTAATAACATTACCAACGGCAAATGAATCTATTAAACGTTTTAATACTAAAATAATTCGATCAACTAAATCTTTAAATTGTGAGCGGTCCGCAAATTCAACATCTTCTTCAGCAAAATCGAGCTCTAATTCTATTAATGATGCAAAGTTTAGAAGTTCTTCTCGAAGTTTAGCAATTTCAGATGAAAATCCACCACGCATTTGTTGCATTGCAATTTGATGAGACGCTTCATTATCGCTAGAAATTAAATCTGCTACGGCTTCTGCTTGACTTAAATCTAATTTAGCATTTAAAAAAGCTCGCAATGTAAATTCCCCTGCGGTTGCCATTCGACAGCCTTTCCTTAAAAATAATTGTATTATTTCTTGTTGGATGTAATTGGAACCATGACATGAAATCTCTACAACATCTTCTCCTGTATAAGAATTTGGATTTTTAAAAACGGATACTAACACTTCATCTAAAGTTCTATCTCCATCAATAATATGCCCTAAGTGAATGGTATGCGTTGCTTGTTTTGAAAGTTGTTTTCCTGAAATTGACTTAAATTGCTTTTCTACAATATTAATCGCACTATTACCAGAAAGTCGTATTATAGCTATAGCTCCTGCGCCTGAAGGAGTTGCTAAAGCTACTATAGTATCCTGATTAATCATGAAATAAAAATAACAATTTGAACGTAAAAATCTTAAACTAAATAAATACCATCTTGTTTAATTTCAATTAGACGTTGCTTGTATAATGCCCCAACAGCTTTTTTAAAATTCTTTTTACTCATTTGAAGCTGATCTTTTATAGCTTCTGGTGATGATTTATCTGTTAAATTAATAAAACCACTGTTATCGTTTAGTTCTTGTATAATACGCTCGGAATTAGGCTCAATATTCCTGTAACCAATCTGACCTAAAGTAATATCTAATTTATTCCCTAGTCGTATTTTTTTAACAATACCCTTTAGCTTGTCGCCAACACTTATATCTTTAAATATTTGGTTTTTATAGATTAAGCCCAAATGTGTTTTGTTTACAATAACATTCATTCCTATATCTGATGGATGTGATACAATTAAATCAACCTCATCAAACTCTGCAACCGTAAGCTCTTTATTATTTAAAAAACGGTTTGTTTTGCTTGAAGCTACTAATCTATCAGTCTTTTCATCTAAATAGCAATGCACTAAATACCAACCCCCTGGTTTCATTTTAAAGGCTTGTTCTTTAAACGGGCAAAACAATTCTTTAACCAATCCCCAATCTAAAAAAGCACCATAATCCGTAACTTGGTTACAACGTAAAAGCGCAAAATCACCTTTCATAATATAAGGCATGTCGGTTGTAGCTACTGGTCGCTCTTCATTATCTAAATACACAAAAACATCTAACTTATCCCAAATTTTAAATATCTCTGGAACATATCTGTTTGGTAATAACACTTCGTTATCCTCATCGTCTATCAAATAAATACCATGATCAGTTTCACGAAGTATTTCTAGAGTATTTATTTGTCCTAATTCTATCATGTGGCAAAGGTAATGATATTAAGGAAAGATTGTTTAATTGATAATGACAAAACTATTGCTAAATAATGCTATAAGTTAAAAAGATTCTGGTATATATTCAGAACAAATAAAAAAGCGCCACAATATTGTAACGCTTTAAACTTAAAATAAATTTATATACTAGTAAGCTGATTCTTTACCAAAATGCTTAGTTAACAAATAGTAAACTACTGCTCTGTATTTGTTTCTGTTAGATTGACCGTATTTATCCATAACGGCTTGAATACCTTTATCTAAATCTGCACTATCTTTTAATCCTAATTTTTTAATTAAAAAATTATTTTTCACAGTTGCCAATTCTGAATCATCTGACCCAGAAACTGTTGAAGAATCTGCATTGTAAATTGATGGTCCACAGCCAATAGTCACTTTAGTTAGTAAGTCCATATCTGCATTAACACCGCATTTGTCTTTTAAATCTGCAGCGTACTTTGCTATTAATTCGTCTCTTTTGCTCATAATTAAATTGTTTTAATGTGTTTGTAAAATACGTTTTAAAGGTAACCCTTTTTTTTTGACACATAAAATCGTAGAAAGTCACTTTATTTAACTAATTGACTTAAAATATTGAAGCAATACCTCATCATTCAAATTCTTAGGAGTAAATATTTCTAATAATTTTGGCTTTTGACTTAAAGAATAAAATGAATTAAAGTTGTTCTTTAAACCTGACTCGTTTGAAACATAATTATATTCAAAACCATACATTTTACATAAATACTTTGCTGTTAACTGGTGCTTAGTTTCAAAATAAGTGTCAAAATTCTTAGTGTTTTTATGTCCAGGTAGAATCCTGAAAATACCGCCTCCTTGATTATTAATGATAATGATTCTAAAATTATTAGGGATATAACTATTCCACAACGCATTGCTATCGTAAATAAAACTTAAATCACCAGAAATCAAAGTGGTTTGCTTATCGTTAGCAACCGCACAACCAATAGCGGTACTAGTACTACCATCAATTCCGCTTGTCCCCCTATTGCAAAAAACGTCTAACGTCTTGTTTAAATCAAATAATTGTGCATAACGCACAGTTGAACTATTTCCTAACTGTAAAACTGTGTTGTTTGGAATAGCTTTTAAAATAATTTCGAAAGCTTTTAAATCAGTAAAGTCTATTTTGCTAAGATAATTAGCATGTTTATAGGCTCTTGTTTCTTTTACTGAGCTCCAAATCTTTTTATAATCACTTTTTTTTGATTGTATTTCTGGTAAAAACTTTGATAAAAATTGATTTGGTGAGGATTGAATAAATCTGTTTAAACTAAAAAACGTGTCGTTTGCTTTTTTTACATCAATATGCCAGTGTTGCTGTGGTTTATACTTACGTAAAAATGCTTTTATTTTTTTTGAAACAATTAAACCTCCAAATGTTAATATAATATCTGGTTGCAAACTTTTAAAATCTTCATCTTTTAAAGGCGCAATTATTTTATCAATACTTGGAAAAAAATTATTGTGATGTAGATTTGATGTAGTTTCAGTAAACACTAATACACTGTCATCTTTTGCCAAAACATCTAACCATTTTTGCTCGATACTATTTGGTCGACTAACACCTACTAACACCATTTTTTTAGAAGCAGCATTCCAATCCCTTATACACTCGTTTAAAATATTTGTTTCAATTTTTAATTCCTGCTTTTCAACAGATACTGTAGTTGGATTAACAGTTGGCTCATCAATTCTATCATACAACGGTTCATCGAACGGAATATTAATATGAACTGGCCCCATTTTTGAGAAGGCAATATTAACAGCTTTATTAATTTCAGTTTCATTATAATCTTGAATTCCTTGCTTTAAACCCAATAATTTTTCAAGTTTATTTTCAAGGTTTTTAAAAATAGGCAACTCTTCTTCTACTTCAATTTCTTCATCTAAATCCAATTTTAAATTAGCAGAATATAAAATATGATTTTCAAATATGTTTTGCTGATTAATGGTTTGTCCGTCTCCAATACCAATTAAATGTTTTGGTCTGTCTGCCGATAAAACAATTAATGGAATATCGCTATAAAAAGCTTCGGCTACAGCCGGATAATAATTTAACAATGCACTACCCGATGTACAAACTAAAGCTGTTGGTTCTTGTAACTGTTGCGCTATACCCAAAGCAAAAAAAGCAGCACAACGTTCATCTACAATACTATAGCATTTAAAATAAGGATTGTTTGTAAAACCTATAGTTAAAGGTGCATTTCTGCTACCTGGAGAGATAATAATATGCTTAATGCTTTTGGCTTTACAAAGCTGTATTACGGTTTGCGCAAGCGGAATTTTTGGGTATTTCATGTTGCACAAAAATAAGAAATAGGTAGCTAAAAATACTAATCCAAAACATTTTTAATAACCAAAGATTTCGATACAGTTTCTTCCCACTCATCTTCAGGATTTGAACTTTTGGTAATACCACCACCTACATAAATAATAGCTTTAGAATCTTTTAATTGCATGCATCTTAGATTAACATAAAGTTGGGTGCTTTTTTTGGTTATTGCATAAGCTCTATTTTCAATATTTCGCTTTCCTGATCTAGGATATTTTATTAAATCTAAATTTAATTCACCTAAAAAACCCGTGTAAAATTCACGGTTGTAATTTTCATTTTTTATAATGAATTTTTTTGCATCTTCTTTCTGATAACCACAAACCGCCGGAGTTGGATGCAATATAGAAACAACATCTTTTAAGTTTGAATTGGGTTTTAATCTTGCTAAAATAATAGTCTTTAAATGCAGTAAATTACCAGCTTTTACAGTTTCAGTATCTGATGCTTTAATATTTTCTACAAAAGGTTTTAAGTTTTCAATAATAAAATCTGTAACTATATTTTGCTCATCTTTTTCTTTATCTTTCCATTGTACATTTAGCGTGTCGTTATAATTTTGTGTTCCAGCTAAAGCCATAATAGAAAATTGTCTGCCCTCAATTTTAATTAAAGTTTCTGGTGTTGCCCCCAGCCACAGCCCTACTTTAGGATGATACCAACAATACACAAATGCAGATTGATAAGCTTTTAAAAGTTTTTTGTAGATTAAAATTGGGGTGCTTTCATTAACATCAACTGTTTCGCATCTAGATAAAACCACTTTTTTTAAGCGCTTTTTTTTAATAGCATCAACACCTTTTTTAACAAGGTTTATATGAAATGCTTTTTCTTTAATTAAAGTTGAATTATTAACAGAAAACACTTTTTTTATCCCATTATCACTACCTATAGAAGGTTCTGTCTGGTAGGAAATACTTATTACATTTGAATCATTAGTAGGTATTAAAACTGAATCCTTAGTATTTTCAAAAGGAGAAAACACAAAACCTTTTTCAGTAAAATCTTTAGTAAAATTTAAATCGCTTGTTTTTTGAAGTATGGCTTTTACAACATCTTCATTAGGTTTTCTATAAACCACAAAAGGAAGTGTATTATTATATTGTGCTTCTATACTATTAAAAAAATCCTCCAATGTCATTGTCATTGGTTATTTAGTTCTTGGAAGCGAAATGGTAGTTAACTTACACAACGAAATCAAGTTATCATCATCATCAGTCACTCTAATTTCAAACAATTGTGTAGTTCTTCCTTTATGAATAAATGTAGCTTTAGCATATACATTACCATCTCTAACACTCTTTACATGATTTGCATTTATTTCTATTCCACGCACAAAATAATTATCGGTATCTAAAAGTAATTCTGCAGCAAAACTCCCTGTGGTTTCAGCCAAAGCCACTGTTGCACCACCATGCAAAACACCATCAGGCTGGTGGACTTTAGAGTTAACAGGCATTTTTAGTATTAAAAAGTCATCGCCAAAATCAATCATTTCAATCTTTAAGGTTTCAAGCAAGGTATTTTCTGCCATTGCTTGAAAACGTTGTAATATAACTTCTTTTGGTAGTTGCATATAATTTTCTGCCTTTTAAACTAAAAAACAAAAGTAATTACTTAATGTTAGAAATCAATTAAAAATTGGAATGATAATAAGATTTTTTACAAAAAACAGTCATATTTGGTCCTTTATGAACTTGTATTGCAATTACTCCAGAAGTAGCACTTTTACTCATTTCGTTATCTACAACATCTATTGTTTTAGTGTTTGTTTATAAAATGCTGTAAAAGGTTTTGAATGTCTCCCTTGAGTACTTGATATCGATATTTACTAACCCAAACTATATGCATTGTAAGCCAAGAAACTGTATGCCCCATTCTTCTTTGATCTTTCATAAATCAAAGACACAAAAGTGGGTAGCAACTGAAAGTATTGTACTGAAAGTGCATAGTTTCAACTAACGAATGAGACCAATGAATCAACCTAATATTCTACAGAAATAGAAATGTTACGGTGTGTTTTAGAACCAGATTTATATGCATGCTCAAATAATAATACTTTCTTGTATCTGCCTTTAAATACATCTCTATAATGCTCCAATTCATCAATTGATTTGGCATTATAAACAATTTGCATTTTTTTATTATTTACAGTACCGTAAACCGAAATTTGGTATACGTTTTTTGATTTGGACCCTATATAATTTGAAGAAAACGATATCCTATTCACTTTAAATATCTGCTCTTGGTTATTAAATTCTTGAGGCGACTTATAAAATACGTTTTCGTACTTAGCTTTTATATTAGTAGATCTTAGATTTGTTGTTTGACTAAATGATTTACTAAATGCTATCAAAATTAAAATTAATACAATTCTTTTCATGATAATTAGGTTTTGATTATAAAATAGGAACTTAAAAATAGCGATTTAAACTAAAATTTAAACCGCTATTTCGCGTTATTTTTTTATGAAAATTTATTTTGAGTCTTCCTTTTTTAATGGAGAATGGTGTTCATGAACTATTTTCCATCCACTATCTGTTTTAACAAATAATAAAGTTATTTGATCGTTAACAATAGCTAAATCTTCTCCAAATTTAAGATGAAAATCGGAATGAAAAGTGACATTGGCTACGTCTCCGTATACCGCAATTTGCATATCATTTGCTTCAAACTTTACAACTTCAGTAACAGAACCAAATATACTTCGTTCAAAGTCTTCATTTGCTTTACCTCCATTTCGAGGTTCTCCATTTTTAAATTCAGTAAACTTAGGCCCGTAAGCATGATAAGAAATTAACTTATCAATATCTCCATCTTTAAGGCTTTGTGCAATTGCGCCAAAGGTCTCTTTAATTTCCTGCTGTGCTTCAGGGAATTCATCGTTAATAATGTCTATTTTAAGTTCCTCAATTACTTGAGTTTCCTCTTTTTGCTTGCATCCAATAATTAAAAAAATAAAAAAAGTTATACACGCTAATGCAAATTTTGTTTTCATAAATAAATAGTTTAGTTAGTTAATAATACTAAAAAGGGTTGTATAGTTAGATTAAAAGACTAAAATACTTAAAATAAATTAATCATATAGATTCTGTTAAAATTAACAAATTAAAATAGCCGAATAATTAGCCACCTTTATAAAAGTAGCTATTTAATGTTTTGAAAACTCATCCAATAATTTAGACCGCATATAAAGTTTTTTCACAATGCCAAAAAAAACTTCTTTTGCAGTAATAACAATATCGATTTTGGGTTTATTTTGTTGTAAATTAAATAATCCTTAATCTACTAATATATAAGTATTTAGATTAATTCGTAAGGTCCCATTTACACTAGGTATTGAAAACAGCAGACCAACTTTTCCTGTTTCAATAACATTTAATAAGCTATCTACTCTATTATTTCTTTAACATCAGGCATAATTATTTTTGAATCGCGTATTACTTTTACAAAACCTCGAAATCCTCCTCTTAACAAAGTATTTTGTTTTCCTTTATTGTTTAAAAAAGATAAAACTAAAAAAGGCTAAGTATTGATAAAATTTCTAGAATGCTTATCTAATTTAAAAAGTGATTTATCCTTTGCTCTTCCACTAGGGTATTAAATAATACAAACTTGACTAAACTTTTGTCATGTATTTAGAAAAAATTTAATTTAATAATATGGTCAATAATCAAATAAAAAGGTATTTCATCAAGTATTTGTTAGTATTAAAGTAAATATTACTTACAATTATAGATAAATAATTAAATATTAAACCATGAGGGTAATTATTATAATTTTAGCATTATCGTTTACAGATTTGTGTAATGCACAATTTATTTCTAATGACGACAAATTACATTTAGCTGCAGGTGCGCTTATTTCTGGAGCTACTTATATAATAGTTCATACAACTATAAAAAACAAAAAAAAAGCATTTTGGTATAGCTTAGGCGCTTCTGCTTTAGCTGGATTAACTAAAGAACTTATTGATGCAGGACAAGATGAAAGGTTTGATACTGGAGAAATAATTGCAACTACAACTGGTGGTTTGGCAATGAGTACAACACTTAGCATATTTGTTGGTAAAAATAAGAACAGAAAAAAGGGTGCAAAAACAGCCTTAGTTAATTAACCAAACGATTAATAATATCTTTTGTTGGCAAAATTTCTGTTGTATGCTCAATACTCGGGCCAGCAACCCAAACCGTTTTGTATGTAGCTTTGGTTGCTGCATTTTTAGTGGCATTCATTCCTATAGAAAAACGAATCATTTTTACCCATTTCTTGAGTTTTCGATTCTTATTAAGTAAGTTTTCAATCCAAGTAGCTTTGGTACCAATTTTTTGTACATAAGGTGTATTAATAACAGTGCAAGGTGTTCCAGAAATACGTTCTGTTACAACAATATCATTAGCGCCATAATCTACACAAGCTTGCTTGTATTCATCAGTAACATTTGCTTCTATTGATGCAATAAATGGACTTCCTACTGAAACACCTGCTGCTCCATAACTTAGCATTTTATCAATATCTGTTTTACAGCCTACACCACCAGCTGAAATTATTGGTATGTTACAATTTACAACTAAATGCTTTATTAATTCTTCTGGAGATGCATCACCCCTATGCCCACCTGCTTGATTGTTAACAGCAATAACAGCATCTGCTCCTAAACCTTCAACTTTTTTAGCAAACTTTAAATCTACTACATCGCAAAACACTTTTATACCTACCCTGTGTGCCTGATTTATGGTTTCTTCTGGACTTCCCAATGAAGTAATTATAAAATCGCAACCTTCTTCACAAATTACACGCAATTGATCTTTATATTTTATATTCGATTTGTTTACAATTAAATTAAACCCAAAAGCACCACCTTCAATTTTATTTTTATGCAATTGTTTTATAGAGGCACGTAACTCTTCTAACGTTCTATAATTAAGTGCAGGAATGCATCCTGCAATACCACCTTTCATAGCTTCAGTTACCATGGCAACATTTGACACTAAAAACATTGGAGCTTGAATGATTGGATGTTTAATATTTAAAATTTGTACAAGTTTATTAGCCATACACCATATAAATTTAGATTTTAACAAATATAGCAAATATTATGCATGCATAACAAATTAGATCAAACTAATCTAAAAATCTATAATAACCAGATTTTAAATAAGCGCCTTCTGGGAATTCAATAGGATGATCTATATCGTGATATGTTTTTAAAATGATTTTAAAAGGTCTCGACTGATTGTGTAATACCTGATAGTTTATATCAAAAAAAGATTCAGCTAAAACTCTTGAAGAACAAGAAGCCAAAACCAAAAGTCCATTTTTAGCAGTTAATTTAGCTCCAAATTCTGCTAGTTGAGCATATTTTTTTTTAGCTAAATTAGTTTCTGTAGCTTGTTTAGCAAAACTAGGTGGATCAATAATTACAACATTAAACGTTATTTTATTTTTAATAAGATTTTTTAATTCTGAAAAAGCATCTCCTGCAATGGTTTTATGTTTTCCAGCACAAAAATTCAACTTGCCATTTTCAATAGCTATTTCTAAAGCTTGTTTACTAATATCTAAACTTGTTACTTCTTTTGCGCCATTTACTAACGCATGAACTGAAAACCCGCCAGTATAAGAAAAAACATCTAAAACGGTTTTTTCTTTACTCCACTCGCCTACTTGCCTTCTGTTTAAACGATGATCTAAGAAATAACCTGTTTTATGACCTTTGATAACATTAGCAGAAAAATTAACACCATGCTCTACAAACTCTATAACTTCATTTTCTAGAGAGCCATAAACTACGTCTCCATTCTTAAGTTGATGCGATTTTGAATTTTCTAAACTTCTACTTAATCGAACAACTACAGTTTTAGCGTTTGAGATTTGTTGTAAAGGTTCAAAAATAGGTTCTAAATACGGTAACCAAATTTCAGAATAAATTTTCACAACTAAAACAGATGCATATACATCAGCAATCAACCCTGGAAAACCATCATTCTCTCCAAAAATTAATCGATAGCTATTGGTGTTTGTTTTTAATAAAGGGTGTCGTTTTTTGAATGCATCTTTTATTCTCTTCTGAAAAAAAACTGCATTAACCTCTACTTTTTCCGTACCAGAATGCAACATTTTTATACGAATTGGAGAATTTGCGTCAAATAAACCTAAACCAATAACCCTGTTTTTATTTTTACTGAACACAATAGCTAAATCTCCTGTTTTTGCATCATTATTAATTTTGATAATACTATTTGAAAACACCCAAGGATGCCCTTTAACAACAAACTGCTCGCCTTTACTGTTTAGTTTTACAGCAAGCCGTTTAGGTTGATAATTTGGTTTTATTTTTTTAGAAAAGGACATCATATATATTTCAGGTAAAAGTAACGGTTTAAAGCAAAAAAAACGCAACCAAAATGGTTGCGTTATTATTATTTCTAGCTTCAGTCTTCCGACTTCTGTCTTATTTCACCTCCTCAAAATCTACATCTTCAACATCGCTACCTTCTGCTTGTCCATTTTGACTGGCATCTGCTTCCGGTTGTGCACCACCTGCTTGTTGATCGGCAGCTTGAGCTTTATAAATCTCTTCGCTAGCTACTTTCCAAATCTCATTTAAGTTATCTAAAGCTGGTTGAATTAAAGTTAAATCTTTAGTTTCAAATTGCTTTTTTAACTCTGCTAAAGCTTCTTCAATTTTAGATTTGTTGTCAGCAGACAATTTATCTCCAGACTCTTCTAATAATTTCTCTGTTTGAAAAATCATAGAATCTGCTTCATTAAGTTTTTTAGCATTTTCAGCAGCTTTAGCATCTGCTTCAGCGTTAGCTTCAGCATCAGCTTTCATTTTTTCAATTTCTTCTTCTGTCAACCCTGAAGACGCTTCAATTCTAATATCTTGTTTCTTACCAGTAGCTTTATCTTCTGCAGATACTTTAATAATACCATTAGCATCAATATCGAAAGTTACTTCAATTTGTGGTGTACCACGTCTTGCTGGTGGAATACCATCTAAGTGAAAACGTCCAATCGTTTTATTATCGGCAGCCATTGCTCTTTCTCCTTGTAATACATGAATCTCAACCGATGGTTGATTATCTGCTGCTGTAGAGAATACTTGCGATTTTTTAGTAGGTATTGTAGTGTTAGCTTCAATAAGCTTAGTCATTACATTACCCATAGTTTCAATACCTAAAGATAAAGGTGTAACATCTAAAAGCAATACATCTTTAACATCTCCAGTTAAAACACCACCTTGAATTCCAGCTCCTAACGATACTACTTCATCAGGGTTTACACCTTTACTTGGTGCTTTTCCAAAGAATTTCTCAACCGCTTTTTGTACAGCAGGAATACGAGTTGAACCTCCTACCAAAATAACTTCATCAATATCTGATTTTGATAAACCAGCAGCTTTTAATGCAGATTCGCAAGGCTCGATAGTACGCTTTACTAAATCGTCAATTAATTGCTCAAATTTTGAGCGTGTTAATGTACGTACTAAGTGCTTTGGTCCACTTGCAGTTGCTGTTATATATGGCAAGTTAATTTCGGTTTGTTCAGATGAAGACAACTCTATTTTAGCTTTTTCAGCAGCTTCTTTTAAACGTTGTAAAGACATTGGGTCTTTTCTTAAATCCATAGACTCTTCAGCCTTAAACTCATCGGCTAACCAGTTAATAATTTTCTCGTCAACATCGTCACCACCTAAGTGCGTATCGCCATCTGTAGATAATACTTCAAATACACCATCTCCTAATTCAAGAATAGATACATCATGCGTACCTCCACCAAAGTCAAAAACTACTATTTTTTGGTCTGTACCTTTTTTATCCATACCGTAGGCTAGTGCAGCTGCGGTAGGCTCGTTAATAATACGCTCTACCTTTAAACCGGCAATTTCTCCAGCCTCTTTAGTCGCTTGACGCTGAGCATCATTAAAATAAGCAGGTACCGTAATTACAGCTCTACTTACATCAGCTCCTAAATAATCCTCAGCTGTTTTCTTCATTTTTTGAAGAATCATTGCCGATAATTCTTGTGGTGTATATAATCTACCTTCTATATCAACTCTTGGTGTATCGTTATCGCCTTTAACCACTTTATATGGTACACGTTCTGCTTCTTTTTTAGATTCAGAGTATTTATTTCCCATAAAACGCTTTATAGAATAAACCGTTTTTTGAGGATTAGTTACTGCTTGTCTTTTTGCAGGGTCGCCAACTTTAATTTCACCGCCTTCAACAAAAGCAATTACCGATGGTGTAGTACGTTTACCTTCAGCGTTTGGGATAACAACAGGTTCGTTACCTTCCATTACAGAAACGCAAGAGTTTGTTGTTCCTAAATCAATTCCAATAATTTTACTCATAATATTTTATTTGTGTTCAATATTCATTTTTAAATTCGGTTAGTATAAGTCAATCTTTATGCCAATAAAAAAAATATGCCATAGTGTCATATTTTAAGTCGATAGTAGTCAGTAAATAGCCTTCAGTAACTCATGCGCAATCAAAATTTTAGTCTTCTACCATCAGAATACAATCAATTTTTTAATTTGGGCGCAACCACAAGGGTCGGGCTATCCGCTACAAGTCCTCGTTCGTACCTCACTGTGGGCTTTCCACTTCTATCCCTTGCGCAAAAAAACCACTCCTAACCTCTACAAGGGTAAGGAACCTTATTATTGCCCTAAAATTTAGGCTTTAAAAGTTAAAGGAACAGAAATGCAATGCAGCTCTTTAAGTCTCCGCGTCTTTGCGAGACAAACATCTCTACAATTTTTATGCAAAAACTCCTCAAAAGTCTATCACAAAACAAAATATATTTATTTCTGCAATACTTTGGGGCTTTGCTTTGAGAGACAAAAAAACACTCTATATTTGCCAAACTATAACGTTTGCGCAACCATGGAATGTATCTCTGTTTTCGATATGCTAAAAATTGGCATTGGCCCTTCAAGCTCTCACACCCTTGGACCTTGGCGCGCTGCCGAACGTTGGATTACAGAACTAAAAACAGAAAACAAGTTTAATCAGGTTGAAGCAATTTTTGTCGATTTATTTGGTTCATTATCATTAACCGGAAAAGGCCATGCAACAGATTATGCAATTATGTTAGGGTTATCTGGATTTGATCCTGAAACTATTCCAACAATGGATATTGATAAAACAATAGCCTTAATTAAAAACACCTGTACATTATGTTTTAATAACGAAAGACCTTTAGCCTTTAACCCAGAAACTCATATTGTTTTCAATAGAACATTTTTACCATTTCATTCAAACGCCATGGTTTTTACGGCAATAATAAATGGTAAAAAAACAAAATCAACCTTCTACTCCATCGGTGGTGGTTTTGTTGTTAAACAAGAACGTACAGTCCATAAAAAAAACTTCGAGATAAAATGCTCGTTTCCTTATCCCATTGAAAAAGGCACAGAACTTTTACAGTTTTGTAAAAATTTAAATTTCCCTATTTCGCAAGTCGTTTTAGAAAACGAAAAATCCATTCGCTCAGAAAAAGAAATTGATAGCGAATTAAAGCGTATTTGGGATACCATTCTAGAATGTATGTATTTAGGTTGCCATACAGAAGGTAATCTCCCTGGTGGATTAAATGTACGTCGTCGTGCTTATGATATGCACCAAAATTTAAAAGGCACAAAACCATATTCTAATCCTGTTGATTGGATTTACAGCATTAGAGATACAGAGGTTAAATTTAGGCAAATCATTAAATGGGTTAGTTGTTTTGCTTTGGCTGTAAATGAAGTAAATGCTTCACTAGGTCGTGTGGTAACAGCTCCCACCAATGGAAGTGCTGGTGTAATTCCAGCTGTTTTAATGTACTACTTAGTGATTGAAAACCATGATGGTGATTTTAATGACATTAAACGCTTTTTATTAGTTGCAGGTGAAATAGGTAGCATCTTTAAAAAGGGAGCAACCATAAGTGCAGCAATGGGCGGTTGTCAAGCCGAAATTGGTGTGTCTTCTGCTATGGCTGCTGGTGCTTTAACCGAATTACTTGGTGGCACACCAGAACAAGTTTTGGTAGCTGCCGAAATTGCTATGGAACACCATTTAGGTTTAACCTGCGACCCTATTGGCGGACTCGTACAAATACCATGTATAGAGCGAAATGCCATGGGAGCAATAAAAGCCATTAACGCAGCAGAACTTGCTTTAGACACCGATCCCAAAAATGTAAAAGTACCTTTAGACAAAGTGGTGAACACCATGTGGGAAACTGCAAAAGATATGAACACCAAATACAAAGAAACCAGTGAAGGCGGTTTAGCGGTTAGGGTTAATATGGCGGATTGCTAATTTAATTTATAATGCTGCATTCAACACCTCTTAAATAAAAATTCAACAGTATATACTTAATTTACTATTTTTACCATCTATCAAAAACAAATAACATAGTGTATGTCTACAGCAAAAAAAGAATATAAGCGCATCACCGTTAAAACATTAGTTGATATGAAAGCCAATGGGGAAAAAATATCAATGTTAACAGCATACGATTACACCATGGCAAAAATTGTTGATGGTGCTGGTATTGACGTTATACTTGTGGGCGATTCTGCCAGTAATGTTATGGCAGGACATGAAACTACGTTGCCTATTACTTTAGACCAAATGATATATCATGCATCTTCTGTAATTAGAGCTATTGATAGATGTTTGGTGGTTGTAGATTTACCATTTGGAAGTTATCAAAGTGATCCCAAAGAAGCGCTTCGTTCTGCCATTAGAATTATGAAAGAAAGCGGTGCGCATTCTGTTAAACTAGAAGGTGGTAAAGAAATTAAAGAATCTATAAAACGTATCTTAAATGCTGGTATACCTGTAATGGGACATTTGGGTTTAACACCTCAATCTATATACAAATTTGGAACTTACACCGTTAGAGCTAAAGAAGAACAAGAAGCAGAACAGCTAATTGAAGATGCTAAAATGCTCGAAAGAATAGGATGTTTTGCTATTGTACTTGAAAAAATCCCTGCTACTTTAGCTAAAGAAGTAGCAGAAAGCGTAAGCATTCCTATAATTGGAATTGGCGCTGGACCTCATGTAAACGGTCAAGTATTGGTATTGCACGATATGTTGGGCATGACACACGAATTCAATCCAAGGTTTTTACGTAGGTATTTACATTTGTATGAGGAAATGACTACGGCTATTTCACAATACGTTAATGATGTTAAAACACAAGATTTTCCGAATGAGAGTGAACAATATTAGTCTGCAGTTAATAACATTAATGTCTATTCCTAAAATTTGTGTCAAAAGGTAAAAAATGTCTAAAGTTCTTTCCAATAAATCTAATCTTCAAATTTTATACGAAGACAACCACATAATTATTATAAATAAACGCGTTGGAGATATTGTTCAGGGAGATAAAACAGGCGACAAACCACTTAGCGATTTTGTAAAAGACTATATTAAAGACAAATACAATAAGCCTGGAAATGTTTATTTAGGTACAGTACATAGATTAGACAGACCAACTTCTGGAATAGTTATTTTTGCCAAAACAAGCAAAGCATTACCTAGACTTAACAAATTATTTTTTTCAAAAGAGATTAATAAAACCTATTGGGCTATTGTAAAAAATGCCCCTCCAAAAAATGAAGACACACTGGTTAATTGGTTAAAAAAAAATCCTAAAAACAATAAATCTTTCGTGCACTATAAAGAGGTAACCGATAGTAAAAGAGCAATTCTTCATTATAAAAAAATAAAGAAACTTGATAATTACTTTTTATTAGAAATTAATTTGGAAACTGGTAGACATCATCAAATTCGTAGCCAATTATCTAACATTGGTTGCCCTATAAAAGGTGATTTAAAATATGGCTTCGACAGAAGTAACAAAGATGCTGGCATTCATTTACATGCCAGAGAAATACAGTTTACACACCCTGTTTCTAAAAAAAACATTAATATTATTGCACCTTTGCCAAATGATGCTATTTGGAATGCTTGCAAATAAAGTGGTATATTTAAATCAAAAACCATTTGAATACAATCTCCGAATTACTTTCTAATCAAAGAGCTTTTTTTAAATCTCAAAAAACTAAAAATATTGCCTACAGAATCAATATTCTTAAACAGTTAAAAGCTGAAATTGAAGCGAATGAGCAAGCTGTTTATGCTGCTTTAAAAGCTGATTTCAACAAGTCTGAATTCGAAACTTTTATAAGTGAATTTGGTTTAGTTCTCTCTGAACTTAACTTGGTTATAAATAATCTAAAACGTTGGATAAAGCCTAAGCGGGTAAAATCATCAATGCTTACATTTCCTTCTAAAAGCTATATATACAAAGAACCTTACGGAGCTGTTTTAGTTATAGCGCCATGGAATTATCCATTTCTTTTAGCTATAGAACCACTTATTATGGCTATTGCAGCCGGAAACACTGTAATTGTAAAACCAAGTGAACTTACCAAAAATACGTCTCAATTAATAGCTAATATTATTGATAAAGTATTCCCCGAAAACCTAGCAACAACTATACAAGGCGGTGTAGATGTGACTTCAGAATTATTAGAACAAAAATGGGATTACATATTTTTTACTGGCAGCATACCTGTTGGAAAAATAGTAGCAAAAGCAGCAGCTAAACATTTAACTCCTGTAACTTTAGAATTAGGAGGTAAATCGCCTTGCATTATAGATGATACTGTTGATGTTAAACTGATAGCAAGACGATTAACTTGGGGTAAATTTTTAAATGCTGGACAAACCTGTATTGCGCCAGATTATCTTATTGTAAAAGCAAGTGTTAAACTACAATTAATTGAAGCTTTAAAAATTGAAATAACAAAGCAATATGGTGATAACCCTGAAAAATCACCAGATTTCCCAAGAGTAATTAACAATAAAAACTTATTACGTTTAGAAAATATGCTAGAAGGTGCTAATATTATTTTTGGTGGTACTATTAATAAAAAGTCTAGATACTGTGCTCCTACTTTAATAGATGAACCAGATTTAACAAGCAATATAATGCAGGATGAAATATTTGGACCTATTTTACCAATATTATCTTATAATAATAAGAACGATATAGAAACAATAATTTGGAACTTTGAGAAACCTTTAGCTCTGTATATTTTTTCAAACACAAAGCCTTTTATCAAGCAAATACTTAACAAGTATAGTTTTGGTGGCGGGGCTATTAATGACTCTTTGATTCATTTTGGAAATCATAGACTACCATTTGGAGGTGTTGGCGCAAGTGGCATGGGTGTATATCATGGTAAACATGGATTTGACACCTTTTCGCATAATAAAGCTATTATAAAAAGAGATAATTGGGCAGATCCATCAATACGTTATGCACCTTACAAAGGGAAACTAAATCTTATAAAAAAAGTGTTTAAACTATTTTCATGAATATGTTGTTGGGTAATTTAAAATTATTACAACACCTTCATTGGGTTTAGATTTAAATCTAAATTAGCATTAATTAAAGTAAATGTTAAGTACATAAATATCTTTTCAAAAAGATAAATTTGCCTTCTAAAAACAATAAAAATCTAGTCTCTATTAGGACTACCTATTTGATAATTAAAATAATATGTCTCTATGGCTCCAATAATAAATCCTAAATAATGTAGCTTAATTTTTTTATATGTTAATAATAGTTAATAGTAGAAGGTCTAAAATAGCAAAAAGTTTTAATTAGCATAAGATAAATTCTACTAACACAAATACTCTACGAACAAACTATGAAGGAAAACCAAGCATGTCTCCCATCCCAACCGTAAATAGCCAACAACCATAAATAGCATGTTCTATAGACACTAAAAGTGTAGATTGTGTTTTACTGAAAGTAGTAGCAAACAATAATCCACCTAAAAAAGTTAATACTAACACTAATGAATTCTTAAAAAAAATGTGCCCCAAAGAAAAAACAATTGCATTTATAAAAATGACTATATTTTCACCTTTAAAAAATTGTTTATAGCGTTTAAAATAAAAAGTTCTGTAAATTAGTTCTTGGGGGTAAACCGAAAAAACACTGTAAACAAATAATATAAAAAGCCACAATTTTGGCTTATCTAGTAATACACCAAAAAAAGCTTCTTTATTAGTAAAGAATACAAAAAAATATGTAACACAAACAATAACTAAAAACCTAGTAAGTGTTTGCTTGAAAAATAATTTCCAATTTAAACTTTTTGATATTTTAAACTTCTCTTTTTCTACTTTTAGTAATACATAAACAATGTATACGAATCCAATGAATCCGATTGCTAACTTAATCCAAGTCGAATATTTTATAGCAAAACTTATAGGAACTAAAACATAAATGACAAAAAATTCTAAACCTTTATAGTTAACTAAATTCATATTACATATTTATTGCAGTGGTATGCTTAACTTCGTTTATAACAAACATGCTATGCGTACTTCCTATATGGTTTATGGTTGTTAATTTTTTTACCATAAATTCTCTAAAAGCTTCCATGTTTTTTACAAGTACTTTTAACAGATAGTCGTAATCTCCACTAATATGATAACACTCTAATACTTCATTCAATCGATTAACTTCTTTTTCAAAACTAACCACATAATCCTGACTATGTTTTACCAATTTAATATGGCAAAACGCAACAAATGCTTTATCTACTTTTTCTTTATTAATCAAGGCTACATACTTATCTACATAACCTCTCTTTTCCAGCTTTTTAATACGTTCATAAACGGCAGTTACCGATAGGTTTAATTTATTTGAAAGTTCCTTATTAGTTTGCTTACTGTCTTTTTGCAAATAAAATAGAAGCCTTTTATCTATATCATCAAATATCATAATCGAAAAATTTTCATAAAGATACTAAAACAATTAACGTTTATAACTTTATAATCTACAAATAATAATTTAATTAGATTTATTTTCTAATTATATTTATTTATATTGTTTTATAATCTAATTATTTTGAGTTTTGAATAAACAAACAACACAAAACATCATGGTTTTTAAACCCGCTAATAGCATTCAGGATTTACAATATTTTGGTGAATTTGGAGGAGTTAATCCTTCTATTTCAGATTCTTCTACTTATACTTTCTTATCAGCAAAAACTATGTTCGACACTTTTGAAGGTAATGCCGACGGTTGTTATTTATATTCACGACATTCATCACCTTCAAATTTATATTTAGGCGAAGCGTTAGCTGCCATGGAAGGCACTGAAACAGCAAATATTTCAGCATCAGGCATGGGTGCGATTACGTCAGTAATATTGCAACTTTGTAGTGCAAGCGACCATATAGTTTCTAGCAGAACTATTTACGGCGGAACGTATGCTTTTCTTAAAAACTTTGCACCACGATTTAATATAGAAACCACATTTGTAGATATCACTAAACTTGATGTTGTTGAAGCAGCAATAACAAAAAACACAAAAGTTTTATACTGTGAATCTGTAAGTAATCCACTTTTAGAAGTTGCAGATATTAAAGGATTAGCTGCCATTGCAAAGAGACACGATTTAAAATTAGTTGTAGATAATACGTTTTCGCCTCTTTCAATTTCTCCAGCTACTTTAGGCGCCGATGTAGTAATACATAGTTTAACAAAATTTATTAATGGTTCTAGCGATACTGTTGGTGGTGTAGTTTGTGGTACTCAAGAATTTATTAACGATTTACGTAATGTAAATGATGGCGCCTCTATGCTGTTAGGATCTACAATGGATAGTTTAAGAGCAGCTTCCGTTTTAAAAAACCTTAGAACCCTACATATCCGTATGCAGCAGCACAGTTTTAATGCTGCTTTTTTGGCTAAAAAATTTAAAGATGATGGTTTAAAAACAGTTTATCCTGGATTAAAGTCACATCCTTCGCATGAGTTATTCAAATCGATGATGAATAAAAAATATGGGTTTGGAGGTATGCTAACTATTGATGTTGGTGCTTTAGAAAAAGCCAACGAGCTTATGGAATTGATGCAAAATAGAAACTTAGGGTATCTTGCTGTAAGCCTAGGTTTTTACAAAACATTATTTTCTGCTCCTGGAAGTTCTACCTCTTCTGAAATACCAGAAGATGAGCAAAAGGAAATGGGATTAAGCAATGGACTAATTCGTTTTTCTATAGGCCTGGATGCTGATATTGATCGTACATACCAATTGGTGCGCGTTTGCATGAAAGAACTTAACATTCTTAAACCTAAAAAGTAGACCGATTTTTTTAACAAATTCAAAGGGATTTTATTTTCCTTTTAAACGCTCCCAAAGCGCATTTAAAGCATCAGGAATATTATCTTCGTTACGCTCAAAAGGCTTCATGTTTATTTCATCGTTTTCTTTATAAAGTCGAAATCTAAATACGGATGATGTTGAATTAGGTTCACCTGTTACAGGATAGCGCAAATCGTTATATTGATAATCATTATTTCCAATTTTGCAAATGCTATAATAATCATTACTAAACCAAGCCAAATCTTTAATACGCTTATATTTTTCTGTGTTTAATGCAAGTACTTTTTGTAACACCTTAAAGTCTGAAAAAGTATTTTTCATATCTAATAAAGAATAGTACCCAACGTGATATGTTGAATCGGATTCTGCCACACCATACCACAATACATTATTAAAAATTGTAGGTTGCGCGTAATATCTTTTATAATCTATACCTTTAGCAATTAAAGTTTCTTTAAAAACCGAATCCATATAAAATTTGTTGCCAAAAGTAAACAACATGTAGGTAGAACTTATTCCCAACCCTAACTTTAGCCACAATTTCCTTCTATTAGATTGTCTATTAAAAAACATTAAAACAATCATACAAATTAGAAAAGGCAATGTGTAAATAGGATCTACTACGGCAATGTTGTTAAAAGCAACTCTATAATTACTAATAGGTGCGAATAACTGAGTTCCGTAAGGTGTAAAACAGTCTAAAATTAAATGTGTAAACAGCGACCAAAAAAATAAACTAATCCAATCTTTTTGAGTTGTTGTATTAAATCGTTTACCATAATTATAAAGTTTATGCACCAACCAACCTAATGATAATGATCCTAACAGAGAAAACAAAATAGAATGCATAAACCCTCTATGAAAAAGCATAGCATCAATTTCGTTTTCATAAAGCCAGCTTCCAACAAAAACATCTAAATCTGGTATAGTTCCTCCTATTGCTCCAAATAACAACGCTTTGTTACCAACCTTTTTACCTAAAACTGCTTCACCACAGGCAGCTCCTAAAACTATTTGAGTTAATGAATCCATTAGTTTTAAATGTAAAAACAACAAAAATACATAACTAAATCCATTTGCATAGCTTTATTAAAAATCGTAACATTACGCAGCTAAAAAAAAAAAACATGTCAGACGATAAAAATATTTCAAAAATTATAATACAAGATCAAAATATTATTGAAAATAAAGAATTAAATATTTGGGAAGCTCTAATTCCGGTTATTGGACTTGTTGGATTACTTGCATATAATGTTTATATCTATGGAGATGATGCCATAAGCGGAAGTAATCAATTCATACTTTTAATAGGTGCTGCAATAGCAGTTGTTGTTGGATTATTTAATAAAGTATCCTTTAAACTTATGATTGATGAAGTTGGCGAGAACATAAAATCTACTGTTGGAGCCATAATAATTTTACTAATGGTAGGAGCACTTGCTGGAACATGGTTAATTAGCGGTATTATACCATCAATGATTTATTACGGATTACAAATTTTAAACCCAACTATCTTTTTAGCAGCGTGTGTAATAATATGCGCAATAATTTCTATTGCAACTGGTAGCTCATGGACTACTTCGGCTACCGTAGGTATAGCATTAATAGGTATTGGAGAAGCTCTTGGAATTTCTTTAGGAATGACTGCTGGAGCTGTATTATCTGGAGCATATTTTGGTGATAAAATGTCTCCTATGAGTGACACTACAAATTTAGCACCTGTTATGGCTGGTAGCGAATTATTTTCACATATAAAATATATGGCAATAACAACAATTCCTACAATTACTATAGCGTTTATCGTTTTTGTTATTTTAGGCTTTACTCAAGATGTTTCTGGAGCAACAGATACATCTCAATTATTAAATGATTTAAAAGCCACCTTTAATATAAATGGCTGGGTTTTTATAGTCCCATTAGTTGTTATTTTTCTTATTATAAAAAAGACACCTCCCTTAATTGCTTTATTTATTGGAACATTATTAGGAGCTGTTTTTGCTCTAATTTTTCAACCACATATAGTTGCAGAAATAGCAGGCGTAGAAAAATTAAGTTTAAATTCAGCTTATAAAGGAATAATCGATGCTATAACTGTAAAAACAACAATAGAAACTGACAATGCAACATTATCTGAACTAATATCAGCATCTGGGAAAGGAATGTCTGGTATGCTAGGTACTATTTGGTTGATTATTTGCGCCATGGTGTTTGGTGGCATTATGGACGCCATTGGCGCATTAGCAAGAATTAGCAGATCGCTCTTAAGCTTAGCAAAAACAACTTTTGGGTTGTTTGCCAGTACAGTTGGAAGTTGTTTAGCATTAAATGTAACAGCCTCTGATCAATATTTAGCTATTGTTGTTCCTGGAAAAATGTTTAAAAAAGCTTATGAAGATAGAGGTTTAGCTCCTGAAAATTTAAGTAGAACACTTGAAGATTCTGGCACAGTTACCTCTGTACTAATTCCTTGGAATACCTGTGGAGCATACCAATCTGAAGTTTTAGGAGTTGGAATAGCAGAGTATTTTGTTTATGCTATATTCAACTGGTTAAGCCCTTTAACTACACTATTTTTCGCTGCCTTAAATATTAAAATTAAACAGTTGAAATCTAAATAAAAAATAACTATTCGTTTTGTTTTGAATCATAACTAAAATCTATTAGCAGATAAGAAATTAAAATTTTATTCCTTCTTTTAAAATAAAGTGGCTTGCTATATTTGTATTAGAAAAAAATTATTAACAATTTAAATATAATATTACATGTCATTTGTAGGTAAAAAATTTCCAGATTTAAACGTAGACGCCATGAACGAAATGGGCGATACTTTTAAAGTTAATGTTCTTGAAGAAGCCATTAACAATAAGAAAAAAGTAATTTTATTTTGGTACCCTAAAGATTTCACTTATGTGTGCCCAACAGAACTTTTTGCTTTTCAAGACGCCATCAAACAATTTGAAGATAAAAATACAATTGTAATTGGAGCATCTTGCGATACACCAGAAGTTCATTTTGCTTGGTTAAATACAGATAAAGATAATGGAGGTATTGAAGGTGTCACTTATCCACTTTTAGCAGATACCAACAGGAATCTTTCTGCTCAATTAGATATTCTACAAACTGGAGATCAACGTTACAATGAAGACACCGATACTATTGTGATGGATGGTCCAAACATTACTTGGAGAGCTACTTATATTATAGATGAAGAAGGAAGCGTATTTTATGAAGGCGTAAATGTAGAACCTGTAGGTAGAAACATTTCTGAGTATTTAAGAGTTATAGATGCCTATTCACATTTCCAAAAGCATGGAGAAGTATGTCCAGCAAACTGGGAAGAGGGAAAGGATACTCTTAAAGAGAATAGAGATAGTATTGCTAAATATTTAGCTTCTCACTAACTAAAACAAGTTATGATTCAAGAATTAAATCAAGATAATTTAGGCGAAATTATTTCTAATAATGAAACTGTTATTGTACAATACTCAGCCACATGGTGTGGTAACTGTAGAATAATGAAACCTAAATTTAAAAAGCTAGCTTCAGAAAATGAGAATGTTTATTTTATTATTGTCGATGCCGAGAAATTTCCAGAATCTAGAAAATTAGCGACTGTTGATAATTTACCAACCTTTGCAACATTTAAAAATGGAGCTTTCGTAAATCAGGTTCAAACTAACAAATTTGAAGTTTTAAAAGAATTAGTAAATGAAGTTACCAGTAATTAAGTATCTCACCCAATTCATTGAAGATAATGATGAAGATTTTGTTATAGAAACTATTGAAACCTTAGAAGCTTTAACAGAACTTCCATCGTTAAAAGATGAAGAGTTAGATGTCATTGGAGAGCTTATTTCTAATATGTACGGCGCTATTGAAGTTAATAAAATGATAAAAGATGGCACACCAAAAAAAGAAGCTTTAAATAGTTTTATGAAACGTGTTTTAGGCTCTATAGATACCTAAAAATATTAGCTATTTAATATTGAAAAATTCTACGCTTTATTCATTTTAATGAATAAAGCGTTTTTTTTATAAAACTATTACATCTCTTATTACCATATTAAGACTAAATATGCCTATTTTTATTTCTTAAACATTAAACAAAAAAAAATGGCAAATATTACATTAGGAGGTAACGCTGTAGTTACTTCTGGAGACCTTCCTAAAATAGGAGAAAAAATAGCAGATTTTAAATTAGTAGCGGTTGACCTTTCAACAAAAACTTTAAAAGATTTTAACGGGAGTAATCTTATTCTAAATATATTTCCAAGTGTTAATACCGGTGTATGCTCTGCCGCCGTTAGAGCTTTTAATAAGGCGGCAGCCTCTTTAGAAAACACAAAAGTGTTATGTATTTCTAGAGACTTACCCTTTGCACAAGAGCAATTTTGCGCAGCAGAAGGGTTAGAAGATGTAATTATGCTTTCTGATTTTAAAACAGGAGACTTTGGAAAAAATTATGGTTTAATAATGACTAACGGTATTTTTGATGGCCTTTTATCTAGATGTGTTATTATAACAGATAAAACAGGAACGGTTACATATACTGAACAAGTACCAGAAATAGGACAAGAACCTAATTATGATGCAGCCTTAAATGAGTTGGGGTAATTAAAAAATCAATGAGTAAAAAAGAATCGTTCTTGGTTAACCGATTAAAAAGTGTTGGTTACGCTTTTAAAGGCGCTGTTTTATTGCTAAAAACAGAGGCAAGTATTAAAATTCAATTTGTAATTGCATTATTGCTAACCGTAGCAGGCTTTTACTTTAAAATTTCTACTACCGAATGGACTATTCAATTACTATCCATAGGTTTAGTTATGAGCGTAGAGGGCATAAACACAGCTATTGAAGAAATAGCAGATTTTATGCATCCAGGGCAACATAAAAAAATAGGCTTTATAAAAGATATTGCTGCTGGCGCAGTATTTATTGCTAGTATTTTTACAATTATCATTGGTCTTATTATTTATATGCCAAAGATTTTTTAATATACTATTACCCTTAGGATAAACGTTAGTAATTTGTATTTTTGTCGAGTTGTTTTATAACTCAATTTAAAACTAAAAGATTTACGCTTTCGCGGAAAGTAAATATGGCTAAGAAAAAAAGTAAAACTACCAAAGCATCTAAACCAAAAATTAAAAAACCTAATTTTAAGTTGTCTAGCCAGCAAAAGTTGGTATTAGGTAGTTTACTACTTATTTTAGGCATCTTAATGTGCATTGCTTTTATCTCTTTTTTCTTTACTGGAGAAGCAGATCAAAGTAGTTTATCAAATTTTACATCGCGAGAAACCGAAACAAAAAATTGGTTAAGCAAAAGTGGTGCTTGGTTGAGCGATTTATTTATACAACGTGGTTTTGGTGTAGCATCATTTATATTTTCTGGATTACTATTTATTTCTGGCGTTTATGTGTTAATGGATATTGCCAAAGCAAAATTGCGTCAACATTGGTTTTGGAGCATTTTAATTATCATATGGTTATCCGTTCTTTTTGGTTTTTTTGGTAGTAAAAATGATATTCTTGGTGGCACAATCGGGTTCGAAATAAATGATTTTCTTCAAGATTACATTGGGAAAATTGGAACTTCGCTCCTACTTCTATTTGGCTTAATTACATACTTAGCAATCCGATTTAAAGTTACATTTCAAAGTATTACAAAGCTTTTTAAATCCGCTAAAAAAGATATTAACGATGAATTTTCTCAAGCAAATGAAGAGTTTTCAGTTCCACTAGACAATAATTTATCTGAAGAAGCCGAAGCTATTAAAACGGCTTTTGACATCCCCTTAAAAGATAAAACGCAAACCATTAGTGAAAAAAAATCTGAACCTAAAGCTGAAACACCTTTAGAAGTAAAAGTAGCTGAGGAAGAAGAAGATATAGAAATAAAAATTGAAAAAAATGCCGAGGAACAATCTGAAACTGACAATTTAGCCAACAAATTAGTTGAAGACTTTGGGCAATTCGACCCAACGCTAGAGTTGAGTAACTATCAATTTCCACCTCTAGAGCTACTAAAAAAATACGATACAGAAGGCATCACCATTAATCAAGCAGAACTTGAAGAAAACAAAAATAAAATTGTTGAAACTTTAAGTAATTATAAAATAGGTATTGCTAGCATAAAAGCCACCATTGGTCCAACCGTTACATTGTATGAAATTGTTCCAGAAGCTGGTATTCGTATTTCGAAAATAAAAAATTTAGAAGACGATATTGCCTTATCGCTATCTGCACTTGGCATTCGTATTATAGCACCAATTCCAGGTAAAGGAACTATTGGAATTGAAGTGCCAAATAAAAACTCTACCATTGTATCCATGCGTTCGGTAATTGCTTCTAAAAAATTTCAAACTTCCGAAATGCAATTACCTATTGCTTTAGGTAAAACCATTAGCAACGAAACCTTTGTTGTGGACCTTGCTAAAATGCCTCACTTACTTATGGCGGGTGCTACGGGTCAAGGTAAATCAGTAGGTTTAAATGCGGTTTTAACATCACTTTTGTATAAAAAACATCCTGCTGAAGTTAAATTTATTTTAGTCGATCCTAAAAAAGTAGAGCTTACGCTTTTCAATAAAATTGAACGTCACTATCTAGCAAAATTACCAGATAGCGAGGAAGCTATAATTACCGATAATACCAAAGTAATTAATACATTAAATTCATTATGTATTGAAATGGACAATCGTTACGAATTATTAAAAAATGCCCTATGCAGAAATATTGCAGAATACAATGTAAAATTTAAAGCACGTAAATTAAATCCCAACGATGGTCATCAATTTTTACCCTATATCGTTTTAGTTGTTGATGAGTTTGCAGATTTAATAATGACCGCAGGAAAAGAAGTAGAAACTCCTATCGCGCGTTTGGCCCAATTAGCACGTGCCATTGGTATTCATTTAATTATCGCTACGCAACGCCCATCAGTTAATGTTATTACAGGAATAATTAAAGCTAATTTCCCTGCGCGTATTGCATTTAGAGTAACTAGTAAGATTGATTCACGTACCATTTTAGATGGATCTGGAGCAGACCAACTTATTGGTCGTGGTGATATGCTATATACTTCTGGAAATGATATTACTCGTATTCAATGTGCCTTTGTTGACACACCTGAAGTTGAAAAAATAACCGAATACATTGGGTCTCAAAAAGCATATCCAGATGCTTACCAATTACCTGAATATTTTGGAGAAGAAAGTGGCACAAGTCTTGATATAGATATTTCAGATCGAGATAAGCTATTTAAAGATGCCGCTATTGTTATTGTTACCGCACAACAAGGATCGGCTTCTTTATTACAACGTAAACTAAAATTAGGGTATAATAGGGCTGGAAGAATAATAGACCAATTAGAAGCTGCAGGTATTGTTGGACCATTTGAAGGCAGTAAAGCCAGACAAGTTTTAATTCCAGATTTAGCAGCACTCGATCAGCATATAGAAAATGAAAGCCTATAACAGATATTTAACAATAAAAACACCTCTCTAAATAAAATGGTTTGGTTATCAATTTTAAAAAAATTATTCAATGAAAAGAATTATTAGCATCTTATTAATTACACTTTCAGTTAGTGCTTTCTCACAAAACAATGGAAAAACTTTATTACAAGAAGTTTCAGCCAAAGTAAAAAACTACGAAAATATTTCAATAGACTTTAAATATGTGCTTGAAAATACTTCTGAAAACATAAAACAAGAAACCCGTGGTGATGTAGTAATGCAAGGTGAAAAATATAGGTTAAACATTCTTGGAATTACACGCCTTTTTGATGGAAAAACCATGTATAGCATTAGTCCAGAAGATGAAGAAGTTACCATTTCATCTGATAATACCGATGAAGAAGACAATATTACACCAAGCAAAATGTTATCGTTTTACGAAGACGGTTATATGTATGCTATGGATATTGAGCAAAACATAAAAGGCAGAAAAGTACAGTACGTAAAATTAACACCAATTGATTCAAACTCTGAAATTAAGCATATTCTTTTAGGTATCGACAAACAAACTAAGCACATTTACAACCTGATTCAAATAGGTAAAAATGGTACAAAAACTACGCTTACTGTTAATTCTTTTAAAACAAACGAACCTTTATCAAAAACCTTATTTACCTTTGATGCTAATAAATATGCAGATTATTATATTAATAAATTAGATTAGGTAACTTTTCGTGAAAATACTTGACCGTTACATACTAATAACCTATTTAAAAACTTTTCTCAGCGTGTTTATTATTCTCATGCTGATTTTTGTTTTACAAACCATTTGGCTATACATAAAAGAACTCGCTGGTAAAGATTTAGATATGGTTGTGGTTGTTAAGTTCTTGGTATATTTTATGCCAAAACTTATTCCTTTAGTGATACCGCTAACCATATTGCTATCGTCTATAATGGTGTTTGGTAGTTTTGCAGAGAATTACGAGTTCGCAGCTATGAAATCTACAGGGATTTCACTACAACGTGCCATGTCTGGACTTAGCATATTTATTGCCATATTAGGTTTTACAACTTTTATGTTTTCAAACAATGTAATTCCTTGGGCAGAATACAACTCACTTAATTTACGCAAAAATATAGCCAAGTTAAAACCAGAAATGCTTTTAGCTGCTGGACAATTTAATGAGGTTGGAGATTACAACATAAAATTTGAAAATAAAACTGGAAAGGAAGGTGATTATTCTTTAAACAATGTTGTAATACATATTAAAGGACAAGATAAAAACAAAAATACAAGATTAATAAAATCTAAAACAGGTAAATTTAAAAGCAAAGAAACTTCAAAAGTCTTGAAACTAATTTTATTTGACGGAAACTATTACAATGATCTTTTTCGCAAAAGTTTTAAAGAAAGAAGCAAAAGCCCATTTGTTAAAAGTAAGTTCGATACATACACTATAAATATTGATTTATCACAGATTAATAACAATGTAGATATTGATGATAAATCTACCACTGATAGATATAACATGCTCAATTTAAGCGAATTAAATTACACCATAGATTCACTTATAGAAAAAAGAAGTAATGAGCATGAAACTCTTTCTAAAAGTATGTATTTACGTGCAAACATATCTAAATTAAAAAACATAACAACACCCTCAATTAAATTAAAAGCGACTTCTAAAAATACTATAAATTTGGAAACAGATTCTATTTATAATGGTGAGATTTTAGATTTATTTAAAACAAAACAAAAAACACAACTACTAGATTTAGCTTTAAGAAATGTAACAAGCACAAAGCAGATTTTAGAAACAAAAAGAGCTGGCCAAAAAGAATTCAAAAAAAATTATAATAAACACATTATTTCTTTTCATGAAAAATTTGCCTTGGGCTTTGCTTGTGTTATTTTGTTTTTTGTTGGTGCGCCACTTGGTGCTTTAATTCGAAAAGGCGGTATTGGATTGCCTATGGTAATTGCTATACTTTTATTCTTAACGTACCATTTTATAGGCATTTTTGCAACAAATAGTGCTAAAAGTGGCGATTTTAATCCCATACTCGCCAGTTGGTTTTCCACGCTAGTTATGTTTCCTTTAGGTGTGTTTTTAACCAAAAGAGCAACTGCTGATAAAGGTTTATTTGAAGTTGGTAATATTCTAGAGCCACTTAAAAAGATATTCAATATTAAACCCAAAGACGGTATTAGTTACAAGTTTCTTCATGCTTATAAAAATGAAGAATTAATTAACGTTATTAAAAACTTCGATTCACTTGGTCATCACGAAGATAGTCGCTACGAAGCTATTAAAATTCTTAACTCAAGGGGTATTGAAATAAATGAATTAAGAGATAGTGGAATAACCATTAACAAAACGTTTAATACCTCTAAAACTATTTCTTTTAACTACAAAGCACACTCAAAATTCGCTATAGTTTTATACAATATTGGTATTGTTTTATTACTATTATTCTTTGTGTTTAAAAACAATAAATTGCCATCCTTACAATCGGCATCTATACAATTAAGTATTGTTTCATTGTTTTTATACATTGTTTATTATTTAAAATCTGTTATTAATTTAACCCGTTTTTATAAGCATATCAATAAAAAAGAAAAGTATCCAAATATTATCATTTTAATACTCGGCATACCACTATACATGTTAGTTTTTCCTTTTTTAAATGTAAAAATTAATGAGGACTTAAAACAAAACTGCTTAGACTGTTTAAAATAAGCAATATCTTTGTACTATGATTTTAGAACCTATGACAACAAACACAACTTCAGAGTTTAAACTAAATACCATACACGAAGCTATTGACGATATAAGGAATGGCAAAGTTATTATTGTTGTAGATGACGAAAATCGTGAAAACGAAGGCGATTTTGTAGCTGCTGCCGACATGGCTACTCCACAAATGATAAACTTTATGGCAACCCATGGAAGAGGACTTATTTGTACTCCACTAACAGAAAACAGATGTAAAGAGTTACAACTTAATATGATGGTGCGCAATAATACCGACCCCATGGAAACGGCTTTTACTGTTTCTGTTGATTTAAGAGGAAATGGGGTTACAACAGGTATTTCGGCTAGCGACAGAGCTAAAACCGTTAAAGCTTTAATTAACCCAGAAACTAAACCTTTTGAGTTAGGAAGACCAGGACATATATTTCCGTTAGTAGCTAAAGAAGGTGGTGTTTTACGTCGTACAGGACATACCGAAGCAGCCATTGATTTTGCGCGTTTAGCAGGTTTAAAACCAGCAGGCGTTATTGTTGAAATAATGAATGAAGATGGCTCTATGGCACGTTTACCTGAGCTTATTGAGGTGGCAAAAAAATTGGATTTAAAAATTGTTTCTATTGAAGATTTAGTAGCATATAGAATGCAACACGACTCTTTAATTGAGAAAAAAGAAGATTTTGAGATTGAAACTCGTTTTGGAAGTTTTCGTTTAAGAGCCTACAAACAAACTACTAATAATCAAGTACATATAGCCTTAACAAAAGGACAATGGAAAGATAATGAACCTGTACTTACTAGAATTAACTCTACTTTAATTAACAATGATATTCTTGGTACACTAACTAATAATGTAGACAAGCAATTAGACAATATGTTTAAGCTAATAAACGCCAAAGGTAAAGGTGCTATTATTTTTATAAATCAAGAATCGCAATCCATGAATATCCTAAGTCGTTTGTCTTTTTTAAAGAAAAATCAAAGTCCTAATAAAATTACAAAAGCACCAAAAATAAATATGGATAATCGCGATTTTGGCATAGGAGCTCAAATACTTCACGATTTAAATATTCATAAATTAAGTTTAATTTCTAATACTCAAACCAAACGCGTTGGATTAATTGGCTATGGTTTAGAAATTGTAGATTATGTAAAATATTAATTTATAAATTGCTTTTTATAGCTTCAACCATTTTTAAAGCTCTTTGCTCTACTTCAGCTTCTGTCCAAGATAGTTTTATTAAGCAGGATATATTTCGAGAAATATAGTGGTCTGACTGTTCAAAAGTTTTTGATTGTAGATAGTTTAAACCATTTTTTACTTCTTCAGAGATTGGATATAACGACTTTATGTTCTTAAGATGTTGCCATTCTCTAATGTAATGCCAACTGTTATTATAATAATTCCAGCATGCATCTACGCCATTTGCATTGAATGTTTGCGACACTTTTGTTGCAATTTCTGAATCTGGCAAAAAGAAGCTTAAAAAGGAATAGCTTTCTACTCCGCCTTCTGGAACGGTTCTGAAAGTAATTTCTGAAACTTCTGAAAGCGCTTCACGAATTATGGTATAGTTTTTCTTTTGAATTGACACAAACTCATCTAAACGTTTTAATTGTGCTAAACCAACTGCGGCATGTAATTCTGAGATTCGAAAATTATAACCTAAAAACGGATGGGTTTCTGCTCCTCTGTCATTACCTACATGGTCATGGCCATGATCTGAATAATGATCTGCATGTCTATAATAGTCTTCATTATTTGTTAGTACCGCACCTCCTTCTCCTGCAGTAATTATTTTTACAAAATCGAGTGACAAACAGCCTAAATCTCCAATACTTCCTAGTGGTTTTCCTTTATATGTTGCTCCTGTGGCTTGTGAAGAGTCTTCTATAAGAATTAAATTGTGTGCTTTACAAATATCTTGAAGAGCTTCTAAGTTTGCCATACTACCACACATATGTACTGGCATGATAACCTTTGTCTTAGGTGTTATTGCTTCTTTAACTTTATTAGGACATAGTGTTAAGGTATTATCGATATCTACTAAAACAGGAACAGCTCCAAGCATCATAATGGCTTCAAAACTTGCCACGAAAGTAAACGTTGGCATAATAACCTCATCTCCTGCTCCTACTCCTGCAGATGCTAAAGCTACAGATACTGCTGCAGTTCCGCTAGATACTAACTGGGCGTGTTTTACTTGTAATTGCTGCTCTAATTGTTTTTCTAGTTCTTTGGCTTTCCAATGGCCGTTTCGCATACCATCAAACCCGTAGCGCATAAGTACACCACTTTGTAAAACGTCGTTAACTTCGTTTCGTTCTAAATCACTAAATAATTCAAATCCTGGCATAATGTGTTTTTCTTTTTAAATATTGCTTTTTGCGTTAGATTCCTAATTGCTATCAGTATAAGTAACAAATACTTATTATAGTTCTATAATAGTTTCGTTAATAGGTTTTCTTACTTTTTTAAATGTTGAAAACATATCGTTTTCTGCTCTATAGCCCACTGGTAGTAATAATACAGATTTTAATCCTTTTTCTTTTAGTTTTAAAATACTATCGTACTCTTTTGAGACAAAACCTTCCATAGGGCAAGAATCTATGTTTTCTATGGCACAAATTGTCATTAAATTGCCAAGTGCAATGTATGCTTGGTTTTTAGACCATTGTTGGCGTTGTTTTTTAGACATGCTAGCCATTATTTCTATAAGATTTTTTCTGTACGGCTCTAATATGCTATCTGGGGTATTACGGGTATTTTTTATGTTTTTATAGTAGCTGTTTATATCTTTACTTTTTATGTTGTTTTGAATGCAAATAACCAATAAATGTGAAGCATCTAAAACTTGTGTTTGATGATACGAAAAAGGAACTAGAGATGCTCTGATGTCTTTATTTTCGATAATTAACATACTTATAGTTTGCAAGCCAAAAGATGTTGCTGTTAAGTTAAATGCTTGTTTTAAAATCTCTAATTTTTTTTCTGTTAATTTTTTATCGGCATTAAACTTTTTAGTGGCATAGCGCCATTGTAATTGTTTTATTGTATTCATAATATTTTCACAATCTTTTGCTACAAAAATAAGGTTTGAAATTTTCTTTTTACCATGAAGCTAAATAAATTAAACGAATACATTACGAGATAAATTTTATTTTAAAAAAGTAGATATTTTATTTGAAAGAAATAAAAAAGGGTTCTATATTTGCACGCGCATTCAGGGAATACCTGATGAAACACTGGAGAAATGGCAGAGTGGTCGAATGCGGCAGTCTTGAAAACTGTTGAGGGTCACACCTCCGGGGGTTCGAATCCCTCTTTCTCCGCTAAGAATTTACTAAATTCTACTAAAAGCCCACAAACACTATGTTTGAGGGCTTTTTTAATTTTTAGCATTATCATCTTAAATCAACTAAAATCAATCAAAAAGTAACCTATTCGGTTACCTATTTTGATTTTTTATATAGGGAACCGAATTTCATTAAACACCTATAAATACTATGATTAACAGTAGGTTATAAATATAAAAATCATTATATTTATGTAGAATTTATATAGGTAACCGATGTATCACACTTTTTCTATTCTTTTCTTCTTGCAGAAAAACAAAGCGACTTTAGATGGTAAAGCCCCTATTTATGCACGTATAACGGTAAATGGCAAAAGAGCACAGATAAGTATTCAACGAAAGGTACTTATAGAAAAATGGGATTCTACTACTGGCAAATTAAAAGGTACTAGTGCTGAATCCAGAACTATCAACTCATATATTGACAGTATTAGACATAAGCTTCAAAAACTACAAGAGCGCTTTATAGATGAAGGAAAGACAGTTACTGCGTTAGTTTTCTCTCTTATTAATTTTGATGCCATTTCCGCTGTTATATCACGCTGTGGCGAACCAAACATTTCATAACCAACCATAAATTTCTTTACGGTTGTACTTCGCTATTGTGGGTGGGTAAATCTTATGTGTAACACCATTTTTTCAACTCTAGTGATTTATGCATATACTATACTTTTCTAAATTCCTTTCTAAATTTCCATTAATAAAATAACATCCTTTAATGCCAGCTTTTTCAGCAACTCTAATATTATCTATGGAATCATCAATAAATAGAGTTTCCTCCGCATTCAAATTACTGTCTTTAAGAACAAAACGAAATACTTTTTCATCAGGTTTTCTTATTCCTAATTCATGTGAATAATAAGCTTTTATAAATAAATTGTTAAAAGAAAAATTATTCTCTTTATTGACCTCGTTTAAAAACTTTTTTTGATGAATACTATTTGTATTGCTTAATAGATAAATATTGTACTTCTCTTTTAAATTAATAAGACACTCAATTCTTTCTTGTGGCATATTCAATATCATTGCATTCCATGCATTTTGAATTTCTTCACTTGATGGTTGCAAACTTGACATTTTTCTAAGCTTTTCTATAAATTCAAATTCTGATACTTTTCCTATTTCAAAATCATAAAAAACAGAATCCGTATAATGATGTCCAGTTCTATTTATAATGTTAGTTATTCCTAATCGTTCAAACTCCTCAATCGTTTTTGGCACATTAAGGTTCATAATGACCCCTCCTAAATCAAAAACTATGTTTTTTATCTTGCCCATACTTTAAAAATCATGTTTTCTTCCATGTTAATAAAGCCAAAAGTGTTGATACTATAGCTGCACCAATCCAAAATATACTAATCGTATCAAAATTATAAATAGTTTCCCTATTTATGATGGTTTTATTATTTTCTATAAGATAACCACTTGCTATATCTTGAATTCCTGCTGCCGCATAGCTCATAACACCTACAATACCTAATGCAGCTCCCGATGCTTTTTTAGATGCAATATCTACCGCCATTAATCCACCTAAATAACATATTAGTGCACCAATAGCCAATCCAAATATAACCATGCTTAACGCATCCAGCCACCATACATTTTTGGGTCCCAATAGAAAAAGTGATAATCCTAAAATATTCATTAATCCAAAGATGAATGCTGGCATATTCCTTCTGCCTTTAAAAAATTTATCGGATACAAACCCAGAAGATGCTGTTCCTAAAATTCCACAAACTGCGCTAATAGCAACTAATGAATTTGCTTGTGTTAGCGAATAGCCTTTTGCGGCCTCGAAATAATAAGGTCCCCAACTGTTTACAGCATATCTTGAAATATACATAAAGGCACTTGCTAATGCCAAAATCCAAACATAAGGATTTTTTAACACGCCCTTTTGTTCTTCCCATGTAGACACCTCTTTTTTGACAAAATCTTTATTTACTGGCGGTAACCCTTTACTTTCTGGTGTATCATGGAAGAAAATAGAAATCATCAATGCACCCAACATTCCAACTATAGCAGCTGCTCTAAAACCCCATTGCCATCCAAAATAAGACACTACTACGGCGGTTAGAATATATGTTAAAGCTTCACCTATATTATGACTCGTACTCCAAAATCCATAAAAACTACCACGTTCTTTATCTTTATACCAACGTGATAATGAAACAACACTTGAAGGTGCTCCCATGGATTGCACCCAACCATTAACACCCCAACATATAGCAAAAAATAAAAAAGTTCCTGTAAAACCCATTACTAAATTTGCTAGAGCCGAGACTAAAAGTCCTATAGCCATAAATCGCTTTATGTTACTATAGTCTGCCAAAAAACCATTTGTCAATTTACCTATGGCATAAGTAAAGAATAATGCTGAACCTATTAAACCCAATTCGGATTCGGTTAATACACCTGCGTCTACTATAGGTTTTTTTACCACATTTAGACTTAATCGACATACATAATATAACCCATAACCTAAAGTTGCAGATATGAACACTTGCCATTTTAATTTTTTATATAACTTCTTTTGCTCTTCTACATTTTCTTTAACCTTAATGGATTGTGACTTTTTGAAATATTGCATCATGATTTAAATTTTTTAATTAATGTTTGTACTAAAAAAGCGCAGCCTACTCAACTGCGCCTTTCAAACTAAACTCAAACTAGTTATGAAAAACTAACTCAATCCATTTCAATTGTGAAGCCCTTTGCTTCTTAAATAATCCAATAAAAGTTTAGGCCTGTCTGTTTGAATTATATTTACACCTTTATTTACGTACCACCCATAAATACTATCTGGGTTTATTACAGCCATGTCATCTTCGTAACCTGCATTAAGACTTTCCCATAACGAATTCACCCAAATACCTGAACCTCTTTCTCTGATTGATTTAAAACTATTTAATACTGTTGAGCTTTCATCTTTAAATACAAATTCAAATGCTACTGGTTTAAAATTTTCTAAATAGTCTGTGATGATTTTTTCAGACTCTGGATTATCTAGCACTACTACAGGCATGAATAAAACTTTATCTAAATATTCTCCAAACTCCTCTTTTACTTGAGACAAAGTAACATTGCCTTTTATTACAACTTGCCCCTCAGTTCCTGTTTTAACTAATACACTATAGGCATCATCAAAATAATCATAGCATTTATCAAGGTTTATCATCGCTTTTCCTTTTACTAATAACATGGCTTCTTCTAATGTTGGTATTTTATGATGTGTTGGATGGTTTGCTCCATTTCGCAGGAATAATGTTTTTAAACTATCTAGCGTCCATTCAGAGACCAAACCTTTCCCCGTAGTTGTTCTATCTATGGTTTTATCATGCATTAAAACAAGTTTTCCATCTTTAGTTTTATGTATATCAATTTCTACCATATCTACACCCATATCAATACAATTTTGGATAGCTTGTAAAGAGTTTTCTGGAGCATTGCGCCAGTCTCCACGATGAGAAACTACGATAACATCATTTCTATTGGAATCTTTAAAATTGGAAATTATTTTATCTAATGTTTGAACATTGGCACTAACACTTGGCTCTATATTTTTGACCTGCTTTTTGCATGACTGGAATTGAAACATAATTACTACAAGTAGTAATGGTTTGATTATTTTTTTTATCATTATTTTCTTGATTTATAAAACCCAAACTGGTTATTTATCCTAAATTCATTACTATTGGGGTCTATGGTAAACACACTAAATTCTTCTCCTTCAGGGTAAACCCGTATAAAAAAATTACCATAAATACCTTTATACCTTTTTTTAACCTGTTCTTTATATATATTCTTGATGCTATCACTCATGAAAAAAGTAAACACATCTGCATCTGTTTTTAATAAATTCGCCTGTACGTTTGGGGCAAAATGAGGGTCATGTATGGCTTGGTGTGCAATAACTTGCGGAGTTAATGTTTTTAAAAAGTTTAGATTTGACGCATCTTTATGTCCATGATGGTTTAAAGACATAGCATCAACCTCTCCTACACATTTTGAAATGGCGCTTTCAATATCATAATCGGGATAGTCATTTATTCCTGGTAAATCGCCACCAACATAATAATCAAAATTACCATAAGAAATTTTTAGTGCAGTACTTAAAGGGTTTTCATTGTAGTACCCTTTTTCATTGACTAATGGTGAATTAAAATTGTATTCTTCAATACTATTGCCTTCTTCTGATAAAATATACTGATTTACTTTTAAATTTTCAATTATAAAGTTGCTATAATCCTTGGCATTATGCATCATTTTTATTTGGTCATACTTACCTAGGTCTAAGCTTTCTATATTCATCCCATATTGACCTTTCTGATATTTAATAAATTTTAAATAATTTAAAAATGTTGAATCGTTTTCTTTTAAATCTATTGGATATTCATAATTTGGGTAACCCCTATCTATAAGACTTTTAATCTTAATATATTCACCAACCTCTGTAATTCCAGTGAGCTTATATACATTATTCTTTGATAACTTACTTTGTGATGTCAACTCTCCATAATGGTCGCTGTGAAAGTGCGTTATTAAAGCATAATCTAAAGTGTCTTTTGGAGAAAAATGCTCTATATACTTTACTATACGCTGACCCGCGGTTAAATTTTCATTATTAAATGGTGGATAATATGGATATGTGTTTCTTGGCTTTGCTTCTCCAGCATCTATAAGTAAGGTAGTACCGTCAGGAAAAACAATAAACGAGCTGTTGCCTTGACCCGTATGTATAAAGTGAATATCTAAATAACCCGGTTGCCATAATGTATTTGCAAAAAATGTTGTTGTTTTTTGCTTGCAGGAAAAAAAACAAATACTGGAAAGTATTAAATAAAATATTGTTCTTTTAAGCATTATTAATGTAGACTTTTATTGGTTAAATACTCGACCATTTTTTTGGATAATCTGTTAATAATATATTTGCACCGTTTTCAACGCATCGTCCCCAAGCTAAATCTGGATTAATCATTGCCAACTTGTCATCATGACCAGCGCACATGTTAGCATCCATAGTAGTTACCCCCCCTATACTTTTATTATCTTGTTGTAGTTTGGCAATTACACCTATAGTATGTGTCGTTTCATTTGAAAATCGTATTTCAAATGCACTTTCCTAATATATACCACCTCTATGGGAGGCTACTAATACATAATCTTCATTAGGAAAGTTCTTAGAGACAGAAATATCTCAATTGGGTATTTTAACCTACCCAATTGAGAATTATTCATATGATTAAAATGAAGCTCTTACACCAAATTGAAAAGTTGTACCATATACTGATATATTATCTTGAAATTTTCTTTCAAAAATATATTCATACGGTTTTGAATTAAAAGCATTTAAAATATTAAGATTAACACTAATGTTTTCAGTTATTTTATATCCTGCAGAAATATCTGTTTGACCATAACTATCTCTATATTTCAGACCATCTTCTGGTACTGGTTTAGAGCGCAAATAATCACTTCTATAATTATACGCATAACGCAAACTAAAACCGTATTTTTCATAATACCCGACTAAATTATAAGAATGCTTAGAATTATTAGGTAATTCATATGATTCAGTCTCACCGGTACCCAAATCTACAACTTCTTCAAAATTACTATCAGATAAAGTATAGTTTGCCTGTATTCCTAAACCATCTAGAGGACTTGGTAGAAAAGTAAATGGCTGTTGATACCCAATTTCTAATCCTTTAATAGTAGCATTATTACCATTTGTTGGCCTTGAAAGTTGGTATGTATTACCATTAAGTTGTACATCAACGGTTTCTGAAGTTATGAATGATTCTATATCTTTTTTGAAGAATCCAAAAGACAACAAAGTTTCGGCTTTAGGATACCACTCTAAAGATAAATCATATTGATTAGCTCTGAATGGTTCTAATTCAGGATTTTTTGCTGATATAGTTAAGTTTACATCATCAATTTCTCTATATGCTGATAGATCACCCAAACTTGGTCTCGTCATCACTCTACCGTAAGAACCTCTTAACAAAAGATTCTTCGCTAATGTATATCTTGCATTAATACTTGGAAGAAAATCTGTATAGCTAGATTTCACTTCCCTATCCGATAAATCTCCTGTATCTTCATCTACATCAACCCCTTTAGATATTAAACTCGTGTTAACCAATCTTACACCAAAGTTAAGTTTCAACTTACTTAAGTTAAGAGTACCCATGGCATAACTAGCTGCAATGTTTTCTGTAATATTATAGTAGGCATCAATACGTTCAAAGTCTTTACCAAATGGAATTTGATCTCCATAAAGTTCTTTAGCTTTTCCCCAATCATGAACCAAAAACTCATTTGGTCCAGTGGCTTCATCTACATTATTTAAAAAGTCATCCAATAACATTGATACAGGTGCAAATGGTTCGTCAATATTTCTAACCCTATTAAAGAAATAGGTACGATCTTTTGTTCTACTTCTATATTTTGCTCCAAAATCTAAAGTGAATTTTTCGCTAGTTTTTTTTGTGAAATCTATCTGACCTGATGTTATCTTATCATTGTTATCCCATAAATAGTGTCTAGCTTCATCCATAGTAAACTGTGATGCATCAGATAAATCTGTAGGTGTTTGTATATCAAACCATTTTTGGTCATTAACTACACTATAGGTTACCGTATTCGTATTTAATCCATAATATCTGAACCGTTCTGAATCACGATTGTTGGACGAGAAATTAATATTTGCATTTATTTTCCAATCATTTTCCAAATCCCAAATCCCAGTTAGCCCTAATTGAAAGATATCCGTATCATTAGCTTGTTGTTGGTTTTCTAATTTAAGATCTACATCTTCAAAAGTACCAGATAGTAAAAAATTCCCATCTGTAGTCATTGCTGAAGCATCTGGTCCTTGTAAAAACCATATTGGTGCATAACGTGTTTCTACTTGCTTATTATTGGTATACACAGCATCCATCAATAACTCGAAATTATCGCTAACCTTAAATTGAGTTGCCAGATTAAAAGATAGTCTTTCTACTTCTTGTCCTTGACTTATATATCTTGGTAGTGGTACTCTAACATCAGTAAAATCATCAGTACCATCATTGTCGATATCATAAGACCTTTCTCTATATCTTACTATATCATAACCTTCAGATGTATTGAAAAATTTGTTATAAGATACTCCTGCAATAAATCCAAACTTATCATTCTTATTTCCATATGTTAATGACAGTTTAGGTGTCACTGTACTTCCTCCTTGTTGTTGGGTGTTATAAATGCCTTCAATAGACCCTACAATTATCCTGTCTTTTAATTCAAAAGGCTTTTTTGTTACCATATTTACGGTTCCTCCAATTCCTCCTTCATCTATTTTTGCAGTTGGACTTTTATACACCTCAGTTCTAGCAAATAACTCAGCTGGCAGTGAATTAAAATTATAACTTCTTGTGTCTGTTGCATTTGGTGCTGCTTGTCCATTTAAAGTAACCTGAGTATACTCTGAAGGCAAACCTCTTATACTTACCTGATTACCTACACCACCTGCTCCATCTCTTGTAATCTGAATACCAGAAACACGCTGTAATGCCTCGGATATATTAGACTGTGGAAATTTGGCAACATCTTCTGAAACTATTGCATCAACATTATTGGTGCTATTCTTTTTTATACTTAGCGCCTCTTCAAGACTTTTTCTATAACCTGTAACGACTATAGCATCTAATTGTGCCGCATCCTCTTCTAATTGAATATTGAAGTTAGATTGATTCTCAATTTGTATTTCTACTGTTTTATATCCTATAAAGGAAACTACAATAGTCTTTACATTATCTTCTACTTCTAAAGTAAAGTTTCCTTCAAAATCTGTTGTTGTTCCTATTGAGGTTCCTTTAACGGTAATGTTTGCACCAGGCAAAGGTTGTCCGTTTTCATCGATTACTTTACCTGTTATTTCCTTTAAAACGGGAACTATAATTACTACCTCTTTTTTAGGCACTATATTTACCGATATACTTCTATTGACCTGTTTAAATTTTAATCGTGCCTCTCTTGACACTTTTTCTAATACTTTTAGTACAGAGATATTATTGCTATTAAAAGATATTAATTCTGTTTTAGAAGCAATTTTATTGTCGTAAACAAAACTGAACGGTGTTTGATTTTCAATAATTTTAAAAATTTCTATTACGGTTGCGTTGTCTAAAGAAATTGATACCTTTGTTTTATCTAAAGATTGACCAAATGTGTTGTTAGCAAATAATGGATTTGCCAATAAAAAAACAAACATGTAAATGGACATCCTTGAGATCATTTTGATAATTGGATTTTTAAAAAATTTCATAAATAAATGTTTAATAGTTACTTAATTAGTTTCTGTTAAGCTAGTGGCAGTCTGTTGTTACTCGACAAAGTTTACTAAACAGGCTGCTTTTTTTGTATTTTATATAGTTGTCTACATCATAGGCTTTAATTGGTTTTAGTTAGTACATCTTCCTCTAATAATTATTTTTCGTTCTGAAACAAATTCGTATTTAACATTTTGTTTAACAAAAACTAAATGCTCAAGAATTGTTTGTAATCTTTCATTTTTAAATACTCCTGTAAAAGTGCATTTAGAAAGGTTTTTATTTTCAAATTCAATAGTAACGTTATACCATTTTTCTATCTTATCAACAGCTTTTTCAAGCGTTGCGTTTTCAAAACGTAGGATACCATCCTTCCATTCTAAATACCTTTGCACATCGACTTTTTTCTTAATTATCTTTTTGTCTTCTTTATTGAAAACAATTTGCTCTGAGGGTATTAATATTGCTTTCTCACCTTCCGCATAAATACTAACTTTCCCTGTTGCTAAAGTTACTTTTACATCAGTTTTATCTGTATAAGCTTCCACATTAAACGTTGTTCCTAAAACTGTAGTTGTGAGTTTATTGGAAGTAATAACAAATGGTTTATGCTCATTCTTCACAACTTCAAAAAAGGCTTCACCTTCTAAGGATATGTCTCTAATGCTATCTGAAAACTTTTCTGGAAATGTTATTTTACTACCCGAATTTAATTTAACTGTGGAACCATCTGGAAGTGTAATGATGGATTTTTGTCCCAAGGTAGTTTCTTTGGTTATATAAGCTATTGTTTGAGTTTCAATAGCATTCTCATTTACAGAATTAAAATAATAACCAATTCCTATGGAAATTAGTATCGCTATTGAAGCTGCAACTCTTAACCAAGCTCTATAATTTGTCTTTTGTTGAACATTTTTCTGAACTTTTCTAAAAATTGCATCTTTTATTTCCTCTTTCTCTATTTTACTACGAAAGACTTTGTCTTTAATTTTATTTTTAGCAAACTGCTCAAGGTTTTCTATATGATTTATTTCCTCTTGGGTTGCTTTTTCTTGAAGATATTTTTCAATAATCTTATCTAATTCTTTTTGTGTCATCTTACCGGTTTACATTATTATATAACATGAACTGACAATCGCACGTAAAAAAAACAGAAAAAATAATAAATTAATAAATTTTTAAAAGGAAGTAGTTCTTTAAAATAATTCTAAAAAAACTGCCAAACTAAGTGCCACATTGTTTTTTAACACTTTTAAAGCGTTAGAGATATGCGTTTCTACCGTACGTTTTGAAATGTTGAGTTTTTGTGCTATTTCTTCATTTTTCATTCCTTCAAAACGACTTAATTCAAAAACACGCTTGCACTTATTTGGTAAACTATTTACAGCTTCTAAGATAGCCTTTTCGGTATCTTTTAATTGAATAGTTTGTTCTACATTATTAGTTTTTAGATTGGGTTTGTAGCTCTGGAGAAATTCTCCAATAAGCTTATTTTTATATTTAGAATTTCTAAATTCATTATAAACTTTAAATCTAACAGCTCTTAATAGATAGCCTTCAATATTATCATTACTAATTTCAGCTCTCCGTTCCCAAAAACTAATCCATACTTCCTGAACGATATCCTTAGCTATGTTTTTATCTCCAAGGATGGAAAAAGCTCTAACATAAAGCGATTCCCAAAGGCGATCATAAAGCAATTTAAATGCATGATGATCAGAATTTTTAATTCTTCTCATTAGGTCATGATTTGATATATCCCCCTTGTTCATAATAAACAAAGTAAATCAAAAAAAAGCAAACTATATTAAACCTCTTAAAATTTAATAGTTTTTTAATCTAAAAATCACTTCATGAACTTTGTTGTTTAATTGACTTTCCCTTAACATTTAGCACTTCTTTTAACTTACTTATATTCTGACTTATTTTTCTTTCAATCACTCGGGCATAAATTTGAGTTGTAGCAATCTACAAATGTTAAATAATTTTTGAAAAAAAAGTTTAATACTCAAATACTACCAAACAGCATTAATTAATTCGGTTTCTTATTCGGTTACCTATCATTTACAAAGTTGTTTAATTACTTTAATACAAAGGGATAAAGAGGAACTGGATAGTTCCTCTTTATCCGCCAAGATTTATTCAAAATCGACGAAAGTCCTGTAAACTCAATGTTTATGGGACTTTTTATTTTACCCAAAACATCAAAATATGTATTAAAAACCATTCTGTTGGTGACCTATTAGGTGACCTTTTTTAAACCTTAATTAGGTCACCTAATTGCTTATAACTGTTTATAAATCAGTGTAATATATCAATTAAAAGACCTCGAAATTTTGTAAATTAATGTATAATTAAAGGTCACCAGAATGAACAAAACATTTGGATTATTATTCTACTTAAAAAAGAGTAAAGTAGATGCACAGGACAAATGCCCTATTTACCTACGTATTACCATCAATATCATCATTTAGTTACACGATTGAGATTAGTTAGTTGATGTTTCATTTCGTTAACCAAGTAAATTAGGATGCTTCTAACACAGTCATTAATCTGTGATTGAGATATAGTTTTTCTTTTCCAACTTTTTCAGAAATTAAAAACCCAGCTTCTTCTAATTCCATTAAATAATTACCAACTGTTTTTGGTGTACCTAATTTGGCATCAATTAAAAACTGTCTTTTGGTATATGGTAATCTAAATAGTATTTCAACCAATTCTTTAGTATATACTTTGGGTAAGGTATTTCTAATTTCTTTGGTCATTTGTTCCATTAAATCGGTGACATCTTTTAAACGTTGTAGCCCGTTGTTAGCAGTATATTCTACCATTTCAAGCATATAGAGTATCCAGCCTTCCCAATCGTTATTTTCGGTTACTTCACGTAATTTAGTATAGTAATCAGCCTTATTTTTAATGATATATTCACTTAAATAGATAGCTGGAGTGTCTAATAATTTTTCAAGTTTTAAATAGAGTAATAACAAAATACGTCCTGTTCTACCATTACCATCACTAAAAGGGTGTATGGCTTCAAATTGATAGTGCATTAATGCCATTTTAATTAATGGGTCTACAGTATCTTCACCATTTATAAAGGTTTCAAGGTTAGCCATCTTTTCTCTTATTACAGCTTCACCTGTTGGTGGTGTGTAAATTATTTCACCTTTGGCATTTTTTAAAGCTGTTCCAGGTGTTGTTCTAATACCTGCGGTATTTTTTTTAATGCTTTGTACAATTTCAACACATAAGTTTGTACTTATAAAAGGACGTGTTTCAATTTCCTGTAAGCCATTCCAAAGAGCTTCCTTATAACTTATAACTTCTTTTGTTGCTGGGTTATCAAATTTTTTATCAGCTACTAAAGATTTATACAAATCGTCATTAGTAGTTATTATGTTTTCTATTTCAGAACTTGCTTTAGCCTCTTGTAAATGAATAGTATCTAAAAACAATGTTGGGTTTGGTAAATTGGTAAGCATACCATTAAGTTGCGCTAATGCTCTACTGGCATCAATAGTCTTGCGTAATACTTTAGTGGTTTCTAAAGTTATTTTAGGTGGTAATAGCGGTAGGCTGTTATAAGGTGTATTTCTATTAAATTTCGCCATTTTAAACAAGGGTAAATATTACTTGCGTTGTCTTAACGAGGGTAAATATACTAAAAATTTACCTTTGTTTAAATAATAAGGGTAATTATTACTCTCGTTAAATAGATAAAAATTAAAAAGTTAGCAAAGTTTGTATTGCAGAGGTTGAATCAATCGGAATATTTATAGTTGGACTGTATTCGATGGCGTTATCGTAGTATCAAAGTCAACTTTTAGAAATGTTGAACTTAAACTTACGTGTGTTGCGCCAGTTGGATAAGCAATATCATTTGCAGGTGTTAAATTTGGAATTGTAATTTCACCTGTTGCACCATCTATATTAAACGGAGCGAATAAAACAGCACTTAAAATGGCTCTATTAATGAACTACCCCGCAGCAAGCTGACGAGGTATCAGAATTACTCAAATAACCTTAACTGGCTTGAGTGAATCTGTTTATACTCTTTTTGTTTTCCTTGGTTTTTCAAATATGCAATTATAACCTCTTCATTAGCGTACTGACCAACAGTATTAACATAATAACCATCTGACCAAAATTGACCTCCCCATAATTGTTCCTTTACTTCTGGATGAAATCGAAAAACTTCACGTGCTATTATACTTTTTACTGTTTGAACTATTTGCTTTGGTGAATACATCGGTACGCTCTGAACTAAAAAATGAACATGATTCTCATCCAATCCAACCTCCACAAAATATATGTCATATCGAAATTCTATCTCTGAACATGTTTGTACAACACATTTACTTACTTCTTCTGTCAAAATTGAGCGCCGATAATTTATTGGACAAACCAAATGGTATAACAATAAACTCTTATTGTGTCTCTTGTAGATATGATCACTCATAAATCCAATATACACTTTTTCAAAGTGTTTTGAAAAACCATCCGTTTTTCAAACTTTTCCTTTGAACCCCGCAGCAAGCTGCGAGGAATTCTTTAGATTAAAATCTGACTTACAGGGACACCAAGCGTAAACTTTACCATGAAAAAAACGAGAATTCCCAATCAAATAATGCTTTTCGTTACAGCATTTATATGTAAACCATAAATTTTCATCTAATTCAATTTCATTTTTCATTGCTCACTTATTTCACAAAATTCATTAGTGATTATTAATGTTTAGCTTTACTTCAAAACCTCCAAAGATTTTTGATAATTCTTTAACATCCTCAATTGTTAAAGGCTTTAATGAGTTATTCCATTTTTTTAAGTTTTCAAAACCATAACTATTGTTCACTTCTTTAAATAATAACTCACTGGGGGATTCTACACTATCCGATAAATCCCAAACTTCATCTACTTCATAATTGTTATCAATAATATTTGTAAATCCTTTTTTAGCAAGTTCTTTCTTTAAGTTATTGGCAGACCATACTGCTCCAAAATTACGCGTAGAGTTCAGCCATAATTTCAACTTCTTTAGATTCGTTTTAGGGTAGAAATGATTGATGGCTTTAAACAAATCATTTTCCATATTGTAAACTGTATAATTTGCACCTACCAATTGCCAATATAGTAATGGTACAAATCCTTTTTTTGCTTCTATGGTTGGGTGTGCAATTAAATATGGGTTGAAAATTACACCTTTCACTCCATCAAATTTGTCTTTATTTTTATGCATAAAAGCTAATGTACTATAACCCCCTAAGGCATATAGTCTTCCTAAGTCTACAGCAGTAATTGTGCTTACATCAATAGAGTCATCAACAGACTTTGCGTCTTTTGTAAAATTGGTCAATTGTTTTTGATTGATACCACTTTCCCAGTCAGCAATTTGAATAAAATCATCTTCCTGTTTAAAATCTTTTAAATCGACTATTTTATCATTAAGTGTTTTTACATCATCTGGAGAGGTACCAGGATACATAATGTAAATGCTTCTATCTGCATATTCGCCTTTTATATCATCATTATATAGCAATTGTTTTGCTTTAGTTTCCCCTCCGTTCGTTCCTGTAGCTCCAAGAATCACAATATTCTTCACTTTATGTTGTTTTATGAAATCTTTGTATTCTTTTGGTAATTCTAATAATTTTATCCAAGAAACCGCGTAAGGTACAGATGGATCGTGACTTAAAGTAGCATAAGAGGCAATCCCTTTATCATTTGCCGTTTCTAAAATAGTCTTAATTTCTTTAACCGTATTTACGCTAACCAAGAAATGCAAAGGTAATACAGGTGCTTTCAATGCACTTGAGATATAAGGAATAGATGGAAAACCTGCCGAAATAAGTACTGTTTCTATTTCGGTATCTTCTCCAAAAGTTTCATTATAAAAATCAACTGTTTTATTAACTGATTTTTCTAAATAATTAGGTGTAGCCAATACATGGTTAGGGCCAGAACCAGGGGTATTAACTTTCCATGAATGAGAAATACCAGATGTTAGGTTTTCTGCTGATTTTTCCACAATATACTCAGCACTCATCCCTCCATCTAATTTAAAGATAGGAACACCGTTTATTTTTTCAGTCTCAATTTCAAAAACTGTTAATTCTTCCTCGTTAATTACTCTAAAGAAGGTATGGTACTCTTTTGTAATGAGTTTATCATTTAATTCATAAGACAGATATACGCCATATGCATCATTCTCAAAATACTTTGGTATTTGCTGAAACAACTCTTCATTAAAGGTTTTTATTGCACCTGATTTTAATTTGTTATTATTTTCTGAAATAACAATCTTCGTCCATACTGCATTAGGTTTAGAAATATTTTTAATTTCTACAATCAGATTGGAAATAGAAACAGGGTTTATTCCAGTATTTCTAAAGGTCAAAACTAGATGTGCTCCATCTTCTTTTTGATACGCATCTTTATCCAAAACTGTGCTAATAGCAACTGATTCTTCAGTATTTTGAGTTGCTTTTTTCTTCGTAATACAACTAACAATTAAAAGAGAGATAATTGCAATCTTTAAAAATTTCATATATTATACTTACTTTAACTTAACTTTAATTTCAGGAAACCTATTAGAGATATCTTCTATATCATCTAAATCTAAATACTGCAAACTTTCACTCCAGTTTTTATAAGCTAACGGCGTTGTTGTAGTTAATATATCTTCTGCTCTTACTTCTGTTAAACTGTTTATACCATTACTTAAGTTCCAAACCTGACCTTCTTGATAATTACTAGATCTAACAGTTAGCCCTTTTGATCTCAATAAAACATCCATATCAGCACGATTTGTCCAAAATGTTAAATCCTCAAATACAATATCAGGAAAATAACTATTAACCGCAGATTTTATTTTAGTACTCAGCCAATTATTATACTGAAATTCGGTAGAAAATGCTGCAAAATATAAAAAAGGCACATATCGTATATAGTTCTCATATCCAGGATTACCTAATAAATATTGATTAGTAGAAATGCCCCTTATAGCTGGTCCGCCCACTTCAAAAATAGATTGATTTTTTTTAGCCAAAGCTAACGACGTATAGGTCCCTAAATTCCATAAATGCACGCCATCATTGGCTGTAACAGAAGTAACTGACACTCTTGTTTCGGCTTTAAGCATAGTACTAAAATTATCTATTTGCTCTGAAATAATACCTGCTTCCCAATCGGCTACTTTAGTAATACTAGATAATCTAGTAGTATTATAATCGCTTAATATTTGTTTTAAATAACCATCGGAAGTATCTCCTTGAAAACGCATTAAATAAAGTGAACCTTGTTCATATTTGTTTCTTGTATCTGCTACTTTTTGTGCTTCTGTTTCTCCATCATTGGTTCCTGTATGTCCTAATAAAATAACATTTTTCACCTGATGATCATTGATGAATTTTTTGTATTGATTTGGTAAATCCAGCAATTTTATCCACCCTACACTTTGTGTATTGGTAATTGAAAAATCATGACCTATAGTACCGTATACAGAATATCCAGAATTATTTGCTTGCTCTAAAATAGTTTGTGCTTCCTTAACTGTTCCTGAAGCTACTAAAAAATGTAAAGGCAATACAATGCCCTTCATGTTTCTTGCTAAATATTGTACCCCTGGAATACCTGTAGAAATAATAACGGTTTCAACTGGTGTTGTAGTGCCTATAGTTTCATCGTAGAAGTTAATAGTTTTATTAATAGAGTGCTCTAAAAAATCTGGTGTAGATTCTACAATTTCTATAGGCGAAGTCCATGAATGTGAAATTCCGGACACAAATGTTGCTGCAGATTTTTGTATCGCATATTCTGCACTTAAACCACCTCTTAATTTAAAAACGGGTAAACCTTGATAGTCTTCCTTATCTATTTTATATGTAGTTAACGTATTTACATCTATTACTCTAAAAAATGTTTTATAGGATTCTTTTAGTGTTCCATCTTCAAACTTCAATTTAATATGAATGGCATAAGATTTTTTTTCTAAACTCTGAGGTATTGTAAATACCATTTTACCAGCCATCTGATAGGATTCATTTATTGGTATTTCAATTTCTTCAGATGAAACAATGGATTCATTGATAATTTTATTATCATTGAAATTCCTTATTCTGACTGATACTTCAGCTATTTTCACCAGAGTACTTGACGTATTTTTAATACTAAAAGCTGATAAATCGACTTGTTCCCCAGATATATAAGTGCCTTTTGTGGTTTGCAAAAAACTTACTTCTGTATCTGTTTCTAGTACTGACTCCTCTGATTTAGAAATTGAATCGTCTTTGGAACAATAGCTAAATAGTACAACTCCCAAAAGGATTACTATTTTTTTTAATATTTTTTTTTTCATCTTAAATTTTTCTAGCAAGCCTTTACCATATGTTCTCAAAAAAGTTCTTTATTATTTAGCTAAATTATATTTCTGAACCAAGGCTCTAGAAATTTCAATTACGTCACCATAGGGTTTTGAATTATATAACTCGTTACCTTGTGTCCATTCCCACTCAAATTGAGTTACTTTTTCAAAGAATTCTTTTTCATCAAATGCTTTGTTGTTTTCTACTGCTAGAATTATATCATTTACGAACATCTCCCAACGTTTTTTATAATACCCTTTCGTTAATCCTGCCCAAGATCTACTAGCGTAGTCGTTTAAGCTTTGGGCGGCAGTACCCCACGTCGTAATAATATTTCGTGCGTTATGTTCATAATATTTTTGTTCTTCAATATTTACTCCTAAAGACTTAGCATCTTCTAACCACTTACCTAATAGAAAAGAGGATTGTGTAGCTAAAAGATTGTCTAAGTCATCAAACAACTTCAACATTTTTTCTCCGTTCTTTTTTAATCCTTTCAAATCTTTTGCTTGATAACTCTCTGCAAAGTCATCTCTTAGTATTGCAAAATGATTTCCTAATACTTGTCTTCCAATATTTGCAATATCATATTTATAACTTGGTGAATTACTTGAAGATTCCAGCATCAGTTCCCAAGCTTCAAATAAATCAGCATTATTATAATTTATAGCAGGATCTGTAGTCCAGTTTCCACTACCTGTTAATGTTGGTCTTGCATTGGTTAAAGTCGCTTGCCCCAATCTTGCCGGATCTTTATAAATACTTTCATGCAATATCTCCCAAGCTTTTTGATTGTCTTTATTAACAGCTCCACATCTAGTATTTGCCCAATTATGAACCCATGATTTTGTATCTGTTGCTCCATCTGCCCATACTTTTTCAAATACATATTCATACATCAATGGATTTACATCAAAGGCTTCCAAAGTAGAACCTATACCCCACATATTTGAATTGTTTTCCAAAGCATTTTCAATACGATCTTCTACGGTATTTATGTTTCCTGCCATCATTGTATTCCCTCCAAAATTACCCAAGTAACACCAAATAAAAGGCTGTCCAAAAAACGAATCTGTCATCTGCCAAACTTCTTTATTTTCACAATAATAGTCTAGCAACATCATCTTATCTTGTGATACTGCTTTTACCATAGCTTCTATACGTTCATTCGTCCAATGTTCACGCTCAAAATAAAATATCCAAGACATTTGCAACCAAGTCGCACTTGAATCGACTTCTTTCATAGAGGTATAAATGGTATTAGAGACCGTTGCTAAATAACTAGGTTTCCAACTAGGTGGATGTACTTCGTTAAAAGGATCTGCTCCATAAATATGATCTGTACCGTACAATTCGGTTTGTTTTGTTAAAAACTTATGTTGAATTTCTTTAAAAACAGGATCCAAAGGATCTAAAAAGAAGCTACGATATTCATCGTTAAAACCTCCCCAAGAACTCAATTGGTTGATTTTTGCATTTGGAAAAACTGTTTTTAGTGCCTCTGGTACGTGCCCTGCAAATGCTGGTAACACAGGAGTCATTCCTAGTTCTCGTTCGCGTTCTACAATTTGTTTTTGTAATTCTTTTTGATGTATTAACCAAGATTGAGGTAAAGGCCCTCCCCATTTGTCTAAATTGGACATACGATGCCATGGCAAGTGTGCTGGTCCTGTAAAATATGATCTTATTTGTTCGTTAGTTAACCCATATTCTTTCCATACCTCGTACCAAATTGCTTCTTGTCCAGTAATAGCTAAAGGCATTGTAACACCGTTTAATGCCATCCAATCTATAAAGCGCTCCCAGTCTTCCCATTGCCACCAAGGCATGGTATAGCCAAATGTACAATAATTAAGAAAAAAACGATTTTCTACTCTTGCAGATTTAGTTGTTTTTTGAGGTATTGAAGGCAACTCCGAAGGTAACTCTATTTTATCATTTGCATACCAAGACACATAGGTATTGCAATAGTTTTTTAAGTAGTAATTAAGCCCAACTGCTAAAGAATTATGGTTATTACCTCGGATGACTATTTTATTTTTGGTTGACTGAATTTCAAATAGATCTTTCTCACTATTTTCTATTGTTTCAAAACTAAATTTATCTGAATGTTTGGGGGCAATACGATATAATAATTCTTGGATAGGAGTTTTGACATTATATTCTGAATTTTTTTTATTCTTACAGCCATAAACAGTAACTAAAAATAATACTATAAGAAGACTTCCTTTTTTTAACATACTTGCATTTAATTTAAAGATAGAATTCAAAAGGGCAAACTTTGCCCTTTTGAATCTAAAACAACTCATTTAACTAAAACTAAAACTGATGAACTATATCCATTTCTGGATTTTTCACCTGAAAACAATTACTTTACGAAAGTAGTAACAGCGTAATGTTTTAGAGTATAATTATTAGTCTAACAGGTTTGTATATTAGTCTATATTGCTATTAATGAATTTTAGAAACTTTTTCTAATTGAAGACTATCATTATTTTTAGCAAAAAGAATTGCATCCATGCCATTACTTAATTTAATCCATGCAGAATTTTTCACGTCTCCTTTTACATATAGTCCGCTTTTAGTTGCTGGCATAGGTTTAAACTCACCTAAACCATTACCTTGAAGATATAAGCCATAAGAAGCATCATTTCTTGGAGTTTCCACCTCAGATGTGTATAAATTCCCAGAAACAATTAAATCTATATGACCATCATCATTAACATCTTTGGATAGAATACTATTTATGGAAGAAACTTGAGCTTCATTAGGTAATGCTTTAGTTTTAAAATTTCCATTTCCTAAATTTTCTATATAACTACTAGCAAAAGTATATGCCTTATAATGTAAAGCATCTTTTAAACTTTGTGTAGAATATACATCTTCAATATCTGCTTTTGCAAAGGAATTATAATCTTTAAATTTTATTTCAATAGCTGGTATTTGCTGTGAAGAGCATTGACGTCCTCTAACTGGGTATTGTTCGCCATCATAATAGTAACCTAAAACAATATCTGTACTTTTATTATTATCAAAATCATCGGCATAAACATCAAATGTTTCTTTTTCTGATGCTCGATATTTGTAATTTAACCCTAAATTACCTGCTACAAAATCTATATCTCCATCGTTATCAAAATCTTTTGCTATGATGGTATTCCACCAACCTGTAGATTTTTCAAACCCGAATACATTTGTTTTGTTAATAAATTTACCATTTTCATTTGCAAAAAAAGTAATGGGCATCCATTCTCCAACAACAACTAAGTCTAAAATATTATCTCCGTTAAAGTCTGTCCATGTGGCATCTGTAACCATACCTATATCTTGCAAATCTGTTGCTACTTCTTTAGTTATATCAGTGAAAATGATTTCAGATTCTGAGCTATCATTTCTTAAAATAAAACTGTTAGTCGGTAAAGGGTAGTTTCTTGGTGTATGCCTCCCACCAACAAACAAATCTAAATCACCGTCATTATCAAAATCAGCTGGAACCACTTTTGATCCACTAATATACATCTTAGGCAAAGCAGTATTGTTTTTTATAAGATTCCCTTTTTTGTCGTTGATATATAATCTGTCTTGATATGGTTTAGAATTTTTATGAAATTCATTTCCGCCACTGACTACATACAAATCTTGATATCCATCATTATTAGCATCAAAAAAAATGGCATTGACATCTTCTTTTATATCATCATCTTTCCAACTTAAGTCTACCTCTTGTTTAGTAAACGTTTCATCTAAGTTTTGAAAATAAATATTACCAAAATATCTTGAGGCACCTCCAATATAAAAATCTTCTAAGCCATCATTATTAACATCTCCTACTGCTAAAGCTGGTCCAAATTGAGACATTTTATTTGGCAGCAATACCTGATAGAAATAATCATCAAACTTATTCTCTTTATGTTTATAGGATATGCCTGTTTTTTTTGTTACATCCTTAAACATAGTATTCTTATTTAAGCTTGGTTGTTGTAATTTTGCATTACTATTAGAATAGTTTAAATCTATTTGTTTGTTTATTCCCAACGAAACAAGATTTTGTTGCCTGCCATCTGGCCATATTACTTTAAGACTATCAATGGTTGTTGCTTTTCCTAATCCAAAGTTTAAAATAGAAGGCACTGCCGATTGAAAACCTCTAGTATTCATTACTTGTTGTAATTGTACTTTTCCTTTACTATATATAAAGACTTTTGTTCCTATACCTAAAGGGTTTTTTTCTGTTCCCTTTAAATTTATCTTAAGATAATTATTGGAATTATTTTCTGTGGTTGTGTTTTTATAAACTTTGCTAACTTCATCTAAATTATTCACAACTAAATCTAAATCGCCATCATTATCCAAATCGGCATAAGCAGCTCCGTTAGAAAATCCTTTATGGTTTACACCCCATTTTTTACCGATTTTTGAAAAGGTAAGATCGCCATTATTTTTAAAAGCATAATTTTCTATTTTTTCGGAAGGAATGGCTTCTACAAGAGGTAATATATTACCTTCTTTTTTCTTTTTACTATATTGTTTTCCTATTTTTTTAAAATAGTCTTTATTATTTATCTCTCTTCTGGTCCCATTGGTAACAAAAAGATCTTTCCATCCATCATTATCAAAATCGGCAAATAGAGCAGCCCAACTCCAATCTGTTAAGGCAACGCCTCCCAACCTAGGGACATTGCTAAAAAGTGGAAGCTCATTTTCGTCATTGCCCACGTTTAATTGTAAAGTATTATGCATAAATTGGGTATGAAATCCATAATGATCCATTTGGTTAAACATTTGCACATTCATGCTCTGCATATTGGCTTTCGATCGGCGATTATCTTCGGGGGTCATATCCAATTGAAAAAAGTCCAATAACCCATCATTATTAAAGTCTGCTACATCAGACCCCATTCCAAAAAATGCGGTTTGATTGATAGTTTTTTTAATTTGATCTGTAAAAGTGCCATCGCCATTATTGAAATAAAAATTATCTGGTGATGCAAAATCATTAGATACGTATATATCTTGCCAACCATCTGAGTTATAATCTCCTATTGCTGCTGATAACGATAAACCAAAACTTAACAATCCAGAGGCCTCTGTTACATTGGTAAATGTATTATCTCCATTATTTCTATATAGGGTGTTTGATTGTACCTCTGTTACACCATGCATTAGCCTGTTGTACTCTGGAACCGTAGTTCTAAAATCTGTGGGCGGATAGTTAATCACGTACAAGTCTAAATCGCCATCATTATCATAATCAAAAAAGGTGCCTTGTACACTATTACCAGAATCGGCAATACCGTAAGATTCTGCTGCTTCTATAAAAATTGGAATACCATTTTCATCAAGTCCTTTATTAATATATAATAAATTTTTTGTGGTAGTCCATATACCAGAAACACTTACATACATATCCAACCAACCATCAGCATTTACATCAGCCATGGTTACGCCAGTTACCCATCTATCATCTGCTGCAACATTTGCACTTTCTGTAATGTCTTCAAAACTTAAATCTCCTTTATTTAAATACAGTTTATTCTCAACCATATTACCTGTAAAATAAACATCTTGTAATCCATCATTATTTACATCTCCAATGGCAACACCTCCACCCATATACATATAACCGTAATTAAAATAATTAATGGAATCATTTTCCGTTAATATATTAGAGAAATCTATACCTGATGCTTTACTATTTATATCTACAAATACTTCACCGACCTTTAAGGTGGTTTCCTTTTTCTTCACACATGATAAGCACATGATTAATAAGATGATGTAATAACTAAATTTCATTTTAAAAATTTAAAGATTTATGCTATATCATTTCCAATTTAAAATTATCCGATAACGTTTACACTTTTTTATCTAGACCAAAAATATAGCTGTTTTTTATTTGATAATAAAATTAGAAGCTGCACTACTAACTTATTTAAATAAAAAAAAGCAATGACCGTATAATTTTACAATCATTGCTTTCTTATTTTTCATATTTATATTATTTATTAATACCCAGGATTTTGAGGCAATAGTGATGGACTGGCTTCTAATTCTGATCTTGGTATTGGGAGATAATATTTTCTATCGTCCCAAGTTCTTAACGCATCAACTACGCGATCGTACTCATACGTTTCCGTAGCAGGAGTTATTGTGTTATCTCTTAAAACGGTAAGACCTATGGCAGGCTTAATAACTTGATCCCCAATTCTCCAACGGGTAATATCATACCATCTTAAATTCTCAAAAGCAAACTCTACTCTACGCTCGTTTCTGTAACGTTGTTTTAAAGCATCTCCTGACTCTGTAACATCTGGCATGCCTACGTTTGCTCTACTTCTAACCCTATTTATAGCCGTACGTGCATTGGCATCATTACCTAACTCTATCTGCGCCTCTGCATAATTCAAATACATTTCTGCTTTTCTGAAATACACCCATGGTGCGTGATGATCAGGGTTTTCAAGAGCTAATGGCTTAGATGTATCGGTTTGCTTTAAAATATTATAATGTGTAGGCGTGCCTCCATTAAGATTGGACCCTAACCCCGCTAAAGCTGCGTTAGTTGGATCTGCTTGGTCATAATGATACTCAATAGTAATTGGAGATCCTTCTTTGTTTATAACACTATTGTGATGTATAATAGTCATATCTAAACGCGGATCTCTATTGGTCCAGGGGTCTTGGGGATCTACTGGACTACCATCTTGGGTCTCATAGGCATCAACTAAACCTTGTATGGCCATTGTAAATCGAGGGTCAGAAACAAAATAATTTACTGGTAAATAATAACGGTCTATTACGAAATTCCATGTCCAAACTCCAGGCAAACTAGCATCAGCAGATTTATTCTCGTTAGTATAACCTCTCGCAAACATTACCTCTTGTGAACGTGTTTCATTATAAATATTAGAATAATCTGGATCAATACTATATTCAGATAAATTCATAGCTGCTTCTGCCGCATCACTTGCTGCTTGCCACTTTTCCCTATCATTACTTGGGTTATGCAAGGCACTGGCCGCATATAACAACACTCTTGATTTTAATGCCATAGCAGCTCCTCGGGTAGCCCGTCCGGTGTTCCCGTCAAATGCTTCAGTGGGTAAATTAGGAATTGCGGCATCTAATTCACTTACAATGAATGCTGACACCTCATCATAAGGTGTTCTTGTACGGTCAAACTCTGACCCAAAATCAACCAAATCTGTTATTAAAGGGACATCCCCATAAAAACTGATTAAATCAAAATAACACCATGCTCTAATAAAACGCATTTCTGCTGTTAGTCTTGTAACTAAATCTGGAGAAGCCGCTGTACTTACTATTCTATCAAAATAAATATTTGTTTCTCTGATATTTGCATAATTCTCTCTCCAAGCATTTTGAGTAAAATCTTCAGAATTATCAGCAGTATGCTCATTTCTCCCATATAACTGAAGGCCACCACCATCACCTACATACATGGCATTATCAGACCCTGCTTCTGTAAAGAAAGCCCCGAATTGAAAAAACCTAAAAGCTCTGTAATTACCTAAAACGTAAGCATCTAACAATGCATCATCGTTAAATATGTCTTCATCTGATATATCTGCTAAAGGTTGTTTGTTTAATACATCTTCACTACAAGAAGATATAATGACTGAAGTTAACACCAATATACCTATTAGCATTGTTTTAACCCCAACCCTTTCTATATGATTAATAATGTTTTTTATCATTGTTTATATATTATAATATTAATTAAAAAGTAATGTTAGCTCCGAAATTAACGATCTTTTGAAGTGGGATACTACTTAATACCCCAATACCTTGTTCTGGGTCTCCTAACCCATCTTTCTTAAACTTATCAAATGTTATCAAGTTGCTACCACTTACATATAAACGCACTGCAGACAGTCCTACTTTTGATGTAATATCTTGAGGTACATTATAAGCTAACTGAATGTTTCTAAGTCTAACAAAAGAGGCATCTCTTATCCAGAAATTAGTGGCATTATCTCCTCCTAAATAACCATTTCTTGCAGATTCTGTAGCTCCAAGTCTAGGCAATGATGCGTTAGGGTTTGCAGGTGTATAAGCGTTTCTTAGTATATAAGCAAAATCTCCTTCCCCAAAAATAGCGCTCTGTGTTGCAGTTGCATTGGCTACTCCTTGGAACAACATACTTAATTCAAAGTTACTGTAATCAAATCCTAAATTTAAACCAAACTGAATGCTTGGATCTGGCTCCCAAGCTATTCTATCGTTTGCATCTATTACACCATCCTCATTGGTATCGGCATAAATTAAGTCTCCTATTCCAGCGCCTGCCAACCCTGGGTTGTTATCTAAATCTGTCTGGTCTCCATAAATACCAATGGCATTGTATACCAACCTACTTCCTATTGGTCGCCCTTCTAAATTTTGATATGGCTCAGCTGGTTCAACAGCATCTTTAAAAACCAACTCATTCTGAGCATAAGCTATATTACCTTCTGCTGAGAAATTCACTTTTCCTATTTGCGTTCTATAACCTATAATAGCCTCAAAACTCTTACTTTCTACTTTCCCTATATTCTCATTTGGTCTTTGAGATGGTGTAACCCCAGTATATAATGGGATACTTACTCTTCTAGGCGCTAAAATATCTTCTCTTTTTTCAGTGAAATAATCTAACTCTAACGTCAATTTATTACTAAAAAGACCTAACTCCAATCCTATGTTAATTTGATCTGCCGTCTCCCATGTAACAAACGGATTGGCTATGGTACCTATTTGCCCCACAATTGGCAAGTTTGTTAACGTACCCGTTCCTATTGGGAAAGACCCATCATTTCCAAACCTATTTAAATATTGAAACTGTGGAATTAAATCATTACCTACTTTACCCCAGGTTCCTTTCAATTTTAAATTACTAATAGTACTATTATCCTTTAAGAAATTTTCTTCAGAAAGTCTCCAAGCACCTTGTATTGATGGGAAGAACCCAAAATTCCTCCCTTCATCGAAGTTAAAACTTCCTTCATATCTAAAACCAAAATCTAAAAAATACTTCTTATTAAAGTCATATGATAAAGTTCCAATATAACTCAATCTTGAACTCTCAAAAGCAAAACCTCCTGTTGTTTGGTTTTGCGTTCCACCAGCAAAAAGCTGATCTATGGTACTTGCCAAGAAATCTCTTCTAGAAAGCCCTGAACTATTAAATTCTTGTTCACTTTGCTCTATAGCGGCAAATGCACCTACAGAATGCTTTCCAAAAACGTTTGCATACCTTAAGTTTATATGCCCCGTTAGCTCTAAGTCCCTTTCATAATCTTCTGTCACCTTTACATCCCTATTTACAATATCTTCTACTATATTTCCATTGCCGTCTATATCATATTGTAAAAAAGATCTATCAAATTGTTTTCGATAATCTTGACGAAAACGTGCTGCTCCCCAAACTTCTGCACTTAATCCTTCTATTCCAGGTATTTTATAGGTAAGGCCTAATTTAGCATTAAACAAGCTGTTGCGCTCTCTTTGATACCCACTTTCTCGTCTTACTATGGCTAATGGGTTTAAATTTAAGTTTGTTAGTCTTAAACGTAAAGGCCTACCATCTGCTGTTGTTGAGGTTTCAAAAGGCAATCCTTTTGCGGCGGCATTAGACACATCTCCCGGCGAAGCGCCAAAGAACTGATTTTTACCATATCTACCCGCCAGATTCAAAGAGACCTTTATTCTATCAGAAGCATTTACATCTATGTTAGATCTGAAGTTATACTGACCTACATCTGTAACGTTATCTTGTACAACAATCCCTTCTCTTTGGGCTGCACTTAATGATGTGAAATAACTTACAGATTCAGTTCCTCCTCTAAAAGAAATATTATGTCTGGTTTGTACAGAGGTTCTATCAAATATCTCCCTGTACCAATCAGTACTTCTAAAACCAAGAGCGCCAAATTCTGCAATTTCCTGATCCGTAAAAGATATAACATTAGCACTAGGATCTCTATCCAAGATAGCCCTAGACATGGTAGCAAACTCTAAAGCACTTGCTCTTTCTGGAAAACGAGTTGGTGATAATATGCCAGTATTTATGGTATAATTAAAAACCGGTTTACCCGTTTTTCCTCGCTTGGTAGTAATTAAAATAACCCCATTGGCTGCCCTAGACCCATACACCGAAGCTGATGCATCCTTTAGAATTGACACACTCTCAATGTCATCTGAATTTAAACCGCCTAATCCGTCTGCACCAATAACACCATCTACAACTATTAATGGTTGTGTTGGATCAATACCATCACTTGTATCGGAGTCAAAAGTTCTAGTACCTCTAATGCTAATATCAATATTTTCACGACCTGGTTGCGCTCCAGTTTGTGTAACTGCCAAACCTGGTAAGCGTCCAGCTAGCGAGGTGGTGAAATTGACCTCTGGACTCCTTTTGGTGAGCTCTCCAGAGATTTGAGCAACTGCACCGGCCACTTCCAACTTCTTTTTTGTACCATATCCAACTACAATAACGTCATCTAAGGTTGCTATATCCTCTTCTAAAGACACATTAATGGTTGATTGACTACCAACTAACACTTCTTTAGTCTTAAACCCTAGATAAGAGAATACCAACGTAGCATTGTCTGCTACATTTGATATAGCATAATTCCCATCAAAATCTGTTGAAGTGCCATTTGTTGTTCCTTTTACCAATATTGAAACACCTGGTAATGGCTGACCATCAGCAGAATTCACATTTCCTGAAATTTGTTTTTGCGCCATTACGCTCGTCGCAAAAAACAGAAAGGCAATTACAATGTTTACATTAAAATATTTTTTTTTCATATACATAAATTTATGAGATTAGTTTAGGTGTAAAATTATCTGTAAAGCTGTAATGTTGGGTTTAATATTTAATCTTATTGGTTTCATTATCGTTCTATTTCAAATCTCCTAATAAAACAGAGGTCTTAATAATTAATAATATCCTTACATTTATATACTTATTCATTCTAAAAGTATTTATATTAAATGATTAATAAACTAACCATATTAAATAATTTGCGAATTTTTATACTATTACTCCCTATTGCATTATTCTCTCAGAATGACAAATTACTATTTGAAGAGTTTGTTATTGAAGATGGCTTAGCTTCTGTTAATTGTATTTTAAAAGACAAAAACGGGTTTATGTGGTTTGGTGGCACCCATGGGCTTTATAGATATGATGGCTATAAGTTTAAGGCATTTACCTCTAATGAAAATGATATTAATTCTTTAAGCAATAATAATATTACGTGCTTATTTGAAGATCTCAATGGTTTTTTATGGGTAGGCACCATGCAAGGAGGCTTGAATAAGTATAATCCGTTTAATGAATCGTTTTCTAATTATAAAAACACAAAAAACAATTCTGCATACACTACAAATCATATCACTAGTATAGCAGAAGACCAATACCATACAATTTGGTTTGGTACTTTTGGAGATGGTCTTTATGCTTTAAATACAAATACTAAAACCTATAAAAAATATAACCAAGATATCCATAACGCAAACACCATAAGCGATGATAATATTTTTTCTATTGCAATAAAGAATGAGAATATTTGGATTACATCCAATGCAGGTATTCTTGATTGTTTTAACATCAATACAAAAAAATTCAATCATTATAAGTATAGTGATACAAATTACCACAGTACAAGAACAGGGCAACGTATTTGTTTCGATTCGTTTAATAATTTATGGATTGGCACCGAAAACAATGGGGTTTACAAGTTTAACATCTCTAATAAAACTTTAAAACACTTTAAAAATGAAAATAATGAATCGTCTATAAATTCTAATGAAATAACAGACATTAAAGAAGGACTACCGGGAGAAATATGGATTACCACTTATGGTGGATTGAATCTTTTAAATACCAATACTAATGAAGTTCAAGTTTATAAAAATGATGTCTATAATAAATACAGCATAACAAATAACGTATCTTACTGCTTGTTTATAGATGATAACAAATCTCTTTGGATGGGAATGGGAGACGGGACCGTAAACAAAACGAAACATTCGTCTTTTGAACTTTATCAAGCTTCCATTTTAAAAGAAACAAGTAGTTTAAGCTTCAATGTAGTGACTTCACTTTTTATGTCGGACAGTATATTATGGGTTGGTACTGGTGGTGGTGGACTTGATAAACTTAATTTAAAAACTAATACTTTTTCCAACTTTAAAGAAAATCCAAAAAGCAACACTTCTATTCCTTCAAATATTGTGATGAATGTTATTGAAGACCAAAACAAAAATATTTGGATAGGTGGGTTTAACAGAAGTATTATTGGCTATAAAAAAGAAAACACTAACATATTTATTGAAGCTGAATTTGATGAATCTAATACTTCAAACAGTAAGAATAATTTAGTTTTCGATTTAGTAGAAGATAATCATGATAATATATGGATTGCAACTTATAATGAAGGCTTATACAGATACCATAAAACATCCAAAACTTTTACTAATTATAAAATTGAAAATGGATTAATATCTAATAGTTTATTATGCTTACTTTATGATAGTACAGGTAAATTATGGATAGGTTCTTTGAATAAAGGATATCAAGTTTTTGATATCAAAAAAAATAAATTCTTAACTCTTACCGAACTTGGAATAAATAATGACACAAAAATTAAGTACCCTATTAAAGCTATTTTTGAAGACCATTTAAAAAACATCTGGTTTGCTACAGAAGGTGGTGGCACTTATCAATTCAATCCAAACAAAAAACATTTTAATAAATTAAGTACAGAACAAGGCTTACCGAGTAATTCTATTTATGGTATCATACAAGATAACACTAATAATTTTTGGTTTAGCACTAATAAAGGTATAGTAACATACAATCCAGAAAATAAAAAGATTTTAACTTACAATACTTATGATGGCTTACCAACCAATGATTTTGAATCTGGAGCTATTGCAAAATCTGAAGATGGAAAATTATTTTTTGGAAGCAAGAGAGGACTTGTTGCATTTTACCCTAATTTATTAAATACACAATCTACGCCGATTAACCTTAAGCTTACCAATTTTAGATTATTTAATGAAGATATTGAGGTCAATGAAGCTATAGAATCTTATGTTCCTTTAGACTCCTCTATCATGTATACTAAAAATATAAAACTTCCCTATTTTTTAAATAATTTCACTTTTGAATTTGCCACACCTGGTTACTCATCACCGCACAATGTTAAATACGAATATAAATTAGAAGGTCTAGATGATAGATGGATTACCACCACCTCAGAACGTCATTTTGCTAATTATTCTAATGTCCCACCAAGCTCATACACGTTTAGAGTAAAAGCAATAGAAGAGAATAGTTTAGAACAAAATAGTTTTATTGAAAAACAAATTAGGATACATATTACTCCTGTTTGGTGGCAAACAAAACTTGCTTACTTAATTTATACATTCCTTTTAGGAGCTTTAATCTATTTTATTTATGACAATGTTAAAAACAGAGATCGACTAAAGAACCAATTGCTTCTTGAAAAATACAAACATGAAAAAGATGAAGAAGTACATCAATCTAAAATAAACTTCTTTACAACAATTTCACATGAGTTAAGAACATCCTTAACATTAATTCTTGCTCCGTTAGAAGAACTAACAAAAATTAGAAATTTGAATAACAGGACAAGCAATCTTGTTATGACCATGAATAGAAATGGTCAAAGGCTTTTAAACTTAGTTACTCAAATTCTTGATTTTAGAAAAATGGAATCTAGTGTAGCAAAATTAAAAGTTACAGAAATAGCTATAAAAGATTTTTTTGACGAATTATGTATCCCTTTTTATCAATATGCTAATGAGAAAAACATACAATTTCAATTAACAGTTTCTAATAGTTGCGAAAAAGGTTGGATAGATACCAATAAGTTAGAGATTATTGTGTACAACATATTATCAAATGCATTCAAGTTTGCGAGAAGCAAAATTGATATAAATGTAGATTTAGATGAAAAAGATGAACGACTTATCATTAAAATTAAAGATAACGGATATGGAATTTCTAACGAAAATATATCCAAAATTTTTCAAGATTTTTTTCAAGTCAAGTCTAAAGGAAAAGACTCTACGAATGGTAGTGGCATCGGATTAGCAATTACAAAAAATTTAATAGACATCCATTATGGAGAAATATTAGTTAAAAGCGAATTAAAAGAGTTTACCATTTTTAATATTATAATACCCATAACCAAAACCTTTTATAGAGAAAATGAAATTGTTGATTCTATTTTAGACATAGATGCCTCAATGAATGTAATTGAGGAAGAACTTATTTTTGAGGATACTAAAGTGAAAGAGTCAACACCTGATAAAAAACCAATATTACTTATTGTAGAGGACAATTTTGAAATTCGAAATCTTATAAAAGTTCGTTTTTTAAAAGATTATAAGGTTATAATATCTTCAAACGGCATAGAAGGTTGTGATAAAGCTCTTGCTATAATACCTGATATAATTATTTCTGATATAATGATGCCAGAAATGAATGGACTAGAATTATGTAAAAAACTAAAGTCAGATAGCAGGACCTCACATATCCCCATTATTCTTTTAACGGCAAGAGGATCACATACATTTCAAATGGAAGGATTAGAATATGGTGCAGACGATTATATTACTAAACCTTTTAATCTTGAACTATTGAATATTAGAGTTAATAACTTAATAGAATCAAGAAAAGTATTAAGAGATACTTTTAGAAAAGAAGCTTTACTTAGACCAAAAGATGTAACAATTAATAATGTTGATGAAATATTTATAGAAAAAATCATGGGAATAATAGAAGAACATATGTCTGATTCTAAATTTTCTGTTTCTAAACTAGCTTCAGAAATAGGAATGAGTCATTCTGTGCTATATAGAAAAATAATGGCTTTAAGTGGACAGAATGTTAATGAGTTTTTAAAGACAATAAGGCTTACTCGTGCTGCTCAACTAATTACAGATAGTGACCATTCAATAAACGAAATTAGCGATATGACAGGGTTTTCTAACCCTAAATACTTTAGTACGTGTTTTAAAAAAAAGTATAGTCTAACACCAACTAAATATAGAGAACAAGGCAGTAATTAAAACTTAGTACAGTCTATCCTTTTATAAATTATCTCTTTAGTTTAATAACTAAAAGTTTTCGTTGTTTTTTGATATGTTTATTATATTTCTCAATCAATGCAGTAGCTATAGGTAGCAATGGAATTTTTACTTTGTTATGTGTTTTTTGCCTGTTGGCGATAATCCATTTACCTCAATCTATACCAATTCATAAAATCAAATGTTATATTTTTACACCTTAAGCATATTTACTTATTTTTACCGTTATATATTACTCAAAACTATCTATGAAACGTAGTCTTTATTTTGTATTTACTATCATTTTTTTAATACTTTGGAGCTCTTGCCGTAAAAACTTTGAATTTTCTCCAAGTACAGGAAGCCTTGTGTTTTCGAAAGATACTGTATACCTAGACACCGTTTTTACCAATATAGGATCTAGTACCTACAACTTAAAAGTTTATAATAATAGTGACGACGATATTATTATTCCAAACATAAAGCTTGCTTTAGGTGAAGCTTCAGAGTACCGACTAAATGTTGACGGTCTTTCTGGTAAAACATTCGAAAATATACCAATTTTAGCAAAGGATAGTATCTTCATTTTTGTTGAGACCACTATTGATATTAACAATTTCTCAAATCTAAATGGTAACTATTTATACATTGATCAAATTGAATTCGATTCCAACACAAACTTTCAAAAAGTAGAGCTAGTAACCCTTGTGCAAGATGCCATTTTTATTTACCCAAATAGAGATAATACCACAAAAGTTATTGAAACACTAACGCTTAATATTGGTGGCGAATCGGTAGAAACCGAATTACAAGGTCGCGAATTACTATCATCAGAACTCACATTTACAAACGAAAAACCCTATGTTATTTATGGGTTCGCAACAGTACCAAACAGTGAAACACTTACTATTAATGCTGGGGCTCGATTACATTTTCATGCAAATTCTGGCTTAATAGTTTCTAATGGAGCCTCTTTAAACGTAAACGGAGCTTTTAGTAACGACCAAGACTTATTAGAAAACGAAGTTATTTTTGAAAGTGACCGTTTAGAACCTAATTTTTCTGATATTCCAGGGCAATGGGGAACCATTTGGTTGTTAGATGGAAGTATTAACAACACTATAAATTATGCAACCATTAAAAATGCAACAGTAGGAATTTTAAGTGATGGTAATCCAAATGATGCTACAGAAAAACTTAAAATCACCAATTCTCAAATTTATAACTCTAGCAACTTCGGTGTTTTAGGAAGAAACACATCTATTGTTGGAGAAAATGTGGTTATTAATAATTCTGGACAATCATCATTTGCAGGAACTTTAGGCGGTAAATACAATTTTACACATTGTACTATTGCAAATTATTGGGATAACAGTTTTAGGCAGTTTCCTTCAGTGTTACTAAATAATTTTGTTAGGGATGAAGATAATAATGCCATTCTTGCAGATTTAACTGAAGCTAACTTTAATAACTGTATCATTTATGGAAATGATAATCCTGAAATTTTATTAGATGAAATAGAAGATGCATCAGTAGCATTTAACTTTAAATTTACCAATTGTTTGATTCGATTTGAAGATAGAAACAATAATTTTACAGGAGATAATTACAATTTTGATAATGCTAGTCTTTATGAAAATAATAGCTTTAACGAAGAACCAAATTTTAAAAACCCTTCGTTAAATCAGTTAATTATTGGTGACGACTCATTTGCTATAAACAAAGGAAATACAACATTTTCAATTCAAGTCCCAACAGATATTTTAAATATAAACAGAACAACTTCACCAGATTTAGGTGCGTATCAACATATTACATTTCCTGAAGAGAACTAATTGCTTCTTTTATAAATTAGTGCTAGATTTATAGGGTGGTAAAGTATTTTTGCTTTATTCTAAAAAACTATAGCTAAATCAAGTTCAGCATGACGCTTCGCTACACAAACAAAGGTTTACCTTTCATCATGCTATTCACTTTTGCCTTAACAGCACCTAAAACACTTTCATTATCGTGATTATTAATTACTTCATCAATTAAATCAACTATAACAAGCATATCGTCTTCCTTTAAACCACGGGTTGTAATGGCAGCTGTACCAATTCTAATACCAGAAGTAACAAAAGGTGATTTATCATCAAAAGGCACCATGTTTTTATTTACAGTAATATCAGCTTTTACAAGTGCTTGTTCTGCTTCTTTACCAGATATATTCTTATTACGCAAGTCTATCAACATACAATGATTATCAGTTCCGTTTGAAATAATGTTATAATCTTTAGCAACCAGAGCATTTGCCATAGCGTTGGCATTAGCTTTTACTTGTAATTGATAGTGTAAAAAATCATCAGTTAGTGCTTCTCCAAAAGCAATGGCTTTAGCAGCAATAATATGTTCTAGTGGTCCACCTTGATTCCCTGGAAACACAGCAGAATCTAATAAAGCAGACATTTTACGTAAGTTTCCGTTTTTAAGCGTAATTCCAAATGGGTTATCAAAATCCTCACCCATCATAATCATCCCTCCTCTTGGACCTCTTAGTGTTTTGTGAGTTGTTGTGGTAACTATATGGCAATGTGGCAACGGATCGTTTAAAATGCCTTTAGCAATTAATCCAGCTGGATGCGAGATGTCTGCCATTAAAATAGCTCCAACGCTATCGGCAATTACTCTAAAACGTTTAAAATCTATATCACGAGAATATGCAGACGCTCCAGCGATAATTAACTTAGGCTGTTCTTTAGTAGCAACTTCTTGAATTTTATCATAATTTAAAACACCTGTCTCCTGTTCAACACCATAAAATGATGGCTTGTATAATTTTCCAGAAAAATTTACTGGCGAACCATGAGTTAAATGACCGCCATGAGACAAATCAAATCCTAAAATTTTATCTCCAGGTTTTAAACAAGCTGCAAAAACTGCAGTATTAGCTTGACTTCCTGAATGCGGTTGGACATTTACATAAGCGGCACCAAATAAGGCTTTAGCTCTGTCAATAGCTATTTGCTCTACTTCATCAACTACTTCGCAACCGCCGTAATAACGTTTTCCAGGGTAACCTTCAGCATATTTATTGGTTAAAACAGAGCCTGCAGCTTCCATTACTTGGTCGCTAACAAAATTCTCTGATGCAATAAGTTCTATACCATGTAATTGGCGTTCTTTTTCGGCTTGAATAAGTTCAAAAATTTGTTCGTCGCGTTGCATAAATGTTAATTGTGTTTAAATGATGCGCAAAAATAACAAATAGATTAGTTAATTACATTAAAAATGTATCATTTACCAATAAGTTTTAAACCATTTTATTAACGATTAAATTATACCTATTTTTTAGGTAATTATATCTAAATAAATAAAAAAAATGTGTAGGTTTGATAAGAAATTAATAATCATTCAAAAAAAAATATAGTTATGCCATTATCAGCAAACAATCCAGATAGGACCTCGTGGTTACACGTTGATAAAAACTCAGATTTCCCAATTCAGAATATACCTTTTGGGGTGTTTCTAACTCGTGATGATATTATTACCATAGGAACGCGTATAGGAGACACTGCCATAGACCTTGGTGCCTTGCATCAATTAGGTTATTTTGATGACATTCCTTTAACTGATGATATCTTTCTTCAGGACACTTTAAACGACTTTATTGCCGACGGCAGAAAAACATGGCGTGCCGTTAGAAACAGAATTGCAGAAATTTTTGATGCAAAAAATACATCATTAAAAAACAATGTCAAGCACAAAGAAATTGTTCTGTTTCGTTTAGATGAAATTGAAATGCAATTGCCTGTTCAAATTGGTGATTATACCGATTTTTATTCAAGTATTGAGCACGCAACGAATGTTGGTACCATGTTTAGAGATCCTGATAATGCTTTATTACCAAATTGGTTACACATACCTGTTGGATACCATGGCAGAAGTTCGTCAATAATTCCATCAGGAATTCCAGTACATAGACCACAAGGACAAACCTTACCAAGCGGAGCTTCTGAACCTGTTTTTGGACCAAGTAAATTAGTGGATTTTGAACTTGAAATGGCTTTTATTACTACTGATGCTAACGATTTGGGTGAACCAATTCCTATTGATGAAGCTGAAGAATATATTTTTGGATTGGTACTTTTAAATGATTGGAGCGCTCGTGATATACAAAAATGGGAATACGTACCATTAGGCCCTTTTTTAGCTAAAAATTTTGCATCATCAATTTCACCATGGATAGTCACTCTTGATGCCTTAGAGCCTTACAGAGTTGATAGCCCAAAACCTTTAAAACCTCAATTACCTTACTTAAAATATAAAGGAAAAAAGAGCTACGATATTAATTTAGAAGTTGCTATTCAACCTGAAGGAGCTAAAGAAACAGTGGTTAGCAATTCAAACTTTAAATACATGTACTGGAATATGGTACAACAACTTGCTCATCATACTGTAAATGGTTGCCCTGTAAACTCTGGAGATATGATGGGAAGTGGAACCATTTCTGGTCCTACACCAGATTCTTATGGATCTATGTTAGAATTAACATGGCGTGGAGAAAAACCTATTAAAATGAAAAATGGCACCGAGCGTAAGTTTATAAATGATAACGACACCGTTATTATGAGAGCCCATTGCGAAAATGATGGGACACGTATTGGGTTTGGTGAAGTTTCAACAAAATTACTTCCTATTATTTAATAAATTAAGATTTATCTTACTAAAAAATTAATAAATACGCATTTAATCGTGTTTATTTGTATTTTATCTATTGTTTTACTATTTTGGCACCAATATTGAACTGGTACCCAAATAAACCAAAAACTTTAGCCTCATGAAAAAACTATTACTTTCAATAATTGCATTAACATTAATGCTTGCATGTAGCACACGCAGGCAAATGGAAAAAACAATTAGCTTCGGAAACTACGACCATGCCATTAATGATGCCATTGGTAAACTCAAAATAAATAAAGACAGAAGAGGAAAACAAGATATTATCTTACTTCTTGAAGAAGCTTTTAATAAGGCCTCTGCCAGAGATTTAGATGATATTAACTTTTTAAAAAAAGACAATAACCCAGAAGCATACTTACGTATTTTTAATGCTTATGTTAGCTTAGATAATCGTCAAGAGCGTATAAAACCTCTTCTACCGCTTTATGTTAATGGTAGAGAAATAAATTTAAATTTTGGCGATTATAGCAATCAGCTTATCACTTATAAAAATAGTGCCTCGTTGCAACTATACGATAATGCAGCTCCTTTAGCACACTCTAATAACAAATTAGATATTAGAGCTGCTTATAATTTACTTAGAGAGATTGAAACCATTAATCCAAACTATAAAGATGTTAGACAACTTATGGAATTAGCCCATCAACGCGGAACAGACTATGTTTTAGTTGATATGGTTAATGATTCTGGTAAAATTATTCCAGCACGTTTAGAAAATGATTTATTAAACTTTAGTAGTTATGGTTTAAATAATTTTTGGACGGTGTATCATGGAAATACAGATGAAAACATAAAATATGATTTTAAAATGCGTGTTAATTTAAGAGATATTAATATTTCTCCAGAACAAATTAAAGAACGCCAAATAATTAAAGAAAAGCAAATTGCTGATGGAAAAATAGATTTAATTGAAAACGGCAAAGTTGTTAAAGACAGTTTAGGTAACGCTATACAAGTTGATAACATGAAAACTGTACGATGTGAGTATTATGAATTTAAACAATTTAAAGCCTCTCAAGTTACTGGAAATGTAGAGTATGTAGATATACGAAACAACCAGTTAGTTGATGCCTTTCCTGTTACCAGCGAATTTGTTTTTGAACATATTTACGCCGATGCCCGTGGAGACCGAAGAGCTTTAGATACTAACTTAATTCCGTTTTTAGAACGTCGAGCAGTACCTTTTCCAACTGAAGAACAAATGATTTATGATACTGGAGAAGACTTAAAACTTCAACTAAAAAATATAATTAATTCCTACGCATTTAATTAAAAGAAAAAACTACAGGCCTTATTTACTAATTTGGCAAATTATTTAATTTATTTTTTCTTAATAAGGATTAATGTTTGATTTTTCCATATGCGCTTTCATACTTATAAATGCTTTCCAAAATAGCAATATTTGACACATTTTTCAATATCTGACATTTTATAATCTATATTAGATTTCGTTCTATATGAATATTAAATAAACTATATTCAAAAAGGCAACCGCAAAAGTTAAAGTTTAGACAAATTGAGATAGATTAATATCATTTATAGCACCGTGAGAATTATGAGCTACTACTACTCCATTTTTAATAACTAAAAGCTGAGGGGATTCATGAATAACTTGAAATTTATATCCAACTTCGTTTGAAACATCTCTGTAATTCAATAAATCCAAATAATATAAATCTAATTCTTTTTCGGTAAAACTATAAGTATCAACAAACTGCTTCATTACCATTCTGCTAATACCACAACGTGTAGAATGCTTAAAAATAACCTGAGTTTTTGTAACAGATTTTTTTTCAATATAGTTAAGTTGTTGTAAATCATTAAGCGGAATCCAAGGCAAAAGCTTTTCTTCTTTATTGGTGGCTGAGCTTGTTGAAGTCCCAAATAATTTATTTAATAATCCCATAGTTTTATAGTTATTTTTTGCTTCCAGTTTGAAAGAAACATAATTTCATGTGTTTATATTTATTGTTATTCAACGGTCACATGTAACATCCTAAATAATCATTTGGTTGTGTGGTTAAATATTAATCATGGATGTTTCATTACATAATTTATGCTTTAAGTCGCTCTCAATTTCAAAACTTACAAACCGACAAAAAGTCACACAAACAAAGGCTTAACAAGACATTATGTCGGCTAAACAGCATTGGTAAGATTCTTGTTCTAATCTTCGTAAAGAAAATAAAAATAAAGTTATGAATTTAAATAATTATACAATAAAATCTCAAGAAGCCATACAACAAGCACAACAAATTGCTCAAGGCTTCGGACATCAACAAATTGAAAATGAGCATATTTTTAAAGGCATTTTTGAAGTTGATGAAAATGTTTTACCATTTATATTAAAAAAACTAAATGTAAACATTTCAATATTAGAACAAGCATTAAATAAACAATTAGAAAGCTTTTCTAAAGTTACAGGAAGCGAATTAATGCTTTCTCGCGAAGCTGGAAAATCACTAAACGAAGCATCAATTATAGCTAAAAAAATGAAAGATGATTTTGTCTCTATCGAACATCTTATTTTAGCTGTATTTAAATCTAATAGTAAAATTGCACAAATGTTAAAGGACCAAGGTGTAACCGAAAAAGGTTTAAAAGCTGCTATCGATGAATTAAGAAAGGGAGATAGAGTAATCTCACAAAGTCAAGAGGAAACTTATAATTCGATAAATAAATATGCGAAAAACTTAAACCAGTTGGCTAAAGACGGAAAATTAGATCCTGTTATTGGTCGTGATGAAGAAATACGCAGAATACTTCAAATTTTATCACGTCGAACTAAAAACAATCCTATTCTAGTTGGAGAACCAGGTACTGGTAAAACGGCCATAGCCGAAGGTTTAGCTCATAGAATTATTGATGGAGATATTCCAGAAAACTTAAAGGATAAACAAATTTTTGCCCTCGATATGGGTGCGCTAATTGCTGGTGCAAAGTATAAAGGTGAATTTGAAGAACGCTTAAAATCTGTAATTAAAGAAGTTACAACTAGCGAAGGAGATATCGTGTTGTTTATTGACGAAATTCACACACTTGTTGGTGCTGGTGGCGGACAAGGAGCTATGGATGCCGCTAATATACTAAAACCAGCCTTGGCCCGAGGAGAACTACGTGCTATTGGCGCAACTACACTTGATGAGTATCAAAAATATTTTGAGAAAGACAAAGCTTTAGAGCGTCGTTTTCAAAAGGTTATGGTCGATGAGCCTGATACCGAAAGTGCTATTTCAATTTTAAGAGGTATTAAAGAAAAGTACGAAACACATCATAAAGTACGCATTAAAGACGAGGCAATTATTGGAGCTGTTGAACTATCACAGCGCTACATTACAAATCGCTTTTTACCAGACAAGGCTATTGATTTAATGGATGAATCTGCTTCTAAATTGCGCATGGAAATCAATTCTAAGCCTGAAGAATTAGATGTTTTAGATAGAAAAATCATGCAATTAGAGATTGAAATTGAAGCCATTAAGCGTGAAAAAGACGAAACGAAATTAAAATCACTTAGATCTGATTTAGCTAACTTAAAAGAACAACGTTATGAAATAAATGCTAAGTGGAAAAGTGAAAAAGAAGTGGTTGATAATATCCAAAATACAAAACAAGATATTGAAAACTACAAACTTGAAGCTGAAAAAGCAGAACGCGAAGGTGATTATGGAAAAGTTGCCGAATTACGTTACGGTAAAATAAAAGAAGCTCAAGAGCAACTTGAAGTGTTTCAAAAACAATTGCAAGAACAAGCTGAAAACTCTTTAATTAAAGAAGAGGTAACATATGATGATATTGCAGAAGTTGTTGCAAAATGGACAGGGATTCCTGTTACCAAAATGCTACAAAGTGAACGCGAAAAGTTGTTAAAATTAGAAGATGAACTTCACAAACGCGTTGTTGGACAAGAAGAGGCTATTGTTGCTGTAAGTGATGCTGTAAGACGAAGTCGTGCAGGATTACAAAATCCTAAAAAACCTATTGGAACCTTCTTGTTTTTAGGAACTACTGGTGTTGGAAAAACTGAACTTGCTAAAGCTTTAGCTGAATATTTGTTTGATGACGAAAATGCTATGACTCGAATTGACATGAGCGAATACCAAGAAAGACATGCCGTTAGCAGATTAGTTGGAGCACCTCCAGGATATGTAGGTTACGACGAAGGTGGACAGCTAACAGAAGCTGTAAGACGCAAACCATATTCAGTTGTATTGTTAGATGAAATTGAAAAAGCACATCCTGATACGTTTAACATTCTATTACAAGTACTTGATGAAGGCCATTTAACAGACAACAAAGGGCGTGTTGCAGACTTTAAGAACACTATCATTATTATGACCTCTAATATTGGAAGTCATTTAATACAAGAACGTTTTGAAGCAACAAAAGACTTAGATTCTGCTGTCAAGGCTGCGAAAATTGATGTTTTAGGCTTATTAAAGCAAAGTGTACGACCAGAGTTTTTAAATAGAATTGACGACACCATTATGTTTACACCATTAAGCAAAGAAAATATTGTAGATATTGTTGGACTTCAACTAAAAAATGTTACCAAGATGATTGCGCAACAAGGCATTACATTTGATGCTACACAAGAAGCCATTAATTATTTAGCAAATAAAGGATACAATCCAGAGTATGGTGCTAGACCTGTAAAACGCGTTATTCAAAAAGAAGTTTTAAATGCCTTAAGCAAAGAGATATTAGCAGGAAAAATAAATACTGATAGTATTATTTTACTTGATGCGTTTGATGATGAATTAGTTTTTAGAAATCAAAACAACCTAGTTACTGAGGAATTATAAACAAGATTAAAAATAGCCTATAACAAAATCATTTTTTAAAAGTCTATTAGTTGGTTGGTTGAAAAGTAACAAGATTCTTTAACGAGATGATTGTTGCTTTTTCTTTTTTCGTTAAAATACAATGTATAAACTTTAAGTTTAATTCTTTTTATGAACAAAAACAAATACATAGCCCAATAGCTTAAAAACAAAGACAATGCACTCTTTTTTATGTGTTTTAAATTAAATTAAAAATTAAAAAAAAACTACCATTTACATTACTAACACTATTTTGTTAATTAAATCCTTGTAAAAAAATTAAAAGAGACCGCTTTAAATTCTTACTTTTATCTCAATAATAGTAAAAAAATATACATTTAAATCTTAAAATTTATTTATTCGATGCAAATTGCCAGTTATATAGAGTACGCATTATTACATCCTTCAGCTACTGAAAGAGATATTATAGAATTATGTTTAACCGCTCAAAAGAACAATTATTATGCTGTTAATATAAATAGTTATAATGTAACTATAGCTAAACAATTATTAAGCAAAACTAATGTTAAAATATGTACTCCTATTGGCTTTCCTTTAGGATCTATAGCAACAGCATCTAAGGTTTACGAAGCAAAACAAGCATTAAGCGATGGTGCAGATGAAATTGAAATGGTAATTAACCAAGGACTACTTAAAAGCAAAAATTATGTATCGGTTTTAAAAGACATTTCTGATGTAAAACAAGCAATTGGAAATACCCCTTTAAAAGCTATTATTGAAATTTCTGAATTAAACAAAAATGAAGTTATTAGAATTTGTGAGATTTGTTTGGATGCTAAAGTAGATTACATAAAGACGTCTAGTGGTTTTTCAAAAAACGGCGCGACTTTTACAGCAGTAAAAATTATAAAGAAAACTGTTAGAGACCATATCAAAATAGCAGCTTTTGATGGTATTGAAGATTATGAAACAGCCGCAAAATTCCTAGAAGTTGGAGCCGATAGAGTTGGTATAAATTACGATGTTGAACTTTTTGATAACAAGCGAGCTAAAAGAAATTCAAAAATATTTAAACAATATATTAAAACGGCTAAAGAAGAAGATATATTAAAATCAGATAACGTTACTGAGCCTGTTTAATACAAACGTTTTAAAAGTAAAAAAAGCTAAACATAACTTTTTAAGGTTTTGCTTAGCTTTTTTCAACTTGTTTTAAATTAAAACTTCATTCCAAAACCAATGCCAGCAATAAATGGATTAATATTAACATCGGCTCCAACGGTAGCCCCTAATGCCGTAGTTGCATTAACATTAACATCGGTATTTAATAGCAAGTATTTAGCATCAATATTAACAAACCAAGTATCATCTAAATCAATATCAAAACCCATTTGAAAAGCAAACCCTAAAGCACTATCGTAACTCACTTTATCTGCTACTGGCCCTGCGCTTTCATTATAAAATAAGGTATAATTTAAACCTGCCCCAAAATAAGGATGCACAGCCTCTCCATCAAAATGGTACTGTAACGTAAGCGTTGGTGGCAATAACCAAACATCTCCTAAAGGAATATCTCCTACGGCTGTAGAGACTGCTTTAACATCATGTTTTGCTGTGCCCAAAATTAATTCGGCTGCTAAATTTTTATTAAAAAAATAAGTAAAATCTAATTCGGGTACATATGCGTTAGATATTTGCGCATCGCCTCCAATCGCTTGTATAGTGGCAGATTCGTTAGGAACTATAGCTATAACACGCAGTCTAACTTGCCATTTGCTAAAATTTGTTGCGGAACTAGTATCTGTTTCTTGTGCGCCAACCGCAGCTATTGATAAACAGACAATTAAAGCTGTGAAAATTGTTTTTTTCATGATATTTAAAATTATTTCTCACAAAATTAGTACCCAAGTGATAATAAAAAACTGATATAAATCATAGTTTGATAATATTTTTTATATGCACCTTAGTGTATTATAAAATGCTATCTAGTAATCTGATTTTTATTAAAAAATAAATGTATTTTTAGACTCAATATGAAACTTTTAAACACTTATATAGACCATACACTTTTAAAACCCACTACTACTAAAGCAGATATTATAAAACTTTGCGAAGAAGCTATAGCACATCAATTTTTCTCAGTATGTGTAAATAGTTGCTATATATATTTAGCCAAAGAACATTTAAAAAATAGCAAAGTAAAAGTTTGCAGTGTTATAGGCTTCCCTTTAGGCAGTATGTCCACCCAAGCAAAAGTTGCTGAAGCAGAATCAGCATTAAATAATGGTGCAGATGAAATTGATATGGTTATTAACTTAGGTTTACTTAAAAGTAAAGATTTTGATGCTGTTTGGAAAGATATTGAAGCTGTAAAGAAAATTATGCCTTGCAACGTATTAAAAGTAATTTTAGAAACCTGCTATTTAGAAGAATTAGAAATTATAAAAGCTAGCGAACTCGCTATACAAAGCGGTGCAGATTTTATAAAAACATCAACAGGGTTTGGAACTGGAGGCGCTACAATACATAACATAAAACTCATTAAAAGCGTTGCGAAAAGTACGGTAAAAATTAAAGCCTCTGGTGGAATAAAAGATGCTAAAACTGCATTGGAATATATAAATTTAGGTGTAGAAAGATTAGGAACATCATCTGGAATTGACATAGTTACAGGGAAAACATCTAATTTGAAATACTAAAAACAAATCAAAATGAGTGTACATATTGAAGCCAAAAAAGGTGACATTGCCGAAACTATTTTACTTCCAGGAGACCCATTACGAGCCAAATGGATTGCAGAAACTTTTTTTGAAAACCCAGTGTGTTTTAACAAAATAAGAAACATGTTTGGCTATACAGGAACTTATAACGGAAATCGCATATCGGTTATGGGTACTGGAATGGGCGTTCCTTCAATATCTATTTACGCACACGAACTTATTACAGAATATGGTGTAAAAAACCTTATTAGAGTTGGTAGTGCTGGCTCTTACCAAAAACATATTAAAATACGGGACATTGTTTTAGCAATGGCGGCATCTTCTAATTCTGGTGTTAACGAGCTGCGGTTTAGTGGTGCAGATTATGCACCTACTGCTAATTTTGAATTATTTCAAAAAGCCGTAGGTATTGCTAAAGAAAAAAACATTAATATAAAAGCAGGAAATGTTTTTACATCGGATGAGTTTTATGCGGACGATTTTGAGTCTTATAAAAAGTGGTCTAAATTCGGCGTACTTTGTGTAGAAATGGAAAGTGCTGGCTTATATACTATAGCTGCTAAGCATAATGTAAATGCGCTTACAATTTTAACCATTTCGGATTCTTTAGTTACTGGCGAACGCACAACAAGCAAAGAACGTGAAACAACATTTACAGAAATGGTAGAAATTGCGATGCGACTTGCTTAAATCAACTTTAACAAATAATTTAAAAACTGTGATTTAAAACTATGAACTCTTCTTGACTTTTTGTTTTTAACCGAAAATGAGTTGAAAATTTGACCAGATGAGGCACTTTTTGAAAGCTATAGCAGTGCTACGGGTAAGAAAAGCAACAAAATATGGGTGAATTTCAGCCATTTTTTTAGGAAATAGAAAAAGTCAAGATGAGTTCTATTTATATTTGATGACAATCAAGTTTTTAACGATGAAATATTTATTTCTTTTTGCATTTACAATACTATCAACAACCTCTTTTTCATAAGAAAAAATAACCTCTGAGGCCTCAACCTATTATTTTATTCGTCATGCAGAAAAAGATAGAAGCAACAAAACAAATAAAAATCCTCATTTAACTGAAATAGGTAAAAAACGAGCAAAAAAATGGAGTAAAGTATTTTCAAATATAAAATTTGATGCTATTTATAGTACCAATTATAACAGGACTAAAGAAACAGCTCAACCAACTGCTACAAAAAAAGGATTAGAATTAACACTTTATCATCCTTATAAACTTGATACAAAAACGTTTTTAAAAAACACAAAAGGCAAAACCATTTTAATCGTAGGCCATAGCAACACTACACCTATGCTGGTTAATGCTTTTTTAGGTTTTAAAAAACATGAAGATATAGATGATAGCAAGAACGACAACTTGTACATAGTTACTGTAATAGCTAATAAAATTTCGGATCAGGTACTAACTATTAATTAACCGTCATATCAGTCAATTCAATTTTTGATAATAGTTTTAATTGATTTTTTTCAAACGATTCGTCTAAATCTTGTAACGAAGTTGATGAATTATTAGGTTTATAATTGACATAATCAACAAACCTAATACCGTTAACGTAACGTTCATTAAAAGCAGCTCTAAAACGTATACCAACGCCGTCGGTTTCTTCATAAGAGTAAGCAATGTACTCTGTTTTATAGGATTTGGCATTTATCCAATACACAAATACATCCTCAAAATCCTCTCCACCTCCATCTTGATTAAATGTAACTTTAATTTTATGGTAATCTTTTCCTTTTAAAGTAACTTTATCAATATACTCTTTATTTACTGCAGCATCGTTTAAACCAAAAGGTAATATCGAAAAATAATGTACAGAATTCACTGAAGATAAGTACTTTAAAATCATACTATCTGCAACTTTTACTTCTAAATTGTTATTATAACGTTTAAAACCATCATTTGATAAAACATCTCGAATAACAATTGTAGAATCTTTAAAGATTCTTTCAAATTGAAATACTCCATTATTACGTGTTGCTTTGTAGTGTTTATCTCTAAAATTAAAAGCTATGGCTGCATTTTTAATTTTATTGCCGCCAGCAACTTCTATAGATTTATCAACTATTTCTTGCGCGCTAATTACTTTCTGTTTTTCACAACTATTAAAAAGCATAGCAATAACTAGGATTAAAAATGATTTTTTCATTTTTGTTTTTCTTCTATGTTGCAAAATTAAGAACAGCTTACCAATAACAACTATAAAATTTTCTTAATATTCTAACAGTTTAAAAGAAATGCTTTGCCCTGTAAATTTTTGAGACAAAATACCTACAGAGCTTTCTTTTAGCTGTAATACTCTAGGATAACCACCTGTTGTTTGACAATCTTTCATTAAAATAATCAGCTTTCCAGATGGTGTGAGCTGAACGGTTCCAGGAAGCACCGACGATGTAATAATAGGCTTTAAATTATTGGCTAAACTTTCTTTTAATTGATAAGCCATTCTATTATTTTCTTTTGAAATAGTAAATATCTTTGAAAACATCATTTTTTGTTGTTCTTTAGAAAGACAAGCAAATTCTGGTCCTTTAAAAACTTCAATAATTTTTGAAGTAAAATAATTTCTATCCACTTTAATAATGGCATTTTTTTTATTGTTAAAAAATGCATTTGATATAGATAATTCGTCATTTTCTTTTAGTACAAACTTATTAGTAACACCTTTATACATGCTTCTACTTTTCATTACAACTTCAGTTTTAAAGCCTTCGGAAACAGCTAAATAAGACCTAAATCCGTAATTAACTTTACCGAATGACAAAACATCGCCAGCTTTAATAGCAATAGCTTTATAGAGCCTTATAGCATTAGAATTAATTTTGGGTGACATATCTGCTCCTGTAATGCAAATATTTGTATTACAATCAAACTGAAGCGTTACGCCAACCATTGTCATTTCCATAACTGCTGCACCTTTATTATTACCCAAAATAGCATTGGCTATGGATGCCGAATAACAATCCAGAACACCAGAATAAGGTACACCTAAATGCTGATAACCAATGCGACCAAAATCTTGAATGGTAGAATAAAAACCAGATTTTATAACTTTAACCATTTACAACCTCACTTTTTATTTGATAAACTCCAGCATCTACAAGAGATTTAATGTCGTGATATTTTTTTAAAGATATTGAGTAGAATTTAATTGAGTCACCAGGTTTAGCGAAACACGCATTGTTCTTAGTTACATTAAAAAAAGAAATTGGTGTATTGCCAATAATATTCCAACCTCCAGGGCTTTCGCTAGGGTAAATACCTGTTTGATTGCCACCAATAGCTACAGCTCCTTTTTCAATTTGTAATTTAGGTGTTTCTTTTCTAGGAAAACAAAGTGCTTTATGTAATCCTCCTAAATATAAAAACCCTGGCAAAAAACCAATAAAATAAACCGTATAAATGGCTTGCGAATGCTGTTTAATAATAAATTCTTTTGTGGTGTTTTTAGCCAGTGAAATAGTTTTTAAATCAACACCAAAATCAACATCATAACACACTGGAATTTCCCACTGCTTAAATATTTGCTTATTATAAATATTTTCTTGGCTATATGTCTCTTTCAATATAGAAACTTGAGTATTGAAGCTAGTTTTTATTTTTTTATAAGTAATTAATAATGAATTATATGCCGTATTTATATCAATAATTAATTCAATATCATTTTTTAATATTTTATTCTTAAAAGCTAACACATCATACAGTATTTTCTTATTGATAACCTGAGGCCATTCAACTAAAATTGAGCGTTCTCCGTATGGCTTATATGTTAAGTTAAAAATCATAAAAAAATTAAGCAATAATCACACCTTTAGTTTCTAATTTCTCCTTTAAGCTTTTAACTAATTTTACAGCATCAGGGCTATCTCCATGTATACAAAATGTATCTGCTTTAATAGCAACTTCTTTATTAGTTATAGTTTTAACTTTTTGAGTAGAAATCATTCGGTATACATGATTAAACATCGTTGCCTTATCAAAAATTATTGCATTGCTTTTTTCTCTAGAAACCAAAGTTAAATTATCATTATAATTTCTGTCAGCAAAGGCTTCATAAGCAATAGAAATGTTATTTTGTATCGCTACACTTGCGATAACAGACTGATATGGCACGTATAATTTAACTGGTATTGCCATACTTTTTATAGTTTTAATAATAATTTTAGCAGTTTTTTTGTCTATCGATGCTAAATTATAAAGTGCTCCATGTAGTTTTATATGATGTAATCTCGCATTCTCATTTTTAGTAACATTAAGTAAATCTTTTATTTGTTTTTTTATCGATTTAAACAATACTACTGAAGGCATTTCTAAAATCTTTCTACCGAAATTATCTTTATCAGGAAACGATGGATGAGCACCTATTTTTACACCATACATTTTAGCCAACTTAACCATTTCATGCATGGTTTTAGTATCGCCAGCATGCCCACCACAAGCAATATTACAACTTGTTATATAAGGCATTATTTCTAGTTCGTTACCAATACCTTCACCTAAATCTACATTAATATCAATTGTATAATTTTTCACTAGAAAAGGTTTAAATGAAAAACCTTGCTAAGTGTCGCTAAGGATAATAATATGCTAACTCCCAGAATAATACATCCAAAAATATTTTGTTTTATATTATTTACATACATTCCTAAAATAGTTTTTTTATTCATAATCCAAATTAAAAAACCAGCAATAATTGGCAATAAAATACCATTAGCAACTTGGGCGAATTTTATAATTTCAATTGATTTTATTCCAGATGATGCAGAAATTACTCCAACCAACAAAACAAACATCCAAACTGCTCGAAACTTTTTAGATTGCATATTAGTAACCCAACCCAAACAACCTGTAGCCACAAATGCAGCAGCCAATGGTGCTGTAATTGCACTAGTAATTCCAGCTGCAAATAAACCAATAGCTAAAAAATATTTTGCAAAACTACCAAATAAAGGCTCTAAACCTTTAGCTAAATCTGCTGCACTATTTATATCTTGAGTTTGGATTGACGACGCCGAAACCATAATACACATAGATACTAACCCGCCTAAAACTACTGCAACTAAAGTATCTTTTCTTGCTAATTTTAAATCGCTCTTACTATGCCATTTTTGTTTTACCAAAGATGCATGTAAAAACAAATTATACGGCACAACTGTAGTTCCAATTAAAGCTATAATTGTAAATATACTATCTTTTGGGAAATTTGGAATAAATGCATTTTTTACAATTTCAGTAATACTAGGTTTTGTGATAATGGCAGTAATTAAAAAAGCTAAACTCATTACGACCACTAAAGAAACTAATACATTTTGAAGAATTTTATAGTTACCCAAATAAAGTAAAACAAAAGCCATAAAACCTATAACAATACTTAGAAAATTAATTGAAAGTCCTGAAATTGTAATATTAGAATTTCCTACAACAGTTTCTAAACCCAAAACACCTCCACTTATATTTCCTGCTTGGTAAGCAGCATTTCCAATAACAATTGCAGAAAAAACCAATACAATAGCTAATGTTTTAAATAGAGGATTTTTAATTTCGCTTCGAATAGCTTGAGCCAATCCTTTTTGAGAAATCACACCTAATCGTGCTGCCATTTCTTGCAAAATAACCGTAGCAATAATAGATAACAACATTGCCCAAAGAAGTGCAAAACCAAAACCAACACCAGCAAGCGTACAAACAGTTACCGTTCCTGGTCCAATAAAGGCTGCTGCTACCAATGACCCTGGCCCAATGTTTTTAAACCATTGTTTCATAACCTACTATTTTTATTAGAAAAACATTTAAAATTAAAAGCATAATTCTTAATAAATAGGTCTTTAATAAAATATTAAAGTACTATTTAATTTTTTGTGTTGAGTTTAGTGCATAAATAGCGAAACTACCTAACCAATGTCCGCCTTCGTAACTATCTCCAACAACACTAGGCAGCGAATAATTTACATGATGATTTGCGGTGTTTTTAAGGTGTTCATATTCAGGTAAATCTTCAGCAATTTTATTTAAACTCCAAGCACGAGAAAAATTAACACCGTCTAAATGCACCAAATGCCCATCGGTTCGGTCTGATACTTTACCTGTTTCTATATTAAAATTAACATCACTAAGTTGAGGAAGAAAGTCTTTTAGCCATGCTTTGTAATCTGCTAATGGTAAAGTCCGTTTCATTAGTGCTGCTTCTTCTAAGCATGGCGACAAAAAATCACTTCCACTAGGCTCCCAAGTTATTGGACAGCCTGTATCTTTTAAGTAAAAATCTTTGGCGCGTTGCTCAATAAGAGATTTCAGCACATTATTATTTAAAGTAATAGCGTAATCGTAAGCAAAAGATAATCCAAAAGCAGTATTGGTGTGCTCGCCAACGCGAATTGGGTATTTTAGTTTTGGTAAAAATTCTATGTATTTTTCAACAATTAAATCAGTTAGCGGTTGTAGATTGCTTTCCAAAGTTCGTGCGGTTTCATCGTCCCAAGTATGTAATTCTTCAGCGAGTTTAAGTAACCACGCCCAACCGTAAGTACGCTCGTAAGACTTATTATGTTTTCCATAAAAATATTGCACTTCGGCTTCAATGTTTTCTTTCGATATGTTTTTAAGTAAGCGCTGTTTAATAGTTTCTGCATTATCGATATTTGGGAATTGCTTTAGCAAACTCACCAAACTCCAATGCCCATGCACAGATGAATGCCAATCAAAACACCCATAAAACGCAGGATGTAATGCGCTAGGTGATTTTAAATCATCGTCGCTACCAATAGTTTGCGATAACTTGTTTGGGTATTCTGTATTAATACAAAACAATGGCAATTGTGCTAATGTGTTTGCGCCTTTTAAATTGAGTTTTGGGATGCCCAATATTGCTGTTGGTTGCGAGGCTGAAACTGTTTTTATTTCAGTTTCAATAGGTTGATTTTTTTCTTTTGTGGTGTTGCAGCTTAGGATTAAAACTGTTACTGACAAAGTGATTAAATTTTTCATTCTATAAAATAACATGAAAATATTAATATAAACAAATCAAACAATTAAATGGGTAAAATAAACTATACAAATACTAAAACAATGAATATCAATAAACAAATCAAATAATTTCTATAAAAATTAATTTATAAACCTTTCTACTTAAATAAACAAATAAACTTACTTATCAAACCAATTTAATAGATTAAATATCAATCTTTTAAATTTAAAAAAAGTTTGTATAAGATTTTTTATTTGTTAAAAACTTGTTGAAAAGGTTTATAACGATTCCTTTCATTTATTGGTGCTTCAAACTAGTTTTACTAATTGAAAACAAAAAGGAATGCACGTCTTAAATACACTCCTTTTAATTAATTTTTCTTAGTAAGAGTAAATCAAAACTTCTTTTGTATTGAAGCAATGATTGAAAATTTAAAAAGGCCACTTCATTTGTATTGAAGAGGTCTTTTTTTGTACAAAATTATATTTTAAGCTTCTCTTTTAGTTTTTTTTGCTTCTCTAATTTCTTTTAATCTTTCAATTAAAGAACCCCCAATCCAATAAGGAATTACAAAAGTTAACAAAAATATCATTAACCAAAATCCAATTGTTAATATGGTTAAAAATGCTAAAAAACCTAAATATTGATCAAAATCAAACATAATTTGTGTGCGTCTTATTATAAATTTTATGCAAAGATATAATAAAGCAATGTGTTTTACAATATCTAAAATAAATTATATGCATATTATTTTATAACTCCTATAATAAATCAACTTTATAAAATTAAACCTATTTTTAGGGATTCAACTATTTTAAAATTAGTAGATGACAAATACTAAACGTATTGGATTAATACTTGGTCATTATTATTTATAGCAATTCGACTTTTTTATTCCCCTAAAGACTTATTAGACGAAGCTAACGGTATTTTAGCATCAACTGCTTGGATTGCCGTTTGGTGGATAACTGAAGCTATACTAATTGCAGCTACAGCATATTACCAATTGTTTTATTTCCGCTTACAGGAAGTTTAGATATTACTACAACAACAGCATCATTTAGACATATATTTGTGTTTTTATATTTAGGTGGCTTTATAATTGCCATTGCTATCTATTGAAAAATGGAATTTACATAAACGCATTGCCCTTAACATGATCAATATCATTGGTTCGAATGCTAATAAAATCATTTTAGGGTTTATGGTCGCTACAGCTTTTTTATCGATGTGGATATCTAATACCGCTACTTCGGTAATGATGCTTCCTATTGGCATAGCTATTATCAAACAATTAAAATACAACCCCAAAACAGATGAAGATGAAAATTTAATTTTTGGTAAAGCTTTAATGCTCGCTATAGTATACAGCTTTTCTATTGGTGGTATTTCCACCTTAATTGGCACGCCACCAAATTTAGTTTTGGCTGGTGTAGTTACAGAAACTTACGGGTATGAAATTACGTTTTCGCAATAGTTTATCTTCGGTTTTCCTATTTCTATTATTTTACTTTTTATATGTTGGAAATATTTAACCAAATTCGCATTTACTTTTAAACAAAAGGAATTTCCTGGAGGCAAACTAGAAATAAAGCGCTTACTAAATGCTTTAGGTAAAATGACTTATGAAGAAAAAATCATTGCTATAGTTTTTGCTTCCACAGCCTTTTATTGGATCACACGTTCTTTTCTTCTTAACAAAATATTTCCTCAAATTGATGACATTATAATTGCTATTTTATTTGCTTTAGTGTTGTTTTTAATTCCATCCAAAACAAAGGATAAAAAAAATATTTCTTAGAAAGATACCAAGAATTTACCTTGGGGAATTATTCTCCTATTTGGTGCTGGTATGGCATTAGCAAAAGGTTTTGAAACTAGTGGGTTAGCTTTATGGATTGAAAACCAAATGACAACATTTGCTGGAGTTAGTACCATTTTATTAATTTTACTTTTAATCGCAGCTGTTAAATTTTTAACTGAAATCACTTCTAATCTAGCTACTACCGCAATGCTTTTACCTGCACTAGTGCCTATGGCTTTAACCATAGATGTACGTCCCTTTTATTTTAATGGTTGGAGTTGCAGTTGCTGCATCTTGTGCTTTTATGCTTCCTGTTGCTACACCAGCAAATGCAGTTGTTTTTGGGTCGGGTTATTTACGCATTCCCGACATAGCAAGTAAAGGCATTATAATGAATGTAATTTGAATAATTATCCTAACATTATTTGTGTATTTTATTCTTCCTGAATTGTGGAATATTGTAATAGAAAGGTTTCCCGAAAATCTTAAAAATTAGCACTATTGTTTACAAATTCTAAGGCTCGTTTTTCATTATAATACACATTCTTTTTATCAATAAAGCCTGCGTGCCCGCCATAATTTGGCATTTCTAAATACAGATTAGAATTGTTTTTAGCCTCCTTAACAGGAAAACATTCTGGAGATAAAAAGGAGTCGTTTAGTGCATTAATAATTAAGGTTGGTATTTTAATATTTGAAAGAAATTGAAGACTCGCACATTTAGAGTAATAATCTTCAGCATCAATAAATCCGTGAGCTTTTGAGGTGTAAACATTATCAAAATCATATAATGTTTTAATAGATTTGATGTCCTCATTTTTAATTGAACCCGGAAATCGTTGCTGTTTTTCTTTAAGTCTTTTAACTAATGGCTTTAAAAACCTATCATGGTATAACTTATTTTTTAACGTGTGTAATTCTTTTGCCGCACCAGATAAATTACACGGTACCGAAACAGCTATACCTGCTTTAATTTCTTTGGGAATATGATTTCCTTCTCCTAAATATTTCAAAATAATATTTGCACCAAGACTGATACCTTTTAAATATATATCATTGTAATTTTTAGCTGAAATAATATGATTAATAATTTCTACTAAATCACCAGTAGCACCAGAATGATAACTGTAATATTTTAAGTTTTCTTCTCCGCTACAACCTCTAAAATTAACACAAACTGCATCTATACCATTAGTGTTGAAATGTTTTGCAGCTCCTGTTATATATGGTCGTTGTCCATGACCTTCTAACCCGTGCAATAAAACAATAAGCTTATTATTTTTGTTGCTAGAAAAACTCCAATCTAAATCTAGAAAGTCACCATCATTTAGCATAATACGCTCTCGTTCTTGCTCTAAAGAAATTTGTCTTATCAAGCCAGAATATACTGTTGAAATAAAACCATTTTTAAAATAAAAAGGAGGTTTGTAAGTTGATTCTATTATTGGCATAATTGGGTATTAGGTTTTGGGTTTTGGGCTTAATCGAATTCTAAAGATGTAAATTTAAAATCTCTTCCATCAAACAATCCTTTATCGCTTAATTTAAGTGACGGAATAACCAATAAAGCCATAAACGAAAGCGCCATATAAGGTGCATATAATTTACTTCCCAATTTCTTTGCAAATTTATCTAAATCAGCATAGGCCTTACCAATACTTTCTCCATCTTTATCACTCATTATTCCTGCAACAGGAAGTGATACTGTTTTTTCTTCGGAATTGGAAATAGCACAAATACCACCTTTATTTTCTATAATTAAGTTAACAGCTTTACAAATCGCTTCATCCGAAACACCTACAGCAATAATATTATGCGAATCATGTCCAACAGATGATGCAATAGCGCCTTCTTTCAAACCAAAGTTTTTAATAAACGCTATCGCCGGTTTTTGATCCCGATAGTCCCCGATAGTAATCGGGACGGGATGATAACGATTAACGACTGTCATTTTTAGAATATCTTTTTCGATATTTGAAATCAAATTACCTTCATCTATCAAAGCGTCTTCAATAATCTCGTTAGTTACCAACTGCCCTTCTAAAGCTTCAATCACTCGAATTTGTTTTGAAGATGATTCAAATTTAAAATCTGAAACTTTTTTCTTTTCACAATTGAAGTTGTTAAGATTATTAAACGATACAGGTTTTATTAAAGATTCACCATTATCAAAAACTAATTCACCATTAATATAAGTTTGAAGCGTTTTAAAATCCTTTAAATCTTCAACAACGATGACATCAGCAGCATCTCCAATATTTAACAATCCAACATCAAGATTATAATGTCTTATAGGGTTTACACAAGCTGCTTTTAATACCTTAAAAACATCAATTCCCTTTGCAACAGCTCTAGCACAAAGCTGGTTAATATGACCAACAATTAAATCATCAGGGTGTTTATCATCACTACAAAACATCATGTTTTCATAATGCTCTGGTAATAAATCGATTAAAGCCTCAAAATTCTTAGCAGCACTACCTTCTCGAATTAAGATTTTCATGCCTTTTTGAAGTTTCTCTAAAGCTTCTTGGTAAGTAAAACATTCATGATCTGTTGAGATTCCTGCATTGATATACTTAGAAATGTCTTCTCCTCTTACACCGGGTGCATGACCATCAATGGGTTTATTATAATGTTTTGCCCAAGCTATCTTTTTTAAAACGTCTTCGTCGTCAAAAAAAACTCCTGGATAATTCATCATTTCAGCTAGATATTTAATGTCTGGATTTTCTAGAAGCGATTTTATTCCATCGGAATCGATAATGGCACCAGCAGATTCAAAATTGGTGGCAGGCACACACGATGGTGCACCAAAATTAAATTTAAATGGAGTTTGCTTACCATTTTTAATCATAAATTCCACCCCTTTAACACCAAGTACATTTGCAATTTCATGCGGATCTGAAACCGTCGCTACCGTACCATGCTTTACAGCAATTCTTGCAAATTCTGATGGCACTAACATGGAGCTTTCAATGTGGATATGAGCGTCTATAAATCCTGGTAGAATAAAGTGGTCTATATTATGATTTTTTTCTTCAATAGATGAAATCCTCCCATTTACTAAAGTGATTTCGCCTTTATAAATGCGTTTGTTTTGTATGTCGACTATTTGACCTTGTAGTTTCAAATTACTTTAACTCAATTTTTAAAATTTGCTTTGTGTTTTTAGTTACTTTAAACCTATCGTCTGCTCGTTTATTTATGACCCAAACAATATCATTTCCTGAACATAATAACAATGCATTTTCTTTATCTAAAAGCGATAATTTTTCGTCTTTAAAATATTTACTTAATTTCTTTTTACCTTTCATTCCTAAGGGATAAAGCACATCCCCTTTTTTCCATTTTCTTATTGTTAATGGGAAATTGAGTTTGTATTTATCTACATATATAGTGTGGTTTTGTGTTTCTGAAATAGCATCAACTTTATCAAAAAATAAAATCCCTAACGGAATTTGCTTATTACTATCATCCTTATTAATTAGAATTTCCTGATTATCATTTAGTTTTATTTCACTTAATAATAAATGCTTACGATTTTTGATTAATCGATGTGTTTTTGAAAATACTTGTTTTCCTGTTTCGGCATTTAATAAATCTAAAACATCGTTCCATTCAGTAAATCCGTATTCTTTAAAAACTTCAAATAAATAGGCTTTTGGATTATTTACTTTTTTAAATTCTGAAATTTTAAATGCTATATGATTATCATCAGTAGTATCTATAGCCTTTTTTAAAACAGCATTAGTGCTTTCTTCAACAATGTCTATTGTATCATTTAAATTATTGAGGGTAGTTTGAAAATTTTGCAACAACTTAGGATTCACTTCTTTTAAAACAGGAATAACATCGTGCCTTAATTTGTTACGTAAATATTTGGTTGACGCGTTACTACTATCCTCGCGCCATTTTAAATTTTCATTTTTTGCATAAACTTCAATTTTTGCTCGAGAAAATGGTAATAATGGTCGTACTATATTATCATTAATTTCAGGGATTCCTATTAAGCCCTCTAAACCTGTTCCTCTGGTAAAATTGATTAAAACCGTTTCTAAATTATCATCGGCATGATGAGCGGTTAATATAAAATCGTATTGCAATTGTTTAGCAATTTCATCAAACCAATTATAGCGTAACTCGCGGGCTGCCATTTGTGTAGAAAGTTTATTTTCTTTAGCATAAGCTTCAGTATCAAAACTTTCAATAAACACTTCTAAATTTAAGTCATCAGCCAATTGTAAAACAAAATCTTCGTCGGCATCACTTTCTTCTTCTCTTAAATTAAAATTGCAATGAGATAAGGTTATATTCAATTTTAATTGATGACATAAATGTGTTAATACTACACTATCTAATCCGCCAGAAATAGCAATAAGTAGTTTGCTTTTTTTAAGAAAAGGTAAGTTATTATTAATATGATTTTTAAATTGTTTTAGCATGTTTTCAAATATACAACATTGCCCATTTATATACACAACTTATAACCATATTACAATGATAAAAATCATGTTTGAAGCTCATGTTTTTTCTTAGTTTTAAAGTATAAATTTTAATACCTAAAAATATGTGCTCAATCGATAAATTAAACGATAAAAAAACTCAAGACACTTTTAACAAAAAAGTAATTTCTGCAACACAACATTTACAAGCTTACATTAAACATCGTTTATACATAGGCGAATCTAAAGGTATTATCCCAAAAAACATGTATGCCTCAAACGATTTTATAGATGAAGCTGTTGCAAAGTTTTATGAGGGTGGTTATGATGTTGACATGGAACCTTTAGCGATAAAAATTAAACTGTTTAAAATTGTGGATACTGATTTAGATGAACTCTTTAAAAAAGAGGCATTTCATCAAAATACGCTAAGTACAAATTCAATTTTAGAGGAAGAGTTAGATGGATTGGAGGAAAATTTTACCGTTGATGAAGATTTTGATTTTATTATGAATGATGAGCTTAATGATATTTCGTATAAACAAGACCGCAAGCACAAGCATTTGTTTATTTATGAAAATGATAACACCTCTCTAAAAAATGCACTTGAGGTTGAGGATATGTCTGCTTTAAACAGCAAGAATATATTAGGAAAATTCTATACCCTATTGCCATTAAAAGTATCAGAAATTGTAGATTTATTTGTCTTTGGAAGATTAGATTACGATGAAGTTGCTCAAATTAAAAATATAGAAGCAAAACGTGTAAAACGCATTTTAGATTTAACCATTGAAAGTTTAAAAGAGCGTTTAGGTTAATGCTCTAAAACTGTTCGCATAGCCTTAGCTTTTACTAGGCATTCCTCGTATTCCTTTAAAGAATTACTTTTTGCAGTTATAGCACCACCAACAGAATACGATATATATTTTTTGGTTTTGTTGTATAAAATACTTCTAATAACCACATTAAAATCGAAATCGCCAGTTGGCGTAAAGTAACCAACAGCACCAGAATAGAGCCCACGCTTAGTTTCCTCTAAAGCTTCAATAATTTTCATTGCAGAAATTTTTGGAGCACCTGTCATACTTCCCATTGGGAACGTGCTTTTTATTATGTTTACTGGATGTGTGTTTTTATCTACTTTAGAGCTTATAGTAGAAATCATTTGATGCACTTGATCAAACGTGTAAATTTTACACAATTCTTCAACCTTAACACTACCCTTTAATGCGGTTTTTGATAGGTCGTTACGCACTAAATCTACAATCATAATATTTTCGCTGCGCTCCTTCTCATCGCTTAACAAATCGTTTTTTAACTGCTCGTCTTCCTCAATAATATCAGAGCGTTTTGCAGTTCCTTTTATTGGTTGCGAAATAATGGTGTTACCTTTCTTTTTTAAATAACGCTCTGGAGATGCCGAGAGCAAATACTTATCATCACACTTTAAAAAGGTAGCAAAAGGCGGATTTGAAATGGTATTAAGTTTGTTGTAAGTTTCTAATGGATTAATAACAGTGTTTTCAGCATAAAACTCCTGACAAAAATTGGCTTCATAAATGTCGCCTCGATGTATGTGAGCAAGCATTTTATCTATTTTTTCGAAATACTCATCTTTATGAATACGAAGTTTTATTTTAATAGCATTTGACAGATTGCCACGTCCTTCGTTCTCGCAATGACAAATAGCTTTTAAATCATCTTTAATTTCATCATCAACACAATTTAAATATTGAATTTCAACTTCATTATCCTTAAAAAGAAATAGCTTTTTAGGCTGAAAAAAGTATAAATCAGGAAATTCTAAACCATCAAAATTATTAGAGCCCAAATCTTCAACATCATTCTTCAAATCATAAGTCAAATAGCCAAAAATCCAATCATTTACTGAGGTTTGATACTCTTTTAATTTCTCAAAACCGTTATAAAAATCAGTTTGAATACTGGTAAAGGCATGAACTGCTAAAACCGCATCGTAGTTAGTATAGTTCTGTGCGTCTTTATTGCTGGCTGGATTTGAATCTAACCAAACTACATCCTCAAATTGTTGTGCCCAAACCAATAATTGGCTTTTAAAAGTTTTAGGCGATTTTATTTTATGATGTAAAGTTGTTCTCAATAGAAATGAATTGGCTGCAAATTACTGAAATTTAACCGTGTTAAAAAAGCCCACAATAGGCATTTAAAAAAATAATTATCATAACTAATTTATTTAGCTCATAATTCAAAAGATTTAGCGTCAATAAGAATAAAACCGTTTATTAATATACCTTTGCCCTAAATTTAACAGTATCATGACTTTTGAAGATTTAAATTTAAATACGCCTTTACGTAACGCTTTAACCGATTTAGGTTTTACAACACCAACACCTATTCAAGCAGAAGCTTTTAATGTAGTTGCATCGGGCAAAGACATGGTTGGTATTGCACAAACGGGTACAGGAAAAACCTTTGCCTACATGTTTCCCATACTCAAAAATTTAAAGTTTTCTACCCAAGAAAATCCAAGAGTTTTAATTTTAGTGCCTACGCGTGAGCTTGTTGTGCAAGTAGTTGAAGAAATTGAAAAACTTTCAAAATATATTAATAATCGCGTTTTAGGGGTTTATGGTGGCACCAATATTAATACACAAAAACAAGCTATTGCTGAAGGATTAGATATTTTAGTAGCAACCCCTGGTCGGTTATACGATTTGGCTTTAAGTAGAGTTTTGCAGTTAAAATCGATTCAAAAATTGGTTATTGATGAAGTTGACGTGATGTTAGATTTAGGCTTTAGGCACCAATTGATTAACATTTTTGACATCCTGCCACAGCGCAGACAAAACATTATGTTTTCGGCAACTATGACGGAGGATGTTGATGCTTTGATTAATGATTTTTTCAAGAGTCCAGAACGTGTTTCTATTGCGGTTTCTGGTACACCTTTAGAAAATATTTCGCAAACACGATTTAATGTACCTAATTTTTATACCAAAGTGAATTTATTGATTCACTTATTAAATGACATCGAAACTTTTAATAAAGTGTTGATTTTTGTGGCTTATAAAAAAATGGCAGATCGTTTATTTGAAAAACTAGACGAAACGTTTCGTGAAGAGCTTTGTGTGATTCATTCAAACAAAACACAAAATTATAGATTACGAAGCATTGAGCAATTTAGAAGCAGCGAAAACAGAATTTTAATCGCTACCGATGTGATGGCTCGTGGATTAGATATTGATAATGTAAGTCATGTTATTAATTTTGACACACCAGATTACCCTGAAAATTACATGCATCGTATTGGTAGAACAGGTCGTGCCGAACGTAAAGGAGAAGCTCTTGTTTTTTCTACTGAAAAAGAACAGGATGCTATTAATAGTATTGAAGATTTAATGCAAATGGAAATTCCGCTTTTGGACATTCATGATGCCGTTGAGATTTCTACTGAACTTATTGAAGAAGAGCGTCCGCAAATAAAAGAACGTAACAATCCAAATAACTGTAAAGATGAAGATGCAGTTGGACCAGCATTTCATGAAAAAGCTGAAAAGAACTCTAAAGAAAATTTAGGTGGCTCGTATAAATTTAAAATTGCTGCTAAGTACAAAAAGCCTAAAACTAGAGGTGATAAAAATTATAATAAGCGGAATAAACGGAAATAAATTTGGTAGACAGTATTCGGTTGACAGTTAATGACATTTTAAAATTTATCATTTTCAATTTATTATAAAATATCGTGATTCAAAGTGGATTCCTGACTACGCAGGAATGACATAAAATTGAAAATTATTAACCTTTAAAATATGCTATAGCATCATCAATAACATCATTAAAATTTTTAGACACATCAAAATACTTTAAATTATTTTTCTTGCAAGATGTCTTTATTTTTTTACTATGTGATATCATATTTTTTACATGGTCTTTTATGTAATCATCGGTTTTTTCAGTTAACCAATCGTTTTTCTCACAGCTAAACTGCTTTATTTCTTTAACTTTTTGGCTAACCACAACATTAGTAAAACCAAGAAAACATATTTTAAGTTTGTTTGGGTGCTTCTCTAATAATTCTATAATTAATTCTGGAAGTATGGCTTCGCCTTCAATAATATAGTCAATATCACTCCAAAGCATACTTTCAACCATACTTTTAAAAAAACTCCAAAATCTTTTAGCGATTTCATCAGGAAACAACATATCATGTAAACCATATTCTGGAATACCATTTGTAAAACCCATGACCAACCAATCTAGAGATAAATAAGAGATACCTTTTTGAACAGATAGCTTTTTTGCAACTATGGTCTTTCCTGCTCTTGATGCGCCACTAATTAAGTATAACATACTATAATCTCTTTTTCTTTAATACTATTATACCTAACTATTAAAATTTTAGAGTATCAGACTTCGTTAAATTATTAAAAATACTTTCTTTAACTTTAAAAACTGTTCCGTGTCTGGTTCCTTTAGGAAAACTTACTTTATCTGAAATATCTTCCCAATCTATTAAATTAGAAGACTTAATAGCTCCCATTTGGTGCTTGGTATACATATCAAAATAAACAATCCACTCGTCATTAATTTTTATACTTGTTGGCCCTTCTACCCAATTTGGACTGATTGGTTCTGATGCCTCTGAAAAATTTCCACTGAGTTCTTTACTAGTTGCAATTCGAATATTTTTTTGTGCCTTAGGAAGAAGCGTTTCATCTTTTAAAAACATGATGTAACCATCTTCATCCTTTTGAATATTTGAATCAATCACATTAAAGCCTTTATTATAAAACAATTTAGTATCAGCAAACTCAATAAAATCTTTTGTTTTAGTATAATACATTCTGTGGTTATAACCATTGTCTCCAAAAGAATCCGTTTCCTTAAAACGGCCTGGTATAGTAGTAGCCCAAAAAATAAAATACTCTTTGGAGTCTTCATCAAAAAACAGTTCTGGCGCCCAACAATTCCTAGCATTGGCTTCATGGTGCATAACTGGAATATATTTTTGTTCGGACCAATTAATTAAATCTTCAGAATTAGCATAACCTATGCCTTTTTCATTCCAACTAACTGTCCATACCATATGAAATTTATCATCTCCTCCTTTTATAATACATGGATCTCTCATTAGCTTATCATTACCAACTTTTGGTTTTAAAAAAGAATTGCCATTGTTAAGTTCTTTCCAATTAAAACCATCCATACTTGCAGCTATATGTAAACCATCTTCTCCATTTCCTTTAAAAAAAGAAAAAAGATAAACCTCTGATTCTGTATGAGTACAACCTAGTAACATCAGAGAAACTAGTATAATTAAAAAGTGCCTTTTTACCATAAGTAATTCACTGATAACCTTTAAAACTAATCATCAATAGCTTGCATAACTAGTTTTCTAAATTTATTAGAGGTATCATCTCCACTTATTCTTTGGGTTTGTTTTAATAGCACACCAACTACATTTTCTTTTGGGTCTGCAAAATACGTGGTATTAAAATAACCACCCCAAACAAATGTGCCTTCACTTCCGTTACCTCCTATATCCTGTCCTTTTTTATCAACCAATCCAAAAGCTAAACCATGGACATCTTGTATATCTTCAGATATATATGGTATTTGGTTGGCTAAAATGGTTTTAACAGTTGTTCTGCTCAATAATCTGTTTCCGTTTAATTCACCTTTATTCAAATACATTTGTAAAAAAGTGGCATAATCTTTTGCTGTACTTGTTAGTCCTGCGCCACCAGAGAAAAAGCGTTTTGCGCCTTTAATTGGGTAATCGGTATCATAAAAAGTAACTGGAAATTTTTCCCATTTATCATCATCATCTTTAGTTTGCACAGTAACTAAACGATTGTATTTAGACTCTGGTAAATAAAACTGTGTATCGTGCATCCCTAAAGGCTCAAAAATTCTGGTTTTTAAAAAATCATCAAAAGGCATTCCTGATACTATTTCTATAAAATAACCCAACACATCTAACCCTTCACTATACGTAAATTTTTCTCCAGGATTATGATGCAATGGTAGTTTTGCTAACTTTTTAATATTGTCTTCAATACTAATATCTTTTGTGGTATATAAATCTATAATACCTGCTTTATTATAAATTTTATTAAATCTAGAATCGCCATCAATTACCCCATAACCAATACCTGAAGTATGTGTTAATAAATGCCTAATTGTGATTTGTTTTTTTGCTGGTTTTGTTGTGTATGATGAATCGTTTTCGTTAAACGTATCTAAAATTTGTTCGCCTTTAAACTCTGGGATGTATTTAGAAATGGGATCATCTAAATTAAACTTGCCTTCTTCCCAAAGCATCATTACTGCAGTAGACGTAATTGCTTTTGTTTGAGAAGCTATTCTGAAAATATCGGATTGTTGCAAGTCTCTTTCTGAAGTATTATCTGCCATACCAAATGCTTTATGATATACTACTTTTCCATGTCTTGAAACTAATACAACAGCACCCGGAATTATATTATCACTAACAGCTTTATTTAACATAGTATCAATATAACTAAGTCTTAATTCTGACATACCAACTGATTTAGCTGGAGCTTCAGGTAATACTTTAGGTAAATTGGGTTGTGTTTCGGTTTTACTTTTAAAACAGCTAATAAAGAAAAAAGAAGCAACAAAAAGAATGAGTATTTTTTTCATGGCGAAAAATGGTGGTTTTTAGTTTGACTTAAAAAGCTAAGTTACTATTTTAAAATCATTTATAAAAAACCTTATGTATGCCAAAAAAAATCCCTTTTCAAATTAATGAAAAGGGATTTAATCATAATTATATAAAATAGATTATTCTTTTTGCATTCCGCGTAAAACCAAAATAACAATTCTAGGTAGAATGAATGTTAAACAACCAAATACAGTAGTTAAAAAAGACACTTTTAATCCTCCAGCCATCATACGTGCATCAATATCTCCAAAAACCTCATAGGAATCAAAAGCATTAATCATACCAATTGTAGACCCCAAAAAACCAAACACGAGTCCTAAAATACTAGTATCGGAAGCTAGACTTCTCATTTTTTTAGATTTATTTAAATTCTTTTTAAGATTAAAAAACCCAAATCCAAGAAAGACAAATGCCAACATAAAGCAGATTAGAATAAGTGACATAAAGAAAGGTCCACCTTCGTTAAATCTTTGTACTAAGGTTGAAAAGAAGCCTCTATCCTGTAATAATATAAATGTGTTCATAATTTATAAATTTATTGTTTTTTTGTGAATAATACTGGTTCGCTAGTCTGATCGTTAAAAAATAATGTATTGTTCTCTAAATTAAAGTTTATTATAACAGACATAGCTTCCAATGAAAACTCATCTTTTTTTGTTGCAGTTAGGTTATTCAAATTATTTGGATTCGGTCCCGCTTTTAAAATTTTTCCATGAGCTACAAACGTAAGATCGAAAGGACGTTCTTTACTTTCGTATATGCCTTCATAAGCTTTTACTTCTTGTTCTGTTAATTGTATTTCGTTAATATTAAAATCTGGTATTTTAAAGGTTTTACCTTTAACAGCATTTATAGCACTAAATATTATAGGGAGAAGCTTATAGCTTGCAGCATTTGCTGTAATAGCTAACGCTGTTTTCATTTCTGGAACATACGATACAAGAGATTTAAAACCACCAATACCTCCACCATGTCCCCAAATAGTTAAGCCATTTCTTTCACCCGTTTCTATACCGCTCCCCATTTCATCTCTTACCACTGTCATTTTTTTAAAACTAGTTTCTGACATCAATTTACCACCAAAAAGCGCATCCATAAAAACAACTAAGTCTGAAGGATTAGAAACAATTGCTCCTGCCCCACCAGGATTGCTTAAATGCTCTTCTTTTGCTTGTTTTAATTCCCCTTTTTCATAAAAATATGATAGACACTCATTATCTTCGATATTTATTACACCCCCGAAATACGTATTCTTTAATTTTAACTTATTTACAATGCGTTGTTCTAGAATATTTTTATAAGTATTTTTCTCTATTTTTTCAAGGATATAACCTAAAAGTATATAATTAGTATTACTATATTCCATTTTTTCACCAGGCTCAAAATCTATTTTATGTGTTTGTATTCTAGACAACATTTGAATCTCGCTTGATGCTTGATATAACCAAGAGAAAATATTTGGGTCTCCAGTAATATTAAATAGACCGCTAGTATGATTCAATAAATTAGATATTGATATTTTGGATGCATTTGGAATTTTCGGATAAAAGCTAGATAATTTATCATTTAAACTTATTTTTTTCTCATCCATCAATTGAAATATCATAACAGAAGTAAACATCTTCGTTATCGATCCAATTCTATATTTTGAATCTATAGTAGCCTCTTTTTTAGTATTTTTCATTATGTACTGATAACCAATAGATTTATTATAAATAATATCACCATCTTTTAAAATGGAAAAACTCCCCATCATCTTATTGTTTGAAGAAAGTACATCGAAAAGTGTATCTAATTGTTTAAAGTTTTCTTGTTGAGAAAAACACAATGAACTTATTAAGAAAGAAAAAAACAATAATTGTTTCATTTATTTATAATTTTAGTTAAACATAAAGCAAACCTAATATTCATTTTAAGTCTAAAATCAAAAATGCGACGGATAACCCATTTAGTTCTTTTTATAACCAAAGGCAAAAACCCTTCTTAAATCTGTCATTCGTCTACAAAACAACTATTACCATAAAAATTATAGTATTATTGTAAAGTTGATAATTGTACATGCTAAAAAAAGTCATCTTAAATAAGTTTATTCAAATTATACTTCACACTGTTTTTTGGTGTGGCGTTCTCTTTTTTTATACTTATTTTTTTGGATTTGATAGTAACGATTTTAGTTATGTACTATCCTTTTCACTCTTCTTAATGCCAATAACCGTAGCGACAACCTACGTTTCAATATATAAACTCATCCCCGATTATCTAATAAAAAAACGCTATTTTCTATTTGGCGTTTATAGTTTATACACTCTAATAATTTCTACTTACTTAATTCTCTTATCTGTTTTTTTTGGGCTGGTATATTTATCTAATTTTAAGTACACCAAAATGGCTCCTATTAGCAGAAACTTAGTATTTGTAGCAATTGCAGTTTATTTAGTAGTCATTATTGTAAGTGCTTTTAAATTAGTGAAACTGAATTTGAAACACACGGAAGAAACAAAAATATTAGAAACAAAAATATTAGAAACTCAACTTAAACTTAAAGAGCAAGAACTTAACTATTTGAAAATGCAAATTCATCCGCATTTTTTGTTTAACACTCTAAATACATTGTATGGTTTTGCTTTAAAAAAAGCTGATAAAACTCCTGAAATGATACTAAAACTCTCCAATTTATTAGATTATTTACTATATCAAATAGATAAACCCTTTGTGCTTTTAGTTACAGAAATTAATCATATTAAAGATTATATTGAGTTAGAAAAAATGCGATTTAATAATACACTTAAAGTCAATTTTAAGTATAATAATATTCCTGAAACAACAAAAATTGCTCCTATGCTGCTCTTACCTTTTATTGAAAATAGTTTTAAACATGGTAGCTTAAAAAATGGTCTTTTAGATATAAAAATTGACTTAAATTGTGATAATGATAAGGTTTGTTTTAAAATTGAAAATAGTTTTAATAAAAGTACTCAAACAAGTAATGGAATTGGTTTAGAAAACATTAAAAAAAGACTAGATTTATTATATAAAGATAATTACAACTTAAATATTAGTGATAGCAAAGGTGTTTTTAAAGTAACTCTTAATTTAAATAGTAAGTAATTGCAAAAAAGTAACGATATATCATGCATTATTGTTGACGATGAATTTATAGCGAGAGAAATCATCGGTATTCATCTTTCAAAAATTAGTAATATTAATATAATTGCTAGCTGTAGCAATGCCATGGATGCATTTAAATATATTAATAAGCATAAAATTGATTTGGTTTTTCTTGATATAAATATGCCTGAAATATCAGGTATTTCTTTTGCAAAATCTATAAATAAAGACATCAAAATTATTTTTACAACTGCTTATCGCGATTATGCTGTTGAAGGCTTTGAACTGCAAGCTGTAGACTATTTATTAAAACCGATTTCATTTGAACGTCTACTTAAAGCTGTAAACACTTATTTTGAAGTTTATAGTAATCCTAAGAATGAAATTAATACTATTGGCGAGAATACTGATTTTGTTTTTGTTCGATCTGACCGAACTATGGTGAAAATAGATTTTAAAGACATTATTTATATTGAAAGCTATAGCGATTATATCAAAATTAATCTATCCAATAAAACTATTGTTACTCGAGAAACTATTAGTGCTATAGAAGCAAAACTTCCAAAAAATTTATTTATAAGAATTCATAGATCTTATATAATTTCTATTGAACACATTACTTCATTTACAAAAGAGCAGGTAATTATTATGAAAAAGTCACTTCCAATAAGCCGAAGTTATAAGAGTAAAGTTTTACAATTATTAGATACATTTTAAACAAAAAAATCCCTTTCCATCCTGATAATTATCAGAAAATGAAAAGGGATATAACATGTAGAGAGTTGCTTAATACACAGGAAGTAACCAACCAAATTTTAACCCTAACTTAAAATTAACCCTGTATTTTAACTTGGCTCTCTACAATATCTTTAATTGGTACAACAAGTTTGCCTTGTTCTGTTTTTAAAGTAACCGATATATTATTAACGGTTTCTACTTCGCCTTTAATATTATTAAACTCAATTACTTGTCCTATTTCGTATGTTTTTCTGGCATAATATGTTCTTAATAAATCGCCCACTACTTTTTGAGCACCAAACCCAAAGGCTAAAGCAAAGGCTAATAAAAAGCCTGCTAAAATCATGGTGATATTACTTGTAATGATTTCGGTATCAACACCCGCTTGATTTAAAGCTGTTATTGAAATGAACGTAAGTAATAAGAAAAACACAATCTGACTAATCATTTTTGAGCCTGATAAATCCATCGATTCAAAGAATGATTTGATAGCTTTTTTAACAAAATTAGCCAGTAATAAACCAATAGTAAATACTATTAAAGCAGAGAATAATTTAGGTAAATACCCAAGGAAATTTTTGATTTCCTCTGATACCATTGTAAGATTAAGGATGTCTGTAACCACAATAAGTAGCATGATGTACATAATCCATTTTACAAACTTGGTGATAATTATAATGATGTTGAAGTTTAGTTTTTTGCCTTCAAAAATTTCAATCTCATTTATTTTATCATCTAACTTATCTGCCTTTGCAAGCTTTAACGCTTTTCGTACTATACCAACTATAAGTTTGGTAAGTAACCAACCTATAATTACTATAGCAATAGCACCAAGAATATTTGGGATTACTTCAGCTACTTCGTTTGATATAACTGATAATGAATCCATAACACCTTTATTCCACGCTGTTATTTTTTCCATGATTATTTTTTGTTTTCGTTAGGGTTATCGTTTCTTTTTTTAATGGTTTGCTCCACAATTTTTGCCATATCTACAGAGAATAAGCTCGCTAAATCCATTAGCAACTTAGCCGTGGCAATATCGCTCATAACCTTAGCCTTAAGTTCTTGTGGAACTTCTTTAAGAGGCTGATTTATATGCTTAAACGGATTATCCATTATTTAAGGTTATTAGTATACACGGTTTTTAGTTTGTCTTTAGCGCGTTTAATTCTCATTTTAACAGCGCTTTCGCCAATTCCTAAAATACTTTCAATATCTTTTATAGAAAGAAAATCTTGATATTTTAGTAATAAAATCATTTTCTCTTCTGGAGAAATGAGTTCTAAGGCTACTTTTAATCTATCAACTTTCATATCCAGAAAACTAGTATCATCTTCTTCATAATACGAAAGGTTCTCAATATCTTTATAATCTACTGACTGCTTCTCAAATTTTTTAGCTGCATTTCTGGTTACATAATTTACACAATGATTGTATGTAAAGGCATATAACCATGTTGAAAATTTCGATTTTCCTTTAAAACTAGCCAACCTAACAAAGAGTTTTAAAAAGATATCTTGTGTTAAATCTTTAGCTTCATCAGCATCGTTTACAAAACCAAAGCATTTATTATATACCAATGTAGCATACCTATCGTACAGTATCTCGAAAAGCAATGTGTTATTGGTTTTAACAATTGCTTTTACCAAATCTTCATCAGATAACTTATTAATATTGTCTAGGGTTTTCAATATGTAGCGTACAGCTATTTTAGTTGTTATATTTTAAGACACAGATAACTTTAATAAGTCACATTTATTTTTAAAAAATAAACACTTAAAAATTGAATATAAAAAAAAGCGACTAATATGTCGCTTTTTTTTATCTAAAATTATGATATAGTATTACTGTAAACTTGGAATTGAAACCATTTCATTTACATCTTTATCATAATCTACACCTTGCACTTTAAAGCCAAAAAGATTATAAAAATCAGTTTCGTAACCTTTTAAATCTCCTATTTCTGGTAAATTTTTGGTGGTGGCTTGTTTCCAAAGTTCTAAAACTTTAGTTTGTACATCTTCACGCATTTCCCAATCGTCAATTCTAATTCTGCCAGCTTCGTCTACTTCTAAGTTTTCAGCGTATAAACGGGCATTAAACAAACGTTCAATTTGCTCAATGCAGCCTTCATGAATACCTTGTTCTTTCATTACTTTATATAACAAAGAAATGTATAACGGAATTACAGGAATTGCTGAACTCGCTTGCGTTACTAGCGCTTTATTAACTGACACATAAGCTTTACCATCAATATCTTTTAAAGCATCTGTAATTTTAAAAGCTGTAGCTTCTAAATGGTCTTTTGCACGACCAATAGTTCCTTTTCTGTAAACGGCTTCGGTTAACGACGGACCAATATAAGAATAAGCAACCGTTTTAAAATCCTTAGATAAGACACCCGCAGATTTAAGTTGGTCAATCCACATTTGCCAATCTTCTCCCCCCATTACATTAACTGTGTTTTTAATATCGTCTTCAGTACAAGGTGAGATTGAAATTTCTTTAACTTCCCCAGTATGAAAATCTACTGTATTATCAGTAAATGTGTTTCCAATTGGTTTTAAAACCGATTTAAAACGCTCGCCAGTATCTGGATGTGTACGAACTGGAGATGCTAAACTATATATTAACAAATCAATCTCTCCTAAGTCGGCTTTAATTAAATCGATAGTTTGAACTTTTATCTCGTTAGAAAACGCATCACCATTTATGCTTTTAGCATATAAACCATCTTTGTGTGCTTGAGCTTCAAAGGCTGCACTGTTGTACCAACCAGGAGATGCTGGACGACCTTCGCTTGGTGATTTTTCAAAAAAGGCACCAATAGTTGCTGCTTTAGACCCGTAAGCTGCAGTAATTCTTGATGCTAAACCAAATCCGGTAGAAGCGCCAATAACTAATACTTTTTTAGGACCATTTTTTACTGGTCGTTCTTTAACATAATTTATTTGATTTAATACGTTTTGCTCACAGCCTTTTGGATGCGATGTTAAACAAATAAATCCTCTTGTTTTTGGTTCTATTATCATAATCTAAATGTGTAATGCTCTATCTTCAGTCGCCGCTAAAGCTGCTTCTTTAATAGCTTCAGTAAATGTTGGATGCGCATGAGACATACGAGATACATCCTCTGCACTAGCTCTATATTCCATAGCTACAACAGCTTCTGCAATCATATCTGCAGCACGAGCACCTACCATATGTACACCTAAGATTTCGTCTGTAGTTTTATCTGCCAAAATTTTCACAAAACCATCTAAATCCATACTTGCTCTACTTCTACCTAAAGCACGCATTGGGAACTGACCTGTTTTATATGCAATTCCAGCTTCTTTTAATTCTTCTTCAGTTTTACCAACAGCTGCAACCTCTGGCCATGTATAAACCACTCCAGGAATTAGATTATAATCGATATGTGGTTTTTGTCCAGCTAAATTTTCTGCCACAAAAACACCTTCTTCTTCTGCTTTATGAGCTAACATTGCACCTTTAATAACATCTCCAATAGCGTAAATATTTGAAGCCGAAGTTTGCAAATGTTCATTGACTTCAACCTGACCTCTATCGTTAATTTTAACTCCTGCAGCCTCAGCATTTAAACCATCTGTATAGGGACGACGGCCAACAGATACTAAACAATAATCACCTTTAATTTCTACTTCTTCTCCCTTTTTATTATCTGCTTTCACTATAACTTCATCTCCTTTACGCTCAACAGATTTTACTTTGTGAGAAACATTTACTTTAAACTTAGCTTTTTTGAATACCTTATTAAGCTCTTTTGATAAACCAGCATCCATCGTTGGAATAATACGATCCATATACTCTACAACAGTAACTTCTGAACCTAATCTTTTATAAACTTGACCGAGCTCTAAACCAATAACACCACCACCAATAACTATTAAGTGTTTTGGAATTTCTTTAAGTTTTAAAGCCTCGGTTGATGTGATAACACGTTCTTTATCTAATTTAATAAACGGTAAGTTAGATGGTTTACTTCCTGTAGCAATAATGGTGTTTTTTGCTTCAATTTCTTCGCTTGCTGAGTCTGTCGAAGCATCAGTTGAAATGGTTATATGAGTTGCATCTTTAAAGCTTCCTAAGCCTTGATAAACATCAATATTATTTTTTTTCATTAAAAAATCAATACCTCCTGTGGTTTGGTTTACAACAGCTTGCTTACGTGCAATCATTTTTTCAAGATTCACTTTTATATCGCCAGGAATTTCAATACCGTGTTCTTCAAAGTGTTTTACAGCATCTTCGTAGTGGTGAGACGAATCTAGTAAAGCCTTGCTTGGTATACAACCCACATTTAAACACGTACCACCAAGCGTTGCATATTTTTCAATTATAGCTGTTTTCATGCCTAATTGTGCGCATCGTATTGCTGCTACATATCCGCCAGGACCTGATCCTATTACTGCTACATCGTATAAGTTCATAAGAATATTTTGTTTATTGTCTTAATTTAACGACTGCAAAAATACAACTTTTGTTAAAGAAACTAGAACTAATTTTTCTTGTTTTTAATATCATTTAAAACCCATTCTAACTCGGTATCAATATTCAAATTTCTATCTTCAATAGTGGGTATAATTTCTATATCTGGTTTTACGCCAAAACCATCTGGAGTTTGTTTTTGAGGTGCTTCAATTTGCATTAAACCCATACGAACTTTAAGTTTTGATGTTGGTAATTGATATAATTTATATATGCCAGCCACAGTGCCGTTATAGGCGCCGCCAGTTTCTTCGCCAACAAAAGTAGCACGTTGATTTGCTTTAAGGTGTGTTGATAAAATGGAAGAAGCCGAAAACGAATTGCCGTTAATTAAAACATACATTTTGCCTTTAAAATGGAGTGGATTTGGCGCTTTAACCTTTGAGTATTTATTGAATCTATAAAACAGTTTGCCGTCTTTCTTTTTTGTTTTTAAAAGATTATGAGCAACTATAATAGGAGATAACAAAACACCAACAATTTTAAGACTATTTGATGATGTGTTACTCATTATAAACTTCATAAAAGGCACTCTATTATTTACCTCGCTCTCTAAAATAAATTGATAATTTGTATTGGTTAAATAGGAATATAAGTTGTCAATTTCAGATATGCGTCCGCCACCATTATCTCTTAAATCCAAGATAAAATATTTGGTTTTAGCTGAATCTAATTTTGCAAAACTTTTTTTGTAAAATTCTTTATATGAGCCAATACTAAAAGCCCTAATTTTCATAAGAGCAATGGCACTATCCTTTCCTATAAAATTTAAATTTCTGGTATACTGCTTTCTGCTTGCAATGTAACCGTGCTTATTATTGTACTTTCTTTTCTTTTTCGATTTTAAACGATTCGATTTCTTTTCTTCTTTTGTTAGTTTTTTTGGTTTGGTTTTTTTAATGGAATCCGTTTTAGTTTTTTTCTTTTTTTCTTCTTTTTTTAAGCGTTTAAATGTTTTAAAAAAAACGGAATCTTTATTTTTAAACGTTACTTTCAAACTATCTACAAACCCTTTATTTCTATAATAAAATGTTTTAAAATTTTTACCAACAAATCGATTATGCAATGTTGTGTTATACCCATCAGAAGCGAATTGCGTTTTAAATATTTTTATTAAGTCTGAAGTTAAATCATCTTCAATTTTAACCACTTGATTTCCAATGAGTGTTGAGTCTTTTCCTCTGGTACTTTTAACATAAAGTTTATTATCTAAATATTCGAAATCTAAATCATAGAATTCAAATTTTTTCTTTCTTAACAGCTTCCCTTCCTTTCTAGTAAACCTTTTATTTGCCGAACTTACCAAAACATGCCCTTGCCTTACATTTGTAACAACAGGTGCTAATTGTTTGTAGAATTCTCGCGAATTCATGGGTTGTTTTATGGTGTTTTTTAAGCTATCAAACTTAAAATCTAAAATATTTTTTGGGGTGTATTGATATAGTTTAGGATGATGTTTTTTAAGCTGCTTATAAAGTTTATCAACATCTTTTTGTAAATCTTCAACGGTATGCAACGATGCAATTTGTTTGTTATAAGTTTTAACACTACTACACGAAGTTGCAAATAAAAAACCAACAAATAATAGTATGAGTTTCTTCATTAAAAAAATAATCGCATTAATAAGGTCGCTAAAGTAAATGTATTTATTTTAAATTTTAATGTATTAAATAATCTTTAACTTTTAAGTAAAATCGTGTAGCTTTGTCATCATGCAAAAAACCATTAACATACAAAACAAAAAGGCACGTTTTCAATACGAAATATTAGACAAATACACTGCTGGAATTATCTTAACCGGAACCGAGATTAAATCCATTAGAAATAGTAGAGCTTCTATTGCTGAAAGTTTTTGTGAGTTTAATGATAATAGCGAGCTTTTTGTAATAAATATGACTATTGAAGAATATGCTTTTGGTAATTATTACAACCACAAACCAAAAGCTGAACGAAAACTTCTTTTAAATAAAAGGGAATTAAAAAAACTGCATAAAGAAGTTCAAAATACAGGGTTAACCATTATTCCGTTACGTTTGTTTATTAATGAAAAAGGACTTGCTAAATTAGAAATTGCCTTAGCCAAAGGAAAAAAACTATATGATAAACGCGAAACCATTAAAGATCGCGATAATAAGCGAGATTTAGACAGAATCAAAAAGTCTTATCGATAATTTAAGAAAGTCTTAACGCCATAAATACCATCAATTTTCTACTTTGCCAATCTTAAAAATTTAAAAATTTTCAACATGAAATGAGCCATAATTAAGAGGTTGACAAGAACAGCATGATTATTGGCGAATTACATCCCTGCACTTGGTAAAGTAGAAGTGTGACAACTAAAAAAACAATAAATATAAACACATGAAAAAACTTTTTACAACACTATGCGTTTGCTTATTAATAATTTCAATAAATGCTCAAGAAGTTACAGATAAAGCTGAAGAATACAATAATAAAGTACAAACTTTAGACAACACTATTAAAACACTTTATACTGTTATTTCTGGAGAAAAAGGAGAGGAAAGAGATTGGACTTTATTTAAATATCTTTTTAAACCTGATGCTAAATTAATTCCCTCGAGGAAAATTAAAAAAGAGGCTTATAAAGTGCGCTATATGTCGCCAGATGATTATATAAAAAACTCTGGGAAATGGTTAGTTGAAAACGGTTTTTTTGAAAAAGAAATACACAGAAAGGTTGAAACTTTTGGCAATATAACACAGGTTTTTAGCACCTATGAAGCTTTTAATAGTGAAGCAGACGAAGTTCCCTTTATGCGAGGCATAAATAGTATTCAGTTATTAAATGATGGAGAACGCTGGTGGGTTATTAATATTTATTGGACTCAAGAAACCGAAGATAATCCTATACCTAAACAATACCTTCCAAAATAATAAAAGCATGAAAAATCATTATAAAACAAAAACACATCTTCTTTCTTTATTTATTGTATTAACAACGATTTTTTCTGTTGCAGCTCAAGAAAAAATAGCACCCGTTTTTAAAGATGGTGAAGCGCAAATTGTAGAAGCATTTAATACTCCTGATAAATGGATTCGACACGATTTATTTGTTGAAACTACTTTTGATACTGATGGCGATGGTAAACTAGACCGTATGCATGTTAGTGTTACCAGACCATATCAAACCGATACTGAAGGCTTAAAGCTTCCTGTGATTTATGAATCTAGTCCATACTACGCTGGAGTTGCCCCTGATGCTGATGGTGTATTTTGGGATGTAAAGCATGAGCTAGGTGAAATGGCTAAAGAACGTGTGCATCCAGAAGTAACGCGCTTAGGAGAGCGCCCTATAATTTCTAATTCTCAAATAAAAACTTGGGTTCCACGAGGTTATATTGTAGTACATTCATCGTCTCCAGGTACAGGACTATCCCAAGGGTCTCCAACTGTTGGTGGCGAAAACGAATCCTTAGCACCAAAAGCAGTTATCGATTGGTTATGTGGTCGTGCTAAAGGCTATACAGAACCATATGGTAATAAAGAAGTGAAGGCATTTTGGAGCACTGGAAAAGTAGGTATGACCGGGACATCTTATAACGGAACCATTCCTTTAGCAGCTGCAACAACAGGAGTTGAAGGATTAAAAGTAATTATACCTGTAGCTCCAAATACATCGTATTATCATTACTACCGCTCCAATGGATTAGTGCGCTCTCCTGGTGGTTATTTAGGTGAAGACATAGATGTACTATACGATTATATTCATAGTGGTGATGAGTCCAAACGCGCTCATAATAATACCAAAGTTCGTGATACCGAAATGAAAAACGGAATGGATAGAATAACAGGAGATTATAATAATTTTTGGGCAGGACGCGATTATTTAAATCAAATGAAATCTATGAAAGCAGCGTTGTTAATGTCGCATGGATTTAACGATTGGAATGTAATGCCAGAACATAGCTATCGTATTTATAAAAAAGCAAAAGAAATGGGGTTAAATACAGGTATTTATTATCATCAATTGGGTCATGGTGGACCACCTCCTTTAAGCATGATGAATAAATGGTTTACGCATTATTTACATGGTATTAATAACAATATTAAAAACGAACCAAATAAAGCGTGGATTGTACGTGAAGGCGATAAAATGAGCGAGCCAACGCCTTATAAAGATTACCCAAACCCAGATGCAAAGCCAGTAAAATTAAATCTAACCGCTGGTGCTCCAGAAACTGGCGGATTAACTACAACAAAAACATCAAAACAAGATAAAGAAACTTTAGTTGATAATTACTCATTTTCTGGTGAAGCATTGGTAAGAGCAGAAATTACAAATCATCGTTTATTATATGTAACACCTAAATTAACTAAAGATGTACACATTTCGGGAGTACCAAAAATCACAGTAAAATTAGCGAGCAATAAACCTGCAGCTAATTTATCAGTTTGGTTAGTATCACTTCCGTGGAATGATGACAGACGCTCAAAAATAACCGATAATATTATAACACGAGGTTGGGCAGACCCACAAAACTATAAATCATTAACAGAAAGCGAACCCTTAAAACCTGGTAAGTTTTACGAAATTACTTTTGATTTACAACCCGATGATCAAATTATAAAAGCAGGACAGCAAATAGGCTTGATGATTTTTTCAAGTGATAAAGAATATACACTACATCCAAAACCTGGAACAGAATTAACGATTGATTTGGATGGAACAAATTTAATATTACCTATTGTTGACGGGATGCATGGGTTTTAATAATTAAAATAAATGAGCAAATTTTTTACCGAAATAACCCCCGAGCTAAAAGACTTTATAAAAAAACAAAAAATCTTTTTTGTAGCAACCGCTGTTCAAGATGGACGTATTAATCTATCACCTAAAGGGCATGACACGCTTCGGGTTTTAAGTCCAAATAAAGTGGTTTGGTTAAATCTTACAGGAAGTGGAAACGAGACTGCTGCTCATCTTTTAAAGCAGAATAGAATAACTATTATGATGTGTGCTTTTGAAGGCAAACCTCTTATTCTGAGACTTTACGGTAGTGCAAAAGTTTACCATGAGCGCGATGATGAATTCCAAAAACATATTGGATTATTTGAAGATAATACAGGCTCTAGACAAATTATTGAGGTTAATCTTGATTCGGTACAAACCTCTTGTGGTTATTCAATCCCGTTTATGGATTTTAAAGAAGAACGTGGGCAACTTAATGCATGGTCTAAAAAACAAGGGAAAGATCGCATTGAAGAATACTGGAAAGCGAAAAACACAACAAGTATTGATGGTTATGAAACTAAAATTTTAAAAGATTAAAACTTTAACACACCCAATAACACAGCTCGTACAATCCCTAAATCAGTTCAATTTATGGGATAAATCTATTGAGTTAAAACGTAACGAATATCTAAGTACTAAAGGTAATACAGATACCAATTTGTACTTTGTGATTAGTGGTAGCTTAAGGCTTTTTGTTGTTGATGAATTTGAAGAGCACACTATAAGATTTGGCTATAAAAACAACTTAATTGCCGTATTAGACTCATTTTTAAACGAACAACCTTCAGACTTTTATGTACAAGCATTAAAACAATGTGAATTAAAGGTTATTAAGAAATCAAAGTATATGGATTTTATTTTTTCTTCTAAAGAAAACATAAAAATGTGGCAACTCATTTTAGAAAGTTTTGTGCTTCAACAAATGGAGCGCGAACGTGATATTTTAACCTCATCACCCATTGAACGATACAATCGAGTTTTAAAACGCAGCCCACAATTGTTTCAAGAAATTCCCAGTAAATATATTGCATCTTATCTTCGAATGACACCTGAAACGCTTTCAAGAATTAAAAAATCTTAATTTCAATCAATATTTATATCTTCTTAATTAGCAACCTTTGTAAAAAACAAAATCATGAATATTACATCGGAAGCATTAATTTTAGAATTAATAAAATTAACCAGACAAAATATTAACGAGGTAAAACAATTAAATCAAAAACCAATCAATGAATTAAATTGGAAACTTGATGAAAAAACTTGGAGTGTTTTAGAAACTATTGAGCATTTAAACCTTTATGGTGCTTTTTATTTACCTGAGATAGAAAAATGTATAGGTAAAAGCAAGAAAATTGCTGAAGCTTACTATAAACCAGGGGCACTTGGTAACTATTTTGCAAAAAGTATGTTGCCCAAAGAAAAATTAAATAAAATGAATACGTTTAAAAGTAAAAACCCAAATGGTGGTAATTTAGATAAATCTGTTTTAGAACATTTTATATCACAACAAGAAAAAACACTTATACTTTTAAACAAAGCTAGAAAGGTAAGTTTGAACAAAATAAGAGTTCCAACAACTCTTGGCAAACTAGTAAAACTAAAATTAGGCGATACTTTTAGAGTGGTTATATATCATAACCTTAGGCATATTGTACAAGCTAAAAAAATAATAGAAGCTAAAACTAAATTATAAAAACTAATTCTTATCCTCCAAAAGTGGTACAAATCTAAACTCACCAAACTCGTGTTGTTCAAATTCTTTTTGTCCTTTTCTAATAAAAAGTGTCATAATTTGCACATCATCACCCACGGGAATAACTAACCTACCTCCTACTTTTAATTGACTTAATAATGGTTTTGGTACAAACGGAGCGCCAGCGGTAACAATAATACTATCAAAAGGAGCCTCTTCTAGCAACCCTTTATAACCATCACCAAAAATGAGTTTTTTTGCTCTATAACCTAATCTTGGTAAAAATTTGCTAGTTTTTTTAAACAGCTCTTGTTGGCGTTCAATACTAAAAACCTTAGCTCCCATTTCGCATAAAACTGCACATTGATAACCACTACCTGTACCTATTTCTAAAATTTTATCGCCTTTCTTTACTTGTAATAATTCCGTTTGAAAAGCCACTGTATAAGGTTGCGATATCGTTTGATCTGCTGCAATAGGAAATGCCTTATCTTGATAAGCATGGTCTAAAAATCCAGAATCCATAAATAAATGTCGCGGTATGTTACCAATAGCTTTTAAAACAGCATCATTGCTTATGCCTTTGTTTTTTAATATGTTAACTAATTGCTGTCGTAATCCTTTGTGTTTAAATGTATCTTTCAATGGTTAGGTTATTTTCAAAGCTAAAATTAGGAAACATTTTTAAGTTAAAATCAATTTAATTACAATTTCTTTTAAGTATAAATAAAGCAAAAAATTAGAGGTAAATATCTTATTTTTGTTGAAAACGTAAATATATGCTAAAAGCTGGTGTACTTGGTGCTGGTCATCTTGGGAAAATTCATTTAAGACTTCTTAAACAATCCAACAAATATAACCTTGTTGGTTTTTATGATGCCGATGCTAACAACGGAAAAAAAGTAGAACAAGAATTGGGTTATAATTTTTTTGATTCTATTGAAGCCCTTATTGATGCAGTAGATATGGTAGATATTGTAACACCTACATTATCGCATTACGAATGTGCAAAACAAGCTATTGCAAAAGGGAAGCATATTTTTATTGAAAAACCAATAACTAACACTGTTGAAGAAGCTGAACATATTAGAGAACTTTTATCACAACATAATATTCGTGGTCAAGTGGGACACGTTGAACGTTTTAACCCAGCTTTTTTAGCTGTAAAAGGAGATATTAAAAACCCAATGTTTATTGAAACACATAGATTGGCAGAGTTTAATCCTAGAGGCACAGATGTGCCAGTGGTATTAGATTTAATGATTCATGATATAGATATTATCTTAAGTGTTGTAAAATCTAAAGTAAAAAACGTGTCAGCAAGTGGTGTTTCTGTAATTAGTGATACGCCAGATATTGCCAATGCACGTATTGAATTTGAAAACGGATGTGTTGCCAATTTAACAGCAAGTAGAATATCATTAAAAAAAATGCGTAAAACCCGTTTCTTTCAAAAAGATGCTTATATCTCTGTTGATTTCTCAGAAAAAAAATGTGAAGTCGTTAAAATGAAAGACGCTCCAGAAAGCCCAGGAGATTTCGACATGATACTTCAAAATGCTGAAGGCATAAAAAAGCAAATTTATTTTGATAATCCAGAAATTAAAAACAACAATGCCATTCTTGACGAACTAGAAACTTTTGCAGATGCCATTAACAATAACACAACGCCAGTTGTAACACTGCACGATGGCACTGAAGCGTTACGCCTTGCTACACAAATAATTAATTGTTTCTAAATGAAAAACATTGCCGTAATAGGTGCAGGAACCATGGGAAATGGTATTGCACATACATTTGCTCAAAGCGGATTTAAGGTTCAGCTCATTGATATTAACGAAACTTCTTTAAAAAAAGGTTTGGCAACTATTTCTAAAAATTTAGATAGAATGGTTGTTAAAGAAAAAATAACTGAAACAGATAAAAATAACACGCTTGCAAATATTTCAACATTTACAAATATAACTGAAGGTGTTGAATATGCTAGTTTAGTAGTTGAAGCTGCTACCGAAAATGTTGATTTAAAGCTAAACATATTCAAGCAATTGGATACCGCTTGTCCTAAAGATACTATACTTGCTACAAATACCTCTTCAATTTCAATTACCCAAATTGCAGCTGTAACCTCTAGACCAGAAATGGTTATCGGGATGCATTTTATGAACCCTGTTCCCATTATGAAATTAGTAGAAATTATTCGTGGCTATAGTACGAGTGATAAAGTGACAAATACTATTATGGAGCTTTCTAAAACTTTAGGTAAAGTTCCTGTTGAAGTTAATGACTACCCTGGGTTTGTAGCCAACAGAATATTAATGCCTATGCTAAACGAATCTATTGAAACCTTATATAATGGCGTTGCTGGTGTTAACGAAATTGACACAGTTATGAAACTTGGTATGGCACACCCCATGGGGCCATTACGACTTGCCGATTTTATTGGATTAGATGTTTGCCTTTCTATTTTAAATGTGATGTACGAAGGTTTTAAAAACCCTAAGTATGCCCCTTGCCCTTTATTGGTAAATATGGTTAGAGCTGGTAAATTAGGTGTAAAATCCGGTGAAGGGTTTTACGATTATTCTGAAAGTAGAAAAACAGAAACCGTTTCTAAACAATTTATAAATTAAATATAGTCTTTTGCCGTTTATTGCTAAGTTGTTCTGCAAATTAAGCTTATCAACAAACATCTAAATAACAATTCTTATAAATGAGTATTTCAGAAAACCTCAAAAATATAAAATCAAAAATTCCCAACCACGTTACCCTTGTAGCCGTTTCTAAAACCAAGCCTGTTAGTGATTTAATGGAAGCCTATAATGCAGGACAACGCATTTTTGGAGAAAACAAAATCCAAGAAATGGTTGAGAAATATGAAGCTATGCCAAAAGATATTGAGTGGCACATGATTGGACATGTACAACGCAATAAAGTAAAATATATGGCGAACTTTGTACGTTTAATTCATGGCGTAGATAATTTTAAATTATTAAAAGAAATAAATAAGCAAGCCAAAAAACATGACAGAATTATTGATTGTTTGTTTCAAATAAAAATAGCTTCTGAAAATTCTAAATTTGGAATGTCGGCTAAAGATGCTTCAGAAATTTTACAATCAAACGATTTTTCAGAATTGCAAAATATACGTATAACTGGATTAATGGGAATGGCTACTTTCACTAACGATATCAATCAAGTGGAAAAAGAATTTAAATTACTTAAAACAGTTTTTGAAAATTTAAAAATACTGAAAACTAAAAACTGCAAACTAGAAACTATTTCTATGGGAATGAGCAGCGATTACAAATTGGCTATAGATTGTGGCAGTAACATGATTCGTGTTGGAAGTAGTATTTTTGGAGAACGTAATTTATAACTAAAAAAGACTAAACGCATAAACATTTTTTGTACGCAATATTAGACATAGAAACTACTGGCGGTAAGTATAATGAAGAAGGCATTACAGAAATTGCAATCTATAAATATGATGGTCACGAAGTAGTCGATCAATTTATAAGTCTTATAAACCCTGAGCGCGAAATACAACCTTTTGTTGTAAACCTAACAGGCATAAATAGTGGTATGTTAAGGCATGCACCAAAGTTTTATGAAGTTGCAAAACGCATTGTAGAAATTACCGAAGACTGCATTGTTGTGGCGCATAACGCTAAATTTGACAACAGAATATTAAAAACAGAATTTAAACGCCTAGGCTTTGAGTTTGAACGTAAAACACTTTGCACGGTTGAGCTCGCCAAAAATTTAATCCCTGGGCAAACCTCCTATAGTTTAGGTAAATTAGTAAGGGCACTTGGTATTCCGGTAACCGATAGGCATCGTGCCTCTGGCGATGCTTTAGCTACAGTAAAGCTCTTTAAAATGTTGTTGGATAAAGACACAGAGAAAAACATCATTCAACAATCCATTCGATTAAATCCTAAACGCCAATTAGATCCAAGACATATAGATATCATTGAAGAAATGCCATCAGCAACTGGTATTTACTATATTCATAAAGCTAATGGAGAAATCATATATATTGGTAAAAGCAATAATATAAAAAAACGTATCAATCAACATTTTACTAACACCAATCAAAAATCTAAAAAAATTCAACAACAAGTTGTAGCTGTAACTTATGAGGTAACAGGAAGCGAATTAGTAGCTCTTTTAAAAGAAAGTGAGGGAATTAAACGTAATAAACCTGTTTTTAATAGAGCTCTTAGGCGTAATATTTTCACACATGCACTATACAGTTTTAAGGACGGAAACAATTATATCAATTTAAAAATTGATGTTGTTGATGGCAGAAAAAAACCCATAACTACGTTTAGCAATCGCCAAAGCGGAAAGAGTTTTATTACTAAAGCTGTTGAAGAATATAACCTTTGCCAAAAACTTACAGGACTTTATAAAACAAAAACCAGTTGTTTTAATTACGAAATTAAAGCTTGTAACGGCGCTTGTATTGAAATAGAGTCACCAGAAATTTACAATATGCGTGTAGAAACTTTAATCAATAAAAACAGTTATAAAAACAAAAATATGGTTATTATTGATAAAGGTAGAGCTATTGATGAGCGTAGTGCTATACTTATTGAAAACGGTGTTTTTAAAGGCTTAGGATATTTTAATTTAAATTATCAAATAAATAATTTTGAAATTTTAAAATCCATCATTACCCCAATGACAAACAACAGAGACACACAACATATTATACAAAATTTCCTTAGAAAAAATAAAAGGTTAAAAATTATTACGCTTTAATACATTATGCGAAAACTTATTTTACCCTTACTTATATTCTTAAACATTTCAACTTTTTCTCAAACAAGTCTTAATTCAAAAGAAAAAGGGAAACGTCATTTTACTGATGATTTATAATAGTGAAATTTCTTCTTATTTAAATTCTGGGTGTTTCTTTAGTTCATTTTGTAAAAACGATAATATTTCCTTTTCATTTTCAGTAATTGAATCTTTATTCAAAGGATGTGTTTCTAATATATCGTTCTTTAAATTATAATACTTTCCATCTTGATAAAGTTTATAATTTAATGTTCTTACAAATTGATTTCTATATTGGTTAACACGTTTACCCCATCTTGGAGTGTAATGAACAAAAGCATTATTTCTTGGTTTATAATTTTCATTCATTAATAATGAATAAAAACTTTTACCATCGTTTTTTACCTCTTGATTAGTAATATCAGATAGTGTTGCAAAAAAATCATTAAATTCAATTAATGCATTATGAATACGCCCTTTTTTTATGGTGTTAGGCCATGATACAATTAATGGAACATGAGTACCTCCATCGGTGGTATTCCCTTTTGCGCCTTGAACATATCTTTCTTTAGTTTTAGAATGAATACTGTAATGTGTACCATTATCAGCAACAAAAATTACAATGGTATTATCCTGTATTTTTAACGCTTTTAATTTATTTGTAATCTTGCCTACAATTTTATCAGTATAAGCCACCATATCTTTAAAATAAATGGTGTCATTTTTATATCGCTTTTCTTTGTATTTCCAATCTTCAGAATCTGGGGTTGGCACAAAAGGATCATGTACCAGCACCATGGGATAGTATACAAAAAAAGGTGTGTCTTTTTTACGTTCAATAAAATCAACTACATAATCAGAAAAAATATCTGGCCCATACGCATCCTCATTTCTTTCTAACAATTTTCCATTTTGCTCAATTAATGGATTTGCAAAACGTCCACCATCTTTACGCCCGTGAGTTAATTGCCAAAGACAATACTCATCAAAACCTAACTTGTTTGGTTTTTTATTATCGTTCCAATCTTTAATTTCATTTTTATAAGCTAAACCATTCAATTGCCACTTACCAGCAATACATGTTGTGTAACCAGCATCTTGCATTAAATTACCAAAAGTATGTGCCCTAGTTTTTAAATGACCGAAATAATCGTAATTTCTATAGTTATATAGCCCAGTCATTATTTTAACTCTTGATGGCGTACACAACGGTTGCGAAACACAATTATTAAACAAAATTCCATTAGCAGCTAAACCATCTAAAATAGGTGTTTTATATGATGTACTTCCAAATGCACTTAAACATTCGTATCCCATATCATCAGCCATAATGAGAATTACATTTGGCTTTGTGGTATTGTTTTTATTGCATGAGAATATTATGAATACTAACAGAAAAACTATTGATTTTAAAAATCTATTCATAATACATTCTTTAATAATTTACACTATATAAAAATACTTAATTTATAGGTTTTTGGTTTTTCTTATAAGGCCTAATAATTAATCGTGCTTCTCTATCGAAACGCACATAATTATAAACCCAATTTATAAATACTACCATACGGTTTCTAAAACCGATAAGAAAAAATAAATGAACAAACATCCAAACATACCAAGCAAAAATACCTTGAAATTTAAATCGTTTTAAATCTACAACTGCTTTGTTTCTACCAATAGTTGCCATGGCTCCTTTATCTTTATAAACAAAGGGTTTCATAGGTTTGTCTTCAAATAATCGTACCATATTATCACCCAATTGTTTACCCTGTTGAATGGCAGGTTGCGCCATCATTGGTAACCCGTTTGGAAAATCATTAGTAACCATGCAAGCAATATCTCCTATCGCAAAAATGTGATTTAATCCTTTTACTTGATTAAATTCATTTACTAAAAGACGGTTGCTAGGCGTAATAAAACCTGCGGCATCCAAGCCCTTTATAAGTGCCCCTTTTACACCTGCTGCCCAAATAACAGTAGCAGTTTCAAAAGTCAAGTCTGTATTTGTAGTTACTGTTTTACCATCGTAATTAGTAACTCTTATATTTTTCCAAACATTAACACCTAATTTTTCTAAAAAATCTTCAGCTTTTTGCGATGCTTTTGCACTCATTCCTTTTAAAATACAATCACTAGCTTGTATGACATTAATTTGTACTGAACGGGTATCTAAATCAGGGTAATCTTTTGGAAGGATACCTTTTTTAATTTCAGCTAATGCACCTGCTAATTCTACTCCTGTTGGACCGCCACCAACGATTACAAAATTCATTAAAGCATTACGTTCGTTAAGATCAGAAGTTAATAATGCTTCTTCAAAGTTTTCAAGTATTAAGCTTCTTAAATTTAAAGATTGAGGTATGGTTTTCATAGCCATACTATGCTTTTCCACTTCTGTATTTCCAAAATAATTAGTTTTAGAACCTGATGCAACAACCAAATAATCGAATTTTAAATTACCTATATTGGTAATTACAGCATTATTTTCGGTATCAATTTCAGTTACATTAGCTAATCTGAAATGAAAATTTGGAAAATCTTTTAACACCTTTCTAATAGGATATGCTATAGAATCTGGTTCTAATCCGCCAGTAGAAACTTGGTACAATAAAGGTTGAAAATTGTGGTAATTATTTTTATCTAACAATACCACTTGTGCTTCTTGTTTCGATAATTTTTTGGCTAAAGCAATACCTGCAAAACCACCACCAATTATAATTATTCTGGAAAAACTTGTAATAGGTATGTTCATAAAATAATTCTTGCTTTACAAAGGTAGTATTAAAGATGCAAATTTAAAGCCTTCTTAATGCATTATTAAAATTCGATTTTGTAAATTCGTAGCTTCAAAAAACGACTTAAAATTTTACAAATGAAATACGACATTATTGTTCTTGGAAGTGGACCTGGTGGTTATGTTACTGCAATTAGAGCCTCTCAATTGGGTTTTAAAACTGCTATTGTTGAAAAAGAAAATTTAGGTGGTGTATGTTTAAATTGGGGTTGTATCCCAACCAAAGCATTACTAAAATCTGCTCAAGTATTTGAATATCTAAAACATGCCGAAGATTATGGTTTAAAAGTGAAAGATGCAGAACATGACTTTAATGCTGTTGTAAAACGAAGTCGAGGTGTTGCTGATGGCATGAGTAAGGGCGTACAGTTTTTAATGAAAAAAAACAAAATTGATGTTATTGAGGGTTTTGGGAAACTAAAAACAGGTAAAAAGATTGATGTTGATGGAAAAGAATATAGCGCAGATAACATTATTATTGCTACTGGAGCACGCTCTCGAGAATTACCAAGTTTACCACAAGATGGAAAAAAAGTAATTGGTTATAGAGAAGCCATGACATTACCAAAACAACCTAAAAAAATGATTGTGGTTGGTTCTGGTGCTATTGGTGTTGAGTTTGCCTATTTCTACAACTCTATGGGAACCGAAGTCACTATTGTAGAGTATTTACCAAATGTAGTACCTGTAGAAGATGAAGATGTGTCGAAACAATTAGAGCGCTCTTTCAAGAAAAGTGGCATTAAAATAATGACTTCATCAGAAGTTACCAAAATAGACACTTCTGGCAAAGGTGTTAAAGCAACTGTAAAAACAAATAAAGGCGAAGAAGTTCTTGAAGCTGATATTATTCTTTCTGCTGTGGGCATCAAATCAAACATAGAAAACATAGGTTTAGAAGATGTGGGTATTGTAGTTGACAGAGATAAAATTCTTGTAAACGACTTTTACCAAACTAATATCCCTGGGTATTATGCTATAGGAGATGTTACTCCTGGGCAAGCTTTGGCACATGTCGCTTCCGCGGAAGGCATTTTATGTGTTGAAAAAATCGCAGGACAACATGTTGAAGCTTTAGATTACGGTAATATTCCTGGGTGTACTTATTGCTCGCCAGAAATTGCAAGTGTAGGATTAACTGAAAAACAAGCCAAAGAAAAAGGTTTAGATATTAAAGTTGGAAAATTTCCTTTTTCTGCATCTGGTAAAGCAAGTGCAGGTGGTAATAAAGATGGTTTTGTAAAAGTCATTTTCGATGCCAAGTATGGCGAATGGTTAGGTTGCCACATGATTGGTGCCGGTGTAACCGATATGATTGCCGAAGCGGTTTTAGGTAGAAAACTGGAAACTACTGGTCACGAAGTTCTTAAAGCAGTTCACCCCCACCCAACCATGAGTGAAGCGGTTATGGAAGCTGTAGCTGATGCTTACGATGAAGTAATTCATTTATAAACTTAGATTATTAGACTATCTTAGATAGTTAGATTTATAGATAAAAAAAGTCCCAGAAATTCTGGGCTTTTTAATTATTTATAATTGCTAATTGCTTCTTAAAGTTTTAATCCCATACCTATAAATAGTCCGTTTGGTGTTATTTCTTGAAAGCCAAGCGTGTATTTAATATTCACATCGATATTGGGTGTGATGCTGTATGCTGTTGCAATATCTGCTCTCACTTTAAACTTATTGGTAAAGAAATCAAAAAAATAATTCAAACTCGGCCCAACTAATAAATTAAAGTTATGCCCTATCTCATACTTCACATAAATTGGTGCGTTTATAAAATTAAAGTCGTTTAAAACAATATATAAAATTTCTGGTTGTATTGAGAAATCTTCTTCTGCATTAAAATCAGCAAAAATTCCTCCATAAAAACCAGTTGCTGTTTCAGGGTTAGTCCCAAAACTTCCTTGTTTAACCTTAAAAAAAGTAAGATTAAGTCCGCTTTTAACTCCAAATTCAACCTTAGATTGGGCATTTATTTGGCCAAAACTAAACATCAAAGTAAAAATTAGAAACGATGTTACCTTTTTCATTTTTAAAAAATTAATCCAAAAAACTCTGGATAGCTAACTCATAACTTTGTAAACCGAATCCGAGAATAACACCTTTAGCGTTTGGAGATATGAAAGATTGATGCCTAAATTCTTCTCTATTAAATGTATTGGAAATATGCACCTCAACTACTGGAGTTTCTATGGCTTTAACCGCATCACCAATACCAACCGATGTATGTGTGTAAGCTGCAGCATTTAAAATAACACCATCAAAACTAAAACCAACCTCATGTAATTTATCAATAATCTCACCTTCTATATTAGATTGAAAATAATCTATCTCAACATTTGGATATTTTTCTTTTATTTTTTCTAAAAACTCAGTAAACGATAAACTACCGTAAATATTGGGTTCTCGTTTTCCCAACAAGTTTAAATTAGGACCGTTGATAATGATTAGTTTTTTCATAAAAGTAAAAGTAAAAAAATTATTTAGCTTTGAGTATATCTATTTGTGTCGTTTCTCCAACTTTTAAATTTGATAATGCTTGTATATCATTTTTACCATCATCAAACTCAATAACCACAGTATTGGGAGCAATATTACCTTCGTTATTTGCCTTAATTAAAATAGAGGTTTTATCTTCAATTATATTTATTGTAAATACTTTTTTATTATTTTTTACTTCAAAATTATTAATTAATGATTTTCCATTTGAAGAAATTGAAATTTTATCTCCATCTTCTTTACCTCCATCATAAACAGTCAATTTTATTTTTTTAGATTTTGAAAAAATACTTAAAGTTTGATTTTTTCTTAAAATATTCATATTCAATGTATCCATTATCTTTAATGGATTAACTCTACTTTTTATACTATCTGAAATTCTTTTAGATTTATTTATTTTTTTTGATACTTTATTCAATCTAGCTTCAATTTTTTTCATCGAATTCAAAATAATTTTACCATGGATACACTCTGTATTATCATCAAATAATCCAAAAAAATTAGTGTTTATACTTTTAGTTCTATCAAACGTAAAATTTTTAACAGTCACATTCATAAAACAAAAATCTTCTTGCGAAATATGAGATTTAGTATACACAATCCCAGTTTCTCTAAAATTCAACTTTTTATTTATTTTATCATATTCGCCAAAAATATTTGATTTTGTTTCGTGCTCCCCTCCTAAATCTGTAACAGAATACCCCTTAATGCTACCATTTTTCTCTATAATATTTATTCTGTAAGTCATTGATATGGAGTCACCTATAACAACTACACCAAAATATTCATTTTTACTTTGAGAAAAACAAATATTTAGAGAAACAAAAGTTAAAAAAAAGAGTAAGTGTTTTTTATGCATTGTAATATTTTTTTTATAGATTAGTAAATCTAATTTAAACCAATTAAATATGAAAATTAAATTATTACTTTCTTTGCTATTAGTATTATTTGCTTACTCTAGTAGCTACGCTTCTTTTCCTGTAAAAAGAACAGTTACCAAAACAGAAATAACAAATAACAGTTCTGAAGAAACATATACGGCAGCAGCAGCTACAGCAGCACAAAAAGATTTGACCGTAGGCATAGTACTTTGGTTTTTCCTTGGATGGGCTGCTGGACATAGATGGTATTATGGAAAACCAGTAGGTTGGAATATTCTATTTATTCTTACAGCTGGTGGTCTTGGTGTATGGTGGGTAATTGATTTGATAAATATGATACAAGGTAACTTCTAAAAATTATTTTATTGAAATAAAGGAAGTCGTCTAAAAAGTAATTTTTAGGCGATTTTCTTTTTGATTATTTTTAGCTTATTGTTTTAGTTTTCAATATTAGGGTTCAAAAAGCTTGATTTAAAAAAGCAAAAGCGATTTTATAGAGCTAAACTATACTTTTTAAGGTTATGTGCCATGGCAACTAGCCCTATTTCTACATTTACTTTGTCAATACCTCTTAGCATAAATCGTTTAAAATTCATATTATGTTTTATATTTCCAAATACGGCTTCTACATCCCAACAGCGTTGTTTTCGCTTTGCAATACCTTGCTCACTGGTAAGCAATGT
>NZ_JAKKDU010000005.1 GCF_021728535.1 Wocania arenilitoris | reverse complement strand
AAACGAAAATCAAAACATTAAACGACAGAAAAAAACAATATCAAAAATTTAGCTTAAATTAGCATTAAACCCTCTCTTAAATTTTAAACCAAAAAGTTCAAATTTATCTGAAGACTTACAACCCAAACTATGTGATATTCACATTTATATATAACATGACTAAGTTTCTTATATTTGCTCATAGTACAAATATAGGCATAGCCTTCAGAACATGACCACCAGCAAAGCAGGTGGTTTTATAAGATGAAATAAAGAAATATACAAAAAGCAATTAGAAACTTTAATGTTAAATTTAAAGCAGCAAAAACCTAAACTTAATAAAATTTGTTTAGCTACATCTGATGGGTTTGATTTTATAGAAGTTAACAAAATACTATATTGTAAAGCTGAAGGCTCTTACACCGAATTTGTAATTAATAATTCAGAAAAATTGCTTGTTAGTAAACACTTAAAAGAATACGAAAACCTACTTTTAGAACAAGACTTTATGCGCGTGCATAATAGCTACCTAATTAATTTAAAAGAAGTTAAAAAATATGTCAAGTCTGATGGTGGATATATTATTATGAATAATGGAGATATAGTTAGTGTTACACGCTCTAAAAAAGAAGATTTCATTAAAGTTATGTCCTATTTAACTAATTAAAACAAATTTGTCTTTTATTGGGTTAAGACTTTTTACCATAAAAAATTATTTTTAAGTTACATTAGTTACTCTAATAAAATTAATTTCACTTTTAAACAAAAAAGAATTATAATTTGCTACCATGTTTTTATAATGACTGTAAAGAATAGTGATAGCCCTGAAATTTAGTCGTAAAACACCCCATGCAAAACAAAAAAATATGAATAATAACTTTTTAAAACTAGTACTCTTATTCGTTTCATTATTCATTTTTTGTTGCAAATCTGAAGAAAAACAAATAGAACAACGACCAAATATTCTATTCATCATGTCTGATGATCATACCTCACAAGCTTGGGGAATATATGGTGGTGTTTTAAAAGATTATGTTCAAAATGCGAACATTACTCGGTTGGCTAATGAGGGCACAGTATTAAATAATGCCTTTTGTACAAATTCAATTTGTGTACCAAGTAGAGCAAGTATTCTAACAGGACAATACAGTCAAAAAAATGGAGTTTATACACTTAGCGATGCTCTAGATCCAGATAAAGATAATATTGCCAAAGTATTAAACAGTAATGGCTACCAAACGGCAATTATTGGAAAATGGCATTTAAAAAAAGAGCCATCTGGTTTCGATTATTACAATATATTACACGATCAAGGACGCTATTGGGACCCTATATTGAGAACTTCTGAAAATTTTAATAAACCAAAGGAAGAATGGGATGTACACAAAGGCTTTTCTACCGATGTTATCACACAACTATCTATTAACTGGCTAAATCAAAGAAACAAAGAAAAACCGTTTATGTTAATGACACATTTTAAGGCAACTCATGAACCTTTTGATTTTCCTGAACGCTATAATGATTTATATAAAAACATAGAAATTCCAGAACCTGCTTCACTTTTAGAGTTTTCTCCAGAAACTTCTGGACGTAGTTTTCCTGGTCAACAATTAGAAAATTTGAGCTGGCGCTACGAACAAGCATCAAACGACCCAGATAAATGGTGGTGTAAATATCCTGGACTACCATTTTACACTAATAACTTGGATAGTATTTCTGCTCGAAAAGCAACATATCAAAAATTCGTTAAAGATTTTATGCGTTCTGGAGCAGCTATTGATGATAATATCGGTAAACTTTTAGATTATTTAGAAGCATCAGGTTTAGCCGAAAATACCGTTGTAATTTATACAGCAGACCAAGGTTATTTTTTAGGTGAACATGGTTTTTTTGATAAACGTTTAATCTATGATGAATCACTAAGAATGCCTTTTGTTGTTAGATACCCAAAAGAAGTTCCTGCAGGAAAACGTATTGATGATATTATTTTAAATATCGATTTTCCAGCATTATTTGCCGATTATGCTGGCGTTAAAAAACCAGAGTCTATGCAAGGACAGAGCTTTAGAGAAAACTTAAAAGGAAACACGCCTGATGATTGGAGACAATCGGCTTATTATCGATATTGGACCAATCATGCTAAAAGACCAGGGCACTTTGGTATTAGAAATAAACGCTATAAACTAGCATTATTTTATGGACTTTCTTTGGATATGACAGGCTCATCTAAAGAATCTACTACTCCAGCATGGGAATTTTACGATTTAGAAAAAGACCCAAACGAAATCCACAATGCTTATAATGATGCTTCTTATTCTGAAATTATAAAAGAGATGAAGGTTGAGTTAAAAAAACAACGCGAAACTTTTGATGATACTGATATAAAATATACAGAGATGCAAGATATTTTTAATGCGTATTGGGAATAAAAGCATCTCAATACTCATAGTATTTTTTTAGAATTTGATAATCATTTTTAATTTCATACTTTGCATAACTCCTTAATTACAAATATTAAATGACAGAGATTACAAGAATTTTTGATTTTCCATATCATCAATTAAAAACATATAATTTACAAAAAGCATTTACCACAAAATATAATGGTAAATGGGAATCGATTTCTACACAAGAATATATTAATAAAGCCAATGCAATAAGTAGAGGTTTATTACAATTAGGTGTTAAACCAAATGATAAAATTGCTATAATTTCTTCAACCAACAGAACCGAATGGAATGTTTTAGATATTGGAATATTACAAATTGGCGCCCAAAATGTACCTATTTATCCAACCATCTCTAAAGAAGATTATGAATATATTTTAAATCATTCTGAAGCAACACATTGTTTCGTTTCTGATGAGAGTATTTTAGAAAAACTCAACATTATAAAAGGAAACACAAAACTTAAAAATGTATTTACTTTTGATAATATTAGCGGTGAAAATAATTGGAGTGATGTTTTAAAATTAGGCAAAGACAACTCAAACCAAAGCGATGTTGAGGCAAGAAAAAAAAATGTAAAACCTAACGATTTAGCAACTTTAATTTACACTTCTGGAACTACAGGAAAACCTAAAGGTGTTATGCTATCTCACAATAATTTAGTATCAAATGTTTTAGATAGCGAAAAACGTGTGCCATTTGTATATGGAAAATCTAAAGCTTTAAGTTTTTTACCTATTTGTCATGTTTTTGAACGCATGATTTTGTATTTGTACCAATATTGTGGTGTAGAAATTTATTTTGCGGAATCTATTGAAGCGATGAGTGATAATCTCAAAGAGATTAAACCAAACGTAATGACTGCTGTACCTCGACTTTACGAAAAAGTTTATGATAAAATTATAGCAAAAGGTAGCGATTTATCAGGAATTAAAAAGATGCTTTTCTTTTGGGCTGTTAAAGTAGGCTTAAAATATGAGCCTTATGGTAAAAATGGTTGGTGGTACGAAAAGAAACTTAATCTAGCCAGAAAACTTATTTTTAGTAAATGGAAAGCTGGTCTTGGCGGAAATTTAGATTTAATGGTATCAGGTAGTGCAGCACTTCAAACTAGATTAACGCGCATATTTGCAGCTGCTGAAATGCCAATTATGGAAGGCTATGGACTCACAGAAACATCGCCAGTAATATCGGTAAACGATCAACGTAATGGTGGGTTTAGAATTGGCACTGTTGGTAAAGTGATTGATAATGTTGAAGTAAAAATAGCTGAAGATGGTGAGATTTTAGTTAAAGGCCCAAACATTATGCAAGGTTACTTTAAAGATTCCAAAAAAACAGATGAAGTAATGACTGGCGACTATTTTCATACGGGTGATATTGGTGAAATTTGCGACGAAGGATTCTTGAAAATTACAGATCGAAAAAAGGAAATGTTTAAAACTTCTGGCGGAAAGTACGTTGCTCCTGCATTAATTGAAAACAGATTTAAACAATCTCGATTTATTGAACAAATAATGGTTATTGGAGAAGGCGAAAAAATGCCTGCAGCTTTAATTCAGTTAAATTTTGAATTTGTTGAAGAATGGGGCAAGCGTCATGATATCACTTTCAACTCCAAAAACGATATTATTTGTAACGAAACTCTACACGAACGTATTCAAGAAGAAATTGATGAAGCCAACACCCATTTTGGGAAATGGGAGCAAATAAAAAAGTTTGAAATTACTCCCGATGTTTGGACTATTGATGCTGGACATTTAACTCCAACCATGAAAATGAAACGAAAAGTAATTAAAGAAATTTATAAAGATTTAATTGAGAAAATTTATAGGTCATAAATTTATAGAAACTATTACTTTCAATTATTCCCACAAAGCCCACTAATTTTAACACCTAACTCGGTATACTCATCGTGAATAGCTTTTAGCAAAGAATATTCATCAAAAGACTTGACCAAGTTCCCATATCATAATGCCACCTAAACCACTATTATGTGCCAAATTAACTTTAGATTTTATTGTTGGCATACCATTATAATAAGAATTACCTACCTGATCTAAATTAGCATTATTTACATTGTCTTGAACCATTTGAGAATAAGTAAAAGAAACTGCTGTAGAAGCATCTATAAAATTATACACATAAAACGGGACACTTAAAGTTAGTTTTTCTGCAGGCGTTCCAACTGTTTTATTCCAAAAGTTAATCCCATCTCTTGAAAAATTTATTGAACTGTGCTGACTAGGGTTTGATGGTTGCCAAGACCCTGTAGCATCGTAAGACATTATATTTATAAAATCAAAAGCATCTAATGCAGCATTACTAACATTGCTATATAAAGTTTGCGGAAAAGCAACCATTATTAATTTATTGTGCTCATCTAATGCAGCTTTTAACTCGATTACAAAATCGCTGTAGCCTGACGTTACATGACTCCATTCTAAATCCACATCAACGCCATCCAAGTTGTTATCAAGCACGTAGTTTACAATCTTTTCAATAAATAAAGGTCTATTAGCAGAAATATCAATTAAATCTGACCAACTTGCCGCTTGCTCCGTTGTTAATGCGCCACCAGCCAAAGAAATACAAATAATTATGTTAGGGTTATTCATTCTTGCAGTTGATGTAACCTGAGAAATACTAGGCATTATAATATTACCATCACTATCTGGATTTGCAAAAGCCAAATAATGAGTAAGTTTACAAAAATCAATTTTATCGTTAAAAAAAACTATAAGCTGGCAAATAACCAACAACTCTTGCTGCTTTATCATTATCAATTACCACTACAATATCATCGCTATTTTTACTGCAAGACAGTACTAAAAATGATGCAGTCAACAGCAAATTAAATTTTAATAACTTGGCTCTTAATAAATTAGTGTACTTCATTTTTCATATCTCATTTAGTAAAAAATACACTAATAAATTTAAAATTATTTATTTTTTCATACATTTAGGAATTACTAACCATTAAATTTATTGACAATGAAAACAAAAAATTTCTTAGTTGCTGGTATTGTAGGAGGTATTGTTGACTTCCTTTTAGGTTGGCTTTTTTATGGTCTTCTATTTAAAGATTCATTTCCACAACCAGAAGAAGATTCTAATGCATTAATATTTATCTTTTTAGGATGCATTACTTTTGGATTATTTGTAGCTTATATTTTTACCAAGTGGGCTCAAATTACTACTGTAACAACTGGAGCTAAAGCTGGCGCTGTAATTGGTATATTTCTTGCGCTTTATTGGCATTTCTTTGGAATGGCAATGGACCCAAGTACACCAATAGAAACTGTTGGTTTAGATATTGTTATTTCTATTGTTATGGCTGCAATTGTAGGTGCTGTTGTTGGGTTAATAAACGGTAAACTAGAGTAGCACACTAAATCTTATTAGAAAATTTTGGCCACCATTTTAAATGGTGGCTTTTTTATTTAAAACAAAATCAATTTTTATTATGCGCGCATAATAAAATTTCATATATTTGGGCACCAACTACTCTCAAATGAAAGATAAAACTATTGATTACGTATTAAGAACCACATGGCTAGCCGTTCAAAAAATGTATAACGAAGAAGCTGCAAAGTTTGAAAGTACGATGGCTACGGGATTTACATTATTAAATATTGATCCAGAAAAAGGCACCCCTTCAACAGCATTAGGGCCAAAAATGGGAATGGAAGCCACTAGTTTATCAAGAATATTAAAAACCATGGAAGTTAGTGGTTTAATTGAACGAAAATCGAACCCGAATGACGGAAGAAGTGTCCTAATACATTTAACCGATTTTGGGAAAGAAAAAAGAGATTATTCCAAAGAAAAAGTACTCACTTTTAATGAAACCATTAAAGGTAATATTTGTCAAGAAAAACTTAATAACTTTTATGAAGTTGCCGAATTAATTAACGAAATGGTAACAAACAAAAAAATATACAATCAAAACAACGATAAGTAGTTTAAATAAGATGAGCAAACGCAGAATAAAAAAAATAGCCATTATAGGTTCAGGAATTATGGGAAGTGGTATCGCTTGTCATTTTGCTAATATTGGTGTTGATGTTTTATTATTAGACATCGTGCCAAGAGAACTTAATGATAAAGAAAAAGCTAAAAGCTTAACTTTAAAAGACAAAGCCGTAAGAAACAGATTAGTTAACGATGCCTTAACTGCATCAATAAAATCTAAACCTGCTCCACTCTATCATGCCTCTTTTAAAAATAGAATTACAACAGGAAACCTGGAAGATGATATTGAAAAAGTGAAAGATGTAGATTGGATTATGGAAGTTGTTGTTGAAAGACTTGATATTAAACAACAAGTATTTGAAAAGTTAGATAAATACAGAACTCCAGGAACTTTAATTACATCAAACACCTCTGGTATTCCAATTAAATTTATGAGTGAAGGACGAAGTGATGACTTCCAGAAACATTTCTGTGGAACACACTTTTTCAATCCTGCACGCTACTTAAAATTGTTTGAAATTATTCCAGGTCCAAAAACATCTCAAGAGGTTTTAGATTTCTTAAACGAATATGGCGAAAAATTCTTAGGTAAAACCTCAGTTGTCGCTAAAGACACTCCTGCATTTATTGGAAATAGAATTGGAATTTTTGGAATTCAAAGTCTGTTCCATCAGGTCAAAGAAATGGATTTAACAGTTGAAGAAGTTGATAAACTAACAGGTCCAGTAATTGGTAGACCAAAATCGGCAACCTTTAGAACGGTTGATGTAGTTGGTCTTGACACCTTGGTTCATGTAGCTAATGGTATTTATGAAAATTGCCCAAATGACGAAGCTCATGAGCTTTTCAGACTACCTGAATTCATCAATACCATGATGAAAAATAAATGGCTAGGCAGTAAGACTGGTCAAGGATTTTACAAAAAAGAAGGAAAGGAAATAAAGACTTTAGATTTAAACACACTCCAATATAGAGAAAAAAAATCGGCCAGATTTGCCACCTTAGAATTAACAAAAACAGTCGATAAAGTTATCGACCGATTTCCAATTTTAGTTTCAGGAAAAGATAAAGCTGGAGAATTCTACAGAAAGAATTTTGCTGCAATGTTTGCCTATGTATCTAATAGAATACCCGAAATTTCTGAGGAACTTTATAAAATAGACGATGCCATGAAAGCTGGTTTTGGTTGGGAACATGGTCCTTTCCAGATTTGGGATGCCATTGGTGTTGAAAAAGGCATCGAACTCATGAAAGCTCAAGGTTTAGAACCTAATCTATGGGTTAATGATATGCTTGCATCTGGAAGCAAATCTTTCTATACCATTAAAGATGGAGCTACCTATTTTTATAACATTGCATCCAAATCTCAAGAAAAAATTCCTGGGCAAGATGCCTTCATTATTTTAGATAACATCAGAAAATCTAATGAAGTATTTAAAAACTCAGGCGTAGTCATTGAAGATTTAGGAAATGGCATATTAAATGTTGAATTCCAAAGTAAAATGAATACTATTGGTGGTGATGTACTTGCTGGATTAAATAAGGCTATTGATATAGCAGAAAAGGATTTTGCTGGATTAGTTGTTGGAAATCAAGGCGCCAATTTCTCAGTAGGTGCTAACATTGGAATGATTTTCATGATGGCTGCCGAACAAGAATACGATGAGCTCAATATGGCTATCAAGTACTTCCAAGATACCATGATGCGAATGCGTTATTCTTCAATACCAACAGTTGCTGCTCCTCATGGAATGACTCTTGGAGGTGGTTGTGAATTATCAATGCATGCTGACAAAGTTGTTGCTGCTGCTGAAACTTACATTGGTCTTGTAGAATTTGGAGTTGGAGTTATTCCTGGTGGTGGAGGTTCTAAGGAAATGGCATTAAGAGCTTCAGACACTTTTAGAAAAGGTGATGTAGAACTTAATGTATTGCAAGAATATTTCTTAACTATAGGAATGGCGAAAGTGGCAACTTCAGCTTATGAAGCTTTTGATTTAGGTATCCTTCAAAAAGGTAAAGATGTAGTTGTTGTAAATAAAGACAGACAAATAGCAACTGCAAAAGCTTGTGCCAAATTAATAGCAGAATCGGGTTACACACAACCTGTAAAACGTAAAGATGTAAAAGTTTTAGGAAAGCAAGCATTAGGTATGTTCTTGGTTGGAACTGACTCCATGGAAGCTAGTCATTACATTAGCGAACATGACCAAAAAATTGCTAATAAGTTAGCCTATGTTATGGCAGGAGGAGATTTATCTGAACCAACTTTAGTAAGTGAACAATATTTATTGGATCTGGAACGCGAAGCTTTTCTTTCATTGTGTACAGAGAGAAAAACACTTGAAAGAATCCAACATATGTTAAAAACAGGAAAACCACTGCGCAACTAATTGCGCTGCTATAAGCCTTATGCTAAATGCAATAGGCTAAATTAATTCAAAAGCTTATAGCATATTGCTTAAAGCCAAAAGTAAAAATAAAATGAAACAAGCATATATAGTAAAAGCATACAGAACAGCTGTTGGTAAAGCACCAAAGGGTGTCTTCCGATTTAAAAGAGCTGACGAATTAGGTGCTGAAACCATTCAGTACATGATGAAAGAATTACCTAATCTTGATGTGTCCAGAATAGACGATGTCATTGTTGGTAATGCTATGCCTGAAGGTTCGCAAGGGTTAAACATGGCACGATTTATTTCTCTAATAGGATTAAACAGTGTCGATGTTCCAGGAGTAACGGTTAATCGTTTTTGTTCTTCCGGAATCGAAACCATTGGTATTGCTACTGCGAAAATTCAAGCAGGAATGGCAGATTGTATCATTGCAGGAGGTTCAGAAAGTATGAGTTCTGTTCCTATGACAGGTTTTAAACCAGAATTAAATTACGATACTGTAAAAGCGGGTCACGAAGAATATTATTGGGGAATGGGAAACACTGCCGAAGCTGTAGCCAATCAATTCAAGGTGTCTCGAGAAGATCAAGATGAATTTGCTTTTAATTCTCATTTGAAAGCCTTAAAAGCACAAGCTGAAAACCGTTTTCAAGATCAAATTGTTCCAATAACAGTTGACGAAACTTATATTGATGAAAATGGAAAGAAAGCAACTAAATCTTATACAGTCACTAAAGATGAAGGGCCTCGTGCCGGAACAAATTTAGAAGCCCTTGCAAAATTACGCCCTGTTTTTGCTGCTAATGGAAGTGTTACAGCAGGAAATTCATCACAAATGAGTGATGGAGCTGCCTTTGTTATGGTAATGAGTGAAGACATGGTTAAAGAATTAAACCTCGAACCAATTGCAAGATTAGTCAATTATGCAGCAGCTGGAGTTGAACCTCGCATTATGGGAATTGGGCCTGTAAAAGCAATTCCAAAGGCTCTAAAACAAGCTGGATTACAACAAGATGATTTAGAATTAATAGAATTAAATGAGGCATTTGCTTCGCAATCTTTAGCAGTAATTAGAGAGCTAAATTTAAATCCTAACATCATTAACGTGAATGGCGGAGCTATTGCATTAGGGCATCCTCTCGGTTGTACAGGAGCCAAGCTTTCAGTTCAATTATTTGACGAAATGCGTAAACGAGAAATGAAAGGTAAATATGGCGCCGTGACAATGTGTGTTGGAACTGGTCAAGGTGCTTGTGGAATATTTGAATTTCTTAATTAAGAACAAGGACAATTAGAACCAAGAGACAAGACTTAAATGCATAATTTCAAAAAACTAAAAATATGGATAGTTAGTATGGAGTTAGTTTCAGAATCTTATAAAATAACACGAACTTTTCCAGATTTTGAAAAATTTGGATTATCAAATCAAATGAATCGATGTGCAGTTTCAATTCCTTCAAATATAGCTGAAGGTTCTAGTAAAAGCACAGATAAACATTTCAATAAATATCTTGAAAATAGTTTAGGTTCTGCTTTTGAATGGGAAACCCATTTAACAATTGCATTTAACGAAGGTTATCTATCAGAAGAAAAAATCAAAGAATTAGAAGAAAAAATAAAACAAATACAAAAAATGATTTCAGGTTTTCAATCTGGACTTAAATTTTAAGTCTTGAATCTTGAGTCTTGAATCTATTAATCTTAAAATAGAATGGAAGAAAAAGAATTATTAAGAGGAGGTCAGTTTCTTGTAAAAGAAACAAACTGCGAAGATGTTTTTACTCCTGAAGATTTTTCAGAAGAACAACAAATGATGAAAGATGCAGTTATGGAATTTAATGACCGCGAAATTATCCCTCACAAAGCACGATTTGAAGCAAAAGATTATGCTTTAACTGAAGACGTTATGCGTAAAGCTGGTGAATTAGGATTTTTAGGTGTTGCAGTACCTGAAGCTTATGGCGGCTTAGGAATGGGATTTGTTTCAACCTGCTTAACATGTGATTATATTTCAAGCGGCACAGGCTCTTTCAGTACTGCCTTTGGCGCACATACAGGAATTGGAACCATGCCAATTACACTATATGGAACAGAAGAACAAAAACAAAAATATGTGCCAAAATTAGCTACTGGTGAATGGTTTGGTGCTTATTGTTTAACAGAACCTGGAGCTGGAAGTGATGCTAATTCAGGAAAAACAACTGCTACACTTTCTGAAGATGGAAAATCTTACAAGATTAACGGCCAAAAAATGTGGATTTCAAATGCAGGTTTTTGCCGTTTAATGATTGTTTTTGCAAGAATCGAAGATGATAAAAATATAACAGGTTTTATTGTAGAATATGATGAAGACAACCCTAATGGAATTACCCTAGGTGAAGAAGAACACAAACTAGGTATTCGTGCTTCATCAACACGACAAGTATTTTTTAATGACACTGTCGTTCCTGTTGAAAACATGTTATCTGAGAGAGGAAACGGTTTCAAGATTGCAATGAATGCTCTTAATGTTGGGCGTATAAAATTAGCAGCTGCTTGTTTAGATTCTCAACGTCGTATTTTAACAACAGCTGTAAATTATGCTAATGAGCGTAAGCAATTTAAAACACCTATTGCCAATTTTGGTGCTATTAAAACCAAATTAGCACAAATGGCAACAAGTGCTTATGCTGGCGAATCTGCAACCTACAGAGCTGCAAAAAATATTGAAGATAGAATTGCTATTCGTGAGGCTTCTGGTAACTCACACCAAGAAGCAGAACTTAAAGGTGTTGAAGAATATGCCATTGAATGTTCAATTTTAAAAGTAGCTGTTTCTGAAGATGTTCAAAATGCAGCAGATGAAGGTATCCAGATTTTTGGTGGCATGGGATTCTCTGAAGAAACACCTATGGAAGCTGCATGGAGAGATGCTCGTATTGCTCGTATTTATGAAGGTACTAACGAAATTAACCGAATGCTTTGTGTTGGCATGCTAGTAAAAAAAGCAATGCGTGGACATGTTGATTTACTTAATCCAGCAATGAAAGTTCAAGAAGAATTAATGGGCATCCCATCTTTTGAAACTCCAAATTATTCTGAATTGTTTTCCGAAGAAAAAGCAATGATTAAAAAGCTTAAAAAAATATTTTTAATGGTTGCTGGTGCTGCTGTTCAAAAATTTGGACAAGATTTAGAAGAACAACAGCAATTATTAATTGCTGCCGCTGATATTTTAATTGAAATATATCTTGCAGAATCCGCCGTTTTAAGAACTGAAAAAAATGTAAAACGCTTTGGAGAAGATTCTCAATCCGTACAGATTGCAATGTCTAAACTATATCTTTATAACGCCATTAATATTGTTGAAGATAAAGGTAAAGAAAGTATCATTTCATTTGCCGAAGGCGACGAACAACGTATGATGCTAATGGGACTTAAACGTTTTACTAAATACCAAAACTACCCAGATATAGTTGATTTACGTAACGAAATAGCCGAAAAAGTTAAGGCTGAAAATAAATACTGTTTTTAGTTTACTAGAAACATTTTGTGACTAACTTCAAATGTAAAAGCGTTTCAGGATTAATTTTCTGGAACGTTTTTTATTTTATTATCTTTAAATCATAATTTTTAATCGATAAAATTATTTATTCAATCTAAAAAAGTGTGGATTGTCTAGTTTTGTTGGTAGGTTTTTTAGTGAACAAAAATCACTTAACACATTATGAAAAAAAAATTAGTTTAAATGAAACATCCATGATTAATATTTAATCACACAACCAAATGATTATTTAGGATGTTACATATGACCGTTGAATAACAATAAATATAAACACATGAAATGAATGTTTATGTCGATATACATCAAAATGACGGTTCAGTAGGAACCATAAAATTTAATTATACTAAATAACATGAAATATTTTTTAGTAACATTATCATTTCTATTTTCATCACTTTTAATAGGTCAAACCAATCAACAAATTTATGATATTATTGATGCCGTTTCTTCAGAACGTATAAAAAAAAACATTCAAATCTTGGCAAACTTTGGTACAAGAAACACATTTAGTGATACCATTTCTGAAACTAGAGGTATTGGAGCTGCAAGACGTTGGATAAAGTCAGAGTTTGAAACTATTTCAAAAAAATGTAGTCATTGTTTAGAAGTTTTTTATCAAAAAGATTTTGTTACTAAAGCAGGTAATCGCCGTGTTCCGCATGATGCTTGGGTGGTAAATGTAGTAGCCATTCAAAAAGGCAATAAATATCCAAATCGATATATTATTATGAGTGGCGATATAGATTCCCGAGCCAGTAATACTATGGATTTTACTACAGATGCTCCTGGAGCCAACGATAATGCATCTGGTATGGCTGGAACCATTGAAACCGCTAGGGTTTTATCTCAATATAAATTTGAAAGTAGTATTGTTTATGTTGGGCTTTCTGGTGAAGAACAAGGGCTTTTTGGTGGCGCTGGATTAGCTAAATATGCAAAAGATAAAGCTTGGGATATTATAGGTGTTTTGAACAACGATATGATTGGGAATATTAAAGGTGTTGATGGTGTAATTGACAATAGAACTTTTAGAATTTTTTCTGAACCAGTACCAGCAAACGAAACCGAAAGACAACGAAAATTACGCCGTTTTTATGGTGGCGAAGTCGATGGAATATCGCGACAATTAGCGCGATATATTCATAAAACTGTAAAAACTTATATGCCAGAAATGAATCCCATGATGGTATATAGATTAGACCGATTTGGTCGTGGTGGGCACCATAGACCATTTAACGATTTAGGCTTTGCAGGTGTTAGAATTATGGAAGCTCATGAAAACTACACCCAACAGCATCAAGATATTAGAGAAGAAAACGGCATTAAATATGGCGACGTTATTGAGCATGTTAATTTTAATTATACTAAAAAACTAACAGCAGTAAACGGTATTAATCTTGCCAGTTTAGCTTGGGCACCTCCTGCACCAAAAGAAGTAGCTATTGGTGGTGTAGTAGAACCATCGGCAAAATTTAAATGGAATAAAGTGGATGGAGCCAAAGGCTATAAAATTTATTGGCGAGACACCACTTCGCCTACTTGGGATAATAGTCGCTATGTTGGGGATGTTTCAGAATTCACGTTAAATGGTATTGTTATTGATAATTATTTCTTTGGAATTTCTGCCGTTGGTGAAAACGGATTTGAAAGTACTGTGGTATTTCCAAATAAAGTTATGAGATAAAATTTTTAGACAATGAACAAAAACAACCTTGTAATAATAATATTTACTATTGTTTCAATTCAAATGTTCTCGCAAGAACTTCTGCAAGAAAAAACACACTTTTCAAGACAGGATTCACTTCGGGGAAGTATTACACCAGAACGTGAATGGTGGGATTTAACTTATTATCACTTGGATATAAAAGTTGAACCAGATAAAAAATTTATATCGGGTAAAAACACCATTCATTATAAAGTTTTAAAAACCGATTCTGTAATGCAAATAGACCTACAACCGCCATTAAAACTAACAAAGGCTACCCAAAACAATAAAGAACTAAACATAAAGCACGACGGAAATGCGCACTTTATTTCCCTCTATATCAAGCAAAATATTGGAGACACCAATAGTGTAACTGTTTACTACGAAGGCATCCCAAAGGAAGCTGTTCGTGCTCCTTGGGATGGAGGTGTATCTTGGAAAAAAGACAATAATGGCAATCATTTTATAGCAACATCTTGCCAAGGTTTAGGTGCCAGTGTTTGGTGGCCCAATAAAGACCACATGTACGATGAGGTTGACAGTATGCAAATTAGCGTAAATGTGCCTGATAAATTAATGAACGTATCTAACGGTAGATTACGTAAAGTAGAGCAAATTAAAGATACAAAAACCTATCATTGGTTTGTAAAAAACCCAATCAATAATTACGGTGTTAATATAAATATTGGTGATTACGTTAATTTTTTTGAGGTTTACAATGGAATGGCTGGAAATTTAGATATGAATTACTATGTACTTCGCGATAATCTAGAAAAAGCTAAAAAACATTTTAAAGATGCGCCTAAAATGATGAAAGCTTTTGAGCATTGGTTTGGGCAATATCCGTTTTATGCTGATAGTTTTAAATTAGTTGAAGTCCCATATTTAGGCATGGAACACCAAAGTTCTGTAACCTATGGAAACCAATATAAAAAAGGTTATTTAGGTAACGATTTATCGGGAACTGGCTGGGGTTTAAAATTCGATTTTATTATTATTCATGAAGCTGGGCATGAGTGGTTTGCAAATAGCATCACTAATAAAGATATTGCTGATATGTGGATTCATGAAAGTTTTACTGCGTATTCTGAAAATTTGTTTTTGGATTATTACTACGGAAAAGAAGCATCAGCAGATTATGTAATAGGAACTCGAAAAAACATTGCTAATGACAAGCCTATTATTGGAAAATATTACGGTGTAAACAAAAAAGGGTCTGGTACAGATATGTACTACAAAGGTGCTAATATGTTACATACCTTGCGTCAACTTATTGAAGATGATGAAAAATGGCGACAAATTTTACGTAAAATGAACATAACATTTTACCATAAAACCGTAACGACTCAACAAATAGAAAATTTTCTTTCTAAAGAAACAGGTATTAATTTAACCGAATTTTTTAACCAATATTTAAGAACTACTAAAATTCCAACTTTAGAGTATTTACATAAAAATAAGTCTTTAAAATATCGATGGACAAATATTATTGATGGTTTTGACATGCCTATTCAAATTAAAATAGGAAATAAAAAACAATGGATTTATCCTAAAACAGAATGGCAAAATTTAAAAATATCTTCTAGTAAAACACCAATAGTTGTTGATAAAAACTTTTATGTTGAAACAAAAAAGCTCTAATCCCAATGGATAGAGAAATAACCTTAAAAGAAATTGAGGCAGAAACTAACTAAACTACAAAAAAACGCTCTGAAGAAAATTTTTAGAGCGTTTTTTTATTCCACACGTTTAAGTGCTTCTATATTTTCAATTTTTATTTGTTTACCAATTGTAGCAATAAAACCATCCCTTTTAAATTGAGATAATACACGTATGGCAGATTCAGTAGCAGTTCCAACTATATTAGCAAAATCTTCTCTAGAAAGTAATACACTCAATGTCCCATCAGGATTAGTACCAAAACTATCATGAATATAAACTAGAGCTTCTGCTAAACGTTGACGAACAGATTTTTGAGCCATATTAACAATTACGTCATCAGCCTCTTTTAAATCATGAGCCATTTCTTTTAAAACTTCAAAAGAAAACTTTGAATTTTTTTGTAAATCTTCAATAATTTCACTCTTAGGAATAAAACAAACTTCCATATCGTTTAGAGCTACTGCTTGCAAATTTGAACTTTCATCAGAAATTAGCGAACGTTGACCTAGCAATTGTCCTTTAACAACCATTTTAACTATTTGATCTTTACCGTTAGCACTTAACTTTGATAGTTTACAAATACCATCTTTAACACAATAAACTCCGTTTAAAGTTTCTCCTTCTTCAAAAATTACATCGCCTTTTTTAATAGTCATCGAAGTTTTACAACCAGAAATACGCATTAACTCATCTTTAGTCAATGCTTTAAGAGAATTAAACTGCTTTATAATACATTGTTCGCACTTACCCATACTAAATAATTGATGTTTGGTAAAAATAAATAAAACATGACAAATATCATATTAAAAATTTTACTAACTTTTAACCTTTGCAATAGGTGTAATTGAGTAAATTAATAATGAGTAAAAACACGTGTTTTCATTGTGGTTTAAATGCTACTTCTACAAAAATCACATTTGATGATAAATCGTTTTGTTGTAATGGCTGCAAAACAGTTTACGAAATTTTTTCTGCTAATGACTTAACGTGTTATTACGATTTACAACAAGCTCCAGGGACTACTCCCAAAGATATTGAAGGCAAATACAACTTTTTAGAAAACCTAAAAATTGTTGACCAATTACTGGAATTTAATGATGAAAACACCCAAATTGTTAATTTGTACATCCCCAATATTCATTGCAGTTCATGTATTTGGATTCTGGAAAATTTAAATAAATTAAACCCTTCAATAAGCTCTTCTATTGTCAATTTTGGAAAAAAATCAGTTCGAGTTACTTATAATTCTGAAAAATACTCACTAAAAAACCTTGTAACTTTACTAAGTAGTATTGGTTACGAACCTTATATAAGTTTAGACGATTATAGCGTTGGCAAAAAACAAATTGACCGATCGCTTATTTACAAGCTTGGTGTTGCTGGTTTTGCTTTTGGCAATATAATGTTTTTATCGTTTCCTGAGTATTTTCAAGTGAGTGGTTTTTGGATTGAGCAATACGCACCTGTTTTTAGATGGCTCATGTTTGTCTTTTCAATTCCTGTAGTTTTTTATTCGGCTCAAGATTATTTTATTTCGGCATACAAAGGGCTTCGCTCTAAAATTTTAAATATTGATGTACCTATTGTTCTTGGGGTTTTAGTATTATTTTTAAGAAGTACTTTTGAAATTATTTTAGATATCGGTACTGGTTTTTTTGATAGCTTAACTGGTCTTATTTTCTTTTTACTTTTAGGAAAATTTTTTCAACAAAAAACTTACACTTTCTTATCTTTTGAACGTGATTACAAATCGTATTTCCCAATTGGAATTACTAAAATCACTTCCAAAGAAAAAGAAGAATCCATACAAGTTTATGACATTAAAAAAGGCGACCGATTACTTATAAGAAATGAAGAATTAATCCCTGTAGATTGTATTTTAATAAAAGGTAACGCTCGAATAGATTATAGTTTTGTTACTGGCGAATCAAAAACCGTTTCTAAACAATCTGGAGATAAACTTTTTGCAGGAGGCAAACAACTAAATGGAACTATTGAAGTTGATGTTTTAAAATCTGTTGAGCAAAGTTACCTCACACAACTTTGGAGTAACGATGTCTTTAAAACAGATAAAACATTGGCGTTTACAAACATTACAAATAGTATAAGTAAACGCTTTACAATTACTATATTATTAATTGCTTTAATTGCCTCTTCGTATTGGGTAATTTTAGATTCTAGTAAAGTATTAAATGTTTTTACATCGGTTTTAATTATTGCTTGTCCTTGTGCTATTGCGCTTTCTGCCCCTTTTACTTTCGGCAATATTTTACGAATTTTAGGTAAGAAAAAATTCTATTTAAAAAATGCAAGTGTAATTGAACAATTAGCGAAAATAAACACCATAATTTTTGACAAAACTGGTACGATAACAGCAAATAAAGAAACCACTATTAATTATGAAGGGGCAACACTTTCGGCTTCTGAAGAAGCACTTTTAAAAAGCACTTTGCGAGGCTCTAATCATCCTTTAAGTAGATCGTTGTACAGCCTTTTAGACGAGCACAATATTGTTTCATTAGATACTTTTAAAGAGCATTTTGGTAAAGGTATTGAAGCCAAATACAAACAAGAATATATAAAAATAGGTTCTGCGCCTTTTGTTGGACACTCATCAGATGTGGCAACATTAAACACCACAGTGCACGTTAGCACTAACAATACATACAAAGGTAAATTTACGTTTTACAACGCTTACAGGAAAGGTTTATCACAATTATTTAATGCATTAAAAAAAGAATATGACTTAGTAATTCTTTCTGGTGACAATGCGGGTGAAAAAGACAATTTAACCAAATTGTTACCAACTAAAACCAAGTTGTTGTTTAACCAGAAACCAGAAGATAAACTGGAGTATATAAGATATCACCAAAGCGAAGGTGCTAAAGTATTAATGGTTGGAGATGGATTAAACGATGCGGGCGCACTGGCACAAAGTAATGTGGGCATTGCTATTTCAGAAAACGTCAATGTTTTTTCACCAGCTTGTGATGCTATTTTGGATGCTTCAAAATTCAATCAATTATTTAATTATATAAAAATTTCAAAATCGGCCATAAAGATTATTAAATGGTGTTTTCTTTTGTCGTTTATTTATAACATTATAGGGCTTTACTTTGCAGTCACAGGGCAATTGGCACCAGTTGTAGCTGCTATTTTAATGCCTTTAAGTTCTATTAGCATTGTGGTATTTACAACCATTACAACAAATATTTTAGGCAAAAAATTAGAATGATTACAAATAACTAAACATGACAAAAATCATGTTTTCAAAACATGTATAAAAGTATTTTTGCAACCTAACTTTAAATAGGCATGAGTGTTATATATATTTTACTAAGTATCAGCATTATTGTGGCTATTGGCTTTTTTATTGCATTTATTTATGCCGTAAAAAAAGGACAGTTTGATGATAGTTACACACCTTCCGTTCGTATGCTTTTTGAAGACGAACTTGTTAAAGAACAATTAAAACCATCTATAAAAACCAAAAAGACTAATTAATTATTATGGAAGTACAACAGTTTCATTACGATAACAAAATCGTTAAAAATTTCCTCTATGCCACAATAGTTTTTGGGGTTGTAGGAATGCTAGTAGGTTTAATACTTGCCTTTATGTTTCTATTCCCAAATCTTACCGATGGCATTTCATGGCTTAGTTTTGGTCGTTTAAGACCATTACACACCAACGCTGTAATTTTTGCCTTTGTAGGTAACGCTATGTTTGCAGGTGTTTACTACTCGCTTCAGCGTTTATTAAAAGCGCGTATGGCAAGTGATCTTTTAAGTAAAATTAATTTCTGGGGTTGGCAACTTATTATTGTAGCAGCCGCAATTTCACTTCCATTAGGATACACAACATCTAAAGAATATGCCGAATTAGAATGGCCAATAGATATTGCTATTGCCCTTATTTGGGTAGTTTTTGGTGTAAATATGATTTGGACTATTTTAAAACGACGCCAACGCCATTTATATGTAGCTGTTTGGTTTTACTTAGCCACATTTGTAACGGTTGCTGTACTTCATATTTTTAACAGTTTAGAGCTTCCTGTTAGTGCTATGAAAAGCTACTCGGTTTACGCTGGAGTACAAGATGCCTTAGTACAATGGTGGTACGGACATAATGCGGTTGCATTCTTTTTAACCACACCTTTTTTAGGATTGATGTACTATTTTGTGCCCAAAGCAGCAAACAGACCTGTGTATTCATATAGGTTATCTATTGTGCATTTCTGGTCATTAATATTTATATACATTTGGGCAGGACCTCATCACCTTTTATATACAGCCTTACCAGAATGGGCTCAAAACTTAGGTGTTGCCTTTTCAGTCATGTTACTGATGCCTTCTTGGGGTGGTATGATAAACGGATTATTAACGCTTCGTGGTGCTTGGGATAAAGTACGTACAGACCCCGTTTTAAAATTTATGGTAGTAGCTATTACGGGTTATGGTATGGCAACTTTTGAAGGCCCTATGCTTTCACTTAAAAACGTAAATGCCATTGGTCACTTTACAGATTGGATTATTGCTCACGTTCACGTTGGTGCTTTAGCATGGAATGGTTTTATGGCTTTTGGTATTATTTATTACCTAATCCCAAGATTATTTAAAACTAAATTATACTCGCTTGGATTAGCTAATTTACATTTTTGGTTAGGCACATTAGGCATTATCGTTTATGCATTGCCAATGTATGTTGCTGGATTTACTCAAGCCAGTATGTGGAAACAGTTTAACCCTGATGGTACTTTAGTATACGGCAACTTTTTAGAAACAGTTTCTGAAATTATTCCAATGTATTGGATGCGTGCTATTGGTGGCACACTATACATAGTAGGTATGCTAATCTTAGTTTATAATATTATTATTACTATTAAAAATGGTAGTAAAGTTAGCGATGAGTTAGCCGAAGCTCCTGCATTACAAAACGTATCAAAACGTCGTGTAGCTGGAGAAGGTTGGCACACTTGGTTAGAAAGACGACCTGTACAATTAACATTATTAGCTACAGTTGCTATTTTAATTGGTGGTATCATTCAAATTGTACCAACTATTATGGTTAAATCTAACATCCCAACTATTAGTAGTGTAAAACCCTATACACCTTTAGAATTAGAGGGTAGAGATATTTATATACGAGAAGGTTGTGTGGGTTGCCACTCGCAAATGATTCGCCCTTTTAGAAGTGAAGTAGAGCGCTACGGTGAGTATTCAAAAGCAGGAGAATTTGTGTACGATCATCCTTTCCTTTGGGGTAGCAAACGTACAGGTCCAGATTTACATCGTGTAGGTGGTAAATATTCTGATAATTGGCATCTAAACCATATGTACGACCCACAGAGTACTTCTTCGGGTTCAATAATGCCAGCTTATCAGTGGTTGGTTAAAAACAAACTTGACAAATCGCAAACCGAAGCCAAAATGAAAACTATGGTTTCTTTAGGTGTTCCTTATACAGATGAAGATATTGCAAACGCTCAACAAGCCATGTTAGATCAAGGTACTCAAATTGAGAAAAACCTGTATACCGATCCAGATTTTGCCGAAACTTACGAAGCAGATAAAACATCTAGCGGTGAAGATTTTGTAGAAATGCGTAATCGCGAAATAGTAGCATTAATAGCTTATTTACAACGCTTAGGAACCGATATTAAAGTAGAAACCGCTCAAAACTAAATACTATGCTAAAATTTGTAAAAAACCATATGGAAAGCATTACCGGTATTGAGATATACCCTATTATTTCCTTACTTATATTTTTCATCTTTTTTGTAGTTTTATTTTGGTGGGTTTTCACTGCTAAAAAAGACTATATAAATAGGGTAAGCAACTTACCATTAGACAACCAAAATCAAACAGAACTATGAGACATTTAATTCCATCTTGGGTAAGAGTACCGGTTGTATTCTTTATCATATTCGCAATAGTAGAATACTTTATAGATTCTGGTGAAAAGCCAGCGTTTATAGAACAACCTATAGTATTACTATTTTTATTATTAGTACTAATAATTTTAATAGCTATTGAAGCTATTGTGGCTTCTGTTGATAATATTTTGTACCAAAGTTTAGATGAAGAAGGTAAAGCAAGATATGATGCACAACGCAGCAAAGCACCAGAATTTAAGTGGCTAAAAAACACTTATAAAAAATTACTTGGGCAAAAACCAATTCAAGAAGAACACGAAATTATTTTAGACCACAATTACGATGGTATAAAAGAATTAGACAACAACCTTCCACCGTGGTGGCTTTGGGGTTTTTATGCAACTATTATTTTTGCTGCTGTTTATTTATTGAGGTTCCACGTATTTAATGGTGAAAATCAATATCAAGAACTAGAAGCTAAAATAGCGCAAGCCAAATTAGATATTGAAGCCTATAAAAAAACCGCCAAAAACTTGGTAGATATTAATACCGTTGAGTTGTTAACTGATGCATCCGATTTAAAAGCTGGGCAGAAAATTTTTGAAACTAACTGTGTTGCTTGTCATAAATCTGATGGTGGCGGTGGTATTGGTCCTAACCTAGCGGATGAATATTGGATATTAGGCGGAGGTATTAAAAACGTATTTAAAACGGTATCTGAAGGTGGTAGAGATGGTAAAGGTATGATAGCTTGGAAACAAAGTTTAAAACCATTAGAAATTGCTCAAGTTTCTAGTTATGTTTTACAGTTTCAAGGCACAACACCAGCAGAACCTAAGGCAGCAGAAGGTGAAATTTGGGTAGATCCAAATACTGAAGCAACTACCTCTGAAATAGAAGAAATAGTAATAGATTCAACACAAGTAGAATAAACTATTGTTAGTTCGATTGGTTTTTTAAATAAAAAAATAAACATCATTTGGAAGCTCCAAAAAATGAATCATTTAGAGACTCTATTGGCACCATTAATGAGGAAGGCAAACGTGCTTGGGTTTATCCAAAAAAACCAAGTGGTAAATTTTACCAAAAGCGAAAAATAGTTAGCTATTTTTTATTGGCTTTTTTATTTGCAGCTCCTTTTATAAAAATTAATAGCAACCAGTTCTTAATGTTCAATGTTTTAGAGCGTCGCTATAATATTTTTGGTTTTCCGTTTTGGCCACAAGACTTCCATTTATTTGTTATTTCAATGCTTATTGGTGTTGTTTTTATTGCCCTTTTTACAGTAGGATTTGGTCGTATTTTTTGTGGTTGGATTTGTCCGCAAACCATTTTTATGGAAATGGTTTTCAGACGTATTGAATATTGGATTGATGGAGACCGTAACAAACAACGAAAACTAGACAGACAAAAATGGAATGCCGAAAAAATAAGAAAACGGGTTTTAAAATGGTTTATATTTTTAGTCATTTCGTTTTTAATTGCTAATATATTTTTGGCCTACTTAATAGGAAGCGATAAACTTTTAAAATATATTACCGATGGTCCTTTCGAGCATTTAGGAACACTGTTTCCTCTTATTATTTTTACAGCTGTTTTCTATTTTGTATTTGCTTGGTTTAGAGAGCAAGTGTGTATTATTGCTTGCCCCTATGGGAGATTACAAGGCGTTTTACTTGATAACAAATCAATAGTTGTAGCCTACGACCATAAACGTGGTGAAGGCAAAAACGGTAGAAAAAAGTTTAGAAAAAATGAAGACCGAAAAACTCTTGGTCATGGAGATTGCATAGATTGTTTACAATGTGTACATGTTTGTCCAACAAATATAGATATTAGAAATGGTACGCAGTTAGAATGTGTAAACTGTACAGCTTGTATTGACGAGTGCGACCATATTATGGAAAGCATAAATCTGCCAAAAGGTTTAATTAGATATGCCAGTGAAAACGAAATAGAGAAAAAAGAAAAATTCAAGCTTACCGCTAGAATGAAAGGCTATATAGCTGTACTAACTATTTTAACAGGTCTTTTAATAGGTATGCTTATGCTACGAAACGATGTTGAAGCTAGAATATTACGTTTACCAGGGCAATTATACGAACATAAAGAAGGCACTATTATTAGTAATGTTTTTACTTATAAACTAGTAAATAAAACATCTAAAACAATTGATAATATAAACTTTAAACTTAGAAAGTATAAAGGTGAAATTAAATTAGTATCGGCAGATAACAATATTATGGTACCTAAAGAAGGCTTAGCAGAAGGTACACTGTTTATTGAGGTTGATAAAAACGACTTAAAAGGCGACAAAAACAAGTTAACAATTGATATTTACAGCGGAGATATACTAATAGAAACAACTACAGTTAGCTTTTTAGCACCACGAAGTTATAACTAATTGATTATTTTTTAAAATAAAGAATTATGAAATTTAATTGGGGAACAGGAATTGTATTAGCTTTTATAGGCTTTATTAGCTTTATCATGTACTTTATTATTACTATGCATACTAATGATCAATACGACCACGATTTAGTTACTGAAGATTACTACAAGCAAGAATTAGAATTTCAAAATGATATTGAAAAACAAAAAAATTCGAAAGCATTAACAACTAATATTGATTGGAAAAAAACTAGTGAAGGTATTGTTTTAACATTTCCAAAAACATTAAAAGCTGAAAATATAACAGGAAAAGTGTTCCTATACAGACCATCTAATAAACAATTTGACTTTGATGCTACTATTTCACTGTCAAACCATAATTTGCTCATACCTGACAAACGTTTGTTAGATGGTCGTTGGAACATTATAATAGATTGGCAATATAGCGGAAAATCATATCTCTACAAAAAAGAGATTGTATATTAAATTTTAAAATCTATGCTTTGGTCTGCATTTATATTGGGTCTTTTAGGAAGCTTCCATTGCGTTGGCATGTGTGGTCCTATTGCGTTTATGCTACCCGTAGACCGAAGTAATTCTACAAAAAAAATAATACAAATTTCTACCTATCATTTTGGTAGACTATTGGCGTACAGCTTAATTGGATTAATTTTTGGTTTAGTTGGAAAAAGTCTCTATATCTTTGGTTTGCAACAACAACTATCAATTCTTATTGGTATTATTATGATTGTAGTTGTGTTAATTCCTGCTCAAACCATTAATAAGCATAACTTTTCCAAACCTATATATAAAATAATATCTAAAGTAAAATCTGTTTTAGGCAAAACCTTAAAAAAGAAAACTGCAGACACCTTTTTAACCATAGGTTTTTTAAATGGTTTTTTACCTTGCGGGTTAGTTTATATGGCTGTCTTTGCATCTATAACAACAGGTGTAACTTTAAAAAGTAGTTTATACATGATCGTGTTTGGTTTAGGTACTATTCCACTTATGACTTCCGCTATTTATTTAGGCCATTTTTTAAATGCAAAAATTAAGCAACGCATATTAAAAACTATACCTATTTTTGTCATCTTAATTGGTTTATTATTTATTATAAGAGGTTTAGGCTTGGGTATTCCGTACCTATCTCCTGCTCCAATTACAGAAACAGCTTCTAGCTCTATAGAATGTCATTAAAAGACTTTTAAACATGATTTACAATACATTTTCAACCAATAATAATACTATGCACTAACTAATGAAGACTGCCTCATTATTAGTATCTTTTACCTTAAGTATTCTTATTATGTTTAATAGTTTAAGAATATCTATTACCTATGCATATTACGAGCTAGACCCTATTGGATTTATTGAAAAACTATGTATAAACAAAGACAAACCAGAACTACAATGTAACGGCAACTGCCATTTAAAAAAAGTTACTGAATCAAATACTAATAATGATAACAACCACCCTACACAAATATTAGATTTTAAAGAAATTTTATTCTTTACACAAGAACCTAATGCTTATAATTTACATTCAATAAAATGTTCTAATAAAGTTTCTGTAGCATACAAAAACCTATACGCTTTTTTAGGTTTTAAATCTCACTATCGCCCACCAAAAGTGCAATTAATTTTTAATAATTAATTTGAGTTTGACATAAAAACATTCTTTCTATTTGCTAATAGTATAGGATAGTTTCCAAAATTACATCATGTTTTAAGCCGCTTGACTGCGCTCTAAAAACTGTTAGTTTACATAGCTAAATCAATATAAAATGACATAAAAAGTTATATTAAACTCACTTTAATTAGGTTGATTCTTTTCAACTAAAATAATTTATTTACACTATTTAAATACAATACAAAATGAAAATATTTTATTGTGTGCTAATTAGCGCGCTAATATCTACTATATCTTTTTCTCAAGAAAAAAACAAAATAAAGCAAGATACTTTAAAACAAAAAAATGTACAATTAGACGAAATTATTGTAACAGGTAATATTAGAACAGACCCCATTTTAACTTCGGTTTCAAATAAACATGTAAAAAACATTATGCAGCCTAAAAATGTTGCCGACTTATTTAACGACATCAATGGTTTTTCTGTTATAAAACGAGGTAACTATGCTATCGACCCTTCTTTTAGAGCATCACAATACGAACAATTAAATATTCAATATGATGGTGGTACTAAAGCCATGCATGCATGTCCAAACAGAATGGACCCCATTACTACGCATATTATTCCAGAAGAAGTTTCAAAAATTGAAATCATTAAAGGTCCTTATACGGTACGCTATGGTGCTACTTTTGGTGGTATTATAAATATGGTAACACAAAAACCAGATTATTTAGACAAAGGAATTCGCGGAAAAGCTTCTATTGGCTACCAAAGCAATGGAAATTCTTTAGTAAACATGATTCAACTGCAATACATACAAGACAAATACAATATTGTAGGTAATGTAGGCTATAGAAATTTTAGTAATTACAAAGATGGTAATGCTATTAAAATTCCTTCTTCTTTTAAAAGTACAGACTATGGTATAAAAATGGGTTATAATTTTACCAAGAACCAACATTTACAAGCTCATTGGCGTCAATCCTTTGGTAGAGACATATTACATGCTGCTTTACCAATGGATAGTGATTATGATAATAGTAGCATTATATCTATAGATTATAAATTAGACCATATTGGTAAAATTACAAAATCACTTACAGCCAAGGCCTATTATAGTCATGTTGATCATTTAATGCATAACAGAAATAGACCTTCGTTTAACATGATGGAAGCATTATCTAAAGTTAATGCTACAACCATTGGTGGTAAATTAGAACTAAATTGGATACCTTCAAAGAAATTAAATATGCATAGCGGTTTTGATATTACTCATATTGATAGAGATGGAGGAAGAATGCGATTGGTGAAAATTATGAATAACAACTCGCTTACTATTCCAATGACTTTTAATGACAAGGTTTGGCAAGATTCTTCAATAGACGATTTAGGTATTTTTACAGAAGGAAAATGGTCTATAAACAACTCTTTATTAGTAACTGTAGGTTTACGCTACGATATTGTAAATTCTAACATAAAAGACGCAGATGAGGACTTTGCTTCAATGTATAACTTAAAAAACCGTAGCGAAAATATTTTAAGCGGAACCATTTCGGTTAAAAAATTAGTTGCAGATAAATTTACACTAGAAGCTGCTTATGGTCGAGGTATACGTACGGCATCAATGGCTGAACGCTATATAAATCATTTTACAATTGGACAAGACCCATACGAATACATTGGTAATCCTAATTTAAATGCAGAAGTTAACAATCAGTTTGAAATAGGTTTTAATGGATTTGAAAAACTCACCAACGGTTTAAATAAATTCAGCTATTCTGCTTCTTTCTATTATTCATTTTTCGAAAACTATATCGTAGCTGTTGTAAATAATAGCTTAAATAGAAAGTATATGCCAATGGCTCAACCTAAACACCCTAAAGTGTTTACAAATTTAGACGAAGCCTATAAAACAGGATTAGAAGCTATGACAAAAATAGAATTTTTAAACAACTATTATTTTAAAACCGAAATAGCTTATGTTTATGCTAAAAACAAAGATTTAAAAGAATCTTTACCATTAACTCCCCCTCTAATCACAAAATTTTTTCTTGGAATAGATAAAGAAAAACATTGGGCTAACATACAATATAATTTAACAAGCAAACAAGGTAATATTGCAAAAAGTTTTGGAGAAACAAGTACTAAAGGCTACAGCACTTTAGATTTACGTTTAGGTATTAAACCTTTTAAAAACATAACACTTGGTATAGCTGCCTTAAATGTTTTTAACGAAGCGTATAACAATCATTTGAACTTCTCTTTTACAAATCAATCAGAATTTTCAAGAATACCAATTACAGAACCTGGGAGAACCCTTTCTGCTTTTTTTCAAAAAAAATTTTAAGTAACTAAAAGCCTCGATTTATTAAAAAAGTCGAGGTTTTAAAACCATTAATAAAACGGTAATTAACCTATCAAATTTTAAAGGTAATAACAGGTAAAGTTGAATGATTTGCCACATCTTCTCCTACACTACCTTGAAAGAAATGAGACAAACCTTTTCTTCCGTGTGTTGGCACAGCTATTAAATCTGCTCCCATTTTAATTGAAAAGTTTAAAATCCCTTCTTCAACTGTGTAATCAGACACAAAATGAACATCTTTCATACGATCTAAATTTCTATCTGCTTTAGTAAAAAAGTTAACCATAAGACGTTCTATTTCTATTGAACTCTTAAATCTATCATTAGGTAAATTAACATAAATTAAGTGTATTTTAGAGCCCATTGCATCAAACAATTTACAAGCTTTTAAATAGGCTTTAATAGAATCTTCCGAGAAATCGCAGGCAAAAGCCACTACTTCAAAATTTACTTCATTTAAATCATTTTTTACAACCAACACAGGAATATTTGCATTACGAACTACTCGCTCTGTATTAGAACCAATTAATAACTCTTTTACACCACTAGCACCATGCGACCCCATAATAATAAGATCTGCTTCATGTTTTTGAGCAACATCGTTTACTTCGCTAAAAACCTTAAAGTGCTTAACTATAGGTGTTACTTTTACACCTTTTAAATAGTCTTTGTCTAAAAATTCTGTGATTTTTTTTTCTGCTAGCTTTAAAAAAAACAAAGCTTCAGGTCTTTGAGAATCAGAAGAACTAGTAAGTATAGTGTCTGATAGTTCTAACATATGCAATGCATAAACTTCTGCATTATTTTTTTTAGCTAGTTTAATCGCTGTTTTTAAAGCAAACTCTGAATGTTCAGAAAAATCTATAGGTACAATAATTTTTTTCATGGTTTATTGTTTTAGTGTTAAACAGTCATAGAAAACAACTGTACATTGGGTTGTTCTCTTTGCAATAATACATCAAAAGCCATACAAACATTTCTAATAAATGGCTGTCCAGTTTTTGTTACCTCAATGCTATTAGAGCCTATACTTAGTAGTCCATCTTGTTCCATTTCTTTTAATTGGATAAGCATTTCTGGTATTTCTTTGAAATATAGATGTTTTTTAGTCCATTCGGTTCTAAATTGACACATTAAATTTAGAATATGTTTTCTTATAATTAAATCTTCTTCATTTAATATATGTCCTCTATAAACGGGTATTTTGTTTTCTTCTAATAATTTATAATAATCTTCAATACGCTTTACATTTTGTGCAAATCCATACCAACTATCACTAATAGAAGATACTCCTAAACCAACCATAGCTTGCGTTTTTGAGGCTGTATACCCCATAAAATTTCTATGTAAGCTACCTTTTTTCATAGATTGATAAAGACTATCTGATGTAAGAGCAAAATGATCCATTCCTATTTCTTGGTATCCAACTTCTGCAAGTAACTCTTTCCCTAACTCATATTGTGAGCGTTTTAATTCTGCCGATGGCAAATCTGCATCGTTAAATCCACGCTGCCCATTTCCTTTTATCCAAGGTACATGTGCATAACTATAAAACGCTAATCTATCTGGTTGCAATGCTTTTGTTTTTAGTATAGTTTCTTTAACGTGCTTTATGGTTTGAAAAGGTAATCCAAAAATTATATCGTGCCCTACCGATGTGTATCCAATTTCTCTGGCTAAATCAGTAGCTCGTTTTACATTTTCAAAAGGTTGAATTCTATGAATCGCTTTTTGAACGGTTTTGTTATAATCTTGTACCCCGTAACTTACTCGCCTAAAACCAACATCGTATAACGCTTGCAAATGCTCTTTTGTTGTATTATTAGGATGCCCTTCAAAACTAAACTCATAGTCTTCTGCTAATTCAGCGTCTTTTAAAATGCCATTAATTAAATGTTTTAAATTATTGGGACTAAAAAAAGTTGGTGTGCCACCACCAAGATGCATTTCTTTAATAATTGGTTTTTTGTCAAACAATTCTAAATACAAATACCACTCTTTTAAAACTGCAGTTATATAACGAGGTTCTACACTGTGCTGCCTTGTAATACGCTTATTACAACCACAAAACGTGCATAAACTTTCGCAAAAAGGCAAATGAATATAAAGACTAATACCTTCTTTTGAGTTACTTTCTTTAAATGAAGAAATTAAAGACGTTTTCCATTTTTCTAATGAAAATGTTTCACTGTTCCAATAAGGCACCGTTGGATAACTTGTATAACGCGGACCAGCAATATTATATTTTTTGACTAATTTGCTTAACATACCTAACTTTTAATATAACGAAAGTACAATTTTGATTAAGTATAAAATATGACATATGTCATGTAGAATATTTGCAATTAGTTAATTATTAACTTAACTTTCGGATGAATAAAACACCTGTTAAAATGAAAAAAATAAGTTATTTATTAATTACACTGGGACTTAGCCTGTTAGCTTGTAAAAATGACAAAAAAAAGACTGAGACAAAAGAAGAGGTAATTGAAGTTGTAGAAAAAAAGGTTGAAACATCAAAAAAACTTAAAATAGCTTTAAATGCTAAAAGTAATAGCAATGTTTCTGGTAATGCTGTGTTTAAAGAAGAAAATGGTATAGTAACCATGACTGCTATTATTGATGGCTTAGAACCTGGAAGTCACGCCATACATATTCATCAAACGGCTGATTGTTCTTCCAATGATGGTAAATCTGCAGGTGGCCACTGGAATCCTACTGCAAAACCGCATGGAAAATGGGGAGCAGAAACAGGTTACCATAAAGGCGATATAGGTAATTTTATTGCTGATGAAAATGGCAATGGCACAATTACTCATTCTACAAACGAATGGTGTATTGGTTGTGATGATGAGAATAAAAATATTCTAGGTAAAGCTGTTATTGTACATGCTGGAGCAGACGATTTTACATCTCAACCATCAGGTGCTGCCGGTGCTAGAGTTAGTTGTGCTGGTATTATTGAATAATTATAATTAGTAAAATTTATAAGCTGCTTTAACGAGCAGCTTTTTATTTTTACAAAAAGTTTAATCAGAAATTAATGAATCCGTCAGCTTCAGGTTGGATAAAAAAATTATTGCAAGAAATTGCTCAAAACCGTTCTTTTTTAAAAAAGAAAGAGGAAACGTTTTATAGCGACTTAAGAGATAGTGGTTTTATTTATGGTAGTAATTTAAGTATTGTTTCTCAAGCTCTAAAAAGCAATGATTTTACAGAAGAAGAATTGTGTAAAGCCAATTTATGTTTAACCTTTTTATATGCTCATAAAACCTTTAACTCCAAGCTTCCATTTATTGATAGTGTAATAGGTTTTTACACCAGCATTAATGAGCTTAAAACCTCTTTTTTTCAGGAGCTTTTAGGTGGTAAAAAATCTAGCGAGCAACTAGAAAAAATCTTCCATAAACGCATCCAAATAGATGACAATATTCTTACTAAAAATTTTAACTATTTTATTATAAATGCTTTATTATTTGTTGATGTATTAGCGTATCAAGAATTTTTAAAAAATGAATCTATTTCTAACGATTATATAAAAAGCTTAGAAGCCGCTATTGAATCTATTTCTTTAGATGTTTTAAAATCTAAAACTACAATAAATCAATATGATGAGAGCTTAATTAAACTTTTCGAGTCTTCATTAAGGTATCAAAACAATACACATATTACCTATAAGGATGCCATTAAAATTTTAAAAACGCCACAAGAGAAACAGTATATTTTAGATTTGGCTTGTATGGCAACTTGGAGTGACCAGATTATTGATAAAAATGAACAACAGTTTCTTATTAAATTGGGTAAAGATTTACATATAAGCCCAACAAGAGTTAATCAATCTATTAAATCAGTTAATCAATTTTATACCATTCATAAAGATAATATTGCACTATTAAGCTCTAAAAATATTGTAAAAAGTTTTTACGACAATTCTAGTAAAATGGTAACTAAACTAATATCTAGAAATAGTAAACGCTTATATCAAGAGTTAAAGGACAGTAAAGAACTTATGGTACTTATTTCTCAATCTACCATTAGAGATTTGAATAAAGATGAACAAAAAAAAGTACAAGAACAGTTGTTAGATATTTTTAAATCTATACCAAGTCTTGCTATATTTTTACTTCCAGGAGGTGCCCTATTATTGCCTTTGGTAGTTAAGTTTATTCCTAAATTACTACCATCGGCTTTTGATGATAATAGAATTGAAGAATAACTTATAAAAAGAGGCTGTCTTGACTTTTCAGACAGCCTATTCTCTTATAAAGAAAAAAAATTGAGTTAGTCTTTCTTCTTTTTTCCTTCTAATTTATTTACCGAATCGTACATTATTGGCGTAGCAATAAATAACGATGAATATGTACCAACTATTACACCAACTATTAAGGCAAACATAAAGCCTCTAATAGAATCGCCACCAAAAATAAAGATAGCTAATAATACCACTAACGTTGTTAATGATGTATTTAATGTTCGGCTTAATGTACTGCTTAATGATACGTTTACTACTCTATCAAACTCCCAAGAGGTGTGCTCGTTAAAGAACTCACGAATTCTATCGAATACAACCACCGTATCGTTTAATGAATAACCAATAACGGTTAGTATGGCTGCAATAAATGCTTGGTCTATTTCCATACTAAATGGCATAAACCTATAGGTTAATGAGAATACACCTAGTACTATTAATACATCATGGAAAACTGCAGCTACCGCACCTAGTGAGTATTGCCATCTTTTAAAACGCAATAAGATGTAAAGAAATACTACTATTAACGACCCCAATACTGCCCAAACTGATGCTTGTTTAATATCATCGGCAATTGTTGGAGAAACTTTATAAGATTCAAGCAAACCAACTTGTTTGTTTACATCGTTTAAATCTAGAAACTTCTCGTAAGATACACCTTCTAAGTAAGGCACAAGCCCATCGTATAATGCGCGTCTTATTTCCTCATCAACTTCAGCACCTGTTTCGTTTACTTTGTATTTTGTAGTAATTTTTAATTGATTAGCACTACCAAAAGTTTTAGCATCTGCACTACCAAAAACTTCTGGTTTAGATAATACATCTGTGATTTCGGTAGCATTAACATCTTGCGCAAAACGCACTTGATAAGTTCTACCACCAACAAAATCGACACCTTGGTCTAAACCATTTGTAAATAAAGAACCTAAACTTATAATTATAAATACCGCTGAAATAATATAAGCAACCTTACGTTTCTTTAAAAATTCTATACTAATATTTCTAAATAAGTTTTTAGTTAAGGCTGTAGAGAAATCTAATTTACCGCCTTTATTTATATACCAATCTACTAATAATCTTGTAATAAATATGGCTGTAAATAACGATGTACCAATACCTATTAATAAAGTAGTTGCAAAACCTTTAATTGGTCCTGTACCAAAAATAAATAATATTAATGCTGTTAAACCAGTTGTAATATTGGCATCTAAAATAGATGATAACGCATTACTAAATCCGTCTTTAATAGCTTCTTTTTGTCCTTTACCTTTTACTATTTCTTCTCGTATACGCTCAAAAATAAGTACGTTGGCATCAACCGACATACCAATAGTTAATACAATACCAGCAATACCAGGTAATGTTAATACTGCTCCTAAGCCTGATAAAATACCAAAGATTAATAAGATATTTAATAACATGGCAATATCTGCAAATCCACCAGCTTTTCCGTAATAGAAAATCATCCAAAGTAATACTAACGCCAATGCGATCATGAACGATTTGGTACCGCTATCAATAGCTTCTTGACCTAATGATGGCCCAACAACTTCACTTGAAATGATATCTGCCGATGCAGGTAATTTACCAGCACGTAATACATTGGCTAAATCTATCGCCTCATTTAATGTAAAATTTCCAGAGATTGAAGAACGCCCTCCAGCAATTGGTCCTGTTGTTACACCTGGTGCAGAATATACTATATCATCTAAAACAATAGCAATTTGAGTACCTTGATTAAAGGCTCTACCAGTCATTTCTTCCCATATCTTAGCTCCTTTTGCATTCATTTGCATGCCTACTTCAGATTTTCCTGTTGGTCCAAATTCGTTACTTGCATCAGTTACTACAGCACCACTTAGTGGTGGTACATTTTCTCTATTCCCAACTAAAGCATACAAGCCTACTAATTCACTGTCTTTTTCTGCTTTTCCAAAAACAAACTTAGTATATCGTTTACTTGCTGGTAATGCAGCTCTTACTTGTGGCAAGCTTAAATACTCGCTAACTTTTTGTTTATCTTTTATATTTAATGAAGCTATTGAAGCTGGATCAAGGGGTTGAGCTAATAACTCTAATAAAGGATTTGTTGTTGCTACATTAGTAGAATCTGTTGTAGCTTCTCCTAAAAGCTCATCAATTTGTGAGTCTTCAGCATTTTCTTCATCTTGAGATTCCACCTCATCAGTGGCTTCCTCAACTTTTACAATGTCTTTTAAAACCTCATTAGCTTGTCCTAAAAAGACACCAATTTCCTGACTTCTATCTACATCCCAAAACTCTAATTGAGCTGTACTCTGTAATAACCCTGTAGCACGTTCAATATCTTTAACTCCAGGTAATTCTACTAATATACGACCAGAGTTTCCTAAACGTTGAATGTTTGGTTGTGTTACACCAAATTCATCAATACGTTTACGTAATACCTCGAAAGCCGATACAATAGATTCGTCAATCTTGGTTTCAATAATACCTTTAACCTCATCGTCTGTCATGCTTCCATCAATCTCACCATCTAGTGCTTTGGTATAAAATATATCTGGTGAGGCTAATTTGGTATCGCCTTTAATTTCGTTAAATGCTACGAAAAAATCTTCTAAATAGGTATTTTGACTATCTTTTTGAAGCTCTGAAGCATTATCTAGTGCTTGATTAAAAACTGGGTCTTTTGTGTTATTGGCTAATCCTTTTAATATGTCTTTAACCGATACTTGTAAAATAACGTTAATACCACCTTTTAAATCTAAACCAAGATTCATGGCTTTTTGCTTCACTTCATTGTAAGTGAATTTTGCGATACCTATATTAAAAACCGTATCGGTAGCTACAGACTCTAGGTATTTTGCTTCTTCAGCACTTCTTAAAGCTCTGTATCCTTCTTCTGTATCTGCAATTTTACTAATTGCAACTTCTTCAGCTTGACTCTCAATTTGATTGGCTTTAAATGTGAATGATAATTGATAAATACTTACCAAACCAAATAACAGCGCAAATAATTTTACTAATCCTTTATTTTGCATTTTGTATTTTTTTTGTGTCTTAGTTTCCCTCTTTTGTGGGAATGACAAGTTTAATGATTCACAAGGTTTCACCTTGTTCAAAAATTGTTTCAATTTTAAAACGAGCAAATATAAAATTTTCTCGTAGGTTTTGACAATTTTTATGTTTTTATAATTTTGACAGCTTTTGGGTTATTTATTAAAGCTATTTTTTCGAAGTTTTTTAAGCTAAAGGCCCTGCTCTAACTTCAGGTGTTTTGTGTGAAGTATTATCTATTGCTATGGCAATATTATAATGTGTTTTATAGGCAACTTTTTTAATGCTTTCAGTTAATTCAGTAGCATTAACAAAAGCGTATATATTTGGATTTGAAAACCTGTTACTCTCATACTTTAACTCGACAACAGAAATTCCATTGAAATCCCATTCTGCATCATTACCATTTTGAATTTCATAAATATCAAGATTATAACCAACAGCATTTTCTCCTAAAGGCTGATTTGAATCGTCTTTATGTTGTTTATTGAGCGTATAATCTAGTGTTAGACTTTTTTCTTTTGAGAACGTTTCTTTTATACTAGCAACATCAGTATCACTATAATAAGTAATAATTAGTTCTCCGTTTTCCGCTTTTTTTACTTGAATATTACTAACACCAATATTCTGCAAATGCTTTTTTACAGTAGCAATAGTGTTTTGAGTATCTTGAGGTGTAATTGAAGCGTTAGAAAATTGTAATACAATTTCTTGATTTGGTACATTAACTTGCTGCTGAGTAACAGCACCAAATAGGGTAAGTATAATTATTAAAGCACTAATGTACCATTTTGACTTCATGCGCCAAATATACTCAAAACTAATAGGATTCCGAATTTTTACACCCATCTTTTTCCTTTTCTCTTTATTAAAATTTATCACCTTAACTATTGCTATGCTTCAAAATTTTGCTTCGATAAAAGAAAAAACATCAGCCCTAAACTCTCCAAAATTCTATTAGCTTTGAGTATAAAAAATAAAGACTGTATTTCTACAGCCTTTATCATAAAATCTAATTTGTAATATTAAAGTTTACAACTCAAGTAAAGCATTTGTTTTTTTAACACCTTCTGCACTTTCTTGCATATGCTTTTTTTCTGCATCACTTAAAGGAACATCAACAACTTTTTCAATTCCGTTTCTCCCTAATATTACAGGAACACCAATACATAAATCACTTAAACCATACTCACCTTCTAATAAGGTTGAACATGGAAACATTTTCTTTTGGTCGCAAGCAATAGCTTGTACTAATCCAGAAACTGCTGCACCTGGTGCATACCAAGCAGAAGTTCCTAATAATTTAGTTAGTGTAGCGCCTCCTACTTTGGTATCTTCTTTTACTTGATTTAGTCTATCTTCTGCTAAAAATTCTGAAACTTTTACACTATTTCTTGTAGCATGCGATGTTAAAGGCACCATACCTGTATCGCTATGCCCACCAATTACCATTCCATCAACATCACTAATTGGAGCTCCTAAAGCTTCAGCTAATCTGTATTTAAAACGCGCAGAATCTAAAGCACCACCCATTCCTATAATTCTATTTTTAGGTAAATCAGTTGTTTTATGAACTAAATAAGTCATAGTATCCATAGGATTACTAACTACAATCATAATAGTATTTGGAGAATGTTTGATTAAACTTGATGAAACCGATTTTACAATACCAGCATTAATACCAATTAACTCCTCACGAGTCATTCCTGGTTTACGCGGAATACCAGAAGTAATAACACAAATATCGCTATTTGCTGTTTTACTATAATCATTTGTGATACCTGTAATTTTAGTATCAAATCCGTTTAAAGATGCGCATTGCATTAAATCCATGGCTTTACCTTCGGCATAGCCTTCCTTAATGTCTAACAATACAACCTCTGAGGCAAAATCTTTAATGGCAATATACTCTGCACAACTAGCGCCTACTGCACCTGCTCCAACTACTGTAACTTTCATAAGTTTATTTTTTAATGATTTGTTTTATGTTAAAATTTCTAGCCAAAATTCATGATTTTTATTTACTCAAAACATGACATTTGTTTGTTTTAGAGTTGAACTCATCTTGACTTTTTCTATTTCCTAAAAAAATGGCTGAAATTCACCCATATTTTGTTACTTTTCTTACCCGTAGCACTGCTATGGATTTCAAAAAGTGCCTCATCTGGTCAAATTTCAACTCATTTTCGGTTAAAAACAAAAAGTCAAGATGAATTGTTAATAAATTTTGGAATACAAAAATATGAATTAAAATAGTGTAAATAAAAAAAGAAGTCGTCTAAAAAGTAATTTTTAGGCGATTTTTTTTTGATTATTTTTAGCTTATTGTTTTAGTTTTCAATATTAGGGTTCAAAAAGCTTGATTAAAAAAAGCAAAAGCAATTTTATAGCGCTAAACTATACTTTTTAAGGTTATGTGCCATGGTAACTAGCCCTATTTCTACATTTACTTTATCAATACCTCTTACAGGGCAACAGGGTAAACTCATACTTTTTGTTTAGAATTTAATTGAGTATAGTGGCTTACTATTTATCTAAAAATCAATGATTTAATTGTTATTTTTTATATCAAAATATTGTATATCATATTGATAATCAATATTTTATATGTTTTGAAAACAACAAATAAGTTTAAGTCTATTTTCGGCAAAATAGACGACCCAAGAAGCGATATAAACAAACTTCATCAATTAGATGATATCCTTCTTATTGGCATAATTTCGGTAATCTGTGCAGCAGATACTTGGAAAGATATGGAGACATACGCCAAGGCAAAAGAAGATTTTTTACGTTCGTTCCTAGATTTGCCTAATGGTATCCCTTCTGACGATACTTTTAACCGTGTCTTTTCATCGATTGATTCAGAACAATTTGAAGCTTGCTTTATAGATTGGGTTTCTGATTTGATAGATTTAACTGGCGGTGAAATTATTCCAATAGATGGTAAAACCTTACGAGGTGCTAAGTCTAACGGTAAAAAATCACCGTTTCATATGGTGAGCGCTTGGGCAAGTAAAAACAATATGGTTTTAGGACAAGTAAAGGTTAATGAAAAATCTAATGAAATTACTGCCATTCCAAAACTGTTAGAACTTATAACCATTGACGCTATGGGTTGCCAAGAAAATATTGCACGGGCTATCATAAAACAAGAGGCAGACTATATCTTGGCTGTAAAAGACAATCAAAAGCAATTACATCAAGATGTCCAAGACGAATTTGGATTTGGTAAGAACATAGAAAAGTACACACATCAAGATTTAGGTCATGGTAGAATAGAAACACGAACCTGTAGTGTTATTACAGATTTTAAGTTCATTCAACAAGATACTAAATGGGATGCTTTACAAAGCATTATTAAAATAGAGTTAAAAACTCTGATAAACCAACAGAAACAGCTACACGATATTACATCTCAAGTCTAAAAACCGATGCTAAATCATTTCAAAAAGCAATAAGACTACATTGGGGAATTGAAAATAAATTGCATTGGGTGCTAGATCTTGCTTTTGGTGAAGATGCCTCTAGAAAAAGAACAGGAAATGCTGCGCAAAACTTCTCTATACTTGGAAAAATGGCTTTAAACCTACTCAAAAAAAACACCATAACTAAACAAGGTATTAAAGGAAAAAGACTTAAAACTGCCTACGACAACAACTATTTATTAGATATACTTGGAATTAAAGTGTGAGTTTGCCCTGAAGAATTTACTAGAAAATTTGCAAAAAAAAAGACTCCTTTTCAGACAGCCTCTTTTTTTATAAGTTCTAGCACACTTAAAACGGGCTTATGATCTGATGCTGTTTTTTCATCAATCACTTTTTTTTCAATCACTCGCCACCTATTAGCTGGTCTAAAAAGGACATAATCAATTTTATCTTTTGCATCTTGTGCAGGGGCTGTTGGAATGTTTTCTGTAAAAGATGGATGCCATTCTTTAAACAAAATTTTCATAGTTTTACTTTCTGGTGTAGCATTTAAATCACCTGCAAGAATAGTTGGTAGATTTGTTTGTGCAAAAATACTATTTAATTGATTTGCTTGATTTATTCTATCTGTTTCATCTGTTGTATGATCGAGATGAGTACCTATAAACCTAATCGTATCTCCACTTTTAATTTGTACATTTACCTCTAACGCTGCACGAGGCTCTTTATCTTTTCCGGCTACTAAAGCATGCTTTTTAGTGTTTAAAAAAGAATACTTTGATAATATTCCTTCTCCATATTCACCCTCATTATAAGACATAGCCTTACCAAAAATAGCTTGCATTTTTGTACGTAACCCTAATTCGGTTACTAAATCCATTTTTAAAACCCTGTTAGTTTTAAAATCAACCTCTTGTAATGCTACTAAATCTGGTTTTGAATTACTAATAATTTTAGCCAATAAATCTAAATCAAATTGTTTTTCTGCTAAGACAGTTTCTCCATGATAAATATTGTATGTTAAAACACGAACCACTCGCGAAGAATCAATTGGAGTTTGAGCAGTAATTATTTTACTAAAAAACAAAAGCATACTAACAATTAATAAAAAGAAATAGGCATTTGTTTTTACAAAATTCATTTTATAATATCGTTTTACTTATTAATCAACTTGCTTGCTAAAATATTTAATGTGTTTTTTCCATCTGCTATCATCTCTTCCAAATTATCTGGTTTTGTTATAATGTTAAATTTTGCTACTATTTGATTTAAATAATCTAGTTCATCAAGCATTTTTTTTGTTAGTAATTCTTCCCGAAGTATTCTAATTTTTTCAGCATCTTCTATACCATCACGCAAAGTTTCAAAACGAATAGAACTGCGGTTTCCTGGATACACTTGATAAGTATCTCCCGCTGGCCATGTTCTAAAACGAGAATCTTGTAATGGGTTTTCAACCCAACTATTATATGCCCAACGCAAAAAACCATCAAAATCTGCTGCCATAGTGTACCAACCTATAAATACACCTTCTGCAGGAGGTGAAAAAGTAAATGTGTTTGGAAATGCATCTGAACAGCAAACATAATGTGTACTTATATAACCATTTTCTCTTCGCTGCTCTAAATCTTCTTCATCAACAGGGTGACCAAAAGCAACCGACATATCTTTTAACTCATTTGGATACAACTTATAACTCTTATGATTATCAGCAAATGACACACCAAACTCTGGAGCATACTCATTTAAAAGCTTTAACATAGCTTTCATTTCTTCTGGACCACGTTCGTCCATAGCTATTCTAGTGATTCCATTCCAACCCTTATCAACTAGATGTTTTTTAAATGCTTTTAAAAATGGAATCCACAAATCTTCATACGCTTTGGTTCCTGGTGGTGCTTTAATTTTAATTTCTTTGTTTTCGGCTTCATCAAAATAATAAAACTCATTGCCCCATGGTACCATTGAATAACAGCTAATTTGTTTTTTAATGCCTAAATTCATCATAAACTGTACCCAGTTATCAAAAATGGTAAAATCATAGACCCAAGTACCATCAGTTTTCTTTTTCCAATTAGCCATTGCTTCAAACTGATCAAAGGTTTGCCCGCCCCATGGTCTTTTATTTAATGATACAGTGATTACTTTTTGACCAGCATCTGCTAAACTTTTCATTAAAGGTTTTAATAAATTCCAATGTTCTTGAGACCAAGGCTCTACATTATGAAAACGAGAAACTGCATATGGATTTTGCCATAAATCAAGATGAAACTTCCAATCTGTAGCTGGTGGTAACACTTTATCGATGACATTTAAAGAAAAATCAAATTCCTTTGATTCTTGACCTTTTATGTTTAGAGTCACTGCACTTTTATAAGTGCCTGCTTCAGCATCTTCAGGTACGTTAATGGTTACCCAAATAGGTCTGGTTGATTGTGCCTTTACAACATAAGAATTTACATTTTCAAAAGCATCGGCTACTAAAGACGATGCAAAATCTTCAGGTTTTCTATAACCACAACCTCCAGCGAACTCATCGGTAATCACATATTTAACAAAGCTGATTTGTGTATTTTCTTTTGATATTTTACTACCGTTTTCATCAATAAAATCAGAAATTTCTACTTCAACCTCATTAATAGAATCATTACTCCAAAGCACCAATTGTGTTGAAATACGTTCATTTTTCCATGCAGTACCAGACCACGAGTTTTTTATTTTAATTTTTGGAATGACACTTTTTACAAAACGAATATCTGTTGATGCTACTGAGGCCTGTAAGCCACTTGGAACAGCTTGCCAGTTTTCTGCTAAATTAGGTGATGGGTCTTTAGGTTCTTCATAAGTTTGAGCAACTAAAATTTGTTTTTTTTGCTGACAACTAACCGCTAACACAAGGCATAATAGCAAGCTTATTATATTTTTAAACATGACTTTTATATTTTCTTCTTACAAATTTTCTTCTTACAAACTGTTCAAAACCTCTTGATTATCTGGCCAAGGTACTTGGTTATTGGTATTAGTTTGTATTGGCATTTGTGCATTTACGCTTCTTAAATAGCTTCCTAATTCTTTTGATAACGCCTTAAGTTTTGCTTTTTCTTTAAAAGCCAAATTTGTTGTTTCTCCAATATCATTAGTTATATTAAATAGTTCAAAACTACTATCTATATGATAATAAATAAGCTTCCAATCACCTTTTCTAATGGTACTTGAAGCACCAATACCTGGTCCTGTTGGCCCCCAATTATTTGGGTAATGCCAAAATAAAGCTCTGTTATTATTATTTTGCTTTTCACCTCTTAAAATTGAAGTAAAACTTTTTCCATCTATCGGTTGAACCGTTTTATAATTTTCGATTCTAGCTAGTTGAATAATAGTTGGAAAAAAATCTTCAATAATGACAAAATCATCAGTTGATGAGCTTTCTTTAGTAACTCCTGGCCACTTAACAAGCATTGGTTCTCTAATACCTCCTTCGTGTGCTGATCCTTTTCCACTTGATAAAGGCTTGTTATGTGTGTGTTTTTCACCACCACGAGCAACAGCACTTAAACCTCCATTATCGGACATAAACAAAATAATAGTGTTATCTGCAATTCCTTTATCATCAAGATAATCCATTAAATCACCTAAACTTTTATCCATGCCTTCAACCATTGAGGCATATTTAGCTTCAATTGGATTTAATCCTTTATCTATATACTTTTTTTCAAATCTTGGATCGCCTTGAATTGGAGTATGTACAGCATAATGTGCCATATATAAATAAAATGGCTTATCACCCTTAATAGCATTATCTAGAGCTAAAATTGATTCCTGCGTTAAAGCTTCGGTTAAGAAAATATCTTTTTGGTAATACTTTTCTAAATTAGGAACATCCCAAATACTATGTTTATCAATATCCTTTTTAAAATTTTTAGTGCCATAATAACTAGCTGGTGCTCCAGCAGCATGCCCTGCAATATTAATATCAAACCCTAAATTTAAAGGGTTTTCCCCAGGAGTACCAATAGCTCCAAAATGTGCTTTTCCAGCATGAATAGTTGTATAACCATTATCTTTAAGTATTTTAGGTAAGGTAGTAACATGTGTTGAGCGTTCTATGCTATCTGTTGGTTGGATTCCATTTAAATTCCATTCTGGCATTGTTAAACCTTTGGGTGGTTTTACTTCTGATACACCTCTTCTTAAGGTCCAATTTGTTACGCGATGTCTAGCAGCATTCATTCCAGACATTAAACTTACGCGAGTAGGAGAACACACAGAAGTTGAGTAAGCTTGTGTGAATTTCATACCTTGTTTAGCAAGACGTTCCATATTTGGGGTATGGTAAATATTATTTAATGGCGTCTTTTCTTTCCAAAAGGGTACAGATGTATCTTGCCACCCCATATCATCAACCATAAACAAAATAATATTCGGTTTAGTAGTAGGTGTTTTTTCTTCTTTCTTATCTGTTTTACAAGAAATAAAAACAATTAAAAAGAAAAGAGATAATATATTTTTTTTTGATAGTTTAATCATGATATTTTGTGTTCTATATTATTCTATATCTTTGTGATAATTGATTCCTAAATTGTCCCAGTGCTTTTGTACGTTTTTAAGAGCTTTTTTAAAGTTTGAATAATCCTTATTTTCTAATTGAGTCCATCCTACTTCTGCATAAGCTGCTATTCTTGGGAAAGTTTGGTATTCAATATCAGTATTTGTTGGTGTCCATTCACTCCACATTTGGCAACCCAGTCCTAATATATTTTTATGATATTGTTCTTCTAAACCTTCAGGAATTGGATTAAAACTATAAGCTTTTTCTAAACTAATAGACTTATAATCATAATCTAAATACGTACTACTATGCAACGAGTTTACAATATCGTAGCCTTTTTTTGCCGCATCTGTTACCAAATCTAAATCGCCTTTCCAGAAGTGTACCACAACGTTTTTAGCCAATTCTGTTTCGGCTTCTTTATCATGCTTTTTTTCTTCAAAGCCTTGGTGAATATTTTTACCTAAAATTTCATTCCAACCCATCATTCTCTTTCCATTAGATTCAATAAAATTTGAAATGTTATTTGTAAACTGAATTTGCAAATCAGCAGGAGTTTTTATGTTATTTTTTTTCATGTAGTCTTGTACATGCTTTGTTTCTTCCCAAACTTTATATCCAACCTCATCGCCACCAATATGGATAACTTTTGATGGAAATAACTCAAACATTTCTGTTAGTACATCTTTTATAAACTGAATAACTTCTGGTTTTGTAACATCGTAATTATCATATAAACGTCCAAACTTAACAGGTACATCTATGTCTTTTCCAGCAGTACCTAACCAAGTATATGTAGCTATTGCAGCACTAGAATGCCCAGGCATTTCAAACTCGGGTACTATAGTTATATTTCTTTCTGTAGCATAGGCAACAATATTTTTAATTTGCTCTTGAGTATAAAACCCACTATGAGGTTTTCCATCAAAAATATTACTTTCCCAACGCTTACCTTCATGGTTTATTTGCGTACTATCTCGTTTTGATCCAATCTCGGTTAATTTTGGGTATTTTTTTATTTCTATACGCCAACCAGCATCATCTACTAAATGCCAATGAAAAATATTCATTTTTAACAATGCCATTTGGTCTAACATTTGTTTTACAAACTTTTCGCCATGAAAATATCTAGACTCATCCAACATGTAAGCACGCCATTTAAAACGTGGGTTATCTTTTATAGTAACCGCTGGTAGTAAATATTTAAACTTGTCTTTACCCTCTAAAAATTCTTTTGAAAGCAGTTGATTTATGCTTTGTACACCATAGAAAAACCCACCGTAACCATTGGCAGTAATTATTACTTGATTTGGAATAATGCTTAAATGATATGCGTCGTTAGTTAGAGAATTATCTAATTTAAATACGATGTTAGCATTTTTATTATCCGTTTTCTGAAGATTAATGCTTAAAGAATCTTTAATAGATTCGATAAAATAATCACTTGCTTTTTTAGCTTCATTAGTTTCACTAAAAACAGTCATCTCATCTTTTAAAGCGAATGAAGACTCTCCTATGACTAAAGATGATGGTTGTGGAAGTATTGCTATTTCAGAATCTGAAAAAGTTTTATTTTTTTCATTACAACTACTTAGTAAAATAACTGCCAGAATTAAGCGATAAATTGATTGCATAATTTAAGATTAAAGTAAAAAATAATATATTGTATAAACTTAAAAGCCTTTTTAATTATTAAAAAAAGCTATTTTAATAATTGAAAACTAGTCACGACAAAACCATGATCTGATGGATAAATAATCTCTTTGTCATTTATTGTTATAGCTTTATTAAAGAAAGCATTATACGTTTTAGATTTTATTGCTTTTAGTTTTGAGCCCTTATAAAAAATGTAATCTATCCTGTGCGAATCATCTTTACCTTCAGAATCCCAAGTAATTCCTGGATGTGATATTGGGTTCGGATTTAGAGTTCTGTAAGTATCAATTAATCCTAATTTGTCTAATTCAGTTGTTGTTTGCCATGGTACAACTAGGTTATTATGAATAGTTTTAGTGTTTTTCTCCCAATCTAAATGCGATGGGGAATTCATATCTCCACCAAAAATCATTGGTACAGAGTCTGTTTCGCTAGAATACTTTTCCAGATACGGCAATACATTTTTTAACATTGTATATCTTGTTTCAGTTTGTTCCCATTCTAGAAGCTCTTCAACTGTTTTATTCATTTTTTCTGGAGCATTGTTCCATGGTAAATAATGAAACCAATTAGAAAAAAATCGAATTTTTTGATTGTTAATTATTATTTCTATCCCTCCTAAATAAAAAGGATATTTTGTGTCAATGCGATTACCAAAAGGAAATTTTGAAAAAATAGATAGGTTTGTTCCTTTATCATTTAAAGCAGTTCCTTCGGGTGCTATTAAATGAAAATTATAACCTAAAGTGTCTGCTATTCTTTTTCCAGAACCATAGGTTTCGACCATTAATATTACATCAGGATTAATCTCTTTTATAATTGCAATGGCATTTTCTTGACCGTTAGGAATATCATTAGCACCATGCAAAATATTCCACGCCATTACCTTAAATACAATTGGCTGTTCTTTTTTACAACTTGTAAAACAAAGAGCGATAAAGAACATTAAAAATATACGCATAATATTAGTGTGTTTATTTAGATGCAAACCAATTGTATAAACAGTAAGATATTACAGGACATTATCCATAATATCTTGTACAACTTCTGGATTTAATAAAGTTGAAGTATCTCCTAAATTACTCGTGTCTTTACAAGCTATTTTTCTTAAGATTCTTCGCATAATTTTTCCAGAACGTGTTTTTGGTAAGCCACTTGTAAACTGAATTTTATCAAGCTTAGCAATTGGTCCGATATGCTCGGTAATCATTTGGTTGATTTCCTTGCGTAAGTTTTCATGGTTACGGCTCTCTCCAGTATCTTTTAGAATAACATAACCGTAAAGTGCGTTTCCTTTTACATCGTGCGGGAAACCAACGATAGCAGACTCTGCTACAGCTGGGTGCTCATTTATAGCATCCTCTATTGGTGCTGTTCCTAAATTATGACCGGAAACGATAATAACATCATCTACGCGTCCCGTAATCCTGTAATAGCCTACGTCATCCCTTAAAGCACCATCACCCGTAAAATATTTATTTTCATAAGCTGAAAAATATGTATCTCTATAACGCTGATGATTACCCCAAATGGTTCTTGCCATTGATGGCCATGGAAATTTTATACATAATCGACCATCTACTTGATTACCTTTCAATTCTTGTCCATCTTCCCCCATTAAAGCTGGTTGGATTCCTATAAATGGTAACGTTGCATAAGTTGGTTTAGTTGGTGTTACAAACGGAATTGGTGTAATCATTATACCTCCTGTTTCAGTCTGCCACCAAGTATCTACTATTGGACTTTGCTTTTTTCCAACATTATCGTTATACCAATGCCACGCCTCTTCATTAATTGGTTCTCCAACCGAACCTAAAACTTTTAGTGATGACAAATCATACTTATCAACAAGCTCTGTGCCTTGTTTTGCTAAAGCACGAATAGCAGTAGGCGCTGTGTAAAATTGATTGACCTGGTGCTTATCTATAATTTCCCAAAAACGTCCAAAGTCTGGGTAACTTGGCACACCTTCAAACATTACAGAGGTAGCTCCGTTAGTTAATGGTCCGTAAACAATATAACTATGTCCTGTTATCCAACCAATATCAGCTGTACACCAATACACATCATCTTCTTTATATTGAAAAACATTTTTAAAAGTATAAGCAGTATAAACCATATAACCAGCAGTGGTGTGTACCATACCTTTTGGCTTACCTGTAGAACCTGAAGTATATAAAATAAATAATGGATCTTCAGCATTCATTACTTCTGCAGGACATTCTTTAGAAGCAGCATCTAACAAAGGTTGTAACCATTTATCACGTCCTTGTTTCATATTAATATCTGAATTAATACGTTTTGCAACCAATACCGTTTCTACTCCTGGGCAGCTATCTAAAGCATCATCAACAATGCCTTTTAAATCAATAGTTTTTGCACCTCGATAAGAACCATCACTTGTAATAACCGTTTTACAATCGCAATCGTTAATACGAGTAGCTAGCGCTGTTGATGAAAATCCTGCAAAAACAACTGAGTGAATGGCGCCAATACGTGCACAGGCTAAGGTAGCTATTGCCAATTCAGGAATCATTGGTACATAGATACAAACGCGATCGCCTTTTTTAACACCTTGCCCTTTTAACACATTAGCGAATTCGCAAACACGCTCATATAATTGATTATATGTGATATGTTCTGCAGCTTCGCTAGGGTCGTTTGGTTCGAACAAAATAGCTGTTTTATTGCCACGAGTTGCTAAATGCCTATCGATACAGTTTTCAGTAATATTTAGTTGAGCACCTTCAAACCATTTAACTTCTGGTTTTGAAAAATCCCAACTTAAAACGTTATCCCATTTTCTTTGCCACATAAAATGTTCTTCGGCAACTTCTTCCCAAAAGTTTTCGGGCTCACGAACAGATTTTCTATAAACTTGATAATATTCCTCTAAATGTTTTATATGGTAATTACTCATGGTTATTTATATTTTAAATTATTAATACTCCCATCTAACAAAAGCTTCCATAGCCGCATAGTGGGCTAAACCTAACTGGTCGTATAATCCAGCTGTTTCACTGTTTCGATCTTCGGCTCGTTGCCAAAACTCTCTACTGTCTGCTCCTTGGAAGACAACACCATCTTTTTGAGATTGATGCTTAAAAATACCTTTTCTTTTTTCTAAAACTTGATCTGGTCCCATTGGTACTGCCATTTCTATCTCATCAATACCCCATTCTTGCCAAGCGCCACGGTACAACCAAACCCAGCAATCTTTCATGAATTTTTTAGGTTTTAAATTTTTAACTGCTGCAAAAATAGCATCTAAACATACTTTATGTGTACCATGAGGATCTGCTAAATCGCCTGCTGCATATATTTGATGTGGCTTTACTTTTTCAATAAGTTCCATTGTAATTTTAATATCTGCTTCACCAACTGGATTTTTTTCTATTGTACCTGTCTCATAAAAAGGTAACTCCATAAAATGAATTTGTTCATCTGGAATTCCAACAAAATGACAGGTTGCTCTGGCCTCCCCTTTTCTAATTAATCCTTTTATATATCTAACCTCTTCGGTATCAATTTCACTTGATTTTTTGTTTCTTAGAAAAATTACCGCACGTTTATAAATATCTTCAGCCTCCTTACTTTCAATTCCAAATTTATCATTATAATCGCATACAAAACTTGCAAAACGCAGTGCCTCATCATCTGCTACTGCTATATTACCTGATGTTTGATAACCTACATGAACTTCGTGACCTTGTTCATGTAATCGTTTAAAGGTACCTCCCATACTTATAATATCATCGTCTGGATGTGGACTAAAAATTATAACACGTTTTTTTGCAGGTTCTGCACGTTCTGGTCGTTTACTATCATCTGCATTTGGTTTTCCACCTGGCCAACCTGTAATAGTGTTTTGTAGTTTATTAAATATTTTGATATTTATGTCGTAAGCTGGTCCAAAAGTGGCTAGTAAATCACTCATACCATTTTCGATATAGTCTGCATCAGTTAGCATTAAAACTGGCTTTTTTAAGTGTAAAGCCAAACTTAATACCGCTTTTTTAATAAGCTTATCTGTCCAAGTTATTTTTTCGACTAACCATGGTGTATCAATTCTTGTTAGTTTTGAAGCTGCTGCTTGGTCTAAAACAAAAGTAGCATTATTGTGTTCTTGTAAATAGGATGCAGGTACAAGACTAGTTACTTCTTCTTCAACTGATGCTTTAATAATATTGGCTTTTCTTTCACCCCAAGCTAAAAGTATGACTCTTTTGGCTTCCATTATTTTTTTAACCCCTAAAGTAATAGCTGTTCTTGGTGTATTGTCTAAACCACCAAAATCGCCACTGGCTGCAACTCTTGTAATATGATCTAGCGCGACTAAACGTGTTCTTGAATTTTGAAGCGACCCAGACTCGTTAAATCCAATATGACCATTACCTCCAATACCTAAAATTTGTAAATCTAACCCCCCTAATGCTTTAATTTTTGCTTCATATTCATCGCAATACAATCTAATATCCTCTTTTGCTAATGTGCCGTCTGGTATATGATAATTACTAGGTAATATATCAACATGATTAAAGAGTTGTTCTTGCATAAAACGCACATAACTATTTACAGAGTCGGGCTCCATTGGGTAATATTCATCTAGATTAAACGCTATTACATTTTTAAAACTTAAGCCTTCTTCTTTGTATAAACGCACCAATTCTGCATATAACCCTTTTGGTGAAGATCCGGTGGCTAAACCTAGTATACAAGGCTGTTTTTGAGCTTGCTTAACCTTTATAAGATCTGCTATTTCTTTAGCAACTGCTTTTGAAGCTAAAGTTGAATCTTTATAAACTACGGTTCCAATATTTTCAAATCTTTTTTCGAAACCTGTTGCTTTGTCTATACTGCTTTTTAACATTATTCTGATTTTATTTTAGTTTTTTAGTATGTTTTCTAACACCCAAGTGGTGTGCAATGCTGTTTTTCCTGTTGAAGGATGATTTTTATTTTCTAATAAATGCTCTTTTATATTTTGAACGTGAAACAATTGAATATTTTCAGGATTGCCTATATTCATGATTTCTTTATGAGGACCAGATTCTAATATAATTGGGTTTTTATCAAAAACTGAAAAACTTATTTTTCCTTTTTCTCCATAAATTTGAACATGATCTTCTCTTTTTTCGACTCCAAAATTCCAGCTTCCTGACCCTGTAATACCCGATTTATGTAACCAACTTCCAGTAACGGCGTCCATAGCAGTATATAATTTTTGTTGGTTTACGGCTATCCCATTTGCTTCTATAATATCTCCTAAAAAATATGTAAACAAATCCATACCATGTGATGCTAAGTCATCAAAATAACCTGCATGAGCAATTTTAATATCTGTTCGCCAATTGTATGCTTTAGATAAATCAATATTGTTTGCTGGTTTACTTAAATGCCAACTAATATGCCTAATTTTTCCAATTTCATTGTTATCAATCCAAGTTTTCACTTTGTTAAATCTTGGAAGTGACCTTCTGTAATAGGCAACAAACAATGGTGTTTTTTGGGTTTCAAAAGTATTGTTTATTAGCAAACACTCTTTATAAGTTGGCGCCATTGGTTTTTCTATACAACATATTTTTTTTGCTTCAGCAACTTTTAAAGCGTAATGGCAGTGAGAGTCTGGAGGTGTAGCAATATATACCGCATCGATTTCTGGATCGCTAATTAATTGGTCTGCATCTCCATAAAACTTAGGAACATTGTGTCGAATGGCATAATCCTGAGCCTTTTCAATATCTCGACGCATTACAGCATGCAACTCAAAGCCTTCAACCTTTTGATATGCTGGACCACTTTTAATTTCGGTAACATTTCCGCAGCCTATAATTCCCCATTTATACACTTTACTCATTATACTAATAAACCTTTACTTTAACTTTTAATAGTAATTATTTTGAATTTTTTATTCAAGGTTTTTCGTCCAGCTTCTATATTTATGTCCCTTAAATGCATAAAAAATAATCATAAAATATGCTGGTAACAATATTAAATAAGCTATTTGGTTACCACTTTTTGATGATTCAACTATTCCTTTAGCCTCATTAGATAAATTAATGGAATCTGCTAAAGCACCGTAAATTAATGGAAAAATAGCACCGCCAATAATAGCCATAACAAGCAAAGCACCTCCTACTTTAGTATAACCTCCTAAATCTTCAAGTGCCATAGGCCATATTGCTGGCCAACACAATGCGTTTGCAAGTCCTAAAAGAGCTACTAAAATAATTACAAAAGGCATTTCTGGCAGACCTGGTAACTGAACCATTATTTCTGGTGATATTATTACAATAATTATTACTAAAAGAGTTCCTGTAATACCCGAAAATTTTAGTGCAGCAACTTGAGATACATGTTTAGGAATTAATATAATGCCCAAAACATACCCAATTACCATCGCAGTCATTGTAAATGAGGTTAATTTTAAATAAAAATCACCATTATCACCATAAACACCTAACTGTTTTCCAAAACCTCCAATAGAATCTCCAGCTAAAACTTCAGCGGCTACATATAACATTAAAGTAATAACTCCCAAAACTAATTGAGGGTATTTTAGCACTTCTTTGATTTGTTTGAAGAAACTTGAATTTTCTACATGCCCATCTTCATCTAAATTAATTTCTGGAAGAGGTGAAAACTTCAAAAGAACAGCTAAAACCAAAACAATTAATCCCATATAAACATATGGAGTTTGCAACTGAAGAGCTAGCGCATTTAAAGCTTCTGTTTTAGTAACTGCATCCATTGCCTCAATTTTATCTGCTGTATAATCAGACATATTTGACAACACCAATGCTGTCAATGCTAACGGTGCAATAAAGCCAGCTAATTTATTGGCAATACCTAATACACTAATTCGAGCTGCTGCACTTTCCCTAGGTCCTATTACCACAACATAAGGATTTGATGCAGTCTGTAATAACGCTAAACCGGTACCCATTACGAATAAAGCTCCTAAAAACCAACTATAAGTCCTTACTGATGCAGCTGGATAAAACATGAATGCACCTAATGCTATAACGACCAAACCTAATGATAAACCATTTTTATAACCTATTTTTTCTATAACCCATGAAGACGGTATAGCCATTACAAAATAAGCTATATAAAATGCAAATGTTACAAAATAAGACTGTGATTCTGTTAATTCACAAGCTATTTTAAAAAATGGAATTAGAGGTCCATTTAACCAAGTTACAAATCCGAAAATAAAAAATAAAGTGGTTAAAATAACCATCGGAATGAAGGTGTTTGATCTCTTTGTTTGTGTCATAGTCTTAGGTTTTAGTTAGTGTTTTATATAAAGTTTTTTAATTTTTAATTTCCATTTGAGAAACCATACTATCGATAAGTTTAAATTGATTTTTTGCTCGATCTAAATTATGCTCAGGATACTTAGTTTTATAATAAATATCGTTATTCAAAAAATCGGTTAAAAACCTTATTGCCATTATAAATATCATGGTTTTAGCTCCTAGCGACAAAGTTTTAATTTCTAAAGGAGATAAAGTAGATTCTACTTTTTCTAAAAATCCTTTTTTATATGCCTTATAATAATCAATATTAAAATTTACTAAATCTAAATTCGTTTCATCTTCTGCTGCTGTATTACAAATAGTTCTTATAGCATCTCCAAAGTCGTAATGTACAACTCCAGGCATTACTGTATCTGTATCAATTACACAAAGCCCTTTGTTGTCTTTATCGAATAATGCATTAGATATTTTTGTGTCGTTATGAGTAACACGTAATTTTATTTTTCCAGATTCTTTTAAATTCTGAATGATATGCATTTCTTCTTTAAGTGCATTAACCCTATCGATATATTCTTTTGCTTTTTCTAACCGTTCTTTAGATGCCACTTTTAATGCTTCTTTAAACTGCGAAAAACGGAATGACATGTCGTGAAATTTTGGAATGACATCAATTAACTTTGAAGCATCAAAATCGCTAGTTAAATTTAAAAAATCTCCAGATAACTTGCCTCCTTCATAAGCAACTTCTTCACTTTTTACAATCTCATGGGTTACACTGTCACTAATATAAACCATAACATTCCAATAATTACCGTTTTCGTCTTTATAATAATACTCTCCATTATTAGCTTGCACAAAAGTTAAGACACTTTTCTTTAATTTGGCTTCGGGCAAATGTGCCAATTTTTTAAGAATGTGTTTACTTACACCAACTTTATTAGAAATTAACCCAGGAACATCTTTAAAGACAATATGGTTAATGCGTTGAAGAATAAAGAAAGGTTCTTTACTAGTTTGTATTAAATAGGTGTCGTTTATATGACCAGAAGCTAACTCTTTATTCGACACATATGATGATGCATGATTAAATTGATTAAACTTGTTTATTAATTGTTTTTCTGTCATTACTCCCAAAGATTTTTTGGATAAACGCCCTGTTCTTTTAATTTTTTTATTGCTTTTTCAACAATTTCTTTGTCTTCTCGATAAGTAACACCAAACCATTTAGCATCTGATTTTAAAACTTTTACATTTGCTTTGCCTGATTTTAAAATATCATTAACAATAGAAGGAATATAAAACTCAGCTTTTAAATTTGATTTATTTTCTTCTAAAAACTCTTCGAATAAACGATTTCCGAAGTTAAAGCATTCAGGTGTAAATCCCCAAAAATTCATTGAAACAATTGTATTTTCATCAATAGAGACAAAATTTCCATGTTCATCTTTACGCATTAACTTTCCATCAATTTTTTCAATGTGGGTTCTCTCGGTTACATCAGTTAAAAACCCTTTTTCATTAACTTGACATTCGCCTCTAGATACATAACCATGTTCTGACACTGTATTTTTTAACAAATAAGCCATAGTATTAAAAACATTAGAGTTTTTATCTTTTGACATTAAAGCTTTTGCCATAACCTTAAAAGCTTCTTTACCATAAAAATCGTCTCCATTAATTATTGCAAAATTTTCTTTAACAACATCTTTTGCCATTAAAAGCGCATGCCCCGTGCCCCAAGGTTTAACGCGTTCTGGATTTATGTACTTTTTAGGAACGTTTTCAAACTCTTGGAACACATAATCAACTTCTGCTTTTCCTTGCAGTTTACTACCTATGCTTTCTTTAAATTCCTTTTCAAAACTTTTTCTAATTATAAAAACAAATTTTCCAAATCCTGCTTGAAGTCCATCGTAAATTGAAAAATCGATAATAGTATCTCCTTCTGGAGTAAAAGTATCTATCTGCTTTAAACCACCATAGCGACTTCCCATACCAGCTGCTAAAATTACAAGTGTGGGCTTTTCCATTTTTTTATTTAATAAATTGTTATTATACTTATTTTCAACCTTACAACTACTAAAACACATTGCAAAATAAGGCAAACTTACAGATTAATTCATCAATAAAAAAGAAATTTCACAAAAAATGTGTACGAACACATAATTGTTTTAATCTATATTTATATATTTGTTCTGTATGAAAAAATACACCATAAAAGATATTGCTAAATTAGCAGGGGTTTCTAAAGGCACTGTAGATAGGGTTATACACAAGCGCGGTAAGGTTTCTAAAAAAGCATTGGATAAGGTAACCAAATTATTGGAGGAAATTGATTATCAGCCAAACCTTATTGCTAGAAGCTTAAAAAACACCAAAAACTACCATATTTGCGTTATTCAGCCCAATCCAGAAATTGACCCTTACTGGCAACCATGTATTGATGGCGTTAATCAAGCTATTAATGAGTATAAATCTTTTGGAATTACAATTGACTCTTATTTTTTTAATCATGCCGATACTTATTCTTTCTTAGAGGTTAACAAAGATGTTTTAAAGCAACAACCCGATGCCGTTTTAATTACACCTGTTTTTCATAAAGAATCTGTAGAGGTTATAAAAAAATATAATGCAAACAATATTATTGTTAGCACGATTAACGACCCATTAGAATTAAATGGTATTACTAATTACGTAGGACAAGATTTATTACAAAGTGGACGAATTGCAGCGAGTCTTATGGAAATGATTGTGCCTAAAAATAAAGAGATTATAATTATTCACTTGGATGAAGTTTTTAATAATTCCATTCATATGCAATTAAAAGAAAAGGGATTTAAAAACTATTTAGAACAAGTATCAAACAATAATTACACCTTGAAAACTTACAGTTTTCAACAGGCCGATTTAGATAAAGAGTTACCTAATTTATTAAATAAATCAAATAATATTTCAGGTGTTTTTGTAACCACATCAAAGGTTTATAGCGTAGCAAAAATCATTAAAAATTTTACCGATTTAGATATTAAAATTATTGGATATGATTTATTAGACGAGAATATTAAATACTTAAAAAGCAATGCTATAGATTTTTTAATTCATCAAAACCCCAAGCACCAATCTTACCTTTGCATAACTCAACTGGCAGAACATTTCCTTTTTGATAAAAAAATACCAAAGCAAAAGTTATTGCCAATAGACATCGTTAATTCTGAAAATTTTGACGGCTATACTAATAATTAAAAGTTAATCTAAACTTAAGTGCCTTTTAATATAATTTGTTGGAGAGTATCCTGTTGTTTTTTTAAACTGCCTATTAAAGTTTGAAATATTGTTAAAACCAGACTCAAAGCATATTTCTGAAATATTATACTTTTCTTCCATTAATAATTTGCAGGCATACCCTACACGAACCTCATTTAAATATTCACTGAAAGTTTTTCGGTTTACACGTTTAAAAACTCTGCTAAATGCTGTAGGGTTCATGCAAGCAATATTAGCAACATCGTTTAAAGTTATGCGCTCTTTAAAGTTTTTTATTATATACTCGTAAACCTCAACTAAGTTAGTTCGCCCTGTTTTTTTAAACGAATTAACAAATCCCATACTAGATAACAACTTGTAATCTTTGTGGTTTGCTAATAGATTTAGAATTTTTAATAAGGCAATAGTTTTATCGAAACCTTTTAGAGTTTCTATTTTTTTTATCCATCTAATTGCTAAACTTAAATCTCCTGTAAACTTTACTCCATACTTTGCATTTTCGAACATTTTTTTAATCACACTCATTTCAGGGATATTAAAAAATGATTTGCCTAGAAAATTTTCTTTAAAATGAATTGCTATGGCTTGTGCCTCTAACTTGGTGTTTTCTTGAAAATACTCTTTATCATTTAGCCACATATGCGGCAAATTTTTCCCTATTAAAACAACTTCTCCAACATTAAATTGTTCTATATTATCTCCAATAAATCGAGTACCAGAGCTTTTTAATATAGTTACGAGTTCAAATTCTGGATGATAGTGCCAAATCTTTAAAAAATTGGGATACCGATTATTTCTGATTGAAAATGAAAAATCATTTAGCTTCGTACTTCTATCTAATAAATGTAATCTCATTTAATGTAGCTCTTTAAAGAGGTGTGGATTTTGCATTGATTTGCAAAAACAATGTTCGAAATTTAGATGTTTTCACTCTAATTATAATGTTCTAATAAAAAGAGATTAGTATTAATTACTTGCCAAAAGTATGCTTTGCATAATTTAATTCTAAAGCATCTAATCTATCTTTAAACGTGTTTAATCGGGTGCTAAAATCTTCCCAATCTCTATTGTTTTTTGATGACCAAACAACTTCTGAAAGTGCAGTCATTCTTGGTAAAATCATATACTCAACATAATCGGTAGTTTTCATATATTCTGTCCAAACATTAGCTTGAGCACCTAAAACATACTTTTGTTCTTCCTTATTTAATTCACTAGGCATTGGCTCATAAGTATATACATCTGCTACTGTAGTATTGCCACCTATTGACAAAGGTTCTTTAGCTTTTTCATCTTTAGTTTTTACTTGATAATGATCAAAATAACACGAATGATTTGGTGACATTATGACATCGTGCTTTTGTTTTGCAGCCTCAATACCTCCCTTGGTGCCTCTCCAAGACATTACGGTTGCATTTGGTGCTAAACCACCTTCTAAAATTTCATCCCAACCAATAATTTGCTTTCCTTTTGTATTTAAATATTTTTCAATTCTTGTAATGAAATAGCTTTGTAACTCATGTTCGTCATGTAATCCTTCAGCTTTAATTCTTGCTTGACAACTTGGACACCTTTTCCAGTTTTCCTTTGGGCATTCATCACCACCAATATGAATATATTCTGATGGAAACAAAAGTATAACCTCATCTAAAACATCTTGTAAGAAAGTAAAAGTTTCGTCTTTACCTGCACAATAAACATCATCAAAAACACCCCAAGTTTCTTGCACTATTTTTGGGGTACCTGTCGCTTGAATTTCTTTTCCTTTTATAGATCCCATATCATGTGAAACCTTTGTTGGTTCTTCTGGAAAACAACTTAAATAAGGATATGCTGCAATAGCAGAACTACTATGCCCTGGTAATTCTATTTCTGGGATTACTGTTACGTGTTTTTTTGTAGCATAAGCCACAATGTCTTTAATATCTTCTTGGGTGTAAAAGCCACCATATTTTTTTTGATCGTTATCGGTTCCTGGATGATGACCAACTATGGTTCCGTTTCTCCACGCCCCTACTTCGGTTAATTTAGGATATTTTTTTATTTCAATTCTCCAACCTTGATCTTCGGTTAAATGCCAATGAAATGTATTCATTTTATGCATTGCAATTAAGTCTATATACTTCTTTACAAAATCTACAGGAAAGAAATGGCGCGCAACATCTAAATGCATACCTCTGTATTTAAATCTTGGATTATCAGCGATTGAAACTGCTGGAATAGTTAGTTCTTTTATATCTCCATTTGCAGATTCGATACTTGCAGGCATTAATTGCCGTAATGTTTGAATACCATAAAACACGCCCTTTGTTGTTTTTCCAGATATTTCAATTTTATCAAAAGTTACATTTAAACTATATCCTTCTTCATTTTTAATGGCATCATCTAATTTTAGGGTTATATTCCCTGAACCTTCAGAATAAAAATTAATAGAATTACCAGTAGCTGCGCTAAGCATACCCGCTAAAAATTCACCTTCATTTTTTAAAACTTCGCTACCAACAATTTTAGTGTTTCCATCTACTAAAAACTTACCTGTTAACATATCTAATTTTTGTGGCTTTGGTATAACCTGATAATCTTCTGCTGTATTTGCTAAATTCTTGTACTTATTAGTGCAAGAAAAACTTAATAAACAAATAATTGCAATCATTAAAATCCTCATTGTATTTAATTTAAAATGTTATTTATAATTGATATATTTTTTCCATTAAAAGCCATTTTTCGCCCACTTTTGCTGTTGGTAAAGCCTTTTGGTAGTTCCACATTAAAGTTTCCCATTCTTGTACTTTTGGGTTGTTGTTATCCATTTTAGATTTCTTTTCAAATGAAAACGAATCGTTTACTTCCATAATCATAAACAACCGATTTGCTATACAGTAGATCTGTAAAACTTCAATGCCAGAATCAACAATACTTGCTGTTATTTCAGGCCATATTTTTTCGTGATATTTTTTATATTCTGCTATTAATTGAGCATCATCAATTAAATCTAAAGCAAAACAATGACGTTTTAGATTATTCATTTTAATTAGGCATTATGTAAAACATCATCGGTTGCTTCGTGTCTTTTAAATACTCTTAATCCGTACCAAGCGATGTAAATGAAACATATTAATGGTAGTATGAATGAAAAATTAACCTCGGTTACTCCCATAATTTTAGTATCTGCAACGCCATTTCCTCCAACATCTATAATCATTCCTTGTAATAAAGGCATCCCCGCACCACCAACAATCGCCATTATTAGTCCAGCAGAACCTACTTTTGATTGTTCTTCGGTTAAATCGCCTAAAGCAATCCCATATATAGTTGGGAACATTAAAGACATAAAGAAAGATATGGCAACTAAGCAATATAAACCAACTATCCCTTGAACACATATTGCACCTAGTGTACATAATGCAGCAAAAACAGCAAAATACATTAATAATTTACCAGAACTCATAAAACGAAGCATATAAGTTCCAATAGCTCTACCCACAAAGAATATTATAAAAACTGCAATTTGATAATTACCTGCTGTTACACTATCAACTCCAATGGCTCTAGCGTAATGATATATATACGTCCAGCACATAATCTGCGCACCTACATATAAAATTTGCGCAACAACTCCTAATACATATTTTTTGTTCTTTCCTAACGTTCTAAAAGTATCTCCTATACTAGGCATCCCTCCTTCATCTTTAGACTGTGGCATTTTGCTTATTAAAAACATAATAAAAATTCCAATCAAAACTAACCCAAGAATTACATAAGGGTTACGAATCACCATTAAATCAGCTGTTTTTATAGCCACTTTAGACGCTTCATCTAAAACACTAAAATCTTTAATATCATCAGATTGTAAGTTTCTCAATACAAATTGTTGCGCAACAAATACACCAACAATTAAACCAACTGGATTAAAGGCTTGTGCTAAATTTAGACGTTGAGTAGCTGTTTCTTTAGCTCCCATTGCTAATATGTATGGATTTGCTGCTGTTTCTAAAAAGGCTAACCCAAACGTTAAAACATACAACCCTAAACAGAAAAATATAAAACTTTCTGTCTGTGCAGCTGGAAAAAACAACAAAGCACCAGTAGCGTATAAAGCGAGCCCAATTAAAATACCAACTTTATATGAATATTTTCGCATAAACATAGCTGCTGGCAACGCCATAGTAAAGTAACCTCCATAAAATGCCATTTGTACCCAAGATGCCTGAGCATTTGAAAGTTCTAAAACTTTTTGAAAGGCCTGTACCATCGGGTCTGTTACGGCATTTGCAAATCCCCAAAGTGCAAATAATGAGGTTACTAAAATAAAGGGAATAAGTATCTTTTTTGATACAACAACTGGTTTTGAATTACTCATAATCAATTTAGTTTATAGGGTGAAAATTACTGAACTATTTTAATCTTTTATATTTTTTTCGCTAAAAAACTTATAATGCTCTATCTAAATGGGTATATCCGCCATCAACAAAAATTAATTGTCCTGTAGTATGACTTGATTTATCTGAAAGTAAAAACACTACTGTATTTGCTATTTCTTCAGCAGTAGTCATTCTATTTTCTAAGGGAATGTTTTTGATAATCCCTTCTAACTTTTCCTCTGGATTATCAAAAGTTTTAATCCATTTGTCATACAGTGGCGTATAACATTCAGCAACAATAAGTGCGTTAACTCTAATGCTGTAAGGCAACAATTCTACCGCCCATTCTCTGGTTAAAGCATTTCTCCCGCCATTAGCTGCCGCATAACCAGATGTTCCTCCTTGTCCGGTTAAAGATGTTTTAGAGCCAATATTTACAATGCTCCCTTTACTTTTTTTAAGTTCTGGTAAAGCGTGATGCACAATAAGATAGTAGTGTACTAAATTGCGTTTTAAAGACTCTATAAAATCTTCATAATTTCCATTTTCTAGACTTACACCATCGTTTACACCAGCATTATTTACTACACCATCTATACGGCCATATTTATTGATAGTAGCTTCAACTGCATTTTTACATTGCAAAGGATCGGTTAATTCTGCAATAACATAATGCGCTTCTTTTCCTTCTGCATGTATATTATTAATTAATACTTCAACACTGGCTTTATTTCTACTAACTATTACAGGAATAGCACCTTCATTAATTAGAGCTTCCGTAATTCCTAGACCAATTCCTTTTGATCCACCAGTTACAATAATGACTTTGTTTTTTAAGTTTAAATCCATTTTTAAATTAATTCTTTGATTAAAATGTTACTTGTCTTCATTAAAAACCTCAGTTATAAATTTTCCTCTCCAAAAATCAGGAGTTTCTAAACCTAAAAGATATGCAATTGTAGCTGCTGTATCATAAGTAACAATACTAGAACTAAGCTCACCTTTTTTAGGTATGTTTTTTCCATAAATTATCCAAGGTATTTCTACTTCTAATAATGTTTTTCCACCGTGACCTTTGTCTATACCTCCATGATCTGATGAAAAGATAATCACAGTATCCTTTAATAAGTTATTCTTTTCTAAAGCTGTTATAATATCTCCTACTAAGCCATCTATTTTCTCAACAGCTTGATAGTATTCTGGAGTATCGTGCCCTATTTTATGTCCTGTATTATCTGGTTGGCTAAAATGAATAAAGGTTAGTGCAGGCTTTTCATTTATTATAAATTCTAAAGCCTTGTTTTTAGTTTCTTCATCAGATGTTCCGTTAAAATCTAAGTCCACCATGTTTTTTTCGAAAAGATAGCCTATACCACCCCAAGAATAAGATACCCCTTTTTTAGTTTCTGGTTGTTGCTTATCTATTAAACTAAAAATAGTTGGATAGATATTACCTTCACCAATAATTCTTGAAGGCAATTCGGGGGTTTTACTTCCCCATTCTGTGTAGCCATGTAACTCTGGCCCAGAGCCCATAATCATGGATGCCCAATTTACAGCACTAGATGATGGCAATACTGATCTTGCTTTTAATGAGTAGGATCCTTCTTCCATAAGCCTTCTTAAGCTAGGTACTTTAGCCTTTTTAAAAGCATAGGCTCCAAAACCATCTGAACCAATCAAAACAACGTGTTTTACAAGCTGTTTAGGGTGTTCCTCTAATTTAGGCTTACAGGAAAAGAAAATAACTGCTAGCAACAATATTACCAAGCTAGTTTTTAAAACTGTTTTCATACTTATTCTATGTTTTTTTTAATTATTTATTTACTATTCAATTACAATCCATTGGTATGAATGTGCCGGTATCACAACATTAATTTTCACCTTATAATCTCGTGTTAATTTATACGTTTTAGATTCACCTTCTTTTTGTCTTATTAAAGCCGTTTTAGTAAGTCCTGTATAATAAAGTGGTAATTTAATCTCTCGTTCCATATCTGCATCTGTTGGGTTAAAAAATAGAGCCAATCCTTTTTCTTTTAGATTGGGGTTTACATGTAAAAACCCATCCCAATCTTTACCAGATGGACGTTTTAAATGCACAATGTCACTATTAAGTATTTCTCGATATTTTTTATACCAATGAACTACATTAATCACTACTTGTTTTGTTTTTGGTGTATCGAACAATCGTGGCCCTCTGTAACAAGCCTGAACTCCAGAGCCATAATTTTGAATCATCTGATTTTCATAATCTAGCAAATGATCATTTAAAGGTTCTAATGTCGCTGCTGCTCCGCCGCCGTGGTATTCTGTTAAGGGTACAAAAGTCCAGTTCATGCTGGGAATCCTGTCCCATAATCCATCATAAATATTCATTCTGCCTAGAACCAGTTGTCTGTTTCTTGGTAATGACCAATTAACTTCTCTATATCCGATTCCGGTTTTATTTGATCCTGAATTGATATAAAAATCGGGCACATTCATATAAATACCTTCAGATCGCATCCATTTATACAACCCTTGTATTTGAGCATATTGTTTCCATTGTGAGTCTTCTAGCCCGTTATGATGAGCATGTTTAATAGAAGCACAAACATTACCTGGATAAGAGCCATCATTTTCAAAAACCTGCATTCCTGTTTTAGTGAAAAACTTTTTTATTTTTCTAAAATAGTTATATCCCCATGCACTACTTAAACATGGTGAAGACCCATATATCATTCCGCCTCGTTTTCCTGTTTTTGGATTAATAACATCTACATCGTCACTAATCCACCTACTAGACAATAAGGAATAGCCTCCTAATTCTATACCTTTGGAGTTGGCATATTCTCGTAATTTTTTAAATTTTTTATAGTAGGCCTCATCTTCTTTTTCCATATCCAAACCGCTGCCAAAACTTAGAATAATCATCTCATAACCTGTTTCTGCACATTGATTTACTGCCCTTTTAATAATTTCAGGATCTGTTGATGTTAAATGCAAAAACATTGGATTTTCAGTAGTCCAGGGAGAAATCGTTCGATATAGTTTTCTTTTGAACAAACCAACACGTTCTTGATCTTTACTGTCTAAAGGTGTTTCCCAAACTCTAAAAGTTGTTAATGATTCTCCTACAGGAATACCTATATCGGGGCCCAATGGTGGTTTTATTTCTAATAAACAGGGTAGGTTTAAAGGATAGTTAGTTTGCGAAGTATAACGTTTATCTTTTTCCCAAAACGTGGTTTTATCAGACGTTTTTTGTTGCATCGCTCCAAACGCGTAGTCACTTTCAATATGAATATTTGGTTTTACCCAATGTTTTGGTGTACCCACCAAACTTTCCCCTTCAACCATAGCGAGTTGCTCTAGTTTAAATGTATTCAACTGAATCATAAATTCTGACGTATTGATAACTTCTATCCATTTACTAAGTGTAGGAATACCATCATATAATACATAATGCACTTTAACAATAATCCCATCTTTTGAAAGCGTGAATATCAATTCTTTTCCTGTTGGCATTTTTGTATTTGATGCCCAACGCACTCGTTTCCACAATAGCCTATCTGTTACTTCCTTAACTTCAAAATTTTCAACCATAAAAGAATTTTGAACTGCAGATAGAGCATCTACCCATTTCATTAAAGTATATCCGTATTCTGGTTGTTTACTTAAACCGCCAATTTGATAGTCTTTACCATCTATAGTTAAAACACCTTCATTAGAAACACTTCTTAACATACTTTCTCCTGTCATTTGGTTCATATAATCTATAGTTGCCAAATTAGGAGTTACTCTAAAAACTCTTGCAATTAAACCGTTTGAAAGCACAATGTCTTTTCCACTCTTTGTTTTATATACCTTGGCTTTTACTTTATTATTATTTATCAACCAATCATAATCTGGTACTTTAAGCGGAAATTGTATTTCTGGTAAATTCTGAATTAATTTAGATAATTTGGTTTTTAACTCTTGCGGTTGTTTCATTGGGTTTCCTTGAAATTCTTCAGGAACTACTTCTGGAGCAATTTCAAAATATTCAAACATAGCATCAACCCAAACCGCATGGTCACCACTTGCATCATCACCTGCATTTTCAACAATCAACTCTAAAAGGCCTCGCTCTATTTTTAGATGGATTGCTTTAGCCGGATCACCCTGTTTAATAATTCCACTATTGAAAATCTCTTTTCCATTTTGACGTATTATAAATACCACACTACCTTTGCTTACCTTTCCTCCTGCTCCTTCTACTCCAAGAAATTGCTTTTTTGATGGTGTTACATTATAAAAAATGCGCTTCCCGTCTGTTAAAGGAATAGTTTTAATCGTTTTTAATTTATAGTCTATCTTAGAATCGTTAACACCAACTTTCGCTATAAAGGTTCGAGCATTATTCGTTTTAATTTTAATAACAGACCTGGAATGAACTCCAACACCGTTTTTATAGGAAACTCCTGCAATGGATAAAGGTGCTCCACTAACCGATTTATTAATGGTAGGAGCACTAAAGGTTTGTTGAGATAGTGAAACTTGCAAATCTTTTAGAAACACCTGGGATTGTGCTTTTGCTAGTTGACTAATACTCAATAAGACAAAAAATAAGAATACAGTCTGCTTTTTTTTAAAACGCTTCATTTGTTTATAATTAAATTCTTTTGGATGACTAATACGTAACATTTTACTCTATTATGCTTTTACTTTACTACACTAAGGCTTTTATCTAACCAGATTTTCTCATTTTTAGGCAATTTAACATCGCTCATTAAAGATCCATACTTAATTTTATAAACCCCTTCATTTTTTACCAATAGCCCAACTTTTACCAACTTCCCTTCTTTCCATTCAATATCTACTTCTACATTTCCTCTTGCCTTTAAACCTTTAACATTACCTGCTCCCCAGTTTTTTGGTAAAGCTGGAAGTATTCTTATAAAAGGCTCATGAGATTGCATTAACAACTCAGCTACACCAGCAGTATATCCAAAATTTCCATCAATTTGAAACGGCGGATGCTCATCAAATAAATTATCGGCGACAGATATTTCCATAAACTTTTTAATGTTTTCTTGTGCAGATTTTGCATCTAACAAGCGTGCGTTTAAATTAATCATCCACGCTCTACTCCATCCTGTTCCTGCTCCACCATGTTGTAAACGATAATCAATGGTTCTTTTTGCAGCTTTAAAAGCTTCGGTATTACTTTCTATTATTGTGTTTCCAGGATGTAGTGCATATAAATGCGACATGTGCCTGTGTCCTTTTTCAGGTTCACCATAAGCTTCATTCCATTCTAAAATACGTCCTTCGCCACTTACAACCACTCCAGGAAATAGCTTTTTTCTTTTTGCTCTTACCTCTTTTGTGAAATCATCTTCAATATTTAAAATTTTAGCAGCTTCTAATGTATTATCAAAAACCTCAGCAATAATTTGATGTCCCATAGCAGCACCGTATGAAATTGCGGCTGGTTTACCATCTTTAGCAAAATAAGAGTTTTCTGGAGAAGTCTCTGGTGTAGAAACCCACTTTTGGGTATTCTCATCCCAAACGAGCCATTCGGCATAAAACTCTGCTATTGATTTAAGATACGGATATACTTGGTTTTTTAAAAACTCCTCATCTTTTGTATAATTATAATGCTCCCAATAATGTTGCCCTAACCAGCCGCCTCCATGAATCCAAGACCCCCAATATGGTTTTGCGGCTCGCATCCAAGCGGGAACCCATAAATCTGTTGCATGATGCATTACAGCTCCTCTTTCTATGCCGTATTGCTCTTTTGCTGTTGTTTTACCTCTTTCTAATAAACGATTAGAAAAATCAAATAAAGGCAAATGCATTTCACTTAAATTAGTAACCTCTGCTGGCCAATAATTCATTTGCAAATTAATATTTAAATGATAATCTGCATTCCAAGGGGCTTCAATATGTTCATTCCATATACCTTGTAAATTAGCAGGATTTGTTCCTGGTCTTGAAGATGATATAAGTAAATATCTGCCAAACTGAAATAATTTAGCCGCTAAATCTGGATCATCTTCTCCGTCCTTAATACGCTGTAACCTTTTATCAGTTGGAATGGTATCTAACTCTTTTCCACCTAAACTTAGCTCAACTCTATCAAAATATTTTTGATAATCTTTTATATGATTTTTTAAAAGTTCACTAAACGATTTTTTTGATGCCTTTTTTAAAACGGCAATATTACTAGCTTTGTAATCTTCATGATAAAATGAAGTTTTACAAGATAAAATTAGTGTAACCTTTTTAACTCCTGCTAAAACCAATTTTCCTTGGTCAGCTTTTATACTTCCTGATGAACTCTTAGTTTTTAATCGTGTTTCAAACTTTACACCATAATCAATTGGAAATGGCTCATCCATCTTTTTTCCTCCATATTGAGTTACCATTCCTTCCATAATAATTTCATCATTTGATGGGTTTGAAATAGTTACTGTCTTATTACCTTTATCTTCTGGACGACTTAAGGCAACACTAAAACTCATTCCTTCTTTTGCATCAGTGTTCAACTCAACAATTAATACATCATCTGCTCCTGAAGCAAAGACTTTTTGTGAATAATTATTACCTCCTGACGTATAATTTACAGTTGACACTGCATTATTTAAATTTAAGGTTCTGGTGTAATTTTCTACTTCTCTATCTTTTAAAAAATCTATAAACAAATCTCCCATGGTTTGATGTGACCGCAAAACCGATTTATACGAAAATCGTTCGACAATAAGTTCATCAACCTTATGCGCGTCTCGATCTTTTAAGAGTTGTCTTAATTCTTCTAAATCTTTTTTATTTCCTTTTGAATCTCCCCAATCTGGACCACCAGGCCACATAGAATCTTCATTTAATTGAATTCTTTCATGGTTTGGATTTCCAAAAACCATAGCGCCTAAACGCCCATTTCCAACTGGTAATGCTTCCATCCATTGGGTTGCTGGTTGTTCGTACCACAAAATATCTTTATAAACTTCTTCTTTTTCTTGGCAAGCTACAATTATTAATAAAACTGATATTACCTTTAAGAGCCTTAAATAGCTACTGTGTTTTTTATCCCTTTTCATAGTAAATTATAAAATTTAATAGCATTGCTTCCAAGTATTTTTGTCTTGTCATTTTCTGAAAAACCTTTAATATAATCTTGAACAAGTTGTAATTGTTGTTCATATTTTGCAGCGAGTAAACAAACCGGCCAATCGGAACCATATAATATTCTATCTGTTCCAAAAGTACTAAATATAACATCTAAATAGGGTGTGAAATCTGAAGTTTTCCAATGTTTTAAATCGGCTTCGGTTACCATTCCTGAAACTTTACAGTATACATTTTGTGCTTTTGATAATTCAATCATTTTAGTTTTCCAGTTATCTATTTTACCTAATCTAATATAAGGTTTTGCAATGTGATCAATTACAAATTTTTGATTTGGAAATTTATTCACCAAATCAATAGCGGATTCTATTTGTGGTGGAAATATTAAAATATCATAAGTTAAATTAAACTGCTCTAATTTACTAATACCATTTTGAAAATCTTTACCCAACATAAAATCGTTTGCTTCAGCTTGCACAATATGCCTAACACCTTTAAATAATGTGTTTTTAGAATAAAATTCTAATCTAGATTCAACATTTTCAGCTCTTAAATCAACCCAACCTACAACGCCTTTTATAAAGGAATTTTTAGCAGCACAATCTAATAAAAACTCTGTTTCAGTTTCGCTTTGATCTGCTTGAATAGCTACACATCCATCAATATCATTTTGCTTTAAAATAGGTTTTAAATCTTTTGGCAGAAAGTCTTTTCGAATGATTTGCATCGATTCATCAATCCAAGCATCTCGAATAGGGTCAAATTTCCAAAAATGTTGATGTGCATCAATTTTCATTAAATTATATTTTTATATATTGATTCTAAATCTAAAGCGTCTCCTTTTTCTTTTTGTAATTGAATTAAATCTATAAACAAAGATTTAATCTTATCTAAATTTTCAGCATCTTTAGCAAGATCATTCAATTCTAAAGGGTCTTCATTTAAATTATATAACAGCATTTGTTTTGCCTTTGGGTATAGTATTAATTTGTAATTATCTTTTCTAATCATACGCTGTGACCCTTTTTTATAAACCCCATAAATACTTTTATAACGACTTTTAGCTTGCTTATCGCTAACCAAATCTAAAAAACTATTAAACTCTATATATTCTGGTTTTTTCACATCTGCAATATCTAAAGATGTAGCCATAATATCTTGTAAATAAATATCGGCATCAATCTTTTTTCCTTTAGGTATATTAGGTCCTACAACCATTAAAGGCACTCTTACACTATGGTCGTACATATTCTGTTTCCCTAATAATCCATGTTCGCCAATAGCCAAACCATGATCTGAACTAAAAATTATATAGGTATTTTCTTTTAACCCTTTCTTTTCTAGACTATTAATAATCTCTTTTATTTGATCGTCTAAATGGGTTGTAATAGCATAATATTCTTGTTTATTTACTTTTACTGCATATTCAGTTCTTGGAAATGGTGCTAGTCTTTCATCTCTTAACTTTTTACCAGCACCCATTTCTTCTGCAAAAGGGTACTCAGGCATGAAACTTTGTGGTATAGAAACACTATCCAACGGATACATATCTACATACTTTTTAGGTGACTGCCGTGGGTCGTGAGGCGCATTAAACGCTACATACATAAAAAATGGCTTATCCCTTTTAGCTGCGTTGTCTATAAAAGATAGGGCATCATCTTTAACTAGTTCGCTCCAATGTTTACCTCCTTTCCAGTAGCCACCAAATTCTTTTTTCCAAGGTTTCCATAGCGTGTCATTTTTATTTAGTGGACGATTATAACCTTCTGGTGTGTCAAAAGGCATTCCTCTTAACACATTCCCAACATGGTTAAAAATAGAATCTGGTTTTGCTTGTACGTGCCATTTACCTGTCATGTAAGTTTCATACCCTGCTGTTTCCATTAATCTTGGCCAAGTTTTATCTAAATCTTCATTTTTAGAATAATTTCCAGAAATTTGCTGTGCTCTCCATACAGATCTTCCACTAATAATCATTGCTCTAGAAGCTACACATATAGCGCCATTCCATCCTCCCATATTATAAGTATGGGTAAAAGTAGTTCCTTCTTCTACTAATTTATCCATGGTAGGTGTAATAACCTCTGGGTTGCCTAAAGCATTAACATCTTTAAAGCTTTGGTCGTCTGAAAATAAAAAGATAATATTAGGCTTTTTGTTTGTTTGTAAATCTAGATGCGTCTTTTCTTTAATTTCTTTACATCCAAAAAACAATAAGAAACATATTATTTTTAAATCAATTGCTTTTATCATTTTTAATTTATTTAGCCAATAATTAACACGCTACTTTTCTTACTTGATTTTAAATTTACAAGAAATAATCACAATTCTTTCTTATAATTTCCCAACTTCTCTTTTATTAAGATTTAAATCGGTATCAATTTCCATCATTATTTTCTTTAATTCAATAATTTTTTCTGGAAACATTTCTGTCAAGCTATACGCCTCTGAAATATCACTTTCTAAATCAAATAAAAAAGTATCATCTTCAATAATTAGAAGCTTATACTTACCTTTTCTTATGCCTTGAAGTTCCCCTTTACTAGAATAATACAAAAATGGCTTACTTTCTTCTTTTTGTTTTTCTCCAAAAAGTGCAGAAGAAACATCAACGCCATCAATATCTTTTTTTGGCAAATCTGCACCGCATAAACTTGCAATAGTCGGTAACAAATCCATATTAGTAATAACCTTTGTTTGAAAAGAACCTGAAGGTATTTTTCCTGGCCACCAAGCTATACAAGGCACACGAGTGCCTCCTTCCCAAGTAGTTCCTTTTCCTCCACGAAGTGGCCCCGCAGAACCACCATCAGTTTTAAATACTTTCCAAGGCCCATTATCTGAAGTAAAAATGACTAAAGTATTACGCTCTAAATCGTACTTTTTTAATGTTTTTAATACCTCTCCTACACTCCAGTCGATTTCTTCAACTGTATCTCCGTATTTACCTCTTATACTCGTATTTTGAAATTTTTCAGAAGCATATAAAGGAATATGGGGCATTGGGTGCGCTAGGTATAAAAAGAACGGGGTGCTTTTATTCTTCTTAATAAAATCTACAGCCTTATGCGTAAGTCTTTTTGTTAAGTATTGTTGATTTGGGTCTAACTCAATTGTATCTTTTTGAGACATTAAAGGAAGTTGCCATTTGTAGTTTTTATTTCCATAAATATCCTGTTCCTTTCTACTCATATCATTACTAAAAGGAATGCCATAAAAGATATCAAAACCTTGATTGATTGGTAAGAATTTTTCTTGATAGCCCAAATGCCATTTACCGATACAAGCTGTAGCATAATCTTTTTCTTTTAAAATTTCCGCAATGGTTTTCTCTTCTGGATTTAAACCTGTTTTTGATGAAGGAAATAAAACGCCTTTTTCTAAACCAACTCTTTTAGGATAAGACCCTGTTAATAAAGAGGCTCTAGATGGCGTACAAACTGGAGCGGCAACATAAAACTGTGAAAGCTTCATTCCCTCTGCTACCATTTTATCTAATTCTGGCGTATGCAGTGTTGGGTTTCCATAACTACTTAAATCGCCGTAACCTAAATCATCAGTATAAATAATAACAATATTGGGGTTTTTGCCAATTTCAACTTTACTTTTTAGTTTTTGCGAATGCCCTCTAACTCCAAATAGAAATAATAGTATTACTAAACCTGATATTTTCTTCATTTTAGTTTTATTTCTTATTATTTTACTTATACGCCTTTGCAACCTGCTTAGAAGTACCCAAACCTTCAATACCCAATTCCATGGTGTCTCCTGGTTTTAAATATTTAGGGGGATTAAATCCTAAACCAACACCAAAAGGTGTTCCAGTTGAAATAATATCTCCTGGAAGTAAAGTCATGTATTGACTTATATATGAAACCACTTCTTGAACATTAAAAATAAAATCTGATGTTGACGAATATTGTAATCTTTCTCCATTAACATCTAACCATAATTCTAAATTATTAGGGTTTTTTATTTCATCTTTTGTTGCAATAAACGGTCCTAAAGGAGCAAATGTATCGCAGCCCTTTCCTTTACACCATTGTCCTTCTTTTTCTATTTGAAAAGCACGCTCAGAAACATCGTTATGCAATACATAACCAGCTACATAATTAAACGCATCAACTTCTTTAACATAGGATGCTTTTTTACCAATTACGATTGCTAACTCTACTTCCCAATCTGTTTTTTCTGAGTTTTTAGGAATAATCACATCATCATTTGGACCGCACAATGCTGTTGTAGATTTAAAAAACAATACAGGTTCTTTGGGTATAGCCATGCCTGCTTCTTGGGCATGTTTTGCGTAATTTAATCCTACACAAACTATTTTTGATGGCCTAGTTAAAGGTACTCCTAAGCGTGTATCATTTGAAATTATTGGACAATTGTCTTGATTTGTTTTTAACCAATTTTCTAATTGCTCTATTCCATTACTCCCAAAAAATTCTTCATTGTAATCTTGACCAAATGCAGATACGTCAATTCGTGTTCCATCTGGTAATTGTACTCCTGGTTTTTCATTTCCTTCTGCTCCAAATCGTATTAATTTCATTTTTATTATTTTATTAGTTCATTATATTTCTCTTTTATAAATTTCCCCCAAACTTGATATCCTTCTGGCTTTAAATGGACACCATCTTTACTGTAAAGATTATCTTTTAAGTTACCTTTTTCATCAGAAAACAGGTCGATAAGGTTATAATAATTGATTCGAGGCCTCTCATCTAAATAGGCTATATTTTTATGAATTTTATTATATTTTTGCCTGCGCTCAGAATGGGCATCCAAACCTGTTGGCAGTGGACCTAAAAACAATATTTGAGAATCTGGAAATTCATGTTCCATTAATTCTACAATTTCCTCTATGCCTTTACTAATTTCTTCTGCAGAATTAAATCTAAAATTATTAACGCCAATTGCTAAAGTTATCAATTTAGGCTTGTTAGCATTATAATTTCCGTTTTTTATCCTCCAAAGAATATGTTCTGTTCTGTCTCCAGAAATACCAGCACTTACATAGTTTATTCCTTTAAAATGAATGTTTGCTGCTTCTTGACCAGGTTTATATGTTGTAAAATTTCGATTGCCTCCCCAACCTTGGGTTATGGAATTTCCTATTAATAAAATATCTAAATCTTTTGTTGACTGACATAAGTTATTTATATCTTCCATTTGATGCCACCAACCCTTGTCTTTTATCCAACCAGCCCCTGAGCGATACTCTGAAGCTGGAGCTGTGATAACTGCAAAATTAACTTTGTTGTTGGTTGCTCTTAATATAAAATCCACTATTGGTGTTGGGTTTTCTAAACTGTGAGGATGATGTCCTATTTCTGCTTTATAAATGGTTTTAATTTCTCCTCCTTTTTCTTTAATCTTTTGTTCAAAAATTCGTGTATTCTCATCAACTGGAACTACCTTATCGGCTTCACCGCATACATGAATCATTTGGAAACCACCTCTTACAATGGCCTCTATTTTATCAATAGGGTTTCCTTTAAAATTGGCTACCTCATCTTCTGTGGTAATATGATATGCCTTTTTAAAAACGTCCCAGTCGTTTTTACTTCCTTTCCCTTTTCCTTTAGCAGCAGGCCAACTCATTCCATCTAAAACTGGAGCATCTGCATATATACATGCTACTTTTTCAGGATTTTCTGCAGCCCAATTATAAACTATAAGGCCACCTCTACTCATACCTTCTAAAACCACTTTATGAAAAAAACCGTTTTTAACCATAAAATTATAAAAAACATTCCAACGGTTTACAGCTTCATCATTACCAAAAAAATGAGCCACATCGCAATAGGCAATATGATATCCCCTTTCTAACAAAGCAATATCGGTTTGTGGTTGGTGACCAAAAAAACGAGCACGCAATACCCAAGGTTTTCCTCTAGCTATTCTTTTTGGTGTAACTATTTTACACGAGATCTTTTTATATTTAAAATCGGTTAACTCAAAGCCGTGAAAATTACTCACTTTACGTTCTAATAATTTTAAAGTATCAAATTGCATACGGGAATCCTCAGCCTTAAAAATTACATTTTCGTATATACGTCTTGCTATTCTTGTAGCACCTAATGATGACGGATGAATTTTATCAGGAAACATATTTTGATCACCTGTAAACAATTGATATAAATCAATAACTTCACTTTTTGTATCAAAAGCCACTTTTTTAGTTATAGGAATAATTTCATTTTTAATTATAGGATTCCAAATACTTGTAGAATCGTTTAAAAATGAAGGCACTGGTAATAATAAAACGACACGAACCTGATTGTTTTTTTCTTTGAAAGACCGAATGAGTGCTTTGTAATTGTTTTCAAAATCAGACTCTAAATAAATACGATTTTGTTGTTTACTATCATTAGTACCTAATTTTATATAAACCACATCTGGGGCAAAACTTAAAGCTTCGCTATATTTATCAGACTTCCAATAAGGATAATCCCCTTTTTTTAATAAAGTGTTTCCGTTTACTCCAAAGTTTTTTACTTCATAATTGTCTCCAAGCATCTCTTGTAATTGGTTAGGGTAAGCATTGTTTTCTCGATTATACATACCAGCTCCATAAGTAATACTATCTCCTATACACGCTATTTTTATTGGTTGATTTACTGGTTTACAACCCATAAATATTAAAAATCCAAACAAAAATAATTTTAAAAAAAACTTCATCTTCTTTTATGTTTTTAAATTTCTTTAATTAAAAAATTGGATATAATTTCTCTTATTCCAATTATTTTTATGAACAAGCTTTAGATTTTTTTAAGTCCTGTTCCTTTATGCTTCGCGTTCCCTTGATTATGCTTTATAATGGCTTTACTGTTTAAATTTTTGTTAAAAAAAGAGCATATCCAATAGATATAGAATCTCCGATAATTAAAACTTTTGTTGTTTTTTATTTGAAAAGCTACTAAAAGCTAAGACTGTTACAAACATATAAAAAAAGTAAAAATTATTTTTCGTTCTCATTCTATTGGTTTTACATAATAAGCGCTTAAGTTTTTTATTTGGGGCTCTCTTTCAAATTTCAAAACTTTTAACCTAATTCTACTAACTTTTACAAGTTCAAATTGTTCAATTCTTTTATTACCAATACTTTCGCCTTTAGTAATGATTTGCCATTTTCCATCTACTAAACCTTCAATCTGGTAACTCCTAATACGCTCCCCTTTTTGAATATCTTCTTGAATAATTACATGGTTAACTAAAGTAGGAGTATTAAGCTTAAGGGTTATTCTATTTCCTTTTCCTGAGGTAGAAGCTATTGGTATTTGAAATCTTCTTTTAATCTCATCTCCCCATTCTTTTAATCGTTTTACATCAAGTTCTGGCATCAAACCATCTGGATCTGGTGTTAAACCCATAATCAAGGTTGAATTTCTACCTACAGATTTATAATACATGTCCATTAAATTTTCCAATGGAAAAATATGTTTTTCATCTCCTGGTTCCCAGAACCATTCGTGTCTTCCGTTGTATCCTCTTAATGGTGCATCAGCCATAGCGGGCACCCAAAATTTTCCATTAGGATCTCCTTCCTTTAATAGCTTATAATTATCTTTATAAATGTTTTTTTGAGCAGATTCTCCAGTACCAGTATTATTATAAGGAAATGTTGCCCAACATGGATAGCTTACTGTTCCTGATTCTGACCCTCCCCAACGTGCTTCGGCTAATTGTCCATTATGATAAAATAAGCAATTAGGTTGGTATTTTCTAACTATAGGCAAAACATCTGGAGCACCATTATCTGGATGGTCTGCACCACCATCAAACCATATTTCGAAAAGTTCTCCGTATTTGGTACAGATTTCTTTAACCATACCTTCTACCATGTTGTTATACCATTCTTGACGGTTTTCCCTAAATGCACCTTCCCCATTAACTTTAAAATCATGAACGCCTAAAAACGAATTCCACCGAATCCCCAAATAGATGCCAGGTTTAATTCCATATTTTCTACAGGAAGCCACAAAATCGGCTACAATATCGCCTTTACCATCACGCCAATCGACTGCTCTTAAACAATACGGATTAACTTTAGATTGGTACAAGGCAAACCCGGTTTCATGGGTTGCGGTTAAAATAGCAAACTTTGCACCTGCATCTTTAGCAGTTTTTACCCATTGGTCTGTATCTAAGTTTATAGGGTTAAATATTTGATAATCTGGAATAGGATCAATTCTGTTTCCACCTTGTCCATATTTTTTTCCATCGAACACATGCAAATCGTAGTGAAAAACAACTCCTAATTCTGCTTCTTGCCATGCCAATTGCCTCTTATTAGGTTTTGGGTATGGAGCTTCTTCTATAGGAATAAAAATACTATACGAATCATTATCTTTCTTAACAGCAAGACTTAATACTTTTGGTTTACCGTTTTCATGATAAATAAACGGGCGCTCTAATCGGTCTGGTATAAGCACTGAGCCATCTTTCATCCTAACTTCTTTTCTCATCAAAACATATTCGTTTGATTTTTTCCAGCTGATACCGTCTTGTGATGTTACCATGCCTATGAAACCGTGTGTGTGAAAGACACCATAAAATCGGTTTCTAGTTTCGTCATACCATATAGACATATCCTCAGTATCTATATAATCAATAACAGGTTTTTCTTGTATTTCAAAAGGTCCAACTGGTGTTTCAGAAATTGCCACAGCTTGATTCCTAATAAAACGTTTTTCACTAGGTTTATCACCTTTTATTACCAAGTAGTATTTACCATCTTTCCCTTTATCAACTGCAGGATTAACTGCAAGGGTTGTTATTGGTCCCGACGGTTCTATTAAAGGTTGTTGTGTACGTTGCCATGGGCCATTAATGGAGTTAGATACTGCAACCCCAGTTCTCTGATTTGGGCGTAATATTTTCCAATTTGGATGGCTGTATCCTGTTTTAGCCGTTTCAATTAAATCTTCTTCTAAATAGGCTTTATCGCCTAAATTTGTGGAGATATAGTACAAATAATATTTCCCTTCAAAACACTTTATTTTTGGGTTATGGGCTGTAATTCCATCCCAGCTATTTTTTCCAGTACCCTTCAAAACGGTTTCTTTATATTTCCATGGTCCTGATGGTCTTTTCGATGTAGCATGGGCTATTTCAGAATGAGTTAACCAACCATAAAAACCATACTCCTTTTTCCATCTCGAGTAAAACATATGATATTTACCATCTTTTCCCTTTATAATAGAGGTTCCCCAGTTATAATAACCTTCCGTTTTAAAAATATTATCAGAAGACAATGGCTTAAAATTATCATACAAGCGTAAATCATCAGAACTATTTTGGGCAAAAAGCATTCTGCTTAAAACAAACAAAGCTATAAAACAATACTGTGCGGTTTTCATAATTATATTAATTAGTTATTCAAAAAAATCCAATTCGGTTATAGCTGCTTGCTTTTTGCCACCTGCAATAGTTTTAGATTCTATTCGTACAAAACGGGTGCTTACTGCTTCTTTAAAATAATGGGTACGTGGTGTTGGGTCGTTAATTAGATTACCAAACTCAAAACTTTCAAGTGGTTTCCAATTAATAGCATCAGCACTTACTAAAATACGGCCTTGTTCTATCATACCACTTGCGTCGTTTTTTGGTGGCGTGTACATAAAAGCTTTTATAATTTTTACTGCTCCTAAATCTATATTTAAATGATGTTTGGACCCTGTTGCTTTAGATTTCCAATAGGTATCTAGATTTTCATCAAACGCACTGGTATCAAAATGTTCTGGTGTAAAACTGTCGCCAGCTAAACTTTTCCAGTTTGTTTTTAAAATTCCAAACTTTCTAGAAACTTCACTTCCTTTTTGGTCTTGTGAAAATGCAACAGCTTTTACTTGACTAGGTGCCACTACAAATGGATGCTTGTAAACCTGCGATTCTTTTGTTGGCTCACTACCATCGGTTGTATAGCGAATTTCAAGTCCAGAATTTATATTGCCTGAAATATCTTCTCCATGAGGCTTCCATCCAAAGTCATGCTTTTTAGGCTGAATGCTTACCAATCCTTCTAAATTTCTTGTAATGGATAGTTGTGGTGGCCTTGTTTTATAATAATGTGCTGTGATATTTGAAATTGCAGGACTTAAACGTGATTCTAAAATACGGACTCTAAATTTGTTAGAAGTCACTTCTGGAAAACGCAAAATACGCTTGTACCCAATATTAGTGGCAGAAACAATTTCTTTCCAAGTGCCATCAATCCAAGCATCTACTGCATGTTTTTCAACGCGTTCACTATGTGTGGTAATGGCTTCTTGCAACACTATTCTGTTTATTGCAACAAGTTGAGACGTTTCAATTTCAATTGATTTATCAGTATCATTTAAAAGTTCATAGCTCAATACGTCACCATCAATGGCTTTTCCGCCTAAAGCGTTTTCGAATAAATTAGTTCCATAAGTTTCTTTTATTCTGTTACCCACTTGTACTAAAACATTGACATCTTCATCTGAAAACTTACCTTCTCTGTTGGGTGGGATATTTAATAAAAACGTTGAATTACCTCCAACAGAGCGCTCGTACATATCGAATACATCGTCTGCACTTCTTACTTTTTGTTTGTCTTCATCTCTATAAAACCAACCCTCTCTAATTGAAGTATTGGTTTCTGCTTGCTGATAATGTAAAAATTTAGCATCGTACAGCTTTTCCCTACTACCTATATCTTCTCCTGTTATATCAGCGAAACTATTCATCTCATGGGGATTCATTTCATATGGTATTACGTTCCATTCGGTATCTCTTGTCCCCCCCGATTCGTTACCACACCAACGGATGTCCTGTTTGCCAAATATTACGGCATTTGGCGCCAAAGTGGATATTAGCTCTTTCCAAGCCAGATAATTATATTGTTGTCCGCCTTTTCGTTTTGGATGTGCCCCGTCAAACCACACTTCGTGAATGGGGCCATATTCGGTTAATAATTCGAATAACTGATTTAAGAAATACTCATTATAATCGTCAACATTAAAGGTAAATGTTGTTTTGTTTTTAAACGGACGTTCTTCAACTGGTCTTGGAATGGTTCGGTCTGAATAGCTGCTTAGGTTGCCATAAAGTCCTTGTGCGTTTTCAATTTGATACAAATCGGCTGGTGACAGGTAAATCCCTAATTTTAAATTGTATTTTTGACAGGATTCAGACAGTTCTTTTAAAATATCGCCTTTACCATCTTTAAATGGAGTTGACATAACGCCATGTTTGGTATATCGGCTTTGCCAAAGCACAAAACCATCGTGATGCTTAACGGTAATAATTACCATTTTCATTTGGGCGTCTGCCATTGCTTTACACCATTGGTCGGTGTCCAAGTTTTGTAAGTTGAAGATTTTCGGATCTTCCATACCGTTGCCCCATTCCATTCTTGTAAAGGTATTTGGCCCAAAATGGATAAATGCGATGTATTCGTTTTTTAAAGCTTCGTACTGATTTTTTGTTGGCACAACATGAGCTGCCTTAAACACAATAGAATCTTTAGTATCATCAGCATCTATGGTTATAGTAGAACGGGTATTGGGTAACTGTACTTTTTGTGAATTACAAGCTGTAAGGGTAATTACCAATGCACAAATACTTATATACGATTTAAACTTAAATTTCATTTTTATAGTTTTATATAATGCTTTGTAAAGCATTTAATTTTTAATTTGTCTTTTTAGCTTTTGAGATACTAAATCAAGTTTAGAATAACAACAATTTGAATTTTGATATTTTTCAAACAATCAAATTATTTTTTCAACATTTTACCAACTTCTAAAAGTATTTCCACACTTTTTTCGGGGATATTACCATTACCGTCTGGGCCTACATTTAATAATAAGTTTCCGCCTTTATTATTAATATCTTTTAACTTTTTATAAACCACTTCAGGGTTTTTCCAATCGTTATCACTAGTTTTAAAACCCCAAGAATGGTTCATGGTATAGCAGGCTTCCCAATAATGTTTTAATTTGTCGTCTGGATGCTTTTGCTCGGGCGTACCAAAATCTCTTTTAAATACATCTCTTTTAGAAACCCTATTATTAATTATTATACTTGGTTTGAGCGTTCTTATGTATTGGTATAAATCGGCACCGGCCTCTAAATTCCACCATTCTACCCAATCTCCATCAAACCAAAGTATATCGGAATTATAATTGTCGATTAATTCTTTAATTTGATTTTTCATATAAGTAACATATTCTTTCTTCTTAGCATATTTCATTCTAATTTGTCCCCACCAATCCGAAGGCTTGTTACCATCAAGATTACGTTCTTGTGATGGGTGATGCCAATCTATAATACTGTAATAAGTTCCAAATTTTAACCCGTATTTACGACAAGCGGCACTTAATTCTTTTAAAATATCTCTTTTAAATGGTGTGCTACCAACATCAAAATTAGTGTATTTACTATCCCACAAACAAAAGCCCTCATGATGTTTTGTAGTTATAACAATATATTTCATACCTGCTTGCTTTGCAGTTTTTGCTATAAAATCTGCATCAAAATCTTTTGGGTTAAATGTAGCTACTAGCATTGCATATTCTTGAGCTGCAATGTCTGCATTAGACTGAATCCACTCAGCATAACCATCATATGATTTGCCTTTCCATATACCTCCTAGCTGACTATACAACCCAAAATGTATAAACATACCGTACTTAGCATCAGAAAACCATTGCATTCTTTTATCTAAATCAGCAGAACTTTCGTTAATATAATCAATATTTTTTTGGGCTTGTACACCTAAAAAGCTAAAGGCTATTAACAATATGATAATGTTTTTTTTCATGTAATTAGTGTGTTGTCTCATTAATTAATTTTTCTATTTATTATCTTTATAGCATAGGCGTATGCGTCAGTTTCTTTAAATTTATTAGGCTGATACGTTGGCATTGTGATTATTAAATCTTTTCCTACCTGTTTTCCAGATAAAGTTTCTCCTGTTGCCAATAAGGTAATTTCAGTATTTGATGAAGGTTTAAAACCCCTAATCACAATTTCATTTTTCCATTGTGGTGTAATGGCAAAATATGCCTTATCGTTTTGGGTAAAAAACAATTCTTTAACCGCATAACCAGGTTCAGGGTCGATAGTTTGTTTTAAAATAACATCGCCTCCTAAATAATGTTGTTTAGGGATATAATTTTTTTCGCCATTTAATGACCACTGGAACGAATCGTTCCATGGTCGCGTTCCGTAAATGGCCTCTCCATTGGTCTCTAACCAACTCCCTATTTGCAATAAACGCTCCTGCATAATTACCGGAATACTACCTCGTCCATCTGGTCCTATATCAAGTAGTAAATTACCCCCAGTACTCACAATATTTATTAAATTAAGCACTAAAGCTTTAGGAGAGTTATAATCCTGGACATCTTCATTTTGATTGTAACCAAAGGAGAAACCCATACCACGACACTCTTCCCAAGGCTTATCAAATTCTGGAGTTGCTGCTTCATATTCAGTTGTAAAATACCCACCATGTTTTTTTCGTATGCCTTTTCCCCATCTATCATTAACAACTATTGATTTTTTTACATTAGATTCGTTAAACAACCATGCTAAAAACTCTTTAGATTTCCATTTTTCTGCTTCCATATCCCATTCACCATCTGCCCACAAAATATCAGGTTTATAATTTTGTACTAAATCTTTAATTTGAGGCAAAAAATGCTCATCTACAAAACGTGTCTTATCATTTTGCCACCATGGATGGTACCATTCATATAGCGAATAATACAATCCCATTTTAACATCTGTCTTTTTTACAGCTGCTGATAGCTCTCCAACCAAATCACGTTTAGAACCTACTTCCATACTATTCCATGGAAAACCTCTATCATTTGCTTCTTTGTTTGGCCATAATGTATAGCCATCATGGTGTTTTGATGTTAATACTATATATTTTGCTCCAGATTTTTCAAATAATTTAGCCCATTCATCTGGATTAAATAAATCGGCTTTAAACATATCACCAAAATTGTAATATGAAAAGTGATCTCCATAAGTTTTTTTATGAAAATTAGTGACTTCATCGCCTTTAAATTTTCCATTCCCGAAAAGCGATTTGCTTTGCAACCAATATTGGTACCACTCAGAATAGGTGCCTTTTGGAGACCATGCAGGAACAGAATAAGGTCCCCAGTGGATAAAAACTCCAAACTTTGCATCTTGAAACCACTCTGGAATTGGTCTGGCGTCTAATGATTCCCAAGTTGGTTGATAAGCTTCTTGAGAACTTGCAACATTACAAACTAAAATTATCATTAAAGCAATTAAAGCATTGCATTTTATTATACTTTTTTTCATTTTAAATTTAGTTTTAGTTTTTTGATTGGTGTTTAATTTTTATCAATCTCAAAAGTCCAAGCATCATGAGATGGCATTTCTGAATATTTGATAGTTGATGTATTAATATGCACTTTTCCGTTTATATATTTCCAAGATAAAGTTTTATCGACCCCCAGTAATTTAACCGTGGCATCTTTACCAGGGTTTGGAATTGTTAAAACTAATTCTTCTTCAGGCCACTCAAAACTAATCGCATAAACTTTACCATTATTTTGTGTGTAGCATAAATAGGTTTTTAAAGATGTATAACGTCCTGCTAAACCTGGATTTGTTTTTTCTTTATCTTGAAATAATGCCGAAGCAGGGACCAATTGCTTCTCTTCATTTTTTGTTTTCCAGAATAAAGCTATTGATGCATTTTGTTTTTTCTCTCTATATTTTATTTGAATAGGATATAACTCCCCTGCTTTTAATTTAATCTTTCCTGTTGATGAAGCACTGGTATTTGCTCCCATAACTTCGGATTGCGAACCTTTAGCCGTAAAATTTTGGTTGATGACTAATTTGTTATTTATATAAACCGCAGCTTCATCATCGGCTTTAACTTTAAATGTGTATGTATCTGTTTTTGATGCTTCAATGTAACCATCCCATTCTGCAGTAAAGTCGTCCTCTTTAACGCCTTTCATTGGAGAATTTCTAACCCAATTAAAATTTATTTGAGGGTCTATTCGAGTTATAGTAAGCTCTTTTTCTTCTTCCTTAATTGAAAAAGGTCCTGCTCCATAAATAGCTTCACCATTAATTTTAAGCCAGTTACCCAATTGAATTAAACGTTCTTGCTGAATTAATGGTATCTGTCCATCGGCTTTAGGTCCAACATTTAAAATCATACCACCTCCATTGGCAACTGTTTGTACAAAACGATGTATTAAATCTTTAGAATTTCCGTAGGCTTCTAAATCTTCATTTCTATTCAAACCAAATGACCGACCTATACCTCTAACTTCTGCCCATGGTCTATGAGTTACTTTTATACCAGCACTATATTCTGGCGTTAAAAAGCCAATATTTAAACCGCTTCCCCATCTGTTGTTAACAATAGCATCTTTACCTACTAAGTTATAATACCAATGTATTAATTCTGCCGAATGCCATTGTTTTGCAGAATTAAACCATTCGCCATCTGCAAAAATTAAAGAAGGTTTATAAGTAGAAATTAATTCTTTAAATTGGGGAATCATATAATTATCTACATAATTTCCAATACTATCATGCGGATCGGTATACCAACGGTGCAAAGGGTGGTTCCACTCTGCAAGTGAATAGTACAGTCCCATTTTCAAACCAGATTTTCGAACCGATTTAGTTAAATCTCCAACCAAATCTCTTTTTGGTCCAACATCAACGCTATTCCAATTTCTATTATATTTACTAGGCCAAAGTGCATAACCATCATGATGTTTTGAAACAAACATGACATATTTTGCTCCTGCATTTTTAAATAACGCTGCCCATTCGTCTGGGTTAAATAATTCTGCTTTAAATAATGGCGCGAAATCTTTATAGGTAAAATGTTCGCCATAAGTATTTTTTACAAAATTAGTACGTAAAGAATCTTTTAATTGTAAGCCACGTAAAAACCATTCTGCATAAGATTCTTTACCTCCATAAGCTGGCACAGAGTAAAGCCCCCAATGCACAAAAACACCTAGTTTAGCATCTTTAAACCATTGTGGATAAGGTCGTTCTGTTACACTTTTTATATATTCTTCTTCTGTTTTTTGTTGTGCATAAGCTGATGCTATCAATAAAAAATAAGTACTAATTAATAAGAGTCTATTTTTAAAACCTTTCATGTATATTTAATTTACTATAATTTCATCAATCCATATATGAGATTGACTGCCACTTTTATGATGCTCATCTGGAATTGGATTAAATCCTTTCGCCTTTATCTTTAAACCCTTTACTTTAATTGAGTTGAAAGGAATACTAATATTTACCTTATTTCTACCTTGTTCAGTTGCTACTTCAATATGTTCTTTTTGAGTTAATAATTTAAAACTCCTTCCATCATTTGAACCATAAATTTCAATGGTTTTTGGAGGATAAATTCCCGAAATAGTAAAGCGTAATGCATCAAATTCTACTTCGCTTACTTCAATTTCTTTATCAAAAAGTATAAGTAATTCAGCTTCATTAGAAAAATGATTCCACGCTTTATCGCCTTTAGTTAATGCCGCATAGCTTAAATCTGTTAGTTTTTCAATCTGCTTTCCTTTTTTATCAAAAACTTTTGCTTGTTTTGCTTTATGAATTGAAAACTTTTTAGCTGAAACATATCCTACAGGTTTTTCGTTTTTAAATGCCCTTGCTTTTAATTGAGTACTGTTAGAAATAGTAAATGGTTTTTCATATTTAGATGATTTTGTAGTTGGCTCTGTTCCATCTAAAGTATAATGAATATTCAACCCGTTAACTTCAGTATGCATTTGTATTTCTATTTGCTTTCCATCTCCTTTATGGTCTATCCAAGGGCTAAAAGCACTAACCGCATACCTAACCTGTTGTGCATCAAGCCTATCAAATTGAGTATAGAGTCGGTTAGTAAAATCATTCCAGTCTTTATTTTCATGTGCTGTCCAAGCACTTTCTGCAATAGCATAAGTTCTGGGAAAACTCATATAGGTTAACTTGCCCCAATCGCTGATAGACTCTGTCCATAGGTTCGCTTGAATTCCTTTTATCAATTGCCCTTCATCTGCCGTTAATGTATCAGGTATCACTTTATAGTTATATGATGTTGACAGTAACAAGCGGGAGTACCCCAAGTTAGGTTCTAAATCGTCATGCCCTTGTTTTAAATCTATATAACAATAGTTACTAGGTGTCATAATTACTTCGTGTCCTGCTTTTGCTGAAGCTATACCACCTTTTTCCCCTCTCCAACTCATAACTGTGGCATTAGGTGCTAAACCTCCTTCCAATATTTCGTCCCAGCCAATCATGATACGATTGCGTTTGTTAATTATTTTTTCAATACGCTTGATAAAATAACTTTGTAACTCGTGCTCATCTTTTAAGTTCTGGTTTTTTATTCTTTGCTGTGCATGTGGATCAATTTTCCATTGTTCTTTATTACATTCATCGCCGCCTATGTGTACATATTTAAAAGGAAATAAATCCATGACTTCATTCAGCATTTTTTCAGCAAACAGAAACGTTTCTTCTTTACCGGGGTTATAGGTATTATTTTTAAAAACTCCACCAGTAGCAACATAAGGTTCGGCATTAACGCATCCAATTTCTGGGTACGCCGCTATGGTAGCTTGAGCATGCCCTGGCATATCTATTTCGGGAATAATTTCTATATGACGCTCTTTAGCATAAGCGATAATTTCTTTAATATCGCTTTGGGTATAAAAGCCTCCATAAGTTGCTTTATCATTTGGCTTTTGTTTTGGTCTCCCCCACCAATTAGATTTAGTTTCATCTGTAATATTGTAATCAACTCTCCATGCTCCAATTTCGGTAAGTTTTGGGTAACTTTTTATTTCTAACCGCCAACCTTGGTCATCGGCCAAGTGCCAGTGAAATCGATTTAGTTTTAATTCTGCCATAAAATCAATAACCTGCTTTACTTGGCCTTTTGAAAAGAAATGACGCGACACATCCAACATATAACCTCGCCAGCCAAATGCTGGATTATCCTTGATATCAACTACTGGAACGCCCCATCGTATATTTTGGACAGTATTTTTATAAAAGGTTGTTGGAAGTAATTGTTTTAAACTTTGTAAAGCATAAAAAAAACCAGCTTTTGATGACGCTTTTATGACGATATTATTTTTAGATATTTTTAAGTGATACCCTTCTGTTTCTATAGTTTGATCTGTAACGAAACTAATATCGCCCTTGCCTCCGATTACTATTTGCGGTATCCAACCAGCTACGTTTTTAAACTGATTAAAAAATTGATTGGCAATAATTTTTTGTTCTTCATTTTCAACTGACACTTTTGAAGTAGGTTTAATTTCAAAATATCCTTCAGATTTAATCAGACTTGCTGGTTTAGGAATAATATGTGCCTCTCCAATTTGAAGCACTAACTTTTTCTGCTCACACGAGGTTAGCAGCAAAAAACTCAATAGAAATACTCCAATAAATTTAAATAACCTTTTATTTTTTATAATTAGCATTTATATCTTTTTAACCATTCAATTTTATAAATCCTCCATCAATTGGGAAATCTGTACCTGTTATAAAGGAGGCTTCGTCTGAACATAAATATAAGGCTAAATTTGCAATTTCAACAGGTTTCCCCATTCGTCCGATGGGTTGCGTTTTTGAAAGCGCATCAAACATTTCTTCTTCTTTTCCTGGGTAATTATTTTTAATAAACCCATCAACAAATGGTGTATGAACTCTTGCTGGTGAAATGCAATTACAACGAATACCATCTTCTAAATAATCTTTCGCCACCGAATACGTCATGGTTAAAGCTGCTCCTTTAGACATAGAGTAAGCAAAACGATCTGAAAGACCTACTGATGAAGCAATGGACGCCATGTTAATAATAACACCTCCACCCTGTTGTTTCATAACTGGCACAACAGCATGCAAACAGTTATAAACGCCCTTAACGTTTACATTATACACACGGTCTAAATCTTCTACCTGGGTGTTTTCAACATTACCAACGTGAGCTATACCTGCATTGTTAATTAAAATATCTATTTTATGATTTTTAGCTATTTCAGCAACAATAGTTTTCACTTGTTCGTGATTAGATACGTCACATTGGTAAAAGTTTGCTTTTCCGCCTTTTGCTAAAATAGCATTTACAGTTTGCTCGCCACTTTCAGCATTAAACTCTAAAATATGTACATGAGCGCCTTGTTCTGCAAATGTAATCGTAATGGCTTCTCCAATTCCCCTGGCTCCACCTGTAATAATTGCTGATTTTCCTTCTAAACTAAATTTTGACATTTTATTTATTTTTTAATATGTAAAAAGTACTGAATAGGCATTATTATAAGGACACCCCTCTTTTCCAAGGAATAAAATCGTCTTGCCCTAGCTTTGTAGCACAGGTTTGATGTCTTCCACTAGCCACTTCGATAATTAAATCGATTAACTCTTCTGAAAGCTCTTCTTGTGTGGTGTCTTCTGAAATTAATCGACCTGCATCAAAATCTATAATATCTTTCATTTTTGCTGGTAACATGGAGTTAGAAGAAATCTTAATAACTGGACACACCACATTACCAGTTGGCGTACCCAATCCCGTAGAAAACAAAATAATATTCGCTCCAAAACCAGCTAAACCTGTTGTTGACTCGACATCGTTACCAGGAGTACACAATAAATTTAAACCTTGTTTTGTAGCGTATTCACCATAATCAATAACATCTGCTACTGGAGCACGCCCTCCTTTTGTTGCTGCTCCTGCCGATTTTATCGCATCAGTTATTAAACCATCTTTTACATTTCCGGGAGATGGATTCATATCAAAACCAGAGCCTACTTTTTCAGCTTGGTTACTATACCGCTCCATAATGTCTATAAACTTATTTCCAACTTCGGCATTTGGACAACGGTCTAAAATATCTTGTTCTACACCACATAGCTCTGGGAATTCTGACAGAATACTTTTTCCACCCAAAGCATTTATTTTATCAGAAACTACTCCAATTAACGGATTTGCTGTAATTCCTGAAAACCCATCAGAACCACCACATTCTAAACCTATTGAAAGCTTACTTAACGGTGCCGGTTTTCTTGATATTTGGTTTGCTTTTTCTAGTTCTTTATACGTTGCATTAATTACTTCCGTAAGCATTTCATTTTCAGTAGCATACTTTTGTTGTTCAAAATACAGTACAGGCTTATCTGCTTTAAAACGTTCGTTTAGCGCTTCTTGAAGCATATCTATCTGTGCATGTTGACACCCCAAACTCATTACCGTAGCACCAGCCACATTCGGGTTTTTAATATATCCTGCTAACAAATTCACTAAAGCCTGTGCATCATCTTTTGTACCACCACAGCCACCTTCATGCGTTAAAAACTTAATCCCATCAATATTTTTAAACTTTCTTTGAGATAGTTTTTCAACCTCATAATCAGCATCTTTAATACCATTAACTAAACCTCTAAGTTTTAATCGGTACGGATTTTCTTTTTTAAAGCCTAATTCACTTTCAAAAGCCTCTTTTAAAACCTTTAAATTTCGGTTTTGGCAAAATACCATGGGTACAAAAACCCAATAATTTGCAGTACCTACTTGCCCATCTTTTCTATGATATCCTAAAAATGTTTTTTTAGATAAGCCGTTAATATACGGTGGTTGATAGTTATAGGCTTTACCTTGAAACTTATAAGGTGCCGAGATATGCTTTAAATTCTCTGTAGTTATTAATGCACCTTTTTTAATAGGTTTTAGGGTTTTGCCAACAGGAACACCATACATGGTTACAACATCGCCTGTATTTAATGCCTGTAAGGTAAACTTATGTTTAACTGGAATATCTTCAACAACCTGTACTTCTGCTGCGTTTATTGTAAAAACTTCCCCTTTATTGATATTAGATAATGCAACAGCTACATTATCATTTGGAGATATTATTAAATTATTTTTCAAAGCTCTGAAATAAAGTATTAGTATTGGTATTGGTCAATCTCGCTAACGCTAAAACGTAGGTTACGTAAGCGGATTAACAAAAATACGCATGTGAGTTAAATCGTGCTACCTCTTAAAACACTTTAACCTATACTTTTTTTGCAAGAATGCTTAATTTGAAAGCTTTTAAGACATTAATTGTGATAACGTTAATACTCGAAAGTTAAGTATGCCGAAACCAACCAATGGTTTAGCTTATCCCCATCTACAGGGGTCGCAGGAATTTTTATTTTTAATTCGTGATTTCCTTTTTCTAAATCGCCCAACTTAACCACCATAGGTTTAACTGAAGATCCTGGACACCAATTAGAACGTGACAAATCGGAAGATGCGATACGCTCTTCAATAACTTTTACAGCTCTTTTTTTAGTTTTAAAATCGTAATAAGCGGCCGAATCTTTTTTAATCCAAACACCAGAAGTTGGATTAAAACGCCTGAACGACGCACAATCGTCTCGCCAAGGGATAGTATCCAGCACCAATTTGCCATCAAAATAAACACTGTTCTTAATTTTAATAAACTCATCACCACCACTATGACCACCATGGCCTGTGGTAATATAATGTAGTTTTACATTTTTAGCGTTCTTTTTTAAATTAAAGGTATGCGTTAAGGCTTCTTTTGCAAAAATATCTGGAATGGGTTGTCCGCCTACATAAGGTATCGTATTTACTAATGGCAAGACTTTAAGTGTTTTCCTTTCACGATTTGAGTAGGAAAATTGCAAATCAAAATTATAGCCTTCAGCTGTCCATGAATCTATCCAGACACCAACATAAAATGTATTAGAAACCAATTTTTTTAACTGAGAAATATCATGCTTCCACACCACTTGTTTTTCCCATGAGGGAATATAAACAGGACGCCTATATTTTACACGATTGTCGCTATAATGCCCTACTCCAAAAGGTGTCATAAAACGCATTAATTCAACTACTGGTTGATAGTTTTCTCCTGCTACAACACCTGCATGATTTTCTGCTTTAAATGAATCTTTAGGAAATTCTTTATAGCCTTTTGAAACATCTAAAACAGAAATAAAACTAGTATCTGCAACCACAAAACAAGAGCCCGATTTATCCCATCGATCACCATTAGAACGTACGGTTAATTTTATAGATACATCTGTTCCTTTAGGGAAACTTGGTACAGTTACTTTTTTATAAACTAAACGACCACTTTGCAGTATTTGAGCCTGTTTATCATTTCCTTTTTCTCCATTAAAATTTAATGGTTGCCTATTAAACACATTAATTATAGTGTTGTTTTCTTGTGCAAATAAACTAGCGCAAAAAACTAAAAACCAAAGTATTATAATGTTTTTAAAACTCATTTTATTTAAACCATTTTATTAATCTATAAATATAACATCAACAACAACTGGTAAATGATCTGAAGGATATTTACAATCTTTAGAATCACTTAATACTGCATATTTTTTAACAGATATATTCTTTTTACTTGTAAAAATATAATCTATTCTATTAGCAACAGGTTTGTTAAATTTAAAACCATTAAAAGTTCCTGTTGGCCCGAAAGGTTTTAATTCACTCACTTTTTTAGTATCATTCAAAGATTTTGATAGTAATTTTATTGGCGCTTCTTCTGGCTTTAAATTAAAATCTCCCATGACTACTACTGGTAAACTTTTAGTGTTAAATTCTTCTATTTTATTAAGAATTAACGCTGCACTTTCTACTCTTGCTTCTTTTCCTATATGATCAAAATGCGTGTTGAAAACTAAAAATTGTTGTTTTGTTATTTTGTCTTTAAACCATCCGAAAGTACAAATACGCTCCATTGCGGCATCCCAACCCACTGAGATTTTATTTGGTGTTTCACTTAACCAAAAGGTGCCTTGTTTTAAAACATCAAATTTTTCTTTATTATAAAAAATGGCACTGTATTCTCCTTTTGTTTTTCCATCATCTCGTGCTACACCTATGTAATTATAATTTACAAAAGTACTGTCTAAATATTGAACTTGATGGTGTAAACCTTCTTGAATTCCGAAAATATCTGGATTGTTATATGTAATTTGATTGCTTAAAAACCCTTTTCTATTAGACCATTGGTTTTCACCATCGTTAACATTATCGTACCTAATGTTATAAGTCATAACTTTATATGACTGCGCTATTACTGTCTGAAAAAAACAAAATGCAATGATTGGTATTATTTTTTTTAAAATCATAATTATTAATTTATAATAACTTCGTCTGCAAAAACCCAAGATGGTAAACCTGCAGCATGATGCCAATATGGTGCTTCTTTTAAGTTTTCTGCTTTTATTTTTATAAAACGTAATTGTGATGTTTTTATACTTAAATTAAAATACTGAATGTCGTTTATTTTACTCGTTTTACTTAATGGATGTTGATTTGTAATTGTACCCAATTTTAAATAGCTTTTCCCATCAACCGAACCATAATAAGTTACTTGTTTAGGGAAGAAAACAATATGATTGGTGACTTGTAAAAATGCAGTAGAAATAGATTTTACATCTTTTTTAGCTTCCAAATCTATAACAGCTTCTAAATGATTGCCTTCAAAACCTAACCAGTTTGAATAAAAGTTACTACCGCCTAAAGCACCATCAGTTAAAGTTTGCGGGTTTTCGCCAGCATATTTTTTTGGTTTTGTTAATAAGGTTACTTTTTTGCCAGAGGCTATATTTGGTTGTAAAGCCATTTGAATGGATTTTAAATACGCATTGCCATAATCTTTAACTGTAAATCTCATTTCGTTCATTAAAGTAATATTTGCTTCTTTACAAACAGACATAAAATTTTCAACTAAAGTTTTAGTGTTTTTAGTAATTGTAAAATCATTAGAGATACTTTTTCTACAGGCTTCCAAAACGGCATAGTCTATACTTAATCGTGCCACTTTAACACGTTTTAAAACTTCAGGTTTGTTTGCAACAGCTTTTTCTGCATCATCAAAAAGCTTTACATAGTGTTTTAATAAATCTGGACTTAAATAAGAGTTAAAAGCTTGAGAAGGATCCCCATATAAAAACAAGAAAAAATCAGGATGCTTTTTTAATTCTTCATGAATTTTATCAATATAAGATTTCACATAACTGCCTGCTTCATGGTAGTAACCATTAGTAAATTCTGTAATAATTTCATCTACATTAGCATCAGGATTCCAAAGTAATTTAGCCATTAAATAAGAGCGTAATTCAAACAACTCACTTGGGTTGCTACTGTGTTGCTCAAAAACCCATTTAGTATTATGGTCTCTAAAAAATTGAATATTGGGTTGTAGTGTATTAAAATTAGGAAACGGTGCTAAAAAGTTGGTAAATTGCGTGGTGTAATCCCAAATTCTAATATTATCTGTTAATGCCCTCCAACCTTTTATATCATCTGCGAAAGCTGTACATTTTTCCGTAATGGGTGCGCTTCTATTACATTCTATTGAGCATAACGTAATTAATACGTTTTTTAAAGGTTTTGTTTTGCAAGGTTTTCTGGTGTATTGATAGGCTAAAGTTGAAATGGTTTTATCTGGAAAAGATTTTGCTACCTCGTTTACAAAACGAATCATGGTTCCTGCATGACTATCTTCTTCTTCATCTATTTTTTTACAATCATTGCAAGTACAATATTGTGTGTTATCGTTACTACTAACAGATAAAACTGAAGTCTCAGGATTGTTTTCAAACAAACTTCGCACCGAATCTTTTACTATTTCTAAAACCGTTTTATTGGTTAAGCATAATTGGGTTGGCAAGCGTTTATTACCACGAAGCGCAAAATATTCTGGGTTTGATTTGTAAAATTTTTCTTCTGGAATAAATACATGAAAGGTATGTACTCTAGCTTTAGGCACATAAAACGGAAATGACTTATAAGTTACCTTGTGCTTATTGGCAAAGTTAATATCTTCATAAAACAATCTAGAGTGAACAGTACGCGTTTTTATTTCAGGGTTATGAGTATAATCAATATTTAATGGGATTTTAATAGATTTTAAGCTAGGTACATCTTCAACATTTGGAGCATACCATTTACAACCTAAATATAATTCAAGAAACTCGTAAACCGCATTTCTTGTAGCTTCATCTGAACCACCTGAAATAATTAAATGATTGTTATCTGTTTTTATCTTAATTTGATGTTTTTTTAACTTTTCATTTAATACATTACCAACGTATATTTTGTGCTTCTTTGTTTGTGAACTTTCATCAACTAAATCTAGTTTTACATTACTTATTTTTTGGATATATTTTTGAAGTGTTTCTGCTGATTGATACTCATGCTTTGTAGCATTTCCTAAAAAAACAATTTCGTAATTCGTGTTTGCATTACAAACTAAAGTCATGTTTTTGTCATCGCAAGATGTTATAAATACCAAAATCAATAGATATTTAAAGCTTTTTAATATTTGGTATTTAATTGGTTTATACAAAAAATTATTCTTTTAAATTAAACTGAATTTTTGAAGCATTAGTAAGAGTACTATGATTAATAAAAAAAGATTTCTTAGCTTTACCATTAATTGTAAATGATTCTAAATTTCCCGTTCCTTTTTTTTCAATAACCAACTTGTCTTTTAAATAGTAGCGATTATCTAAATGGATAGTTATTTTATCAAATCTTGGTGCTGTAATCGTGTAAACAGGCTCAGCAGGGGATATTGGATAAATACCCATCATGCTATAAATTAACCAAGCAGACATGGTTCCTGTATCATCATTTCCTGGCAATCCAGCTGGATTATTGGTAAAATATTTATTAATTAAACTAGTAACACGCTGTTGCGTTTTCCACTCATAACCTTTGGCGTAGTTATACAAATACGGATATGCAATATCTGGTTCGTTAGCCATGTCGTATTGCTTTTTTTCAAAAACCTCATCTAATTTATTAACATACTTTGTTGTGCCACCCATTAATTTTATTAAAACTCTAGCATCATGGGTAACCATAAATGTGTATTGCCACGAGTTGCCTTCTATAAAACCTAAATTCTTTTCAAAATTTGCTCCTTTATTTGGGTTAAAGGGACTATGCCATGAACCATCATCATTTTTGGGGCGTAATAGATTAAATTCTCTATCAAATAGTTTTCTATAGGATATTGACCGTTTATAAAATAGTTTAGAATCATTTTTTTTACCTAATGCTGTAGCTAATTGTGCAATAGCAAAATCAGAAATATTATATTCTTGAGTGGTTGAAACCGAACCACTTTTTGTGGTTTTTGTAGTTAAATATCCTTTTTTAATATAATCTTTAATTCCTGGTCTAAGTGGATTGTTTTCTAACTGAGTAGCGCTTTTTCTCATGGCTTCATAAGCTTTTTCAATATCAAAATCCTGAATACCACGCAAATAAGTATCTGCTAAAACAATACCTGCAGGATCGCCAACCATAGTTGTAGTTTCTGTTGCATTGAGCTCCCATTTTGGCAACCAACCGCTTTCATCATAAATATTTAGCATACTTTTTACCATATCTGATTGTTGCTTCGGGTACACCAACGACATTAGCGCATGTAAATTTCTATACGTATCCCAGAATGAAAATACCGTAAACCGCGTACCATTAGTTTTAGCAGTTTCTCGTTTTGCCATAGTTGGGTATTCGCCATTAACATCGTTTAAGGTATTTGGGTGAATTAAGGTGTGATAGAGTGCTGTGTAAAAAATAATTTTATCGTCTTTTGTACCACCTTCTACTTCAATTTTAGATAATAAATCGTTCCATTTTGAAGCTGTATTTCTATAAATAGCATCAAACGATAAATCTTGGGTTTCTTTATCGAGATTCTCACGTGCATTTTCTATACTTACATAAGATACACCAACTTTAACCTCAACTTGAGTAGGTTTATCAAAATAATAAGTAAAATAGCTACCTATACTATCGCCAATAATTTCTTTTCTGTAGTTTTTATACAAACGCGTATTTCCATTATAAGGCATCCATTGAGCTTCTATTCCATCATATTTTCTAGTTTTTTTCCAAACTCCAAAATCATCTGCTGGTTTACTAAACTTTACCACAAAATATACTGGATAAGATTCTTCTGGCTTATAATAACAAAACGAGCCAACATTACGTATGCCTTCAATTTCAGTAGGCGATACTACTTTTACTGTTGCGCCTTCCTCATTAGTTAAACCTAAACCTAAATTGATTAAAATATTAGATTGTCCTTTAGGAAAATAGTATTTACTAACTCCAACTCTTGTAGTTGCCGTAACTTCAGTTTTTATTTTATATTTTGAAAGTTGAACACTATAATACCCTGGTTTTGCAAGCTCATAATTATAAGTTGAACCATACTCTAAATGATTTGTTTTAAGCTCGCCAGTTGTAGGCATCGTTAAAATAACACCCAAATCTGGACAACCAACACCACTTAAATTAACATGTGAAAAGCCTGTTAAAAAAATATTTTCATTAACGTACGGATTAGACAACCACCTGCTATCTTTTTCTAAAGGTAAATTTTGTGGTCCAGCAACATTAAATGGCGACACACTAGCCATTCCTCTTGGTGCAATAGCTCCAGGATTTGTAGCTCCATAATTTGATGTTCCTATAAATGGATTTACAAAATCAACTGGTTTTTGTGAATAACTGTATATGGTAATTAAAACTGTGCCAATTACAACTAAATAATTGCGCTTATGTTTACTTTTTATCATATGTTTATTCTTTTATTGAAAATTTATAAATACATGTTGATTGGTATGTATTTCTAGGCTTTAAAATAGTTGATGGAAAATTTAATTGATTTGGACTATTTGGAAAATGTTGAGTTTCTAAACAAAATGCTTCTCTGTATTTATACGGTAAATTTTCTTTTCCAACATCTTTGCCATTTAAAAAATTGCCACTATAAAATTGCATTCCTGGTTCGTTAGTAATCACTTCTAGTATTCTTCCAGATATTGGTTCTTCTACCTTTGCTACAAGTCTCAAACCCGTTCCATCTAATACAAAATTATGGTCGTAACCAAATCCATATTTTATTTGATCTACTTCATCATTTATATGCTTAGCAATTTTAGTAGGTTTTGTAAAATCAAATGGTGTGTTTTTTACATCTTTTAACTCTCCTGTTGGAATTAAAACATCATTAATTGGTGTAAAACGAGAAGCTTTTATTTGCAAAAGGTGATTATTTATACTACCCTTTCCCGCACCAAGTAAATTAAAATAGGAATGGTGTGTTAGGTTTACAGGTGTTGCCTTATCTGTAGTGGCTATGTATTCTATTTGTAATTCGTTATTGTTTGTTAACTTGTAAATAACTTTTACATTTAAGTTACCTGGATAACCTTCTTCGCCATCTTTGGATAAATATGTTAGTTCCAATTTAGAGTCAGATATTTGTTTTGCACCCCAAACTATATTGTTAAATCCATTAACGCCTCCATGTAAATGGTTAGCATCATTATTGGTTGCCAATTTATAAACACTATTATTTAATACAAATTTTCCTTTTGCAATACGGTTGCCATATCTTCCAATTAAAGCTCCAAAATAAATTTCGTTAGAATTCAAATAACCATCAATAGTTTTATAACCTAAAACAATATCTTGATAATCTCCCTGCTTATCTGGAACCCATAAACTTACAACTCGTCCACCATAATTAGTGATTTGGGCAGTTATACCGTTATCATTTTTTAGAGTATATAAATCTACCTGCTTACCTTTTATTTTCGTTTTAAAGTTTTCGTTTTTAATTAATTTTATCATTGACGGTTTCTTTTTACATGGCGTAGTTAAAATGATAACTAGCACAAAAATTGTTATTGCTTTATTTATTAAATGAGTTAATGTCTAATTTACATCTTCAATTTTAAATACCCAAGCATTATAACATGGTGGTTTATTTTGTATTGATTTTGGGATATTGATTTTAAACCCATTTTTAAGTGATTTCCATCTTAAATTAATATTGCTACCTAATAATTTAATTTTTGATCCTTTTTTAGGAGATATTGAATTTATTAAAATTTGAGTAGGCATTTTCGTTTCTCCTTCTTTAGCTAAATACAACGCAAAAACTTGTCCTTTTTTATTTTGAGTGAAACAAATGTTGTTTTCTTTGTAAGGTGCAATTGGTTTAGTATTATATATAGATTCACTATTAATCTTCATCCAACTACTATAGGATTTCAATAAATTATAAGCTCCTTCTTGCCACTCTCCTTCAGGGCTAGGTGCTATATTAAGTAACAAATTCCCACCTTTTGCAACAATATCAATTAGCATATGAATACCTTCTCTCCCACTTATGTATTTGGCATTGGGTGTGTACGACCAGCCGCCGCCAGAAATTATACAAGATTCCCAAGGGTAAGGCAATGTTTTTTCTGGAACTCTATTTTCTGGCGTTAAATAATTTTGGTTTTTACCATATACTGCTCTATCTACAACAATTAATCCTGGTTGCTTTTCTCTAGCTTTTATAACCAATTCATCCATTTTAATATCTTGGTTTATAATGCGGTGTTTAAGGTAGCCTTCTTCGGCATTATCAACAGTATGCTTGTACCATTCTGTTATTTCAGCTTTTGGAGTTTTTGAAACCCAACCACCATCTAACCATAAAATATCCATTTTCCCGTAATCTGTCATTAACTCCATGATTTGATTGTGTGTAAACTCAATAAATTGATTCCACTTTTCTGGATTTTCAGCTGGAGAATAATTTACATTTCTATCTTTTGGAGGATAATACGGATCCCAGTAACTATCAACATGCCAGTCTGGTTTTGAAAAATAAGCACCAGCCCATAAGCCTTGATTTCTAAAGGAGCTAAATATTTCTTTTGCAATATTTGCTTTTGGATGAGATGAAAAAGGTGTTTTAGGTGAAGTGATTTTGTAATCTGTATACTTAGAATCAAACATACTAAAGCCATCATGATGTTTTGTTGTAAAAACCACATATTTCATTCCGGCATTTTTTGCCGCTTTTGCCCATTTATCTGGATTAAATTCAACAGGATTGAATGTGGTTTGTAACGCTTCATATTCTTTTTTGTAGGTAAAATAATTATCTGGATTGCTTCCTTTGGTTCGCTCACACCAACCATATTCTTCTGGAGACAATGACCATGATTCAACAATTCCCCATTGGCTATAGGCTCCCCAATGCATAAGCAAACCAAATTTTAATCCTTGCCATTCATCTAATTTTTCTAACACCAAAGAATCTGTTTCAGGGACGTAACGTTCTTCTTCGTAAATGGCTTGCGAAAACATACTTAAACTCATTAAAAGTAATAGGTAAGTTGTTTTTTTCATAATAATGCTTTTAATAATTTTTTCTTAGTTTTTCTGTAATCTTCAACAGACAAATTATAATCAGTATAACTTTTAAATAGGGTGTTTACAAGCTTTGTATATTTATTTTTATTTATTTTATTTAACTTTTGTAATAACTCATAATCTTCAATCCCAATACGATGTGCTTCAAAACGAATAGACGATAGCGGTCCCTCTTTTCCAGGATAAACAATATGAGTGTCTCCTGCTGGCAAAAAGTTACTAACTCCAGATCCTGGGGCTGGATGATGTACTACACTTTGATTAAATGGGTCTGAATAATACTGATTTAAACCCCAATGCAAATACCCATTTGTATTATAATAAGCTGCTCCCCAACCAAAGTAAACCTGACGCAGCTTTTCCATATCTAAAGTTCTATTTAACCACTTGCCCCCGGGAATTAAGCAAGTATAAACTAAAACTTTTTCGCCATGTTTTTCTCTTTCTCTAAAAAACGATTCATTTTCTTGAAAATCGTTTATTAACGGACACCAAATATCAACGGCTCCTGCAAGACCATCTCTGTCGTTAGTAGCTTCCATAATTTTAATTTCAGGAAAAATACTTTTTACTTGTTTTGCTACGTCTTTATAACATTTTGCATTAACTTGAGTTGGCTCATCAGAAATGTGCTGTAACCAATTGTTTTCTAAATTATTTGCCTTAACAAAATTGTAAATTTGCGTCATTAAAATAGTAATATCTTTTTTACCCTTCTCTTTATAATAGCGTCTTTTTGTTAAAGCTACTTTAAGTTCTGGGTCTCCCCAATCATCATTTTCACCTCTATTCATTAAGTGTGGAGATTCAAAATATTTAAACCCATTTTCCCTAAACACGTTTATAAAACGTAACATTTTTTCATTTTCTAAATACAGTTCTCCACCTTCATATTTAAAAAGTTCGTTAGGTAAGCTTATAGAATTTTGCCTACCGTGAGCCATAAGTTTTGCATACTTATTTAGCATAATAAACCAATCGTTAGACCAACGCTTAATATTATGCTGGTTCTCCATTTTAGTTAAATTAAACCAATTTGTATAAAAGAATTTACTCTTTGAAAGCTTTGGAAGCTTTACTTGATGTACTTTAACAACAAAAGTCCCTCTATATTCTAAAACGTCTGTTTTAATAACTAATTCAATCTTGTTTGTTTTTTTATTTAGGTTTGAAGAAGGAATTGCCAAACGTAATGCAGTATAAGTGGTTGTTACTTTTAGCGTTTCCTTTTTAAGCGGTTTAATAACTTCAAAAATCCTAAAAGGGGCTCTCCTAATTACATAGGGATTAATTTTATCAATGTATTGTTCGGTACGACTATCTAAGCCAGTATTTTGTTCAACTGGAACATCGATTAACGCGCTCCATACATTTTTTAAAGGTTTTCCGTTTGTTGATGCTGTAATAGTAAACAACTTACCTATTGGTAATTTTAAAATCACATGAGCTTCAGCAATTCCTTCTTCTGCTATATCAGCTTCTAATTTTGTAGAATATCTCTTTAACTCATTTTTATCTGGATAAACAGGCTCTAAAGGATCAACAATCCATAATTGAGCAAATACACTGCTTGATATAAATAAAAAAATAATTCGTATTATTAAAGGTTTCAATCTTTATTGTTTTTAAATTTTGTATATAATATTTTCTAATTGTCTTTACTCATCGAAAATGGAGTGTTTTTTAGTTTACTAGCCCATTCTTTATTTGGTGTAGCATTCATATCAAACTGTAAATGTCCACCATTTTGAATGTCTTCAAAATTTACAAAACTATTATTCCACAATTTTCCGTTTAGCAAAACACTTTCTATAAAAACATTTTTTTTTGAATTATTAGAAGCTAAAATTCTAAACGTGTTTCCGTTTTCTAAATGAAGTGTTGCTTTTTTAAATAAAGGACTACCAATTACATATTGATTAACCGAAGGGGTTACGGGATAAAAACCTAAAGCACTATAAACGTACCAAGCTGATGTTTGTCCATTGTCCTCATCACCACAATATCCATCTGGAGTTGCACTATATAATTTGGTTAAAACATCTCGCACTTTTTTTTGTGCTTTATACGAAGCATTTGCATGATTATATAAATATATCATGTGTTGAATGGGTTGATTGCCATGTGCATAATTACCCATATTTGCTATTTGCATTTCTCTAATTTCATGGATTGTAAACCCATAATACGAAGCATCAAAATCTGGTGGCATTTCAAAGACCTCATCCAACTTAGCAACAAAATTGTCTTTTCCTCCCATTAAATCAATTAAGCCTTGAGTATCATGAAAAACCGACCATGTGTAATGTAAACTATTACCCTCTGTAAACGCATCTCCCCATTTTAAAGGATTAAATGGCGTTTGAAAACTACCATCCTCATTTTTACCACGCATTAAATTAGTTGAAGGGTCAAATAAGTTTTTATAGTTATTAGATTTTTTGTAAAAATCTTTAGCCAAATTTTGATTACCTAGTTTTTTTGCCATTTTTGCAATGGTAAAATCTGCGAAAGCATATTCTAATGTTCGTGCTGCATTTTCGTGAATACCAACATTGTAAGGCACATAACCCAATTGATTATAATAACTTAATCCTGCCCGACCTACCGAGTTTTCTGGACGACCATCACCTACACTGGCATTTTTTAAAACTGCTTCAAATAATATATCAGCATCCTTTTTATTCATATTTCCTTTTAAAAACGCATCGGCTATAATTGTAGCAGAATTTGAACCAATCATACAATCACGATGCCCTGGGCTTGCCCACTCTGGCAACCAACCAGACTCTTTATAGGTATTTGCTAAGCCTTCCATAATTTGAGTATTTAACTCAGGATACATCATATTAAAAAATGGAAATACTGCTCTAAAAGTATCCCAAAAGCCATTATCTGTAAACATATAACCTGATAAAATTTCACCATTATAAGGGCTGTAATGTATTACATTAGCATTATCATCATATTCAAAAAACTTTCTAGGGAACAATAAAACACGATATAAACACGAGTAAAATGTTCTAACGTTATCAATATTATCATCTTCTACAACAATTCGCTGCAACTCTTTTTCCCAAGCGTTTCTTGCTTTTTCTCTGGTGTTTTTAAAAGAATCATCGCCAATTTCAGCTTTTAAATTTATTGCTGCTTGCTCATGACTAATAAACGATGAGGCTACTTTAACATGAACTTGTTCGCCTTTTTTTGTTTTAAAGCCTACAATTGCTCCTACATGTCCGCCTTTATTTTCAGTAGAATTTTCAATAAGTTTCCAATCATCTCCCCAAGTATGGTTTAGCTCAAAATCTTTATCAAATTCTGCTACAAAATAATTATGAAAATTATCAGGAACACCTCCACTATTGTTTCTACAGTACCCAATTATTTTTCTTTCCTTCGGAAGAATTTTTACCATAGAGCCTTTAAAAAACGCATCTAATATTATATAAGCTGAATCAGTTTCTGGAAATGTAAACTTAAAATGTGCAGCGCGTTCTGTTGGAGAAACTTCGGCAGTTATATCGTAATCTGCTAAATACACACTATAATGATGTGGCTTAACAACCTCTGCTTTATGTGAAAAATATGAAGCACGTTCTTGCTCTTTATATTTTAAATCGCCAGTAGTAGCCATTAAAGAAAATGCTGCATAATCGTTTATCCACGGACTGGGTTGATGCGTTTGTTTAATGCCTCTAATGGTGTAATCGTCGTATTTGTATGCCCAACCATCACCCATTTTGGCGGTTTGTGGCGTCCAGAAATTCATACCCCAAGGAGTTGCAATCGCGGGATAGGTGTTGCCGTTTGATAAACTAAACTCAGAATCTGTTCCCATTAATGGGTTTACATAGTCTACAAGTGCTTTTGTTTTATTTAAATCTACAATACTATTAGCTTGTTTCTTGCATGCAATTAAGCAAATAACAGTAATTATAACTAAACTTTTTGAAATAATTTTTATCATTATGTAAATTGAATTATTAACTCATTTTTACTTGAAACCCACAAACTACCAGAGTATAATTTCGTCAACAAAAATCCAAGACGGATTGCCTGCACCTTCGTGCCATTCTGGTAAAATCTTAGGGTTTTTAACAACAACTTTAAAGTATTGAGCTTTTGTTTTTTCAGGCAATTTAACGCTAAACTTTTTTATTAGTATTGACTCTTTTTTATTATCAGCAACAATTGGCAAATTACCTATTTGTTTAAACCCAGATGTTCTATTTGAAGATGCATAAACTTGTATGCTTTTTGGAAATAAAACCCAGTCTCTTATACTTACTAAACAATTTACAGTAATCGTACTAACTTCTTTTGGCTCACCTAAATTTATTGTCGTGTTTAAATCATTCCCAAGATAACCATTCCATTTTTCGTCTTTAAAGTTTTTGGTTCCTAAGGTAAAATCAAATAGTTTTTTTGGACCTTTATATTGATCCTCTGGTTTATGAACAATAGTATAATCTTCTACTTTATGTGTTACCTTTATAAAAACTTCTTTCATAGTTTCACTTGGCAACCAGCCCTTTTTATACAACTTTATAGCTATACTTGTGGTAGAATCTATTAAAATTGGTGATTTATATACTAAAGCCGTTGAATCTGGTTCTGTACCATCTAAGGTATAATAAACTTTAGCTCCTCTTAATTTAGAGTTTAATTTAATAGAAAGTGTATCGGTAAAAAGTGTTTTTTTAGTAACCAAAATAGGTGGTTTTAAACGTGTAATTTCCACAAAACCATCAGCAATACCGTTGTTTAAGTTAACCTTAAAGTTATTTTGTAATTGTTTTGCAGCATCCTTAGTTATAGATGTTTCCCAAACATAGGCACGTTCTAAATCTATAGCTGCCAATAAACTTTCTAAACCTTTATCGCCTACGTCTGTTTTAACTAAATTTAATATTTTAAGTGTTTTTAATTCTTTTAAATCCAATAATGTTTTATCTGATATATGGGTATCACTAATATCTAGTTTCTCTAAATTTTTTAAATTTTTAATACCAGAAATCATATCATCTGTTAAATTCGAGCTGCTTAAATCTAATTCGATAATTTGCTCTTTTAAATTTGATAAAGATTTAACTGCTTTTTTGGTAATACTATCTTTATTAAACTTAACCCATAATTCTGGTTGATTGGGTACAAATTTTCTAACCAAAAATCCAGCAGCTTCAACTTTTTGAATATCACTTAAATCAGCTTCTTTTATTATTTTTTTATTAAATACTAAATACTTTTTAAGTAACTTATTTAAAGTATCGCTTTTTGGCATAGCAACAGCTTTAGTATTAAGATCGTTGCTTTTATTTATCCAATATTCAATTAACCAAATTTCGTCTTTAGTAAGTTGAGGCTTTCCTTCTGGTGGCATATGCTTTTCATCAGATATTGGTAATAAAAGATGTTTATACAGTATACTTTTATCAGCGTTACCTTGTGTTACAACATCACCAGATTCTCCTCCTTTTAATATACTTTCTGTCGTATGCAGTGCTAATTCACCTTTTCTTTTTGAAGTATTATGACATTCTATACATTTATCATCAAATATTTTTAAAACAACATCATCGTACATATTTAAACTATCAACATGAGTAATGGTTTTTGCTTTGGGTAATGGTTTAATATACTCTGTTATATAATTATCGCCGTGAGTTAATACGCTTCCATAATGTCCAGCAACGCTTATCCCAATTATGGTAAGAACAAAAAGCGGGAAGAATGTTTTTTTGATTGTTTTATCCTTATTATCAACCAATAAAAACAAGGTGGTAATTAATACTGCAGTTGCAATTCCTGTCCAGAAATGTATATCTAATACATCTGTTGAATAACCTCCTTCTAAAGACAAAAAATATCCAAAAATACAGGCCAAAATTGAAAAAATTGATGAAAACCCAAGTCCGTATTTTATGGTTTTTTTAGTGTAGTCTTTTCTAAATCTACCTAGAACATCTAAGAAAAAAGTAAGTAACAATCCACCAATAGGTAAGTGTAAAATTAAAGGGTGTAATCGCCCTAATGCCAATACAAATCGTGGTACATCTTCAGTATTATTTGCATAAGTTGCATTAAAAGCTAATAGGGTAATTATTAGAATTAATTGTTTTTTTGAATCTTTAATCTTCATCAAATATTGTGCTAGTTAAAAATGAACTCAGCCATAAATAGTAAACATTTTGTTCTTTCCCGTTATGAACTTCGATTATGGATTGAAGATTATTTTCTTCAAGTCTTAATGATGCAACGTCTGCTTTATTAGGAATATTAATTACATCGTCTTTCTTATTCAAAAACTGACTTAATAATTTGGTTTGACTCATTTTGAAAATTATGATAAAATGTCGTGAACAACATGCCCAGAAACATCCGTTAGCCTAAAGCGTCTGCCTTGGTGTTTATATGTAAATTTAGTGTGATCTACCCCCATGAGGTGCATTATAGTTGCCTGTAAATCATGGACATGCATTGGGTCTTTGGCAATATTATAACCAAAATCATCGGTTTCACCATAAGTAAACCCTGGTTTTACACCGCCACCTGCCATAAACATGGTAAAACATTTTGGGTGATGATCTCTACCATAATTGGTATCAGTTAAAGTACCTTGACTATAATTTGTTCGACCAAACTCGCCACCCCAAACAACCAAAGTATCTTCTAACATACCACGTTGTTTTAAATCCATGATAAGTGCCGCAGTAGCTTGGTCTATATCTTTGGCTTGCCTCTCAATTTGAGAAGGTAAATCGAAATGCTGATCCCAACCCATATGGTATAGTTGAATAAATCTTACATCGCGTTCTGCCATACGCCTTGCCAATAAACAGTTTGCAGCATAAGTTCCTGGAACCATAGCATCTACACCATACATTTGAATAATGTGCTCTGGTTCTTCTTCAACATTCATAGTATCTGGAACTGAGGTTTGCATACGGTAAGCCATTTCGTATTGTGCAATACGGCTATTAATTTCAGGGTCGCCAAATTCTTCTTCTTGTTTTTGATTTAACTCGCTAATATGATCTAGCATAGCACGTCGTTGCGCTCTACTCATTCCATCAGGGTCTTTTAAGTATAATACAGGGTCCTTACCAGACCTGAATTGAACACCTTGATGTAAAGAACTTAAAAATCCGTTACCCCAAAGTCTAGAGTATAAGGGTTGAGAAAAAGGACGTCCTGTTCCTCTGGATAATAATACTGAAAATGTAGGAAGGTTTTCGTTTAAGCTTCCTAAACCATAACTCATCCACGAGCCTATACTTGGTCGACCAGGTTGCTGAGATCCTGTTTGAAAAAATGTAATAGCTGGATCATGGTTTATAGCTTCTGTGTGCATTGATTTTATAAAACATAACTCATCTACAACCTTGGCTGTATAAGGCATTAAACTACTTACCCAAGCTCTGGATTCACCATATTGGTCAAATTTAAAATTACTACCAACCAGTGGAAAACTATCTTGTCCCGATGTCATTCCAGTTAATCGTTGACCTTGTCTAACAGAGTCTGGAAGATCTTGTCCTCGCATTTTATCTAAAAGCGGTTTGTAATCAAAAAGATCTAATTGGGACGGACCACCACTTTGAAACAAATATATAACACGCTTTGCCTTTGGTGCAAAGTGTGGTAAATTCAATCCCGTTGGATTTAACTGACTATTATTTCCTAATGCCGAAAATGGATCTAATAAAGATGCTGCTGCTAATCCGCCAATCCCTAATCCCACTTTTTTTAAAAAGTGTCTTCTATTATTATTTATAAAATGTTTTGATAATTCTTCCATAATTTTATCCTTTAATAATAACCTCGTCTAGATTAAAAATTAAACTTGATAGCAATGTATATGCATATTCTGTTTTTGAAGTAATTTCAGTTTTATCTATATCTGGGTTACTTTCAAAATCATTTTCAACAGTTTCTACGTATTGTGTAAATTTATCTAACTCCTCTTGGGTTGGAAAACGAGAGGTTATTTTTCTAAATATCAATTTTATTCTTTCGTCTTGAGACAAATTATCTTCTTTTAATGTGTTTTTAGCTAAATGTTCAGCAGCTTCAATAAGTTGAGGATCATTAAGCATAACTAACGCTTGTAATGGTGTACTTGTTTTTTGGCGTTTTACTTCGCAAAAATCTCTTGTTGGTGCATCAAAAGTCATCATTGCAGGTGGTGGCACAGTACGTTTCCAAAAGGTATATAAACTTCGTCTGTATAAATTCTCACCTGTATCAGGAATATATTTTGCTGTACTTCCACCGCCACCGCCAGTAGTTTCTTGCCATAGTCCTGGTGGCTGGTATGGTTTTACACTTGGCCCACCTATTTTATCTACTAACAAACCACTAACTGCTAAAGCATTATCACGAACCATTTCTGCAGTTAGTTTGCTTCTAGAATATCTTGCTAACAATACATTATCTGGGTCTAACTCTAATAATTGTGGCGATAGTTTAGAGGTTTGTTTGTATGTACTAGACATAACTAAGCGTTTGTACATTTTCTTCATATCCCAACCTTCTTCTCTAAAAGTTACTGCCAACCAATCTAACAATTCTGGATGTGACGGTAATGCCCCTTGGTTTCCAAAATCTTCAGAAGTAGAAACAATACCAACTCCAAAAATATCCTGCCACATACGATTTACTGCAACTCTAGCTGTTAGCGAATTATCTTTATGAAAAAGCCATTTAGCAAGTCCTAACCTGTTCTTTGGAAGCGAATCTGAATACTCTAAAATGAATTCAGGCGTATCTAAAGTAACTTCTTGATCTGGTGCATCATATTGCCCACGTCTTAGCGTATAGGTTTTTCTATCTGGAGCATTATCTTTCATCACCATAAGCTTAACCTCTTTTATAGAATCTGGTAAGTTTATGAATGATAATGTCTCTTCGACTTCCTTTTTTGTGATTTTTATATTTGGTTCAGGGAGTTCACCATAATCTATTCGCCCTTTTTCATCTACTTTATTAAAAAACGCGTAGAAACCATAAAATTCTTTCATAGAAATAGGATCGTATTTATGGTCGTGGCATCTAGCACATTCCATGGTTATACCCAATATTGCTTTAGCTGTTGTATTAGCTCTGTCCATTACATATTCCACACGGTATTCTTCATCAATAACACCACCTTCTTGAGTGATTTTATGATTTCTGTTAAATGCTGTTGCTACTATTTGTTCTGGTGATGGGTTTGGTAATAAATCGCCAGCCAATTGCCACTTGATAAATTTATCATAAGGAATATTTCTGTTAAAAGCGCTAATTACCCAATCTCGCCATGGCCACATAATACGTTCTAAATCATCTTGGTAACCATGTGTATCGGCATACCTAGATACATCTAACCACGTTGATGCCATACGTTCGCCATAAGAACTAGATGCTAGTAGTTTATCAACTACTTTCTCATAGGCGTTGGTATCTTTATCATTTAAAAAAGCATCAATATCTTCTATTGATGGTGGAAGCCCTGTAAGGTCGAAATAAACTCTTCTAATAAGTTGCTCTTTTGAAGCTTCTTCAGATGGCTTTAAGTTCTTTTGCTCTAACCGTTTGGCTATAAAATAATCAATAGAATTTGAAACCCAATCTTGAGTTGCTATTTTAGGTAATTCTGGTTTTATTGGAGGCACAAAAGACCAGTGTGTTTTCCATTCTGCACCTTGTTCTATCCATTTAATTAAAACTTGCTTTTCATATTCAGTGAGCGATAAGTTTGAACTTGGTGGAGGCATCACTTTTTGCAGATCTGTGTTTGTAATTTTACTTACCAACGCACTTTCTTCTGGTTTCCCAGCCACAATGGCATATCTATCTAAATTTTTGCCTATTGCTTTAAAAGCGCCTTCTTTAGTATCTAGTCTTAGTCCTGCCTCGCGAGTTCCTTCATCAGGACCATGACATAAATAACAGCGATCTGATAAAATTGGTTTTACATCAAATATATAATCTACCTTTTCAGGTAGGTTATTTGCCTTTGCAGCTAAATCTGTACTATGTTGGTTTCCAGAATTAGTTTCACCTATGGCTTGATAAGAATTATTAGAATTTGAAAAACTATACTTTAAAAATAGTACAATGGCAAATGGCACTAAAAAATATAACACTAAAACAAAACCACTATTCTTTTTCTTTCCTTTTGCCATTGTTTTGATAATTTATGTTAACAGAATACAATTTAATTATCACACTAAGTTAATCAAAATAAATTCGACCAGCAACGCTATACTGTAGCCAAATAAAAGGTTTTACTGTACAATTATTTCATCAATAAAAATCCAAGTAGCACCTCCTCTTTCTGTTTTTCCTAAATTCTTAGCTTTTACTCTAATAAATTGGGCTTTTTGAGTATCAAAACCAATAACAAAATCTTTAAGAATTATGTTAGCATTACTCTCAAACGGCCTGTCTATTTTTCCTACACTAGAGAATGTTTTTCCATCATTTGATAATAAGACTTCTACTTGTGTTGGAAAATAAATACTTGGTCCTTGGCTTTCCATAGTTCCAACTGAAACAGAAGATACATCAGTTAACTCATCCAAATCTATGGTTAAGTCCATGTCTTTAACTAACCACGCTTGCCATTGGCCGTCATGAAAATTTTTAGTTCCTCGTACAATATTTACCATATTTGAAGCTTCTTTACCCTTATAGCTGTCATGATATTTTATATTGTAAATAACCTTTTTGCCCACTGCTTTATGGTAATTAAATGTTTTCTCAAACACTTTCCCTACTGGTTTATTATCTTTAAAAAGTGAGGCTTTAATAGTTGACGTTGAATTAATTTCGATTGGTTTAGTATACTTAATTGCAGCTTCGTCAAGTGATGATTCATTTAAAACATAACGAATATCTGCCACAGGAAACTCATTTTTTAAAGCTACAGAAATTGTATTCATTGAATCATTAACTTCAGTTTCAGAAGTAATCGTATATGCACTTTTAGCATAATTTATATTTTGGTGTTCGTAACGCTTAAAAAGATTTTCTAATCGAGACGAAAAATTAACCCAATTTCTACTCGGTTTAGGACTCCAAAGTGCTTCGGATAAAGCCGCTATTCTAGGATAAATCATATATTCAGAATGCGATTCGGTAGTTACGTACTCAGACCATAAGTTAGCTTGCCCACCTAAAACATGTTTTGCTTGTTCATCGCTCATAGTATCAACAATTGGATCAAATTGATACACTTTACTTACTGGCGAGTATCCGCCCCAAGCTTTAGGTTCAGTATCCATTGGCCCTTGATAATGATCAAAATAACAATGTGACCCTGGTGTCATTACCACATCGTGTCCTTGCTCAGAAGCTTCTAATCCACCTTTTACACCACGCCAACTCATAACGGTTGCTCCTGGAGCTAATCCGCCTTCTAAAATTTCATCCCAGCCAATAAGCACTCTTCCTTTTGAACTTATAAAACGTTCCATACGTTTTATGAAATAGCTTTGTAACTCCTCAACAGATTTAAGCTTCTCATCTTTCATACGCTTTTTACAATGTGCGCATGTTTTCCAATTGGTTTTGGTAGCTTCATCTCCTCCAACATGTATATATTTTGAGGGAAATAATGCCATAACTTCAACTAAAACATCTTCTAAAAACTCAAAAGTTGATTCTTTCCCAGCGCAATAAATATCAGTTATTGGCCATAAACCACCCGATGGCACAGGCACTGGTTTTTCTAAACACGAAAATTCAGGATACGAAGCAATAGCACTTGTAACATGAGCAGGCATTTCAATTTCTGGTACAACAGTAACACCACGACTTTCTGCATAAGCTACAATTTCTTTAATGTCTTCTTGGGTATAAAAACCACCATAAGTTGCTTTTTCATCTAATTCTGGCGTGTATCTCCCGTTCCATGGTTTATCTTCTTGATCTACTCTAAAAGCACCTACTTCGGTTAATTTAGGATATTTTTTAATCTCAATTCGCCAGCCTTGATCATCTACCAAATGTAAATGTAAAGTGTTCATTTTATGATATGCTAAACGATCAATTGTTTTTTTAATGTATTCCTTTTGAAAGAAATGACGCGACACATCTAGCATTAAACCTCGCCATTGAAAACGTGGTTTATCAGTGATTTCTAAATTTGGAATTACCCAATTAATATCTGCTACTTTAGTTTGAGATTCAATAGCTGTTGGTAATAATTGTCTAAGCGTTTGTATGGCGTACAGCAGCCCATTATAACCTTTTGATTCGATGGTTATCACATCGTTTTCTACTATTAATTTATAAGCTTCTTTACCAATATTTTCAGAAGTTTTAAATTGAATAAAATTTGATTTAGGTTGTGTTTTAACTGTTTTTAAATCCCAACCTTGAGCAGTTTTAAACCTATCAATTAAAATTTGAGAAGCTCTCAGTTGTATATCATCTGTAACATAAAACACGGTGTTTTCGGTAAACTTAAAATGTCCTTCTTTTAGTTTTAAAGTTTCAGGTTTTGGAATCACTTGAATATCACTTTCAGTAAACACTTTAGTTTCATTAGTATTACAACTAAAAATAACAAGGCTTAATGCAACTATTAATAATACTTTTAATTTCATATTTAAAAATTATTTTCTCGGAGAATCACTCATTTTAAAAACAAGTGTTCCGCCATTTATTATCTCTTTATGTGTTATATAATTTCTATTAATGGTTTCTCCGTTTAAGGTAATAGACTCTATATATTTACTTGATTTAGAGTTGTTAATGGTTTCAATTTTAAATTGATTACCATTTTCTAAATTAATCGTAGTTTCATCAAAAATAGGCGAACCAAATTGATATAATCCTTCTGCTGGATTAACAGGATAAAACCCTAAACTACTAAAAATATACCACGACGACATTTGCCCGCAATCTTCATTTCCACAATGCCCATTAGGTTCATTTTTATATTGTGTATTTAGAATGTCTCGAATAATTTTTTGAGTTTTCCATGGCTTATCAATGTAGTTATACAAATATCCAACGTGGTGACTTGGTTCGTTGCCGTGTGCGTACTGTCCAATCATGCCTGTACTGAAAATAGGTAATTTATCAGTTGGTAATGGATATAGCGTAAACATTGAGTCTAATTTTTGCTCAAACCGTTCGTTACCACCAACCGTTTTTATAAGTCCGTTTACATCATGCTGAACCGACCAAAAGTATTGCCATGCATTGCTTTCGCAGAAATAAGCAGAATAATCTTTTGGAATAAAATCTTTTACAAATGTACCATCTTCTAATTTCGGGCGCATAAAACTGCTCTTTTCATCGTACATATTTTTCCAGTTTTTAGATCGCTTTAAAAAATATTCATAATCATCAGTTTTATTTAATGCCTTAGCAAATTGTGCTACACACCAATCGCCAAAAGCGTATTCTAAAGTTTTTGAAACCGACCAGTTTTCATGTGCTTCATCAACAGGAATAAAGCCTAATTTTTTATAAACATCTATTTGCCTATTATCATCCATAGCACTTGCTTTACAAGCTTCAAAAGCTAATTGTGCATCAAAATCAATACCTTTAAAATAAGCATCAACAATTACAGGAATAGCGTGGTAACCAATCATCATATTAGTTTCGTTTCCTTGCATAGACCAAACAGGAAGCAGACCCGTTTCTTTATAATGCGCTAATAGCGATTGCATCATGTCGCTAACACGTTCAGGATGCATAATAGTATAGAGCGGATGTGCTGCTCTGTAAGTATCCCACAACGAAAAAGTATCGTACCTGTTGTAACCATCAGCTTTCATAACGGTATCGTTAGCGCCTTTGTAATTATTATTGTAATCGCTTAAAAGTGTTGGCGCTAACATGCTTTGATAAAGCATGGTATAAAAGATATGTTTTTTAGTTTTATCCTTAGTTTCAATATGTATTTTTTGTAATTGTTCTTCCCAAATACTGTCTGCTTGTGTCTTATAAGTTTCAAAATTAAAATGAGAAGCTTCTTTTTTTAATGACAGTTTTGCTCCATCAATATTAGCTGTAGAAAGTCCTGTTTTTAATACAATTTCTTCATCTTCATCTGTATTATAATTTAAAATAATTTTAGTGTTTTTCGCTTTTGCGGAATCTCGATAATCGAGATTTAGGTATTCTGATGATTCAGTCGAATTTATTAATTTCTTTTTATCTCCTATACTTTGCAAACTTGATTTAGGGCGATTGATTAGTGTATCACTTTGGTATAATTGATAGGAATCAAATGGTTTTGAAAATTGCATCTGAAAATACACACGTTGGTCTTTTGCCCAACCTACAGATTTTCTATATCCTTCAATTGTGGTATTATTTACAACTTTAATATGTGTATCGGTTGGGGCATCCCAATTAAGTGTATACCCTAAATCGATATGAATTTGCGACAAACTATCCTTAGGAAATGTATATTTATGAATACCTGTACGCTGCGTTGCAGTAACCTCAGCTTTAATCCCGTAATCTAACAAGTCTACTGTATAATAACCCGGTGATGCTGCTTCTTTATCGTGTGAAAAACTAGAAAATGGTTTAAAGCTATTTTCTTTAATACGTTTATTAAACCTACTATTGGTTGGCATTACTAAAATATCGTATAAATCACCTGCTCCTGTACCCGTTAAGTGCATATGCGAAAACCCAGAAATTATGGAGTCTTGGTAATAATAACCTGCAATTCTGTCCCAACCCGGAATACCAATATCTGGACTCAACTGAACCATCCCGAACGGCACTGTAGAACCAGGATATGTGTTTCCCGGACCATCAGTTCCAATAAATGGGTTTACAAAATCGGTAAGCTTTGTTATAGGTTTATCTTTTTGCTGTATACAGTTAAAAAACAGGATAATACTAACTATTAAAAGAATACCTTTTTTTAACATAATAACTTATTAAAATGAAGCTTTTACTTCCTTGATCGTTTGTAAATATTCATCGGTTAATTGAGGTCCATCAAAAAACGTTACACCAATGGCGCCATTATCTTTAGCTTGTAAAATGGCTTTTTTTATCTCTTCTCCTGTTTTAAATGGCGGTAAGAAAACTCCTGTATTTAATCCTATATTTTCAGTTTCTATATCAGTGACACCTTGCTTAGTAGCATATCCAATCCAATCAATTTCTTCGTTGTAAAAACTATGATAAATCATTGGGTAAACTTCATCGATATCCCATTTATCCCAACGTTGACGTACCATATGGTCTGCCATTTCAGGGTACGGAAAAACTGCGGCCGTTAGTCTTTTATTATTGTTATGAACTATTTTGTAAGCATCGTCAACCAAAGCTTTAATAGCATTAAGTCTAAAATTTTTCCACTCCATGTCAATAGCTGTGTTTTTGCTTTCTTTTGGGTTTTTATGATGGATTTTCTCAAACTCACTTACACAAACATCACAATAACAAAAATCGTATTCTGGTAATTCTACATCTTGAATCAAATTGTATTTAGGCAATAATCCTATAGGTAAAAAAATGTCTGGAAAACGAATATAATCTAAATGCACACTTTCAATACCTTCAACTTTTGCTAAGCCTTCAACTAAACCTAAAATATGGTTTCGAGACTCTTCTCTAGTTGGGCACAACCACTGATAATAACCAACATAAGGACGCGTATCAAAACATGATTTACCCTCGCGACTCACCTGATACCATTCTGGGTGCTTTAAAGCTTCTTTGTCTCCAGGTCTATTTACAGCCATAATCCACGCATGTACATTTAATCCTTCAGCTTTAGCAATAGGCACCAATCGCTCTAACTCTTTAGGGTCAGTTCCTGTGTTAATTAATATTTCATCTATTCCTCCTGCTTTATAGCGTTTAAATTCTTTGGTATAATTTTCATTAGATTTTTTCTTGCTTGAGGTTATCCACGTACCAAATTTAAATGCAGATTCATTTGATGCCATTGTTATTTCTTCGTCATTAACATCAGTGTTATTATTCTGCTCATTTTTATTTTGATTGCACGCCGTCATACTAAATAGCAAAGCAAAAATTAATGGTATTCGCAATGTTTTCATTTTTTTAGTTTTAATTATAATTAATACCTTTATTTTATTGTTTTATAAAGTGTATTTAATAATTCCTGATTTTTATCTAAGCTATACTCCCAAAACATAGCACCACCTAAACCATTCTGCTTGATGTATTTAGCTTTTAATTCGATATCTTTTGGAGTTTCCCAAGAAATAAAAATACTGTCGGCTGCATTCCATAAATAAGAAGCTTTTGCAGTCTCATCATATTCTTTTTTATATGAACCAGATTTTAATTTTTCGATAATATCCCAATACGGAATAATCATTCCAGGAGACATCGCATTTTCGTATAAACCACCATTACCTATTGAAACTTTTTCCCACATTCTACCATAAAAAGGAATACCCATAATTAGCTTATTTGCAGGAACTCCAGCTTTAATATGCCTTGTAATTGCTTCTTGCCCGCTATTACCAGTAAAACGCTCTTTATCTGAAGGATATAAATTAGCATGATGTCCAGTTTGATAATACCACCCGTGATAATAATCATAACACATAATGTTTATAAAATCTAGGTATTGGTGTGCTTTCCCTAAATCTGTATTATCAATATAGGCTTGATTTGCTCCTGTTGCAATGGTTAGTAAATAATGTGTATTATCAGTTTTAGCAGCTGCATCTAATTGCTTTCTAATTTCGGCAAGTAGCATTGTGAAGTTTTCTTTATCCGAAGATCTAATCGCATTATCCTCAGCGCGTTGTCCTGGGTATTCCCAATCCAAATCTACGCCATCAAAACCATGTTTCTTCATAAGTTTAACACAACCTTTTGCAAATTTCTTGCGTGCATCAGGATATGCAGCGGTATGTGAAAATTTATCAGACCAAACCCACCCGCCAATTGAATATAAAACTTTTAAGTTGGGATTCTTTTTTTTAAGCGCTATTACTTTTGGAATTTTGATGGAATCTAATTCCAGTTCAAATTTTGGCTTTCCTTCTACTATATTGGCAAAGGCATAATTTATATGTGTTAGTTTATTAGCATCTACACTAGACGGATCAAATGGATCATAATCCTCGTAACCAGCTACATATCCGATTATTTTTAAATCTTCGACAAGGACTTTAACTGGGTCTTCTTTTTTTTCAACAGACTTAGAACATCCTAAAAATAAAAGCATTAAAATTAAAGGCACTATTAATTGTTTTGATTTACAAATTGATTTCATTTTACTTATCGTTTTAATTTAAAACTGAATATGTTTAATTTATTTTTTTTTTAAAAACTTGCCATCTTCCTTTACAGATAAAATATGGTTTGTAAATGGGCTTTGTACTGAAATTGTCCAACCAAATTTATAGGTTTCTATAGTTGGATTAATTTCTTTTTCATCAATTATTATTTTAGAATGTTCTAAATCACTAATTGATTTTGCACTTTGATTATTTTTTGTTTGAAAAGTCCTATTAGCATGAAATAATTCATACAATTTCCATTTGATTTTTTCATCTTTTGGGATTTCAAAAGTTACATTGCTACCAACTTCTTTGGAAGAAAAATATACATAACCCCATTTTTCTGGTTTATGCATATTTATTACACCCATTGGCGACCAAACCCAATTATACTCTGGTAAAAACCTACCTTTTTTATTCTTTTTTCTGGAATACTTTCCGTTTTCAAGATCGAAATCCCAATTTACTCTCGAAAAATTCACACGATAAAACTGATTACTTGGTATATTATTTCTTTTTCGAGATTTTCTAAAATCTTTAAAAGGAATGGCAATTTCTAAAGTCCATCCTTTATCTATATCGTTTGGATTATTAAGTGTTCCTTTAATATTAATAGCAGATTTTAAATCTGAATAATCCCAGTTGTTTAAAACCCTACTACCTGATATTCCATATGGCTTAATTAAAAACAAATCCCAAACCGTGTTAAGGGCATTAATTTCTAATTCGTAATAATTATGAGTATCGCCATTGGTATCAATAAACACCTCAAAATCATTATTATAAAAAATAACAGCATCACGTTGGGTTATATCACCCCAAACATGTGGTTCTTTCATTTCTGCAAAAATGTAATAATAATTGTCATCCCAAAGCATTTTTACGCGGGTTTGATATTTTGGTGTTTTATCGCTTTCAATATCTATAAAATCACTAGTCCATTTAGCATTTTTCCAATCAGATTCGTTAGCTTTTCCATCAATAGTTATAAGCTCCGATGTTTTATGCGCAACATAAGTTTGTGGAATAATCTCTTTTTTGGATTGGGCGTAAAAAGTTATACTGAACAAAAACAGACTAAATGTTAAATATGTGCTATGATGATTTTTCACTTTTATTTCAAAAAGATTATTTCAGATGTTCGTGCCTCACTTCTTCGTAATGACACTATATTTTTATAAACTGTTATCTTTTGTAAACTGAATAACTTCACTTAATTTACCATAAGCTAAAGCTACAACAGTATCGGCAGCACCATAATAAACGGCTAATTTGTCTTCGTCTGTGTCATGTAATGCAGCGCAAGGAAACACAACATTTGGCACATCGCCAACCATTTCGTATTGCTCTGCAGGTCCTAGTAAATAAGGTTGTGTTCTATATTTTACTTTATCAGGCGAGTTTTCATCTAGTAATGCTGTTCCCATAGCGTATCTAAACCCGTTGCAAGTATTTATTACGCCATGATAAATCATTAACCAACCCTCATTTGTTAAAATAGGTATTGGTCCTGCTCCAATTTTTGTGCATTGCCAAGCACTATCTTCAAAATTTGTTGCTTTCATCACACAACGATGCTCTCCCCAATATTTCATATCTGGGCTATAACTAATATAAATATCACCAAACGGTGTATGTCCATTATCGCTAGGGCGACTTAACATTGCATATTTTCCGTTTATTTTCTGCGGAAATAACACGCCATTTCTATTAAATGGTAAAAAGGCATTTTCGCATTGAAAAAACTCCTTAAAATTGAAAGTATAAGCAATACCAATAGTTGGACCATGATAACCATTACACCATGTTATCCAATAACGATCTTCAATAAACACCACTCGTGGATCGTATTTATAATCAGATTCTATCATATTGGTATTACCCACTTGCATTTTAATAGGTTCGTGATTAATGCTCCAATCGACACCATTTTTACTAAAACCAGCAAAAATATTCATCTGAACTGCTTTATTATCACATCTAAAAACACCTGCATAGCCATCTTTAAAAGGAACTACAGCACTATTAAAAATACTGTTTGACGTAGGAATGTCGTATCTATTAATAATAGGGTTATCACTATGACGCCATATAACATCTTGACAATTTTCTGGTTTATCCTGCCATGGGAAAGGTCTGTTTTGCATTTTAATTTTTGTATTTTTTTACTTTATTTAACCAAGTGAATTTTAATATAATTGATGTTATAGCAAAAACTAACAATGCCCATAATGCATTTTGGTAGTCTCTTACCATAAAATAAATAGGCAATAAAATCATGCTAGATTGCCAAATTATACCAATAAAACAATTCGCCATATCACTTACAAAATCATTATTTTTTGTGAATGATTGGTCTTCTTTCTTAAGAGCTTTATAAACTGGACTCCACCAACCCCATGGTTTTACATTACTGTAAAAGCTTTTTAAAGTTTCCATGGTGGTAGCTGGGGTTAACCAAGTTCCTAAAAACGAACCTAAAACTGATACAATAAATATGATTGGAAACACGTAAATTGCTGGGATTTGAGCTAAATCGCATAACCAAGTACCTACTTCAAAATTAGCTTTGTTTTGGTCTAATAAAAACTGAAGCGTTGCAATAATTAAACCCGATAACATCCCCCAGAAATATCCCCATCCATTAAAACGCCACCAAACCCATTTTAAAAAGTTTGCTGCTACATAACCACCATAAAGTGCACTAGTAATCCATAATGTTAACGAGTTTATAGAATCTGCGAAAAAGCCCATAATAACACCTACTATTACTATGGAAAACGAGGCTATATGGCTCGCTTTTATATAGTGTTTTGCAGTAGCTTCTGGTTTAAAATATTTTTTATAAATATCATTAACAATATAAGCAGGACCAGAATTTACAAAAGCTGAAAAAGTAGACATAAATGCTGCCAACAATCCTGCCAATAACAAACCTTTAATTCCTACTGGAACATGAAAATTAATAACTTTAGGGAGGATAACTTCTAAATCGTTAGACCCAATATTACTTAAAGCACTCATTTCTGGGGTTAAAAAAACCAAACCAATAACTACAATACCGCCAATTAACAAATATCTTGGAATAAAAAGTACTAAATTAGTAAAACCACTCATGTAAGCTGCCTCTTTAACCGATCGTGTTGATAAAATACGTTGCATATCGTAGCTTGGTGTTGGACCAGCAATACTTGCAAAAAAGCCTTTAAATAAAGACATCCCAATAAAAGCACCAAACATTTTATAGCCTTGAGAATCTATTAAATCGTTAAAGGCTTGAAGTTTTTCGTCCCAGAAACCTTCGAGTTCCATTCCGAATAAAATAGAATTCCATTCAGCTGGAATAACAGCAGCTATTTGTGCATCGGTAATAGTTGCAAACGCATAAACAACAACCAAAACACCTGCTAAAACCATAATGCCATATTGTAAAACTTCGGTGGCTACTACCGAAAACATACCACCCTTGATGGTGTAAATAGTTGTTATAAAAATAATGATTAGTGCATAACTTTGTTCAGAGAGCAACAAGGTGTTATCTCCCATGGCAAGAGTTAAATCCCACGGTAAAATAATAGTCATAAATTTACCCACACCTTCAAAAAAATAAGCGATAAAACCAACCGAAGCTATTATTGCAAAAATAGCAACTATAAGGTGCGATGCTCTACCTGATTTATCATCGCCAAAGCGAGTTAATATCCACTCAGAACCTGTCATAATATTAGAACGCCGAATCCAAGCTGCAAGAAAAATCATGATGAAAATTTGATTCCAAATCGGCCAAATCCACATAAACATAAAGCTTTTGGCACCGTATAAAAACAAAATACCAACCATCCACGCAGTTCCCGAAACATCAAACATTCCAGAGCCATTACTCAATCCTAAATAATACCATTTGATACTGTTTCCTCCTAAAAAATAAGAATCTAAACCCTTTGAGGCTTTTTTTGAAATCCAAATCCCTACACCTAAAGTTAATACAATGTAAGTTACAATTATTGATACATCAATGATATTCATTCGTGATGGTTGTTAGTTATTATATTGTTATTTAGTAGCTATTCCCCAATTTTTATTGGGTTGATTTCCCATAACAAAATGTAGTGTTCCACCTTTAATAATTTGTTTGTGTGAAATAGACGTTTGGTTAAAATCATCACCATTTAATGTTGCAGATTGAATATAAATATTTTTATTTGAAACGTTTTCAGCTTCAATAGTAAATGCTTTCCCTTTTGAAATATTAATAGTTGATTTCTCAAAAATAGGGCTTCCAATTTCGTATTCTGCTGATGCTGGATTCATAGGATATAATCCAATAGAACTTAAAGCATACCAAGCACTCATTTGTCCGCAATCCTCATTTCCACTTAACCCAACTGGTGTGGCATTGTATTGTGTATCGATAATGTGTCTTACCCAATATTGTGTACGCCAAGGCTTATTTGCATCATTAAACATATAAGCAATATGATGACTTGGTTCGTTACCATGAGCATATTGCCCAATAAGACCAGAAATATCAACAGAAACATTATCCCCAGTAATTTCAGAGCTTTCTGTGAATAATTGCTCTAATCTACTTGTAAAGGTTTCGTTGCTGCCATGTAATATTATAAAATCATTAACAGCATGCGGCACAAACCAACTGTGTTGCCAGGCGTTACCTTCTGTATAATCAGTTTGTTCTCTGTGGTTTGAATGTTTTGGGTCGAAAGGTTCATTCCAAGATTTCCCATCAACCGATTTGCCTCTCATAAAGCCTGTTTCATTATCAAATAAATGTTGATAGGCTTTAGAACGATTTAAGAAAAAATCGTAATCATCATTTTTACCTAATGCCTTTGCCATTTGAGCTATACACCAATCATCATATGCATACTCCAAAGTTATAGTAACCGATTCGTCCATTAAACTATATGGAATATAACCGTATTTTTTATAATGATTCAATCCACGCTCATCTTGCATCATGGTAGCTTTCATGGCTTCAAAAGCTTTTTCAGGGTCAAAACCACGAATCCCCTTTAGGTATGCTTCAACAATAACTGGAATAGAATGGTAACCCGTCATAGTATTAGTTTCATTGGCGTAAAGTGTCCAAACGGGTAATATTTTTTTAGTTTCATAATATGCTAACATGGTATTAATAATATCTGAAACTTTATCTGGTGCGGTTAGTGTTAAAAGCGGATGTTCTGCCCGAAACGTATCCCAAAGTGATAATGTTGAATATGCTGTATAATTATTAGCAGTTACAATCTCATCATTTTCTTTTCTAAATTGGCCGTTTTTATCGCTAAAAGTTACTGGTGCTACTTGAGCGTGGTACATAGCGGTATAATATATGGTTTTTAAGGAATCGATTGGCGTCTCAACTTCAATTTTTGTTAAGGCTTTATTCCAGGTTTCTTCGGCATTTGTTTTAACAGTCTCAAAATTAAAATCGCCTGTTTCTAAATTATCTTTAGCGTTTTGAACACTTACTGAAGACAATGCTACTTTTGCGAATAATTCAGTTGATGTATTATCATCAAAAAATAATTGAGCTGATGTTTTTTTACCTCCTGAAGTTTGGTTTTCTACTCGATTTCCATCTACAAAGATATGATGCTTACTTATTGGTTTTGAAAACTTTGCAACAAAAAACACTTTTTGGTTTTTTGCCCATCCTGTACTAAAACGATATCCGCTTATGGTATATTCATCTTCAACTGAAATTGACGTTTTTAAAGCTTTATCCCAATTTATGGCAAATCCTAAATCGATAACTACGGATTGTAAATCATCTTTTTCAAAAGTGTATTTATGATATGCTGTTCGTAATGCTGTTGTTAATTCGACATTTAGATTATGATCTTCTAAAAACACCTGATAATAGCCTGGTGATGCAGTTTCGTTTTTATGGTTGTATTTAGATTTATAATTTAAAGAATCTCTAGAAAACCGTGTTGGAGACAAATCAACTTCTTTATTTATCGGCATAAAAAGTATATCAGCCAAATCACCAATACCCGTTCCGCTCAAGGCTAAATGACTAAAACCAACTGCAATAGAATCAGAATAATGATAACCTGAACACCAATCCCATTTACTAATACCATTTACTGGAGTTACTTGCAACATACCAAAAGGAACCGTTGCTCCTGGGTAAGTATGTCCATGACCTCCAGTTCCAATAAAAGGATCGACATAAGATATATTTTTTGTTTTAGTTTGAATTACTCTTTTATCTTCTTTCTTACAAGAAATAAAAATTGAAAAAACTACAATTAGAAGTATATATTTTTTTAACATATATATAATAATGTTTTATTCTTTTAAAACGAAATAAATATCTTCAATTTTAATTAAGTAGTTAAGTATTTTAGACTAATAACAGTGTTGCATAGCTAAACAACAAAAAAGAGCTATTCATTTTTAAAATAAAAATTAAGCCATCATTTAGCATACTAATTTTTATTACTCAATACTGTACAACAGTATTTATATTTTAATTATGATTAAAAACATTTAAAAACGTATTTAAACGACTTTTTTTGCTTTTTATCGATATTTTTAAAAATTAATTATTATATTTGTTTTTTAAAAAAATATTAACGGTTAAAAATTTAGCCCCAACTAAATTAACCTGCTTATGAAAATAAGATTACTTATTATAATTTTAGTTTTTGCTACATATGTAATTCAAGCACAAACATGCGATGGTAATACATTCCCCACAATAAATCAACCAACAACATGTACATATAGCTACACTTCTACAGGTTGGAAAGACTCATTAGGTAATCCAACTAGTGCTCCAACTTCTAACGGGAGTTCACAATCAATTTGCATTTTTGAAGATTATACAGGGGATTTAAATTTTAATATCAAAGGAACATTATATATAGCTCCAAGTGTAACATATACTGGAGCTGTTTCATCTTTTGGAGGCTCAAATTTATTAGTTGAAGGAGAAGTAAACTTTACTAATTCTCCAACATTTGCAGGAAATAATACCGTAGTAGGTGCTAATGGTACCATCAATATTAACGGATCTCTCATTCCTCAAGGAGATGCAACAGTTAACAATGCTGGCATTCTAAATGTTTCAGGAGATTTTAATATGGGTGGGCAGGCAAATTTTATAAATTATACAGGTTCAAGAATCAATGTACAAGGAAATTCTTCTATAAACGCATCTTTAGACAATTGCGGAATATTTGAGTTATTTGGTTCTTTAAGTAGCGGTGGCTCTAGTGGATTAAAAAATCTGTGTTCTACATACATTCATACAAACATGAATTTAAATGCAGACTATACTAATGATGCCCTAATGATAATTGATGGTTTACTCAATTTTGGTACTGCTAAACTATACAATAATTCAACAATACTGATTAACAATATAACATTAAACAACGATGATTTGATAGGTAATGATTTAGATTCGTTCCTAATAGTAAGAAATTCAGCTATTCTATCAAGTGGAGGCAGTATTACCGGACATTTATTTTATGATATTGATGATGAAGGTGGTTTTGATAGTGTTTGTGGTTCTTGTACTGAAGATATTGATATTGTTGATGATATAGTAATTCCTTCTACTACCAATGAAATACTAGAAAACTGTGGGGAAGATATCATTATTAATCCTATCATATTAGAATCTAAACTTGATTTTGATGGTATAGATGATTATGTTTCTACCCCTGAATTTATTAATTCCTTAAACCAAGTTACAATTATGGCTTGGGTAAAATCAGATTTAGGCAACTCAAATAATATGACTGTAGCTGGAGAAGATACAGGCTGTAAATTATGGCTTAAAAATGGAAACACTCCAACATTTACAATAAAATCAGTAGGTAATTCAGAAAAAGAAGTTAGTTGCAGCACTATTAATTTTAACGAATGGCATCATATTACTGGAACATACTCTAGTACAACAGGAATTATGTCTATATACGTAGATGGCGAGTTGTTAAACTCAACAAATGTAGGTAATACTGGTGCAGCTATACAGAATACTGCTTCTTCAAATGGAAATTTTGAAATTGGAAGAACATCAAAGAATACTACAAATAGAGAGTATTTTAAAGGTGATATAGATGAAGTAAGGGTTTTTGATACAAATCTTACCGAAAACCAAATCCAAAAAATAATTTATCAAGAAATTGAAAATAATGGAGGTGTAGTTAGTGGCAAAGTTATAAACAAAGATATTTTAGATTTTAATACAAATTCAACAATAGCATGGCCTAGTCTTATAGCCTATTATCCAATGAGCACCATTATATCGTATGACAGAACATCTGACTTCTCTATATATAATAGAATCACAAAGCTACATAACATAACTACATTTCAAGAGGAAACAGCTCCAATGCCTTACACAACATCAAACAACGGCGATTGGAGCTCACAAAACACATGGCAACATGGTAATGTTTGGGATATTGAAAACGAGACATCCAATAAAGATTGGAGTATTATTAAAATAAAAAATAATATTACAACCTCTAACAGCCATGGCACTTTAGGCTTAATAATAGACTCAGGGGCAAAACTCACCGTAAACGGCAGTAACGAATTAAACAATAGTTGGTATTTAAAGCTAGATGGTGAAATTGATTTACAAAACGAATCGCAGCTAGTACAAGGAGCTGAGAGTTCTCTTGATGTTACTAGTGCTGGAACTCTAGAGCGCGATCAACAAGGTACTAAAGATTTATATACTTATAATTATTGGTCTTCGCCTGTTGGTCTAAGTAATACAACTAGTAATAATAATAGCTATACACTTCCTGATGTACTCAGCGACGGGTCTGTAGTTACTACGCCTCTACCTATTACTTTTGTAACTGGATATAATGGTGCGCCTGGATCTCCAGCTACAACACCAATTAGTATTGCTTCTACTTGGATTTGGAAATATGCCAATAAACTATCTGATGATTATGCCTCGTGGCAACATGTAAAAAATACAGGAACTCTATTAGCTGGAGAAGGTTACACCATGAAAGGTGTAGATAATAGTGCTACATCGTTCACTGAAGAACAAAACTACATATTTAACGGAAAACCTAATAATGGTGACATTACATTAACCTTATCGGCTGGTAACGATTATCTTATTGGTAATCCGTATGCTTCTGCTATAGATGCTAACGAATTTATACTCGACAACATTAGCGATGGTGCCGGTAGGGCAACCACAAACATTATCAACGGTACGCTGTATTTCTGGGATCACTTTGCTGGAGATACCCATGTACTTCGTGAGTATCAGGGAGGGTATGCCACATACTCTCTAATAGGGGGTATAAAGGCCGTTTCTACAGATACCAGAATTAATGCCTCGGGACAAGTGGGCACCAAGGTACCGCAGCAGTACATCCCCGTTAGCCAAGGCTTTTTCGTTACTGCCGACGAAGGCGGATCCGTAACCTTTAAAAACAGCCAGCGCATCTTTAAAACAGAAGCAGTAGACCCTTCCCAATTCCTAAAAGGAAAAAAAGACAAAACCAGCACTACCAAAAACAATTCTAACGACAACAGACAAAAAATCAGGCTCATTCTAGATTCTCCCAAGGGTTATCACCGCCAATTATTGGTTGGAGTAGATAGCAGTGCTACAAACGGTATCGACAAAGGCTACGACGCTCCGTTGATTGAAAACAATGTTGAGGATTTATTCTGGATATTCAACAACAAAAACTTTGTTATACAAGCAGTAAGCAATTTTAACGACAACCAAATACTACCATTAGGTATTAAAATTAATCAAGAAGGTTTAGCTTCTATTAAAATTGATGAGCTTGAAAATATTCATAACAACAAAAAAATCTATTTGCATGATAAAGAATTAAGCATATATCATAATTTGAAAAAAAACAAATACGATGTACACTTAGCTGTTGGTGAGTATTTAAACCGCTTTGAGATAACATTCTCTAAAAAATCGCATTCTCTGAGTACCGATGAGATTAGCAATAACCATATTGAAGTATTTTTCTCTAATAAAGAAAGCAATGTAATCGTGCACAACCCCAATGCACAGCTTATCGAGTCTGTGGAGATGATAAACATATTGGGGCAGACGCTATTTAAATTTAAGATAAACTCTAACGACGATTACCTAAAGTATAAAGCCTCACAAATGAAAACAGGAACCTACATTTTAAAAATTGAAACCGAATATGGTAAGATTTCTAAAAAAGTATTAATAAAATAGTTTGTTAAGTAAGTTTTAGTTAGTAATTCCCAAATCTACTTTTAAACTTAACACACTTCAAGTCCTGAACTGACCTTCAGGACTTTTTTGTTGTAGATATTAATGTTTCTAACGGCACTTTTGTTTGCTCACCAGAAATCATATTTTTTAAGGTGTAAACATTGGCGTTTATTTCCTCCTCACCTACTAAAACGACAAATGGAATCTCGCGTTTATTAGCGTGATTCATTTGCTTTTTCATTTTAGCATCATCGGGATATAATTCAGCATTAATACCATTTAAACGTAATTGCTTAATAGCTTTTAAACTGAATAACGCTTCTTTCTTTCCAAAATTTATAAAGAGCACCTCAACATTTTTATTAACCGTTTCTGGAAATAGACCAAGTTCTTCAAGTACTAAATAAATCCTATCTAAACCAAAGCTAACACCTACGCCACTCATATTTGGCATTCCAAAAACACCTGTTAAATCATCGTAGCGACCGCCACCTCCAATAGAACCCATTTTTACGTTTTTGGGAGCAGCAACTTCAAAAATAGCGCCAGTATAATAATTAAGTCCGCGTGCTAAAGTCACGTCGAGTTGCAACGTGGCTGCAGATAATCCTAATTCTTTAATAGCTTCATTTATAAATGCGAGTTCTTCAATACCTTTTTTCCCGTCTTCTGAAGCATCTAAAATACTTTTTAAACTGTCTATTTGAGATTCAAAAGAACCCGATAAACTAAACAAAGGTTGTAATTTAGAAACACCCTCTTTAGAAATATCTTTAGAAAGCATTTCGGCTTTTACCTTCTCCTCACCTATTTTATCAAGTTTATCTAAAGCTACTGTAAAGTCTATTAACCTATCTGAAGCACCGATAACTTCGGTAATTCCGGATAATATTTTTCGATTATTTATTTTAATGGTAACGCCATCTAATTTTAAAGCAGAAAAAACGGTATCATATAATTGGATAAACTCCACTTCTTGCCATAGACTTTTACTCCCAACCACATCGGCATCGCATTGATAAAACTCTCTAAAACGTCCTTTTTGTGGTCTATCAGCACGCCAAACGGGTTGTATTTGATAGCGTTTAAACGGGAATTCTATTTCGTTTTGATGTTGTACGACGTAACGTGCGAAGGGAACGGTTAGGTCGTAGCGGAGGGCTTTTTCTGATATTAAATTAACTACTTCGTTTGAGTTAAAAATATCTCCATAAAATTTATTCAAAAATTCCCTAAAAGCATTATTCTTTGAGACTTTAATTCCAAATTCATCCAAGTTTTTGTAATTTAATAATTCATCTTTATGATTTATTAAAACTTCTTTTACTGATAATCTTGTAGACTCTTCACTATGCTTATAATGATAGCTAACTACTTTATTAATGATTTCATCAAAATCATTATGAATTTTAATCCTTTCAACGATTTCATCATACATAGGATAAAAATTCCCAGCTTCAATCGAGGAATGAATTTTTTCTTTCTTTACATCTTTAAAATAATCCCCAGAATTTAAAATCTTAAAAATCAATCGGTCTCCTTCATCGCCATATTTCCCCATTAAGGTACTTGAGTTTTCAAAACTTGGGGTTTCAATAGGTTGAAATCCGAAAGTTTCAAAAGCACCACGAATGGTATCAAAAATATAGTTTCGTTTTGCGACTTGCTCTGGATTAAAATCTCTTGTGCCTTTTGGAATACTTGGTTTTTGAGCCATTTACTATTTTAAATTAATATGCACTTTTGCAGTGCCTAGAGTGACAACACACAATGACAAAAATAATAGAATTTAATTTATAAGCTTATCAAAATACCTATATAAATCGCCTTTGGTAATTACAGCACCTTGTTCAATCATTTTAAACTTGTCCAAATTTTTATCTTCAGTATACTCTTTATCGGCTTGTAAAAACTCAACATTTTCATCTAATAAATTTTCGCGAAGCCAATTATAACCGGCCTTAGTGGTTATATCCACGTCATTTTTCAAATTAATAACAATAGCATGCATTTTATTGTCTGCTAAATGAAATAAATACATGTGCTGAGGCGAAATATGCTCTAAATATTCGGCTTTATTTAAGGCACCTTCCCAGATTAAATCACTAAAAACATCTAATTCAGTTTCGGCAAGTTCTGGTTTATTAATTTTTAAATTTTCCCATTCATCTGCAGTAACCGATTGTGTTGCCAAAAAATTAATGAATTCTTGGTGTAATTCTTCAAACTGTTCTTTTGTAAGTCTACTGTATTTCATTTTATTTCATTTTCAATAAAAAAACCGCTTAGAGTGTATCTAAGCGGTTTAATAATATTTTTATAATTTGAAATTATTTTGCTTGTGCAATTACTTCAAAATCTAAATCAACTGATACTTCTCTATGTAAACGTACTACTGCAGTATATTTACCAAGCCTTTTTACAGTTGTAACTGTAATAAACTTTTTATCGATTGATTGCCCTTCTTTTTCTAAAGCAGCAGCAATATCAATATTGTTTACAGAACCAAATAATTTATCGCCTGTACCTACTTTAGCTGGTATTTTAATTTCTAATGCTTTTATTGACTCGGCAACTTTATTAGCGTCGTCAACTATTTTCTTTTCTTTAAAAGCACGTTGCTTTAAGTTTTCTGCTAATACTTTTTTAGCAGATGTAGTAGCTAAAACTGCTTGCTTTTGCGGAATTAAAAAGTTTCTACCATAACCGTTCTTAACTGTTACAATATCGTCTTTAAATCCTAAATTCTCAACGTCTTGTTTTAATATAAGTTCCATTGTTATGATAATTTTATTTTAATAAATCTCCTACGTAAGGCATTAATGCTAAGTGGCGAGCTCTTTTTACAGCTACGGCAACTTTTCTTTGATACTTTAATGATGTTCCTGTTAAACGACGTGGTAAAATTTTACCTTGCTCGTTTATAAATCGCATTAAAAAATCTGGGTCTTTGTAATCAACATACTTAATTCCAGACTTTTGAAACATACAATATTTCTTGGTCTTGTTCGTGTCGATATTTAGCGGAGTTAAATATCTAATTTCTCCGTCTTTTTTTCCTTTAGATTGTTGTTCTATTGATGACATAATTAAGCTTTTTGTTTGTTTCTTTCTCTTCTTCTTTCTGCCCAAGCAACGGCATGTTTATCTAACTTAACTGTTAAATAACGCATAAAGCGCTCGTCGCGTCTAAACTCTACTTCTAAAGCATCAATAACTTCTCCTGGTACAGTGTACTCAAGTAAGTGGTAAAATCCGCTTTTCTTGTTTTGTATTGGGTAGGCTAACTTTTTAAGCCCCCAATCTTCTTTAGCTATCATCTTAGCGCCGTTAGAAACAAGAAAATCTTCATATTTCTTTACTGTTTCCTTTATCTGATCTTCAGATAAAACGGGATTTAAGATGAAAACAGTTTCATAATGATTCATAAAAATCGTTTTTATTGTTAAAAATTGGGTGCAAAAATAATTAATTTTACTATATTACACAACTATAATCTTCCTATTTTTTTCATCGAAGAACATCGCTTCAAAAATGTTAAAACTATGTTAAAATTGGTATTTTAACGATGATTTTTGGTTTTTAACCGAATTATTCGTACTATTGTCGATATCTTAACCGAAATAATATAAAATGTTATGACTTTAAACTGTGTAGTAGTAGACGATTCAGCAATACAACGTCTCTCTATTGTTAAGTTAGTCGAGAATCACCCATCTCTAAACTTAATAGCAGAGTACAGTAGTGCTTTAGAAACTAAAAATGGTTTAAATACGCATCAGGTAGATTTAATTTTTCTGGATATTGAAATGCCAGTGTTAAATGGATTTGAACTTTTAGACGTATTGAACAACAAACCCCAAATTATTTTTGTAACTGGTAAAACCGAGTATGCTTTTAAAGCATTTAACTACGATGCTACCGATTACTTACACAAACCAATTACCAGAGAACGCTTTAATACATCTGTAGATAAAGCTCTAGAGCAACATAAATTGACTTTAGATTTTAACGAAGAGGATGGTGAACACATTTTTGTAAAGAGTAACCTTAAAAAACGTAAAGTTTATATTAAGGATATTAAATGGATTGAAGCACTTGGTGATTACGTAAAACTAGTTACTGAAGAAACTAGCTTAGTAGTACTTTCTACTATGAAATCTTTTGAAAAAGAATTACCGGAAAATAAATTTTTAAGAATTCACAAATCTTATATTGTTAATCTTGATAAAATAGACAGATTTAACAGTAAAAATGTTGAAGTTGGTGCTTACGAAATTCCTTTAAGTAGAAATAAAAAAACACAACTTGTAGACGCTTTAAATAATATTTAAAATTTAAAAGTTATCGACATTTAAAATTACTTTAACCGACCGAAAATCTTTTATACTCAAGAAGCTATTGTTTATTTTAATAATGGCTTCTTTTGTTTTTACCAAACTTTGCTGTTTGGGAATTTTTATCAAAATATTTTTATAAAATTGATTCCTAATTCTACCAATAGGTGGCGATTCTGGTCCTAAAACATTACCCTTAAAAACTTGCCTTAACGATTTAGAAAACCAAATTGAAGCATCATCAACCCTCTTATAATCTTTATGTTTTAAAGTGATTTTTATTTGCTTAAAAACGGGTGGGTATTTATAATTAAACCTATCATCCATTTGCTCGTTAAACATATCTATATAATTATTTGTAGATACTTGCTGCAAAATATTATGATGCGGATTGTAGGTTTGAATTAACACTTTACCTCTTTCATCTGTTCGTCCTGCTCTACCCGACACTTGTAACATTAACTGAAAACTACGCTCGTGGGCTCTAAAATCTGGAAAGTTTAACATATTATCGGCGTTCATAATGCCAACCAATTTTACATTTCTAAAATCCAAACCTTTGGTTAGCATTTGTGTACCTACTAAAACATCAACCTCTTGTTGCTCTAAGGCGGTTATAATTTTTTCGTAACCATATTTACCGCGGGTGGTATCTAAATCCATTCGTGCCACTTTATAGTCGGGAAATAATAGTTTTACTTCTTCTTCTATTTGCTCTGTACCAAAACCTTTATTATCTAAATCTTGACTTCCGCACGCTTCACAATCTTGCATTATTGCTGAGTTGTAGCTACAATAATGACAACGCAATTGATTACGGTATTGATGATATGTTAAACTTACATCGCAATTTGGACATTGTGGCGAATGACCACAAGTTTTACACTCTATAATTGGCGAAAACCCTCTCCTATTTTGAAACAGTATAACTTGTTGTCCTGCTTTTAAGGTTTCGGTCATTTCTTCAATCAATCGATCGCTAAAATGCCCTTTCATACGCTTCTTTTTAAGCTTATCCTTTATATCGACTAATTCAATATCTGGCATTAACACATCATTAAAACGGTGCTTTAATTCAACAAAACCATACTTATTCTGTTTAGTATTAAAATAGCTCTCTAAACTTGGAGTAGCAGAGCCTAACAATACTTTAGCTTGATGTATATTTCCTAAAACAACAGCAGTGTCTCGTGCATGGTATCGTGGTGCGGGATCAAATTGTTTAAACGATTGTTCGTGTTCTTCATCAACCACTATTAAGCCTAAATCATTAAAAGGCAAAAATATTGACGAACGTGCTCCCAAAACTATTTTTGCTTTACTGCTTAACGGCGAGGCAGACGCCGAATTGTGTAAAACATTATTCCAAACCTCAACTCGCTCGTGAGCTGAATATTTAGAATGAAAAATAGATACTTGCTCTCCAAAATATTTTTGCAATCGTGCAACTAATTGTGTGGTTAAAGCTATTTCTGGTAACAAAAACAAAACTTGTTTTCCAGAAGCTATAACATCTTCAATAAGTTTTACATAGATTTCTGTTTTACCCGACGATGTTACACCATGTAGCAATGTAACTGAATGATTGTTAAAAGTTTTTTTTATGTCGCTTAAAGCGGATTTTTGATAATCGTTGAGCCTTTTAGTAGCTTCGTTATTACCGCCAGAATATTGAACTCTATCTATTTGAATATGATATTCTTCTAGAATGCCTTTATCGATTAAAGCTTTTATTATAGCATTTGAGGAACCACTTTTTTTTGCTAAATCTGAAACTTTAACAGGTTTTTTTGTTTTAGCTGAAATAGAAAATAATATCATTACAACATCATGTTGTTTTGGTGCACGACTTAAATCATCTAATAATTTTTGCAATGCTGTCTCAGAAGAAAAATTTGAATGCAATTTTACATAACGCACCAATTTAGGTTTATATTTTTCGTAAACTTCTTCTTCAACAGTAATGACTTCTTTTTCTATTAAGCGATTAATTACAGGAAGTATATTCTTTTTATCTAAAATATTAGAAATATCATGGATTTTTAAAGACGATTGATGATGCAACGCTTCATAAACCAAAAACTCATCATCCTTTAAAACAGATTCATCAATTTGTTTTTTTTGCTTTGTTATTACAGTTTCACTTTCTAAAATAAATGCACTTGGTAAAGCCGCTCGCATTACATCGCCTAACGTACACATATAATAATTAGCAATCCATTGCCACAATTGTAATTGCTTTTGATTCACAATTGGAGTATCATCCAAAATTTGATGAATTTCTTTTGCCTCATAAATAGTTGGCTCTTGGTTATGAATTTTAGAAACAATTCCCGTATATATTTTCGATTTTCCAAAAGGTACAGAAACACGCATTCCAACACTTAAAAAATTAGCCTCAGAAAGTGTTATGCTATACGTAAATAGCTTTGGAAGCGGAATTGGAATAATAACATCAATAAAGTATTGCATAAACTAACATCGTTTTCGTAGTTTATTCAAAGATGCATTTAATTCGTAACCCAACAATAAAATATTTGCATTAAGCCACAAATAGAATAGAAGAATTAATAACGCACCAATAGAACCATATAGTTTGTTGTATTGACTAAAATTTTCAATATAAACACCAAACAAATAGGATGTTAAAATAATAAGCAATGTAGTAAATAATGCTCCAATAGAAAAGAACTTAGAATACCTACCTTCTTTTGTTCCAAAATAATACAAGGTTGCTGTTGCTAAATAAACCATTATCACAAAAAAGGCATATTTTGAAAATAATATCCATGTTAATCCAGAATCGGACTGATCTATTAATTCTCCGCTTATGCTTTCGTAAAGTGGATTGATAATATAAATTTGAAAATACCCAAACACACCAACGGTAATTATAAGCAATAAAGCTAAAATAATGGCAACTCCAAGTGCATATAACCATTGTTTAAAAACATTACGTGTTAATTGTTCGTGATATGAATGTTCAAATCCAGAAAACACAGCATTTACACCATTTGTCATTAATATTATTGATAAAATAAATACAGAGGACAATAAACTACCTTGACTTGTTGTGCTTATGTTATTAAAAATATTATCGTTAAAAAAGTCTGAGGTTTGTGGCGGTAAAAAAGAGTCTAAAAATTCTAAAAATTCCTTTTGAAAATTTTCAAATGGTAAAACAGGAATTATAATTATAATAAATAATAAAAACGGAAAAATGGCTGTAAAAAAACTAAAAGCAATCGCACTTGCTCTGGTTGTTAAAGCACCTTCAACAATACCAACAATGTACATTTCCAGTAAATCGTAAACAGAAAGACCTTCAAACCCTGGCAATTTAATTTGCTTGAAAAAACGAACCAAAACATTTAGTATTGGAATTTTATCAAGTTTATCTTCAATGAGTTCACTCACCTTTCTGTTGTTTAATCGTTAGTTGTTAAGTCGTAAAAAACAACCTAAAACGAAGTCTTTATTTAATAGCTTTTAAACTTAAATCCATATTGTGTACAGAATGTGTTAAAGCACCACACGAAATGTAATTTACACCACACTCGGCATAATGCCTTATTGTAGTTTCATTTATATTACCTGACGATTCGGTTAAGCAGATACTACCAATCATTTTTACAGCTTTTCTAGTATCCTCATAATCAAAATTATCTAGCATTATTCTGTAAATACCATCATTTTGTAAAATTTCTTCAACTTCAAATAAATTTCTAGCCTCAACCATAATATCTAAATCTTTACCCGTTTCAAGAAGATATTCTTTAGTCATCTCAATGGCTTTTGTAATACCGCCTGCAAAATCTATATGATTATCTTTTAGCATAATCATATCATACAAAGCAAATCTATGGTTTTCGCCACCACCTAATTTAACAGCCCATTTTTCTAGCACTCTAATACCTGGCGTTGTTTTGCGTGTATCAAGAATTTTTGTTTTAGTACCTTCTAATAAATCTACAAAAGTTTTAGTTTTTGTTGCAATAGCACTCATGCGCTGCATTGAATTTAAAACCGTACGTTCTGCTTTTAAAATAGATTGAGAAGCCCCTTCAACATACATAACAACATCTCCAAAAGTAACTTCACTACCATCTTCAATACGAACATCTAGTTTTAAATCTTTATCTACATAAGCAAAAACTTTTTTTGCAAAATTAACGCCTCCAATAATTCCTTTGTCTTTTACTAAAAGTTTTGCTTTACCCCTTGCATTATCTGGAATACATGCTAACGAGCTATGGTCGCCATCACCTACATCTTCACGTATAGCGTTAGAAATTATATGCTTTAATTCGTAATCAAATTGTTCTTGTGTAATCATGTTTTAGAATAGTTTGTGCTAAAATAAGAAATTGATTTACCAAATTAAATTTTACATTTATGAAATTTTTAAATTTATCAAGTTTAATTACACAATTCGTTAATAGTAAGCACTAATTTTGTTTTATGACTATAAAACTTATTGCCATTGGCAAAACTGATAATAAAGAACTACAAGCGTTAATTAACAATTACACCAAGCGTTTGGGTTTTTATATTAAGTTTGAACTTGAAATTATTCTAGATATTAAAAACTCTAAAAACCTTAGCGAAGCTCAACAAAAACAGAAAGAAGGTAAACTTATTTTGGGAAAATTAAAACCTATTGATGTTTTAATTTTATTAGATGAAAATGGTAAGCAATATGATTCTGTTGGGTTTTCAAATTACCTACAAAGGTATATGAATTCAGGGATTAAACAATTGGTTTTTGTTATTGGTGGTCCTTATGGTTTTTCTGAAGAGGTGCATAAAAAAGCCAATGGAAAAGTATCATTATCTAAAATGACATTTTCCCATCAAATGATTCGCTTATTTGTTATTGAGCAACTTTATAGAGGTTTTACAATTTTGAGGAATGAGCCTTATCATCATCGTTAATGTTAATAATCAATATTAATTCCATCTTTGTTTTTAAATCTTCCTGTAATTAACCAGCCTCCAAAATCTTCTGAAACGGCCATTAATAATTCATTTTTTCCTTTTTTAAGATTAAGATAAATAGCATCAAATAAACCAACAGTTCCTAAATAGCGATAATCTCTAGAACGCCATTTATTTGTGCCTCTGTAAATGGGTTTACCATTTAAAATTGCAACTGCCCTATCACTATAACCAAATTCGAAAAGTTTTAATTGATCTTTATCAGAATTAATAACCACTTTTGCAAAAACTGTATTTCCAGGTTCTCCGTTATATAATACTTGAATTCTTGAAATATTTGCAGCTGTACCTTCTTCAATTTTTAAAACCCCCTGCCATGTTCTATTTTTTAGTACTTCATTCAGGTTTTCAGGATTATTTAATTGGTTTTCCTCAAACATATCCGAGATTTTCCATTGTGGAATAAGCCCTTCAATTGGTTTTCTTTCAATAGGTTTAAAATCAATTAATGTTGTTGCTTCTTTATTAACTTTTACATCTGCCAAGTGTATACCTGTACGCCTTCCACCTCTTATAGCAATACCACCTTTAACTGGCAAATGTGTAAGATGCCAAGATAAGTTTGGTTTATCTGAATAGTCTAAAAATACTTGAGCTTTATCATTGTTTACAACCACTTTAACATGTGTCCAATCGTTGTATTTATAAGTATATGGAAAAGAATACTTTGGCCCAAAATTCAGTTGAAAAGGTGTAATTCCATTAACTTTTGGTGCTGCTTGATTCGCATCAGCTTTACCGGAGAGGTGAGGTCTTAAAAAAAATTGCTCAGCATTTTCGCCAACTACTCTAAATTCAACTCCAGGAAACGCTTGTTCTTCTTTTAAAAAAACATCAAACTCTATAGTACCATTAATAAATTCAACATCTTTAAGTATTATAGAACCGCCCTGAACATATACTGAATTTTTTCCTTTATATTTTTCGGCAACAAAAGATTTTGTTGTAATTCTCCAATTTAGAGTGTCTAAAGGAATAATATTTTGAGAGAAACTAGTATTGGTAACACCTATTAGAAAAATTATTATGATTTTTTTCATGATTAAAAGTTTTTATAAAAATGAAAAAACATCTCGTAATTTGATGAAACAAGTTCGTTCAAAAACATTCAATATTGTACAACAATAAAAAAAAGGCGATTTTTGTATTACTCTATGAAAAAAGGAAACGAAAAAGAATTAATTGCTAAATGCATCCTACTAATTGAAGAAAAATTAAGCTGGGGGGATTCTTCAAATTGGCATAGTGAGGTTTTTATTGAATTAAGTGAAACAATTCAAGAGCACACTAAAGTTTTGCTTAGTCCTACAACTTTAAAACGGGTTTGGGGAAAAGTAAATTATTCTAGTTCGCCCAGTATAAGCACATTAAATACTTTAGCACAATTTATTGGATATTCTAATTGGAGAGATTTTAAAAGTCAACAAAAAAGTAATAAATCAATAAAAAAACCTTTCGTAAAAATGACTACTGTTTTTTCGTTAGCTGCTTTTTTAGCTTTATTATTTATATCCCTTTTTTCGGTTATTGGTTCTAAAAAAAATGAATTAACAACTGAAGATATTTCTAGAATTAAATTTTCTAGTAAACCAGTTACTAATAAAATACCCAACTCGGTAGTTTTTGATTTTGATTTACATAATATAAAATCCGATAGCATTTATATTCAACAATATTGGGATGCTACTAAAACTATTAAAATAAATAGCACTCAAAAACAAGCCACAGGTATTTACTATTATCCTGGTTATTTTAGAGCAAAACTGCTTGTAGATGGAAGCATTATAAAAGAGCATGATTTATTTATTAAATCGAATGGTTGGAGTGCTTCGGTTGATTATGCACCAGTACCAAAATATTTAGAACCTTATCAATTTATTAAAGATAGACTTAAAATTGATGATGATATTATAGAAGAAATAAAATCTTCAAAATCACCTTTGGTGTCAACCTATCATTTTATTAATGATTTGGGCAATATTTCTGGTGATGATTTCACATTAGAAACCACCCTTAAAAAAACACTTAACGAAAAATGGGCCATATGCCAAACCGCTAGTATCTATTTAATTGGTGAAAAAGGAGCCCTAATCATACCTTTTACAATTCCTGGTTGTATATCAGATATTAATGTGCTACTAAATGATGTTTATCTTAACGGTAAAGAACAAGATTTATCTTCATTTGGTCTTGATCTTTCAACTTTGAAAAACATCAAAATTAATGTGATAAAAAAACACATCAAAGTTATAGTAGATGATCAGCAAATTTTTTCATCAAAGTATAACGAAGAAGTTGGCGATTTAGTTGGAATTCGTTACAAGTTTTTAGGTGCTGGTGAAGTAAAACACATAAATTTACTTAATGCCAAGGGAGAAACTATTTTAAAAGATAATTTTAAGTCTCGCCCTTTCCAATAACAACTCTGATAAAATATTTTTTAAACCTAATGCGTTTTATAAACCTCTTTTCGTTTTTTTAGTTGACGTTCTAGATCGCTTATAGTTTCTCTAACTGACACTTCAAAATTACGTTCGTTAGAAGTTGCAAATATTCTTGGTCCTGGTAAGCTTAATTCTATATTACAAATTTTACCAGAATCGAATTGTTTTTCGTCTTGTTTAAAGTGTACTTTAGCACTAATTAAAAAGTCGTACCTATTAAAAAGTTTTTGTAATTTTTCTTTGGTGAAATTTGAGAGTGTTTCACTATTATCTACATCTACATACTGAATATTAACTGTCATAATTATAGGTTTTATTGTATAATCAAAGTTAATAAAGATTTCCATTTTTAAAAGTGACATTTATCATAATAAAATCATAAATATTAGAGTATTATTCAAAAATTACTTTATCATCCATTGCAAACCATTCTTTATAAAATGGTTGATGAATTTTTTCAATACTACTGCGCTTTACTTTTAATGACGGAGTAACTAAATTGTTATCAACTGTCCAATCTTCCTTCATAACAACAACTTTTTCTACTTTTTCGTGCTTTTCTAAACTTAGATTTACTGCATTAACAGTTGCAACTAATTTGTTAGATAGAACATCCTTAGATTTTGCTCTTCCAAGCTCTGATAAAGTAATTAAAGCAATAGGTTGTGGTATACCTGTACCAACCACACAAATTTGCTCTATATCTGTATTTTTAGTTAGTAACATTTCAATATGTGAAGGTGAAATATACTTACCTTTATCGGTTTTAAATTCATCTTTTGCTCGTCCTGTAATAGTTAAGTATCCATCATGATCGTACTCACCTTTATCGCCTGTTTTAAAATATCCGGCTTCATCAAAAACACTTGCTGTAATTTCAGGAGCTTTGTAATAGCCTTTCATTAAACAATTGTTTTTTATTAAAATTTCGCCCTCTGGAGAAAACTTAATTTGTACGGTTTCTAGAGCTTTTCCAACACTACCAATTTTATTAACTTTTGGTCTTGTGGCATGCGAAATAATGCAATCTTCAGTCATCCCATAAACTTGAAAAATCTCAACATCAATTTTTTTAAACCAATGTATTAAACTTGCTGATAGAGGAGCTGCACCAGAAACAATAAATGATGCGTCTTTTAACCCTAGTTTTTGTTTCAACTTATGTTTTATTAAACGGTTTATAATAGGTGTTTTTAATAAAATATTTAACTTTTTCTGCGGAAGATTTTCTAATATTTTTTCTTGAAACTTAACCCATATTCGTGGAACAGCTAAAAATAAATGTGGCTGGCATTTCTCTAAATCTGAAGCAAACGTTTCTAAAGATTCTGGAAATGAAAATTCTGCTCCAATTACAATACCATGTGTACCAATACCAACGCGTTCTGCAACATGCGCTAGTGGCAAATAAGAAAACAAACGTGGTTTTGGAGACATCTTAATAATAGATTTAATAACACGTATACTTTCCATAATATTACCTACACTATGCATAACACCTTTTGGCAAACCAGTTGTACCCGATGTATAAATAATAGTATGTAATTGGTCTGGATTAATTTCTGGTAATATTTTTAATGATTTTTCAGTTTTAACAATATCTTCCCATAAATCGCCCTCGCTTTCACCAAAAAGACCGACACTAATTTTATGAATATCTGGAATACCCGATTTTTGCGATTTAAAATCATCTAACTTTCCAATAATTATAGCTTTAGATTCACTATGTTCTAAAATTTGATTAATAGATGATTTATTTAAAGTAGGATATATTGGAATAGATACACAATCAGCCATCATAATTGCTAAATCTGAAAGTAACCAATGTGCACAATTTTTTGAAAGTATAGCAACATGACTGCGCTTAGGTAAATTATATGACTTTAATTTTGATGCGATTTTACAAACCTCATCTTTAGCCTCTTTAAATGTAAAAGTGATTAATTTTCCGTTAACCGGTTGCTTTATAAAAATCCTATTTGGTGTTTCGCTTTCCCAATGTAAAAAAGCTTCAAGTGGTGAGTTGAACCTCATCATAGATTGTTTTTTTCTTTTTTTAAAGATAATCAATTATATAAAATAGCCGTTTATTAAAAATTTACACTTTCCATTTTTTAATTAATTGCGTATTCATCTGAGACGCTTCTAACTCATGCAAAGTAATCAAGTCATATTTTTTATTTGGTACTTTTTCAACATTTAACACTTTCATAATTTCTAAAGTAGGTACAGTATCCCTGCCTTTTTTAATGGTGTTTTTAACCAAACATGCAGCAACTTCTTTGTTATTTCTTACTATTTTTTGTTCAACATAAATCCATTTTTCATCTACATAAGATATTCTTGTAAATAATTTTGCTTTCTGCAATACTTTAAGTGGTCTATAATATTGTACACTAATGGCTTGTGTTGGAAAGTACCATTTATTTTTGTTTGCTACTTTAAAAAAGTTGGTTCGTACCATAAAATCTAACCTTCCAATTTCAAATATGGTCATTATAGCTGCATGATTCATTATAGAAACATCTATATCTGTTATCCATACATTAAATGATAATTTTACAACATCGGTAGCTTTTACTTTACTTTTAAATTTTGCTTTAATTAAAGCCAATAATAATCTAATCCATCGCATCGCTAATTAACTTATTTCTATTAAATAGCCTAAGTTAGCCTTATTCTTTTAAATATTTAATATTCTTATACCTTTGGATAAAAATTTAATCTATATATGCAACTCGTTTTCGCAACTAATAACCTCAACAAATTAAAAGAAGTTCAAGCATTAATACCAGCACACATTAAACTTTTAAGCTTAAAAGACGCTGGTTGTTTTGAAGATGTTCCAGAAACCCAAAATACAATTGAAGGTAACGCCATTCAAAAAGCAGAATATATAAAAAACAAGTACGGATATGATTGTTTTGCAGACGATACTGGTTTAGAGGTAAGCGCTTTAAATGGTGAGCCTGGAGTGTATTCGGCACGTTATGCAGGCGAGCAACGTAATGCAGACGATAACACAAATAAACTACTGGAGGCATTAAAAAACAAGGATAGCCGTAAGGCACAATTTAAAACAGTAATTGCTTTACAAATAAACAACAAACAGCATACATTTACTGGCATTTGCAAAGGAGAAATAACAACTACAAAACATGGTAAAAAAGGTTTTGGCTACGACCCTGTTTTTAAACCCAATGGTTACAATCAAACTTTTGCCGAAATGGATTTAAGCTTAAAAAATAGTATTGGACATCGTGGAAAAGCCATTAAACTCCTCATAAACTTTTTAAATTCCTAAAACGCAAAAAATTAAACACAAAAAGTATCATTCTTGTTGTCTGTTAGCTTTCTTTATATTACTTTTAATCTATGACTGAAGAAGCCATAGAAAAAGAAAATACTGCCATTACCAAAGCCTACAAAGAACTATTAAAGGTAAGCTACAGAACACTTTCTACCAAAGATAAAAAACTAATACGTAGCGCTTTTGATGTTGCTATTGATGCCCATAAAGATCAACGTAGAAAATCAGGTGAAGCCTATATTTTTCATCCGCTAGCTGTAGCAAAAATTGTAGCACAAGAAATTGGTTTAGATGCTACATCTATAGCAGCAGCTTTACTTCATGATGTAGTAGAAGATAGCGAAGATTATTCCATATCAGATATCGAAGGCATGTTTGGAGAAACTGTTGCAAAAATTGTAAACGGTCTCACAAAAATATCCTCGCTTAAAAAAGATATGGATATATCGTTACAGGCAGAGAACTTTCGTAAAATGCTGCTCACCCTAAATGATGATGTACGTGTTATCATTATAAAAATTGCTGATAGACTCCATAATATGCAAACTATGGATTCTATGCGTGCAGATAAGCAAGTTAAAATTGCATCTGAAACCTTATACATTTATGCACCTTTAGCACATAGAATTGGTTTATATAATATTAAAACTGAACTTGAAGATTTAGGTTTAAAATATACCGAACCAGAAGTTTATAACGATATTTTAAACAAAATAAAAGAAAGTAAAGAAGAACAAGACAAATATATTGAAACCTTTAGCGCAGTTTTAAAAAAATCTTTAGATAAAGAGTTAATGGATTACACCATAAAGGGTCGTCCAAAATCTATTTTTTCTATCCGAAGAAAAATGCAAGTTCAAGGCGTTTCGTTTGATGAAGTTTACGATAAATTTGCTGTTAGAATTATTTACAAAAGTGATGAAACGAACGAAAAATTTCTAGCTTGGAAAATTTACTCTATTGTTACCGACCATTTTAGACCTAACCCAGTTCGTCTTCGCGATTGGATTTCATCACCAAAAGGCACAGGTTACGAGGCATTACACATTACAGTAATGGGACCTAAAGGACGTTGGGTAGAAGTACAGATACGTAGCGAACGTATGAATGAAATTGCAGAAAAAGGCTATGCAGCCCATTACAAATACAAACAAAATGATGAAAAAGAAGACAACCTAGAAACCTGGATAAATAGATTGCAAGAAGCCCTTGAAAATCCTGATACTAATGCTGTCGATTTTGTTGAGCAATTCAAACTAAACTTATATTCTAAAGAAATATTTGTATTTACACCAACTGGAGAATTAAAATCATTACCTAAAGGTGCAACTTCTCTAGATTTTGCTTTTAGCATACATACTGAGGTTGGTATGAAAACCCGAGGCGCTAAAGTTAATGGAAAATTGGTGCCTTTAAGCCATGAATTACAAAGCGGTGATCAAGTAGATATTTTAACCTCAGAGTCTGCAAAACCTAATGCTAACTGGTTAGATTATGCTACAACAGCCCGAGCTAGAAGTAAAATTAAATCTGCATTAAAAGAAGATAGAAAAATTGTTGGTGAAGAAGGTAAAGAAATTCTTAGGCGTAAGTTAAAGCAATTAAAAATTACTCTTAACGAGGCTTCTGTTAACGAATTAGTTAGCTATTTTAAGTTAAAAACAAGTCTCGATTTATTCTATCGTGTAGGTATTGGCACTATAGACAATACCATGCTAAAAGAATATGTTTCTTCTAGAAGCAATGCTTTAATGAGTTTTATTAAAAATAAAATATCGCGAAAGCAAACCATAAAAAAAGAAGATTTAGAAAAAGACGAGGTAACAGCTAAATACGATTCGCTTGTTTTTGGCAAAGAAGAAGAAAAACTAGATTACAAATTATCAAATTGCTGTAATCCCATTCCTGGTGATATTGTATTTGGGTTTTTAACGGTTAATGAAGGTATTAAAGTCCATAAAAAAAACTGCCCTAATGCGGTAAGCTTACAATCTAATTATGCATACAGAATTATGCCTGCAAAATGGATTGATTCTTCGCAACAAGAATTTATGGCAAAAATTAGACTAACTGGAATTGATCACATAGGATTGGTAAACGAAATTACCAATATCGTATCTGAAAACATGCATGTAAACATGAAAAGTATTAGTTTTGAAAGTAACGACGGCCTATTTTCAGGAAAAATTAGTTTGGTTGTAAAAAATAACACCATCATAAAAAAGCTATTAGAAAAGTTAAAAAAAATTAATGGAATCGATAAGGTAACAAGAGTTTAATAACTTGTTTATAAAAATCCAATTATAAATTTCTAAACAGTCTATAAAAAAAATGTAAATTTGCAATGAAATCATGAGCACAGAAGCAGACACAAAAAACCAAGACATAGTTAAAAGCGTATTTACTAGCTTTTTAGGGAATAACGGGCATAGAAAAACTCCCGAACGCTACGCTATACTTCAAGAAATTTACAATAATAATAATCACTTCGATATAGAGTCTTTATACCTTATAATGAAGAACAAAAAATACCGTGTCTCTCGTGCAACGCTTTACAATACTATTGAATTACTTTTAGAATGTGGCTTAGTTAGAAAACACCAGTTTGGGCAAAGTCAAGCACATTACGAAAAATCGTATTTTGATAGACAACACGACCATGTTATTTTAACCGATACTGGAGAAGTTATAGAATTCTGCGACCCACGAATTCAATCCATCAAAAAAACCATCGAAGAAGTTTTCGATATCGAAATTAATAATCATTCACTTTATTTTTACGGAAATAGAAAAACTCCCGATTCTAAAGAGAAAAATTAACCAAACAAATAAGAAATCACAATGGCAGTAGATTTACTACTAGGATTACAATGGGGAGACGAAGGCAAAGGAAAAATTGTTGACGTACTTACATCCAACTACAACATTATCGCACGTTTTCAAGGAGGACCAAATGCAGGACACACTCTGGTTTTTAACGGAAGAAAACATGTACTACACACCATACCCTCTGGAATTTTTCATGATGATGCCACAAATTTAGTAGGCAACGGTGTAGTTATAGACCCTGTTATTTTTAAAAAGGAATTAGATAAATTAGAAGAACAAGACGTAGATTACAGAAAGTCATTACTTATTTCCCGTAAAGCCCATATTATATTACCAACCCACCGCTTACTTGATGCTGCCAGTGAAGCCTCGAAAGGAAAAGCAAAAATTGGCTCTACACTTAAAGGGATAGGTCCAACTTATATGGATAAAACTGGAAGAAATGGTATCCGCGTTGGCGATTTAGAATTAAGCGATTGGAAAACACGTTATAGAGCTTTAGCCGATAAACATGAGTCAATGATTTCATTCTATAATGTAGATATTCAATACAATTTAAATGAATTAGAAAAAGAATTTTTTGAAGCTGTAAAGGTTTTAAAGTCATTAAAATTTATTGATTCTGAAGAGTATATTTATCAAGCTCAAAAATCTGGACAAACTATTTTAGCCGAGGGTGCTCAGGGGTCGTTACTTGATATTGATTTTGGAACATATCCGTTTGTTACCTCAAGTAACACCACAGCGGCAGGCGCTTGCACTGGTTTAGGTGTATCACCAAATCAAATCGGTGAGGTTTTTGGCATTTTTAAAGCCTATACAACCCGAGTAGGTTCTGGCCCTTTTCCAACCGAATTGTTTGATGAAGATGGTGCTACCATGGCAAAAATTGGTAACGAATTTGGCGCAACAACTGGCAGACCAAGACGCTGTGGCTGGTTAGATTTAATTGCTTTAAAATACGCTTGTCAAGTAAATGGTGTAACCCAACTTATGATGATGAAAGGCGATGTGCTTTCAGGCTTTAAAACCTTAAAGGTATGCACCGCTTACAAATACAGAGGAGAAGTTATTCATCACCTTCCATATAATATAGAACCAGAAAATGTAGAACCTATTTATACAGAATTAGATGGTTGGAGCGAAGACTTAACTCAAATGTCTGAAGTATCACAGTTACCAAATGCTTTAAATGCTTATATAGAATTTTTAGAGGCAGCACTAGAAATCCCAATTACTATAGTTTCTGTTGGGCCAGATAGAAAACAAACTATTTTTAGGCAGGAATTGGTTTCTTACAAATAATTTAACAAACATTTATTAAACGCCTCAAAATATTTTGAGGCGTTTTTTGTTTCTATATATTGTCACCTCATTATTATCGTTATTTTTGCGACAAACAAATTTTTACTTTGAGACTATCTAATCTTTTTTATATCCTACTTTTTATTGTTTTAGGGCAATCGCATTTTTGTCAAGCTCAAAAGAAAATCAAGATTGAATATGCTGGCTCTTTAACAATTAATGAAGAAAAACACCCAGGTGCTAAAGTTTTAACACGAAACGACCAACAACAGGTCCATATTATACACGAAAATATTAATATGTGGTGCGACCAAGCTATTCATTATAAAAATGAAGATTTTGTTGAAGCCTACGGAAATGTAATTATAAAACAAGGCGACACCATAACCATGACGTCTAAATACGTCGAGTACAGTGGTAAAACACAATTGGCTTTTGCTAGTGGCGATGTGATTTTAGAAAATCCAGATTCAAAAATTTCATCAGATACTCTATATTTTGACCGATTAAAACAACGCGCTTTTTATAGAAATGGTGGAATTGTAGAAATTGACTCGTCAAGTACTATTACCAGTGAAATTGGGCATTACTTGATGGATATTAAAAAATATAGGTTTACTGAAGATGTAGTTTTAACTAATGATAGTACCGTTGTAAATTCTAATTATTTTGATTTTTATGACGAAACAAAGCACGCTTATTTATTTGGACCATCGACCATAACTACACCCGAAAGCAAAACGTATTGTGAAAAAGGTTTTTACGATACCGAAAATAAAATAGGTTACGCCGTTAAAAAAGCAAAAATAGATTACAATAACAGAATTATTGAAGGCGATAGTTTGTTTTTTGATAATAATACCAGTTTCGCATCGGCTACTAACAATATTAAGGTAACAGACACTATTAACAAAAGTGTGGTAAAAGGACATTATGCTGAGTTATTTAAAGAAAAAGATTCAGTATTTATTACAAAACGTGCGCTTTTTATAAGTAAACAACAAAACGACTCCATTTACATTCATGCCGACACTCTTATGGTTACTGGTAAATCTGAAAAAAGAATAACAAAAGCTTTTAGAAATGCACGCCTTTATAAAACCGATATGAGTGCTAAAGCAGATTCAATTCACTCAAATCAAGAAACGGGTTTAACAAAATTGATAAACATTTCAAAATTTGATAGTAACGATGCCTTTTCTGTAAAGCGGAAACCTATTCTTTGGAATATTAAAAACCAAATGACAGGTGATACCATTCATTTAAAATCGAATCCGAAAACCGAAAAATTAGATTCACTTATTGTATTCGAGAACGCCTTTATTATAAGTAAGGACACCCTAGGAACAGGCTATAATCAAATAAATGGTAAAAAACTAGTTGGCTTATTTGATGAAGAAAATGAGTTATACCAAGTAGATATTTTGAAAAATGCTCAGTCTATTTACTATTTTAGAAATGATAAAAATGAGTTGGTATCTATTGATAAATCAAAATCTGGAAGTATTAAAATTTTAATTGAAAATAGAGAAATTGAAGAAGTTATAAAACTAAATCAAGTTGATGGTGATGGCTATCCTGAATCTAAGTTTCCTAAAAACGAAACCCTACTTAAAGGTTTTGATTGGCGAGAAGACGAACGACCTAATAGTATTGAAGATTTATTTAAAGATGATCCGCCATTAGTTTTACCAGTTATAAAAGGGCTTGAAGATTATATACCTCAAGAAGATTTTTTTGATGAAGATTTAATGGCACGTATTAAAAAAGCAGATAGTGAAGCTAAACCGACCGAAGAAGGAAAACCCAAAGCTTCAAGAAGTTTACCAAAAAACCTAAAGAAAAAAGGCGAAAAGAAAATAATTTATCCTAAAAGTGTTATAAATCAACAATAAAAAAATGTTGGATGATTTCTTTAAATATCAAGCCCAAACTTCACCTCACCCATTAGCCATGGAAATTTCTCATGCTAAAGGCTCTTATATTTACGATACTAATAATAAAGAATATCTCGATTTTGTAGCAGGTGTTTCGGCATGTACCCTTGGGCATAACCATCCTAAAGTAGTTACCGCTATAAAATCACAATTAGATAAATATATGCATGTTATGGTTTATGGCGAATACATACAAAAACCAGCTATTGAACTTGCAAAACTGTTAGCAAAAAACCTTCCGAAATCATTAGAAAAAACCTATTTAACAAACTCAGGAACCGAAGCCATTGAGGGCGCATTAAAATTAGCAAAACGCGCAACCGGCAGAAGCGAAATTATAGCTGCAAATAAAGCCTATCATGGTAATACTATGGGTGCAATGAGTGTTATGGGTTTTGAAGAACGCAAACAAGCATTCCGTCCTTTATTACCTAATATTAAATTCATAAATTTTAATAAAGAATTAGACTTAAAACACATTACTTCTAAAACCGCTTGTGTCATTCTAGAAACCATTCAAGGTGGCGCAGGGTTTATCGTTCCTTCTAATAATTACTTGCAAAAAGTACAAAAGCGTTGTAACGAAGTTGGTGCTTTATTAATTTTTGATGAAATACAACCCGGAATTGGTAGAACAGGTAAGCTTTTCGGTTTTCAACATTATAATTGCACACCAGATATTTTAGTTACAGGAAAAGGTTTAGGTGGCGGTATGCCTATTGGTGCATTTACTGCTTCGGCAGAATTAATGGATTTACTAAGCGATAACCCTAAATTAGGACACATTACTACTTTTGGTGGGCATCCTGTTATTGCAGCTTCAGCTCTAGCAACTTTACAAGAAGTTACAGCAGGTAATTTAATAGAGCAAGCTTTAGAAAAAGAACAACTTTTTAAAAAACTTTTAGTCCACCCACTAATTAAAGATATTCGAGGAAAAGGATTAATGCTTGCCATTATTACACCATCAAAAACCATTACAAATACATTAATTCTTAAATGCAAAGATGCTGGCTTAATACTTTTTTGGTTGCTTTTTGAGCCCAAAGCGGTTAGAATTACACCTCCACTTACTATATCAAATAAGGAAATCACTAAAGGATGCAACATTATTATTAAAATTTTAGATGATATTCTTCAAGAAAAATAGCATTCAACCAATTGAAAATCAAATCAAAGGAAAACAAAATCTACACTTATCGCACAACTGTTGATTACTTTGTTAAAAACATTTAAAATATAAGTCCATTAAAACAAAATAGAAGCTTAAATTTATTAACGAAGAAACTTACAATGTGCTTATGGAGTTTAGTCATAACGACAACAACAATTTGCCTCTTACAAAGTTTGAATCGATGCTAAAAACAAATCATGTTTTGTTCTTCGATTCAGAAGAATTTGAAAACATCATTCACCACTATCTTAATCAAGGTAAAATTGCTTTAGCAAAAAAAGCGATTAAATTAGGTCTAGATCAGCATCCTTCATCTATCAATTTAAAACTATTTAATGTAGAAATTTATGTTTTTGAAGATAAGCTAGAAAAAGCCGATAACTTACTAAATGAGCTTCACATATTAGATCCTTTAAATGAGGAAATATACATACAGAAAGCCAATATTTTATCAAAAAAAGATGAGCATTTAAAAGCTATTGAAGTATTAAAAGAAGCATTAAAGCTTACAGACGATGTTGTAGATTTATATTCTTTAATTGGGATGGAGTATTTGTTTTTAGATCAATTTGAAGACGCTAAAACATACTTTATGAAATGCTTAGAACAAGATATAGATGATTATTCGGCACTTTATAATGTTATTTATTGTTTTGAATTTCTAAATCAAAATGAAAATGCTATTTCTTATTTAAATGTATTTTTAGACAAAAATCCGTATTGCGAAGTAGCATGGCATCAATTAGGAAAGCAGTATGCTATTTTAAAAAAATACAAAAAAGCTTTAGCTGCTTACGATTTTGCCATAATTTCTGATGATACTTTTGTTGGTGCCTATTTAGAACGCGGAAAAGTACTTGAAAAATTAAAACGCTACGATGATGCTATTGAAAATTACAGCATATCACTTCAGTTAGATGAACCAACTTCATTTGCTTTATTACGTATAGGGAATTGTTATGAGAAATTAAAAAATAATGATTTAGCAGTTCAATATTATTACAAAACCGTACACGAAGACCCACTATTAGATAAAGGTTGGATTGCTATTACAAAATTTTATATCAGAAAAAAGAACTACAATAAAGCCTTATACTATATAAATAAAGCCATAAATATTGACACAGAGAATGTGCATTACTGGAAATGTTATGCTTTAATTAACCAACGTTTAAAGCTATATGAGGAAGCAGAACGTGGGTATAAAAAAGCTTTAGAATTAGGTAATTACGAATTAAATACGTGGTTATATCGCGGCGATTTACTTATAAAATTAGGAGACCCACAGGCAGCCATCTATAATTTTGAGCAAGCCATTGAGTTTTACCCAGACAATGCAGAAATAGAATTCCGGTTAGCTGGACTGTATTTAACATTAAACCAAAACGATAAAGGCGCTTTTTATTTAAAAAACGGATTAAAACATAACGAGGAATTCAACTTTATAATTGAAGAACTCTTTCCAGAAGTTTCTAATAAAATTCTTGTAAAAAACTTACTAAAGCTCAATCTATAATTAACTCATTACATTAAAATGTATATCTTTGGTTGTCGCTTAAAAACCAATATATGCAAAGACGTTTTATAGATTATTTAACCATTTCACTTAAAGGTATTGCTATGGGTGCTGCCGATGCAGTTCCTGGTGTTTCTGGTGGTACCATTGCATTTATTTCTGGCATTTACGAAGAACTAATTTCTAGCATAAGTAATGTAAATATTTCATTATTTAAAACCCTTTTTTCTAAGGATTTTAAAGCGTTTTGGCAACAAGCTAATGGCAACTTTTTAACCGCTCTTTTATTAGGTATTATTATAAGTTTTGTATCCTTTATGCGATTAGCAAAATATTTATTGGAGCATCATCCCATATTGATTTGGTCCTTCTTTTTTGGCTTAATTGTAGCAAGTATTTATTTTGTTGGCAAACAAATAACTAAATGGAATATTACTGTAATTATATCTTTAATTATTGGGGCTTGTATTGCTTTTTATATAACAACACTGCCTGCTTTAGCTACAAACGATAATGATTGGTTTTTATTTTTAGCAGGGGCAATTGCTATTTGCGCCATGATACTTCCTGGTATTTCAGGGTCATTTATTTTAATAATATTAGGCGCTTACAAAACATTAAGTGATGCTTTACATGATTTTGATGTAAAAAAAATAATCATTTTTGCTACTGGGGCTCTTATAGGCTTGCTAAGTTTTAGTAGGATTTTAAAATGGCTTTTTAAGCATTATCACAACATCACTTTAGCACTACTAACAGGATTTATATTTGGATCACTAAATAAGGTTTGGCCTTGGAAAAAAACTTTAACTTGGCATACTAACTCTAAAGGAATTAAAAAACCTATATTAGAAGAAAGTATTTCGCCTTTTTCTTTTGAAGGGGATAACCAAATCACATTCGCCATTGCTTTAATGGTTTTTGGCTTTTTAACTATTTTTATTCTTGAAAAATTAGGCACTAAAAAACAATAATGCAAAGCACCAGAACATTTACAGACAAAATATTTTTAATCCTTAAAGGGTTAGGTATGGGAGCTGCAAATAAAGTTCCTGGTGTTTCTGGTGGTGTAGTAGCTTTTGTGGCTGGCTTTTATGAAGAGTTTATTTACTCACTTCAAAAAATAAACAGGAAAGCATTTAAATTAATTATTAATGGGCGTTTTAAGAGCTTTTATCAATACATAAACGGACGCTTTTTAGGCCTGCTTTTTTTCGGAATGGTAGTAAGCTATTTTAGTGTTTCAAAAATTTTAGACTATTTAATAAAGCATTACGAGCTATTTGTTTGGAGTGTTTTTTTTGGTATGATAATCGGCTCAATTTATTATATCTATAAAGATTTTGAAGATTGGAATTATAAAACATACCTATCATTATTTATAGGTATTGCCATTGGATTAAGCATTAGCTTTTTAAATCCTGCTAAAGAAAATGATAATCTTTGGTTTGTGTTTTTCTGTGGTATAATTAGCGTTTCAGGAATGACACTCCCAGGGTTTTCAGGCTCATTCATACTTATTCTTTTAGGGAATTATGTGTTATTATTAGTAGATGCAGTTAATGCTTTATATGATACCATTTCAGATATTCTAATTGGCGATTTTAGCTTTTTTAAAAACTCAGAACGCATACATATGTTAAAAGTTCTTGGTGTTTTCACATTAGGGTCGATAACAGGTTTAGTTACATTTTCGCACCTATTAAGTTATATACTAAAGCACTACAAGAGCATAACACTTTCTGCTATTATAGGTTTTATAATTGGGTCCTTGGGCGTAGTTTGGCCATGGAAAAAAAATATTTATCAAGTAAACTATAACGGAAGTTTTATACTAGATTCAACAGGAGAAAAAATAATTGCTAACTACAAACGTTTTTTACCAGAGATAAATGAAGAAACGTTTTATGCCATTGCATTTATTGTTTTGGGCATTTGTATTGTTTTAGCACTTGAAATTTATGGTAACAAAACAAGAAAAAATAAATAAATGAATAAATTAGGACTTTTAGGTAAAAACATATCATATTCTTTTTCTAAAACGTATTTTAAAAAGAAATTTGATAAAGAGCATATAAAAGATACTACCTATGAAAATTTTGACATTGAATCTATTGATTTATTCCCTTCAATAATAAAAAACACAAAAGACTTAAAAGGTTTAAACGTTACTATTCCGTATAAAGAACAAGTGATTCCTTTTCTTGATAAATTAAACAAAAAAGCCAAAGCTATTGGCGCTGTAAACACCATAAAAATTACAAAAAAAGGAAATCTAATTGGCTACAATACAGATTGTTACGGATTTAAAAAATCATTAAAGCCTTTTTTAAAAACACATCACAAAAAAGCATTGATTTTAGGCACAGGTGGAGCAAGCAAAGCTATTGCATACAGTTTAAAAGAACTTGATATTGATTACAGCTACGTGTCTAGAACAGCATCAAAAAATGTTCAATTTACTTATGATACACTATCTAAAAACAGTATAAAAAACCATCAAATAATAATAAATTGTTCTCCTTTAGGCACATTTCCTAACGTTAATGATTGCCCGAATATCCCGTATAAAGCCATTTCTAAAACTCATATTTTATTCGATTTAATATACAATCCAGAAGAAACCAAGTTCCTTAACCATGGTAAAACCAATGGAGCGACTACAATTAATGGGTTAAAAATGTTAGAATTTCAAGCTGAAAAAGCTTGGTCTATCTGGAATTTACAATAAAAAAGTCAACCAAAGCGTTAAAACCGTTACATCCACTTTGTAAATACTAGAGTTGTTACTATCTTTAAACTTTAAAGTATAAAACGAACCTAAACATTTTTTAAAATGTCTGAGATAGATAACCTGCAAAAAGCAGACGGAATAGAAGAAAACAAACTTCCCATTAATAATGATGATGCCACTAAAAAAACATCATCTGAAATTAATGAAGAGTTTCCTGCTGAAACTTTAGAAGCAGCTAATGATGAAACTTCATCTCAAACCTCTGAAGTTATAAAAGAAGATAACACTGAGGTTAAAGAAAATGAAAAGGAGGATACTGAAAATGAAGATGTTATTAATGAAATAGAAGCTTCTAACGCTGAGGATGCTGAAGATGAAGGTAATAAAGAAAGGCACACTATTGAGGTTAAAGAATACGATAAAATGTCGTTAGAATCTTTAGCAATTGAATTTGAAAAATTATTAAAAAATGAAAAAATTCAAGCTATAAGATCTCATGCAAATGATATAAACAACGAATTTAAAACTAAATTTCAAGCTTTATTAGACGAGAAAAAAGCAGATTTTTTAAATGATGGAGGAAACGAAATCGATTTTTATTACACCTCTCCCGTTCAAAAAAGATTTAAAGCAGCTTATAAAGAATATAGAAATAAACTAAACGATCACTACAAAAGTTTAGAAAAAAACCTAAAGCAAAATTTATCCCACAAGCTTGAAATTATTGAGGAATTAAAAGGCTTATTAAATCTTGAAGAGAATATAAATACTACATATAAGCACTTTAAAGAACTACAAGAACGCTGGAGAAATACAGGGCCAATTCCTAGAGACAAATACAACAACGCATGGAACTCTTATCACCACCATGTAGAACGATTTTACGACTTTTTACATTTAAATAGAGATTTACGCGATTTAGATTTTAAACATAATTTAGATAAAAAATTAAAAATTATTGAACGTGCCGAAGAGTTGGCAAAAGATGATAATATTACCCGAGCTTTTAGAGAATTACAAGAGCTTCATAAAATGTGGAAAGAAGAGCTTGGGCCTGTTGAAAGATCTAAAAGAGAAGACATTTGGGAGCGTTTTAAGAATGCCACAAAAATAATTAATGACAAACGACAAGAGTACTATAAAGAGATTGATAAGGTTTACGAGAAAAACCTAGAAAACAAACTAGAAATTATTGCAAAAATTGAAGCTATTGCTGCTCAAGAAAGTAAGTCTCACAGCTCTTGGCAAAAGAAAATTAAAGACATAGAAGCTTTACGAAACGATTTTTTTAATGCAGGAAAAGTACCTATAAAAGTAAATGAAGCGACTTGGTCAAAATTTAAACAAGCTGTAAGATCTTTTAATAAAAATAAAAATGCTTTTTATAAAGGTTTAAAAAAGGAACAGTACGAAAATCTTCAGAAAAAGTTAGAACTCATTAAGATTGCCGAAGACAACAAAAATAGTGAAGACACCGATGTTACTACTGTACTAATGAAAAAAATACAAAGTGACTGGAAAAAGATTGGTCATGTTCCTCGTAAAGACAGCGATAAAATCTGGAAACAATTTAAAGCTGCTTGTAACCATTATTTTGATAAACTTCATTCAAAAAGAAATGCCGCAAGTCAAGAACAAATTGATGCGTACAACAAAAAGCAAGACCTATTAAATGGGTTAAAAAAAATCACCTTATCTGGAGAAAAAGATAAAGATTTATCAACTATAAAAGAACAAGTTGATAAATGGAAAAAGATTGGCAGAGTGCCAAACGATAAGCGTTATATTGAAGGTAAGTTTAATAAAACTTTAGACGGTTTATTTTCTAATTTGAAGATGGATAAAAATGAAGTTGAAATGATTAAGTATGAAAACAAATTAGATACGTTAAATAGCGGTGAAAACAATATTACAAACCTAGATAACGAACGCTCTTTTATAAAAAAGAAAATAGACGAAGTTAAAGGTCAAATCAATCAACTAGAGAATAATTTACAATTTTTCACAAATGTTGATGATGAGAATCCTTTGGTTAAAGATGTTCATAATAATATTAAAAAGCATAATGAAGATTTAAAACTTTGGAAATCAAAACTTAGAAAGATTAAAGATTTATATTAAAAAGTTTTGCTATCTGTTTTAAACAAAAAGGTCTAAAAAAGTACAACTGATGTCACATTGAGCACAGTCGAAATGTTTTAATAATGCAACAAAAATAGGTTTTTCGACTAGGCTCAACTTAACAAAGAGTTATAATACCTTTTATCTTTTTTTTGTTTAAAGTTGTTTAGCCTCCTCCCAAAATACATCCATTTCGGCAAGCGTCATGTCTTTAAGTGGTTTGTTTAAACTTTTAGCTTTATTTTCAAGATACTGGAAACGCTTTGAGAATTTTTTATTGGTACGCTCTAAGGCGTTTTCTGGATTTATGCTTAAAAAACGTGCATAGTTCACCATAGAGAATAGAACGTCTCCAAATTCGCTTTCTATAGTTTCAGAATTGCCTGTTTTAATTTCATCATTCAGTTCATTTAATTCTTCTTGAACTTTTTCCCAAACCTGTTCTGGCTTTTCCCAATCAAAACCAACGCCTGCAACTTTTTCCTGAATTCTATTGGCTTTTACTAAAGCTGGTAAACTGTTTGGGACACCTTCCAAAACACTAGTTTTACCTTCTTTTAGTTTTAGGTTTTCCCAATTACGTTTTACATCGCCTTCGTTTTCAACTTTTATATCGCCGTAAATATGCGGGTGTCTGCTTATTAGTTTTTCACAAATACAGTTGCATACATCGGCGATGTCAAAATCCTTGGTTTCACTTCCTATTTTAGCGTAAAACACAATGTGTAATAACACATCGCCTAATTCTTTTTTAACTTCTTCTAAATCGTTATCCAAAATAGCCTCTCCAAGTTCGTAAGTTTCTTCTATGGTTAAATGGCGTAAAGTTTCTATTGTTTGCTTTTTATCCCACGGACATTGCTCGCGCAACTCGTCCATAATGGTTAATAATCTATCAAAAGCTTTTAACTGATCTTGTCTGGAGTTCATTATTTTGAAGTTTTTTCAAAAATACGATTTTGATGTTTTGGATGGGAAGTAATTTGTTTAATAATTACTGCTAATTTCAATATGACCTATCGCTTGACTATGTCAGAAAAATTGACTAAATTCGTTTAACAACCGATAAAGTTCATAACTAACGAACCTTATCTTTGCATTAGCAACAAGTTCAACACAATCAAGTTAAAAAATTATATGTTTGGGATTGAAACATCAAAAGACAAACTTTTACAACTTAAAAATAACTACAGTGAGTTAAAAAAAGAAGCCCTTAATATATCACTTGCTGAAAAAGCTTGTGATGATGCTTGGCATCTTATTGATTGGGTTTGGGCTGATGAAAAACAAAAAGACAGCACCTTAACTAAAGAAAACTTTCGCATTAAAGTTTACAGAGAATGTCCTGAAATGAAAATATTACATGATTTAGTAAATAGTTTTAAACATCGAAATCTGACTAATCCAAAAGTTTATATTAAAGAAACTAAAATATCTCCTGGAACTTTTGACAGTTCCTTTTCCAAAGAATTTGATATTTCTCGATTAGAAATTCATTACGGAGACAACTCCAATATTGACCTTGATGACCTTGTTGAAATAGCTATCAATTACTGGGATAATTTAATTAAATAAAAACCAGTTGCTAACACAGTATATAAAAAATTGCTATTTTGTGCTTAACTAATGTTAGTTGCTTTGTTTGCTAGCTTCTGATTTTCCTTCGGAAAATCCTCGCACGCAAACACGCAACTTTCCTTATACATAAACGTTAAACGAACTTTTCCAAAAACAAAATTACTTTCAGTTTAAAAACAGAGCTAGCAGATACCTGCGTTAGGGATTGCAGTGGCATCTTTTTTTAAAAAATGAAAAATACACCTTATCTAGAACTAAAATTTAACAGATAGCCACACTTCGACTGCGCTCAGTGCAGGCTAGGTCACTCCTCGCTATGACGAAAAAAAAAGATATAACGTAAAACCTGCCTGCCGGCAGGCCCGACCTGGGCCCTGAACTATATTCAGGGTATAGGTAACGCCCAACTTCTCGATAAGATTCCGATTAAAAATCGAAATCACTCGAAGTGACATTATTATAAACTAAAAAATCCAACTTAAAAGCTGGATTTTTTAATGCTATTTATACCTGTAAGGTTTTTAAAACCTTGCAGGTTACTGTAATTTATGCGTTTTGCTTTTTAATCAAATTCAGCGCAGATCCCTCGTTATACCATGCAATTTGTGCATCGTTGTAGGTGTGGTTCAATTTAATTAAATCTTTACTTCCATCTTCATGAACGGCTTCTAGCGTTAATTGTTTTCCAGGAGCAAATTCGTTTAAATCGATAAAGTTAAACGTATCGTTCTCTTGAATTACATCGTAATCACTTTCGTTAGCAAAGGTTAATCCTAACATCCCTTGTTTTTTAAGGTTTGTTTCGTGGATACGTGCAAACGATTTCACAATTACCGCCGCAACGCCTAAATGACGTGGTTGCATTGCAGCATGCTCTCTTGATGAGCCTTCTCCATAATTATGGTCTCCAACTACGATTGACTTAACGCCTGCTGCCTTATAAGCTCTTGCGGTATCTGGAACACCACCATATTCTCCTGTTAGTTGATTTTTAACGAAGTTCGTTTTTTGTCCAAAGGCATTTACCGCTCCAATTAAGGTATTGTTTGCAATATTATCTAAATGCCCTCTGAAACGTAACCATGGTCCTGCCATAGAAATATGGTCGGTAGTACATTTTCCGAATGCTTTTATTAAAAGTTTAGCCCCTGTAATTGAATTCCCGATAGGCTCAAAAGGTGTTAGTAATTGTAAACGTTCTGAATCATCTTTTACTGAAACTTGCACATGACTTCCATCTGCTTCTGGTGCTAAATAACCGTTATCATCTACTGCGAAACCTTTTGGTGGTAACTCCCATCCTGTTGGCTCATCAAACATCACTTCTTGTCCATTTTCATTGATTAAGGTATCTGTTAACGGATTAAAATCTAAACGACCAGCAACTGCTATGGCTGCTGTTAATTCTGGTGATGCTACAAAGGCGTGTGTGTTTGGGTTTCCATCGGCACGCTTAGCAAAGTTTCTATTAAAAGAATGTACAATGCTGTTTTTTGGTGCATTTTTAGGGTCTGAATATCTCGCCCATTGCCCAATACATGGTCCACAAGCATTGGTAAATATTTTAGCATCTAGGTTTTCAAAAATTCCAAGTATTCCATCACGTTCTGCTGTATAGCGAACTTGCTCAGAACCTGGATTAATTCCTAATTCGGCTTTCATTTTTAAACCTTTATCTAAAGCTTGTTGTGCAATAGATGATGCTCTTGATAAATCCTCGTAAGATGAGTTTGTACAAGAACCAATTAATCCCCATTCTACTTTTAAAGGCCACTCGTTTGTAGTTGCTTTTTCAGTCATTGCTTTACCAACTGTTGTTGATAAATCTGGGGTAAATGGGCCGTTTAATAAAGGTCCTAATTCTGATAAATTAATTTCAATCACTTGATCGAAATAGTGTTCAGGATTTGCATAAACCTCAGCATCAGCTGTTAAGTATTCTTTTACAGTGTTTGCAGCATCTGCAACATCTGCTCTATCAGTAGCACGTAAATAGCGTTCCATAGACTCATCGTATCCAAAAGTAGATGTTGTTGCACCTATTTCAGCTCCCATGTTACAAATAGTTCCTTTTCCTGTACAAGACATGGATAAGGCACCAGGTCCAAAATATTCAACAATTGCTCCTGTTCCGCCTTTTACTGTTAGAATTTCAGCTACTTTTAATATAACATCTTTTGGTGCAGTCCAACCCGAAAGTTTTCCAGTTAACTTAACACCTATTAACTTTGGGAACTTCAATTCCCAAGCCATACCTGCCATAACATCTACGGCATCTGCTCCACCCACACCAATAGCAACCATACCTAATCCACCTGCATTCACAGTGTGCGAATCGGTACCAATCATCATGCCACCTGGGAATGCGTAATTTTCTAATACAACTTGATGAATAATACCTGCTCCTGGTTTCCAGAAACCAATACCATATTTATTTGACACTGATTCTAAGAAATTAAAAACCTCGCTACTAACATTGTTAGCGTGTTTTAAATCTGTTGCAGCACCTTCTTTAGCCTGAATTAAGTGATCGCAATGTACCGTTGTAGGAACAGCAACCTTACTTTTTCCTGCTTGCATAAACTGCAATAATGCCATTTGAGCGGTTGCATCTTGACACGCAATTCTATCAGGTGCAAAATCAACGTAATCTTTTCCTCTGGTGAAAGCCTTTGTAGGAGTTCCATCCCATAAATGAGAATATAATATCTTTTCAGATAGAGTTAATGGTTTCCCTACAATTTCACGTGCTTTATCCACACGCTCTGCCATTTTGGTGTACACACCTTTTATCATATCGATGTCAAATGCCATATTTTATATATTTAAATGGTTCTTTTTTTTAAAGCCTTGCAAAAATACAAATAATAGAATGTATTAAAAAATTCTAATCAAATCTATTATACGTTTGAAAAATTCACAATATAAATAACTTTTTGGTTTAAAAAATAACGAATCATCAAAATAACCTTATCAAAATTTTTAAATTAACAAAAAAGAGCATTTTTTTATTCGTTTTTTATGCATCGAAAAAAACAATATGAGAATAACTAAGGTCTATTTATATTTTTAATAAGCTTAAGTTTGCACTAAATAACTCTATATGCTACTCATTTTTTTAAGTTGGGTTTATATTTTTATTACTGCTAAAAATTTTGGAATTTTATTTATAAAAGTTTTCGGCATTAAGAACTGTAACACTATTATTAATCAGATTTTAGGGCTTTTCTTTTATGCATTAATTACGACCATTTTTGCCTTTTTTATTAGAATACATATTGAGTATTATCTGTTCATTTTATGCTTAAATATTTTACTTACTTACAGTTTCAGAAAAGCTATTAAAGTTTATTTAAACTCATTATTGTTCTCTTTTAAAAATTTTAGAATTCCATATAAAATACTCTATTTATTTCTGCTTATTATCATATTAGCTCAGAGTAGCACAAAACCCTATTTAATTGATAATGACACATACTATATACAAACTATAAAGTGGCTTAATGAGTTTGGATATGTAAAAGGGTTGGCAAATGTGCATATGTTTCTTGGGCAGAATTCGTCGTGGCACGTTTTGCAAGCAGGATTTAATTTCCCGTTTATTGATAGCTTTTTTAATGATTTGAATGGATTTTTATTTACAATATTTAGCTTTTTAGCTATTAAAAAATTGAATGATTATAATAAAAAGGGAAATATTCAAAGTTTTAGTTTAGGATTAGTCCTTTTATTTTCACTTTTTTTTATGCAATTTGTTAATGCCCCATCACCTGATTTAATTATTTTTTTAATAGCGCCGTATATATTCTATTTATTTATAATTAAGTACAAAAATATTACCGCAAACGACTTTAAAATCATTTTTAGTTTAGTGCTTTTTTTGTGTTTTGTTAAAGTTACTATGGCTATTTTATTGGTTTTAATTGTCATTCTTTTTATCAAAAATTTTGAGGTTTTAAAAACGAAACTAAAACAATATGCTCTTTTGAGTATTAGTGTTTTTGGGTTATTTGTTGTTAAAAACGCTATTATTTCTGGTTACTTATTGTACCCAATCTCACAAATAGATTTCGTTAATTTTGATTGGAAAGTACCCAAAACACTTTTAGATTTTTATAAACTTGGCACCTATTTAGAAGGTATGAGTAATATTGATGTGTCTCAATTAAGTTTTTTCGAAAAAGTAAAAGTATGGCTTACGTTACCAAAACTTGATGGTTTGTTTAATAAAGTTTTTGTACTATTATTAATTATTTTTCCGTGGTTTGCTTATAAGAATAAGTATAAATCTAGCTTAATAGCAATTTATATTTTAGCAATTCTTCAACTTGCAATTTTATGGTTTGCCTCACCTCAATATCGCTTCTTTTTTGTGTTTGTTTCTTTTTTGGCTATTCAAATATTTGTTACCGTTATAAAGAATAAAAAAGTAGTGTTGTTTTTAATGTCTTTATCAATCTTATTAAGTGCTATTCCCATTGTTGCTAATATTAATTTAAATGCTTTTACTAATAATAATTTTGCAATGAAATTTGATACTTTCAAAATAAAAAACCTTTTTATTCCTGAAGAAAACACAAAAACGGAAGCTATATTTACCAAACACAATATTGATGGTTTTGAGTTTTATTCACCTAGTGAAGATGCCTTTTTTTGGGCTACTGGAAATGGAAAACTGCCCTGTGTAAACAAAAAGCAAATAGATTATATAAGGTATTATTACAACTATGTTCCGCAAATGAGGACAGAAAATTTAAAAGATGGGTTTAAATCTATTCTTGTTGAAAAATAGTTTGGTGTTAAAAAAGACTTTTTATCACCTTATCTTCAGTAACACCTTCAGCTTCAGCCTTGTAGTTTTTAATAATTCGGTGCCTTAAAATACTGTGCGCTACAGCTTGAACATTTTCTATATCTGGAGAAAACTTACCATGAATTGCTGCATGTGTTTTAGCAGCTAAAATTAGGTTTTGAGAGGCTCTTGGTCCTGCTCCCCAATCTATATATGTTTTAACTAAGTCGTTTGCTGCATCAGTATTTGGTCTTGTTTTACCAACCATAGTTACCGCATATTCAACTACATTGTCGGCAACAGGCATACGACGAATAAGCTGCTGAAAATCTATAATTTCTTGAGCAGAAAATAGTGCATTTACTTGTACTTGTTTATCTGTTGTGGTTGCTTTTACAACTTCTACTTCTTCAGTAAACGATGGGTAACTTAAATTAATAGCAAACATAAAACGATCCAATTGCGCCTCTGGCAAAGGGTAAGTTCCTTCTTGCTCAATAGGGTTTTGGGTTGCTAAAACAAAGTATGGTAAACTTAATTTATAATGATGACCAGCGACAGTAACGGCGCGCTCTTGCATAGCTTCTAATAAAGCTGCTTGGGTTTTTGGTGGCGTTCTATTAATCTCATCTGCCAAAATAATATTAGCAAAAATAGGCCCTTTAATAAATTTAAAATGTCGGTCTTCATCTAATATTTCACTACCTAAAATATCACTTGGCATTAAATCTGGAGTAAATTGTATACGCTTAAAATCTAAACCTAGAGCTTGCGCTATGGTGTTAACCATTAATGTTTTTGCTAATCCAGGCACACCGATAAGCAATGAGTGACCGCCAGAGAAAATAGAAATTAAAATTTGATTTACAACCTCATCTTGTCCAACAATAACTTTGGCTATTTCTGCTTTTAAATCTTTATATCGTTTTACAAATTGTTCTACGGCAGCTACGTCTGACATATATTTATTTTTTTAACCAGTTACCAGAAAAATCGCAATCTCTATGTTTTCCACTAATTTTTATGTAGGTATCAAATATTTTCTCACTTTGCCATTTTTCAATTGTTCGAATCTTTTTCTCATTTAAAGCCTGCTTTCTAATTTTTAGATAATCGCGAGCGTAATCAGCTTCGTGTTCATCTATTCTATCTGTAACCATTAAAAGCTTAAATGAAACTTTTCCTTTTCTATCTTGCTCAGTTAAAACCTGACTTACTTCACCATCTTTTAGATTTTGTATTTGAGCATATAACTCAGGTTCCATTCTAGTTAAATCAAATTTATAATCTTGCGTCTTAGGATTTATAAGTTGCCCGCCATCTCCTCTAGTTTCTTTACTGTCACTAGCTTCTCTTGCAGCATCGGCAAAAGTAATATCGCCATCTACAATACGTTTTCTTATTTTTTCAAGACGCTCTTTTGCTTCTTTAATGGCATCATTAGATACCGTTGGGAAAAGTAAAATATGACTTACATCGTACAATTGTCCTCTAATTTTCTCAAGCTTAATAATATGAAATCCAAATTCTGTTTCAAAAGGGTCTGAAATTTCGCCTTCTTGGAGTGAAAATGCAGTATCTCTAAATTCTTTAGCCATTTGCGGTCTTTTTCTATCTAAAGTGTAAATATAACCTGACTGCTTCATCCCTGGGTCTTGACCATATAAAACTACTTTAGATCTAAAACTAGCTCCATTTTCAACAACATCGGCTTTAAAACCTGCCAAGCGATCAATTATTTTTTGCTTTTCGGCTTCAGATACTTTTGGTTCTGCAACAATTTGGGCTACTTTAAGTTCTGTACCAAAAGTTGGTCTTTGGTCTTTAGGAATTTTATTAAAAAATATTCTAACCTCATCTGGTGTTACATCAACCTCTTCTACAACTTTAGCTTGCATTTTTCCAGCTAACTGATTGTTTTTATTAATTTCGAACATTTCATCTCTAAAACTTTTTTCGTCTTCTTTTTTATAAAACTCTAAAAGCTTTTCCATCGAGTTTCCAGTTTGCTGTAAAAACTGTTGTATTTGATAATCTACTTCTTGACGAATCTCTGCATCAGAAACTTGAATACTATCTTGAATAGCATGGTGTGCATATAATTTTTTTTCTAATAAGCTCCCTAATAATTCACAATCGGTAACATTCTCAACAGAACCTCCGGCCGCAACTATTTGAGCTCTTTCTTTATCTACATCCGAATCTAAAACAATAAAATCGCCTACCACTGCAGCAACGCCATCTACCTTTTGCGCTGTAAAGTTGCTTTTTACAGTATCTACTTTTTTAGTAGTTTCTTTAACTTCATCTTGTATAATCTCTTGTGCAGACATAACATTTACAAGTAGTAAGGCTATGCTTAAAATTAATAAATACTTTAAATTAATTGTAAATTTCAAATTGTTTGTTTTTAATGGCATCTTTTGTAATGTCTTTTTCTAATTCTCTAATTAGCTCTAACTTCCTTTTATTAATAACTATTTGTTTAATTGTTGGCTTAACATATTCCAACGGTGCCGTTTCATTACGCAACAAAACATCATTAATTTGCATCAAATATACTCCTAATGAATCTTTGAGTTGTAAAAAATTAGATTTTTTTAACAGTTGATTTTTATTTTCGGCGTTTATAACCGAAATTTTATTGATAACCTGACTTACTTTCACCCAAATAGAATCGTTTAATGAAAAGGATTTGAACTGAATTGATATCGAATCTAACTCCTTTTTATCTTCTAAATTAAAACGCTTGAACTTCTCTTTAATCGCTTTAAAGTCAATTATATTCTCACCTACGTGTACATAGCGTAACTTTATAAGTGCTTCGTTTAATTTAAACCCTTCTTTATTATTATTGTAATAAATTTCAGCAGCATTATCATTAAGCGAAGTATCTAAGTTTTTTCTCACCAAACCTTCAATATAGGCTTTAGTATATAAATCGTTTTTGTATTGCTCTACTAATTTATTAAAGGTTTCTTGTTTTTCTTCACTTAAATTAAGCATCGCACCATCAACTAATAATTGTTGTGTTGCCCAACGGTTTATAAAATTTTGAACCAATAAAATGCTATCTTCTTTTGTGGTTGCATCTGTAGTTAAATCTTTTATATCATCTTCATATAAATAGCTTTTGTTTACTCTAGCAATAGGTACTCTATCATCTACTTTTTTAAAAAAATCGCAGGAGGTAACTATTATTGCTATTAAAATAAATATGAGGGTTTTAAATTTCAACGTTTAGCTTTTAATTTGATTTTTTACTTTATCCAGCACATTTTGGTTGATAACCACTTTATACTTTTCTTCTAATTTTTTAATCCAATTTTCTTCCTTATGAGTTTGAAAGTCACTTATAATTAAACCCTTTGCCTCCTCAAAAGTTTTTAATTGCTTTGGGAGCACTTCGTTTACTTTAGCAACAATAAAAGCCTTGTTATGCTTATAGATTTTAGAGATGCCTTTTGTAAACTGAAAATTATCTGGAAGTGCTTGATGATTAGCATCCATAGTACTAGATGTAAAAACTACGTTAACTTCGCCATTATTATTTACAAGCTTTTTTATATCTTCTAAACTCATATTTTGTTCTAATAGGTTAGCAACTTTTTTTAAAGTTCGTTGTTTAGCAGAAGATGCTACAACTGCATCAATACGCTTTGGCAAAACGTATTTTTCTTTATTGGCATTATAGTAATTTCTGATTTCTACAGAATCTGTTTTTGCAGTATTCCAAATAGTTGTTTCCATTAAATCAAACAGCAACAAACCATCTCTATATTCGTTAACAATATTGGCGAATTCTTCGTTTTCTTCTTCTAAATGATTTTCTTGATAATTAATTAACCGTGCATTTAAAAACGTATTATATTTTTCTGAGACCATATTTTTAAAAGTCGATTTTGGGTTGACACCACGTTGGTTTTTTTCTAAATAAGCACCAAAATTTATAAAGCTGAATTGTTGTTTTCCTATTTTAACTAAGGGTGTATCGCCTTTAAAATCGGCAGGAAGTTTCCAAGTTTTTTTGTAATAATCATCATTTAATATGGATGCAAAATAAGATAGCGCCTCTGGGTTATCTTTAACGTTATACTTAACCCTTAACTTATCGGTTAAAGCTTTATCAATTATTTTTGATCGTTCATCGCGTTTAACCTTGGCTTCTAATTCAGATTTAATATCTTCAAACTCTGGCGTTAGTTTTTTATCATGTAATTTAACAATATGCCAACCATATTTGGTTTTAAAAGGCTCAGAAACATCACCTACTCTTTCTAAACTAAAAGCAACCTCTTCAAATTCTGGCGAGCTTAATTGTCCGCTTGAAAAAGCTGCTAATTTACCACCTTTTGGTGCCGAATTTTTATCATCCGAAAACTGTTTTGCTAAAGCCTCAAATTCTTCACCTTGATTTAATTTTTTATAAATATCCTGAATTCTAGTTTCTGGCTTTTCATTTACAGTATCGTTTTCTCTAATAGCAAGCATAATATGTGCTACTGCACGTTCGCCTCTAGATTTACGCTTATCTAAAACCTTAACAATATGATAACCAAAGCGCGTTCTAAAAGGTTGAGAAATGTCGCCAACATTAGTATTAAAAGCTGCATTTTCAAACCTATAAACCATCCTAAAACCTGAGAAATAGCCTAACTCTTCACCAAAAACAGATTTTCCGTTATGTACTTCTTTTCTAACGGTTTCAAAACCTTCGCTTAAAGCTCTATCTCTTAATTTACTAATCTTATTAAAAGCTACTAAGGTGTCTTGCGGACTTGCATTTTCTGGCAATCTTATTAAAATATGGTTTGCTTTTATATCGTAAGATATTCTTTCGTACGCCTCTTTAACCAACTCATCTGTAACTTTATTATCATAAATAAAGTTTTTAGCCAACTGTTTTTTATATGTATTAAGCTCTCTTAAATACGATGGTTTTTTATCAAGTTCTAAGGCTTTAGCTTCTTTTAATTTTAATTTATAGGTAGTAAAAAGTGACAAGTATTTATCAACATCTTTTTGAGATTCATCTTGAACCAAATCGAGGTTTTTATTATAAACTCTTAAAAATTCTGATACATAAACAGGTTCGTTATCAACTGTAAAAAGCACTTCTTTGGCATCAGATTGTGCATTAACAAAAAACACTATTGCTGTTAATAGTAAAGTAAAAAAACATTTTAATTTCATGGAGAAAAAAATTAATCAGACGGTTACAAAAATACTAATATAAACCTATAATACAAGTTGCTTTAACAAACGTTTAAAAAGCGAAAATATTACTCAAAATTATTATATATCTTTACTTTTAAAATCTGTTGTGCATTTTGATTTATTAGGCTAAATTAAATGTCAGTTCGAGTGATTTTCAATAGAAAATTGTATCGAGAACAGGTTTTGAAATGAAAAATTTTATTCTCGATACAAATTTTATTCATAAAAATGAGTAAAATTCACTCGAATTGACAAATTTTACTCAAAATGCACAACGGGTTTTTAAAATCTATTATTATCTATTAATAAATAATGCGTAAACTAAAACTTATTTGGGATTTTAGAGGTCCTGATGCTTTAAAAATTGCTGAACATCATGAGGTTCATTTAAAAGACTTTATTCAATTAGAAAACATAGTATTAAACATTACTGGTTTTGAAGCTATTAATGATTTACATGCCATTGCTTTTATGGTTGTAGCTGAAGAACATATGAAACCGATAAGAGATAGGTTAAAACCACATCGTGGGGAGATTTATACTGAACAATAATATAGATTACTATGTGGTTTGATTTATTTGACTTTGTCAGAAAAAAATGATAATTTTGGTTAACGTTGGATTTGAGTAATTAAAATGGCACATATCCGCGAACCATTGGCAACAATAGTAGTCGTTGCACAAAGCTCTAAAAAACATATATTTTAACATAAAAGCTCCTTTTTAAGGGGCTTTTCTTTTTTAGAGTATCACAATTTCTGGGTTTTTAAACCCTCTTAAAAGCAATGTATTTGCTTCTCTGCATCCCGTTTTTATAAAACTCAATAAAGGAAGTATTCCTGCCCCACTTTTTACTCGGTTTTGAGTGAATTTCAAGTACTTTTTAAGTATAGGCCATCGCAGAGAGATGCATGACCTTGTTGGCTTGCTCTATTCCAATAGTATTAATTTTTATAAGCCCCATAAACTGGGTAAGGGTTCCAAATACAGGCTCTACTGTGCTTTGCCGATTGGCTTTCATATAAGGTCCTCGGCTGTTGTTTACCCTAGAATTGTTTCTTTCGTATTATTCTCTGTAATAGGAATGCTTATGCGCTTTTCCTGACTCTTTTTTAAACACGATGTGCGCATAGGGCATTCTAAACATACATATTTAGAGGCTCTGTATTCTTTCTTTTTGTTTTTGTTATGACCCTCATAAAAAACCTTTTTAAATGGAATAACCTTCCCCTGTGGACAAAAAATTAACATATTCAAACCAACAAATCCTCTAACGCAGGCTGTAAATGGTGCTGGTTAAAATGAAAATCTTTATCTTCTATCTTTTTAGAACTTACACGCTGGCTCTCGAATAACAACGTATGCATATCGCCTAAAACAAGTTTCATAAAAAATCTAGGAATATTAGGCAAAAACAAAGGTTTACTTAACACTTTCGCTATGGTTTTTGTGAGCTCTAAATTAGTTACCGGGTTTGGTGCAACACCATTATAAACACCAACTAATTGATGCTTTAAAACATATAAAAACAATCGTGCTAAATCGTTAATATGTATCCACGATTGCCATTGTTTACCACTACCAAATGCTGCACCTAAGCCAAATTTTATAGGCTTTACCATTTCTTGTAAAGCCCCACCTTTATTTGATAATACTAAACCAATTCTAACTTTAGAAACTGTTATATTAACTTTTCCAAACCCATCAACTTCTTGCTCCCATACTTTTACAACATCGCTTAAAAAGGTACTATTAAAATCTTTAAAAGTTTCATCATAATAATTAATTAAAGAATTGGGATAAATGCCAATAGCACTTGCAGAAATGACTTGCTTTATAGTATGTGTTTCTCCTTTTAATGCGTTTATTAATAGTTGTGTGCCTTCAATTCTGCTAGAAAGAATTACCTTTTTATAGGCTGCTGTCCATCGCTTTGAAACCGTAGCTCCTACTAAATGGATAATTGCATTAACATTATTAAAACAGTTAGTATCAATATCTTGTTTTTTAGGATTCCAATAAAAACCTTGATAGTTTACTTCTTGCCTAATTTTAGATTTACTTGTAGTTAAGTAGTTTACAGCAATATCTTTTTTATGGCAAAGTTTTACAATCTCCTGCCCGATCAATCCTGTCGCTCCTGTTATTAAAACCCGCATATTTTCTTTTTATATAAAGTTACAAAATGTAAGTCTTAATAGCTATATATTTATACTTAGTTTAACAGATTTAATGGGTATTTAACTTTTTTGTAGCTCTCAGCATTTAGTACATTATTTTATTCACTAGAATCCCTGAATGTTACGCTTCTTTAAAAGCGCGTAACATTTCACGTTTTCCAGGTGGACCAGGTAATCGTTCTACTTTAAATCCAACAGCTTCCATAGCGCGCCTTACACTGCCTTTAGCAGAATAGGTTACTAAAACACCACCTATTTTAAGCGCTTCAAACATTTTTTTAAACATCTTTTCAGTCCATAATTCTGGTTGTACACGTGCCCCGAAAGCATCAAAATATATGATGCTATAACAATCCTTCTCATTTATTTCTGAGAAGAATCGTTTTCGTTTTATTAATGAAAAAAGGGGTGTAATTTTATGTGATTCTTCCCAAGAAACTTCATGAAATTTCTTGAAAATTGAATTGTCGTTTTCAGAATTTAACTGTTTTGAATAATTTAGTTGATCGATTTCATCCATTGAAACAGGATAGCCTTCAACACCAAAATATTCAATAGTCATTTTTAATTTTTCAGCTTCTAAAAAAGTAATAAAGGCATTTAACCCCGTACCAAAACCTATTTCTAATATGGATATATGCTTGTCCTGATTATTTTGAATCACAGAATGACAATAGTGATGTAGCCCATGCTTTATAAATACGTGATAAGCTTCTTGAATTGCACCGTGTTTAGAGTGGTATTGCTCATCCCATCCTGGCAAATGAATGGTTGAAGAACCATCAGCTGTTATTACAATTTCTCGCTGCAAATTATTGTTTTAGCAACACACCATCAGCTTCAAAAGAATAAGTTCTTTTAGGCTCAGTTATACTTACAATTTCTTCGGGTGTTTTACCTCCATCTTCTGCATAATGGCGCTGCTCATCAACTGAAACTTCTTTTACAAAAGCTTTACCATTTATAATAACTTCTTTTCCGGCAATGTCTTTAGGCATAAAAATGGCGTAATCTTTAAATTTAACCAGAACTTCTTCGTCATTACCTAAATTCAAAGTCATCCAACATCCTTTTGCTTGACAAACCTTGTTTACAGTTGCTGTTATTTTAGAGTTTATACTATCTCCAACATTCATAGACTTATAATGTGTTGCCATAGACGAAACATCAATAGCATCATCAGCAATTATTTCATTTCCAAAAGATTTATATACTGTTTTTTCAACTTCAACAGGTTTTTCTTGCTGTTTTTCATCTTTGTTTTTACAAGAATTTAGCATAAATACACAGATAATTAGCAGGATAATTGGCTTCATTATATATAATTTTTAATTTTAAACGATTTGTTACAAATATATGATTTTTAATCGCGTTTTTATTTAAATTTGCACCCTAAAAGCGTAAGAATTATGAGCACTATAGTAAACGATATAGAGGTTATAAAAGCAAATCATACTAAAATTCATGATATAGATTTTAACAATCTAAAGTTTGGTCATGTTTTTTCAGATCATATGTTAGAATGTGATTATAAAGATGGTAAATGGCATACGCCTAAGGTAGTACCATATGCTCCTATTTCTTTAGATCCGTCAGCAAAGATTTTTCATTATGGACAGTCTATTTTTGAAGGGATGAAAGCCTACAAAGATGAGGATGATAACATATTATTATTTCGCCCTTTAGATAATTTTAAACGCTTAAACATTTCTGCAAAACGTCTTGCTATTCCTGAGTTACCAGAAGCATTCTTTATGGATGGTTTAAAAACGTTGTTGAAAGTAGATAGCGACTGGATTCCTAAAAAAGAAGGCAGCTCATTATACATCAGACCTTTTATTTTTGCTACTGGAAAAGGGTTTCATGCATCGCCAGCAGACGAATATAAATTTATAATTTCTACAGCGCCTTCTGGCGCTTATTTTGCTGGTAAAGTAAAGGTTTTAATTGAAGAAAAATATTCGCGATCAGCCAATGGTGGTGTTGGTTTTGCTAAAGCTGGAGGTAATTATGCTGGACAGTTTTACCCAACACAATTAGCTGTTAAAAAAGGTTACCAACAAGTAATTTGGACTGATGATAATACCCACGAATATATTGAAGAAGCTGGTGCTATGAATATTTTTGTTCGTATAAATGACACTTTAATAACTGGACCTACTAGCGACAGAATTTTAGATGGTATTACCCGCAAAAGTATTATTGAATTAGCGAAAACAGAAGGTATTCCTGTTGAAGTTAGAAAAATTACAGTTAGCGAAGTTGTTGAAGCTGCTAAAAACGGAACATTAAAAGAAATGTTTGGTGCTGGTACTGCTGCCGTAATTTCTCCAATAGCTGGTTTTGGATATAAAAATGAAGATTTTGATTTACCAGAATTAGAAAACACCTTTGCGAGCTCTTTAAAGAAACGCATTACAGATATTCAAACCAATAAAGCGGAAGACCCTTTTGGGTGGCGTTATAAAGTTTAAATTATTAATTATAAACAAAATAAAGGAAACTATTTGGTTCCCTTTATTTTGTTTATAGGTCAACCTGAACTTGTCTCAGGTTCTCATCAATATACGATTCTGAAATAAATTCAGAATGACGAAAACGTTTAATTTCTATTTATCTAAAATAGCCTTAATATTAGGTTTAAAATAATTCGGGCCTTTTAACACTTTACCATCTTCTCGATAAATGGGTTGTCCATCTTCACCTAATTTACTCATATTACTACGTTGAATTTCATCAAACACTTCTTCAATTTTATGCTGCAGTCCGTGTTCTATAATGGTACCACACAAAATATAAAGCATATCACCAAGTGCATCAGCTACTTCAATTAAATCGTTATCATTTGCAGCTTCTAAATATTCTTCATTTTCTTCACGCATCAATTTATAACGCAACATATTTTTAGCCATTCCTAAATCTGCTTTTGGTGTTTCTCTGTGCCCTATTTTAAAAGCGGTGTGAAATGCTTTTACAGCTTCAATTTTATTCTTCATCTAATCTCTTTTGTTTAAATTTGCCTAAAAATAATGATATGTTTAGTAAAGGTCAAATTGTTTTCGGTGTTTTATTTTTTATTGTTTTTTCTATCATTATTGGATATACTTACCGCAAAGATTTAAAACTTCATAAGCGCTTTTATAAAGGCAGTATTTGGGTTTTAATAGCTTTTATTTCTTTTATACTATGTATTGTTGCTATTAAATTCTTTTTGAAGTAATTATAAATAAGCTCTATACTTTATTTTATTTTTTAAACTTTCACTAAGAAAAAACCATAGGTACTTCTTATATAAATAAATGTTAAAATTTAACGCAACCAAATGTTAAAATTTACATCTATTAAATAACTGTAAGTATCAAATCGTATGAAAATTATTTTTATAATAACCATTCTTATTGTTATCAATTTAATTCTTTTAGCTTTTAGTGTTAATAAAAAAACAGACCCTTAAAAATATTAAGAATCTGTTTTATAAATAAGGAATTATATAACACTTAATTCACTTCTGGCAAAAAACTATAGTTTTTGCCGTATTCTAACATTTGACTTGAAAATGTTTCTGGTTGTGTAACTTTAATGGTTGTAATTTCTCCAGCATCATTTTTTTCAGCAACTAAAACAGGATTAACAAATCCGCTATATGGAGGCGAAGTAAACTGTTTGTTTCGTTCTAAAACCTCGGCATGATTTTTTTGATCTACTTTTACGCCGTAGCCTTCTACCAAAGCTTCAACTGCTGCGTAATCACCTTCAGATTTTATACGCTGTGTTTCACGTAAAAGCTGTCCGAATAAGTCATGTAATTTATCATAATCGATAATATTAAAATAGGTTTTTCCATCACGAGTTACTTTTTCAATAACATTATCTGCTTTACCTTTTTCAAAAGCCCAAGCAGAAACCCATTGTCTGTTACGCATGTGTGCTTCTTCAACATGATCACCTAAATTTAAACGAATTAACTGCGTCATCAACCCATTTCTAATGTAACCATCGTAAGCTGCTTTACCAACAGCTTTCCAATCTTTTACCAAACCTAATTCTTGTAATTTGGGGTTGTATAAATAATATAATCCTACTAAATCTGCACGACCTTCTTCAAGTGTCGATGCATAATTTTTAAGTGTTTCTTTAGTCTCGCCAACGCCAGGGTTTAATTGTCCTGATGCATGCCCAATCACTTCGTGAAGTGCCGTATGTAACTTATCGGCTAATTGCCCGTGTTCTTCTTCTAACTTTAATTCTTCATCATCATGTACAAATTCTTTTAAACGACCTGAACTACCTGCATTATTATAGGCATTAATAATGTTGCCCAAAGATACCGATTTGCTGCCAACTGCAGCACGAATCCAATTGGCATTTGGCAGATTTACACCAATTGGTGTACTTGGTGAAGCATCGCCAGCTTCTCCAGCAACATTAACCACTTTGTACGTTACACCAACTACATTTTTCTTTTTATGTTCGTCCATTAAAGGTGAATTATCTTCAAACCATTGTGCGTTATCCGATAAAACTTTCATTTTTTGAGACATATCAAAATCATTAATTTGAACAATATTCTCATAAGAACCTCTATAACCTAAGGGGTCGTTATATACTTCAATAAAACTATTAATATAGTCTACATTACCATTAGTTGCAGCTGTCCAAGCAACGTTGTAATCATCCCACGTTTGTAAATCGCCTGTTTTATAGTACTCAATTAATAACCCAAGTGCATTTCCTTGTGCTTCGTTTTCAGCAACACCTTTTGCCAATTCCAACCACTTAACAATCTCATCGATTGCAGAGCCGTACAAGCCACCAGATTTATAAACACGTTCTTTTAAAACACCGTTTTCTTTTACCAATTGAGAATTTAATCCGTGTGATAAAGGCTTTTCTGGATTTGGAGAGACCTTAGCTTTATAAAAACTTTCTACATCGGCATTGGTTACATTTGGTCCGTAAAAATTAACTGCTGAAAGTGCCACATTATCAACGCCTTTTGCCTGATTTACTTTTTTAGAATCGACATCATTAAAAATAACATCAAAAGCTTCGTCTTCTAAATTAGTATTGGTTTCAGCTAATAATTGTTTTAGGTAATCTGAAGAAAATTCGGGTTTTAATTTATCGTTTGAATAATGATGATGAATACCATTACTAAACCAAACCCGCTTTAAATACACTTCAAAAGTCTTCCAATCATCAGAAGTTTTATCTCCTTTGTAATTAGTATAAACCTGCTCTAAGGCTTTTCTTATTTTGAGATTGTGCCGGTAATTTTGGTCCCACATAATATCTCTTCCAGCTAAACCTGCCTGCGTTAAATAATATACTAATTTTTGCTCTTTTAAAGTAAGTTGCTCCCAACCAGGAATTTGATATCGTAATATTTTAATATCTGCAAACTGCTCAACGTTATAGTTAAATGCTACAGTTTCTTTCTCTTTTACGCTATCGGTTTGCTTTTCAGATTTATCGTTTCCGCAGGATAGCAAAAACGTTGCTGCTAAAGCAAAACTTAATACTTTTTTTAGTTTCATTGATTTATTTTAATTTTAGTTATTATGTAAATTAAGGTTAATTAAACTCAAAAAAAATAGTGATTTATCAAAATAAGCAAGCTTAATTATTAAATACTTAATTTTATGGCAGCAAATGTAATAATTTATTAACCAAAGATTAAAATGATTATATTTGATTTTCAATATTTATCATAATTTTTTTTAAATGAAAACACTTAAATATATCCTATTTTTATTGCTCATAGGAATTATTGGTACAGCCATTTATATAGCTGTTCAACCTAATGAATTTGAAGTTACTAGAACGCGAACCATAAAAGCTCCTGCAGCAGTTATATATGATAACGTTATCGATTTTAAGAACTGGGAATCGTGGTCATCTTGGGTTGAAGCCGATCCTGATATGACCATTACATTATCAGACCAGACTAAAGGTGTTAACGGATCTTACTCTTGGGAGGATAAAGATGGTGTTGGTACTATTAAAACTACCGAAGCTACACCTCATGCCTCTATACAGCAACATATGCAATTTGCAGAGTTTCCACCATCAGATGTGAATTGGAATTTTAAGCAGAATAAAGATGGATCAACTGATGCCACATGGACTATTTCTGGTAAAGATTTACCTTTTATCTTTAAAATGTTTTCGGTTTTAATGGGTGGTATGGAAAAACAAATTGGTCCGCACTACGAGCGAAGCCTCGAAAAACTAGATAGTATTGTTGTTGCTAGTATGGAAAAATATACTATTAAAATAGATGGTATTACCGAATATGGTGGCGGATTTTATATGTACAAAACAACCTCGGCAACTGGTGCCAATATTAGCCAAATTATGGGTAAACAATATGGTGAGATATTAGGCTATATGGCAAATAACTCTATTAAGCAAACGGGAATGCCATTTACTATTTATCATAATATGGATACTGCTGAAAATGGTATTATTATGAGTCAAGCTATACCAGTACAAAATAAAGTCACAGTTACCGGAGATAGCAACGTACTTTGTGGTTATATACCAAAAACAAAAGTTTTAAAAACTACATTAAAAGGAAATTACACCTATTTGCCTAAGGCTTGGGAGGCAACTATGAAGCATCTAGCAGAAAATAATATGGAGCAATCTGATATTCTTCCTTTTGAAATTTACCAAACCGATCCTGAGAAAGTACCAAACCCAGCAAATTGGGTAACCGAAATTTATATCCCAATAAAAGAATGATACATAAATGAAACAACTTTTATTAGTTTTTGTTGGTGGCGGTTTTGGTAGTGTACTGCGCTATGTAATTGGTAAATATTTAAATTCTACAGCAACAGGTATACCTTATGGTACGTTTGCGGCTAATATTATTGGTAGTTTACTTATTGGTATTGTATTAGGTTTAGCAGCAAAAAACGATTCGTTAACCCAAAGCCAAACCTTACTTTTAGCCACAGGGTTTTGTGGTGGTTTTACAACCTTTTCTACTTTTGCTTACGAGAACCATGTGTTTTTAAAATCTGGCGATTTCACAAGTTTTGCATTGTATACCATAGGGAGTTTTGTTATTGGTTTTTTAGCCGTTTTTTTAGGCATGTTTTTAGTGAAGTGATATTTGGCTTTATCAGAAAAAAACCGACAAATTCGTTTAAAACTCAATACTTCCCAAAAGTTTTAACACCAGCTTCAATCCTTGTATTTAAATAATTTTCTCGTGGTACTATGGGGCAAGAATATTTGTCATTATAAGCGCAATAAGGGTTATATGCTTTATTAAAATCTATTACCATAGAATCATTTTTGGGTATTCTGGCATCAATATAGCGCCCGCCACCATAACTTTCTATTCCGTTTGTTTCATCTAAAAAAGGTAGAAATAAATAATCATCATAACCTTCTTTATCAATCAAACCTTGATTTTGATATATGTTTAACGTGAAGTTTTTCCCTTTTAAATCAAAATTTAATTCACCATATTTAACATACTCCGGTTCTCTATCTGTGGTCGTTTTCATTTTAAAAACTGTCTCGTTAGGTGTTCTTTTAAAACTTGTTTTAATTACGTAAGTAGAATCGAATTTAAAAAACTCTAACCCTTTAAAATCTTTTCTATCTTTATCTTTTAGAGGTGATATTGTAGCATCTTTAAAATTTGCATTTTGCTCTTTTTGGTATTCGGTTTCTCCTAAAACAGGTCTTTTTTCTTGTTTGCAACTACAAAGAATCACACATAAAGTAAAAAATAAAACATATATTCTCATCTATTTAAAATTTAGTGATTTAATGCTTACCAAATAATTGTTTTCTAGCTTGTTTTAGTTTTCTGGATTAAACGATGGATTAATATTAGATTGATAGGCTTGAATTAGCTGAGACGAAAATTTGTTAAACGCATCTTCATCTGAAAGTGATTTTATTTTATCTGGATTAAAATTTCCTTTTAAATAAAATGCTGTTGTTTCGGTTTAGTTACTATTAAAAATAATAGCATCTGTTACAACTATTCCTGCTTCGCGTACAGAAATAATTCGCGTATTGATTAACTCATTTTTTCTAAACATATCAGTAAAACCAGAATTGGTAACCTGATTTATTTCTGCAATAATACTTTGGCGCTTAACAGTATTAATATTTTTTATCTTTATATATTTAAAATCGGATATATTACCAACTACCGCTTCAACTTCTGGTGAAATATTCCTTAAAATAGCTTTCATAAAATTAGGCACATGAAAATAAGTTGCTCCAATATCTGATTTATGGTTATTATAAAATCTCTGAAAAGAATAACTTCCGCAGGATATAAATAGCAGAATTATACTTATAACTAAAAATCTTTTGTACATTTTTTTAACTTTATTTTATTCAAAAATACAACTTACAAAAATTTTATATAGTTTTGTCTCATTATAAAATGAAAAAAATGCGCATTAACGTCACTATTTATAGAAAGCAATGGACCTCTTGTTTAAAGACAAGGAGTTGGGCTTATTATATATTGTGGTGATATGATTATAAAATATTACAATATTAAAAAGTCCGACTTCCCAGTCGGACTTTTTATTTTTAGTCTATTACAGACTTTAACAAAAAAATTAAATATGTAGAAAAAACAACTTGAACAATTAGAACTAATGAAAACACTATTTAACAATTACCTAAACACTTTTAATGGACTCTCTAGAGAAGTTTGGTGGCTTGCTTTAATAACGCTAATTAATAGAGCTGGTACCATGGTAATACCATTTTTATCACTTTATCTTAAAGAGGATTTAGATTTTAGTATAAGTGATGTTGGCTGGGTTATGAGTGCTTTTGGTTTAGGTTCTGTTATTGGTTCTTGGATTGGCGGACAATTAACCGATAAAATTGGTTTTTATAAAGTTATGGTTTTTAGTTTACTAGCAACTGGCATTTTGTTTGTAGCATTACAATTTCTAACAACCTTTGTATCTTTTTGTATGGGTATTTTACTGGTTATGTTGGTGGCTGATATGTTTCGTCCTGCCATGTTTGTTGCATTAAGTGCTTACAGCAAACTAGAAAATAAAACACGATCGGTAACACTTATTAGGCTAGCCATTAATCTTGGGTTTTCTGCTGGTCCTGCAATTGGTGGATTTATAATAACCACTTTAAGTTATAGTGGTTTATTTTGGGTAGATGGCATCACTTGTATTTTAGCAGCATTAGTTTTAATAAACGTTTTAAACCCAAAAACAACAAAACTAATTGATGAAATAAAAGCTAAAAATCCTAAATCTGCTTATCATGATAAGGCGTTTTTAATATTTTTAGTGTCTATGATGTTTTTTGGTGTTGTATTTTTACAATATTTTTCAACAATGCCAATATATTATAAAGATGTGCATCAATTAACTGAAATAGAAATTGGCGTACTATTAGGCATGAATGGTTTTTTAATATTTGTATTTGAAATGCCCGTAATAAAATGGTTAGAAAACACAACATTTACTAAAACTGGTTTGATGCTTTTTGGTGGTCTATTAACAGGCTTAAGTTTTCTTATTTTAAATTTTACACCGTGGACAGGTGTTTTAATTTTTGGTATGCTTTTAATGACCTTTGGAGAAATGATTGCTTTTCCTTTTTCGAATGCATTTGCAATGGATAGAGCAAAAAAAGGAAACCAAGGTGAATATATGGCTTTGTACACTATAGCGTTTTCAATAGCTCATATTTTTGGACATAATGCTGGTTTACAAATGACAGATAAACTAGGTTTTAAAAACACGTGGTATATTATAACCATATTAGCAGCCCTTTGCGTTTTTCTATTGTTTATATTAGGTAAATATTTAAATAGAAAAAAGAAACTAAAAGAAGAAGAAGAAAAAGAAATTTTATGGATTTAAATCAAATTAGCATTGCGTCTTTAAACGTTGAAAAAGGAACAGCATTTTACAAAATTTTGGGGTTGCATCTTATCGTAGATGCATCTCCAAATTATGTAAGATTTGAATGTCCTAATGGAAATTCTACTTTTTCAATTCATAAAGTTGATGAGTTAAGCAAAGAAAGTGGAATTACAATCTATTTTGAAAATGACAATCTTGATGAATTAGTAAAGCAACTAAAAGCAAAAGGTATTGAATTTACAAGTGAACCTGAAGATAAAATGTGGCTGTGGAGAGAAGCGCATTTAAACGATTTAGATGGTAATCATATCATTTTATATAAAGCAGGAAAAAACAGAAAAAATCCGCCTTGGCGAGTTAATTCATAATTTAAATTGGTTTAACTTCTTTTTGTTTTACAACACTTGATAAAACAATTTGTGTTTTACTTTCGCCATAAATAATTAATTGGTCAATAAATTTCTCAAGATGCTTTTGGTCTTTTAAAACTACTTCCATAACAATATTTTCGTCGCCAGTAATTCTATAACAATTTATAACCTCATCATAGGTTTTTACTTTTTCTAAAAATGGTTTTAACTTGCCCATAAAAGCACGCAAAGTAATTATAGCTTTAAACTGGTACCCTAAATTGAATGGAGAAACTAAGGTTTTATAATCTTCAATAACACCTAAGTCTTCCATTTTTTTTATGCGTTCAGAAACAGCAGGCGAACTAATACCAACTTGTCTTCCAATTTCTGCATTAGATTGTCTTGCGTTTTCTTGCAAACACTTTAAAATCTTCCTATTTAGGCTGTCAATACTCATTTAAAGAAATTAAGTATTAAAATATTAATATTTAAAGCAAATATACGGATTTACTTTAAAATCAAAAGAATATTGTGGTTTCTAGTGAGTAATTTTGATAAAATTGCAACAGAGATTAAGAATATGTTGACTAGTACCCCACAAAATCTATCGGAATTACCGATTTACAAAAAAGCTCTAGATATTTTTGCTTTGTCTCAAAATATATCTACCTACTTAAATCATGATTTATCTGCTTTAAAAGAGGATGGTTCTGAAGATAATAATATTTATTTTTCAGGAGATATTGTACAGCAATCAGTCTCCTTAGTTCCAGAAATTGTAAATGCAGAATTAGAGCGTTATTCAGAGAGAAAGTATAAACATATTGCATCGCTTAAGCGTATTACTAATATGCTATATAAAAACTCGTATCGCTTAGAACGATCTAATAGTAATGGAAAAGATTTTTTACCAATTTTAAGAAGAGAATTGAAAAAATTTAAAAAACTGCAACGTAGTTGGATGCTAACTCTGTAAATATGTTTTAACTTTTTACTTTAATTGTTATCCATTTAGTGTTACAAACCCGCCATCAATTGGATTGGACTTGCAACAAAAAAGTGGACAGATAGTTAAGAGACTATGCGTCTAAATTATTGTTATACATTTCTAATTCAAATTGATTAATCGATTTCATTCCTAAAGCAGAATGTCTTCTGTTTTTTATACCAAGTTTCTATCCAATCAAAGATAAATAATTCAGCTTGTTGTTTAAAATCATACTCGTGTTTATATATCATTCCACTTTTAAGCTTTTAAAGAAACTTTCAGCTACAGCATTGTCCCAACAATTTCCTTTTCGACTCATTGATTGTTTTACAATACCATTATATTTTTTAATAATATTGGTAAACGCATAACTAGCATATTGGGAACCTCTGTTTGAATGAAAAATCAATTCTTTTGTTATTTTATGTTTATTAATTGTCATATTCCATGCTGGAATGATAGTAGCCTCTGTACTTAAATTATCATTCATTGCCCAACCAACAACTTCTCGATTAAATAAACCACTATGGACTAAAGTACCATAGGTTTTTAAATCTGACTAAAGTCAGCAGTACGCAAACAATTCGTGATTACTCAAGTATAAAAGAATCTGTATCATTGTTTGATTTGCGATGATGTTCTAAATATTCATTTACCATTTCATCTGTAATATTACCAGTACTCCAACAACCAAATCCTATAGCCCAAAAATGCCGCCCCCAATATTTTTTGTGCAATTTCGGGAACTCTTGCTGCAATCGACGAGAACTTCTCCCCTTCATTTTCTTTGCTAAACTGCTAATATCTTGTGATGGACGATATTCTATATGCATATGAACATGATCTTTACTAACAACCCCTTTCAAGATATTTATCCCTTCCGCATCACAAATCTGTATCAATATAGACCTACACTTTTTTTGGATATCACCTCCCAAAACTGAATATCTGTATTTTGTACTCCAAACTATATATACTGTTAATCTAGAAACAGTATGTCCATTTACTCTTTGCTCTGACATAAACCAAAGATAAAAATTTTTAGAAGCTAAAGCGAGGTGCACTAAAGTGCATAGTTTTAACTAAATTTGAGACCAATAAAGTTACCGATATTCATGTGTATTCCAATGAGGGAGTACCGACACTAAAAGTAAATAGCAAAATACACAAGTCCTATGAAATAGGTCAAACAAAAGTACATTATATTTTTAAAGGTGTAAGACTGGATAATGGCAAGAACGAAATAATAGTTAACGTAGCAAAAACACTTGAAGATAGTGTGATGTGGTATTTGAATTAGGGGGTATGAATCTTTTATTAAAAAACTATGACAATGGTAGAATTGTAATATAAGGTAAGGAAAAAGTAAGGTTATCTGGAATGTAGTTCTATCCTTATTAGAGCATATATAATTTTGGTTAATAACCCAAAAAACCATAAAAGAATTGGTCTCCGTAAAACAACTGGGTACAAAAGTTTGGTCACAAAACCTGCTTTTATCCATCTTATCTGGTGGCTTATGGTATTTTCAATTCTTCTTTTATGGCTTGGGCCATGTTAGAATGGGAGATTTTAAATTTGCAAGCTGAGTCATCCATATTGGCCATGCTTATCTTTTTTTGTTATATTGTTGGTGTATTAATGAAAGAGTGGAAAAATGTTACTAAGCAAACCTATGTTATATTAATAACAGGGCTAATTGTTTTGGTTTGCTCTTTTATAATAATTACCTATGGCAGCATGCATAGAATTCACTAGTCATGTAATAATAAAAGATTATTAATTTAATAAGATGAACACCAAAAAAAAAATAGCACTAAAAGGAATTGCCTGGAATCATACTCGAGGATTTACATCTGTAGTTGCTACGGCACAACGATTTGAAGAGTTAAATCCAAACGTAAGAATTACATGGGAAAAAAGATCGCTTCAAGCATTTGCAGATGCTTCATTAGATGAATTAACAAATAAGTATGATTTGTTGATTATGGACAACCCCCATATTTCAATTGCTGCGCGTGACAATAACCTTTTAGCCTTCGATGATTTTTTAAGCACCGAATTCATAGAAGAATTAGCAAAAAACAGTGTGGGAAAATCACATGTAAGTTACAATGTAAATAACAAACAATGGACATTGGCAACAGATGCAGCAACACCCATTGCGACTTGGAGGGAAGATTTAATAAGCAAACACAATATTCGAATTCCTAAGACATGGGAAGATTTGTTAGCATTAACCAAAACCGGAAAAGTAGCTTTTGCATCTATACCTATTGACACATTAATGCACCATTACATGCTATGCTCCGCCTTAGGTGCCTCTATTTTTACAAGCAAAACGGAAGTAGCTCCTCAGGCAATTATGATAAACGCTATAAAGATGTACAAAGAACTGGTAGATCTAGCACCTTCATATTGCTTAGAAATGAACCCAATACACATCGCTGAACTTATGACAAGTACAGATGAAATAATATATAGTCCCTTCAATTATGGATACTCTAATTATTCAAAAAAGAATTATGCGGACAAAATTTTGAAAGCTGGAGGTTTGGTCTCTTTTAACGGTAAGAGGTTGCGTTCAATTTTAGGCGGTGCTGGCATAGCAGTATCTTCTAATACAAAGCATCCCAAGATTGCTATGAAATATGCACAATTTAACGCTATAGAAAAAACACAATCAGGGCTTTACTTTGACTTTGGAGGACAGCCTGGACATAGACAATCATGGTTAAATGAAGAAGTAAACAAACAAAGTAACAACTTCTTTATAGACACGCTACAAACTCTAGATGAAGCTATAATGCGTCCACAATATTATGGATATATGTATTTTCAAGATAATGCAAGTCCCATAGTACACGATGCCATTTCCGGAAAAATTTCGGCTGAAAAAGCCGTAAACAAATTAAATGCCATTTATACCGAATCCCATAAATTATAAAAAAGATATTAAATGAAACCTTTAGAAGGCTTATTGGTTATTGTATTTTGTCAGTTTTTATCTGGGCCATCGGCCAGTCTAAAATTGGCCGACCTAGGGGCTAGGGTCATTAAAGTTGAACGCCCCGTAACCGGGGATATTTGCAGACAGTTCTATGTATCTAACGTGGAATTAAATGGCAATTCAACCGTGTTCCACGCCATTAACAGAAATAAAGAAAGTTTTGAAGCCGATTTAAAGAGCCCCATAGATTTAAAACGCATAAAAAAACTCTTAGCGCAAGCCGATGTGGTCATACACAACTTTAGACCTGGTGTAATTGAAAGGCTAGGCTTGGATTATAGTACCGTTTCCAAAATCAAACCAGAAATAGTTTACGGTGAAATATCGGGTTATGGTAAAGAGGGTTCATGGAAAGACAAACCCGGGCAGGATCTATTACTACAATCACTTTCTGGGTTAACATGGCTAACAGGAAACAAAAATGATGGCCCTGTGCCAATGGGGCTCGCTATTGTAGACATAATTTCTGGCGCACACTTGGTTCAAGGTGTTTTGGCCGCACTTATTAGAAAAGGTATTACAGGCAAAGGAGCCAAAGTTGAAGTAAGTATGCTGGAGTCTGTAATCGACTTACAGTTTGAAACCATTACTACTTGCTTTACCGACGGAGGGCAGCCTGTTGAAAGAACAAAATCCAATAATGCCCATTCTTACCTCGGTGCACCTTATGGCATCTACAAAACAAAAGATGGTTATTTAGCTTTGGCCATGGGAAAAATACCTATATTAGGTAATCTATTGAAATGTGAAGCATTAACCGCATATAAAACACCTTCTTCTTTGTTTGACAAGAGAGAAGAGATAAAATATATTTTATCAAAACATTTGATGACGGGGACCACAAAACAATGGTTAGCAATATTAGAACCTGCTGATATTTGGTGCTCTGAAGTTATGGATTGGAAGACATTAATGGAAACTGAGGCCTACCAAGTACTTAAAATGGAACAAGTGGTTGAAATGGAGAACGGTTTTAAATTTAAAACCATTCGATGCCCTATCCGTATTGATGGAGACATACTGTTGTCACCAAAAGGAACTCCCAATTTGGGCGAGCATAACAAACATATTGTTTCAGAGTTTAATTTATAATCGTCATGAGTAACAAATTTAGAATTGCCGTTCGGAAATTTGGCCCATTTGAAACGGCCTTAAAAAAAACATGGGATGCCTTTTGCAAAGAAACCAATTGCTCCCTAGAGTTGGAAGCCATCCCCATGGACCTTCATCCTTTATATGATGCAACTTTAGGTAACGAAAAAGGACTGAAAAATGGAAATTGGGACGTTGCCCACATAAATACCGATTGGATTACCGAAGCACACCACATCAACGCCTTAGAAGATTTAACTCCTTTCATAAAATTGAATGCTCCTAATGATTATCCAAATGGATGGTCCGATTCGCTATTGCATATGCAACGCTTTGAAGACAAAGTATTAGGCTTACCTTTTCACGATGGTCCGGAATGTTTAATATACAGAAAAGATTTGTTCGAAGCCCCAAAAGAACAAGAGACCTTTTTCAACTTACACAACAAACCCCTCTCTCCTCCAAAAACCTGGGAAGATTTCCATGAAATTGCTCGTTTTTTTAACCGTCCGGAACAAAACTTATTTGGTTCGGCCTTTGCCCTATTTCCTGACGGCCATAACACGGTGTTCGACTTTTGTTTACAACTATGGACCAGAGGCGGTAATCTATTGGATAAAAATGGTTCAATCAATATCAATACCCCCGAAGCCATAGAAGGATTGGAATTTTACAGAAACATCATTAAAGACACCAATGCCATGCATCCAAAATACAAGGATTTCGATTCCGTAAAATCCGGTATGGCCTTTGCCAATGGAGAAATAGCCATGATGGTCAACTGGTTTGGTTTTGCATCGATGTGCGAAGTATACCAGGACTCCAAGGTAAAAGGATGTGTAGACATCACTCACGTTCCCGCTGGTAAAAATGGACAAGGCGTTTCCTTAAACGTTTATTGGCTTTACACCGTTGCAAAAGGCAGTAAACACAAAGACATTGCCTACGACTTTATAAAATATGCGGTAAACCCCGAAAACGATAAATTACTCACCCTAGAAGGTGGCATAGGCTGTAGACAATCGACTTGGACAGACCAAGACGTAAACCAAACCGTACCGTATTACCATAAATTAGATATGCTGCATAGCAACGCAAAAACATTACCTCGCAAAATGAACTGGAGTAAAATCTCTGAAGTTATCGATGTGATGGTTACAGAACTTTTTAGTACTGATAAAAAAGTAGCCGAATTGGTTAGTGAAGCACAACAAAAAATTGATAGTATAGAAAGCCCATGATACCCATTATATCCAAACAAGAATTACCTAAAACCAACATACCCATAGTCATTATAGGCGCTGGAGGCATTGTAAAAGATGCCCATTTACCTGCATATAAAAAAGCAGGTTTTGATGTTATTGGGATATACGACCTCAATCCTGATAATTCAAAAGCATTAAGTGAGCAATACAACATTAAAACCGTATGCCATACCATTGAATCTTTGGTTGCATTGGGGAAAGAGCACCATGCTATTTTTGATGTGACCGTTCCAGCGTCAGAAATCGCAAATATCCTACCTAAGTTACCCGACAATTCAGCAGTCTTAATACAAAAGCCTATGGGTGAGAACCTTCAAAATGCTGAACATATTTTATCCATTTGCAAATCCAAAAACTTAACTGCCGCCATGAACTTTCAGTTGCGTTTTGCCCCTTTTGTAAATGCTGCCAGATCCATTATTAATTCTGGTGCTATTGGTGAGGTTTATGACATGAAAGTAAAACTATGCACTTATACACCGTGGCACCTGTGGGATTTTTTAGCCAAAATTTCACGTGTTGAAATCTTGTACCACAGTATCCATTATATTGATGTTATACGCTCTTTTTTGGGAGACCCCAAAGGTATTATGGCAAAAACCGTAAAACACCCAAGTTCTAGAGTGGCCTCAACAAGAAGTAGTATTCTATTCGATTATGGTGATGAAATAAGCGCCTCTATTAACACAAATCATGACCATAACTTCGGAAAGGAACACCAAGAAAGTTTTATAAAATGGGAAGGCACCAAAGGCGTTATTATAGCAAAAATGGGATTGCTTTTAGATTATCCCCATGGTGTTCCAGATGCATTTGAATATTGTGTTTTAGATGAGCATGGAAAACCCGAATGGCATTCGGCCACCATTGAAGGAAGCTGGTTCCCCGATGCATTCATCGGCACCATGTCCAATATCATGCAATTCGTCGAAGGCTCTCAAGACGTATTGATATCCTCGGTTGAAGATGCCATAAAAACCATGGAAATAGTTGAGATAGCATACCAATCGAGTGATTCGGGAAGCAAAACATTAATGGACAACATATAAACCCATCAAAAAAACACTAAATTTAAACCACAAATGAATCAACTTTTAGTACCTCATTTACACTGCTCAGTTTAAACCGCCCGAGGTGGCTCACTTTGACCGCCCTATCCAGTCTTTACTCTCTTTATCAAATGCAATTAAATTGAATAGTTGCCGCATTCTGGAATATACTCCATTGCTGAACCATTTTAATTATTAATAATTCTTATAAATTCCTTTTTAATTCCATTTCTTACCTTTTCTGGTATTTCTAATTCATTTGTAATATGTTCCCAACTCTCGATTACATTTTGAACTTCTTTAATAATTCCTTTTGGATTTTTTATTGCATAGGTTTCTGCAATGGTCATGATATCTTCTAAAGTAATATCTGCTCTTTTATCATTTATAGACAGCGCTCTAGAAATATTATTGTAATTGAAATTAATATTTAATGGATATGTTAAATCGTAGGCTGGTGCCAAACCCCAAGCATCGGTTTCCTTATTGTATATAAAGCTGTGGTTTTTTAAATGGTCGTCTATATTTGCAAAAACGAGATTAAAGACCATCCGTTTAAACAATTCTTGAATATCCTTGTAGGGTACTTTAAGATCTAACGCTAACTTGAACACATTTTCATAGCTCGCGTCATCTGGTTTTTTGAAATCCCAACCCGTCAACCCAGTTGCTGTTAGTACATGTTGCTTTTCTCCATTTTGCCTATCGTATCGCAGGGTAGCGAAATGTTTATTATCTATTAATTTGGAAGGCATCATTTGGATACCTGTCCCTTTGGCCATTAGATAGTACGCATATTCCACTTTTTCCTTATTATAACCCCATTCTTCGTTCATATATAACTTTACCAAATAGTGATTATATGCGTCTGAATACTCAATATCTCCAGGTATTATTTTGCCTGTCTTTTTATGTTCAGAGATTAAAATTTTAGGACGTGCGCCTCCTGCAGAGGTTCCTATTTTGAATATATTTAACAGTGCCGCATCGTTCAATGCTTCTGCCGCCGTTTCATTTTTTAAATCCAACACTTTATTTAATACCTCTACAATTTCATCAATATTGATTGTTGATGATTTTGGTATTTTGGCTGTAGGATGATATTCTAATGCACCCATTCCACGATTAGACACATAGGTTAACTGCTCTAATGGTTTTATTTTTTTGAATTCTTTATTTTTAGCTTCAAACCATTCCTTGAAGATGATGTTACCAAACATATCAGGTAACGAATCGGCAATCATTGGTGGCAAGCCTCTAAAGGTTTCCCCTTCAAATTTATTAAATACTTGTACTGGTTTTATTCGCTTAAATACGTAGGGAAAAATGTTGGTGTATTGATTGGATTCTAAAAAATCAGGGTTGTATTGAAAATAGGATGCCCTTTTGTCTACATCATAGACCAGTTTTCCTATCTCTTGACCAAATAACATAACTTCTATGATATTATTTTTAGCCATCTTTAATATAATGAGTTTATATCGTTAGACTTTTCAATATCCTTTAAGGCTTGATATAAATTGTTTAGTAAATCGAAATGGTTAGCAATTTTCAACACTGTATCTAATGTTGCATTTTTTCCATTCTCAAATTTTTGAATGGTATAGCGAGAGATATCCAATGCTTCTGCAAGATCTTCTTGAGACATTTCGTAACTTTGTCTCTTCTGCTTACAAAGCTCACCCAATTGCAATTTTACATCTTTTATTGTAACTGCATCAATCATTTTATTGTTTATTATAATACACAAATATAGTAAAATAAGCTTAATTGTTTATTATAATACACATTTTTTAAATTCTTTTATCTTTACTCATTTGGTTAAAAGCAATCAAATTGAATAGTTGTCGCATTCTAGAACGCACTCTAACCGTACCTTTCTTCTAATTCTTGAGCATTTAAATTGGTTGTAGCGTGTATTCTAATTTTACTTTGCATAAACAAATCATATCGAGATAAAAGGATTTCTCCCATCACATTACAGTCCTTCCCAAAATGTCTTCCAGTTGTTTCTACACCCAAATCGTCAAAACAATAAAAATTAATGTTACCATATTCTTGGATAGTTTTATACCCAATGTTATTGAAAGCAAACGTTATATTTCTTGCTGGAATAACTTTATACGATTTATGATGTGGCACAATGTGCCTTAACAGTTTCATTATAGGCTACGACTGAAATGCTTGTGTCTTTTAGTTTTAATCTTGTTTTGATGGCTTCCTTATCTAGTAACTTTATGGTTCTTCTTATTTCTAAAGTAAATGTTGTTCCTGAATAGTTTTCTAGTGTTTTTTGTTTTTTGAATATGGCGGTTTCTTTGGTTTTTGATAAGAGTTCGAATGGTTCTGTATCTATCATATTGGGTACTTTCCAATTCTCAAAATCGAAGGTAGTTCCTTTTTGAAAGTACAATGAAAACTGTCCACCTTCGGGTCCTAACCATAGGCGTTCTTCGCCTCCAAAAGCGTTAAACTGAGGATTTATTTTTTTTGAGGCAATTAGGTCATGGTTTATCCAACCGAAACTTTTTCCATTATCTCCTCCTAGGGTACTGGTCATTACTCTGCCTTGTAGCTCTGGCGAGACGAGTATTGCTGATTGCTCTGCTTTATTTTCTAAAACTATGGTGTTTTTATAATGCTGTGTTAAAAATTGCTTGTCGTAGCCAAAGGTACCTTTAGATAAGATTACTTCCTCCTTGGATTCTTGATTAGTTATATTTTTTGCAATATTACCCTGGCAGGACATGAATAATGAAAAAACACTTACCAGAATTATTTTAAATGTAATGTTAATTTTAATCTTCATTTTGTCTTACTTCATATCTTATCAAATAAGCTTCATCTCCATTATGTATCATTGATATTCCCCATTTCAAGCCCTCGCCCTTAATTGTTGAATCGGTTAAATCTTGTCGATATACACCTGGTGCTTTTGGTCTATTTTTTACTTTAATGCCTAGCTTATTACTTGTGAAATCAACACCGTTTGGTGCGTACTCTAATGTATTACTTATAGATGCCAAAGCCCCAATTCCAACTCCTTCTTGCCACAACATTACTTCATGGCTCCCTGGCAACAATTGTCTGTCTAATTTAGTGAACGGCCCCTCTGGATTCTTGGAAAAGGCAACCCCCATTTCTGTATGCCTCGGTCCTCCAATCCCATGTCCACGGCTTCGTCCTTTATAATAAAGCCAATAAAGTCCATTTCGATACAAAAGTACAGCATCATCAATTCGGTAACTATCAAACTTTTCAGGCTCAACACTTACCCTGAGAATAGGTTCTATGCTTGACCTCACAAATGGTCCATTTGGTAAATCTGATATGGCCAATCCAATGGCTGTGATGTCTGTAGTTGAATTGTTTTCGAACTCTCCATTTTCATTACCTGGAGTAGGTTTAACTCCTGTGTAATACATATAATATTTATTATTTGCAAAAATGATATTGGGAGTAAACGTTGCTTGTGAATCAAACGCATTCTTTTCTCCTAAACCAAGGATTTCACCTTGTTCTGTCCAAGTATAGCCTTCATCGGTTGAAGTGGCGTACCAGATTGTACCCCAATAACCTGGGGAAACCCCATACACCTTGGTATAGTAGACGTAATATACATCACCTACCTTTATGACATCACTCGGGTCTCGGCGTGTACAACCTGTTTCATTACCGATACCCGTTATTTTATCATATTCAAATTCTATTTTAGAAAATTTCTCTTTTATGGATTCTATATTTTGCCCTTGGGTTAGTAGGTAACTTAACAGGCATAGAATTGTTACTATGGTAATTGATGTGTTTTTCATTTTAATATTTTCTGTGTGTTGTAAATAATCATTTTCTTATTGCTCTATAGGTATTAATCCTGATCTTCTTTTGTTTTTATTTAAGCTTTCTTCAAAATCCTTTGAGCGTTGTGTTAACTGTTTTACTATTTCTGTATGTTTCTCTGCAACATTTTGTCTTTCTCCAATGTCATCCTTTAGATTATACAATATTGGTTTTTCTCCTAGAAATAATTTCCAATTCTCGCTTCTTATGGCTTTCAGTCCCCTATTCTGATCCATGTAAAAAAACTCCTTTCTCGGTATCCTATTCTTTTTGCCCAATAATAAATTGGTAATATCAACACCATCTATTATTCTTTCCTCTTTTAAGTCAATATTGATCAATTTCGCCAAAGTTGGGTAAAAATCAATGCTGGCTGCTATTTGTTCACATACACTTCCCTCTTTAATCATTCCTTTCCACTGCATGATGCATGGCACCCGAAACCCTCCCTCAAAACATACACCTATTGCGAATCCCATCTTACGCACCTGAACTCAACCCCTGTGAACAAATTTGGCAGTATATCAAGCAACGCTACAAAAATCAAAGATTTGAATCCATGGAAGATTTAAAAAAGTGGTTGCATGGAACGGTCAACAAAATGAGTGCCGAAACTATTAAATCAATTACAGCAAATCATCATTATATAGATGCCTTTATAGCGACATCATAAAGTTAAATTGGTATAGTATGCTTATATCCTCTTTTAATAAAAAAGCCACCAAAAAAATACAATTTTTCTAGTGACTTTTTAATTAAACTAAACTAACTCAAAAAATTAAGGTGCTATAAAACTCAATGTCCAATCTCTTACAGTACCATCAGCTGAAATCAATTTGTATTGATAAGGACCACTGGAAAAATCATTTAAAAGTCCGGCCTTTGGAGCATTACCTATTGGTTCTATTTTTTCCGCCCTATGAACAAAAAATATTGCGACATTACTAAGATCTGTACCTGCCAATAATGTAGTTACCGCAGTAGCCGCAGTACTGTCTATAACTGTTGATACATCGACTAGATTCCTACGAATTCCATCAGTTAATTCTCCAGTTTCAAAAAACTCTTGTAGTTCGTGACTTTCTACTAAGTGATTAAACACCCTTACTCTATCTATAAAGGCGTGATCTCCAAACTGACCGCGATCTAACTCTACTCGAGGGTCACAAGACGTTAAAATAGTTACTAACCCAATGATTATATATATTGTTTTCTTCATCGTATATTATTTTATGTATTTAACTTTTTATATTAATTCCACCCTGGGTTTTGAGTAAGCGTGGTTCCATTTTCTCCATAGAGATCAATTTGACTACTTGGAATAGCATTCAAATAACTTCTCGGATCTACAAAATACCCTTGTCCGCCTTCAATAAATTCAGGGATTTTAAAAAAGGGATTTATCAATCCGTTAGGATCTGCCTTTACATCTACATCAGCTGTTATTTGAAACGGAGTTGCCGATCCTGTTAGGCCATCTGCAATTAATTGTGCCGGATCATTAAAGTAATCTAAAAATTCTTGTAAGTGAGCTCCTTTAGGCCGATAGCCATTAATTGCGCTTTCAAATATTGCCCATCGTTTTAAATCATTTATCCTAAAGCCTTCGTTTACAAATTCAATAGAACGTTCTCTACGTATTTCATTAACAATATTAGTTCCTGATGGGTCAAACCCTTCAGTGGCACTATAACTAATCGCCCAAGAATTAATAGCATTTAAGTTCATTGCTGGTGCTCCCACGCGTCCTCTCAACACATTTACAGTAACATCTATATCAGACTGCGTAATAGTTCCTAAAATAGCTTTTGCTTCTGCCATTGCCAATAGAGCTTCGGCATACCTAATAAAAATATCATCTGCTGTTCCTGCACGATATCTTGTTACATCACCTAAAACAGCACCTTTCCATTGTCTATATCCTGTAGATGTAGAATTCCCTGCTGTGGGTTTTATATTAGGGTAACGAAAAGGAGAATCTCCTTGACTCGTTCTTCCTGGTAATAGGTTCATAGGGCCTCTGTCCGGAGTCCATATGGTCTGTTTAAACCTTGGTTCCAAATTTTGTCCTTTTTCATTAAGTGTGGTTAAAGGTCTAGCACTTAGACTTTGCGGTATTCCATCGGCATCCAGATATAAATTCACTAGACGGTCTGTAAATCCAGGTCCAGAATCAGTAATGTTATTATAAAAGTTATGACTGTTGGTCGTTATGATTTCCGTATCATAAACTCTATACCAAAATACCCCGGGAGTAGATTCACCATTTGTTATGGCAAACAATTGATTATATGGTTCATTAAATATGCCTCCATTGGTATAAATACTACTACCATTTTTAGCAATTAATTGCTGTACTGTTGGCTCTACCATTTGTAAAAAGGTTGTCCCATCACTATTTGGTTCTGAATGTGGTGTCGCATTTTGTGCATGATAATACTGCCAAGTACCTTCAAATAGTGCTACACGAGCTTTCATTGTAAGTGCGGCATCTTTATTTATACGTCCCGCAACCGCTGGACCTGTTCCTTTCCATGATAAATTAACAATGGCGGAATCTAAATCTTTAAGAATAAATTTAGCTACTTCAGAGCGAGAATTCCTCTCTTTAAATAGTTCTTCATCTCCAGTTCCTAATGCTTTATCTATAATAGGAACACCTCCAAAGTTATTTAATAAATTAAAATAATGCCATGCTCTAAAAAAGTAACCTTCTCCAATAAAATGATCACTGTTATTGTCTCGAGAACCTAAGTTAGTAGTAGAATTTTCAATAAAAAAGTTAGTCCTTCTAATATTATCATAAGCAGTATTCCATGTACCACTATTTATAGGAGCAATACCAGAATCTCCTTGTTGAAATAATGATCCCGTGGGGCTAAAATTGTTAATCATAAAATCAGAACCAATATCTTCTCCTTTATTATTAGATCCTGCAAGGCCAGCTTGAAAGTCATAGCGAGGCATAGTTGCACCATATAATCCATTTACATAAATTTCTAAATCAGCATTACTACTAAAAAAAGTATCAACACTTAAATCATCTAGTGGCACCCTATCTAAAAAATCTTTACTACAAGCAGTAAGGGTAATACATGCCAACAATACTAATGTAATTTTATTTATATATATTTTCATAATTATAGTTTTAAGTTATTTATAATCCAATATTCAAACCTAATGAGAACGTTCTTGAAGGTGGGTAACCTTCTCCTGAAGATGCTGCAAGTAACTGTGGATCTAATTTTATAAATGATTTGTAGAAAATAAACCCTAGGTTCTCACCACTAGCATAAACATTTAGGCTTCGAAGCCCCATTTTTTGCACGAGGTGGGTTGGTATATTATAACCTAATCTAATGTTCCTGATTCTTAAATGTGCTAAGTTTAATAAATATTGATCTGTTGGTAGTCTGTTTTTTCCGTGATAACCATTTCGTGGTAAAAATGCTCCAGGGTTATTGGCAGTCCAATACCCTAGGTCTGTAGTTTCCTTGAAAAATGGCGCAAAAAATACACTCCCCCCTTGACCCCATATATATTGGTTCCCACTAAACCTTTTCCAATGTCCAACCCCGTCTGCATTCATTGAAATATTAAAATTGTTCCATTCTGCGGTCAACGAAAAGCCATACCTGTATCTCGGGTAGCTATAGCTATCTGTTAATGTTCTATCACCCAAACTATACCATACACCACCATTTCCTTGGTTAATAACACCATCTCCGTTGGTATCTTGTATTGAAAGATCACCTGGATAAATCCATGTGCCAGTATGAGGTACAATATTATTTAATTGTGTGCCATTTTGGATAATTCCATTTGATGTATATAGTCTGTTCTGTCCAAATACCTCTCCAGGAGTCCATTGCCCTCCAATAGCCCCAGTACCATTATGCTCATATTTTGTAACATAACCTACATAATCATTCATTCTAGCACTTAAGCTATATTTAAATGGTTTACCTAATACACTAAAAGATTGGTCTTGCCATTTTACACTTACCTCCCAACCTCTGGTCTCAGATTCGGAATTATTGGTAGCTGGAGGTGTTGTTCCTAATACTTCTGGCAATGGGTTTGGTGGCCCGGATTGATCTCTTGTGGTACGTTGGTACCAATCATAATTCAGCTCTAAACGATTGTTAAATGCTAAAACATCTAACCCAATTCCTATAGAGGTTGGTTTTTCCCAAGTAAGGGTTTCAGGAACTATGGCAGGTATTCTAGCTGCCGTAATTGTAGAACCTCCTAAAGCAATATTGTTAACTTGGTTAACTGGAATAGTAGGAGAAAATAAATAAAAATTATTATCACCTCCCAAAGCATTTACATTAGCATTTCCGGAAGTAGCCCAAGAGCCTCTAATTTTGAAACCGGAAATAACGTCTTTAACAGGCCAGAAATTTTCTTTCGCTACATTCCATGCTCCAGAGAATGATGGAAAAAACCCCCATCGCTTATCAGCTCTAAACCTTGAAGTAGCATCATATCGTCCGTTAAACTCCAAAAAGTACTTTTGATCATAGTTGTAGGAGAAGCGTCCAAAGTAGCCACGAGTGGCCCAATCTAATAAGTCTGTCTGTAGCATTATCTATATCTCTCGATGTTCCAACAGTTGGAATAGCCGGAGATAAAAAATTGCTGGAATTAACTTGTAACTGGCTTAAATTATTTTCTTCTTGTTGGTAACCTGCCAATACATAAAAGTTGTGTTTTTCCGCAATAGTACGTTCATAAGAACTAAATAGGTTCACAGTACTATAGGCTGTGTTTTGTGTGCGTTTAATTAAGCTGGATCTGGGTGCTGATCTTTGCGTGCGCACTTCTTGACCATTAGGTAGTACCTGAAATACTGGCAGTGTAATTCTTGTAAAATCATTAGTATTAGCTCTCCAGGTATACTGTCCCGTTATTTTCCATCCTTTCAATGGTTTAAGTACCATCTCTCCAGATAAAGTTATATCATTTCTTTTAACACCTTCACTACCGCCTGGGCCTAAGGTGTTCGCCGTTGTATTAAATCGATAAACACTTCCATTGGGGTTGTGGGTAGGAAACCATGGGTAGGAACGTGCTATAACATTCCAAATTGTTCTATAGTTTCGACCTTGTCCCAAAACATTAGGACCTTCTTCTTCTGTTCTTACATAATTAGTACTTAATTTTACTTGCATCCAGTCTGTTACATCGGCTGTATACCTACCTAAAACAGAATAACGATCTTTATAATCATCAATACCTTTAAATATCCCATTAGTCTCGTTATAACCCAAGCCCATATAAAATGAAGTTGTTTCACTACCTCCAGAGACGTTAAGGTCATGCTGTTGGCTAAATACGGCTTTTTTAAGACCCTCATCAAACCAATTGGTATTGGCAAATCCATTTTTCCAAGCTGCCCATTGGGTAGGATTAAGAGCAAAAGTACCAAAAGGCACATGTTCAGGATCTAATCCATCAAAAATGGGATTGCTAAAATCTCCAGCTCCAAAAGCTCTGGCTCTGTCTATATTTAGTTGTGGATAAAAATCTGGTCGGTTATTGTTTCTAAACGCATTATTTGTGAATTCCATATGATCCCAACTATCGTTGGGTGTTGGTTGGTTGGGATTTGTAACAATTCTTGTATTACTGGAATAGTTAATTTGGAACTTTTGGTTTTTCTTTCCGCCTTTTGTTGTAATCAAAACAATACCGTAAGGTGCTCTAGACCCATAAATGGCGGTAGAAGCAGCGTCTTTAAGCACAGAAATGTTTTCTACGTCATTAGGGTTTATATCATTGATATTTCGTTCTACACCATCTACCAAAACAAGTGGTGATCCTTGTTGGTTTATCCCAGTAAACCCACGAATGTTTAAATTAACACCCGCCTCTGGTGCTCCACTTGGCACGTTAACATTTAACCCTGCAACTAATCCTTGTAATCCATCTCCTAAAGAACGTAATGGTCTTTGTTGAATCTCTTCAGCAGATATGGTAGCAACAGCTGTGGTTAAGTTAGATTTTTTTAGCGAACCAAATGCTACCACTACTATTTCGTCCAATCCAGTTGTGTCTTCTTCTAATACTACAGATATATTAGTCTCTTTATCAACAGTTATTTCTTTTGTAGCATAACCTATATAAGAAATTACAAGTATTGCATTTTCATTAGTAGTCGTTAAAGAAAATTTACCATCAAAATCTGATTGTGTGCCATTTGTAGTTCCTTTTTCAAGAATTGAAGCTCCTGCTAAGGGAATTCCGCTAGCATCGATTATAGTCCCTGAAACTTGGAATTGCTGTATTTCCTTTATAATATTTAAAGCTTTTTCTTTATTTAAAGCTTTTTCTTTTATAATGATACTATTATCTTCTTCAATCTCAATATCAAGATTCCCTTGTGACAAACTACGTTTCAGTAATTTGTTTGTTTTTATAATTCCTTTCTTTATTTGAACTTTAGGAAAAGTTTTAAATATCCCTTTTTCAAAAAAGAATTTATAGTCCGTTTGGTCCATAATTAGTTCAAAAACCTGCTCAACTGTTAAGGTTTTATCTTCTTCAACTACAATTTTAGAATTTTGAGAGACAATATTGATAGGTGTTAAGGAAAAAACCACTGCGCAAAATAAGAAAATGGATGTTCTCATAAGGTTCATTAAAAGTCGCTTTCTGAACAGAAAACAACTATTACTTAATATAATTTTCATAAATTTGTATGTTATTAGTTAGTTAGTTAAACATTATTAATTAATTGATAATAATTCAGCGGGGATATAGTTTTTTCTTTCACGGGCTAAACTTTATCCTCCTTTTTTAATTGTTTTTTTACTTCATAGGCGTTGTTGGTTTTAGTTTATTATTATTTAGAGTTTCTAAGTGTTATTTTAAATCATTGAACTCATCTTGACTTTTTGTGTATAGAAAACATATAAGTTTTTCATTTTTTTAAATTCTTAGATTTTTGGTAACTTATCAAAATCGGCTTCTCTATTCTAGTATTAAGGTTTTGTTATTTATTTTATAATTATTTATTGAAGCGGATTTCATAATTGATAAAACTCTCTCAATACTTTGAGTTTTATCTATAACACCTAAGAATTCGACTGATTCCAGCTCTTTATTCATAAAAACAACATCAACATCATACCATCTAGATATTACTTTCATGATATCTTTTAATGGTTTTCCTTTAAAACTAAATATTCCCTTTCTCCAAGATGTTTCAGAATTCACATTTACCTCAGTAATTTTAACCTCGTTAGTTTCTATATCTAAAATTGATTGTTGATTGGGTATCAAATTTTGTTTTATTCCTAAGCTACTCACTTCAACCTTACCTTCTATTAGTGTTGTATATATGTTTGATTCTTCTTTGTAGGCTTTTATATTGAATTCTGTTCCTAAGACTTCTACTTCCTGAGATTGATTAAACACCATGAATTTGGCTCCTTTATGTTGAGTACTTGGAGACACATCAAAATAGGCTTCTCCATACACTAATTCTACGCGTCTGGTTTTACCCTCAACAAAATTTACAGGATATTTTAACTGAGATTCTGAATTTAACCAAACTTGAGTGCCATCTGCCAACTTTATAAAATATTCACCGCCTCTGGGGATGGTTAGGTAATTATATACAATCTCCTCTGTTTTTTGTTTCTTTTCTTTATAAACAATCTCTTCACCATTACTGCTTACATTTTGTGTTTTAAAAGTATTGCCTTTCTCTAAAAGTACAGTTGAACCATCCTCTAATGTTAAGGTTGCTTTGTCTGTCCCTGGTTTAATATTTTCCTGAACGACAACAGTAGTATTTTCAATATCATTGGTTGATATTTTAACGATAAAAGGCAATGAAAATAGTAATGCAATAAGTGCGGCAGCACCTAATCTATAAAATGGATTTGACTTTATTATATATATTAAAGATTTGTTCTTTCTAATTTCATTAAATAATTTTTCTTTGATGTCTTCAACATCTGGCTCATTCATTCCTATAGTGATTTCATAATGTGACCTAACATAATCTTCGAATAAAGATTCATTTTTCGGATTTAAAATCCATTCTTTTAAATAATCTAAATCTTTACTATTTAAAGATCTATTTAAAAACTTGATAATTAATTTTTCTGTATTTTTATTTATCATATCCCTCTTCCTTATTAGTATTACAAAGCAAAATTGTTAAACCACTACTATTTATTTATTTTTTTTACATTTGCCTTAAAGTTTAATGAAATTCTATATTAAGTTAATAAAAATGTTTAATGAATTTTAAAGAAAATAAAATATTAGTAGAAGCTCTAAAAAAAGGCAAGAATGAAGCCTATTTATACTTAATTAACACTTACTCTAGAAGACTTTTTGCCTATGCATTAACTTTAATTGACGATCATGCTCTCGCTCAAGATATTTTACAAAATGTATATCTAAATGTTTGGAGACATCGAAAAAAGCTGAAAACAAAGTATACTATTCAAAGTTTTTTATACAAATCGATCTATAATGAATTTATTAATCAGCATAAACACAAGCAAGCTTTAAGTGTTTTAGAGGAAAAATATGCTAATTCACTTGAAAAAGTTGTCAATAATACTGAGGAATTAAACATTGATCGAATAATAAATCTTGTAAATAAAGAAATAGATAAGCTTCCTCCTAGATGTAAACAAATATTTATACTTAGTAAAAAAGAAGGGCTTTCTAATATAGAAATATCTGAATACTTGGGGATATCTATTAATACGGTTGAAGTGCAAATAACAAAAGCTTTTAAAGTTCTTAGAGAAAAACTCGGTGATAAGGTTAGACCCTTACTTTTGTTATTGTTTGGCTTCAAAAACGAAATTAGAAGATCAAATCTATATTGATATTGTTACACCATTTTAGCACAACTAATGGTTTTATTTATGATAATACTTATTATAGTTTCTCTTAATATCTAGGATATATAAATATAGCAACTGAATACAAAACAGTCTTTTATCCTCTGTAAACGTTCAATTGTAAATTCAGTGTCTTCTAATAACCCTAATTCTCTTTCGTTTAAATATGCTCTATCGTATTTATCATATTTTAGTTGAAATTGAATAAATGGGTTTTTATGCATCCATTCCAATTTTATTGCTAGGTTTATCATTTTCTTGAAACGTTCTAAATGTTTCATAACGCCATTATTGGATAACATCAATTGTTTTTTGGAGTTTTTATACGTTCTTAAGTATTGCTCAAAATCTGTGATGAACCTAAAGTTCAATTGTTTTAAATAACTTTTTTTCTTTTGTAAATACTTATTTAGGTATCTCTCTGTGGTGTAATAGTTCTTCATGGTTCCTGCTTTTAGAACATGCCCCATATTGTCATTGTGGTAAGCTATTAATTCTTTTAAGGTTTTGCTATTATCATCTTCTCCTAAATATCTTGACTTAATTGCTTCTGAAGATAATACCTTGTCTTCTGCTATCAGTTCTTTTTGGCACTCAAGTAGTTTACTATATACTTGGTCTAAATAGGTATTTAAGGCCTTTATTTTTTCTGAGTTGCCTCGACCTCTGTTCTTTGAGCTATCCCAATGATTCTGGAATACGCTTCTTTTTAGACTCATCTCTGCTCGTTTACCTTTTACGGTGATACGTACATAGATGGAAACTTCGTTGGGATTGCTTCTTGATTTTCTTGTAAAGAAAATAACTGTGAAAGTGCTTTTTGTTTTCATTTTAAATGACTTTTTGTTAAACAATAATTTGTAAAGACGAAAGTCAAATTATGTCTTAAAGCTCTTTTAAAATTACTACATTTTCAGTGAACAATTGCACACCGATTTGCACACCTTTTTAATGAGTTTAGATGCTTTTATTTGATGTCAAATAAAATGTGTAAAAACAAAAAACACTGATAATCATACGATTAACAGTGTTTTGATGTAACCTATTACTAGGTTCGTCGGGGTGGCAGGATTCGAACCTGCGACCTCCGCGTCCCAAACGCGGCGCGATAACCGGGCTACGCTACACCCCGAATTATGGTTATCTATAATGGGATGCAAATATAGTTTATTTATTCATTTTGGAATTACAATTTTTTAAAAAATATTTATAATTTAAAATGGTATTTTAGATCCAATAATTTCTTAACATTTACGGTGCAATATATATTGAAAAGCATATTTGTTTTTATTGTTTTTAACCTGTTTTTTACAAGTTATTGTCAATCAAAAATAACAGGAAAAGTAATTGAAAGCAGTAATAATACTACCTTAAGAATAGTAGAAATAACCAACTTAAGCACTAAAGAAAAAATAGTTTCAAAGTCTGATGGTACATTTGAAGTTTTACAGCAAGGGCTTTATTCATTTAAAAAAGAAGGTTACGAAATTAAAAATATAGAATTAAATTTTAACCAATACTACATTATTCAGTTAACCCCTAACCCATCTGAATTAAATGAAGTTATTGTAAATGCAAATCAAATCCCTAATAAACTTAAAAAGGAAACTGCTGCAATTAGTATAATTTCTTCAAAAAATATCCAACGTTCAAATCATATAAATTTTGCCCCTGTTTTAAACAGAACACCTGGAGTTTTTATGCAAAGTGGAGCTCTTAACACAAACCGGATTACAATAAGAGGTATAGGTTCTAGAAATCTTTTCGGTACTTCAAAAATTAGAGCTTATTTTAAAGACATTCCTTTAACTAATGGTAGTGGAGAAACTAACATTGAAGATTTTGAATTGGCATCGATTGCGCGCTTTGAAATTATTAAAGGAGCCGTTTCTAGTATTTATGGTGCCAGTCTTGGCGGTGTTATTCAATTAAAACCGCAATATGCTACTTTAAATAATACCGAATTAGATTCTGAAATTTCTTTTGGTTCTTTTGGCTTAATAAAAGGCATTATAAACATAAACCATGGCACAACCAAAAACAGTTTAAGAGCTATTTATAGTAATACGTATAGTGATAGTTATCGTGAAAACAATGAATACGACAGACAAACGTTTACATTTAATACCAATCATTTTATAAATAAAAACAACGAGCTATCATTTTTATTAAGTTATGTTGATTTAAAAGCTTTTATACCAAGCTCTATTAACGAAGATGCTTTTTTAAACAACCCCAAATCTGCAGCATATACATGGAATCGATCTCAAGGTTTTGAAGACTCAAAACGAGGCATCTTTGGGGTTTCTTGGAATCATGACTACAACAACAATTTAAAACAAGTTTCAAGTATTTTTACTTCTTTTAGAAATGCCCATGAACCTAGACCTTTCAATATTCTTAAAGAAAACATATTTGCCATAGGTTTTAGAACGCGTTTTTTAGGCACATCAAAATTATTTAATAAAAATCTAACATGGTCTTTTGGTGGTGAATTATTTAGAGACACATATAAGTATAAAACTTTTGAAAATTTATATGCCGATTTCCCTATTGGAACTGGAAGTGTTGAGGGTATTAATCTATCAAACTTTAAAGAAAAAAGGAATTACTACAACCTTTTTGCTGAAACTAACTTTGAAGCTTCAAACAAAACAACCATTTCGTTGGGCTTAAATTTAAATAAAACAGGTTATAATTTAGAAGACAATTTTACGGTTTCAAATCAAAACCCAGATCAATCGGGTAGCTTTAAATTTAAAAATATAATATCTCCAAAACTAGGTGCATCTCATTTACTTTCAAAAAACTTAAGTCTATTTACAAGTGTTAGTCATGGTTTTTCACCTATTTCACTTAATGAAGCGTTATTACCTGATGGACAAATAAACACGAAACTAAAACCCGAAACCGGTTGGAATTTTGAAATTGGAACTCGAGGAACAGCTCTTAATAATAAATTACAGTATAATGCTTCGGTTTATCGTTTAGATATTAAAAACCTATTGGTTTCAAGAAGGACATCTCAAGACGAATTTATTGGTATTAATGCAGGTAGAACGCAACACGATGGTTTAGAACTAGAATTAAATTACTTATGGCTACAAAACAAGTCTATTTCATTAAGTTCATTTCTAAATTACACACATAGCAACTATAAATTTAAAACGTTTTTTGATAACGACTATAATTTTTCTGGGAATGACTTAACTGGTGTGCCTGCTGAAGTTTTTAATACTGGCGTTGATTTTAAAACTAAAATAGGATTCTACGGAAATATTAATTACCAGCATGTAGGGCGCATACCTATAACCGATAACAATAGCTTATATTCAAACAGTTACAGTTTAACAAACCTTAAAATAGGGTATCAATTAAATGCAAATAAAAAGCTAAAATTAAATACTTTCTTAGGTATAAATAATATCTTTGATAAACATTATGCATCTCAAATTTTAATTAATGCCTCAAGTTTTGGAGGGAATGCACCAAGATATTATTATCCAGGAAATCCTATAAATTATTTTTTAGGGCTTAACATTAATTATATTTTTTGACAAAAACTTATTTTTAAAACACTTAAAATGAAACATATTCACTCTATACTAGTTATTGTATTTATTTCATTTACAGCATGTGCACAACAAGCTGAATCAGAAATAAAAGCAGAAGAGCCTTTAAACTTAAAATACACAACTGAAATTGTAGTTCCAGATTTAAATATTCCTTGGGGCATGACTTTTTTACCAGATAACAGCATACTTATTACAGAGAAATCTGGCGAACTCATTCATTTTAAAGAAGGAAATAAAATAACAATTGAAGGTGTCCCTGAAATTTATGCACGCGGTCAAGGTGGTTTATTAGATATTGAATTACATCCAGATTATATAAGCAATGGCTGGATTTATATATCGTATGCTTCGCAAGAAGGCGAAGGTGAAGGCGGAAACACAGCTATAACCAGAGCTAAATTAAATGGACATGCATTAACAGATAAACAATTAATATACAAAGCGAGCGAGAATACTAAAAAAGGGCAACATTGGGGCTCTAGAATTGAATTTGATGATGCAGGGTATTTATATTTTTCTATTGGAGACAGAGGCAACCGAGATGTAAACCCACAAGATATAACAAGAGATGGTGGGAAAATTTATAGATTAAATAGTGATGGAAGTATTCCTGAAGACAATCCGTTTGTTGATACTTCCGGTGCAATTTCAGCAATATTTAGTTACGGACACAGAAACCCACAAGGCATGGTGAAAAATCCATTTACAGGAGCTATTTGGGTAAATGAACATGGGCCTAAAGGTGGTGATGAGATAAATATTATTGAAAGCGGTAATAACTATGGCTGGCCTGTTATTTCTTATGGCATAAATTATAGCGGTACAACGTTTACTGATATTACCGAAAAAGAAGGTATGGAACAACCATTATTTTACTGGGTACCATCTATCGCTCCTAGCGGAATGGCAATCGTAAATTCAGATAATTATCCTGATTGGAAAGGAAATGTTTTAGTGGGCTCTTTAAAATTCAAATATTTAGAACGTTTAGTTTTAAAAGACAATAAAGTTATAAAACGTGAAAAATTATTTGAAGACATTGGTCGTGTTAGAAATGTAGTTCAAGCTCCAGATGGCTATATCTATGTTGCAGTTGAAGGAAATGGTATTGTAAAAATTGTTCCAGAAAAATAAATTTATATGAAAACAATAGCATTAAGTTTTATAAGCCTTTTTTCAATAATTGCTCTAAACATAAATGATGACATTTATCATAAAACAGACCCTTTAAAAGAAAGCATTGAAAGAGGAAGCGAAATTTATGCGGATTTTTGCGTAACCTGCCATTTACCAGACGGAAAAGGTGTTGAAGGCACATTTCCACCATTGGCAAATTCAGATTATTTAAAAAACAACAGAGAAGCCAGTATTAGAGGTGTTAAATATGGGCAAGATGGAGAAATTACCGTTAACGGAAAAACATATAATAGTTATATGGCTTCATTAGGTTTAGATGATAAAGAAATTGCAGATGTTATGAATTATATTACCAATAGTTGGGGTAATAAAAATGATAAAATAATAACAGAAGAAGAGGTTTCAAAGATTAAAAAATAAGTTATTTTTTATCATTTTAGATTTATCATTTAATTAACTTTGTAAAAGCCCCTTAAATAATAAATCATGCTAATAATAGGAATTGCTGGTGGTACTGGTTCCGGAAAAACAACCGTTGTTAATCAAATTTTAAATGAACTTCCCGAAGAAGAAGTTGGTGTTATTTCCCAAGATTCTTATTATAAAGACACCTCTCATTTAACTTACGATGAGCGTGTGAAAATTAATTTTGATCATCCAAGGTCTATCGATTTTAATTTATTAGCAAATCATTTACAAGATTTAAAAAAAGGGACACCAATACATCAACCGGTATATTCGTTTGTAAAACATAACAGAACGGGTAACACCATATTAACGCACCCAAGAAAAGTAATGATTGTTGAAGGTATTTTAATACTTACAAACCCTGAATTAAGAGCTATGTTTGATATTAAAATATTTGTACATGCTGATAGCGATGAACGCTTAATCCGTAGGTTAAAACGTGATATTTCTGAGCGTGGTCGAGATTTAAACGAAGTACTTTCGCGTTACCAAAACACGTTAAAACCGATGCACGATCAGTTTATTGAACCCATGAAGGAATACGCAGATATTATTATACCAAACAATAAATACAATACAGTTGCGATTGATATTGTTAAAACTATTATTAATGAAAAATTGTAATGGCACAATTCAAAAAAAATAAATACTTAAAACCTTTTAAAAATTGGTTTATACTCATCCTTTTGGGTTTTGCAATTTGGATGCTATTTTTTGATACAAATTCTTGGCTAATTCACCATGAGTTAAATAACGATATTAAGGCTTTAGAAAAAGAAAAAGAATATTACAAAAGAGAAATAGAAAAAGACAATAAAACTATAAAAAAACTGAGCACAGAAGAAGGTTTAGAAAAGTTTGCTCGAGAAGAGTATTACATGAAACGCGACAATGAGGAAATTTTTATAATTGAATACGAAGACAGTTTAAAGACAAAAAAAGATGACTAAGCAATTGTTTGATGATTTTAGCTCGGTATCGGCAAAGCAATGGAGGCAAAAAATTCAAGTCGATTTAAAAGGTGCTGATTATAATAATACCCTTATTTGGAATTCTAACGAAGGAATTTCAGTAAAACCTTTTTATCACGCTGATGAGTTTGACACGTATCCAAAGCCATCAAATACTAGAGCTACACAATGGAAAATTTGTCAATCTATTTTTGTTGCAGATGTTAAAAAATCTAATCTAAAAGCTATTGACGCTATTGAAAGAGGCGCTGAAAGTATTAAATTCATTATTCCAAATGATTCCATTTCTATTGACGATTTATTGAAAAACATCAACTACGCTTCTACCCCTATTTATTTCGATTTACGGTTTTTAAATGAAAATTATGTCAAACAACTTTCTGTCATTCCTGCGGAGGCAGGAATCCAAGTCCAAACAGACATCATTGGAAATCTAGCGCGAAACGGCAACTGGTTTAACAATTTAAAAGACGACCATAAACACTTTGAATCTATCGTAAAAAGCACAAATAGTTTTAGTGTAGATGCATCCTTATATCAAAATGCAGGTGCTAATATGGTACAACAATTAGCTTATAGTTTAGCACATGCCAACGCGTATTTAAATCATCTAGAAAGTGTCATTGTGATTGAAGCGAAGCAATCTTTAAATATCAACTTTCAAATTTCAGTTGGTACCAACTATTTCTTCGAAATCGCAAAACTCAGAGCACTAAGAATGCTTTGGGGCACTTTGGCTTCAGAATACAATATTAATAACGATTGCCATATTTTTGTAACACCAACACAACGCAACAAAACGCTTTACGATTACAATACCAATATGTTGCGCACAACAACCGAATGCATGAGCGCTATTTTAGGTGGTGCAAATACCATTTGTAATTTGCCTTACGATACTATTTACCATAAAAATAATGAATTTGGCGAGCGCATTGCCAGAAATCAATTACTTGTTTTAAAACACGAAAGTTATTTTGATAAAGTTAACAACCCTACTGATGGCACATATTATATTGAAAGTTTAACCCAACAACTCGCAGAAAAAGCTTTAGATTTATTTAAAGATATTGAAGCTAATGGTGGATTTTTAAAGCAACTAAAGGAAGGCACTATTCAACGTAAAATAAAAGAAAGTGCAAATAAAGAACAGCAACAGTTTGATGCAGGTAAAGAAGTCCTTTTGGGAAGTAACAAACACCCAAATGCTAACGATAAAATGAAAAATGAACTGGAGTTATATCCGTTTGTAAAAACCAAGTCGATAAAAACACTAATAGAACCCATTATTGAAAAACGACTTGCAGAAACATTAGAACAAAATCGATTAAAAACTGAATAATTTTAAATTTTTACTAAAAAATGAAAACACAATTTTTAAAACTTTTTTTATTTACATTAACTTTTAGTTTAACAAGTTGCAACCAAGAAAACACATTATCTGAGTACAAATATGCTGATAAAGGATTAGTTTTAAGCTGCGAAAATGTAAACTCTAAATTGTACAGCGAAGCTTTATTTGCTTTTGAAAATGATATTTTAAATTATTATAAAAAAAATAACACCAATTCTTCATTATTACAGGCTTATAGTCAATTTTTAAGAAATGCTGTTTACGGAAAATTAAAATTTGAAGATATTGTATCACCACATACAGTAAAGGTTTTTGAAGCTCTTAAAAAAGAAGACAACTTATGGGTTGCCAACAACCCACAAAGCTATCTCAATTACAAGAGTCCTTTGGTAAAATGTATTGGCATTAATATGCAAAATAAAGATTTAAAAACAACATTTAATGCACTTATTGGCATAAACAACATGAGTCCTAGACTCTTTGGCACTCCGTTAATGTCTAATTACCGAGATCTTCTAAAAGATAAATATTTAGCCGCTTACGTAGCTCTCGATTTGTATTACGCAAAGCTGTTTAATAAGGATTTATCAAAACCAAATATTGAAAAACCAGCAGAAAAAGTAGATTTTAATAAAATACCACAATAGTAAAATTAGGTAAACCTAAAATGTCTAGAAAAAACCTTCAACATATCAAATTAAAGTTAGTAGTTAATAGCCAAAAGCCAATAGCTAATAGCTCTTTTTTGACTGCTGAGGATATTCCTGTAAAATCAAACTATTCAAAAAATGATTTACAAGATATCGAGCATCTCAACTTTGTTGCAGGAATAGCGCCAAATCTTCGCGGACCATACAGCACTATGTATGTTCGCAGACCATGGACTATTAGGCAATATGCAGGATTTTCAACTGCCGAAGAAAGCAACGCCTTTTACAGACGAAATTTGGCTGCTGGACAAAAAGGTTTATCTGTCGCATTCGATTTAGCAACGCATCGTGGTTACGATTCAGATCACGAACGTGTAGTTGGCGATGTTGGAAAAGCTGGTGTTGCCATCGATTCGGTTGAAGATATGAAAGTACTTTTCAACCAAATTCCGCTCGATAAAATGTCGGTTTCCATGACTATGAATGGTGCCGTATTACCCATTATGGCGTTTTACATTGTTGCCGCCGAAGAACAAGGTATTAAAACAGAACAGCTTGCTGGCACCATTCAAAATGATATTTTAAAAGAATTTATGGTGCGCAATACATACATATATCCGCCAACACCATCAATGAAAATCATTTCAGATATTTTTGAATTTACTAGCAAAAACATGCCTAAATTTAATAGTATTAGTATTTCTGGCTACCACATGCAAGAAGCTGGCGCCACTTGCGATATTGAATTAGCATACACCCTAGCTGATGGTTTAGAATACATTAGAAAAGGATTAGAAGCTGGTATGGACATTGATACTTTTGCACCTCGACTATCTTTCTTTTGGGCAATTGGTATGAATCATTTTATGGAAATTGCCAAAATGCGAGCAGCTCGTATGCTTTGGGCAAAACTCGTAAAACAGTTCAACCCTAAAAATCAAAAATCATTAGCATTACGTACACACTGCCAAACTAGTGGCTGGAGTTTAACCGAACAAGACCCATTTAATAACGTAGCACGAACAACTATTGAAGCTGCTGCTGCTGCTTTTGGAGGCACACAAAGTTTACACACAAATGCACTAGACGAAGCCATTGCTTTACCAACCGATTTTTCTGCTCGTATTGCAAGAAATACTCAAATATTTTTACAAGAAGAAACTAAAATTACTAAAACGGTTGATCCTTGGGCGGGTAGTTTTTATGTTGAAAAATTGACTCATGATATCGCTCAAAAAGCATGGACTTTAATTGAAGAAATTGAAGCCCTTGGAGGTATGACAAAAGCTATTGAAGCTGGTATACCTAAAATTAGAATTGAAGAAGCTGCCGCACGCAAACAAGCCCGTATAGACTCTGGGCAAGATATAATTGTTGGCGTTAATAAATACAGATTAGAAAAAGAAGACCCTATTCAAACATTAGAAGTTGATAACCAAACAGTTCGTAATCAGCAAATTGAAAGTTTAAATAAAATAAAGGCAGAACGAAACTCTCTTAAAGTCAAAGCTGCTTTATCAAAATTAACGGAAGCTGCTAGAACAGGACAAGAAAATTTATTAGCTTTAGCTGTTGAAGCTGCACGCGAAAGAGCAACTTTAGGGGAAATTAGTGATGCTTTAGAAGTTGTTTTTGGGCGTTACAAAGCACAAATTAAATCATTTTCTGGTGTGTATAGTAAAGAAATAAAAGACGATAAAAGCTTTAAAAAAGCCAAAGAATTAGCAGATATTTTTGCAGAACAAGATGGGCGACGACCACGAATTATGATTGCAAAAATGGGACAAGACGGACACGACCGTGGCGCAAAAGTAGTTGCTACGGGTTATGCCGATGTTGGTTTTGATGTAGATATTGGTCCGTTATTCCAAACACCACAAGAAGCTGCAAAACAAGCTGTGGAAAACGATGTGCATATTTTAGGCGTTTCATCTTTAGCAGCAGGACATAAAACTTTAGTACCACAAGTTATTGAAGCCTTAAAAAATTACGGTCGCGATGATATTATGGTTATTGTTGGAGGCGTAATACCAAAGCAAGATTATAAATATTTATTTGACGCTGGGGCTGTGGCTGTTTTTGGTCCAGGTACAAAAATTAGTGATGCTGCTATTAAAATTTTGGAGATTTTGATTGATTAACAATCCCAACAACTAACAACTAACAACTAGTTAATGAAAACAAAATATTTCCTTTTAACCTTACTTTTTGTTTTCTTAACTAGTAGCATTTGTTCTGCCCAAGAGACAATTTTATATAAACAGATTGATACCACTAAATTATTTATTGATATCTATTATCCTCATAAAGTTGAAGCCAATAAAAATTATCCTGCTATGATTTTCTTTTTTGGTGGAGGTTGGATTGGTGGTAATAAAACCCAATTCACCAAACACGCTGAATATTTTTCAAAAAGAGGAATGATATGTTTTTTAGCTGATTATAGAACTAAAAGTAAAAATAAAACAACTCCTTATGAATCACTTAAAGATGCTAAATCTGTTATTAGATTTATTAGAAAAAACGCAATGCGTTTCCATGTTGATTCAACTAAGGTTATAGCATCTGGTGGTTCAGCAGGAGGACATCTTGCTGCTGCTACAGCATTAATCCAAGATTACAACGAATCTACAGATGATTTATCAATAGATTGTACACCAAATGCTTTGGTGCTTTTTAACCCAGTGATAGATAACGGCCCAGGCGGTTATGGCTATGAAAGAATTGAAGATAACTACAAAAAGTTTTCTCCTATACATAATATCAAAAAAGGAGCGCCTCCTACCATAATATTTCTTGGTACTATGGATAAACTTATTCCAGTAGTAACTGCTAAATACTACAAGAATGTTATGAATAAAGTTAAAAGCAGATGTGATTTAAAACTTTATGAAGGTGAAAAACATGGTTTCTTTAATTACAAAAATTTTGAAGCTTATAAAAAAACCGTTACCGAAGCAGATAAGTTTTTAGTATCACTTGGATACTTAAAAAATAAACCTATTGTAAAAATAGAATAGTTTCAGCCAATTAAATTATCATTAAAAGTAAAATACAATATATTCGTTTATATCATTTTTTAAAACCTTTATTAAAATGAATACTTTAAAAATTTCAATACTAGCTATCTTCATAATATTTTTTAGCTGTAAAAAAGATAAACCAATAGTAGAAAAACAATGGTACAAAGGAAATCTTCATACCCACTCCTATTGGAGCGATGGTGACGAATTTCCTGAAGTTATTATGGATTGGTATAAAAGCAACGGCTATCAATTTGTAGCTTTAACAGACCATAACACATTGGCAGAAGGCGAAAAATGGAAAACCATTTCAAACGACTCCATTTATCAAAAAGCGTTTAAAAATTACTTTAACAGTTATGGAGACGAATGGGTAACTTACAGAAAAGATTCTTTAGAAAACATACAAGTAAGACTTAAAACTTATAATGAATATAGAACTAAATTTGAGGAGCCAAGTGAGTTCCTAATTCTTCAATCTGAAGAAATCACAGATGGTTATAATGGTAAACCCATTCATATAAATGCAACCAATGTTAAAAGAAAAATAGAGCCTCAAGGAGGGAATAGTGTTTTGGAAGTCATGCAAAATAACTTAAATGAAGTAGCAAAACATAAAGAAGAATTCGGCACACCAATAATTGCTCACATTAACCACCCAAATTTTGGGTACGCCATTGGTCTTGAAGATATGATAGCTTTAAAAAACGAACAATTTTTTGAAGTTTACAATGGGCATCCAGCAGTTAATAACTCTGGAAATGACGCGCATATTTCAACAGAATTAATGTGGGATTATATTAACATTGCTTACATTGAAAACCATAAACCATTAATGTACGGTCTTGCCACAGACGATTCGCACCATTACCACAGAAAAGGCAGCAAATGGAGTAATGCTGGTAGAGGGTGGATTATGGTTCAAGCTGATACACTAAGTCCGAAATCTTTAATAAATGCTATGGAAGCTGGGCAGTTTTACGCAAGTACTGGTGTTGAGCTAAAAGAGTTAACTTTTAATAACAATATACTTTCAGTTGAAGTAAAAGCAGATAAAAACATTACTTACAAAATATCATTTATTGGATGTAAAAAAGAGGAAGGTGAACCTGAAGAATTTGCTTTCTTTGAAAGCAACAAGGCTAGTTTTAAACTAACAAAAGACATGCTTTATGTAAGATGCAAAATAACCTCATCTAAATTGCATAAAAATCCTGTAGAGGATTTGCTATACGAAAATGCTTGGACACAACCAGTTACGTATTCAGAATAAAGTCAAGATGAGTTCATTAATAATAGAAATTAATCTACTTTTTTATCACTTTTAATTTCTGGAGATTTTTCAAAATCACCTGCATTTACAACAGTCCATTTATCAAATGTTTTAAAGTATTTTTTAATGACTTTGTTTACATCTTCAACAGTTAAGCTGGTAACACGATCTTCAATAGCCTTATGAAACATCATATCTCTATCGAAATATAAATTATTGTTGATTGTAGAAGATAATTCATTGTCTTTAGCTCTAGATACATTTTGCCCTTGTACCCAGCTAGTAATAGCTACTTTAAGCTCATCTTCGGTAATTCCATCAGCAATAAAACGTTCAATTTCTTCGCTAAACCCTTTTTGCACTTTTGATGCGTTTTCTGGTGCATATATAGCATAAACCATAACCGATGATTTCTTATCTTTCTCATCACCATCAACACTTACACGTCCACCAGCACCATAACTTATACCGTCTTTTTGACGTAAACGACTAGCAATTCTAGAGTTCAAAAATCCACCGCCAAAAATAGAACCTGCTATTTGAAGCGCTGCATAATCTTTATCCACTTGACTGCCTTCAAAAGCTAAAACACCTATACTTATAGCATTCTTTTTATCTGGAGTTTTAATTTTTTCATTAGCTGGATTATTAGCTATGTATTTATCTGATATTGGTTTGTATGCTTTATTAGATTTGAAATTAGAAAATTCTTTTTCAAAATAATCTTTTAGAGCCTGTTCATCTATATTTCCAATTGCAATTAATGTTGCATTATCTGAAATACCATAAAACTCATTATAGTAATCTTGAATAGCATTAATAGTTACAGCATTAATAGCTTCAATATCTTCTTCAATAGTTGTTCTATAAAGTGGATGCCCTTTTTTATAATTCTGGTTAAGTAACCCTAACCTTTTACTTGCTAAAAACTGTGGTTCTGTTTTATTTTGCTCTATACCAGCTAATTCTTGAGTTTTTAACTTGTCTAATTCCTGTTGGTCAAACTTAGGGTTTTTTAGCATTTCAGTCATTAAAGCCAATGTTTCCATTAGGCTTTCTTGGGTAGTACTTATACTTGCAGTAGTACGACCATTAGAGCCTCCAAAACGAATAGACGATTTTAAGGCACTCAACTTGTCTTCTATATCTTGTCTTGATTTACTTTGGGTTCCTTTATTAAGCATTCTTGCTGTGTAACTAGCAACTTTTCCCTTATTCATAAAATCATTTACATTACCATTTCTAAAAGTAAATGATAGGGTTACGGCTTTTCCTCTGTTATTCTTTTTAATAAAACCGTACTCTATTGGTGTTTTATTTAAAGTTCCTGAGTCTAATCTGTTTTGAATATTCTCGTAAGACACATCAAAAGCTTCTCCTGCTCCATAACCTTCTTTTCCTTTATAGTTTTTTACTAAATCTTCAAGCCCATTTGTATGCTCAATTTCTACACGAATAGGTGTTTTTGTTGGATTAAAATTACCAACAGTTCTATTGGTATGTATTAAATAGCGTTGTGCTGCAGCATTTACTTTTTCCGCAGTCATGCTTTCAATTCTATCCCTTGTTATAAAGGCTAATCGCCAATCGCCAGCACCAATAAATTCACTCATATAAGTTCCTAAATAAGCAGAATTTCTACTTATCTGATCTATCTGCTTTAACAAATTAGCTTTAGCGCGTTTAACTTCCTCCTCGGTAATTGGTTTATCCTTTAAACCATCTAACACAGATAATAAAGTAGTTTCTGCCTCTGCCAAAGATTTATCAGAAGGTACATCAACATTTATATACAAAAACGATGGTTCTTTTGTAAATGGAGAAAACGACCATATAGTTGATGCTTTTTTACCATCAACTAAAGCTTTATATAATCTTCCAGAAGGTTGATTAGTTAAAACTTCTTCAGCAACTGCCAATGTTGCATAATCTTCATGAGATCCAGCTGGAGTATGATATAATGCCGATACAACTTGCAAGTCGCCTACACGGCTTAAATTGACACGTTTTTCACCATCTTGAGCAGGCTCTATAGTTGGTACATCTCTTAATGGTGTTACAGGGTTTTTAATACCAGCAAACTTTTTCTCAATTAAAGCTAAAGTTTTATCAGTATCAAACTTACCTGTAACCATAAGTACAGCATTATCAGGGCGGTAATATTTTTTATAAAACGCTTGTAAATTTTCAATAGGCACACGTTCTATATCAGATCGATTCCCTATAGTAGATTGCCCATAATTATGCCATAAAAATGCAGCACTAATAACGTTTTTCATTAGTACACCTGTTGGCGAATTTTCACCACTTTCAAACTCATTTCTAACTACTGAAAATTCAGATTCTAAATCCTTTTTTGCGATATAAGAATTTACCATTCTATCCGCCTCTAAATCTAAAGCCCAATCTAAATTTTCGTCTGTAGCATTAAAAGTTTCATAATAATTAGTTCTGTCGTACCAAGTTGTTCCGTTTGGCCTAGAGCCTCTTTCTGTTAATTCTTTAGGAATATCTGGATGATTAGGCGTGCCTTTAAAAACCATATGTTCTAACAAATGAGCCATACCTTTCTCTCCGTAACCTTCGTGTCTCGATCCTACCATATAGGTAATATTAACAGTAATGGTTTGTGCAGAATTATCGGGAAATAACAATACTTTCATACCATTGTTTAACTTGTATTCTGTAATACCTTCTACACTAGCTGTTTTTTTAATTTGCGCTTCAATAGCAACTGAAAACGAAACTAATAAAATAAAGCAAAGTGAAATTTTTAATCGATAATTAATTTTCTTCATGATATATATGATGTTTTGAGTGTAAATATAAAATAACTAATTCTTTTATTTTGTTAAACTTTTAACAAAAAAAATAGAGATTTCTCACATCTAAATGTTACTAATCGAATGTTAACAACTTCAATTTCTTATACTCATAAATAATTGTATTTTTACGCCTAACAAAACCAAATTATTAATGGGTAAAATCATTGCAATTGCTAACCAAAAAGGAGGAGTTGGAAAAACAACAACCTCAATAAACTTAGCTGCTTCGCTAGGTGTTTTAGAAAAGAAAGTATTACTTATAGATGCTGACCCTCAAGCAAATGCAACTTCTGGAATTGGAATTGATGTAGAGACTATAGAAATTGGCACCTACCAACTTTTAGAACATTCTAACACAGCTAAAGAAGCCATTATACAAACCGAAACACCGAACCTAGATATTATTCCGGCGCATATCGATCTTGTTGCTATTGAGATAGAACTTGTTGATAAAGAAGCACGTGAATATATGTTAAAAAAAGCCTTAAATGCTGTTAAAAACGATTATGATTTTATTATAATTGATTGTGCGCCATCATTGGGGCTGTTAACTTTAAATGCACTTACAGCTGCCAATGCTGTAATTATACCTATTCAATGCGAGTACTTTGCTTTAGAAGGTTTAGGAAAACTTTTAAACACTATAAAAAGTGTACAAAAAATACATAACCCAGATTTAGATATTGAAGGTTTATTACTTACCATGTACGATTCGCGTCTACGATTATCTAACCAAGTGGTTGAAGAAGTACAAAAACACTTTAATAATATGGTATTTCAAACCATTATACAACGTAATGTACGTTTAAGTGAAGCCCCTAGTTATGGAGAGAGTATAATAAATTATGATGCTGGTAGCAAAGGTGCTAGTAATTACTTAAGTTTGGCAAAAGAAATTATCAATAAAAACTCCTGAAATTATGGCGAAGGCAACCAAAAAACAGGCTTTAGGAAGAGGTTTATCGGCGCTTTTAAAAGACCCCAGCAACGATATTCAATCTGTACAAGATAAAAATGCTGATAAAGTTATAGGTAATATTGTTGAGCTAGATATAGATTTTATTGAAGTTAACCCGTTTCAACCTCGCACAAAATTTAGCGAAGAATCACTTCGAGAGTTAGCATCATCTATAAAAGAATTGGGTATTATTCAACCTATTACGGTTAGAAAGCTCGGTTTAAATAAGTATCAACTCGTTTCTGGTGAGCGTCGCTATAGAGCTTCTAAATTATTAAGTCTAGAAACTATTCCAGCTTATGTAAGAATAGCAAACGACCAAGAGTCCTTAGAAATGGCTTTGGTTGAAAACATTCAACGTCAAGATTTAGATCCTATTGAAATTGCGCTATCATACCAACGTTTAATTGACGAAATTAATTTAACTCAAGAACAAATGAGTGAACGTGTTGGTAAAAAACGATCGACAATAGCCAACTATTTACGCTTATTAAAATTAGATCCAATTATCCAAACAGGTATGCGTGATGGTTTTATTTCTATGGGACATGGACGCGCTTTAATTACTATTGATGATCAATCAAATCAATTAGACATTTACGAAAAAATACTTTCTAACAAATTATCGGTTAGAGAAACTGAAGGTTTAGTTCGTAATTTTAATAGTGATAAAAATGTAACAACATCTTCAAAAAAAGAGGATAATGAAGAGGTTCCTAAATACATAAAAAAAGGTATAACAGCATTTTCAGAATACTTTGGACACAGAATTGACGTTAAAGTCTCTAAAAATGGAAAAGGGAAAATAACCATTCCCTTTCATTCTGAAGAAGATTTTAATCGTATAAAAAAATTAGTTGAAGGTGCTAAATAAGCTTGTTTTATCTGTAATATTTGTACTTATAAGTTGCTTTTCGTTATTAGCTCAAAATAAAGAGAAGGAAGAAAAAATTGAAGAACTTTCAGAAGGCGTTATAGTTGATTCTATTGTTAAAGTTAAAGAACCTATCAATCCTCTTTCTCCTGCAAAAGCAGCATTTTACTCAGCTATCCTACCAGGTTTAGGTCAAGCTTACAACAAGAAATACTGGAAAATCCCCTTAGTTTATGTGGCTCTAGGTACCGGAATTTATTTTTATGTAAGTAACGACAAAGAATACAACCGCTATAGAGATGCTTACAAAAGCAGGTTAGCTGGTTTTACAAATGATGAATTTTATTTAGATTCTAATGGCGAGCAATTATCTACACCAAGAGTTACTGATGATGGCTTACAACGGGCCCAAAAATTATTCAGGCGTAATAAAGAAATTTCGCTTTTAGTTACAATTGGTATATATGCTTTAAATATTATTGACGCTAATGTAGATGCCCACTTATTACAGTATAATATAGACGAAAACTTATCATTAGCACCACATTATAAAATAAATAAAATTGATGCCAAAGGTAATGTTGGGCTAACTTTAAATTTTAAATTTTAGACCCATAATTGGATTAAAAACAACATTTAATATATGAATATAGCTTTACTCGGATACGGGAAAATGGGAAAAACTATCGAGCAAATTGCCATTAAACGTGGGCATAATATTGTTTTAACGGTTGATAAAGATGATGAAAATTACGATCTTACGAAAGCTGATGTTGCTATAGATTTTAGTATCCCAAATGTAGCTTTTAATAATATTTCAAACTGTATAAATAATAATGTTCCTGTTATTTCAGGCACAACAGGTTGGCTAGCTAAATATGATGATGCAGTAAATTTATGTAAAGAAAAAGATGGTGCTTTTATATACGCCTCTAACTATAGTTTAGGTGTTAATATTTTTTTCGAATTAAATAAAACGCTGGCTAAAATGATGAGTAATTTAAAGCAGTATGATGTTACCATGGAAGAAATACATCATACCCAAAAACTAGACGCACCAAGTGGTACAGCTATTACTTTAGCCGAAGGCATTATTGCTAAACACGCTGAATTTGATAATTGGAAGCTAAACGAAACTGGTAAAAAAACCATTCCTATTACGTCAAAGCGTATAAAGCATGTTCCAGGAACACACACCGTAAATTACGAAAGTGAAGTAGATACCATATCTATAGAACATGTAGCTCATAATAGACAAGGTTTTGCTTTAGGTGCTGTAATTGCTGCAGAATGGCTTGTTGGAAAAACTGGTGTTTTTACCATGAACGACGTGTTAAATATAGGTTAATGTTATACTTGTGTGTAACAGCAAAATATTACTTTGCAATTAACAAAACAATTAAACTAATCAATTGTCATTAGACAATTATCAATAAATTAAGTTATGACACTATCACAGTGGTTAATATTCATTCTAATTATTCAAGTTATTCATGGCCTTGGTACATGGAAATTGTATACAAAAGCAGGTAGACAAGCTTGGGAAGCTTTTGTTCCTGTTTATAACGGCGTTGTTTTAATGAAAATTATAAATCGTCCTTGGTGGTGGATTATTCTACTATTTCTGCCTATTGTTAACTTAATTATGCTAATTGCAATTTGGGTAGAAACTGCAAGAAGCTTTGGTAAAAACACCTATTTAGATACATTTTTAGCAGTCGTAACCCTAGGTTTTTATAATTACTATTTAAATTATATAGCTGATGTTCACTATGTAAAAGAAAGAGAATTACAACCTAAATCGGGTTCAGGTGAGTGGACAAGCTCCATTTTATTTGCTATTGTAGCTGCAACTATTGTGCATACCTATTTTATTCAACCTTTTACAATACCGTCGTCATCGTTAGAAAAATCTCTACTAGTAGGCGACTTTTTATTTGTTAGTAAATTTCATTACGGAGCAAGAATTCCAATGACCACTGTTGGAGCACCAATGGTACACGATACTATTCCTATTTTAAATAAAAAATCATACTTATTTAACGATCGCTTTGAAGAAAGAAAAACCTCTTGGATAAACAAATTACAATTACCTTATTTACGATTACCCGGATTTGAAAAAATTGATAGAAACGAAATTGTTGTTTTTAATCAACCAGCAGATACGCTGAGAAATATGAATGATTTCACTCCAGACAGAAACTATTACAAACCTATCGACAAAAAAACAAACTTAGTAAAACGTTGTGTTGCAATTGCTGGAGATTCTTTAGAAATTCGTGATGGTTATGTATACATAAATGGGGAGAAAAATGTATTACCTGATAGGGCACATTTACAATTTAGCTATTATGTACAGCCAAAAACAAATCAATTTAATGCGAAATATCTTAAAGAACGATACGATATAACTGATGGATTTGGTATTGTAAACCAACAAAATACATATGGCTTTTCTGCAATTTCTGATGAAGCCTTAGCAAAGTTTAAAAATCACCCAAATGTTGCTAGCATCACCCCTATTAAAGACGAAAAAGGTCGTAGAGACCCTAATATTTTTCCACATCATCCCGATTATAATTGGAATATCGATTTTTTTGGCCCACTTTATATTCCTGAAGAAGGAAAAACTATCGACTTAAATTTAAATGTTTTACCACTTTATAAACGTGTTATAACTGAATACGAAGGCAACTCACTTAAAGTTAAGGGTAATCAAATTTTAATAAATGGTGAAGTTGCAAATACATACACTTTTAAACAAAATTATTATTGGATGATGGGTGATAACCGCCATAACTCGATTGATGCTAGACGATGGGGGTTTGTACCTTTTAGCCATATTTTAGGTAAACCAGTATTTATTTGGATGAGTTGGGATGGTATTAAAAATCCGCGTTGGGAACGTTGGTTTACAACAGTTCACGGCAGTGGAAAAGCCACATCTTATCTAATTCCGTTTTTAGTTTTATTGTTTGGTTGGATTGGATTTAATAAATGGAGAAAACGCAAGAAAACAAATAGTTAATACATTTTGTCATTCCTGCGCAAGCAGGATTCTATTTTACAATATTTCAATTTATAAAATTCCTGTTTTAGCAGGAATGACAGTAACGAATGAACATCTTACTTCATCCAGCATACTTCCCAAATATTGCACATTTTGTTGCAATGGTACAAGCCAAAGAAGTTGTGTTTGAAAGTGATGATAATTTTGTAAAACAAACCTATAGAAATCGAGCTTATATCTACGGTGCAAATGGTAAATTAGCTTTAAATATTCCTGTAATTCATTCCCAAAAAAATCGTCGGAAATACCGAGATGTTAAGATTTTTAATGATGAAAACTGGCAAAGTCTGCATTGGAAATCGCTTCTTTCGGCCTATAGAACCTCACCTTTTTTTGAATACTACGAAGATGATATCAAACCTCTATTTAATTCAAAAGTAAATTACATTTTAGATTTTAATTTGAAGTGTATTGAAGTGATTTTTGATTGTTTACAATTAGATTTAAACACCACCAAAACTGAAACTTTTCAAAAATCTGTTGAAAACAAAATAGATTTTAGAGGTTTAGTAAATGCTAAAAAAGAACAACCTCAAAAGTTTGAAATTTACACACAGGTATTTAGTAACAAACACGGTTTTATTCCTAATTTGAGTATTCTGGATTTGTTGTTTAACGAAGGCCCAAATACTTTAGATTATTTAGAATCTCAAACACTTACTAAACAATAATGCTACAATTTTTTGCACATTATGGTTTTCATTTTTTAATACCGCTTGCTATAGCTTTAATATGGTTTAAATCAAATTGGAAGTATACCTTTTTAGTTATGATTTCTGGCATGTTAATAGATTTAGATCACTTATTAGCCACACCTATTTTCGACCCCAATAGATGTAGTATTGGTTTTCATCCGCTTCACTCCTATTTCGCTATTACATTTTATCTGTTTCTATTAATTCCTAAAAAATCTAGATTAGTAGCTCTAGGGTTGGTAATTCATATCATTGCAGATGTGGTGGATTGTGCTTTTATGTGATTTTTTCACGCAAAGACGCTAAGGCGCAAAGTTTTAAAAGATAAAATGGGTCATGCCTTTTTACATCTTTATCAAATCCACTGAATACTGAGACTGAGTACTGAATAGTTCCTACTGAGTACTCAAAGTTGCCATTATAGGGTAATGATCTGAATAATGGTCGTTATAAGCTTTAAACCCATTAACTGAAAAAGCATCATCAGTTAAAATAAAATCGATTCTTATAGGGAAGAATTTAAAATCGTAAGTTCGTCCAAAACCATTTCCAGCTTCAATAAAAGCATCGTTTAAATCCCCTTTAATTTTTCGATACACATACGAAAAAGCCGTATTATTAAAATCGCCACAAATAATCATTTTATAGTTGCATTGTTTTTTATGCATTAAAAATAATTCGCTTTGAAACTGTTGCATTTTAAAGGTGGTACCAATTCTTTTAAAAAGACGTTCGGAATCTTCTTTTTTAAGACTTTCAACTTTGGTATCAATACGTAATGATTCTAAATGAATATTGTAAACTCTTATTGTATCTACTCCTTTTACAACATCAGCAAAAATAGCATTATTACCTGTGTCTGGAAATTCAATAGAACCTGAATGCACAATGGGATATTGAGAAAAAATAGCTTGCCCGTACTTTGTTTTTTTACCCGAAAGCTTTTCAAATTTATACTTAAAAAAAGATAAATCAATATTTTTATGTGGATGGTACTCTTGAACGCTTATAACTTCTGGTGATTCGGTTTTTATAAAATCTACAATCTTAATTTCAACACTATCCTCATCAATCCATTTATAAAGATTAAATAACCTTACGTTATAATTCATAACTTTAAAATTATTAGGACTTTCAATATATTTTGAAGATGAAAACTTATACAACGAGCCAAAAAACAGATAACCTAAAAATAGCACAAGTAACGATAATACAAGCTCTTTTTTAAGTTTAATAAGCCAGTATAAAAAAAACAAAACATTGCATAAAATTAAAAATGCTACACCCAGACTAAGGACAGATAATACTGAAAAAGTTTTAGGTGGTGTATAAGGCAAAAGAAAAGATAATAAAAGAAATATTGCAAAAACTGCATTTATAAAGTAAATGATTTTATTTATAAAATTTAGTTTTTTCATGGATTTATGATTGAAGACGGATGACGGAAGACCGTTGACTCATGACTGATTTATTTTAAGTTTTTTCTAAAAGCTAACATCATATTCATTAAATAAAAAGATTCTTCATAAAACTTATTAAACTGATTTTTAGCAATATAATGTCGTCTAGATGCTTTATGCAAGCAAGTAATGACCTCAGCTAATGAACGAATGGAGTATCCAATAAACTTATTTTGCTCAGGGTTAGATTGACCAATAGACCCTTCAGAAATATTTAAAGCTACAGAGTCTATCGCTCTTAATAATTGAGAAGAAAGATTATAAATTTCCTTCTTTGGAAAATCATCAATTAACAAATTTATTTCTTCACCTAAATCCATAGCCTTTTGCCAAATCAATAATTTTTCAAATTTAAATTTGCTCATAATTATATTTTTAGTTCAATGCTCTTCGTCATCGGTCACCTGTCATCAGTCTTCACTTAAAAAACTATTTTCCTGCTTTAAAAAGAAACTCTTTTTCTTCGGCAGTTAAACTATCGTAACCACTTTTACTAATTTTGTCTAGTATAACATCAATTTTTTTCTGATTATTAAACTGATTAAACTCACCTTTAGTATATCCGCCAACTTTACTTTTATTTTTGTGAACCGTTTTTAAAGGTCTCTTTTTTGAAGGTTTAAATAAGCTTACAAAACCATCCATTAGCTTCTCGAAACCTTTCCCAATGTCTTTCCCTTTTAATAATTGTTTAGCGTAATAATAACCTAATAATGCACCTCCTAAATGTGCTAAATAACCACCAGCATTTCCATAAATAGGATCTGAAATACCTGAAATCAATCCTAAAATATCCAAAACAACAATAGCTACACCAATGTATCCTAGCTTTAAACTGAAGGTAAAAAAACGTACTTCTTGATTTGGCATGTAGGCACAGATAAAAATTAGTAATGCTCTTACTGCTGCAGACGCACCAACTAAACTTGAGTTAGCACCAAGTATATTTGGAAATAACGTAAAGCATAGCATATACAATACTCCGCCAGAAATAGCTCCAAGAAGATAAATATTGAGTGCCATTTTAGCACTAAATAAATTTAAAAACATACGGCCTACAAAATATAAAACCAGCATATTTAAAAAGATATGCCAGAAATCGCCATGTAAAAAAGCATAGGTGATAATTGACCAAGGTTTTAGTATAAAATCTGACAAATCACCTGGTAATTCAAACCAAGAGAAACTTGTTCTTAAAATTAAACCAATAACAAAAACAACAACATTAATAGCTATAATTTTTTCTAATACATTGAGTCTTGATAGTTTACTTTTTATGTCTTGAGAGAGTGGAGTCATTCTAATTCCAACGGTTTCTGTTAAACTGTGTTTTTTTCCAATACCACATAATTAAAAAGCCTGTTAATGCCCCACCAACATGTGCGAAATGCGCCGTATTACTTGGACTAAAAAACGACTGCCCTGTAATTCCAGAAACTAAATCTAAAATAATAATTCCAGGAATAAAATATTTAGCTTTTATAGGAATTGGTAAAAAGATGAGCATTAATTCTGCGTTTGGGTTCATCATACCAAAAGCTGCTAAAATTCCCATAATACAACCTGATGCACCAACCATAGTATTTCTTGCTATAACATTCATATCAAATAACGATTTGAATGCTTCGCTATTAATTAAATCTGGATTAAAATTATATTCAGCCAAAATGGGCATCATTTGCTTACTTAATATTTCCCCTTTTATATACTGTCCTTCACTAGCATCAATCGAAACAATTTTACTAATCATATCTCTACTCATATTTAAATCAGCAATACCACTTAAAGCAGAATAGTAATCAAAATAATAATACCCTACTTGTAAAGCCACTGCTCCCAATCCAGCAGAAAAATAAATAAACAAAAACTTTTTACTTCCAAGCACTTGTTCTACAGGCGTACCAAACATCCATAGTGCAAACATGTTAAATAAGATATGCATTATGCTAAAATTATTTAAATCTGCACCACCATGCATAAACATATGTGTAATAATTTGCCAAGGTTTAAAAGCTTCATGAGTAGGAAAATGCATCGCAAACAAATCGTAAAACAAAATGCCTTTACCAACAAATATCGTCCCAACAAACATTAATAAGTTAATGATTAATAAATGCTTAACAGTATCTGAAATTCTCATCATAATTTTAATCCTATTTTTAAGACCTTTCGTCTCAAAAGCTTTCGGGAGCGTTTAAGTTGACATAACTATTTCACTTCAACTTCCTTCTGTCTTCTATCTTAATTTATATAAATTTTTTATCTAATTCGTCAACACTCATGGTAATAAATGTTGTTCGATTAGTAGGCGATACATTTGGTTCTTTGCAAGCAAATAAACTGTTTACCAAATGTTCTTGTTCGTCTTTTTGTAAAGATTGCCCCGTTTTGATAGCTAAGCTTTTTGCCATGGATTTTGCCAACAAATCGGTAGCACTAAAATGTGTATCGGGCACCTCGTTTTCTACATCGCTAATTAGTTGCTCTAAAATAATAGATACTTCGCTTTCTGGTACGCTAATAGGCACACCAATAATCTCGACCGATTCTTTATTAACGCTAGAAAAGATAAAACCCGTATGCTCTAAATCATCTTTTAACTGATTTATAATGGCAATATCTTGTACCGAAAAATGAAGCTGAAGCGGAAATAGTAATTGCTGACTTACCGCTTCTTTAATCGTCATATTTTTCAAAAAATCTTCATACAAAATACGTTGATGCGCTCGGTGTTGGTCGATTACCAACATACCCGACTTAATTGTACTAACAATGTATTTATTATGTAGCTGATATGTGGTTTGAATTTTATCTACTTGCTTATCATCACTAAACATATTTCCTGTAGACTCTTCACTTTCAAAATGAACCTCACTAAAATCTTGCTGTGTTTTTGTGCCTTTTGATTCTAATCCAACATATAAATTTTCCCAACTTCCAACAGGTTCTTTTTTATAATTAGTTCTTTTTGTTTTTGAAGGTGCTTCTTCTTGAAACGGATTGAAGCTTTTATCTACTTCAATAGTTGGTGTACTTGTTTTAGTTTTATTATAACTGTATGGTGTATCAAGGTTCGAATCTCTTTCAAAATCTAATACAGGCGCAATGTTAAACTGTCCTAAACTGTGTTTTACCGCAGAACGTAATAAGGCGTATAAAGTATGTTCGTCATCAAACTTAACCTCTGTTTTTGTGGGGTGAATATTAATATCTATAGTTTGTGGATCGACTTCTAAATTTAAAAAATAACTTGGGTGCGTACCATTTTTAAGTAAGCCATCAAAAGCTGAGGCAATAGCATGGTTTAAATAAGCACTTTTAATAAATCTGTTGTTAACAAAAAAATATTGCTCACCTCTGGTTTTTTTAGCGTATTCTGGTTTACCTACAAACCCTGAAATTTTAAGTACTTCAGTATCCTCTTCAACGGGTACTAATTTCTCATTGGTTTTATTCCCAAAAATATTTACAATGCGTTGCCTGTAGTTACTAACAGGTAAGTTAAAAGTTTCGCTACCGTTATTATACATAGCAAAACTAATATTGGGATGTGCTAGCGCTACGCGATGAAATTCATCAATAATATGGCGTAACTCAACAGTATTCGATTTTAAAAAATTGCGACGTGCAGGTATATTGAAAAATAAGTTTTTTACAGAAATTGATGTACCCTTAGGCGTTACGGTTACATCTTGCGACGCGACTTTACTTCCTTCAATAATAATGGTATTACCCACATCGTCTTGCTCTTGTTTTGTTTTTAGCTCTACATGAGCAATGGCAGCAATACTTGCTAAAGCTTCGCCACGAAAACCTTTAGTATGTAGTTGAAATAAATCGTCTGCTGTTCTAATTTTAGATGTGGCATGACGCTCGAAACTTAATCGTGCATCGGTAGTACTCATACCTTTACCATCATCAATAACTTGAATAAGGGTTTTGCCTGCGTCTTTTATTATAAGCTTTATGGTTGTTGCACTAGCATCAATAGCATTTTCAATTAATTCTTTTACAACCGAAGCTGGCCGTTGTACAACTTCTCCAGCTGCTATTTGATTTGCAACGTGGTCTGGTAAAAGTTGAATAATATCTGCCATATATTATTTAGAAAAGAAAATAGATAAATCAAAATCGATGATAAATAAAAAAATAAGAACAAAAACAAAAACCAATATTATAATGGTTTTATTAAAGTCTGAATTATCTCTATTTCTACTATTTATTCTGGCTTCATTCCACTGTCCAGAAAAATCGCTTTTATTATAATTTTCGGCATAGGCATCAAACTTTGTTGCGTATTTTAATTCGTCTGTTTCTTCTTTCCCTTTGTAGTATCGTGGCGTATAATTAAACCTTTTGTTTTTAGGCAATCTTTTAATTAAAGTAAATTTTATAGGTCCCATAATATTACATTTTTATTTAGAGACTGTTTAAAATATGCATCTTATTTTTTTATGTCTCTTTTTGATGCATAATTTTGTTAAAATTTTAAACCGTAGCGGTGCTATGCTTGAAAATTTCGCCTCATTCTGCATCAAAAATAGTCTATAAAAATTCTAGTCACAAATCTTCAAACAGTCTCTTAGTTTATTTTCGATTCTAACCAAAACATACAAATCAATAATAATACCAAAATAATAATTAATACAGGCATAGAAATACCTCTTTTTCGCTTTCTAGATATGCCATCTTTCCATTTAAAAACAAAATCTGGTTTATTTTCAGATTCTTTTAAGGGATTCCCTTTTTCATCTTCCGAAAACCTAGGCTTATATTTAAAGGTTCTATGCTTACGTTGTTTAAACAAAGTTTATAGCTTATTTATCAAAAATACTTAAAAACGGACAGAAAACAGATGTTGAAATGCTAAAAAAATAAAAAATCTAAATTTCAAATAACAAAAACTAAAATACAAATTAAACTAAAAGTTAAAACAGGTGTTTTTTTAGGATTCAGGTTTTGGCCTTTTAAAATAGCTTAACTATTTTTACGTATTTCAGCCATTTTAATAGCGGCAACAGCAGCTTCAGTTCCTTTATTACCGTGTTTTCCGCCAGAGCGTTCTATGGCCTGTTGCATGGTATTATCGGTTAGTACACAAAAAATTACAGGGGTTTCGCGTTGCACATTCAAGTCTTTTATTCCTTGTGAAACGGCATCGCAAACAAAATCGAAATGCTTAGTTTCACCTTGAATAACACTTCCAATAGCAATAACAGCATTTACCATTTGTTCTTGCATTTTTTTACAGCCATAAATAAGCTCGTAACTACCAGGAACATTCCAACGTACAATATTATTAGGCAATACGCCATGTTCAATTAAAGTGTCGTGCGCCCCTTTATATAAACCTTCTGTAATGGTATCGTTCCACTCTGAAACAACAATCCCAAACCGAAATTTACTCGCGTTTGGGATTGTTGTTTTATCGTAGTCGGATAAATTTTTATTTACCGTTGCCATTTTATTTACTTGCTAATACTTGTGCTTTTCCAATAAAAACATCAACATTTGTAGCTTCAGTAGATGTTGTATAATCGTCTTTTATTCTTTTAAAATACTTTAAGGCTTTATCTGCTTTACCCAAATCTAGAGCAATAGCACCAGCTTTGTGTAAATACATTGGTGTTGTGTATTCATTATCGCGCATTTCGGCAGCTTGCTCGTAATAGCTTAAAGCATCCTCCTTTTGGCCTAATTGCACAAAAGCATCGCCAATATTTCCTTTTGCTAAAGCTGCTAAAATTTCATCATCACTTTTAAAATTGCTTAAATGCTCAACGGCATTTTTGTAATCTTTAAGTTTTAAATAAGCTGTTCCTGCATAGTAACTTGCTAAATTAGCCGATGGTGTTCCGCTATATTCTTTAATAATATCTAGCATACCATATTTACCTTCGCCTCCATTAAGTGCTAAATTAAATAGTGAATCTTTTGCTACACCATTTACTGCCTGATCAAAATACTTTTGCGCTTGAAACATATCGTTCATAGCATTTAATTGTTTTGGTTTAGCTATATATTCTTTATAGCCTAAAGTACCTAAAACTAATACAGCCACAAGCCCTATGATAATAAAAATGTACTTTTGATTTTTCTCAACAAACGCTTCGGTTTTCGATGCCGTTTCATCAAGGGTATTAAAAACTTCAGCTGTTGTTGATCCTTCTTCGATATTTTGCTCTTTCTCAGCTTTGTTCTTTGCTTTATATTTTTTCTTATAAGTCGCCATTATATACTATCTATTTAATGTGGCGCAAAAATATAATTTTTCTTCATAACTAAAAGCCTATTTATTTGATATTTTTCAATAATTTGCACTTCATTTTAAAGCACCATAGCTTCTTAATACTTAATATCTTACTTTTTGTATGATTTTAAAATCGCTTTCGTTACTCAATTATAAAAATTTTGATAGTAAATCGTTCACTTTCAACAACAAAATAAACTGTATTGTTGGCAATAATGGTATTGGAAAAACCAATGTTTTAGATGCTATTTATCATCTATCCTTCGGAAAAAGTTATTTTAATCCGGTAGCTACGCAAAATATTAAGCACGATGAAGCTTTTTTTGTAATTAATGGTGATTATGAAAAAGATGATAAAACCGAAAAAGTAGCTATAAGCTTAAAACGCGGACAAAAAAAAGTAATAAAACGTAACGGAAAAGCGTACGAAAAATTTAGTGAGCATATTGGTTTTTTGCCATTGGTTATTATATCGCCAGCCGATAGAGATTTGATTATTGAAGGTAGCGATACACGCCGAAAGTTTATAGATAGTGTAATTTCGCAAAGCGACAAAAGCTACCTAACCCATGTAATTAAGTACAATAAAGTGTTGGCGCAACGCAATGCATTGCTTAAATATTTTGCACTTAACCATACGTTTAATAAAGATACTTTAGAGATTTACAATAACCAACTAACAGAATATGGGACTGTTATTTTTGAAAAACGAGATGCCTTTTTAAAAACCTTTATCCCTATTTTTAAGGCGCGTTATGAGGCTATTAGTAATGGCAATGAGCAAGTAGATTTGGCGTACCAAAGCCACTTGTTTGATGATGATTTAAACACACTTTTGCAAAATGCCATAAACAAAGATAAAGCCTTACAATATACAAGTGTTGGCGTACATAAAGACGATTTATTATTTAATATAGAGAGTCATCCTATTAAAAAATTCGGTAGCCAAGGTCAACAAAAATCGTTTTTAATTGCTTTAAAATTAGCACAATTTGATTTTATTAAAGTGCAAAGCGGTGTAAACCCTATTTTACTTTTAGATGATATTTTTGATAAATTAGATGAGCAACGCGTAGCACAAATTATTAAATTAGTTGATGATGAAAATTTTGGTCAACTTTTTATAAGCGACACGCATGCTGAACGCACCGAAAATGCTGTAAAACAGGTGCATCAAAGTTATGAGGTTTTTAGGTTGTAATATTAAAAAAGATAAATAACCATATAAACCTCTATGGATTCAATTAATTACTAAGCTAAAATTTGTAATACACATTTAGTTTATTAATTGACTTTGTAAAAAAAATTGTCGTTCTTTGTTTAATTGGTTAATATAAGTCCATATAAAACAATGCATATTCGTGAGTTTAAACGAACTTCTCCAAAAAACAAATTTAAATTTAAAAATACGATAGCAAACATGTGTTAGGGATTGTAGAGAAAAGCCCACAGTGAGTTACGAGAGAGGACTGTAGGACTTCGCAAAGCCCGCCCACTTACCCTGAGGTTCTTGAAGAATTTAGTAACGCCAAAAAAAAAATTAATAAAAAATACCGTCTTATGCCAAAACGCAACAACGAGCATATCAGTATCTCAGACGCTTTAAAAGAATTTGTTGAAACCAACAAACTTGAAAAAGGACTAAATAAAGTTAATGTTGCAGATGCATGGGTAAAGCTTATGGGTAATGGCGTAAACAACTACACGACAGCTGTAAATTTAGAGCGCGATACACTTTACGTACAATTAAGCTCTAGTGTATTGCGCGAAGAATTAAGTTATGGCAAACAAAAAATAATTGATATGCTTAACGAAGAATTGGGTAAAAATATTATTAAAAAACTGATATTACGTTAATTAGCTATTTGTAAAAAAGATAAAAAAACCGATTAAATACTAAATGCTATTACTTTTTGTATTACCTTTGTGGCTTAATTAAAATAATACATATTACAATGAGTAAAGGTACAGTAAAGTTTTTCAACGATTCTAAAGGTTTTGGATTTATAGTTGAAGAAGAAAACAACAAAGAACATTTCGTACACATTTCTGGATTAATCGATGAAATTCGTGAAGGTGACAATGTTGAATTCGATCTACAAGAAGGTAGAAAAGGATTAAACGCCGTAAACGTAAAAGTAATCTAATACATATACTTTAACAATTACAACTAAGAGTCTATCATTAATTTGATAGACTTTTTTTGTGGCATCAAGTTTGCTTACTTATTAGTAATTAATTTAATATTTAAAAAACAATGAGTAAAGGAACAGTAAAATTCTTCAACGATTCTAAAGGATTCGGGTTTATAACCGAAGAAGGTTCAAACAAAGAACATTTTGTTCACATTTCTGGATTAATCGATGAAATTCGCGAAGGCGACTTAGTAGAGTTTGATTTACAGGAAGGTAGAAAAGGCTTAAACGCCGTAAACGTAAAAGTAATTTAGTGTAAAAAAGACAATCTGAGATTTTTATGCTCAGTGTTCTAATAAATTTGTCATTCTCGCGAAAGCGGGAAACTATACTTTTTAAAACAAAAAATCCCGCAACTTGGTTGCAGGATTTTTTTAGTTGTATTTTAATGTTTAGCTTAAAACATCTCTCTACCCGAGAAATGAAAAGCACTTTCAATAGCTGCATTACCATCACTATCACTTCCATGAACAGCGTTTTCACTAATAGAAACCGCATACATTTTACGTATTGTTCCTTCAGCAGCATCCGCAGGATTTGTTGCACCAATTAAGGTTCTAAAATCTTCAACTGCATTATCTTTTTCTAAAATAGCCGCTACAATTGGGCCGCGAGTCATATATTCAACTAACTCACCAAAAAATGGGCGTTCGTTGTGTATTGCATAAAATGCCTCAGCATCTGCTTTTGTCATTTGCGTTAATTTCATTGCTACAATTCTAAATCCAGAAGCTGAAATTTTTTCTAATATTGCGCCAATGTGTCCTTTTTCAACAGCATCTGGCTTAAGCATAGTAAATGTTCTATTTGTTGCCATTATGTATTTTTTATTTTGGTGCAAAAGTAACGTATTTCTGATTAAAAACAAGTCTATCAAATTCTAAAAAATTGTATATTCGCTACCTATGACAAAAGCAGATATTAAAAGCATAAAGCAACTATTAGGTAAGCCAAAAAAAATAGTTATTGTACCACATAAAAATCCTGATGGAGACGCTATTGGTTCTACCTTAGCCCTATATCATTATTTAATAAAACACCAACATAATGCTACGGTTATGGTGCCAAACGATTATCCTAGATTTTTAAAATGGCTACCTGGAAATAACAACATTTTAAAACATGATATCGAAACCGAAGCTTGTGAAACGCATATTAAAAATGCCGATATTATTTTTACTTTAGATTTTAATGCTTTCCATAGAACAGGTAATATGGAAACTGTTTTGGCAGAAAGTGAGGCTTTAAAAATTATGATAGATCATCATCAAGCTCCTGATGGTTATGCAACTTATATGTATAGCGATGTAAATATGAGTTCTACTGCAGAAATGGTATATCATTTTATTGATAAGCTGGGTGACACCAATAGTATTGATTCTAACATTGCAACTTGTATTTATGTTGGAATTATGACTGATACAGGTTCATTCAGGTTTCCGTCAACCACAAGTAAAACGCATCAAATTATTGCAAATCTTATTGAAAAAGGTGCTGATAATACTGAAATACATAATAATGTTTACGATACTAATAGCTATGAAAGACTACAACTTTTAGGATGCGCGCTAAGTAACTTAAAAGTAATTACAGAATCAAGAACAGCATATATTACTTTATCTCAAGAGGAATTAAACCGTTTTAATTACAAAAAAGGCGATACCGAAGGTGTTGTTAACTATGGTTTATCGTTAGAAAATATTGTTTTTGCTGCCATTTTTATTGAAGATAAGCAAGAAGGTATTATAAAAATCTCGTTCAGATCAAAAGGCAACTTTTCTGTAAACGAATTTTCTCGTGTACATTTTAACGGTGGCGGACATACAAATGCTGCTGGCGGACGTAGTGAAACATCATTAAAAAATACAGTCGACAAATTTATTAGTATATTGCCTAGTTATAATAAAGCCCTAAATAATGACTGAACAATTAACAATACTACTTGCATTACTTATTTTATGTGGTTGCAAAACTCCTGAAGCCAGAAAACCCATTTCGGTAAAAACAGGTTCTTTTATTGATGCTTCAGTTGAGCGAAACAAACAACTAAATGCCAAAGAGCAGGCAAGTATTCAAAAAATAATGGCGCTTAAAAAAGACAATAATTACATTGCCTCAGAAAGTGGATTTTGGTATTACTACAATACTAAAACGGATATTGACACTTTAAAAACGCCTAATTTTGGTGATATTATAAACTACAATTATAATATTAAAGACTTAAATGGCGTGCTTATATATTCAAAAGAAGACATTAAAACGAAAACCTACGCCATGGATAAGGAAGAATTATTTACGGGTTTACGTGAAGGCTTAAAACTTATGAAAACTGGCGAAACTGTTACGTTTTTATTTCCATCTCAAAAAGCTTATGGTTATTATGGCGATCAAAATAAAATAGGCTCAAATAGACCATTAATTTGCGAAGTAACCGTTAACTCTATTACCCAAAATCAATCTAAATAAATTATGCGAATTATTAAATTTTTAAGTTTAGTATTATTAATAAACTTAACTTCTTGTAAAGTACAATATCCAGATCTTGAAGATGGTATGTATGCCGAATTTATTACCACAAAAGGCGTTATGATTGCCAAATTAGAATATAAAAAAGCCCCCATTACTGTAGCAAATTTTGTTTCACTTGCCGAAGGAACAAATACTATGGTTGACAGTATTTATAAAGCAAAAAAGTACTACAACGGTTTAATATTTCATAGAATTAAAAATAATTTTATGATTCAAGGTGGCGACCCATTGGGTATAGGCACAGGAAATCCAGGTTATAAATTTAATGACGAATTTCATCCAGATTTAAAACATGATACTCTTGGTATTTTATCAATGGCTAATTCTGGAAAAAACACAAACGGCAGTCAGTTTTTTATAACCGAAACTCCTACGCCTCATTTAGATAATGTACATAGTGTTTTTGGAAAATTAATTTTAGGACAAGATGTTCTCGATACTATCTCCAATGTTAAAGTTGACACCAGAGACAAACCCGTTAAGGATGTGGTAATTAAAGAATTAAATATAATTAGAAAAGGAAAAGACGCTAAAAAGTTTGATGCTCCAAACATTTTTGTTAATCATTTTGCAGAAGTAGAACGTTTAGAAAAAGAAAAAACAGCAAAAGCAGAAGCTATTATTAAAGCCACCAAAGAGAAACTTAATAAACAACAAGAAAAAGCAATAACACTTCCTTCAGGGTTACAATACACCATTACAGAAAAGGGCAATGGTGAAAAATTAAATGAAACCCATAGCAGGGTTTTAACACATTATGCTGTTTATTTTGAAAACGGGAAACTATTGCAAACAAGCCGTTTAGAAACTGCCGAAGCACTAGATGCAGTTAACGAAAAGTATAAGTTAGCAGACCAATACCAGCCTTTTATTGCTAATTTAAGCCCAAATGCAAGAATGATTGCTGGATTTAAGGAAGGCTTGCAACAACTCAATGTTGGAGATAAAGCCACTTTATTTATACCTTATCATTTAGCTTATGGAGAAACAGGAAGTAGAGGTATTCCTCCAAAATCTAATATCATTTTTGAAGTTGAAGTTTTAGAAATTGTTAAATAATTTAGATACAGTTATAGCAAACCTTATATTTACGCTGAAAAACAAAACCTATGTATTTTTTAAAATTTGATTGGAATCCAGTAACAGGAATTGATATAGTTGGCAATTTTAAACTACATTTTTACAGCCTCATGTGGATTATTGCTTTTGTGGTTGGCTGGTATATTATGAAGCGTATTTTTACCAAAGAAAAAATTTCGTTTACCTATTTAGATCCTTTATTTATTTATACCGTTTTGGCAACCATGCTTGGTGCGCGTTTGGGTCATGTTTTATTTTATCAATCTGAGTTAATATCTGAAGACTTTTTTAGTGTTTTCTTACCATTTAGCTTTAAAAACGGAATTGAATTTACTGGTTTTCAAGGGCTTGCAAGCCATGGCGCAGCCATAGGTATTATTATAGGCATGTATTTATACCGAAAAAAATACAACTATAAATCTTTACTCTGGGTTTTAGACCGTGTTGTAATATCAGTAGCTTCTGGTGCTGTATTTATTAGAATTGGAAATTTTATAAACTCTGAGATTATTGGAAAAGTTACCGATTCTAATTTTGGTGTTCGGTTTATTCAAGATGAATATTACAAACGAGAAATTATTCAACTCACAGGCATAAAAGATGTAAAAAAAGCTTATGCAGCTATTACAGATAATCCTCAGTTTGCAGAATTATTAGAGAAAGTTCCATATAGACATCCAGCACAATTATACGAATCGTTTTGTTACATTTTTGTGTTTTTAATATTGTGGTATTTTTATTCTAAAACCCTTAAAAAAGACCAAACAGGTTTTCTTTTCGGATTGTTTTTAGTTTTACTTTGGACGGTTAGATTCTTTGTAGAATTTGTTAAAGAACCGCAAGGCGATGAATATATAAATTGGCTTGGTTTAAACACTGGGCAATGGTTAAGTATTCCGTTTGTAATAATAGGCTTGTATTTTATGTTTGTATATAAACCTAAAACCACTAGTAAATAAAATGTGTTTTAAGGCTTTAAAATTATTTTCATTAATACTAATTACAATAAGTATAACCGCTTGTAAAAATGATAAAAAAGTCATAAAACAAACCAAAGTTATATTTACTAAAGAAGGTGATCTTACCCTTTTTAAAACAACTACAGATTCAACACAAATAGTAATTGATATTGAAATTGCAGATACCGAATACGAAACTCAAACAGGTTTAATGTATAGAAATTCTATGCAAAACAACCAAGGCATGTTATTTGTTTTTAATGATGTTAGCGAGCGTTCCTTTTATATGAAAAACACCAAAATCCCGTTAGATATAATTTTTATTAATGATAATAATACCATTGTAAGCTTTCAAAAAAACGCAAAACCTTTAGATGAAAGCTCATTACCTTCAAACGCACCCGCTAAATATGTATTAGAAGTTAATGCTGGTTTAGTCGATACATGGAAACTCTCTGTAGGCGATAGTATAAGTTATACAAACTAGCTTCATCTAAAAAAAACACAACCTTTTTAAAGAGTTTGTAAAACGTGATACTGTAAATAAAAACACATAACTAAATCATTATAATTTGGGGTCAGATATATTTTTTATATATTGTGATGTGGCATATTCGTTAGAGTACTAAAAACGAAATAATTAATAAGAATGAAGACAATCTTATTTTTCATCTTAACCTTATCAATTGGAGCAAATGCCCAGTCTTTTATGATGAATCCCTATGGTAGGCAAAATACCACTTTACTCAATGGTAAGTGGAACGCCATCATTGATATGTACTCAAGAGGAGAGGTTAAAAAGTTTTATCAAAACCGCAAACCACGGTCGAAAACCGAGTTTATCGAATATTCTTTCGAGAATGGATTACGGCTCGATGTTCCGGGAGATTTTAACTCACAAACTCCTGAACTTAAGTATTATGAAGGAAACATATGGTATCAGCGTTATTTCAAAGTGAAGAAAAAACCTAGTAATAGACAATTTATCTATTTTGCAGCAGTAAGCTATGAAGCTACCGTTTGGCTCAATGGTATTGAAATTGGTCGTCATGAAGGTGGCTTTACTCCCTTTCAGTTTGAAGTTACTGATGTCTTGAAAGAAGGTGAAAATGACTTGGTAGTATTGGTTAACAATAACCGTAGAAAAGATGGTATTCCGGCTATGAACTTTGACTGGTGGAATTATGGTGGAATTACTCGTGATGTATTTTTCATTGAAACGCCATCAACCTATATTTTAGATTATAAATTACAACTAAACAAAGGAAGTAAAAATAAACTATCGGGTTATATAAAATTAGATGGTATAAATGTTGCACAACAGGTAGAAGTTTCGATACCCGAACTAAAGGTACATAAAACACTTGCCGCCGATGAAAATGGTTTGGCTGCTTTTGAAATTATTGCCAAACCACAACTATGGGAACCCGATTCCCCAAAAATGTACGATGTGAAATTTGTTAGCAATGGCGAAGCCATTCATGACAAAATAGGCTTCAGAACAATAGAGTTAAAGGGCACAGAAATATTACTTAATGGCAAACCTATCTTTTTAAAGGGTGTTAACTTTCATGAGGAAATACCTCAATTTATGGGTCGCGCTTGTTCCGATGCCGATGCGGCGATGATTCTAAATGAAGTCAAAGCATTAGGATGCAATTTTGCCAGAACCGCTCACTACCCTCAAAATGAACGCATCTTGCGCAAAGCAGAAGAGATGGGGATTACAATATGGGAAGAAATACCTATTTGGCAAGGCATTGAGTTTACCAATCCTATTATTCTAAAAAAGGCTGAAACCATGCTTCGTGAAATGATATATCGCGATAAAAATCGTTCCAATATTATTATCTGGAGTGTTGCAAACGAAACGTGGCCAACACCCGCCAGAGATAGCATATTGAGTGAATTAGTTTCGTTAACAAGAGCTTTGGATGACACACGTCTGGTAGGTGCTGCTTTTAATAATGCTAAATTCAACAAGTTAACATCAACCTTTAACATGAACGATAATCTTGCCAAGGTAGTTGATGTAGTGGGCATTAACGAATACGTAGGTTGGTATCAACCTTTTCCTACTGAACCTGAAAATATAAAATGGAATGTGGCTAATAATAAGCCGCTAATAATGTCAGAATTTGGCAGTGAAGCGCTTTATGGCCAGCATGGTGAGGCAGATGTAGCTTCTTCATGGAGTGAAGAATATCAGGAAAATAATTACAAAAAGAACCTGAGGATGTTCGAAAATATTCCTAACCTCTCTGGCATAGCTCCATGGGTTTTATTCGATTTCCGTTCACCCCTCCGGTGTCATCAAAGCAACCAGGAGGGATGGAATAGAAAGGGAGTGGTTTCTAACAAAGGACAACGCAAAAAAGCCTGGTATGTAATGAATCAATATTATAGTGAAACTAAATGATACTTATGTACTATGTTTTAGAAAAGCAGTAGAGATAAAAAAAAACAATACTACTAATACTTTGTTGTACTTTATTTTGAAACATACCAAGATGATAAAGGTTTTGTTAAAATAACATTTTATGGAAATAGAAAACTTAAATACCGTTCTAAGTGAGTCTAAGGTGAAAAACACGAAAAAGAACTTTGGAAAGCCATGGATCCAATATAAATGATTATATAAACAATCATTTAGGTTGGTGTCTGCGGAATATCCAGATTGGTCTTTTCAGACAGGTTATTATATAGGTTCTAAAATTGTCCAGTATTAATTTGAGACAAGTGCGAATAAAGAAGAAGACATAAAATAACAAACTATTTATATTCAGGCCGTTATATATTATACTATAACAATAAGAAACAATAATAAATTTTAAATAATGAGACTAAAAAAAATACTGATACTGATATTCTGCATTATAACATCATTCTCCTGCCGGAATAATTCTACACCGAGTAGTATTAAAAGCGTAGAAACAAGAGACTATACGAATTTGCGTTTTGATACGTTGTCAACCAATGTGGTAGATAATTTTTTTAATCATTCAAAAAGTAAACATGTTCTTGTAGAACCAGAATATTTTGTGTGGGGACTGTCTGTTATTGAATGGAAAGGTAAATACCATGCCTATTATGCACGGTGGAAAAGAAAAGATGGATTTAGTGCTTGGATGACAGACTGCGAAATAGCCCATGCTGTTTCTACAACTCCTGAAGGTCCATTTGAATTTGTAAATGTTGTTCTAGAAAGCAGAAAAAATAGTGGCTGGGATATTAACAATTCTCATAATCCTTATTCCATAGTTGCAAATGGCAAGATTTGCTTATACTATATTTCAAATGATATTACCAAATACAGCACAACCGAAAACGGAACACTTAAGCAACCCGATAGCTCCTGGCTTTCCTCAAACAGAAAATTATTGAGAAACAGTCAGCGTATTGGTGTAGCTATTGCGGAAGACCCATCTGGTCCTTTTATTCGATCCGAAAAACCAATCGTTGAACCAGACAATATTAAATTTAAAAACATAGCTGTAAATCCGTCAGTAGCCTTTCATAACAACCAATACACTATGATTATGAAAAGTGATGATGTAAATAAAGAAGAGTGGTTTAGAATTCAATTGGTAGGTAAAGCGCCAAAACCTGATGGTCCTTTCCAATTTTCTTCAAAACCGGTTTACGATAAAGTGCAAACGGAAGATGCCTGTATGTGGTTTGATAATGTCCTCAATACTTATTATATGGTTTGCCATGTGATGGGGAAAAGTGAATTGGCTCTTTTTAAATCAGAAAATGGATCTGACTGGCAGCCTGATGACAGAAAAATATTTATGAAAAAAGAATTCTCTCTTTCAGATGGGACTATTTGGAAACCTGAACGTGTTGAACGTCCTTTTGTTTTAACAGATAAAACAGGAAAACCTGTTATGATTTATGTTGCTGTTTTTGATAAAAATGTAACTGGCAATATTGCGATTCCAATAAAAATAGAATAGAAATATAAATTTAAATATCGATATAAGATAAAGGTAAATTTAAATAAAGTATCGAATGATATAAAGTTTAATTCGGAAAGTGTAAATAGCTACAAAGTTAGATGCAATTAAAAGTACAGCAGGTAATTTAATCGCAGTACTTCATGCTAACAACGCTAATTCATTGAAAATTTGGCTATAAAATTAATATTCTAATATTTCAATCATGAAAAAGTTAATAACTATTACATTTCTTGGAGTTTTGATGTTAAATGCTTGTGTATCAAATCAGAACACAAAAAAGAAAAAACCTAACATACTTTTTATAGCGGTGGACGATTTACGCCCAGAATTAAATTGTTTTGGTGCCAATCACATGAGAACACCAAATTTTGACAGGTTGGCTAAGATGGGAGTTCTTTTTAGTCGTGCTTATTGCCAACAGGCTGTTTGTGCCCCCTCACGAAATAGTTTGTTAACTGGCTTGCGGCCCGATGCCCTTGGAATATATGACCTTGCTACTTTCTTCCGTAAAAAGATACCCGATGTAGTTACACTTCCTCAGCATTTTAAAAATAACGGCTACCACACAGAGTCGATAGGAAAAATCTACCATATAGGACATGGAAACTCCGGCGATACTTTATCATGGTCGATACCAAAATGGAATATGGAACATGAAACCAAAAAATTGGTGAAAATTACAAGTGGAGATACTGTTGGCCTCGAACATGATTTTCCTTCCATAGATGGAAAAAAATTACCATGGTATTGTTCAAATGCTCCAGAAAAAAATATGTCGGATGCAATGATTGCTAACCATGCCGTGAGGCGAATGCAAGAATTAAAAGATGATAACAAACCTTTTTTCCTTGGCGTTGGTTTTAAAAAACCACACCTACCATTTGTGGCTCCTAAAAAATATTGGGACATGTATAATCCGGCCTCAATTGAAATTCCAAACAGAAACACTCCTCAAGGAATGTATTTTCAAGCTTTGCAAAATTTTAGAGGAGAGAAACACTATAAAACCGTTAGTGGAGAACTAAGAAAATACCATGGAATCCAGAAAAAGGGGCATTTAACCGATGAAGAATCCGTAAAAATGATACATGGATACTATGCAACCGTTAGTATGATTGATGCTCAACTTGGAAAGCTGCTTGATGCATTGGAGGAAAACAATTTGGCAAAGAATACAATTGTTGTTCTTTGGGGTGATCACGGATGGAAACTTGGTGATTATGGTCACTGGTGTAAACATTCGAACATGGAAATGGATGTAAACGCTCCTCTATTCATTGCCGCACCAAATTACACAAAAGGTGAATTAAGCGAGTCGTTGGCCGAATTTGTTGATATTTACCCAACGCTTTGTGACTTGGCTGGCTTGGAACAACCACTTCATCTGGAAGGGCAAAGTCTGGTACCAATTTTAAAAGACACAAAAGCTATTGTAAACACTGTGGCAATTAGTCAATATCCACGTGGAAAAAAACTGGGTTACGATAGAAAGGAAGAAATTATGGGCTATAGCATGCGCACAAACAAATATCGCTTTACAAGCTGGCAAAAATATGAAAATCCAAGTGAAATTGTGGGTCTTGAATTATATGACCATTCTTCAGGAAATAAGGTAGCTAATAAAAATTTGGCAAACGATGAGGCCTATCAAAAAGTGATTAAAGAATTAAGTAATCAACTTCGCGAAGAATTACTAAAATACAAATTCTTACCTGGCGATAAAAGTAAGAATTAATAGTTCCGTTTTTGAAGTTTAAAATACCTAATACCAACTAAAATGAAATCAAAATTAAACCTAATCCTACTTTTGTGTCTAGCAATTTTCCTTGTTGCCACTGCCCAGGAGCAGGAAATTCAACCGCTCGAGAATCCCATGTCGGTACAGTACCTCAAAAAGAATTTAAAAAAGTCGCAACCACGGTTGGTCCTCAACTCAAAAATTGAGAAACAATTAAAGAAGAAACTAGCCAACAATCTGGTGGTGAAGAACATATACAAGGCAATACAGTTAAATGCCGAATCGGTTCTCGAACAAGATTTGCTTACACGTAAGATTAAGATACAAGGAAGGCGTTTACTGGGTACTTCCCGCGAAATGCTTTGGCGTGTAAATATGCTTGGCATGGTTTACCGAATGGAAAAGGATCCAAAAATACTAAACCGAATAAACGATGAGGTAATTGCGGTTTGTAATTTTTCCGACTGGAATCCTTCGCATTTTCTTGATGTAGCCGAAATGTCTATGGCAGTTGCATTAGCACTGGATTGGACAGGTGGCGATTTACCGAAATCAAGCATCGAAATGGCCAAAATAGCCCTTATTGAAAAGGGTATTAAACCTAGCTACCAGAAAGGAACTGCTGGTTTGTTAAACGGCCACAATAACTGGAATCAGGTGTGTAACGGTGGAATGATTGCCGCATCGATTGCCATTGCTGAAAAAGATCCAGAACTGGCTGCGAAAACTATTCAGCGTTCATTAAATGGCATACCTCATGCTCTGACGCAATACGGTCCTGATGGTGTTTATCCTGAAGGATCAACCTACTGGGAATATGGAACTAGTTTTTCGGTGATGACGGTTGCTATGTTGGAAAGTTCGTTCGGAACCGATTTTGGAATCACCGATTATCCGGCGTTTAAAGAAAGTGCCGTATTCAGATATCTAATGAATACACCTTCAGGGCAATATTTTAATTTTGCTGATTGTGGTGACAAACGCAGTAAGTTAGGCGACATTACACTGGCTTGGTTTGGTGTCAAAACAGGTAATCACGCTTTTTATGAAAAGGATAGGTTTTTAATGCCTGCCAAAGATATGGGAAAACTTTCGCGTTTGTCTGGTGCTGGATTGGTTTGGTTGGCCCAATACGAAAAAAAATCCGAACAGAAAATACCTACGGTTTGGAAAGGTGATGGATCTAATCCACTCGTGGTTTTTAAAGGAGATGAGAACGACACACACAATTATTATTTTGGAGGAAAAGGGGGAAGAGCCACAACAGGTCATGGTAATATGGATGCGGGCTCCTTTATTTTTGAATTAAATGGTGTGCGCTGGGCCATCGACCCTGGAAATCAGGGATATTACGAGCTTGAAAAAACAGGTTTCAATCTTTGGAAAAGTTGCCAAGATTGCCAACGATGGAACTTGCTTACAAAAAATAATTATGGTCACAACACCATTACCATAAACAATGCACTTTTTGTAAACAACGGGCAAGCCACACTCGAGTACTTTCAGGCGGGAGAAAAACCAAAGGCTACCTTTGACCTGACGGCTATTTATGGAGAAAATGTAACTAGTGCAAAACGTACGTTTATAAAAGACGGCCCGGTTTCAGTTGTTATAGAAGATGAAATTGAAACTTCAGATAAAACAGAATTAATTACCTGGCAATTTATGACTACCGCCGATGTGGAATTTGTAAACGGTGGTGCCCTGCTAGAAAAAGATGGAAAAACATTAAAAATTGAAAACCTTTCACACCCAGAATTGAGTTTCTCGCTTGTTTCTCTTTATCCTGCACCCATGAAATTGGATCGCCAAATTGTAGGATTAAAACGTGTGGAATTAAGAATTCCTGCATGGACTATTAAAGGAAGTGCTACGAAAATTAAGGTACGGCTTATAGGAGAATAAACTTAATTTCATCATTGTAAATTACTACTGATGCGTTAAAAATTATTACTAAAAATTTAATTGTTCGTTGATATAGTTAAATCAAAATAAAACGTCATAATTTTACATAAAAAAATAGTTCATCAGGATTATAATTGTATTTACGTCTAATTGCTTTTGCTTGTGCCCATTTTTTCTCTATTGGATTTAAATC
>NZ_JAKKDU010000004.1:32852-261020 GCF_021728535.1 Wocania arenilitoris | reverse complement strand
AAATTATCATAGCCTTTTTTATCTTTAAATCGATAACTATAAATGAACTTATTACAAAACAATTTTACCCGTTTTGAGCGTGCAAACATACTACCCTTTTTTATTTACACAATGACTTTTTTACCTTTTTTTTATCACTATCTTTTTGTCTGTTTTAATAAACTCGTTATCTGAGGGTTATAGCTAATATTTTTTTGTTTTTTTAAAAATTACAAGGTGTTATCTCGTATGAAAATGCTAAGTTGAACGATTTTTGATGCACGAAAACGATTGGTTGTATAAAAAAATATTATTCATTTTGCCTTGATGCACTATTTTGGCAAGGCTAGCATCGAGCCAAAATTTTTAACAGATAGCCCCGGACCTTGCTTTTTTTTTGAAAAGGAACACAACAAAATAAAAAACTACATAAAGAAGTTCCAAACTACGCCGAAACGAATTGTGAAATCTCGATATGGGTTATTTGGTGCTGCAAAATAATTATAACCTGTGAATGCAGAGTTAAAATGTTCTGCTTTTAGATAAATTCTTGTTTGGCGGATTTTTGCGTTTATAAAGAAATCTAGCCTTGGAAAACCTCCATATTCTTCTTCAGTTTGCACATAGAATTCTGCTAAAAGGGGATCGTAGTCATTCATTTGATATTCTGTAAAATAATTAAATGTTACTCCTGTTTGCAAATACATGGCTTTTTTAAAAAGATGACTAGAATAATAAAGTGTATTTCGAGTGGTAAATTGTGGCACATTTAACACGTTGTTTTCGTCTTGAGTATTTTGGTACAATATAGTGTTATGAAATGCAAATTTACCAACCTTAATTTCTTTATCTAATTTAACCCTTAAATAGTTAATTGTTTTATTATTTTGAAATGGCTTGATTGGAATAAACTCGTCTTCTGGAATTCCTGTAGCATCTCTTTTGAAATAAGTATAATCGTTTATTGTTGAATAATCGACCATTATATTGGCTATCTTTTTTGATTTTAATTGAAATACTAATTGCTGTGTTTCGGTATTATTAAAATTACTTCTCCAATTGTAATTTGTGTAATTGCTTTGATATAATAAAACGTTATAATTAGGTGCCTTAGAACTATGATTTATTGATGCTATTGCTGACAAATCATTATTTAATTTGAAAATAGCGTGTGCTTTTATAAAGTTTCCATTAAAATCTCCCGAAACATTTATTCCTAATTCTCCATGTAACTCGAAATTTTTAAATTGTTTACGGTATTTACCTCCAGTAGAAAGCACATTACCTTTTAATCTATTAGGTATTGTGTTGCCATTTAATACAACAACTTTATTGTATCCGTAATTATAATTATTACTACTTACGTTAAATTGTAGATCACCAATTATATTGTTACTAAAATTTAATTGGAGTTGATTGTATAAGTTTTCAAGCGTAACCCGATCTCTAAAACCTGAGCTTGAAAATCCATTACCAAAATAAGATGTATTTGTACTTGATTGATCATATTGATATGATTTGTCTTTTAAAGATATTATATGACCTATACTTAGTTTGTTTTTTGAAAGTGAATCTTTCTTACTAATAATACTATAATTGTGTTCTAAATGAAAGCGTTTTCCTTTTAGAATGTTTTCGGCATTCTCAAAATTTACTTCTAGAATTGAGCGATCTAAAAATTCTTTAACTCCATTTTCAAAATTCTCTATCATAGCATCTTGCAATCCTCCATTTTCTTGATTTAATAAATCTTGAGTTACCATATGTGCTCTTGCCCAATAACGTTTGTTTTTAGTTTGGTAGTTTGTTGTAAATCGAAAATTACCCGTACTTGTTAACAAATTTTGATATTTGCCTAATGACCGAAGCCCTTTGTATGCTATAGAAAAATTTAATTGTGGTGTCGTGTTTATCGTAAAGAAAGAGTCTGCTAGTTGCCCTTGCTCGAAAGCTGTTTTAAACATTAATTCTGTTAATGGTGTTGGTACGCGGAAGTAATTAATATCCTCAACCTCCATATAATTAAAATGTCTAGCTCTGGCTCCAAAACTTGGCATTAAACTAGTATTATGAAAATTATAAGTTAAACTATTATAGGTTTGCCCTAAATTTGAGAAAGGCATTAATCCGAAATTATCTTTTCTTAGGTAGTTAAACTTATATTCTTTTAGTATAGTTAGGGTTGTATCTACGTATGTTGTATCTTTTTTATGAGAGATTATTAGGTAGTCTTGAATTTTTGCTTTTTTTTCTTTTCCTGAATTTTCCGATATTAGTTTCTTATTTATAGACGAATTTAGAGTATCTTGTTTTTTATTACGCTCTATCTTTCCTTTTGAAGGCCTTTGTTTTACTTGAGCATTTATATTATTAAACATAAACACTAAAAACAATACTAAAATTAATCTATTCATAAATTTATTCTTCCAAGGCAAAAGTAATTATTTGAACGGTAATTTTATGTAAATATTTTAAATCATTAGTTTCCGACTAAAATAACGAATTGATTGAGGCCTTTGCTCTAAAAAAGTTTCAATTTTGTACTAGAGTTGCTACCTTTACTCGGACATAAAATTTAAGACCGTTTATTACAATTATGACCGATTTTAAAAATGTTTATTGAACACTAATAATATGTTATTAAAAAATTATTCAGATTACTTAATGGAATGTGGTACAGATGAAGCTGGTCGTGGTTGTCTTGCTGGTCCTGTAACCGCTGCCGCTGTTATACTTCCGCAGAATTTTTCAAATAAACTATTAAACGATTCTAAACAACTTAGTAAAAAAAAAAGAGCCCTTTTAAAGCCTATAATTGAAAGCAATGCACTTTCTTTTGGTGTTGCACATATATTTGAAAAAGAAATAGACTCTATTAATATTCTTAATGCTTCTATTTTAGCTATGCAGAAATCCATAGACCAACTAAAACCCATTCCTGAATTTATAATAGTTGACGGCAATAAGTTTAAACCTTATAATTATATACCTTATAAAACAATTGTTAAGGGCGATAGTAAATATTTAAGCATTGCTGCCGCATCTATTTTAGCAAAAACATATCGGGATATATATATGAACACCATTCATGATGAATTCCCTATGTACAATTGGAAACAAAATAAAGGCTACCCAACAAAAGAGCACAGAGAAGCCATTAAAAAATATGGCATAACAAAATACCATAGAAAATCATTTAGATTATTGCCCGAACAATTAAAGCTAGATATTTAATCCTATTAAATTTATTTCACTTTATAAGAACTTTTATATTTTTAAAATGAAAAATATGTTAGGTTTGTAAAATAAATAATTTCTTTAAGCGAAATTACTTATTTAGATTCCTGCCAAAACGGGAATGACAGTTTTAACGGAAACCTTGTAGCAAAACTTCAAGGAATTCTTTATTAATTAATTCTTTTGATGAGATTCTTTTGTTTCGCCCTCTTATTATTAACACTTAGTTGCTCAAACCAAAACACAACCCGAACCAAGTTCATTCATTTTATTCCAGAGAACACATCAGTAGTTGTAAAAACTTCAAATATTGAAAGTTTAAAAAGCGCTATTCAAAATAATGACTTAATCGAAAAACTATCAAATACAAATACTTATAATGATATAAAAAATAAATTAGATGCTTTATCTATTTTAGATCCAAAAAGTGAATTATTAATTTGTTTTTCAAAAGAAAACAACGACAGCCTTCAATATTCAATTATAACAAAATATCACACTTCATTATTTAAAACGGATTCTTTAACAAATTACATTGAAGAAAAACTAACTTACAAAAACAAATCGATAACAAAATCTACACTAAATAATAACATTTTTTACAGCACTGCTATAGATAGTGTGTTTTTTGCATCGTCTTCTAAAAAAATAATTGATGCCGCTTTTTTAAATACTGAAAAAAAAGTTGAATTAGAAAAAATTTACAATACCACTGATAAAGATAAATCGTTATCTGTTTTAATTAATTCTGAAAATGAAATAATAAAATCGTTTTTTATTGAAGATTTAATTAGCCTCAAAAACTTTTCAAACTATTATGCTGTTGATGCCGATATTAGTCAAGATGAAATGATTATTAACGGAATTACAAAGGCAAGCGATTCTACTAATAGTTTAATTAATATTTTTAAAAATAATATTCCGCAAGAAAATCAAATTCAAAATATAACACCATCAAACAGCGATGGCTTTTTAAGCTTCACTTTTAACGATTATAAAACTTTTAAAACCAATCTTTTAAAATTCAACAAACAAGATTCGATTGTACCAACAACGCTTTTTGATAATGCTATAGAAATTGGTGTAGTTTACGAAGGTAAAAAACAAGCTATTGTTTTAAACTCTATTGATGTTATTGCAACTAAAGATGCTCTATTAAGCGAATTAAACATTTCCGATACTTACAGACAAATTGATATTTATAGTTTTAGTAAAGCCAATTTGTTTTCAAATACATTTTCCCCATTAATCAATTTTAACAAAGCTTCAAAATATTGTGTCATAGATAACTTTTTTGTGTTTGCTGATAGTTTAGAAATGCTTCAAAATATTATAGCAAGTTATCAAAACAAAACAACCTTAAGCGAGCAGACTCATTTTAAAGATATTAAAGCTAATTTAAGTGATGAATCTTCGCTATTAATAATTGTAAATTCATCAATTTTAAAAACCATTTTAGACAAAAATCTTAAAGATAATTCAAATTATAATCTAAAAAAGTATAATGCATCAGGATTACAATTTATTTACGATATTAATTTTGCGCACATAAATGGAATTATTAAAAAAGCAAAAACAAGAGGATACCAAAATTCTATTTCTGAAGAATTTAACATAAAATTAGATGCCAATTTATTAAACCAACCACAATTTGTTATCAATCACATTACTAAACAAAAAGAGATTGTGGTACAAGATGTAAACAATAAACTGTATTTGATTTCGAATAGAGGAAAAATCCTCTGGAAAAAACAATTACAAGGTGCCGTTTTAGGAAATATTGAGCAAATTGATATTTATAAAAACGGTAGACTCCAACTCGCTTTTGCAACAGCAAATAAAATATATATAATAGACAGAAACGGTAATGATGTCGCTCCATTTCCTAAAAAATTTAGCAATAATATTACACAGCCATTATCGGTTTTTGATTATGATAAAAATAAAAATTACAGGCTGCTAGTTACACAGAACAAAAAGCTATTTATGTACAATGTTAGCGGAAAAATTGTAAATGGATTCACCTTTAAATCTGCCAACAATAATATAAATACTCAACCCAAACATTTTAGGATGAATGGAAAAGATTATTTAACGTTTAAAACTGCTAACAAACTCTATATTTTAGACCGTACGGGTAAAACTAGAGTAAAACCAAAAACTTCAAATAATTTTTCAAACGAAGCTATTCACCTTTATAAAAACAAGTTTACAACTACTACCCAAAACGGAGATTTAGTATCGATTGATAGTCGAGGCAATACGACTATCGAGAATTTGAACCTTTCAAATAATCATCAATTAGAAACCACAAGCAAAACATTGGTTACATTAAAAGACAACAAACTTACCATTAAAAGCAAAACAATAGAGCTTGATTTTGGCAATTACAGCCCTCCTAAAATATTTTATATAAATGATAAAATATATGTTTCGGTAGTCGATTTGCAATCTCAAAAAATACACCTTTTCGATAGCCAAGCAAAACCTATAGCCAACTTTCCAGTTTACGGAAATTCTCAAATTGATATGGATAACATAGACAAAGACAAAAATCTAGAATTTGTTACCAAAGGCGAAAGTAATGCCGTTATTCTATATCAAATGAATTAAAATTCAAATTAAGATTTTACATTTGCAAACAAATTTCTATCTTTAAGGCAGCTATTAATCAAATATTTACAATGAAACTATCTAAAAATGCATTACGCATTTCTCTTTTTGGGATGGCGATTTTATTTTTCATATCGAATACTTTTTCACAAACCAAACAATTAAAACGACTAAAAAGTAAAGTTGGCATTTCTAGCGTTGATAATTTTGTAACTCAATCTTTCGATTTATACTACAAAGTATATAAATACGATGACTACGCAGCCGATTGCAAAACACTTTACGATGATGCCATTGATATTTTAATACAAGCCGAGGCCACGATACAAATTAATGAAGCAACAAAAATATAAAAGCACATACATAGGTAAACATGAAACCGATTCTGTTAATGCAATAATACTAATAACGTTACAGCACAAAACAAACGTGTAGAATTTGTAAAAATATAAAGGCAACCAAATCGAAAGTCCTCGAATCTAGAGCGTCAAAACTATATGTTTTGGCGTTCTTTTTTTTATGCTAGTTTGTTAAGAAATCGTTACTATTGCAATCTTAATATTTAATACATGATTTCAAGAAAAAACGCCTCCATTTCAAAGTTTATTATTCATAAAGTTGGCAATAAATTTAACGACACAAAAAATGCATTTTCAAAAAAATTAGTCGATTTTGACGAGGCTAGCTACGACTTAATGTTACCGTTTCTTTTAAGACCATTTGGCAGTGTGGTACAAAGCTACAGGTTTAACCATCATGCTAACATTGCTTTAAATGAGATTAACAGTTACGCAACACAACTTTTTAATGATGATGAAGCTTTTATTGAAACTTCAAAACACATAGTTACCCATTTATACGAACAATCTACCTCGGCACAAATAAAAACGGGAGATGTTTTAATTGTGATGTTTGAGGGTATTGAATTTGCTGAAATGACAACAAATGCGATTGGTATTTTTAAAATTGAAAATAAGATAAACTTCTTTCAAACCTATTTAGAAAATAACAGTTACGATGTGTTGGTACAAAAAGGAATAAGCTCTAAAAAAGTAGATAAAGGCTGTTTAATTTTAAATCAAAGTGATACCGAAGGCAACATTATTTTAAGTGTGGATAATAATGGTTACGATGCCCAATATTGGACCAATCAGTTTTTAAATATTAAATATGCTGATGATGCCAACAACCACACCCAGCAATACATAGAACTGTGTAAAGAGTTTTCTACTGAGGTTTTAAAAACCAACTATGGCGCCCAAGAACAAAACACATTTTTAGCAAAAACCATCGATTTTTTTAAGGAAAACGAAGTGGTAAATGTTGAGCGCTTTAAAGAAGAAATTTTTGAAGAAGAAAAGCAGACAAGAGAATTTGAAGATTATAAAAAAGAATTTGAAGGCCAGCAAAACATAGTTATTAGAAATCAATTTGATGTTGCTGAAAAGGTAGTAACTAAAGAAAAAAGAAAGATAAAAACCGATATTAAATTAGACACTAATATTCAAATAAAACTCGATATTGATGCACCAGATGCCTCGGAAGAATATTTAGAACGTGGTTACGATGAGGAAAAGAAAATGCATTATTATAAGGTGTTTTTTAATACAGAGGCTTAAGTAAACTAAATCATTTTTAACAAGTCATTCATATTATCAAACGTTTTTGTAGCCAAGGTTTTTAACTCATTATCATAGTCGTGCATAGTAAAACCAAACACATCAAAACCTCCATTAATTGCCGCTTTAACACCAGATAAACTGTCTTCTATAATAATACATTCACTTGGTTTATAACCCATAGTTTCTGCTGCTAACAAAAAAATACCAGGATCTGGTTTCCATTTTTGGATGGTATACGAACTAAAAATGTTATTCTCAAAATATGGCAATAACCCTGTTAATTCTAAATTAAGTTTTATTTTACTTTCAGGTCCGCTTGATGCTACACAAAAGGGACGTTTTATATTTTGCAATACTTCTAAAATTCCCTGAATGGGTTTTATATTTGATTTAAAAGCATCAAAACTGCGTTTGCGATATTCCTCTTCAAAAGATTGTGGAATTTCTGAATCAATTAATTTTGAAATATGTTCAATACTATTCTGCAAAAAACCACCCTTAAAATGTTTTGTAGCATATTGCAAATCAATATTAGCACCAAGCTCGTTAGCCATATCAACAAATACTTGATTTCCTATGGTTTCACTATCTACTAATACGCCATCGCAATCAAAAATAACGCACTTATATTTTGACATATTTATGTTAACTATAAGCCAAAGGTTTTCTATTATAAAATTTATTAATGACAATTAAAATACTCAGTAAAAATGTTTTCAACACATAACTGATTTACCTTTTTAAAGCAAAGTGACCTGTAAAACTTTTTTCTTCATTTAAAAAAACTGTAAACCAATAATCTGAATTTGGCATATATTTTCCAGAAAAAGTCCCATCCCAACCAGAACTATTTGAGTTTATTTGTTTTAAAAGTTTACCGTATCGGTCATAAATATTTACAATTGCATTTGGATAATTTGAAACTCCTCTTATATGCCAAAAATCGTTATTACCATCATTGTTTGGTGTAAAATATTTAGGATAATCTATAATTGTAATTTCTTTTGAATCAATACCACAACCAAGTCTATCTCTTACATAAACCGTGTAAATTCCACCTAAAACATTATTAAATGTGTTGCTATTTTGATATATATTCCCATCAATGGAATATTGAAAGTCTCCATCACCAGAAGCATTAATTTTAATGAAATTGCTATCTGACAATTCTTGAAATTCTACATTTTCAATTTTTGGAAGTACCGATCTAACCAATTTAAAGCCATAATTATTCTCGCAAGTTATGCCATTTTTGATTTCACTTATTTTTAAACTATAATTTCCTGCATATGTTAAGGTTGCATTATAATTATTTGATATTAAAGTGCCATCTTCAAAAATCCATTCGTAAGAATTAAAACCTGAACCTACAGCAACTTCCAAGGAAGGCTCAAGGTTACATAAAAAATACTCGCTTTCTATATTTACCTCTGGTAATTCATTTACTATAAGGTTAAAACTTGTTTCTGACATGCATAAATTGCTTGAAGCATTTTCAACTTTTACAAAAATAGTTTGATTCCAAGCTATTGTATTTTTAAAATTTGAAGTTATTGTATTGGTTATATCAGTGCCATTAACATCAAAATAATAAACATTCAAATTATTTTGATTTCCAATAATTTCATTTTTTAAACTACCCAAATTAAAACTTCCAACTCCATTTCCTTCATTACAAGAATACTTATCTATTGGTGTATTAATTTGTGGTTTAGTTGATGTATTTAATACTAATTGAGTTTCGGCATAACAATTAGTTTGTTTGTTGGTAACTCTAACTGTAATGGTTTCATGATTTGGAGTTGAATTAGTAAAAGGGTTTGTTAAATTTATTGGGTTTCCAGCACTGTTATAATAAGTTACTACCATACCGTTTTGATTGCCTAATACTATGTTTTCAACATTTGTTGTATCAAAATATTCAGAAATTCCATCATTATTATCATCACAACCAATTAATTCATCTAGTGCATTAGCAATGGGTAATGGATTTACAATTAACTTAAAATTTGTTTCGTTATAACAATGAGTAACATTATTTGTAACTCTAACAGTGATTGTTTCTTCATTCTCGATTTTATTTATGACAGCATTTAATTGTGAATTAGAAATTTGTCCACCATCTTCAAAATAAAAATTAACAAGATTATTATTTCCCGATAAATCAGATTGAATTTGGGTTAAATTAAACGTTGTAAAACCATCGGTATCGTCATCACATTCTTGTATATCTTCAATAGTTGTTAAATCTGGTAATGGGTTTACTATTAAATCAAAAGAGGTTTCAGAATAACAACACAGTTCATCACTTCTTGCAACTCTAACTGTAATCGTTTCTCTATCTTTAATAGTATTTGTAAAAGGGTTTGGTAGTGTTTCATATTCATTTCCACTTCCATCAATATAAGTAACCACTCTTCCTGTTTGACTTCCTAAAACTTGAGATTGAATAGTTGAAGTATTGAAAGATGATGTAAACCCAGAATTAGGGCTATCTTCACATGCTTCAATATTATTAATTCCGTAAACATTTGGAGGTTCTTTAACATTGATGGTTTCAGTCAACACCTCAACACTTGAGTCATTTCCTGTTACAGTAGCTGTAACCGTGTAGGTACCATCAGAAGAAAAATCATGAAAAGGCGATAAATCTGCAGAAGTATTATCTGCTCCAGATGCTGAATCTCCAAAGTCCCATATTACAGAAGCTATATTATCTTTATTTTCAACACTAAATTCTTTTAAAAACTCGGAACATATATTTGAAATATTCATTTCAAAGTTATTGGTTATGTGGTTTACATTTCCTGTTACGTTTATAAAAAATCTTGCATCACCATATCCAATACTTTCAGTTGTAACAAAACTTGGCAGAAAACCACCATTAGCTGTAGAGCACCCCTTATACCATGAAACATCATTATCCTGTTCTGTACCTCCAATGAACATAACTCCATCTCCCCAAACTATACCAACATTAACCACAACTAAGATTCTTTTTATACTAGCAGATACAGCTATAGGAAAATTAAAATCAATTGTAAATATTCTAGTAATGTTATAATAACTATCTACATAAGGAATTTGCACTTCTTGACTACTTCCTATTAAACTATTTTCAGAAAAAGAAGAAGGAAAATTATCATCAATTTCATATATATTAAAAGTAACTGTAGCACCTCCCCTAGTGCTAGAAACACCTATCTGACCTGAATTAATTATAAATTCTTCGTTATCAGATATTCCAAAGTCTTCTAGATTAAATACTCTTGCCCATGATTGCTCCCCAAAAGAACATGAATGTTGTGAGGTCCTTATAACGTTATCACAAACATTATGTGTTAAAGTGGTATTTGAGCCATAATTAGATGGACTAAATGTTTCTCCTGTAACATTTATAAAAAAATTTGCGTTTGGTACTGGGTTATTTAGTTCTGTTGTTGGTGTATAAGTATAATATTCTCTACAGCCACTAAACCAAGACACATCGTTATCCTGTGCTGTACCTGCTATTAAAACCTCTTTATAATCAGGATTATATATATCATCACTTTGAGTAACTACAACTAATATTTTTTCAACATCTGTAGGAACAACAATTGGGTTTAAAAATTCAATCGGAACAATTTCAGGAACATTTCCTATTTGAGGAGCATATGTTACAGCCCCTCCAATATAGTTAGGAGTTGAATTAGGAAAATTTGAATCGATACCAAAAATATCAAATGCCATTATAGCTCCGTTATAAGAATTACTAATAGCTACTTGACCTGAACGAATAATAAATTGCTCGCTAGTCGTTATCCCAAAATCAGAAAGAGTAAAAGCTCGAGCCCAATGCTCTTCATCTTCACAATTAGGCATTCCTGTATCAATTGGGATATTACCTACATTATGCGTTAAAGTTATTTGCGCGGATACACTAATGACAGACAAAACAAACAATAAAGAAAGAATATTCTTCATAAAATCAAAAATAGAAAATATGATTAATTATGATTGCTTTTATAGACATTTAACTAAAATCTGGGTTAAACAATCATATTACGGCGTGGAATTAGAAACCTGCAACAATTTACCATTATAATATTTATTTCCATTTAACGAAAAATCTAAAATATATTGTGCCATTTCTAAGGCTGTTGTTGGTGCTTTATAACCTGGAAATGCTTCTTCAAGCATTTCGGTTTGCACAGCACCTAAAGCTAAAACGTTAAAGGCAATACCTTTTTCTTTATACTCTTCGGCTAGTAATTCTGTTAAAGTAATTACTGCGCCTTTACTTGAGCTATATGCTGCTAATCCTGGAAACTTCATGCTGCCTTGTACGCCTCCCATAGAGCTTATTGTAACTACATGACTACCGCTTGCCATAAAAGGTAAAACTACGCGTGTCATTTCAGCAACTCCAAAAACATTAGTTTTATACACTTGCTCGAAATCTGAGATTGATGTATCAGCAAATGGCTTGTTTAATAGTGTTCCAGCATTATTTATTAATACATCAACTTGTTGCCAATTTTCTTTTATAAACGTTTCAACTGTAGAATATGCTTTTTCATCAGACAAATCAAAAGGTATCGAATTTACATTCTTCAACTTTAAAGCTTTTATAGGCTTATCGTTCCGCGAAAGCGCCAAAACATTGTGTCCAGCCTCTGAGAATAGCTTTACTAATTCAAATCCTATGCCTCTACTTGTTCCTGTAATTATTATGTTACTCATCGTTCATTTTTATTTCTTGCGAAGCTGAATTTATCATACCTTCTAATGCTGGAATCATTTTATTTATAAAATCTATCATGTGATTAAAATCCATTTTATCGGCTTCATCATCAACATGATGATAATAATCAAAATTAGTAAAATCGAAAGTTGAAATAGCATGAGCAGGTATTTTAAATGCTTTATAAAATGGGTAGTTATCTGACCTAAAAAACAATTGAAATTCTTTTGCCTTAGGAAAAAAACCAATAATTTCTTTTCCGCGATATTCATTTAACTTTTTAGCTAAATTAGATTTTTCGTAACCAGTCATATAAGCCACAATTTCCTCCTCTGCCCTTGGCACCCCAATCATTTCAAAATTTATCATGGTATATAAATTTAGGTTTTCTTTTTTAAGTCGTTCTGCTAAATGACCAGACCCTTTTAATCCCATTTCCTCGGCAGAATATAAAGTAAACAATATACTTCGTTTATTGGTTTTTGTTTTTGCGAAATATTTTGCCCATTCCATTACCGCTACTGTACCAGAAGCATCATCGTTTGCGCCGTTAGCAATTACATCGCCATTAACTTCTTTACCCATGCCAATATGATCGTAATGTGCCCCGAGAATAACAAATTCGTTTTTAAGTTTTGGGTCGTTACCTTCTATAAAACCAACAATGTTATAACCTACAACATCCTCTAAATTAAAACTATCTCTGTACGTTTTAAAATATGGTTTTATACTATTTTTTTTGAAGTAGTTTTCGATAAAAACAGCAGCTTTTTCAATACCTATACTTCCTGTTTTTCTTCCTTCTAACTCATCTGAAGCTAAATACTCCATACTTTGTTTAACAGATTGTACTGTGGTTTTTATTGGGGCACTAACCCCATCTTTTCCATCCTTACCATCATTACCTTTCACAGTAACAGCACAAGAAACTAAGAATACTAAAAACACAAGTGATAAAAAATTTTTCATAAGTCTTCTATTAAAAGATAAAGATAAAAAAAACCTGCTCCAATCAAATTGAAACAGGTTTTAACTTGTGTTATGAGTCTTAGACTAAGCCTAGCAAGTTTTTTACACTAGCATCGTCACAGGATTCTCAATATACCCTTTTAAAGTTTGAAGAAATTGTGCTCCAGTAGCGCCGTCAACCGTTCTATGGTCGCAAGCTAGAGTTAACTTCATGGTATTTCCAACAACAATTTGCCCATCTTTAACCACTGGTTTTTGAACAATAGCGCCAACAGATAAAATTGCTGAGTTAGGCTGATTGATAATCGACGTAAAATAATCGATACCAAACATCCCTAAGTTAGACACCGTAAATGTGCTACCAGACATTTCATCTGGAGTTAATTTTTTATTTCTTGCTTTTCCTGCTAGCTCTTTAACTTCTGCACCAATTTGCGGTAAGCTTTGCTCGTTTGCAAAACGAACTACAGGCACAACCAATCCGTCTGGAACTGCAACTGCAACACCAATATGCACATGGTTATTCAAACGCATTTTATCATCAAACCACTGCGAGTTAACTTGTGGATGTTGTTTTAATGCCAAAGCACAGGCCTTAACTACAATATCATTGAATGAAATTTTTGTATCTGGGACTGAATTGAATTGCGTTCTAAAAGCAATCGCGTTATCCATATCAAACTCAACTGCCAAATAATAATGTGGTGCAGAAAATTTAGATTTAGTTAAAGACTTAGCAATAGCTTTACGCATTTGAGAATTTGGAACCTCATCAAAATCTTCTTGACCAGAAGGCACAAATTTACCAACCGATGCTGCTCCTGCTGCTGGTTCGTAATTCTCAATATCTCGTTTTATAATTCGTCCGTTTTCACCAGAGCCTTGAACTTTAGTTAAATTGATGCCTTTTTCTTCTGCTAATTTTTTGGCTAAAGGCGATACATAAACACGTCCGTTTGCTGTAACTGGTGTTGGCGTAGGTTTTTGAGACTTCTCGACTGCGCTCGAAGTGACCGCAGAAGTTTTGCTCGGAGTTTCTGCCTTAGTTTCAACTTTAGGTACTTCTTCTTTTTTAACTGATCCGGCTGATGCTGAAAAGTTCGCTGCAATACCTGAAACATCAGTACCCGCAGGACCAATGATAGCAAGAAGTTCATCTACTTTAGCAGATTCTCCTTCTTGTAATCCTATTTCTAACAACGTACCAGATTGGAATGATTCAAACTCCATAGTGGCTTTATCGGTTTCTATTTCGGCTAAAATATCACCTTCTTCAACAGTATCACCAACTTTTTTTAACCAAGTTGCTACTGTTCCTTCTTCCATGGTATCACTTAAACGCGGCATAGTTACAACTATAACACCTTCAGGTAAATCAGTTGATCCAGCTGGTGCATCGTTAGCTTGAGAAGTTTCTTCAGAACTTGAATCGGCAACTTCTTCTTTACTATCTTCTTCTTTTGCTTCCGCAGAAGCGCTACCACTTCCATTTAAAATATCAGAGATATCTTCACCTTCATCACCAATTATAGCCAAAAGCTCATCTACCTTAGTAGTTTCACCTTCTTGAACACCAATATGAAGTAATGTTCCTTCATTAAAAGATTCAAACTCCATTGTGGCTTTATCAGTTTCAATTTCAGCTAAAATATCGCCTTCTTCAACCTTATCACCTACCTTCTTTAACCAAGCAGCAACGGTTCCTTCTTCCATCGTATCGCTTAAACGCGGCATATTTACAACTATTGCCATATCTTATAATTTGTGTTTTATAAATGGATAATCTTCTTGCTCGTATACTACATCATACAATTGCTGAACTTCTGGGAATGGTGATTCTTCAGCAAATTTCTCACATTCTGCAACTTTGGCTTTAACTCGCTTATCAATTTCTTTAATAGCTTCTTCGATAGCATATTTCTTTTCAAGAATAATATCTTTTACTTGTGTAATTGGATCTATTTTCTTGTACTCTTCAACCTCGGCTTTAGTTCTATAATGTTGTGCGTCAGACATTGAATGTCCTCTGTATCGGTAGGTTTTTAGCTCTAAAAATGTTGGTCCTCCTCCTTTTCTAGCACGTTGAATAGCTTCGTCAAATGCTTCGGCTACTTTTACAGGATTCATACCATCTACTGGTCCAGATGGCATTTCGTAACCTCTTCCTAATTTCCAAATCTCATCATGATTTGCGGTACGTTCAACTGAAGTTCCCATAGCATATCCATTGTTTTCGCAAACAAATACTACAGGTAAATTCCAAAGCATTGCTAAATTAAAAGTTTCGTGTAACGACCCTTGTCTTGCGGCCCCATCACCAAAACAACATAGTGTTACAGCATCTTTATCGTGGTATTTATCTCCAAAAGCAATACCTGCTCCTAAGGGAATTTGACCGCCAACAATACCATGCCCGCCGTAAAAACGATGCTCTTTAGAAAAGATATGCATAGAGCCTCCCATACCATGAGATGTTCCAGTAACCTTTCCATATAATTCTGCCATAACACGTTTAGGGTCTACACCCATACCAATTGGCTGAACATGATTACGATAAGCAGTAATCATCTTATCCTTAGTCAAGTCCATAGCATGCAAAGCGCCTGCTAAAACAGCTTCTTGACCGTTGTATAAATGAAGAAATCCTCTTACTTTTTGTTGAATGTATACTGCAGCTAACTTGTCTTCAAATTTTCTCCAGAATAACATATCTTCATACCATTTGAGATATACCTCTTTTGTGATTTTTTGCATCTGCTACTATTACGTTTTTAATTTCGCGAAATACAAAAGTAATACATTGTATTGTATTGCAAAAACACAACATCATTAAAGTAATAAAATTGTGAAAAAAAGCGCTCAAAACAACTTCGATTAACTAATTATTAATTTTAAAGATAATTAATTAAACAATTTAAATGAATACTGATTTAAAGCATCGATTTATCAAAACCTAATGGTAATAAATTAGCTAATGAATTCGACTTTGCTACTTTACCAGTTTCCCCCATAAAATAAATTTCTATAGGAGTATTTTGTTTTACTTCATATTCTGCAATAGCTTGTCTGCAAGCACCACAAGGAGGAATTGGACTTGATGTTTTATTTTTTTTAGAACCCGCCACAATAGCCATTCTTATTATTTTAACATCTGGATATTTTGCTCCAACATAATAAATAGCTGTTCGTTCTGCACATAACCCAGAAGGATAGGAAGCATTTTCTTGATTATTGCCTGTAATTATTTTACTATTATCTAAAAGAATTGCTGCTCCTACACTAAAATTCGAATAAGGTGCATAAGCTTTTTCTCTTGCTTCAGTGGCTTTTTGTATTAGTTTTATAACATCTTGTGGTAATTCATTTAAACCCTCAAAGACATAAAGGGTTGATTCAATTTTTATTTCTTTCATTACATATTGAATAAGACTGTAATACCAATATAAACAAAAAAACTATTGCTTATCACAATAGTTTTTTAATAAATTATTAGTAAAGGCAAGATTAGTATTCACTAAAAGTTTCTGCCCCTATATTAAAGGTAAGTGAAAACCTCAATGTATTTTCTAATGGGCTTTGAATTTTTGATGCTGAAAACAAGTAAGACAAATCGATATTAACAACGTTGTATTTAAACCCTGCTCCGAGTGCTAAAAACTTTCTCGCTCCTTTTTCTTCACTTTCATTAAAATAACCAGCTCTAAAAGCAAATGCATCTTGGTATACATATTCAGCTCCAAGCGACCAAGTAAACTCTTTTAATTCTTCGCTAAAACCTCCTGGTGCATCTCCAAAGGACTGGAACATACCTGATAAAAAGTTGACATCTTGTGTGTCTTCTCCTATAATGACATTCCTTTGAGTTATATTCCCTAAATCATCAACACCTTCTTCGTAAGTTCCATTACCATTATTGTCTGTAAAACTATATTCATCTCCAAACGCTGGAGGTGTTGGCACCAATAATTTCCCAACTTCTGCGGTTACTGCAATTGTGTTATAATCATCAAAAATAAAATCGAAACCTGCTCCTAAGCGCAATAGGGTTGGCTGAAAATTTTCTTGTCCACCTTCATCGTATTTAAATTTTGGACCAATATTTTGAATAGCGAATCCCATTCTCCATCGTCCATTAAAATCGTTATAGGCTTCTTCTTCACTTTGATAATAACCAGAAATATCTACACCAAAAGTACTTGCTGCAGCAGTATCATTGTTTCCAGTATCTAACCTTAAATCTGAGCGTAAATAGCGCATGGCAACAGACATAGCGAATTGATCTGTTAATCTCAAGGCATACGATGCATCAATGGTTAACTCGTTTGGTCTTTGTATTAAAGCATCTGAAAATTCATCTTGTACAAACTCTATATCTCCAAGAGAAAAATACTTAAAACTGGCTGCAAAAGAACTACGCTCATCTATACGATTAAAATAAGTAACATTACCTAGAAAAATATCGTTAACTAGTTTACTCAAATATGGTGTGTAGCTTATTGCAATTCCAGATTTAGTTTCTGAAAACGCATATTTTGATGAGTTCCATTGTTGCGAATAGGCATCAACTGATGTAGCAACTCCCATATCACCCATCGAAGCAGCACGCGCATCCGATGCTATCAAAACAAATGGAAGACCTGTAGTTATAACTCTTTTATCATCATTTGGTATTACCGTTGTTTGAGCTTCAATTTTAAAAAAAATAGCAAATGCTATTAATATCAATATTCCTTTCTTCATAAGTTAGTTTTATTTAACAAATATAAATTTTTATTAGAGGATAACAAGTTTCTCTATTTTTTCAACTTTTTTATTAAGCAAATTAGATTGTACCGTAAGCTTATATATATAAACACCTTTTCCTATTTTATCTCCAAAATCATCTCTTCCATCCCAAACTATGTCTCTGGACAACGAACTGGTTGTTTTAGTACCTGCAATAGTTTGTCCGTTAAGCGTTTTAACTAATTTGCCAGAAACGGTGAATATCTGTATAGAAACGTCTAAAGGGTCTGAACTATTGTGATTAAACCAAAATTCTGTATAATTAACAAAAGGATTTGGGTAATTAAGCACATTGTTTATTACTAATTCTTGGTCTTTATCGTGTACAACAAACTGAATTTCAGTGACTGACGAATTATTGTAAACATCCCATGCTTTTAACGTTAAAGTGTGAAGTCCAGGTTCTAAATCTCTAAAAGGAAAAGAAACCACTCCTTTTTTATAATTATCTACTTCGGTTTGGTAGTAATCGTTTAATATAAATGGGTTGGTTTCGTCGCCATCAATAATAGCAACAATATCATGCCCAATACCACTTGCTGTATTTATACCATTTTCGTCTTCTAATTTGGCTAATAGTGTTGGCGATTCGTTAGTAATACCTCCTGAAACGAAATTTTCATCATTCATAAAAAGTGTAATTACAGGCCCTATATTATCTTCGGCTGCATTTTCGTTTAATCCACCAATTCTAACTGTATTGAGACTAACACCAGATTGATCTTCAAGTAATGCTTCATTTTTTGAATAAAAGCTCACTTTTCCAAATCCAACAGGAATGCTAATATCTTTTGGTACTACAAAATCGAATTCAAATTGACCGTTTGTAACCGAAGCTTGCCCACGAAAAACTATTTCTCCAAGGGTTTCAAAATCTAGTTGTACTAATTGTCCGTTTAATCGTGTACCGTCGTTTGCTAAAGTTTGTCTGTCTATATTTTTATCGTAAATAGTAGTAGAAAGTGTTCCGCTATAATCAGTTAACACATTACCCGAAACATCTGTAACTTCACCCGCAAGTTTTACATAGCTCAAAGCTTTTAAAGTATCGGTAGCTTGCGTAATGGGTACATCATTTATTTGTGTTAATCTAACACTTGGCTTAGGAAAAGCCAATTTCATTGCGGGGTCTCCAATAAAAAATACTAGTCGTCTTTGGCTTTGATTTGATATTGATGGTAAATTTTTTGTCAAGCGCAAAGCTTCAGCCATTGACGGATACTCGTAATCTTCAAAAGCATCAGCATCATTATAAGAAAACAAATATTGCCCTAATTCGTTATTGAATGTTATTCCGAAATTAACAAAAACCTGTCTTGTAGTTGTAATTAAACCTATTGCACCAGCCTTTTTATTCCAATAGGTGAATTCGCCAGCAGTTTCTCGAAAAGGATTATCGAATTTAGTAAACTCGCAGGTAACCGTTACAAAACAATTAAGCTTACAAAAGTTACGAAAACTCTCTACATTAGGTTTTGTTAAAATACGCTCTTGAGCTAAACCTTCTTCTCCTCCATGACCAAAATAATTGACCACCAACGCGCCATTGTCTATAGCATTAATCAATGATTCTGTTACTTGTGGATATCTATTTCCACCAGCAGAAGCTTCTTGTTTATAGGCATCTGTATGGATTTTAACTACGTTTATAAATTGTTTTTCTTGATTTACAGTATTCCCAACATTATCTGTGGTTTGCTGCAAAATACCTTCCCAATCTTTATCAACATCATCTGAAACTACTATAAAATTATTACGCCAGCTACCAAATGCTTCTTTTACGTAGTAGCTTTCAATTTTATCTACCATTTCTTTGGCTCGTTGTGGTGTATCGGCTAGTATTCTGCCAACGGCTATATCCAACTTGTCACTTGTAGCCATGGTTCCTTCATTAGCATCCATCATACCATAAAAATCGTCTGAAACAAACGAATTAGTCAAATTAAAACTATTGTACGAATACCATGAAGGCATAATGTTAGTATTGTTGGGTATTCTGTTTTTATAATCAAAAGAGCCATCACCAAATAAGCACAAATATTTAATTCTGTTTTCTGGAGTACTAGCATTATCGTAAACATATTTTACTAAATTTCGAATAGCGCCAACATCTTGATTTCCTGTACTAAACTCATTATAAACTTCATTTAAACCAACTACCTTAACATTCAAATTATATTGATTTTTATTTATTTGTGCTAAACGTTCTGCTTGGTTAAGCATATTATTTGGCGCTACAATAATGTAATCTACATCTTGAAATTGCCCCTCAGAATTCTGAAAAATAGTTCCTTTTATATTTTGATTGGCAATGGTTTTATTGGCATCAAATTTTGGTTCAAAATAATCTAAAGGTGTTACAGCAACATAGGTTTTTAGTGACCCCAAAGTTGCTGTAAAAGAGAGGCTACTACTAGCATCTTGATTTATATAACTTGTAGCGTTATATAAATCTGTTATATCCCAAATTTCTGAAATTTGCGACGCATTAGAGATATTGTATTGCCCTATTCCTGAAACTGAAGCAACATGGCTATTTTTAAATTGAAACTGCTTATCTATAAAAGTTAAAGCTCTCGTGGCTTCAATAGAGATATAATCCAAATAACCTAAACCACTTGGGTTTCCTTGATTATCATAATTAAGATTAACACTTATGTTAGCAGAATTTACGTTTAAGTTACCATTATACGAAGCTCCGCTTGCCAAAGTAGGACTTGATGCACCAGCCATTGAAAGGGTTGAAACTTCACTACTATTAACACTAATTTTCATGCTACTTTGTGTTGAAGATGACGATGCCACATAGACCTTAAGATTAACAGGAACAGAAGTTACCAGATTAGGAAAATCGAATTCAAAGGTTTTATCGTTATCAATATCAAAGCGCTCTCCAAACCATCGCCTACCTAAAAATGCGATATTAAACTCATCAACTTCATGAAATTTATAATCTTCAAAAGTATCAATCATCATATCTACTGTTCCTGTAGGCTGAACCATAGGTTGAATGCGTTTACCTAAACCAGAACTCACATTTATGTAATAATAGGTTTTATTAGTATAACAATTAATATTGGTATTACTTTCTACATTAAATTCTTTTGGACCCTGAGCATAAAACAAAATATAATCTTCGTTATTAAAAACGCCATCTTCTTCTCCTATAAATTTTATAGCATTTTCGGTAACATCAAAAGGATAAGTAACAGAATTTGAATATGGTATCATGCGTCCACCATTTCCATATAATTTTATAGTTCGCGTATCAATACTGTTAACATTTACTCCTAAATTTTGTAAAAAACTTTTAGAGATTTTAAAAACACCCGTAGTATCTACATAAAATTTATACCACTCTCCAGAGCTTAAAACCGAATTTGTTATTACCCCTGAAACACCTTGGTCTCTACTAAGCAAAGACGCTTTACTAGCACTTGTATTATAACTTATTTGAAACGATTGTACTTTTTTATAACTACCATTAGTATCTTTAATAATAGGCGTTATTTGAAAATAAGCAAATTGATGATGCCGCCCTTTTGAATTTTTTAAAGTGAATTTTAACTCGTTTCCAATTATATTTAAGTTAACATCTTTTAATTCTTCTTTAGAAATTGAAGTATAATTAACGTTGGTAACTTTTACTGAAGACTCATTAACAGCCTTAGATATTTTCCATTGCGCTGTAAATAACAACCCTTCGTTAAAATCGTAGCTAAAATTATCTGGGTTAAAAGCTGGTATTTTTAAATTATAATTACCCCCAGAAATGGTTTGGTACCCATCCCAATTAACAGTAAACTTTTTTTGCTGTGAAAACAGAACAGCAGAAAAAAATAAAAATAAAACTAAAATTTTCTCTTTCATCGCTAAAATAACGGCATTTATAACATGTTATTATTAAAAAAAATAACAAATTTATAAACCACATCAAAAATACAATAATAAATTAGTAAAACGTGCGTTTATTAAACACAAAACAACGGTAAAAACACCAAAATCATCGTTGTAATGTTTAAAAAATAGGATGAAATGCATCTTTTTTTGGTTAAAATGCAAAAAATTGCTTGTGTTATTCGGTTTAATTCTTATATTGCAGCACCAAAAATATTATTAGCTTACTTAAACGTATGGATATGAAAAAAGTAGTAGCATTAAAAGTTATGGTAGTTTTAGCACTATCTGTAACCGCTATTGGTTGTAAAAAATCTTCGAGCTCGAAGAATAGTTCTAGAGCAACAGGATGGCAAATCAACGACAGAGAAGGTGGTTTTCAATACAACACCAGTTTTAAAGAACAAGAAACCGCACCAGGTTTAGTTTTTATAGAAGGCGGAACTTTTACTAAAGGTAAAGTACAAGACGACGTGATGCACGATTGGAATAATACTCCAACGCAGCAGCATGTTCAATCTTTTTATATGGACGAAACCGAAGTCACCAATGTAATGTACTTAGAATACTTAGATTGGATTAAGCGTGTTTACCCACCAACAGATGATAATTTTAGAGCCATTTATCATGGTGCTTTACCAGATACTTTAGTTTGGAGAAATCGTTTAGGTTTTAACGAGATTATGACTGAAAACTACTTACGTCACCCAGGCTATGCAGAATATCCTGTTGTTGGTGTTAGTTGGATTCAAGCAGTTGAATATGCTAATTGGAGATCAGATCGTGTAAATGAGTTTTATCTTGAAAGAGCAGGCTACTTAAAAAGAGATGCAAAAACTTTAGATGTTAATGCTGACCAAACTTTTAGTACAGACACCTACATTAACGCTCCTACTTTAACTTATGGCGGTAATGAAGAAATTATAAATGGTGACGGAAGAGGTAGAAGAAATGTAAGAACCGATGCAGATGGTAACGAAACTGGTATTTACGCCACTCGTGAAACAGGTATTATTTCACCAAAGTACAGACTACCAACCGAAACCGAGTGGGAATATGCTGCTTTAGGCTTAAGTGAATTAAGAAGCTATAATCTTTATAGAGGTCGTAAAAAATACCCATGGGATGGACAATACACACGTTCTGGAAAACGTAAAATACGCGGTGATCAATTAGCTAACTTTAAGCAAGGCAAAGGAGATTATGGTGGTATTGCAGGTTGGTCTGATGATGGTGCAGATATTACTAACGAAGTTAAATCATACGAACCAAATGACTTTGGACTATATGATATGGCTGGTAATGTTGCCGAATGGGTAGCAGACGTTTACAGACCAATTATTGATGATGAGTTTAACGACTTTAACTACTACCGTGGAAACGTTTATACTAAAAACGCAATTAATGAAGATGGCACTGTTAAGGTAGTGACTTCAGACGATATAGTTTATGATACTCTATCTAATGGTAAAGTAATTGCAAGAAATTTACCTGGAGAAATTTTACAAGTTCCTGTAGATGAGAACGAAACCTATTTAAGAACTAATTTTCATAAGAGCAATGTTATAAACTTTAGAGATGGTGACAGACGTTCTTCTCGTAATTTTGAAAGCTTTAATGAAGATGAAGAAACGGATGAAAATAATGCTCATGCAGAAACTCGACAAATGTACAACTCCCCTAAACATAAAATCTCAAGAGATTCTTTAGGAAATATTGTTAGAGAATATGATAAAAGCAATAATAGATCTTCTTTAATTAATGACGAAGTTAGAGTTTACAAAGGTGGTTCTTGGAAAGATAGAGAATATTGGCTAGATCCGGCTCAAAGACGTTACTTCCCTCAAGATATGGCTACCGATTACATTGGATTTAGATGTGCTATGTCTCGTGTAGGATCTAAAAGTAAAGCTAAAAACAAGACCAAGAATTAAAAACCAATTCTTAAAATAAATAATATTAAAAGTCCTAATGTATGTTAGGACTTTTTTTATACTTTTAATTTATTATTTATTAAACAAAAAACATTGAAAATTAAACAGATACATAGTCTTTTTTTAGAGTGCAATTCGGTTTGTACAGACACTAGAAAAATTAAAAAGGATGATATTTTTTTCGCTCTAAAAGGCGATAACTTTGATGGTAATGCTTACGCAGAACAGGCTATAAAAAAAGGCGCAAAATATGTAGTTATTGATGAAGCTGAATATAAAACCTCGGTTAATACTATTCTTGTAAATGATGTACTTGAAACACTGCAAAAATTAGCTTCGTTTCACAGAAAGTTTTTAAACGTTCCTATTATAGCTTTAACAGGTAGTAATGGAAAGACCACTACAAAAGAATTAATTAACGCTGTGCTATCGCAAAAATATAAAACCACAGCCACTCGTGGGAATTTAAATAATCATATTGGTGTGCCACTAACATTGCTTTCAATGAACTCCAATACCGAAATTGGTATTGTAGAAATGGGTGCAAATCATCAAAAAGAAATAGAGTTTTTATGTAAAATTGCTACACCAAACTATGGCTATATAACTAATTTTGGAAAAGCACACTTAGAAGGTTTTGGAGGTGTTGAAGGCGTAATTAAAGGTAAAAGCGAAATGTATGATTATTTAATTACAAGTAATGAAACCATTTTTGTAAATCACCAAGATCCAATTCAAGTTAAAAAAACTAATAAGGCAAAACGATTTGTTTTTGGCAATAAAACCCATGCAGATGTCATTGTTGAATTTATAGATGCTCAACCTTTTGTGGTATGCAAATACAATAATTTAAAAATAAAAAGCCAACTTATCGGAGACTATAACTTTAATAATATTGCTGCTGCTATCACCATAGGAAATTATTTTAATGTTGAAGATTCAGCTATTAAAACAGCAGTAGAAAATTATACCCCTACAAATAATCGTTCTCAAATCATTGAAAAGGATACAAACAAAATTATTTTAGATGCTTATAATGCAAATCCAACAAGTATGCATGCTGCCTTAATTAATTTTGAGAAGTATACAGGGTTTAAAATTGCTATACTTGGAGATATGTTCGAGTTGGGTAAAGATGCTAAACAAGAGCATCAAGAAATTACAGATTTAGCGATTTCCTTAAATATTGATACCGTTATTTTAGTTGGTGAAAATTTTTATAAGTCTGGAAGTAATTCTAAAATAGTCATTCAATATAAAACATTTCTAGATTTTAAAAACGAGTTTAACTTTACTCAAATTAAAAATGCTACGTTATTAATTAAAGGCTCACGTGGTATGGCCTTAGAAAGAGTTTTGGAAATAATATAAAGGTTAAACCTTTAAATGGATCAATCTCAAAAGTTGCTTGACCCCAACTAAAACAATAAATTAAAAATAACTAAAAAGAAAAATCGTCTAAAAAGTAATTTTTAGACGACCTTATCTTTAAAATTGAAGTGGGCGCGAAGGGATTCGAACCCCTGACCCCTTGGGTGTAAACCAAGTGCTCTGAACCAACTGAGCTACGCGCCCTCTAAATTGGATTGCAAATATAATCTAGTTTTTAATACTGCAAAAACTTTTTTAAATAAAAAATCAATAAATTTTAAAAACCCATAAAAGTGATAATAAAAAAGAAAAATTTTAAATTGTTTTTTCCATTGTCATATTAATTTCAGATAAAACTTTTTGTCCCATTACTTCAAAGTTCATTGTAATATGAGTTTTAATTGGAACACCAGTAGCTTTATCAATATTTAAACTACCTGTTAAGTTTCCTTCAGACGAACCTGTGATATCGCCTTTAATTTCAAGTACAACAACTTTGCTATCAATAGATTTTACAGTATATGTACTACTAATATTCATACCATTATTATCTTTCTCATTAGTCCATGAATAGCCTACAGTTACTGCTTCTTTTGGGCATACAACACTTTCAGTTTGACTAGCAAACTGATCTACACTTCCCGAGCCTTTAATCATCTGCATATCTAAAACCTCTCCATAAACATTAGTTTTTGTTAACAAAACTGTTTCTAGCATTGGTTTCATTTGAGCTACCATCATTTTAGCTGTTTCATCTAAATCTTCTTCCTTTAAGTTAGAATCGTAATTTACTTTTACTCCAGCTTGCTCCATATCCATTTTTATGCGTTTAAAACTCATTTCTGAATTATAAACACCATCGTTAACTGCTATTACTTTCATTGGCATCTCCATACTCATAATCATTTTGCCAACACCCATATCTTGCTTCATATCCATCAGCATAACATATTTATCCCCTTTATTATAATGCAATCTTAAAAGTATTGATTCTTGAGAGCATGCTAATGTAGTTGCTACTAATAATAAAAGTGTAAAAAAGTTCTTCATAATATTTTGTTCATTTTATATTTTCAAATATAACGCCTAAAACTGAATTAAGTTAAATTATTTCAGCTACTAAAAAAGTACTGCCTCCAACAAATATAAAATCATTTTTTGTTGCATTTTTTAAAGCCTCCTGATAAGCTTCAGTTACAGAATTATAAGCTTCTCCTTTTAAATTATAACTTATTAATTTCTGCCTAAGTTTATTGACATCCATCCCTCTTGGTATATCTGGTTTACAAAAATAATAGGTTGCATTTTTAGGCAACAAATTTGCAATAGTACTTATATCTTTATCGTTTACAACTCCGAAAACAATATGCAACGCTTCATAAGTTTCATTTAATAGCTGTTCTGTAACATACTGTAATCCTTCTCGATTGTGACCAGTATCACAAACTACTTTAGGTTTTTCATTCAGAATCTGCCAACGCCCCAATAAACCTGTGCTTTTCACCACATTGAGCAAGCCTTTTTTTAGATTTTCTTCTGTTATTTTGTACCCTATTAATTTAAGTTCTTTAACGGTTTGCACCACTGTTTTCACATTTTTTGACTGATAGCTCCCTAATAAATCCGTTTTATATGCTTTGGTGATTTCTTTATCAGCAAAAACTATTTTTGAATGATTCTTTTTAGCTAAATCTTTAAAAACAGATTTCGTTTTTTTTTGAGTTTCACCAACCACAACAGGAACATTTGGTTTTATGATTCCACCTTTTTCAAAAGCAATGGCTTCGAGTGTATTTCCTAAAAATTGCATGTGATCTAAACCAATATTGGTAATTACAGAAACCTCTGGGGTAATGATATTAGTAGAATCTAATCGCCCGCCTAAACCAACCTCAACAACAGCTACATCTACTTTTACTTTTGAAAAATATTCGAAAGCCATTCCAACTGTCATTTCAAAAAAAGATAATTTGTTTGCTTCAAAAAAAGGTTTATTACGTTTAATAAAACCCATTACATATTGTTTGCTAACTTCTTTTCCATTAATTTTGATGCGTTCTCTAAAATCTTTTAAATGTGGTGATGTATACAGCCCTACTTTATAACCAGCTTCTTGTAAAATAGATGCTAACATATGGCTTGTTGAGCCTTTACCATTAGTGCCAGCAACATGAATAGATTTAAAATTTTTATGAGGACTATTTAAGTGGTCTCTTAATTTTAAAGCATTAGTTAAATCTTTTTTAAATGCAGTTTTACCCTGTTTTTGATACATTGGCAGTTGAGAAAACATCCAATTTAATGTATCTTGATAAGTCATTATTTATTGTCCCAATTTGAAGTTTACTTTAACAAAACCAATTTGTTTTACAGGTGCTTTAGAATCTGCTGGCCATTTATGAGATAAGGCTATTTTTTTGGCAGGTTCTAATAAACATTGTGCTGTATTTGTAGTGCCTTTAACACCAGGAGTAGCTTCAACTACGTTACCATTTCTATTAACAACAATTCTAACGATAACCATTCCTGATTCGTTACAATCTTGTTTAATTGTTTTGTATGTTGCTCTTCCGCGACCATTTAAACCGTAACCCACACCGCCAGTTCCTGAGCCTTTGCCACCAAAATAACTTGGAGCATATGGGTCTCCATCTAATTGCCCTTTATCACCAGCACTATTATCGTTGCCTTCACTACCAGTTTCACTACCTTCAGATTTGCTAACACCACCAATTAAGGCATCTAACTTTTTCTTTTTTTCTTCTTGTTCGTGCTTTTCTTTGGCAATTCTATCGGCTTCAGCTTTCGCTTTAGCATCAGCAACTGCTTTTGCCTTTGCCTCGGCTTCTTTTTGTTTTTTTATAGCTATTTCTTCGGCATTATCAGCCGTTAAAACTTCTTCTTTAGTTTCCGATGATTTTGTAGGTTCTGATTTAGCAACATCTGGTTGTGGTGGTGCTTCTATTTTTTGAGGTGTTGATTTTACAGGCTTTTTTGGTTGAACATTGCCTTTACCAAAATCTGTTGTCCCAAAATTTACTGCTACACCATATTCTTCTGGCGGATCCATATAGGTTGTACCCACCACAAACAATAGCACCAAAAGAATAACAGCTATCAACGCAGTGATTCTAGCAGAATTCTTTTCATGTATTGTTTCAAAATATTTCATCTAAAAAAACTTCTCGATACAATTCCGATAAAAATCGGAATCACTCGAAGTGACATATTATATTATTATTTAGGTTTTACAGCTAAAATAACTTTAAACTTATTTCGGTTAGCGATGTCCATAACTTTTACAACATTCTCAACGGGTACTGATTTTTCAGCTCTTAAAACTATAGTTGGCTTTTCTTGAGATGATAATGCTGCTAACAACTCATTTTCTAAAACACTAATACCAACTCTCTTTTGGTCTATATAGTAAGTTAAATCCTTTTTAATACTAACCGCAACCGATCTTTTGTTTTCGGTTTTACCACTTGCTTTTGGTAAAATAATGTCGATAGCATTAGTTGTAACCAAGGTGGATGCTATCATAAAAAATATAAGTAACAGAAAAACAATATCTGTCATTGATGACATATTGAATTCTGGTGTAACCTTATTTCTTCCTCTAAAGTTCATACTATATAGGTTCGTTTAAGTGATCTAAAAACTCTAAAGAGTTAGCTTCCATTTGATATACTACTTTATCTGTTTTAACTACTAAATGGTTGTAAGCAATATACCCAATAATACCAACAATTAAACCTGCAACCGTGGTTGTCATAGCAGTATATAAACCACTTGCTAAAACATCCATTTCAATAGTTCCGCCGGCATTAGCTAATTCGAATATTGCTAATATCATGCCAACTACAGTGCCAAGAAATCCAATCATGGGTCCTGCACCAGAAATTGTAGCTAAAATGCTAACATTTTTTTCTAAGCCATAAATCTCTAATCGACCCGCATTTTCAATAGCTGTGTTAATATCGGCAAGTGGTTTTCCTATTCTAGAAATTCCTTTACCTATTAACCTTGAAACGGGCGAATTTACTTGTGCACAAAGCATTTGTGCAGAGTCTATTTTACCATTACTTACGTAATCTTTAATTTGATTCATAAAGTTTGCATCTATTTTTGATGCTGCTTTTATGGCAAATAATCTTTCAAAATAAATATATGACGCTACAATGAGCAACAAAAACAGGATAGCTATTATAACTTGTCCAGCAGCACCACCACTACTTATTAATTCGATAATTGAAAGTGTTTTTTTAACTGATTCTTCGGGAAGCACTTCTACTCCATCTTGGATGTTTAGTAATAAAATGTTTAGCATATAATAAAATTTATTGCAATTGTATAACGTATCTTTTTTTGTTAAAGTATATTAAAATATAGTTCTGGTAAACATAAATACAGCAGCTCCAGCAAGAAAACCAATTAAAGCTAACCATGAAATCTTTTTTAAGTACCAGAAAAAATCTATTTTTTCCATTCCCATTGCGACAACTCCGGCAGCAGACCCTATAATTAACATACTTCCTCCTGTTCCTGCTGAATATGCAATAAAATGCCAAAGTTGATCATCTAATGTTTCTGTAAACATTCCTAAACTAGCTGCTACTAAAGGCACATTATCAATAACAGCAGATCCAATTCCTAATAATAAAACAACTAAATCTGACACCTGAGTGCCATCCATTTCTGTGCCTATCATAGGTATAGATTCTTTTAAACTACTTGCGAAACCAAATAATATTCCTAAAGACTCTAAAGCAGCAACAGCCATTAAGATTCCTAAGAAAAATAAAATACTAGGTAATTCTATTTTTGATAAAGAATGATGAACAGGGCTGTGCAATGCATGAGAATCACTTTCTTCTGAATCGACTTCAGTCATACTAAATTTAGAGTTACTGTAAATTTCGGCAAAAGTAGCTACAACACCTAAAGATAACATCATACCAACATAAGGAGGCAAATGTGTAATTACTTTAAAAATAGGAACAAAAACGATAGCACCTAAACCTAAATATAACATAATAGCACTAAACTTACTTTTTGTCTTATTATCAATTTCTTCAATTTCTAAATCACCTTTAAATGCGGGTAAAAAAGAAGCAATAAGTGCTGGCACAACCATACATATTAACGATGGTATAAATAAATATACAAATAAATGTCCTGTAGACACTTTGTCTCCAATCCAAAGCATTGTTGTTGTTACGTCTCCAATTGGCGAGAACGCACCACCCGCATTAGCAGCAATAATAATTAAACCTGCATACCAAATACGTGCACTTCTGTCTTTTACTATTTTTTGAAGGATAGAGATTAATACAATAGTAGCCGTTAAGTTATCTATGATTGCTGAAAGCACAAAAGCTAAACAGCAGAAAATCCATAATATTTTAGTTTTTTTTCTGGTACGTATAAAACTTTTTATAGTTGAAAAACCGTCAAAATAATCAATAATTTCAACAATAGTCATAGCTCCAAGAAGGAACACTAGTATTTCTGCGGTTTTACCTAAATGATGCAAGAGTGTTTCTTCCATAAGGTGCATTTTCTCCTCATGCCCTAACAATCCAAAGTTTTCTAAAAGTGCATGTTTGCCAGAATCAAACCATTGTGGAAAGCTGTCGATACCCAAAGCAATCAAAGCCCAACAAATAGCCATCATGACAAGTGCTGGAATAAGTTTATCAATTTTTATATTGTGTTCTAAAGTAATGGCCAAATAACCCATTACAAATACTATAATAATTACTGCTTCCATAAGTTTGATTTTATATTAATTGGTTTAAGGCAATCTCGAATGCGGTTGCACTTATTCCGGTTTTAGATTCGTTTTTATGATATACTTTTTCTAATGCTTCTCTAATTTTATTCGAGGTATCGTTAAAAATCGCTTCATCGGTCATTTGCACACGGCGCTCCATAAAATAAGCAAAAACACGAGCCATTCCACAGTTTGAAATAAAATCTGGTATTAAACTTACTCTATAATCGGTATGTTCCATTATAGGTCCAAAAAAGATTTCTTTATCAGCAAAAGGCACATTAGCTCCACAAGATATCACTTCTAATCCACTATCTATCATTTCATCAATTTGATGAATGGCTATTAAACGTGATGCTGCACATGGTGCAAAAATTTCGGTTTTTATAGCCCAAATTCTCTCGTTAGCTTGTTCAAAAGGAATTAAATTCTCAGCAACAAGTGTATTTCCTGTTTTTGCTAAAAACAGGTTAGTAATTTCTTCAAATGAAAAACCATCTTCATTAATTAATCCGCCAACAATATCAATTATACCAACAACTTTTGCCCCCATTTGAGATAAGTAAAAAGCTGCTGCTGCACCAACATTACCAAAACCCTGTATTACAGCACGTTTTCCTTTAATATCACCACCATAAATATGGTAATATTGTTTAACCGCTTCGGCAACACCAAAGCCAGTAATCATGTCTGCAACTGTATATTTTCTTAAAACGTTTGGCGAATATAAAGGGTTTTCTATAACCTTAATTACTCCTTGTCGTAACTGACCAATTCTATTTATTTTATCGGCTTCAGTAGGTTTAAAATGACCATTAAAAACACCTTCTTGCGGATGCCAAACACCACTTTCTTCAGTTATAGGAATAACCTCGTGCGTTTCATCTACATTCATGTCGCCACCAGTACCATAATAGCTTTTAAGTAAGGGTGAAACGGCAGCATACCATCGCTCTAAAACGTCTTTTTTCCTAGGGTCTTTAGGGTCGAAATTTATACCGGATTTTGCACCACCTATAGATGGACCAGAAACAGTAAACTTAATTTCCATAGTTTTAGCTAATGATAAAACCTCATTTATATCTAAATCTTTTCGCATTCTTGTTCCTCCTCCAGCTGCTCCACCACGTAAAGAGTTTATAACTGTCCAACCTTCTGCATCAGTTTCTGGGTCTTTCCAATTAAAGACAATTTCTGGCTCTTTATTTTCGTATTTTTTTAATAATTCTTTCATGTGTTTATATTTATTGTTATTCAACGGTCACATGTAACATCCTAAATAATCATTTGGTTGTGTGATTAAATATTAATCATGGATGTTTCATTTCAACTTATGATAATCGATTCTTTTTTTTGCTTATAATAATATCTAGTGTTTAATTAAAGCAAAGCTAAAGCTGACTCACACGAAAATTGTTTAAATTATTAATTTAACAAATATAAAAACTAAAAATCCATTAATATTAAATTTTAATAAATTTTATGGCAGAAATATTTTACCAGAACTATGGTCTTTATTTGCTCCTGTAACACTTTGTAAACAATTAATTTCGTTACGTAATTTTAGTACGCCCAAAAAAGCAAATATTAAAGCTTCTTTAAATTCTACAATGGCTTTTGAAGGTATTACAATTTTATTTCTGGAATGTTGTTTTAATCGTTCAATAAAAAAATTATTATAGGCACCACCACCGGTTATAAGTACTCGTTTTTTGCTATCACTACCAATTATATTGGCAATTTGTATAACTACATGCTCAACAAAAGTTCTTAAAACATCTTTTGTTTCTAATTCAAAAGCATCAATTAAAGGAAGTATATTGCTTTTAACCCATTCTAACCCTAATGATTTTGGTGATGTTTCTTTGTAAAAACGCAACGCATTTAATTGATTCAATAAAGACTTATTTATTGTACCTGTTGAAGCTATTTTACCTTTATCATCATAATCAAATCCAAGTTGTTTTACATAATGATTTAATACAATATTTATGGGGCAAATATCAAAGGCAATCCTTTCATTTTTAAATTCGTATGAAACATTTGCAAAACCACCCAGATTGATACAGTAATCGTATTCTGAAAATAATAATTTATCACCAATAGGAACTAACGGAGCGCCTTGACCTCCAAATTCCACATCCTGCTTTCTAAAATCGCAAACTACTTTATAATTTAAAAGTTTAGCAATATCTGGTAAATTGCCTATTTGATAGGTTAACTTTTTTTTAGGTTGATGTAAAGCTGTGTGACCGTGAGAACATACAGCATCAATAGTTTTTATATTATGTTTTTGAATGAAGTTTTTGATAACCTCTGATAAATAAATCGTATATTTTTCATCAATTCGTAATAGCTCATCAAAATTATATAAAACTAAATCTTTAAGTACACTAGGCCATTTTTCAGTATATTCTATTGTTTCAGCATAAATAATTTCGAAATGCCATTGTTGGTTAAATTTAAATGTTGCATATACCAAATCAATACCATCTAACGATGTGCCAGACATTACTCCTATAACCTTAAATTTCGATTTTGTCATTGTGAACTTATTTAAACTTTTTGGGTTTAGGTAAAAGTAATCATCTTCATCAAAAACAGGAAAGAATAAACAAGTGAAAACTAATCTATAATTTTTAAGAATTCACAATTAAAAGGTATATTTGTAAACATTTTTTACCAAAAAAAGATTTTAATTACGAATTATGGATTTTAACCTTTCTGAAGAGCACTTAATGATACGCGATGCCGCTCGCGAATTTGCACAAACCGAACTCCTACCTGGTGTTATTGAACGCGATAATAAACAAGAATTTCCTGCAGAGTTAGTTAAAAAAATGAGCGACTTAGGTTTTATGGGTATTATGGTCGATCCTAAATACGGTGGAAGTGGAATGGATACGATTTCTTATGCGTTGATTATGGAAGAATTATCGAAAATTGATGCATCGGCTTCGGTAATTGTATCGGTTAATAATTCGTTAGTTTGTTACGGCCTTGAAGCTTACGGAACAGAAGCTCAAAAAGAAAAATATTTAACTAAACTAGCAACCGGAGAAAATATTGGTGCGTTTTGTTTAAGTGAGCCTGAAGCTGGTAGTGACGCTACATCGCAAAAAACTACCGCGATTGATAAAGGTGATCATTATATTATTAACGGCACAAAAAACTGGATAACAAATGGTGGTCGTGCCGATGTGTATTTAGTAATTGCTCAAACCGATAGAGACAAAGGGTCTCATGGTATAAACGCTTTTATTGTTGAAAAGGGTACTGAAGGTTTTCATATTGGGCCAAAAGAAGATAAATTAGGCATCCGCGGAAGCGACACGCACACACTTCAATTTAATGATGTAAAAGTCCCTAAAGAAAATCGTATTGGCGATGATGGATTTGGATTTCGTTTTGCTATGAAAACACTTTCTGGTGGGCGTATTGGTATTGCTGCTCAAGCACTTGGGATTGCTCAAGGCGCTTATGAGTTAGCTCTAAAATATTCTAAAGAGCGCAAAGCTTTTGGAACCGAAATTTGCAACCACCAAGCCATTGCTTTTAAACTTGCCGATATGCACACCGAAATTGCAGCAGCAAGACACTTGGTAATGAAAGCGGCGTGGGATAAAGATCAAGGCAATAACTACGATATGTCTAGTGCCATGGCAAAATTATATGCCTCTAAGGTTGCGATGGAGCACACTGTTGAAGCAGTACAAATTCATGGTGGTAATGGGTTTGTTAAAGAATACCATGTGGAGCGTTTAATGCGTGATGCTAAAATTACTCAGATTTATGAGGGCACTTCTGAAATCCAGAAAATTGTTATTTCTAGGAGTATTATTAGGGATTGAAACATTTCTTTCTTTATTTGTTTTTTGAGTTTATTTTTTTGTTTGACATAAGAATAATTATAGTACAAATGTTTATTTTTACTGTTTAGCTCATTGTTTCCATTTGATAGCTATAATGATATTATGTAAAATATCCCAGAAGCATTTGTTTTCATTAGAATAATTGGAACTTGGGTCATTAAACTAATAAGCGGTTTGCTTCGCAGATTTTTTTAAAACATTATGTATCTATAATTAGCCGTTATGTAAAATAGCCGCATGCCAATGCGCTCGTTTGCTTTTTAAAAATCTAAATGCCTTATATGGCATTTATTTTTAAACACAATTTCCAACCGCTTTGCCAGCGCCAAAAAAAAGCTAGCTTTTAGATTGTTATCAAAATTCTCGTAATTGGGTATTTATAGGTAATATTTTTTTCTACGCGATTCTCGTGGATTGCCATAAGAGCTTAAATTTTATGAAGGATAAAATTCTAAGCACTTATTCTATTCTCGTCACTATTTAAACTTTTTTTGATTGTAACTATTAATATTATGTAAAATAGAATTTCAGCTTATTCATTTAGTTGTTGATAAAAAAAATATTCTGTCTTAAAATAATTAGAACAAAATGTTTAAATTTGAAAAGGTGTTTATGGTATGCCTGCTCGTTCGTGCAAAGATTTCATCAACCATAATTGATAATATAAACCATCAAGGCTTATTATCCGACAAAAAGTATACGAACGCATAATCTCTTGGATAATAATCTTTGAACAAAGGATTATATTATGAATACTATTGATTTCTTTAAACTTCAATCTAAAAACTTACACAGAGATTTTAAAACTAGAAAACTTGTCTTTAACAATGAATTTGGTAAATTGTCATATGAATATGAGCCAAAGCATTTCGATATCGAATTAGTTATTTACGATTACAATCTAGATGAAGAAAATTTTACTCTAATGAAGGCTCAACATGTCATAGCTCATTTGGCTGGATTTGAAAAGTGGACAGTTTTAATTAAAACTTCTGAGACTGATTTGAAAATTGCAAAAATTCTATACGAAAATCAAGATATAATTGATTTACGAATGTGGAAAGATTACATTTCGGAAGCAGAAATAATGAATCAAACCAATTTTGACTCAGAAACTAAATTAGCGATATGTGAACAAGCATTTGAAATGGGAGTTTTCAATAATGATGTTTTTTTTGATTGTTATCTTTTAGATAAAAAATAGTGATTACGGATTGAATATTCACTTCTTTTTTTCTTGATAAAAAAAGAAACAAAAAAATCAAGACGGCATAAACTTTTGGAAACAATTACGGTTCGTTACGCTATATTTTAGGAAACATTCTAACTAATTAAGATTGCTTTGAAGTTATTGGATAATTAGAACTCCTAAGAAACTGTATTACTAGACCCCTAAAATATGTACACTCCTCTCTCCTATTGTTTTACCAAAATTTTATGAGGTCAGAATTTAGCGTATCGAAATAAGTTTTTATTATTATATATCAATTCTTCAATATCTTTTACAATAGATTTTTTTTTCTATAACTTACAGAACTTTTAAAACAAAAATTCATGAGTAGTTATTTTTACTTACATACAGAAAAAAACGAATCTAACTCGAGGCTTATTGATTTATTGAAAGAATACGCTGAAGTAAACCAAACTTTAATCTATGTTCTTGATAGACCTTTAACTGATCAAAGATATTCTTACAATTATTCTGATGCTCTAATAATTCTATCACCGAAAAATAAAATAGCAATTATAGATTATGGTCAGAACGAGGATCAATTTGAAGATTATATATATGATGTAATTGAAGACATAGGTTCAATATCAGATAAATATTTATATAAGGAAGTTTTAGGAAGACCCAGAAAATGGAAGTCTACTTTAGTAGAGACTGATATTAACTCATTAGAAATACAAGATGTAGAAGCGTTTCTGGAGAAACTACATTTGAATAACGAATTAGACAGAAAGAAACTTGATCTTTTGATTTCTCTTTTTATTGGAAGTATAAACGATATAAAACGGGTTAAAGAGGAAGTTCCAGAAACCGCTCTGGATAAAGTAAAACAGAAAATTCAGCTTTTTGATGGAGACCAAACACGTTTTATTTATGGAAATATAAATCAGAAAAAAATTCGAATACAAGGTTTATCAGGAACTGGTAAAACAGAACTTTTATTACACAAATTGAAAGATTTATACATAAATGATAGTTCTTCTAGAATATTCTTCACTTGTCATAATAAAATATTAGCAGATAGTTTAAAAAAGCGAATTCCTGATTTTTTCAACTTCATGAAAGTTGAACAACAGATTGAATGGGATAGTCGATTATGGTGTAATAATGCTTGGGGATCAAATTCGTTTCCTAATTCAGGAGCGTATAGATATATATGTCATTTTTATAAGATTCCTTTTTATGGTTGGTCCTATCAAATGACATTTACTAAAGCCTGTGAATTAGCTATAATAGATATCAAAGCTAAATTTCCAGATGAAGAAAGAGATTATGCATTAACACATATGTTTATAGATGAAAGTCAAGATTTTGATGAGAACTTTTTTGAATTATGTGATTTAGTCACCGAAAAAAATATTTACATAGCTGGAGATATTTTTCAAAGTATTTTTGATGAAAATATATCTGGTACAATTGAACCTAATTTTTTATTAGGTAAATGTTATCGAACTGACCCAAAAACATTAATGTTTGCTCATGGTCTTGGAATGGGTCTTTTTGAAAAAACCAAGCTTCGTTGGTTAGAGGAAAAAGAATGGAAAGATTGTGGCTATAATGTAAGGATAGAGGATTCAAAATATTATTTAAGTAGAGAGCCTCTGCGACGTTTTGAAGACTTAGATGAAGATTTTGAAAGTATTAGAATTATTGAAACAGAAAAAACACTTTCAGATACGGTTATAGATGTTATCAATGAGATTAGAGAAGAAAATAAGACTGTCGAACCGGAAGATATTGGAATAATCCTATTGGATCGATCTAAGGGTATCTTTAAGCTAGCCGATTTAATCGAATATAAGATTCAAAAGGAAATTGGTTGGGAAGTAAACAAAGCATATGATACCAAAGAAAAAATTCCGGATACAGTACTTATAAGTAATCGAAATAATGTTAAGGGATTAGAGTTTCCTTTTGTTATTTGTATTACCAATAGTATTTCGAATAATCCAAGTTATAGAAATGCTCTTTATACTATGTTAACTAGATCTTTTATTAAGTCTTTTTTTATAACAGGACAGGAAATGTTATTTTCTGGATTAACTGAAGGGATGAAAGCTGGTTTGAAACACATTGTTAAAAATCAAGAAATGGTTATCACAGAACCCTCAGAAGAGGAGAAAAAGGATATCCAAACTAGGTTTAAATCCAATCTGATAAAAATGTCACATTATGACTTAATGCAAGAGGTATTTAAATCTTTAAAAGTCGATAAAAAATATCACAAAAAATTATTACTTACAACCAAAGAAATGGATATGATAGATACAGATAGGTCTACACTTATGGAATTCGTTAAAGACAATTTAAAGTATCTATAAGAAAGGGTTTTATGAAAATTATTGAAAAAGGTATACTTCCCTTTCAAGAAAAGGATTTTTTCTTCCCAATAAGGGATAAGGAGGATTATGTAAGATTGATTCTTAATTCATTACAGTACATTCTTATAGGTAATGACATTGAAGAAGTTAACTTAGATGATTGTAACTCTAAAATGAAAATTGTAGTCGATAGAATGAGTAGATTATTTTTCTATCAAGAAGGTAAATACTTTAGTGTGTCATTTCCCTTTACATTGCTTTTAGATGATTATAACAATATTATAGAGGTTTCTACTTTTACTGGAACCATTATTGAAAGTGAAAGTGTTTCTATGGCAAGTTCAATCCTTAAAGATGGGCTTTTTCAATTAAATCAATCTCTGGTTGATTATTACATCGAATCTACTAATATTGAATCATCAGGTATTGATTTACTTGAGATTATTTTACATTCTGAACCAGCTTATCTTAGATATGACCATGATCCAGTTAGAGAAGATGCTAAACTACATCCTTTACATCATTTAGATATTAATTATTCTTCTTACGGCACATATAAACTCGGGTTAAACAAATTAATTATTGAAAATTATTTTGAGAGTGTGGTAAATATAAATACTGATTGTTCGTATTTAGAGGAGTAATATATTTTTAATAACAGTTGTATTAAAATGTAATTTTATGTCAAGCTAATTATGACTTTTTGCTTTACTACTTTCATTTTTAAAACTTTCTTTTAATAAATTTAAAAAAGTAGCATTCCTAGTTTCTGCATCTTTTAAAAATGCATCAAATGAAAGAACGAATAAACCAACTGGGATTTCTTTTTTCGTTTCATAATCTAAAATAACAGAATGTTCTTTGTAATACACCTTATCTGTTGAATATAAATTCGCGAATTTTTCTTCTAATAACGATATTTCAAACTCTTCATCAATATCAACAATTCCATAAAACCATATTCTTTGAATTTTATCAGGATAATATTGCAATAATTTACGAGCTCTTTGTTTTAATTGGCTAACTACATTTTCTTTTTTTGCTAAATCCAACCCAAGCTTCTTTAGTTCTATTATAACAACATCCACTTTTTCTGTTTTATCTGGATTTCCAGAAAAAACAATCGCAATATCTGGCCTTTTAATATCTTTTTCAATTTCCTCTTCTTCAAAAGTGATTTCATCAATCAACTTATCCATTTCTTTATCACTAAGAATCGTATTATATGACATGTATTTGTCATCTAGTAACCAAGCGTTGTTTGTGTATAAATCATTTATGAAATTAGACTGTTTATAAGTCTTTCTCATAGGAATAATAATATTATGTATATCATCTTCAGAATTAGTCGAATCAATTTCTTTTAACTTGTTAATTATGATATTTCTATATAAAATATATTCCATTAACAATCTTGATGAAATCTCCAAAGATTTTTGGTATAACTCTTCAGTTAAAGAGCTTGAATCCAAAACTTCCTTTTGTTCTTGAAAAAATTTACTTTGAGCAATTTCTAAAGATTTGCTCCTATCAATAATACCAACAGAATTTTCATCAAAATATCCTTGTAAATGAGGAAATCTATCATTTAAGCCTTTATTAATTTCCGTATTTCTTTTTTGTATGTATGGGATTTTTTCATTTAAAATTTCACCTATTTTATCCTGAAATATTTTTGTAACTGTTCTAAGTTCTCCTTTACCCAGAGTAAGTTCTTGCCTAGAAGTATTCACTTTTCCTGTGAAATAATCTGAAAAAAGCAGGAATACAATTTCATATCCTCGAGGAATATTCTCTTTTGATAATATATTTACTGGTATTGTTCTTCCATCTACACTAATAGCGGTTATTAAAGATTCATCTTCAAGATTCTCTTTTACTGAATAATAAATATGCAAGTCTTGGAAAAAATCTAATGATTGTTCGTTGAAGGTTATTTCTTCTAGTTTGGACATTTTAGAAATATCCAAAGTACTAGTGTCATTAAAAAATCCATAGTCCATATTTGGATCTTTAGTCTGAAGTCTAATTGTAATTATTAGATTTTCATTTTTAATTTTTTTAGCATAAAACAATGGGAAAAAGTGAAAAAGTATTGATTTTTTTAGCGCGTTAGGTTTTATATAATCATATGATTTAATCTTATCTTTAAAATAATTTTCAAACGTTAAAGTTGTCCCTTGTCCTTCTTCTTTTGTCTCATTGAGCTCATTTTCTCCATCAAACTTACCATGAAAAGAAAATGTTCTTTTCTTTTTATCATAATAACTAACAACATTTACAGACTTAAAGTATTTTAAAAAAACCAACCTTCCAATTCCTTTATGGTCTTCTTCTTCAACCTCTAATAGGTTTGAAAATTTTCTAAAATTTTCATCAATAAAACCAACTCCATTATCTTTAATTATAAAGCTTAGAGTTTCTGGTTTTGCGAAAGAATCTACATTTATATCAATATCAATCTTACTTGCTTCTGCATCAATAGAATTTGCAATAGCTTCAAAAAGAACTAATTCTAATGAAGGAGTTGGAAAAAACAAATTAGCAGCATTGATGACATTTATCTTCATTCAAGATTGAGTTTTGGTAAATTAATTGATTTTGAAACGTATATCAAATATATAAATTGGTAATGAAAAATTCATCCATTTTAAAACAATATAACACTAAAAAAGGAAATAATTAGTATAATATCATTGCACACACATTTCACTACTCTCCTATCGTCGTTTCGTAAAAAGAGTGTTCCATTAGCATTGTAAAGAAAATTTATAGAAGAAAAAAAATAAAAAAAAAGATGTATTAAACTTTCGCTTTTACCAAAGCTCAAGTTACATAACGCAGAACATTATAGTACAAATGTTATCATTTGTTTATTTAGCTTGTCAAATCATCCAAAACCAAACGCAATTCTCCATAAGTATATTTATCATCTAACTGATGCTTTAAATCTGAAAGGTTTTCAAATTTATGTTTTGGTATGAGTTCCTTTAATTCTTCGTAATGTGTTTCGGATATTAAATCGGTTATTTTAACCTCGCCAGTAGGAATAAAATGTGCTAAATGACCTGCTATTGTATTGGGGTTTAATTCTCTTATGTTTGCTATTTGGTCTATTGATTTTCCTGTTTTAAATAATTCTAGAGATTCATTTTTAGTATCACCTCGTTTTTTCTTTGGTTTTTCTGCTTCAAAAAAAATGGGTTCTGTGGAAGTCTCGATATTGTTTTCATCGCAATACGCATGAATAACCTTTAATATCTCACTGCCATATTTTTCTACTCTTACTTTACCCATGCCGTTAACTTGTAGTAATTCTTTTTTGTTAGTGGGCAGGGTTTCGCATATTTCATACAAGGCTTTTTGAGTAAAAATTTGATAATGAATTAAATCATTTGCTTCGGCTATATCGTTTCTAAGCACTCGTAATAACTCAAACAATTCCACATTGGTTGTGCCATCAATAACTGATTTACGTGGTTTTTTAGGCTTATCTTTTGCCAGAAAAACAGATTTTGCTCGCAACTCTAAAAATGTATTGACATTAAAACCTTTATCTAAACCTTTAAAATATGATAATTTAGCGGCTAATAATTCTTCAATAGCATCCAACTGCTTATTAATATCTTTTTTAATTTCTTTATTATCCGTTGTAAAAACTATTGTCTTAAAAGGCTCGCTAATGTAAGTTTTAGTTTGCTCGCTAAAATAATTTATAGCTTTTGTAAATCGCTCTTGTATAACTTTACTCGATTCTGGAATTTCATCAGATTTAGATAACGTTTTAAGTTGCCCCTCAAAGCTATTACTAACTTTCAATAAACTAGCTACTGCTTGTTTTATAGTATTTAAAGGTGTTTCAATTTGCCCTTCAATAACGGTTCTGTTTTTATAATAAATGTCTAAAATTCGATTTACAGGATATAAAAACTTATAAAAATTAAATAATTCGGAAATTAAATTGAGTTGAAATTCAGACTTCGATTCTTGTAAAATGGATGCATCAGGTTGATTATCTTCAGCATTTTTAACAAACGATAATACATTGCTGTCGCTAATTATTTGATTGGAATTTATTTTGTTTTTTAGCACCAAACCTTCCAACGATTTACATCGGCTTAATGCCACATAAGTTTGTCCGTGCGCAAAGGCGCCTTGAGCATCAATAATAGCTTTTTCAAAAGTTAACCCTTGACTTTTATGAATGGTAATTGCCCAAGCTAATCGCAAAGGCATTTGTGTGTACGATCCTATTTTATTTTCGGTAATGGCTTTGGTTTCAGCATCAACATTATAATTAATGTTTTCCCAAACTTCGGGGGTGGTTACAATGTTAAAATCATCGTCAGGACAATTCACAACTACTTCATCTTTATCTAATAAAATAACTTTACCAATTTTTCCATTGAAATAGCGTTTTTCAGGAGAACTATCATTTTTAATAAACATAACTTGCGCTCCAACCTTTAACTCTAGTTTTTCGTCATTAGGATAAGCATAATTAGGAAATTTACCTTCTACAACTGCTTTATAAGTATGTGCTTTTGTTTTTAGTTTTGATAGTTCTGCATTATTGGTTTGTTCTGCTTTATTATTATGTGTTGTTAAAGCAATGTAGCCTTCTTTTTCATTTGGCACAAAATTGGGTTGGTAGCATTTGTTTAGTTCATTTGCAGATTCTTGAGTTAATGTATTGTTTCTTATTTCATTTAAAATATTTATAAATTTAGGATTGTCTTGCCTATAAATATGTTTTAGCTCAACAGTAATAGCGTTACATTTTTGATACGCATGACTACTAAAAAAGAAGGCATTTTTATAATGCGCTTTTAGTAATTGCCATTCATTGTCTTTAACTACTGGCGATAATTGCTGTAAGTCGCCAATCATTAATAATTGAACGCCACCAAAAACTTTGTTTTTATTTTTAAAACGCCGTAGTGTTTTATCAATGCCATCCAATAAATCGGCACGAACCATACTAATTTCGTCAATAACCAAAAGGTCTAAAGACTTGATTATATTGATTTTGGTTTTATTAAATTTTCTATTGAAGTTAGAAGAATTATTCAATTCTGCATCTGGTAAAATAGGACCAAATGGCATTTGAAAAAACGAGTGTATGGTAACGCCTTTGGCATTAATGGCTGCTACACCAGTTGGTGCGACCACAACCATACGCTTTAACGATTTCATTTTAAGCTTATGTAAAAACGTAGTTTTACCAGTACCTGCCTTTCCGGTAAGAAATACATTTCTATCTGTATTGTTTACAAAATCCCAAGCTAAATCTAATTCGTTATTTACATCCATTTAAAAACCCTTCAACTAACTTTTTTAACTAGTTTGCCAACTGTAAGTCCTTGCACTAAAATTGAAAACACGACCACTACATAGGTAATCACTAAAAACAAATCGCGTTGCATAGCTTCGGTTAAACCTAATGCTAAGGCTATTGAAATGCCACCTCGTAATCCGCCCCAAGTCATTATTAAATTTGTTTTTGGCACAAAATCTAATCGTTTTTTAAAGAAATTAATTGGGAATAATAACGATGTATATCTGCATAAAAGTATAATAGGAATGGCAATTAATCCTGCCAAAATATATTTGCCATCAAAAGCTAGAACAAGCATTTCCATGCCAATAAGCACAAATAAAATGGTGTTTAAAAGAATATCTATAAGTTCCCAAAATTTATCGACATAATTTTCGGTAATCTTAGACATGGCATTACCTCTAACGGTATCGTTGCCAACAATTAATCCTGCAGTAACCATTGCTAAAGGTGCCGATAAATGGAGTTTATGTGCTATAACAGTTCCTCCCATAACTGCTGCTAAAGTTATAATAACTTCAATATCGTAATCGTCTATAGACTTCATCAATCTATAAGTAATCCATCCTAAAATCCCTCCTAATAAAACACCTCCAAAAACTTCTTTACCAAAAAGACTAAAAACATCAAAAGCCTCAACCTCTCCAGCACCTAAAGCAGCAATTTGAAAAATAGTTAGAAATATAACGACACCAACACCATCATTAAATAAAGACTCCCCAACAATTTTAACCTCTAGTTTTTTAGGCACACCTGCCTTCTTTAAAATACCTAAAACCGCAATAGGATCGGTTGGCGAAATTAATGCTCCAAACAACAAGCAATAAATAAAATCGATATCTAAATTAATTAGCTTTAAAATATAAAACATGCTTATGCCAACTAAAAATGTAGACACTAAAACTCCAAAAGTTGCAAACACAAAAACAGGCCAACGTTGTACTTTTAGTTGTTGAAAATTGGTATGTAAAGCTCCTGCAAACAAGAGAAAACTAAGCATAACATCTAACAAAACCGCTTTAAAATCTATTTGAGTAATAATATATTTTTCGGCATTTAAAAGTGTAGAATCAAAATAACTTAATGCAAAAACACCTAAAGTAAAAACAATAGTAATTAGCATTAATCCAATAGTGTTTGGTAATTTTAAAAAACGTACATTAACATATCCAAAAATTGCCGATAGTGTTACTAAAACTGTTATTATAAAAAAATAATCGTTCATTATACCTAAGTTTAATTGTGCTAAAATAAAATTTAAAAATCTATATAAATAATTTATGTTAAGTAATGTAAAATTTATCGACTGAACCCTTTAAGATTTATATCTTTAGACAAAAATTTTTACATGCAAAAAACATATTACGACCCAGCAGATTTAAAAAAGTTTGGAAAAATAAGTGAATGGAACCAAGAGCTTGGAGATAAATTTTTTGAATACTACGGAAAAGTATTTGAAGAAGGCGCACTTACAGCCCGCGAAAAATCGTTAATTGCATTAGCGGTTTCTCACACCGAGCAATGCCCGTATTGTATTGATGCTTATACTAAAGACGGCTTGCAACGCGGTATAACAAAAGAAGAAATGATGGAAGCTTTACACGTTGGTGCAGCCATAAAAAGTGGCGCTACCTTAGTGCATGGTGTTCAAATGATGAATAAAGTGAATAAACTGGATGGGTAAAAGTTAGAAGACCGAAGAAAACTCCATTAATTTGGAAAATGAATATGACAAAACTAAAAACACAATCCCTACATAAGCGCAAAAGCGATTTAGCAAATAGCAATAAGCAACTCGAAATTTTATCTAATGGTATATTTCAAAATGGTGAATTACCAACCTTTAAAGCTAAAATTACTGAAACCAATCAATTTCCGCTTAAAGCAAAAAAATTAGAAATATTACAAATAAACGTTGGTTATATGTGTAATCAGGTTTGCGAACACTGTCATGTTGATGCTGGTCCAGATCGAAAAGAAATAATGACACGCGACACCATGTTGCAATGTTTGAAAGTTATAAAAAATACTGATGCACATACCTTAGATTTAACTGGAGGTGCACCAGAAATGAATCCAGATTTCAGATGGTTTGTAGAAGAAGCTGCCAAAGCTGGTATTAAAGATTTTATAGTGCGTTCTAACCTTACCATTATTCGTGCAAATAAAAAATATTACGATTTACCAGAATTCTTTAAAAAGCACAACGTGCATGTAGTTAGCTCAATGCCACATTGGACACGCGGAAAAACCGATAAACAAAGAGGAAATGGTGTTTTTGACGCATCTATTCAAGCCTTAAAAATGTTAAATAAAGTAGGTTACGGTATGCCTGAAAATAACTTAAAGTTAGATTTGGTTTACAATCCGTCTGGAGCTTTTTTACCAGGAGATCAAATGGCTATGGAGAAAGATTTTAAAAAGGCTTTGTTAGAAGATTTCAATATTCAGTTTCATAATTTATTTGCCATTACTAATTTACCAATTTCACGATTTTTAGATTATTTAATTGCTTCAGAAAATTATGAAGATTATATGTATGCGCTCGTAGAGGCCTACAATCCAAATGCTGTTGCAAACGTTATGTGTACTAATACGCTTTCTGTGAGTTGGGAGGGATTTTTGTACGATTGCGATTTTAATCAAATGCTAGAACTACCTGTAAACAGCAAAGCCAAACACATTTCGGAGTATAACGAGGCACTACTTGAAGGACGAAACATTGTTATCTCGCAACATTGCTACGGTTGTACTGCTGGCGCAGGAAGTAGTTGTCAAGGTGTAGTTGCTTAACCCAATTTCTGCATAGGCAGAAATCTCATACTATGAAAAACAAAATTTTATACATACTTCTATTTTTTTCAGGCATTAGTTTCGCCCAAGAATCGCTTTCAGAATTATTAAAAACATATAACTCCGAAAGCATTCCATATATTTCTGCTGAAGATTTATCAAAACAACAAAATGCTATCATTTTAGATTCAAGAGAATTATCTGAATACAAAACCAGTCATTTGCAACATGCTATTTGCGTTGGCTACGATAATTTTAAACTCAAAAAAACTGTAAAAAAGCTTAAAAACAAACAACAAACTATAGTTGTGTATTGCTCTTTAGGAATTCGTTCTGAAGATATTGCAGAAAAGCTCAAAAAGGCTGGCTACACTAACGTATATAATTTATATGGCGGTATTTTTGAATGGAAAAATAATAATTTACCCGTTTATAATTCCAAAGAAAAAGAAACAGATAGCATACATACATTTAGCAAAGAATGGAGTAAATGGCTTAATAAAGGCACTAAAGTTTATGACTAAAGAACTCATTATCGTTTTTGTAAAAAACATTAAACTAGGCAAAGTTAAAACACGACTTGCAAAAAGCATTGGCAACCAAGGCGCATTTGAAGTGTATAGTGAACTAGTAAAAATTACTGAAAAAGCTACCGAAAATCTATCGATAGATAAACGCATATATTTCTCTGATGCTATTATCGACACCAAATGGGAAAACCATTATAAAACTGTTCAAGAAGGTGTAAATTTAGGAGAGCGCATGAAAAATGCTTTTATTAAAGGTTTTAAAGATGGCTACGAAAAAATCGTTTTAATAGGCTCCGATTTACCAGATATAAATTCTAATCATATTGAAAACGGATTGCAAGCATTAAATAATAATAATGTTGTTTTTGGACCAGCGATTGATGGTGGTTATTACCTTATTGGCATGACTAAAATACAAGATTTTATATTTGATAGTAAACCTTGGAGTGAATCAAATTTATTAGAAATCACACTTGATGAATTACAACAAAACAGCGTCTCATTTAATTTGCTAGAACCTTTAAATGACATTGACACTTTTGAAGATTTAGAAGCATCATCATTTTACAAATCAAATATTGAATTACAACAACGCATACAACAATTAAATGATAAAGCATATTAAAAAAACGGTAGAATATCTACAAGAAAAAGGATTCGATAACCCAGAAATAGGCATTATTTTAGGTACAGGTTTAGGACAGCTTATTAATGAAATTGAAATTATAAAAGAAGTTAGCTATAATCACATCCCTTATTTTCCAACTGCAACGGTCGAGTTTCACAAAGGGAAACTTATTTACGGAAAACTCTCCAATAAAAATGTTGTAGTTATGCAAGGGCGTTTTCATTTATACGAAGGATACACGTTACAAGATGTTACCTACCCTGTTCGTGTTATGGAAAAATTAGGTATAAAAACCTTATTGATATCTAATGCTGCAGGAGCTATAAACCTAAACTTTAAAAAAGGTGAACTCATGCTTATTGAAGATCATATAAATCTTCAAGGAAGCTCGCCTTTAGCTTTTAACGGTGTAGAAAAATTAGGCGAACGTTTTACAGATATGAGCGCTCCGTATGATTCTAATATTAATTCAACATTTAAATCCATAGCCAAAAAAAATAATATAAAACTTCACAAAGGTGTATATGCCAGCGTTGTTGGCCCTCAACTAGAAACCCGTGCAGAATACCGAATGCTTAAAATTATTGGTTCTGATGCCGTTGGAATGAGTACAGTTCCTGAAATTATAGTCGCAAATCATTTAAAATTAAAAGTGGCAGCAGTGTCAGTTTTAACAGATGAATGCGACCCAGATAACTTAAAACCTGTTGATATTGCAGAAATTATCGCTATGGCTGCAAAAGCAGAACCTAATATGATAACTTTATTTAAAGAATTGATTAAAACATTATAAAAATTTATGAGCAGTTACTTAGAAACCACTCACGATGTATATAAAGAAGCAGCTCTAACACCAGATATTGGATTATGCTGTACCACTAATCCTATTTGGGAATTACCAGGATTAAAAATTCCTAAAATCATGCAAGAAATGAACTATGGTTGTGGTTCTACCGTTCATGCACGCGATTTAACTAACAACCCTAAAATGCTATATGTTGGTGTTGGCGGCGGTATGGAATTATTACAGTTTGCATATTTTAATCGTCAAAAAAATGGTGTTATTGGTGTTGATGTTGTAGATGAAATGTTAGAAGCATCACGCAAAAATTTTATAGAAGCTGAAGCGCAAAATCCTTGGTTTAAAAGTGAATTTGTAGATCTTAAAAAAGGGGATGCTATGCATCTTCCTGTTGAAGATAATAGTATTGATGTCGCTGCGCAAAATTGCTTATTCAACATTTTTAAGGCTGATGATTTAAAGAAAGCCATTGCCGAAATGTATCGTGTTTTAAAACCTCATGGTCGTTTGGTAATGAGCGACCCTACATGTGAGCAACCAATGAATGATGAATTACGTAACGACGAACGTTTAAGAGCACTTTGCTTAAGTGGAAGTTTACCAATAGCAGAATACGTTAAAGCATTAACTAATGCTGGTTTTGGTACTATAGAGATTAGAGCCAGAAAACCATACAGAATTTTAGATCCTAAAAATTATCCAACAGATGAGTTAATTTATATTGAATCTATTGAAGTGGCCGCCATTAAAGATCCAATTCCCGAAGATGGTCCATGTGTTTTTACAGGAAAAGCTGCTATTTATTATGGAGACGAAGATTATTTTGATGATGGTTTAGGTCATATTTTACTAAAAAATCAGCCTTTAGCTATTTGCGATAAAACAGCTGGAGCTTTACAAGCTTTAAATAGAGACGATATTTATTTTAGTGAGTCTACGTTTCATTACGATGGTGGCGGATGTTGTTAGGCAATAATTGCCCTTTAGTAATTTATTAAATTATGAAATATCTAGTTCTTATACTACTTCTTAGTTTTTTAACATCATGTTCTGGAACAAAAAAAATTACTAAAAACACAAGTAAACCAAAAGCTGTAGAGGAAACGACAACTGTAAAGAAAGTAGATACTCTTGTTAAAAAAGAACCTAAAACAAAAGAAGATTCTCAAAACCTAGAAATAACTGAAGAAGAAGTTAATAAATACTTTAATCAAACACTTTCAAAACGATTTATTACTACGCATCAATTATGGGATGAATTGTTAGTAAAACATGTTTCTAATAATGGCGTTGTAAATTATAAATCATTTAAAACCAATCGTAAAAAATTACTTGATTATATTCATACACTAAATTTAATGTTTTCAAATGAAGCTTTTCAAACACTATCAAAACAAGACAAATTAGCCTTTTGGATTAATGCTTACAACGCTATGACTGTCGATTTAATTTTACGTCATTATCCAATAAAAAGCATAAAAGAGATAGATAAACCTTGGGATTTGCGCTATTGGAAATTAGGTAATAAATGGTATAATTTAAACGAGATTGAGCATAAAATTTTACGAAAAATGAACGAACCCAGAATTCATTTTGCTATTGTTTGTGCTTCAGTTTCTTGCCCTAAATTATTAAGCGAAGCTTTTACTGCATCAAATTTAGAAGAGCAACTTACCAAAACAACAAAAGATTTTTTAAGTGATTCAACAAAAAACAATATCTCAAAAGACAATATAAAATTGTCAAAAATATTTCAGTGGTTTGCTAAAGATTTTAAGCAAGATGGGAGTTTGATAGATTTTTTAAATCAATATTCTGAGATTAAAATTTCCGCTAAAGCAAAAAAAAATTTTAAAAATTATAATTGGAGTTTGAATGAATAAATAAAAAGATGAAACACCAAATTTCTATAATAATACCTACATTAAATGAAGCAGATAATATTGGCAATCTGCTTGAATACTTGCTTAAAAACACTTCTAAAGAAAATATAGCAGATATTATTGTTGTTGATGGCGGCAGTAAAGATGACACACAAAATATTATTTCAAAATTCAAAAAAGTTTCATTTCAAAATTCAAAAAAAGGACGTGCAAAACAAATGAATTTAGGTGCAGAAAATACCACAGGAAACATTCTATATTTTTTACATGCAGATTCACTTCCACCTAAAAATTTTGACACAGACATCATTAATCAAATTAAAAATAGCAATCAAGCAGGTTGCTTTATTATGAGGTTTAATAGTAACCATTGGTGGCTAAAACTTGCAGGTCAATTAACTCGACTACCATTCAAATCTTGTCGTGGCGGCGATCAAAGTTTATTTATTACAAAATCTCTTTTTAATACTATTGGTGGTTTTAACGAAAATTTTAAAATTTACGAAGACAACGATTTAATTGGTAAGCTATACGCTTGTAAGCAGTTTGTAGTTATTCAAAAATGGTTAACTACATCTCCAAGACGTTACAACACTAATGGTATTTGGCGTTTACAATTTCATTATTGGGCTATTCATTTAAAAAAATGGTTAGGAGCCTCGCCAGAAAAACTTAACCAATATTATTTAAAACACGTTAAGTGTTAAAAAGTGATAAAACTCACTTAATGAAACCCTAAATGTTACATTTAGCTAATAAAATCGTCTAATTTAATAGCGTATAGATTTTTATATGAAGCCAAAACTACTTTTTTTATTAGTTACCCTTTTTATTTCTCAATTGTTTAATGCACAAGAATCAATACATGCAAAATTGATTGATTCTACTACGCAAAAGCCTATCCCTTTTGCAACTATAGAACTCAATAAAAAATCTGGTGTTATTAGTAACGAAAATGGTATTTTTCAGATGTATTTAGGTAAAAAAATCACTAAAAAAGACTCTCTTTATATCAACTGCTTGGGCTATGAAACTAAACGCGTTGCAGTTAAAAAATTTACAGACAGTATTATTGTTTTAAGCACAAAATCTATTGAATTAAATGAAGTTTTAGTTTCTAATAAAAAATACACAGTAGATGAAATAATTGAAAAAGCTAAAGAGAACTTAGCTAATAATTACGATTTTGAATATAGTAAAAGCAGGTTATTTTACAGACAATCTGACAATAATAATATTATTAAAAACACGATAGATATTAAAAAATCGACGATTCCAGAAATTAATCAAAAGTTTGTGGATAGCATTTTATACATCATGCCAAAAAACTCTGGAAACTATACTGAAATTTTAGGTGATTTTTACCAAAAACCTATTTCTAAAGATGCTTTGAAATTAGATATTATTAAGGCTTCAAACCTTTATGATAAAAACAATGAAATCTCATTTGAAGGTTTAGAAGAAAAGTTTAATAACATATTTAAAAAGCACGTTAAAAGAGACTCGTATTTTAAAATTAAATCTGGAATTTTTGAAACAAAAGAAGATATAGATTCTTCACTTTTTGGTAAAAATAAAGAAGTAGACAAAGACATTGAAAAAACAAAAGCTTTTATTGAAGAGCAAAAAAAGAATGAAGCTGAAAGGAAAAAGAACTTTTTAAGATATAGAAAACATGCTATTTCAAATTTAGGAGCTAGTAGTTGTATTTTTGAAGACTCGCATTTAAACTTTCTTGAAAAATCTAACCGATACGAATTCGAGCTTTTAGATTACCAATTTTTAAATGGCGAATTTGCCTATAAAATAACTTTTACGCCTAAAAGAAAAGAAGATTTTAAAGGCGTAATATATGTTAATACTGATGATTTTGCGATTATACGATTAGATTATGAGAATGTAAAACCATTAAAAAAGTTTAGGCTTTTAGGTATTTCTTTTTCTCATTACCAAACAAAAGGCACGTATATTTACTCGAAAAACAACACGGATAAATATGCACTTAAATATGCCGAAGTAGAATTAGGGAGTAAATTTGGTATTAAAAGACCTTTAAAAATTATTGAAAAAAACAAACACACAAAAGGCAGAAGAAAACAAAATGAAATATCAACAGATATTCATTTTCAGGTAGCTAATATTGTAAAAAAGGAACTTGTAGTTTTTGAAAACGAAAGCATCACTGAAACTATATTTAACAGTTTTAAAGAAAAGGCTAAAGTTAAACCAACATATTTACCAAAATACGATCCTGAGTTTTGGAAAGGATATAACGTTATGGAACCTAACCAAGCTATAAAAGATTTTAAGAGTATTGAGTAGTTTACACTTTATTTCTCCCCTTTTCATTTGGATACAAAGCTGGTAAATTATCACTCTGAAAAATGGCTTTAGTATTTATATTAATCCCAGAAAGCTTACCAGTAAAGGCAGCACCTGTATCAATATTCCAAACATTTGCAGCATGCATAGGTTCATCTACTTTAAAATTGATTGTTGGTGTATGCCCAATATAAATTTCGGAGTAATGTTTTAATCGATTTGGATAAATAGTTGAATCTTTCTCAATGCTTTCATCCATAATTAAAGCCATCTCCCAAAGTGTTCTATCAAAATAAAGGCTCGCTTTAAAAACCTCTTTTTCTACACCATGCATTGATGTAAATCCTGCATGAACAAATAACCTTTTTTTATCATCAATGTAGAACAGTGGCATACTTTCAAAAAACTTTAAATGTTCCTTTTTTTTATCTTCTGAAAAACCCACATAACTATCCATAGTTTCTTTGCCACCGTGCATATACCAAATGGGGTTAACATCGTCGTTTCTTAACCATTCTTCACACCAAACATCATGATTTCCTTTTATAAATATGCAGTTTATTTTTTGTGATAGCTCAATTAAAAACTGAATAACTTGAGCAGATTCGCTCCAACCATCAACATAATCGCCTACAAAAATAAGGGTGTCATCATCTTTTATCTCCATTTTATTTAAGAGCTGAATTAAAGCTTTTAAACCCCCATGAATGTCTCCTATTGCAAATGTTCGCATACTTAAATTTTCAATCAAAAATAAATGTTTGTATTGGAATTAACCAGATTTTGCGTTTGAAAACTTACTTTGGCGGGTTGGTGCGTTAGGGATTGAGCAATTGTTGGAGCTCCTCGCAGAGAGCGACTTGTGAAAGCCCGACCCCAAGGCACGAAGGGGTAACGCCCTAAATACTTTAAAAATACTGCCCAATACCAAATACAAAACCGTTAGTTGAGTTTTTTGTTATACCATAACCATAATCAATTCTAAAAATGGCATTGTATATTTTTTTATGAATGAAGCGTAAGCCTAAACCCGGATATACTTTAATGTTGTCATCCTTACTAAAATCGCCAAAATCGCCTCCTGGGTTTCTCCAAGAACCTGCATCTACAAATGCATTTCCTTGTAAAACAAACCAATTTTTTTCATATAATGTATAACGATATTCTGTATTTAAAACAATAACTCCTGTGCCTCTATCAATAGTATTACCAACTCCACGAACATTTAAATTATTATCAACAGAAAAAGGTGCAAACGGTGTTTCATCATTACTAGATAAACCCAATCGCACTCTGTTAGCCCAATTCCCTTTTTCTCCTATACGTTTAAAATAAAAAAAATCATTCCAACCTATAAAAAAGTCAGGGAGCATATCGTTGGTTGACGTAACGTATTGAAAATTGAATATGCTTCTAAAGCCAGTAACAAATTGATAAAAATAATTTAGATTGTTATACTCATAAATCCCCTTTACCAACCATTTATGCACGTTTAATTCGGGACGATTATTAACGTTTTCTCCTTTAAAACGGTAATCTTCGGTAAAGTAATTTACTCCAAATTCTAATCTATTATGAAAATTGAATCGGTACAAACCAAGAATTTCGTAGCTCTTATTATTGTATTTGTATTGTGCTGTTTCATCTTCAAAAAACACAGGTTCTTGTGTGGTTAAATCTTGATAGTTAGCAGCTAATCCCCAATGTTTAGAAAACAAAAATGGGGCTCTAAGATTAATGGCATGCGAATCGTAAATATCTTTCTGATAAAACCCACCAAAAATAATATTCCTTCCAAAGGCATTAAACTCGTATAAACCTATACGATAGGCAAACTCATCATTATCTGTGGTATAAAAATTAACCGAAGGTATTAAAGTAAAGTTCTCTTCAATATTGTAAAACACATTACATTCATTATCTGCAGAATGAAACACTTGGTAGTAGGCGTGCGATACCGAAGGCAAATGTTTTAAACGCTTTATATCCTGCTCTATAACTAATGAATCTAACTTTGCTCCTGCTTTAATTGTTGAAATACTTTTTATAAAAGATGTTTTAAGCTTTTTATTGCCTTGAATTTTTAAATCGGCAACTGTAAAATTCTGCGAAAACAGACTCACGCTAAATAAACTCAATATTAGGATGGTTAGAATTTTATTCATTGTGCATCAAAAGTTTTTTGAATTACCCAATTTACCCAATTATCTTCACTAACATCCATTAAAGTGAAATTATAACTGTTTCCTATAATTAATTCTGGTGGCGCATCTGTTGTTACATTTAAAACCACATTAGAAATGTCGTAATATTGAAAATCATTATCATAGGTATAAGTTCCTGAAAGTAAATTGTTTTGTTCATCAGAAACAACTTGAAAGTATATGGCATTATCGCCAAAAGCATTGTGTTCCCACTTAAAATTTGGCATTCCAGACTGCGATTGATCTATGGCAACTTCATCATTCCAAACTGTGGGTTTTGTTAAATGCTTAATTCTAATTGGGTTTGATATTTTTATTTCTCCATCCAACTCAAAAGTAACAATAACCCATTTTTCATTGGGTGACGATTGTGGAAACCTCCCTAAATACCCATTAAAAAGAGGTTCGCTATAGAGATCGTTTAGAAGGTAATTTGAAAAATCATCTTTATTAACTTGAGCATTTTGGGTTTCATAAAACCGAATATTAATAGCTCCTGCTTCTGGGTAATAAAACGTTAAAACATCGTTTGTTTTTTCATCACTTGCTGCACAAGCAATAACAGCTCCCATTTCAAAAGATTTATTTAAAATATAAACATCTAAAGTATTCCCTAAGTTGTCATCATTATCATTTAAACAAGATGTAAAAACTAAAAAACTAACAAATATGTACTTTATTTTGTTCATTTAGAATTTAATAAACTGTTCACGCAATACAGTTTCTACAGGTTTATTTTGTGGGGTAAATTGAGTGTTATCTAAACCCCCAACTTTATTATGATTAACAAACCATTTCCAAACAAAACCACCTGCAAACCAGTCTTCATTCCAAAAGGTTTCAAATAGAGCTTTAGTTGTATTAGTTTGAGCTTCTAAATTAACTTGATTCATGCTTCTATCGCTTTTCCAAGGTTCTTTTCCTGCATAATCTACACTTCTATAGCCAAACTCGGTAAACAAAATTGGTTTTTTAAAAGTACTCGAAAGTGCTTTAATAACTGGTTTATGCTCTTTCCATCCATTTAAACAATCTTCAACTGTTGGTGTTTTACTCTCACTAACGGGAAAATATGCATCAACCCCAATAAAATCTAAATCACTCCAAAATGGAGTGCGTTTAAACTCATCCCAATTTGCTGCATAAGTTAATTTGCCTTTATATATATTCTTTATTTTAGCTATTAAATTATTCCAATACTTTGGTCTGTTTACAATAAACTTTTCAAGTTCGGTACCAATACAAAATATTTCGGCATTTACTTCTTGAGCTAGTAAAGCATATTCCATTATAAAACTGGTATATGAATCTTCTAACAGTTTCCAATTAGTCTCATCTTTCATTTCAATATAACCAGTAAATTCGCCATGCCAAACCCAAATTTGGGGTTTTAACATGATTTTAATCTGCTGCTCTCTAAGTACTTCTATATATTGCTTTGCTCCTGCTCTAGTTTCTCCAAACCATTGTCTATCTGTGTTATGAACTATTTCTGGGTGGTTTAAATTTTTTATAAACCCAAAAGGCATGACTGCCGCATAATTTGCATTAACACTAGTAACAGGCTTTACATGAACCTTCTTAAGAGCTTCTCTTGAAGCCACAAAACTTACTCCGTTAATTTTTTCAATTTGACTTGAGCAAGCTTGAAAACTTAATATAAAAAAAACAATTAGAAGCTTAAATAGTTTCATTATAAAACAATTAATAAGCTTCTAATTTACATTATTAATTAGAATAATGCTCTTAAGCCTATATTAAACGTTTGTCCCAAACCTGTAGAATTTCCTCTAACAAAATTGGTGTACAAGGTTTCAATATTTAACTCATCAGTCAATTGATATTTTAAACCGCCTCCTAGAGCTGTAAAATCTTGAGAAAAATCATTTCCCACATCAATTAATTGCGAGTGTTGTATTAATGCTAAAATGGTGAATTTAGAACTTGGGAAATAACTTAAAAACACCCCTGGTGTTAAGCGCAAACTATTGTTAGCAAAACTTCCTTCAATTTGGTTTCCATTATTATCTCTAGTTAGTTTTTTACCAAAATTATATTCTGTGTTTAATTCAGAAAACAATTGCCAATCGCCACTTGTAAAACTATAATCATAAAAAAATCTGTTTTGGAAAATGAAGCCTTTTTGGTCTAAAAACACGCCGTTTTCATCTTCATTATCAACTAAAGGAATGTGAAAAGCGGTTTGAATAGTAAAATTACCTACATTTTTTATTGGATTGAATTTTATTGCAGGTGCAAATGATGTAAACCCAGAACGCGCAGATCCTCTTTGACCGTCGAACTTCAAAACATCTAAAGCTTTTCTTCCTCCAATTACATTTGAACGAAATTCTAAAATAAGCCCCAAATTAAATTTACCACTGTCTGATACCCCTGTAAATACATCCACTGTGGAAGTGAAAAAAGTATTTCTAGGAATATTCTGTTTTTGATTACCATTTGGACCACCAAATAAATCTTTTGTTTCAGTATAAAGATTATTGAACCATTTTATATCCCATTGACCCTTTTTAAGCAAAATTGATGGTGTATAAGTTTGAATAACACTGCGTTTTTGTTCTTGATCTTCTTCCTGAGAAAACCCTGAAAATGTTATCACTAAAAACACGAGTAATGCTATTATTTTTTTCATCTTATGTATTCTTAAATTTAATTGGTTAGTTATTGTTTGTTTAATTCCCAATCATAAGGAAAGTAGCTTAGTTTATACTTTCCTTCTAATTTTGTTGTTATGTATTTGTTTATAAAATCTATTTCATCCATTCCATTCATTGTAAAATCTTCTTTATACCATTCCATTATTTGAGATACTTGAACACGTTTTTTCTTAGCATTCACATTTATAAAACTTCCATTTATAGCCTTAACGGTTTGTGCTTCTAATTGCGAATCTAAAGTACTTGGTAAATACGCTTTATTAATTAATGGCGGACAACCAACGGCACCACAGACTAATACAAAATGAAACCGAGCATCGTTAAATTGGGCTCTCAGCAATTTGTGTTCAATATCATTTAAGGTAATGTTTTTACCTGCTAAACTATAAGTTGTTTTATCAAAAAAACCAGCGTTATCTATAGGCGATTGAGTAGGGTAATTATCTATAATTCCTTTTATTACAGATAAATTATAGGCATTAATCCAAAAGGCCTGATATGTTTTTGCATCATTTTTTGAAACCGAAACAACTTCTGCTATTTTTAATAATTCATTTAAATCACTTTGGTCCTTATGAATTTCTGAGTAAGCCACTTTTCCATTAACAACATGGGTTTTAAAAAACACATCAGCTTTATTAAGAAAGCCATTTATATCTTGCGAAAATCCTATACTACTAACTAAAATAATTACTAATATGATTATTTGTTTTTTCATTCGATTTAATTTTTCGTTTACAAAGCAACAACATCTATGTCGTATAAAATGTTAGTTAACTTACATTGTTAAAAAAAATTGCCCTCTGTAAAAAATTTAAACCTCACACTATTGTTTCAATTTAAAGCAATTCTAAATTAATACTTCAAGTTAAGTTATTATATTTAACTTCGACCTATTACAGCATAACTAACAAAATCATGGAACACATCGTTATTATAGGAAACGGAATTTCTGGCGTAACTGCTGCAAGACATATTAGAAAACTTTCCGACAAAAAAATTACTATTGTTTCTGCCGAAACTGATTATTTCTTTTCTCGTACTGCATTAATGTATGTGTACATGGGTCACATGAAGTTTGAACATACACAACCATATGAGGATTGGTTTTGGAAAAAAAACAGGATTGAACTTAAAAAGGGCTTTGTAAAGCAGATTGAAACTAAATCTAAAACCTTGCATTTTGCAGAAGGTGACACCTTACAGTATGATAAATTGATTATTGCTACGGGCAGTAAACCCAACAAATTTGGATGGCATGGGCAAGATTTAGATGGTGTGATGGGGATGTACCATAAACAGGATTTGGAAAAACTGGAAAAATATGCACCAAACAACAAAGTTTGCAAACGTGCTGTAATTGTTGGTGGTGGCTTAATTGGAATTGAGTTGGCAGAAATGTTACATTCCAGACATATTCCTGTTACTTTTTTGGTACGAGAAAGTAGTTTTTGGAATGGTGTGTTACCAGAAGAAGAAAGTACGATGATAAATCGCGAAATATTAGCCAACGGTATCGATTTAAGATTATCTACCAATTTAAAAGAAATAGTTTCCGATGAAAATGGACAAGTAAAATCGGTAATTATTCAGGAAACAGGTGAAGAAATTCTTTGTAATGTAGTTGGACTTACTGCTGGTGTTTCACCTAATATCGATTTTATAAAAGATTCTAGCATTGAAACAGGAAGAGGCGTAAAAGTAAATCGCTATTTAGAAACTAATATTCCTGATGTTTATGCCGTTGGAGATTGTGCCGAACAACATGAAGGTATTGACCAACGCAGAACCATTGAAGCGGTTTGGTACACAGGACGCATGATGGGAGAAACCGTTGCACAAACCATTTGTGGAAACCGTATTCAATATAAACCTGGACATTGGTTTAACTCTGCAAAATTCTTTGATATTGAATATCAAACTTATGGTTGGGTTTGGGCGCAACCTAGAGAAAATGAAGCGCGTTTTTATTGGGAACATAAAGATGGTAATAAATGTATTCACATTAATTATGATAAAAATACACGAGGATTTATAGGCATAAATACCTTCGGCATTAGAATGCGCCATGAGTTTTTTGATAAAGTTTTAACCAAAAAAGAGTCTGTAGATTATGTTTTAGAATACTTAGCAGACGCCAACTTCGATCCTGAGTTTTATAAACTTCACGAGAAAGACATCGTTAAAAAATTTAATACAGAAAACAATACTAACATTCAACTTAAAAAGAAAAGTTGGAAACGCATATTCGCTTAAAAAATAAAGACATGAAAATAATAAAACAGTTAGGATTAGTCTTATTTTTAATAGGCTTAGGCATTTTTACCGGAACACTCTTTACAGGTAGTTTTAGTTTATCAGAAGCTGAATTTGATGAATTCATAACATCAAAAAACTATAAAAGTGAAATTATAAAAGAGGAACTTAAAAAAGCTACAGTTACCGAGGAAGACTTAAATATTTTTGAGTTTTCTAGTCGCGTTCGAAATGCTTATGAAACTTCCAACAACCATTATGATACATTAATAGCAAAGTATGATGCTGAAAAAAACTGGGACAAAAAAGGTGAACAATACCAATATAAAATCTATGGAAAACCTCATACTTTAAGTTATGAAATAGCAAAAAAAGCGGGTTCTGGATTTGTGAAGAAACATGGTGGTTTACTATGGTGGTTCACGTTTGGGCTAGCAATTATTGGCGCACTACTCTTTATACTACCAAACATTATTTTATTAGGCAGACCTGGTATTAAACACAACGGTATTTATCATGAAGCAAGTACCAATCGTGGTTGGATTGCTTGGTTAGTTTTAGTGTATTTAGTGGTATTTTATTTATTGCTATATTTTATGGCAGATTATGTTGTTAATTGGACATATATTCTTGACCCTATAAGTAAATTTCTAAATGGTGGACCAGCAAGTCAATGGTTTGTTTATGGGTTTTTGTATTGTGTAATTATGCTAGTTATGGCAGCACGTATGTACATAAAATATAGACATAACAAATACCAAATCATTCGTACTACTTCGGTGTTGTTTTTTCAAATTGTTTTTGCGTTCCTTATTCCTGAAATCATGACAAGTCTTAATATGCCTGGATACGATTTTAAAAATGCATTTCCTTTAGATTACGATTTCTTTTTTGAATGGAATTTAGATAGCTTAAGAGATAGTGGAGCAATTGGGCTTTTTATATTGGTTTGGGGTATCATATTAACACTTATAATCGTACCCGTTATGGTATATTTCTTTGGAAAACGCTGGTATTGCTCATGGGTTTGTGGTTGTGGTGGTTTAGCTGAAACTTTAGGCGACCCGTATAGACAACACTCCGATAAAAGTTTGAATGCTTGGAAATTAGAGCGCTGGTTAATTCACTCCGTTCTAATGTTCTCATTAGTAATGACATTGGTGACTTTATACTGCTATTTTTCAGGAGATGAAGCATTTCTTGGTATAAAATCACAATGGATAAAAGACACCTATAGCTTCTTAATTGGAGCTTGGTTTGCAGGTGTAATTGGCACTGGCTTCTACCCTATTTTTGGTAATCGCGTGTGGTGTCGTTTTGGTTGCCCGTTAGCAGCCTATTTAGGTTTAGTACAGCGTTTTAAATCTCGATTTAGAATTACAACAAATGGAGGACAATGTATCTCTTGCGGAAACTGCTCTACCTATTGCGAGCAAGGAATTGATGTTCGTGCTTATGCGCAGAAAGGAGAAAATATAGTGCGCTCTAGTTGTGTAGGTTGTGGTATTTGTTCTGCAGTTTGCCCACGAGGTGTTTTAAAACTAGAAAATGGACCAGAAAAAGGTCGTATTAATCCGACTGATATTTTATTGGGCAACGATGTAGACCTTATGGATTTAGTAAACCAAAAATAAACCCTTTTGAAGTATTCAATTATAATTTTTAGTTTAATATGTTGCTTTACTATCGAGAGTAATGCGCAAAAAACATATAAGAGAATTTATTACAACAATGGGAGTCTGCAAGCTGAGGGTTGGCTAAATGGCGATACGAAAACCAAGTATTGGACATTTTATTATCCTAACGGTAAAGTGCAAAAAGAAGGTCATTTCAAAAACAATAAGCCTATAAAATATTGGTATTTTTACCGTGAAAATGGCACTAAAGAAAGTGAAGGACATTTTATAAATGGACAGAAGAATAATTGGTGGTTAATTTATGATAATATAGGGAAAATTAATCATAAATGCCAGCTAAAAAACAATTTGAAAAACGGTTATTGTTTCATGTATTTTAATAAAGAATTAGTTTCTGCTAAACGCTTTAAAGAAGGTAAACAGATTAATGAATGGACAGATTTTAAGTCTTTCAGAAAAGACAATAATCTTAAAGATTTAAAATGACTAAAATAAACGTAATTATTCCAGCTTATAACGAAGCTGACTCCATATCACATGTTATTAAAGATATTCCATCGATAGTTGAAGAAATTATTGTAGTGAGTAACAACTCAAGTGACGCTACTGAAGAAAACGCCAAAAAAGCTGGCGCTACAGTTCTTAAAGAAAATAAACGTGGGTATGGTTACGCATGTTTAAAAGGAATGGATTACATTTCTAACAAAAAAGATAAACCAGACATCATTGTTTTTTTAGATGGCGATTATAGTGATTACCCTGAAGAGCTTGAAAAAATAGTAGCACCAATAATTAAAGATGATGTAGATTTTGTAATTGGAGCGCGAGTAAAACGACTACGTGAAAAAGGTTCTATGACCATGCCTCAAATATTTGGGAATTGGTTAGCTACCTTTTTAATGAAATTAATGTTTAATGCAACGTTTTCAGACTTAGGCCCTTTTAGAGCAATAAAATACAATAAGCTTTTGGTTCTTAAAATGGAAGACAAAACCTATGGCTGGACAGTTGAGATGCAACTTAAAGCCCTAAAACAAAAACTAAGTTATGTTGAAGTGCCGGTAAATTATCGAAATAGAATTGGCATTTCAAAAGTTTCAGGAACAGTAAAAGGTGCTATATTTGCAGGCATAAAAATATTGACTTGGATTTTTAAATACAGTTTTAAATAATGTATATAGAAACCGTAATTATTGTTGTTTATACCATTGCGTTATTGCTCATTTTTATGTATGCATTGGCTCAGTTAAACCTATTATTTAACTACTTATCTGCAAAAAAAAGTACCACCGATTTAAAATTCAATTTATCTAATCCAGAAGAAGTACCCTTTGTAACTATTCAACTTCCTGTCTATAACGAAATGTATGTTATGGAACGCTTGCTGGATAATATTGCAAAAATTGATTACCCAAAGGAAAAACTAGAAATTCAAGTTTTAGATGATTCTACTGATGAAACTGTTGAAACTACTCGTACTCATATTAAAAAACTTCAGTCTAAAGGTTTAGACATAAAACATATTACCAGAAAAATACGAACAGGATTTAAAGCTGGTGCATTAAAAGAAGGACTTGAAGTTGCAAAAGGTGAGTTTATTGCCATTTTTGATTCAGATTTTCTACCTCAAAAAGATTGGTTAAAACGCACAGTGCCTTATTTTAAAAATAGCGATATTGGTGTTGTACAAACACGTTGGGGGCATATTAATAGAGACTTTTCAATACTTACCAAAATTCAAGCATTTGCCTTAGACGCACATTTTACTTTAGAGCAAGTAGGAAGAAATAGCAAAGGCCATTTTATAAACTTTAATGGTACAGCTGGTATTTGGAGAAAAACGTGTATAATAGATGCTGGAAATTGGGAAGGCGATACCCTTACAGAAGATTTAGATTTGAGTTATCGTGCTCAACTTAAAAACTGGAAATTTAAATACTTAGAGGATGTAGAAACACCAGCAGAGCTTCCTATAGTTATTAGTGCAGCACGTTCGCAACAATTTAGATGGAATAAAGGAGGTGCTGAAAACTTTAGAAAAATGATGTGGAAAGTATTAAAAAACAAAAATATTTCGTCTAAAACAAAAGTTCACGGTTTACTACATCTACTAAACAGCACTATGTTTTTAAACATATTAATAGTGGCAATTTTGAGTATTCCTATGCTTTATATAAAAAATGAATTTGAACACTTAAAACCTTACTTTATTGTTATGAGTTTCTTTGTAGCAAGCACGGTTATATTTTTTATTTGTTACTGGATTATGTATCGAAAAATTTACGGTGGTGGTATTAAAAACTTTATGAATTACATAGGGATGTTTTTTGTTTTTTTCTCTATAGCTATGGGCTTTTCTTTACATAATTCTATTGCCGTTTTAGAAGGGCATTTAGGCAAAAAAAGTGAATTTGTACGCACGCCTAAATTTAATATAGGCAACATTAAAGATGCTTGGAAAAAGAATAAATACCTTAAAAAAAGACTTTCGGTAAACGTTATTTTCGAAGGACTTTTAATGTTATACTTTGCCTTTGGAATGTACAGTGCATTTATAGTTGGTAATCAAGGTGGCGATTTTGGTCTTTTCCCATTTCACCTTATGCTCTTTTTTGGGTTTGGTTATGTGTTTGTAAAATCGTTAACTTCTAAAGTTTAGTTTTAATTTTTGTGCTAGTTGTTTTCTTTAAACTCATCAAACTTTGATTTTGCATCAACTTTTGGAAAGCTATTGTTATCCATATCAGTATCAGCAAACTCAAAATTAGGGTCTAGATTTACTTTAGCAACTTCCTTTTCTTTTATAAATGTTTGTTTAACCTCGTATTCATTTCTTCGCCAAATTTGAGCAGGTAATTTATCTAAGTCTTTTGATCCATCAGTATAAATCCATTCGATGGTAACAGGCATAATTAATCCGCCTTTATTTTTAATAGTTACTTCATAAATATTTTTTCCTGACACTTGTTTTCTAACTTCCGCTTCATCAATTCTAGATAAAAACTGGCCATAAGCTGCATCTGGAGTTGCAGCCATATTTATAACTTCTGGTCCGCTAGAAAAATCTTTAGCTTTTTTACCTGCGTTTTCACCTTCAATTTTAAATTGAGATTTTTTCTTTTGGTCTTCAATGTTTGTGTTTTCTTCAAAAACTTTAAACCATTTTACATCGGCTAGCTCCATGTCAACATTATCGGTTGTAAAAAACCAACCTCTAAAAAACCAATCTAAATCGGTTGCTGTGGCATCCTCTAAAGTTCTAAATAAATCTCCCGGATTTGGATGCTTGTATTTCCAGCGGTTAGCATACTCTTTAAAAGCTTGATCGAATAACTCTTTACCAATAATTGAGTTACGCAACATTTGTAAGCCAACAGTAGGTTTTAAATAAAAATTAGCCCCAAATTGACTCATCAATTCATTATCCGAAGTCGTCATTATAGGTCTCAAAATATTTTTATCACCACTCATAAATGGCACAATACTCTTTGGAGTTTTAGTATTAAAATCTGGATAACGCTCTGCCACAGTACGTATATTTAAAAATGTATTCAACCCTTCGTCCATCCACATCCATTTCCTTTCGTCTGAACTTACAATCATCGGAAACCAATTATGCCCTACTTCGTGAATTATAGTTCCAATCATACCCTGTTTAGCACGGTCACTTATTTTTCCATTTTTCGGTCGTCCACCATTAAAACTAATCATTGGAAATTCCATACCAATATTTGATGTATTTACCGAAATACAAACAGGGTAAGGATAATCAAAAGTTGCTTCAGAATATACTTCTAAAGCATGCATAATCGCTTTTGTAGATTCTTCTTTCCAAACAGGTAAACCTTCCTTTGGATAAAAAGACATCGCCATAACAGTATTAGTTGGCAACTTTACAGCCTGTGCATCCCAAATAAACTTACGCGACGATGCAAATGCAAAATCGCGAATATTTTTTGCATTGAATTTCCACGTTTTTAATTTTTTTGATTTTGTTTTTTCATTAGCCTCAGCTTCTTCTTTTGTAATAATCATTATAGGTTTATCGAGTGATTTACGAGCTTCATCTAATCGTTTCTGTTGTGTTTTTGACAATACTTTTTCGCTATTTTGAAGAACTCCTGTTGATGCTACAGTATGATCTTCAGGGACAGAAATTTCAACTTCGTAATCACCAAACTCTAAAGCAAACTCACCTAATTTCTGAAACTGCTGATTTTGCCAACCTTCAGTATCATTATAAACAGCCATTCTAGGAAACCAATGCGCAATTAAATAAACCGTATTATCATCTTCTGGAAAATACTCGTAACCTTCTCTAGAAAGCAAATACATGCTACGATCTGTTATTGGGTAAGACCAAGCGATAGAAAAACTCATTGATGCACCCGATTTTAAAGGTGTATCAAGCAAAACTTTCATCATTGTATTATTAACTAAAGATTTTATAGGGTTTCCATTTCCATCCTTTATATATTTTATAGAATAGCCAGCAGGAAAATCAATAGCTCTAGTGAGAAATTGCATTTGTCTGGCATTTATTCCTTCTCTTATATTGTTATTTATACTTCCAAAATCTTCATTTTCCTTTTTATTTACATTTTGTTCTAATTGAATCCATAAATAACTTAAATCATCTGGCGAATTATTAAAGTAAGTAATGGTTTCTTCACCAGAAATCGTATTATTAGCTTCATCTAAAACAGCCTTAATTTTATAATTAGCACGTTGTTGCCAGTATGCTTTTCCAGGTGCACCACTTGCCGTACGATATATATTTGGAGCTGCAATCATATTGTCAATGGGTTCAAATTTACCTTGCCACTTTTGGGCTTGAGCTTTAATTGAAAAAAGAATAAGAAATGCTAGGAGAATATGTCGCATGATTTTTAAAATATTTAAATGAGTTAGTCATGCACAATATAATAAATATTAGCAGTTTAACTTTTAAAAAGATTATGAAATTAACTTAAAATTAGGTAATTACAAATACTAGAAATTGTAAGTGCTTTTAGTTGTTTTAAGAATAAGTGTTCAGTACCTTTGCAGCCCAAAAAAGAGATTAAATATGAGTAAGAAAAAAGCATTAACTTTTGATGTATTGATTGAAATACCTAAAGGAAGTAGAAATAAATACGAATACGACTTTACATTACATAAAATTCGTTTTGATAGAACTTTATTTTCATCTATGATGTATCCAGGAGATTATGGATTTATTCCTGAAACTTTGGCCTTAGATCAAGACCCATTGGATGTGCTTGTACTAGGAACAGAACCAACTTACCCCATGGTGGTTATGGAAGTTAAACCTATTGGTGTGTTTCATATGACTGATGAAAAAGGTCCTGACGAAAAAATAATTTGCGTACCTGTTTCAGACCCTGTTTGGAGTAAAAGAACTGATATTTCAGATTTAAACCCTCACAGACTAAAAGAGATTGAACATTTTTTTCAAGTATACAAAGATTTAGAAAAGAAAAAAGTAGATACAGGCGGTTGGGGTAATTCTGAAGAAGCTACCAAAATTTACCACGAATGCATAAAGCGTTATGATGAAAGTGAACACAAGAAGAAAAGAACTTTCACTATTTAAACAGGCGCTAAAAACATATTAATTTAAAAATAAGCCACCTTGAATTTAAGGTGGTTTTTTTTATCACTTATATTTTCCTATTTTTAGCCTCGTTAAAAAAATAATAACTAAATAATTAACTAATTTTAATATGGAATTAATTGTAAAAATTTTACCACTTTTTGGTGTACTAGCACTTTTATTTGTGTTTATAAAAAGCGCATGGGTTTCTAAACAAGATCAAGGTACCGATAAAATGAAAAGAATAGCAAAAAACATTGCAGATGGTGCTATGTCTTTCCTTAAAGCTGAATACAAAATTTTATCAATTTTTGTAGTTGCTGTTGCTATTCTATTGTACTTTAAAGGAAATGCTGAAGCTGGGTCTAACGGAATGGTCGCTGTATCATTTATTGTTGGGGCTATTTGTTCTGCATTAGCAGGATTTATAGGAATGAAAGTTGCTACAAAAGCAAATGTAAGAACCACAAGTGCAGCAAGAACATCTCTTGGAAAAGCTTTAGAAGTTGCTTTTGCAGGTGGTGCTGTTATGGGGCTTGGTGTAGTAGGACTTGGTGTTTTAGGGCTAAGTGGTTTATTTGCCTTATATAGTGAAATGGGTTGGGGGCTAAACGAAGTACTTAATGTGCTTTCTGGATTCTCACTTGGTGCATCTTCAATTGCATTATTTGCTCGTGTTGGTGGTGGTATTTATACTAAAGCTGCAGATGTTGGTGCAGATTTAGTTGGTAAAGTTGAAGCTGGTATTCCAGAAGATCACCCATTAAACCCTGCAACAATTGCAGATAATGTTGGTGATAATGTTGGTGATGTTGCTGGTATGGGAGCCGATTTATTTGAATCGTATGTTGGTTCAATTATAGGTACTATGGTATTAGGTGCATTTATTTTAACACCAGATTTTAATGGTTTAGGCGCTGTATACTTACCATTAGTACTAGCCGCTGTTGGAATTATTATGTCTATTATAGGAACATTCTTTGTTAGAGTAAAAGATGGAGGAAATCCGCAAACAGCTTTAAATATTGGAGAATTTGGTTCGGCAGGCTTAATGGTTGTCGCATCTTATTTTATTATTAATGCTTTAATCCCAGAATCTGTTGAAGGTTTACCTTTCGGATCTTGGGGTGTTTTTATGGCGACTATTGCTGGTTTAGTAGCTGGTTTAGCTGTTGGTAAAGTAACCGAATATTATACGGGTACAGGTAAAAAACCTGTAAACTCTATTGTTGCTCAGTCAGAAACTGGAGCAGCTACAAATATTATTGCTGGATTAGGAATTGGGATGATGAGTACTGCAATTCCAATTATTTTAATTGCTGCTGCTATTTTAGTATCGCATCATTATGCAGGTTTATACGGTATCGCTATTGCTGCGGTAGGTATGTTAGCAAATACAGGTATTCAATTAGCTGTTGATGCTTACGGACCAATTTCTGATAACGCTGGTGGTATCGCTGAAATGGCAGAATTACCAAGTGAAGTTAGAGAACGTACAGATAAATTAGATGCTGTTGGCAATACAACTGCCGCCATTGGTAAAGGATTTGCTATTGCTTCTGCAGCATTAACTGCTTTGGCTTTATTTGCTGCTTTTATGAAAACTGCTGGTGTTACCGCAATTGATGTATCTAAGCCAAATATTATGGCTGGATTGTTAGTTGGCGGTATGTTGCCATTTGTGTTTTCAGCATTATCAATGAATGCAGTTGGTCGTGCTGCTATGGCAATGATTGAAGAAGTACGACGTCAATTTAGAGATATTCCACAATTGAAAGCGGCTCTAGAAGTAATGAGAGCAGTAGATTCTGATATGTCTAAAGCAACAAAAGAACAACGAGAAATTTTTGATGCTGCTGATGGTTATGCTGAATATGATAAATGTGTAGATATATCAACAAAGGCTTCTATTAAAGAAATGGTATTACCTGGGTTATTAGCTATTGCTGTTCCTGTTGCTGTTGGATTTATTGGTGGTGCAGAAATGCTTGGAGGTTTACTTGCTGGTGTTACAACTTGTGGTGTACTTATGGCAATCTTCCAATCTAATGCTGGTGGTGCTTGGGATAACGCTAAAAAAACTATTGAAGAACAAGGTAAAAAAGGAACAGACGCTCATAAAGCTGCAGTTGTAGGTGATACCGTTGGAGACCCTTTTAAAGATACTTCTGGACCTTCATTAAATATCTTATTAAAATTAATGAGTGTTGTAGCTTTAGTTATTGCTCCTAGTATTGCAATTACAGCAGAAGGTGTTGCAGCATACTCTGAAGAAAAAGAAACTACTGAGTTAGTTACTCAAAATATTTCAAAAGAAATTAAAGTAGAAATGAGTGAGCTTGAAGAAGGTGTTTTTAAAGCAATTGTAACTACTGTAGTAAACGAAAATGGAGAAAAAACTACAAATTACCAAACCTTTGAAGGTACTGAAGCTGAAGTAAAACAAGCTGTTTCAGACTTAAAAGAAGCAGATAATAGCTAATAAACCATAATTGATTAATAAAAATTAAGAAGCTGTCTCAAAATCGAGGCAGCTTTTTTTTTTGTTAAAAAAACAATGATTATGTGCATGATCTTTTGTGTCTTATATATTGAATATCAGACATATGAATACTAATTTTAAAAACTACAATCAGTAGCAAAATTGGCTTTTTCCACCTAGTATTGAAGAACTTATTCCTAGCGAGCATCCTGTACGTGTGGTTAACGGAGTTATTGAGCAACTTAACCTTGATTTATTGATTAATCAATACCATAGAGAAGGTAAGCCTAGTTATCACCCAAAGATGATGCTCAAGATTATGGTTTATGTCTACATGGATAACACCTATTCTTCACGTAAAATAGAAAAAGCCATACGCGAGAATATCAATTACATGTGGTTATCGGCTAATCAAATTGCCGACCATAATACTATTGCTCGTTTTCGAAGTAACAAACTCAAAACCATTTTTAAGGATATTTTAAAGCAAATCGTGTTATTATTAGCCGATGAAGGCTTGGTAACCCTTAAGGAAGTTTATACCGATGGCACTAAGATAGAATCCATGGCGGGCAGATATACTTTTGTATGGTGTAATGCTATTAAAACCCGTACAGAAAAATGTCTAAGCAGTTGGAAAAACTTTGGCAATATGCCCAGAGCATAGCCAATGTAGAAGACAAAGACCCTACGCCACCAGACTTTAAGTAAATAGATAAAGATAAAGGAACCAAAACTGCTGCAAAGATTAACAAAATACTTAAAGGCAATCCAAAGACAACAAGCAAACAAAAAGCCAAAGCACGCTATATTGAAAAGAATTTTCCAGCTAACCTTGAAAAGTACGAGCAGCAAGAAAAGGTACTTGCAGGGCGCAACAGTTAAAGCAAAACTGATCCTGATGCCACTTTTATGCGCATGAAAGAAGATCTCATGCTTAACGGCCAGCTTAAACCAGGCTATAATGTGCAAATCAGTTCAGAGTCTCAATTTGTTATCCATTACAGCATACATCAAACCACTAACGATATACATACTTTAAAACCTCATATAGCATCTTATGAGTATCTGTATGAAACGCTTCCCGATTACCTCACCGCAGATGCAGGCTATGGCAGTGAAGAAAACTATGATTTACTAGAGCAAAAAGGTATTCAAGCCTATGTGAAATACAACCCCTTTGATAAAGAAGAGCAAACTTATAAATCAAAGAAAAAGAAAAAAGCTAAAAATGATTTCCACAGAGATAATTTATACTATAATGCTGAAAAAGACTGTTACATCTGTCCGATGGGACAGCAAATAAACAACATCTATCACACAAAGAAAACTACAAAATCTGGCTATAAGCAAACTTATAGTGTCTATCAAACTCAAAACTGTCATGGTTGTCCATTACGAGCAGTATGCCATCGCTCTAAATACAATAATAGAAAAATAGAGAGAAATCACAATCTGGAGGGTCATAAACAGATTATGAGGGAAAGGTTAACAAGTAATGATGGATTAAAGCGGCGTAAAAAACGTACCGCTGATGTAGAACTTGTTTTTGGACAAATCAAACCGAAACTTCAAACGATTTAATCATAAAGGTATCGAAAAAGCAGAATTAGAGTTCGGTTTACATGCTTTAGCGCATAATATGAGCAAAAAAATGGCTTAAATGACTTAACTAAAATCAAAAATAGAATTTATCAAACCTATTTCTCCATAAAATGAAAAAACCGCCTCTTTTTGTTAATGAGACGGTTTCTTTTATTTAACACACTTTTATCAAATCCATGCAAAGGTTTTGTATCTTTATACGTCTATTAAAAAAGAAAAATATAAATCATGAAACGTATTATCCCTTTATTGGCATTAGCATTAACATTTAGTTGTCAAAATACTGCCCAAGTAAATAAAAAGCAACTCGATGTAATTAACGCAGAACCTATAGAAGTACCTATTAAAAAAGGAAAAGCACGTGCTTATTTTGCAAGCGGATGCTTTTGGTGCGTTGAGGCTATTTACGAAAGCGTAAAAGGTGTTGAAGAATCAATTTCGGGATATGCTGGCGGACATACAAAAAACCCAACTTATGCATCAAGTAACACAGGAAGCACAGGACATGCTGAAGCTGTAGAGATTATTTACGACCCAAAAGTTGTTAGCTTTGAAACTTTGGTTGATGTGTATTTTGCATCTCAAAATATAACTCAATTAAATGGGCAAGGTCCAGATCATGGTTCGCAATACCGTTCTATTATTTTTTATCAAAATGAAGCCCAAAAGCAAGTTATTTTAAAAAAGAAAGCGGCCTTAGCAAAAAAACTAAATGCAAAAATAGCTGCCGAAGTTTATCCATTTCAAAAGTTTTGGGTAGGCGAAGATTATCACCAAAACTACGAAAGATTACATCCAAATCATCCTTATATAAAAAATGTATCTATTCCTAGATTAAATAGGTTTAAAGCTAATTACCCAAAAGAGTTACTTAAAAGTAAAAGTCATTAGTTAATAAATTGAATCTTATAATATTAAAACCCCGATATAAACTATTGGCATTTTCTGTTTTTATAGTTTTATATTACTTCAATACTTCGTTAAGATTTTAGGCAGCTCTAGTACCGTAAAATCTTAACGAAGTATTGATAGACAGCATAAATTATAAATCGGGACATATGTGCACAATCTACAAACAAATAAACGAAACCTTATCAAATTAATTGTAAGAAAAAATATTAAAATTATTATCTATTTCGCCAGAAGAAAGGCGTAAATAAAATAAGCACAGTAAAGAGCTCTAAACGACCTAAGAGCATTAAAAAAGCACACCATAGCTTGCCAGTACTTGGTAAAGTAGCATAGCTATTAACGGGACCAAAATCGCCTAAAGCTGGACCCACATTACCCAAACTTGATGCTGCCAAACCTATGGAAGATCTAAAATCAATTTCCATCATAGAAAAACCTAAAGCACCAATAATAAAGGATAACATATATAAAATAAAAAAGGCCAGAATGTTAAAAACAATATCACCTGAAACAGCTCTTTTATTATAACGCACTGGTACTATAGCATTAGGATGCAAGGTACGTTTAAACTCTAAAAAACCATTTTTAATCATTAACAAATGTCTTACCACTTTTACACCTCCAGAGGTGCTACCTGCTGAACCACCAAGAAACATTAACCCAAAAAAGAACACAACTAAAAAGGGTGTCCACATGGTAAAATCTGCTGTAATAAAACCTGTTGTAGTAATAACAGATAACACTTGAAATAAAGCATGTCTAAAAGCACTTTCTGCTTCACCAAAAACCATTGGATGGTCTATTGAAGAAGCAGACACATCTGCCCTAAAATAAATGATTAATGCCGAAATAACTGTAAATACAATAATGAATTTAAAATAGAGCTTAAACTCTTCATCTTGAAGAATTTTTTGAATTTTCCCTTTAAACGCAAAATAACTCAACACAAAATTTGTTCCAGCTAAAAACATGAATAATATCACTATATATTGAATTATAGGTTGACCATTATAATGTGCTAAACTCGCATTTTTGGTAGAAAAACCACCCGTAGATAAGGTACACATACTATGATTTATGGCATCAAAAAAAGACATTCCTGCAACGTTTAACAAAATAGTTTCAGCTGCAGTATATCCAAAGTAAATAAGCCACAACCGTTTAGCAGTATCTGTAATTCTTGGATGCAATTTATCGGCACTTGGCCCTGGTGCTTCGGCAGCAAACAACTCCATACCTCCAATTCCTAGTAAAGGAAGAATAGCTATAGCTAAAACTATAATTCCCATGCCACCAATCCAATGTGTTAGACTTCTCCAAAATAGTATTCCTTTTGGTAATATTTCAATATCTGTTAAAATTGTAGCTCCTGTAGTGGTGTACCCTGAAATGGTTTCGAAAAAAGCATTAGTAAAGTTTGGGATAGCTCCTGTAAACATGTACGGGAAAGCACCTGAAAGTGCCATTATAATCCAACCAAAAGTTACAACAATATAACCTTCGCGCTTATTCATTTCTTTTTTATGCTTTAAAGACAACAGCATAAATACTACTCCCAAAACCAAAACCGAAACTCCTGCTAAAAATAAATTTAAGGTAATTCCGTCTTTGTAAATAAAGCTAACAATTGCTGACAAAAGCATAAAAGCTCCATTAAACAATAATAGTAGACCAAAAAAGTGGATTATAATTTTAAAATTAAGTTTCACACAAATGCTTTTAGGCTAAAAGAAAAAACTTTCAACTCTTTTAATTGAAGTTGGCAAACAGCACACTACTACTCTATCTCCTTCTATTATTTGAAAGTTACCAAGAGCAAGCATTCCTTCTCCATTTCTAATAACTCCTCCTATAATTGCTGTTTCTGGAAAGTTTAAATTTTTAATAATTTTATTACAAATTTTCGATTTTGGCTTTACTATAAACTCTAAAAGTTCAGCATCCATGCTACTAAGCTTTGTCATAGCTACAACATCTCCTTTTCTAATATATCTAAATATGCTATTTGCTGCTAAAAGTTTTTTATTTATTAAGGTATCTATACCAATAGAATGAGAAAGTTCAAAATAATCTATATTCTCAACGAGTGCAATGGTTTTTTTAACACCCTTATTTTTTGCTACTAGACTTGAAATAATATTCGTTTCAGAATTTCCTGTAACAGCAATAAAGGCATCCATTTCAGCTATATTTTCCTCTTCTAAAAGTTCTACATTTCTACCATCACCTTTAATTATCAATGTGTTTGGTAGTCTATCTGCTAATTCAAAAGCGCGTTCTTTACTATTTTCTATTAGCTTAACATTAAATCTTCCGTTGCTTTTTTTAGCTAAACTTTTTGATGTTTTCCTTCCTATTCTTCCACCACCAAGAATCATAACATCTCTAATCTCAGTTTTGTAAATACCTGCTAATTTACACAACTCCTCGTCACCACCTTTTGATGTAATAAACACCACATGGTCGCCTTCTTCTAATGTTGTATATCCTCTTGGAATTATTGTTAAATGAGAACCTTGACGCTGAATTGCTATTGGAAAAAAATGAACATCTGGAATCATTTGAGCAGCTTCTTTAACAGATTTACCAATAAATTTGGCGGTATTGGTTAAATTTAAACCTAACATGGTTAACGCGCCATTTTCAAACTCGTAAGTATCATTAAAAACCGATTGATTTAGTAATAATTCAATTTCTTGGGCTGCTAATTGCTCGGGAGAAATCAACTCATCAATTCCAAATTTAGTAAATCCTACTTCATCTTTAAAGTCAATAAATTCTGTATTAGAAATACGTGCAATGGTTTTTTTTGCACCTAATTGTTTGGCTAAAACACAAGCTGTAATATTAGTAGTTTGCGAAGAAGTTACCGCAATAAACAATTCTGTTGAACTGACTTTTGCTTCGTTAAGCATCTTTATCGATGTAGCATCTCCATTTAACGCTTTAATATCTAAATGCGACTCAGCATACACTAAACTAAGTTTGTTGGGATCTATTAACGTAATTTCCTGAGATTCGTACGATAATAGCTTTGCTAAATGAAATCCAACTTCACCAGCTCCTGCAATGATTATTTTCATTAGTAAATATCCATAATAAGTATAACAAATATATAGTATTTTAATGTAATACAATTATTTGTTTTGAAGTTTCTTAATAGGTCTTTAATAGTTTATATTTGTGCAAAAATTTGAGGTTTGTCAAAAATAAAACCATATAAAAATAGTGATTTAGGCAAAAAGGAACAGGTTACCAAAATGTTTGACACCATTTCTGGTGATTACGATGGATTAAACCGCGTAATATCCTTTGGTATAGATATTAAATGGCGAAAAAAGGTAGTTAAATTGGTTAAAGAAAAACAACCTGAAACTGTTTTAGATATTGCTACAGGAACAGGTGATTTAGCTATTAATCTTGCTGAAACCAATGCTACTAAAATTGTAGGTTTAGATATTAGTAGTGGCATGCTAGATATTGGAAAAGAAAAAATTAAAAAGAAAAAATTAGAATCTAAAATTGAAATGATTCTAGGTGATTCTGAAAGTATGCCTTTTAACAACAATAGCTTTGATGCTATTACTGTTGCTTTTGGTGTACGTAATTTTGAAACTTTAGAAAATGGTTTAAAAGAAATACTTCGCGTTTTAAAACCTAACGGCATTTTTGTGATTTTAGAAACATCAATACCAGAAAAGACACCATATAAACAAGGTTATAATTTTTATACAAAAAACATTTTACCTGTTATTGGCAAAGTATTTTCAAAAGATAGAACTGCTTATAAATATTTATGCGAATCAGCATCAGTTTTTCCTTATGGTGAAGCGTTAAACAATATTTTACGAGAAATTGGGTTTATTAATGTTGAAGATTTTCCGCAAACCTTTGGGGTTGCGACCATCTATACAGCATCAAAACAATAAAAATGAAGCACCTTTTTTTGTTATTAACATTTCTTTTAGTAGTTCAAACTTCTAAGGCTCAGCTCTTTAAAAAAGAAAAAGTAACTTATGATGCCAACCAAGGAAAAGGCAGCACAGATAATAATCTACTACGTTGGGGCTATTTTCTAGGTGTTAACAATTACGATTTTAACTTTGACTATAATAACGATTTACGAGATATTTATGTAAAAAGAAGTCCTGGTTTTAGTGTTGGCTTAATAGGAAATTTACGCATAAATAAGTTTATCGATTTACGTTTAGAACCTGGTTTATTAATTACTACAAGAGAGCTATATTATAGTCAAACCTATTTTCAAGGTTTTCCTGATTTTAACAGCTCCGATTTAACCAGAGAGGTAAAATCTACATACATTCATATTCCCTTGTTAGTAAAAGTTTCAACAAAACGTATTAATAATTTTAAGCCTTTTATTGTTGGAGGGTTTTCTACGGCTTTAAATCTTTCAAGTAACGAAACCAATCCAAATGATAATAGCAATGGGCAATTTAGAACCAAAAAAAATATGCTGTTTTATGAGCTTGGTTTTGGCATAGATTTGTATTTATATAATTTTAAGTTTACACCTTCTATTCGTGGTCTTTTTGCTATTAATGATGAGCTTATTAGAGATGAAGATCCTAATAGCCCATGGACAAGTAATATTGCTAACATGAAAACACGTGGGGTTTTTATTAATTTTACGTTTCAGTAAAAGCTTGTCGTTTAATTGTTTGTTGTAAAACCAATAACTTAACAATTAACTCCTCCTAAACTCACTTAAAAAAATAGCAGTTGCTGTAGCTACATTTAAACTTTCAGTAGCTTGTAAATTTCCAAATCTTGGAATAGATATTTTTTCTGTTATTATAGCCTCAACTTCTTTTGAAACACCATTGGCTTCATTTCCCATAACTAAAACACCTTCTTTTAGCAATTTTTTAGTGTAAACGGTTTCTCCATCCATAAAGGCACCAAAAACTGGCAAAGTTACTTCATTCAAAAAATCAACCAAATCCACGTAATTTATATTAACTCTAGCTATTGATCCCATTGTAGCTTGTATTACTTTGGGGTTAAAACAATCAACAGTAGCTTTGCTACAAACCAAATCTGTAACTCCAAACCAATCACAAAGTCTAATAATGGTACCTAAATTTCCAGGATCTCTAATGGCATCAAGTGCTACAATTAAACCTTTTCTATTAATAGATTTTGGTTCGGGTATTCTAAAAACTGCTAATGCTTTATTTGGTGTCGTTAAAAAACTAATACGTTTTAATTCGGTTTCAGAAATTAAAATTTCATCTTTGGCATCAATATTGAATGATTCTGTCGTATATAAAGCATGAAGTACAAATTTAGACTGCAACAGCTCTTGTATTGTTTTAACACCCTCAACAACAAAAAAACCATGTTGCATTCTATATTTTTTTTGCTTTAAACACGTTATAAATTTTATTTGGTTTTTAGAGAGCATTAAAATCTTTTTTTATTATTTCATTTTTATTTTTTATAAAGAAATGAAAAATATTAATAAGGTTACATTACACTTAAATAATTTAGGTGTTTTCTGAGGAAATAATGTATTTTTGAGTCCATAAGTTAGGCCTTTAGTATTATTTCTTTTTAATTAAAACAAACTCTTAAATACTTAACTTGAATTAAATACAATTTCGTTTGTACCAACAACTCTTAAAAATACTAATCTTATTTTTTATTGCAGGATATATAACCTCTTGTAATACCGTTAAAAGAGTTGCTGAAGATGAGCATTTGCTGGTAGAAAATACGGTTTATGTTAATGATAAAAAAAGTAAAACTGAAACCATAACCAGTTTATTACATCAAAAACCAAACAGCAAACTACCCTTAATTGGTAATTTAAGGCTTAATATATACAATTTAGCGCGCCCAAACAGGGATTCTATTTTTGAAGCTTGGCTTGATAAAAAACCCAATAGACGTGAACGATTAAACAAAGCGTATTCACAAAAGCAAGTTGATAGACTTAAAAACTCTGCTTTAGGGTTTAATAATTGGTTAAAAAAAACTGGCGAGCCACCAGTAATTGTTGATGAAGAGAAAACAAAAAAAACTGTAAAACGTTTAAAATCTTATTACAAATTAAATGGCTTGAGTAATGTTGATGTAAACTATAAAATAAACACAAAAGATAATAAAAGAGCAAGTATTGACTATTTTGTAAAACACGGCGAACCATATATTATTGATTCCATTACAAAAAATATTAAATCCCCTGTTATTGATTCTTTATACAAAAAAATTAAAAAAAGAGCTTTAATAAAAAAAGGTGATCAGTATATTATCGACCCTATTCTTGGCTTAGAGCGTGATAGAATTGCAACCGAAATGCGTAACTCTGGTGTCTATCATTTTAATCAAGATTATATTCGGTTTACAGTTGACACTGTAGAGACAGACAAAAAGGCAAATATCGATATTATCATTCAAGATAGAGCCATAAGAAGTCAAGACACTATTTTACGAGAACCTTTCAAGATTTATACCATTGACAACGTAAACATTATAACGGATTATACTTTTGAAAACAGAAATAAACCATTTCAAGATTCTATTTCATATGGCGGTTACAAATTACTGAGTTATGGAAAAATGAGGTATAGACCAAGAGCAATAACAGATGCTGTTGTTATTAATCCGGGGAGCATTTTTAAAGACATTAATAGAACTAGAACGTTTAGACATTTAAACGAATTACAAACATTTAAGTACCCAACTATTGAATATATAGAGAATAATGATAACACCCTTTCAAATACCATTAAATTAACACCTTTAAAAAAATTCGGTTTAGGATTTAGTGCCGAAGTATCTAAAAGCAACATACAAACCATTGGCTTAGCCTTAAACCCAAGCTTGCTTATTAGAAATATTTTTAGAGGCGCTGAAACTTTCGAAATTTCCGCCATTGGATCTATTGGCGCTTCAGATGATGCCGGCGATAATCGCAATCAGTTTTTTGATATTAATGAACTTGGAGTTGATTTAAAACTAACTATCCCTCGATTATTTTCGCCGTTTTATACTGAGAACCTAATACCAAAATACATGTCGCCAACAACCCGGATTGGTTTATCAGCTACAAGTCAAACAAATATAGGCTTAGATAAACAAACCTTTGTAGGTTCATTCAATTTTAAATGGAACCCTAATACTATTGCTACTAATAGACTCGATTTGTTTAATATACAATATGTTAGAAATCTTAATATTGGAAATTATTTTGGTGTTTATCAAAGTTCTTACAACGCGTTAAATAATATATCTAACACTATTAATTACAATAATGGAGAGGATTTGTTATTCCCAGAACAAACAGATGCTTTTCTAAGTGATGTTTTAAATGATAACACCTCTTTAACTCCTACTGATAATGACTACAAAACGGTATCTGCTATAAACGAGCGTAAAAATAGATTAACTGAAAACAATCTTATTCTCTCATCAAGCTTTAGTTTTACTCAAGATAAAAGACAAAATTTATTTGATGAAAATTTTTCAATCTTTCGTTTTAAAGTAGAAGCCGCTGGAAATTTACTTGCCAATACTTCAAAACTTTTAGGACTAAATAAAAATGAAGATAATCGCTACGAACTATTTAATGTCGCCTATTCTCAATATATAAAAACAGAATTCGACTATGTAAAACATTGGAATTTAGGCAGAAAAAATGTTTTAGCATTACGTAGCTTTTTTGGTATTGCAATCCCTTACGGAAACTCATCCAGTATACCTTTTGCTAAAAGTTTTTTTGCTGGTGGCCCCAACGACAATCGTGCTTGGACAGCTTATAACTTAGGCCCAGGCAGCTCTGTAACTAATGACGAATTTAATGAAGCTAACTTAAAATTGGCATTTAGTTTAGAACAACGCTTTAATATATTTGAAAACTTAAACGGTGCCGTATTTATTGATTCGGGTAACATATGGAATGCTCTCGATGATGTTGAAGACAACAATGCTACCTTTACAAGTTTAGACTCATTAAAAGATATTGCCATAGGGTCTGGTTTTGGTTTGCGCTACGACTTTAGTTTTTTTGTTTTTCGTTTCGATGTTGGCTTTAAAACATACGACCCTTTTTACAGAGACCAAAACCGATGGTTTAACGATTACAACTTCTCTAATGCCGTTTATAACATTGGCATAAACTATCCGTTTTAATCTGTTTATTTTTACATACAAACTATAACGTTTTAGTGTAGTTTTACGCTTTTCAACTTAAAAAAACACTCTTATTTATTTAAAAATTGATTACTTTTGAAACCTATTAATTTTTAATCAATTAAATAATAAAAATGGGACATAATATAAAACCAGGTGTTGCAACAGGTAAAGAGGTACAAGCTATTTTTAACCATGCTAAAGTTAATAATTATGCACTTCCTGCTGTTAACGTTATTGGTTCAGATACTATTAATGGTGTTTTAGAAACTGCTAGAGATTTAAACGCTCCTGTAATTATTCAATTTTCAAATGGTGGAGCACAGTTTAATGCTGGTAAAGGATTAAATAACGATGGACAAAAAGCAGCTATTGCAGGTGCAGTTGCTGGCGCTAAGCATGTTCACACCTTATCAGAAGCTTATGGTGTTCCCGTAATTTTACATACAGATCACTGTGCAAAAAAGCTATTACCTTGGATAGATGGATTGTTAGATGCTAGTGAAAAACATTTTGCTGAAACTGGAAAATCTTTGTTTAGCTCGCATATGATTGATCTTTCAGAAGAACCAATAGAAGATAATATTGAAATCTGCAAACAATATTTAGAAAGAATGTCTAAGATGGGCATGACATTAGAAATTGAATTAGGAATTACTGGCGGTGAAGAAGATGGCGTAGATAATACTGATGTCGATGATTCAAAGCTATATACTCAACCTGAAGAAGTTGCATATGCCTATGAAGAATTAAGTAAAGTAAGTTCACAATTTACAATTGCTGCAGCATTTGGTAATGTACACGGTGTTTACAAACCTGGAAACGTGAAATTGACACCTAAAATTTTGAAAAATTCTCAAGAATATATTTCAGAAAAATACGGTGTAGAGGATAATCATATCGATTTTGTATTTCATGGAGGTTCGGGCTCTACAGTTGAAGAAATTCGTGAGGGCATTAGCTACGGTGTAATTAAAATGAATATTGATACGGATTTACAATACGCTTTTATGAGTGGAATTCGTGATTATATGGATGACAAAGCTGATTATTTAAAAGCACAAATAGGTAATCCTGATGGCGATGATTCTCCAAATAAAAAATATTACGACCCAAGAGTTTGGCTACGTGAAGGTGAAAAAACTTTTGTAACAAGACTAAAAAAGGCCTTTGAAGATTTAAATAATGTAAATACTTTATAATAAATAATTTTACTACAATTATATAAAAAGACCCTCTTTAATTCATGGTCTTTTTTTTATTAAAACACTACAATACAAATAGTTACAAGTTAATAATTAATAAAATCATTGTGTATTACTCTAAAATTAAAAAAAGACTTAATTTTGTGCTTAGATTTACGATATACAAATTATCCTTAAAAAATTTTGTAAATCTTAAAACTTGTCCTTAGTACAATCAAAGGATTTAAAACCGTAATTTTAAATATGGCTTGGTTTAAAAGAAAAGATAAAGGAATACAAACAAGTACTCAAGAAAAAAAAGACACTCCAAAAGGGCTTTGGTATAAATCTCCAACTGGTAAAATTATTGACACAAAAGAGTTAGAACAAAACTTTTATGTCAGTCCAGAAGATGGCTATCACGTTAGAATTGGAAGCAAAGAATATTTCGAAATACTTTTTGATGATAATAAATTTAAAGAGTTAGATGCAAACTTAGAATCTAAAGACCCTTTAAAGTTTGTTGACACAAAAAAATATCCCGACCGTTTAAAGGCGGCACAAGAAAAAACTAAGTTAAAAGATGCAGTGCGTAGTGCAGTTGGAAAATCTAAAGGGAAAGATTTAGTAATAGCTTGTATGGATTTTGCTTTTATTGGGGGCTCTATGGGTAGTGTTGTTGGTGAAAAAATTGCCAGAGCAGCAGATTATGCCTTGAAGAAAAAATTGCCTTTTATGATTATCTCAAAATCTGGAGGAGCACGTATGATGGAAGCCGCATTATCATTAATGCAACTAGCAAAAACATCGGTAAAATTAGCACAATTGGCTGATGCAGGTATTCCATACATTTCACTTTGTACCGATCCAACAACTGGTGGTACAACAGCTTCGTTTGCTATGTTAGGTGATATTAACATTGCAGAACCTGGAGCTTTAATTGGTTTTGCAGGGCCACGTATTGTAAGAGATACTACCGGAAAGGAATTACCAGAAGGATTTCAAACATCCGAATTTTTATTAGAGCATGGCTTCTTAGATTTTATCTCTCACAGAAACGAATTAAAAAACAAGATTAATCAGTACATTGATTTAATTACAAATCAGCCCATAAGAGCTTAAAAATAAGACTTTTCTAGTGCTTATTCTTTTTTATTAATAACCTTGTAAATTAATAAAAAAGCGTATATTTGCCGCTCGAAAGAAAATCTTTCGTATACATAAAAATCATTTACAATAATATTAGCATGTATTTAGAAAAAAAAGAAAAGGAAAAACTTTTCAAGAAACACGGTAAAAATGCAAAGGACACTGGTTCTGCAGAAGGACAGATTGCATTGTTTACGCACAGAATTAATCACTTAACTGAACACTTAAAAAACAATCGTAAAGATTATAATACTGAGCGTTCTCTTGTGAAATTAGTAGGTAAGCGTCGTGCTTTACTTGATTATTTGACTAAGAAAGATATCTTAAGATATCGTGCCATAGTAAAAGAATTAGGATTAAGAAAATAATAAAAGAGGCTATAATAGCCTCTTTTTTGTTTTAATATAACTCTCGCACAGAGTTTAAACCGTGCATTGAAGAAGCTTATTACAGTTTTTTATTGGTCAACACACAACAACTACACACAACACAACGACCATTGTTTAACATGATTTGAGCACGATTATGCTTGAATTACAAGAAAAAATTTATGATTCCACAAACATTTAAAGAGGTTATAGACCTCGGTGACGGTAGAGAAATTTCTATTGAAACCGGAAAATTAGCAAAACAGGCACATGGTTCTGTTGTTGTGCAATCTGGAAAATGTATGCTTTTGTGTACAGTTGTTTCCAACTATCACGCTGCCGATGTAGACTTTTTACCTTTAACGGTAGACTACAGAGAAAAATTTGCTGCAGCAGGAAGATACCCTGGTGGTTTCTTTAAAAGAGAAGCTAGACCGAGTGACGGCGAAGTTTTAACAATGCGTTTGGTAGACCGTGTTTTACGTCCGTTATTCCCAAAAGATTATCATTCTGAAACTCAGGTGATGATTCAATTAATGTCTCATGACGATGAAGTTATGCCAGATGCCATGGCAGGTTTAGCAGCTTCTGCGGCTATTCAATTATCAGATTTCCCATTCGAATGCCCAATCTCTGAAGCCAGAGTTGGTCGTATTAATGGTGAATTTGTAATCAACCCAACCCGTGCTCAATTATTAGAGTCTGACATCGATATGATGATTGGCGCTTCAGCTGATTCTGTGATGATGGTTGAAGGTGAAATGGATGAGATTTCTGAAGAAGAAATGGCTGATGCTATTAAGTTTGCGCACGAAGCGATTAAAGTGCAATGTGCTGCTCAAGTTAGATTAGCTGAAGCGTTTGGCAAAAAAGAAGTTCGTGAATACGAGCCAGCAGTTGAAGATGAAGATTTAGCGAAGAAAATTCATCATATGGTTTACGATAAAACGTATACCATTGCTAAAGCAGGTTCTGCAAAGCATGAACGTGGAGAAGCATTTAGTAAGATAAAAGAAGACGTATTTGAGTCGTTCTCAGAAGAAGAGCAAGCAGAGTTAGGAAAACTAATACATAAATATGTAGCGAAAGCTCAAAAATCGGCCATTAGAAATTTAACTTTAGATGAAGGCTTACGTTTAGATGGTAGAAAAACGGATGAAATTAGACCCATTTGGTGTGAGGTAGATTATTTACCTTCTACTCATGGTTCTTCTATATTTACTCGTGGAGAAACTCAAGCCTTAGCTACTGTAACATTAGGAACAAGTAGAGAAGCCAACCAAATAGATATGCCATCATTCGAAGGTGAAGAGCGTTTTTATTTACATTATAACTTCCCTCCTTTTTCTACAGGTGAAGCAAGACCAATTCGTGGCACATCTCGTCGTGAGGTAGGACACGGTAACTTAGCGCAACGTGCTTTAAAAGGGATGGTACCAGAGGATTGCCCTTATACAGTACGTGTTGTTTCTGAGATTTTAGAATCTAATGGTTCTTCTTCTATGGCAACGGTTTGTGCTGGTACTATGGCAATGATGGATGCTGGGGTTCAATTAAAGAAACCTGTTTCTGGTATTGCAATGGGATTAATCTCGGATGCTGATTCTGGAAAATACGCTGTACTTTCAGATATTTTAGGTGATGAAGATCATTTAGGAGATATGGACTTTAAAGTAACAGGTACTGAAGATGGTATTACAGCTTGCCAAATGGACATTAAAGTAAAAGGATTATCATACGAGATTCTTGTAAATGCTTTAAAACAAGCTCGTGATGGTCGTTTACATATTTTAGGTAAGATTACTGAAACTATTGCTACGCCAAATGCTGAAGTTAAGGATCATGCTCCCACAATGGTTACAAGACGTATTCCTAACGAATTTATTGGCGCGTTAATTGGTCCTGGCGGAAAAGTAATTCAAGAATTACAGAAAGAAACTGAGACTACTATTGTTATTAATGAAGACCCAGTTACTGAAGAAGGTGTTGTTGAAGTTTTAGGCGTAGGCAGTAAAGGTATTGATGCTGTTATGGCAAAAATAGATTCTTTAATGTTTAAGCCTGAAGTTGGTAGCGTATACGAAGTAAAAGTAATTAAAATGCTTGATTTTGGTGCTGTTGTTGAATATGTAGATGCTCCAGGAAATGAGGTTTTATTACACGTAAGCGAATTGGCTTGGGAGCGTACTGAGAATGTATCTGATGTTGTAAACATGGGAGATGTATTTGATGTTAAGTATTTTGGCGTAGATTCTAGAACACGTAAAGAGAAAGTTTCTCGTAAAGCTATTTTACCAAAACCAGAAGGCTACGTGGCTAGACCACCAAGAGATAATAATCGTGGTAGAGATAACAGAGGTAGAGATAATCGTGGACGTGATAATCGCAACAGAGATAATCGCAGAGACGATAGAAAACCTAGAGAAGATAACAAAGAGGATTAATTCCTTTTTATTCTATAATTTAAAAGCCATCAGTTAAAATTGATGGCTTTTTTATTAATTAGAAATTCTAATCAATTTATCATGTTTTTATAGAAATTGTTTAAACCCCTTCCACTTATTAATATCTCCATTAATAATAAATGTTTCTGACTTTTTAAATATCGAACTACCTAAACCAATTAAAGCTCCACCTGCTAAACCTACCCCTCCTCCAATTAAAGCTCCAGTACCAGGTGATGTCCCTGTTGTGTATTCATATTCTCCAACAATAATTGCAGTTCCTGTTTTAGTTTCTTCTTTTGAAGTAGCTAAACCAATTACAACACCAACTCCCCCACCAATAAGACTCGTTGAGAGAACATTATTCCCAATTGAACGTTTTGTTTTTATTTGTCCAATATTCTTAACATTTATATTTATAAATTTCTCTCCTTTTTTTAGTCTAAGAATTGTATCATTAGTAAACACTTCATGCCCTTTATTTATTCTTTCACCATTTAAGTTTTAAACTCGAACAAATATGTTTTTATCTTTATTCGATTCTTGAGAATATAAGCTCATACTAAATAATAAAACTGCTGAAAGCATTAGCATTTTTGATTTGATTTTAATTGTTTTCATGATTATTAATTTTTGTTGGTTATTAATAAATTTAATTAAGGGGTAGTTCTTGTAGCTTCGCAATATTCATCTCCAACTTTTAAATTAACATCAGATGGATCGACTCTGTCAAACCTATTTGAACCATCACTCATTTGAACCGTCAAGTCTAAGAGGAGCCCCCAGCCATAATAAACCTCTGTAATTTCTGTTATTGTACCACAAGGAATAGGTGAATCTTTTGAGCATCTTAAACAAGTTGTGAGGCAAAAAATTATTATTGATACAAATTTTATTATAGTTTTCATATTGTTAGATTTTATTAACTCAATTTCTTTTAACATAAACTACTGGCTCTGTAGACAAATTATAATTATCCCAACTTATCTCTTCTGAAGAGATTTTAGTAAATCGATACCAATCATCACTATAGCCAGTTGATACTTTAATGGCATAACTATTTGTTGCTATAAATTCTTCAACAGTAACATCACTTCCTAAACCTTGTAAAATGATATAAGACAACATGACGCTATTTTCGGTTCCCTCTTCTCCAATTTTAAAAAAATGCTTTTCGGTAAACTTTAATCCGGACTGTCCCAATGTATCATCCTTTACAATCCAAGTACCTTGTATCCAAGCAGGAGGGTTAATTCCTAAGGCATCTATTTTCTCTTGTTCCTCTGGGGAACATGAAAAAAACAAAACCGTAAAAAAAAGTATTAAATTAGTTTTCATTTTTATTATTATTTAAAACTATATTTTAATCCAAAACTCATTAAAACATTTTCTACTGCATAAGATGTTTCCCCAAAAATGCTTTCAGTGTGACCTTTATTACTTCCATTATATTTCTCGATATCTAGATATACAGCCATTTTTTTATTTATAAAATAGTTTAATCCCACTCCAGCATTAACACTTCCGTATTGTTTTGGAAAATCTGTTGATAAATTGCTTGAGTAATTACTATAAGTGCTTTTAGTTTCTATGTTAAATGCATAACCAAGTTTAAGATTTGCTCCTAAATTTTTATAAACCCTAAACTCCCATTTTATGTAAATGGGTATTGCAATTACATTCCCTTTAAAAGTACCAGAACCTCCATAAGTTAAAGGAATACCAAACAAACTAGAATTTGGCTGATTAAACGAAACGCCAGTTTCAAAATATTTTATCTTGCCAGATACGCTCCAATGCCTTGCGAAATAATACTCAGTTAAAAAACCTCCTTGAAAAGAAGTCTTGGTTTTACCACTGGGAAAAAGATTAATCTTGTTTGTCCCCATCTCTACACCAAAAAACCATTTTCCTTTTGGATTTACAATTTCGTTTGTTTGTGATACAACTTTACCTGAAAACAAACTCAAGCCTATAATAATCAATATTGCTTTCATAATTTAAAATTAGATGCTTTATATGTTCCCATTAACCTATCCCAAAAAGTAAAATACAATCCAAAATTGAACTTAGAGTTTTGATGATGCACATCATGATCCATAGGCGTATTTTGCCACTTAAAAACTTTTAACGCCTTAATATTATAACCCAAATGAATAAAAGTATCATATAGTATTATACCCGAAATAAAAATGATTAAAGCTAAATTGTGCCATGGTATTAAAAACATAATTATAGGAATGATTCCCAATGTCAAAATAGCTTCAAATGGATGAAAGGCAAAAGCACACCAAGGTGATGGGTTTTTAAACTTATGATGTAATAAATGCGTATATTTAAATAGGTATTTATGGTGCATTAATCTATGTACCCAATACGAATAAGTATCATGTATTACAATCATTAAAAAAACACTCAAAACAAAATATGGCAATCCCAATTCGCTTATCTCAGTATAGTTTCTAGTGTAACCATTTCGCAACCAGTAAAGAAAAAGCCATATCCCCGAACTGTATATTAAAAGCGTTACAATAGAATATTTTACTTCCTTAAATACTTGCCCTTTTTCTGGATAAGAGGTTTGAATTTTGAATTGGTTATACTTTTTTCTTCTTATTACATAAAACCATAGATATGGAATTCCAGCCACTAATACGTACCTAACAATTAGCAACCCTAATAAAATTAGCCAGAGTTTAAAAGATGATATGTCTAAGATATGTTCCATAATACAACTTAATAAGAAGAACATCCTTTACTAGACATAACTTCAAGTTGATGCTCGAATGATTCATCTAAAACATTACCCGTTTTGGTATGACAAAAAGGACATGCATTCATATCTCCATTTGTATCTACATACATGCCTTTTTTTCCTGCATTGAAACAACCTATTTTTCGTTGATAAAAACCATGATAGGTTATTATAGGAAATGATTTAAATGCCTTTTCATAATTTAGTTTTGTGTAAAAAGTTTCTAGAATTTTAATATTATCACTAGTTAAGTAAACATTCTTATTTGCAAAATGGCCCACAGGCTTTGGCTCTAAAAACTGTACAAATGACACACCTAACTTTTTAGCCAATTCCATATAAGCCATCAAATTCGTTTCTGAAATAAACTCATTTGTTACACATACTGATAATGCCACAACTAAACTTGTTTTGTTAGCATTTTTTACGGCTTCCTCAACCCAATAATAAGCATCCTTAAAACCTCTAAACGCATTATGTTTTTCTGGATTAAAATGATCTAAACTTATTATTACTCCTGTTAAACCAGCTTCTTTTAAACGGTATGCATTATTTTCTGTAAGTTTAAAACCTGAAGTTGCAACCCAAAAATTTGTAGTCTTTTTTGAATTAGAAATCACATCTACCAAAGTATCCATTTTTAGAAGTGGTTCTCCTCCTGAAAATTGAATTTGACTAACTCCTTTTTTCTGTAACCTTGATACTATTTGCTTAATTATATCAGGAGACAAAACATCCTTTTTGTTTAAATTCTCCCATTCATAACAATGTTTACATTGTAACGCACATTTTTTTGTTATAGCTAAAAAAACAGAATTAAATCTATTTACAGATAGCTTTGTTTTTTTAAAATCATTTAGTTGAGACACTATAAACTTTTTATAAATAGCATCATTCCAACCAGGTGTATAAAGCCCCATGTAATACTTCCCATTAGCCTTTATCATTTTATTTAATTTATAATTACCTAAAAACTTTTTTCTTAGATTAACTAAATACTTAAATGCTAAAACCCAGTCTCTAAAATTCGAGTAAGTTGTAATAATTATAATTGCTAAACTCACTTTAATTTTGAAGTGTACCCATTCCTTTTCAAAACCACTAATAACTTTGTTTTTATTAAGATGATGCTCTTTATTCAAATCATCTATAATTGAATTAGTGATAAATTGCTCAGTTATTGATATTGATTCCAGACTATTCATAATGCGATAATGTTTTTGAATCAAAATTTGCAAAATCAAAGTATGCCTTTTCTGAAAATCTAGTAAAAGTATTATCTTCTCTAAAACCCTGTAACTTTTCAAAATCTGGTACCCCTTTATAATCTCTTATATAATTATAATAGCCTCTGTTTTTTAAGAAAACAGTTTGAGTTAATCCTGGTTCAGGTTTTTCTGCAGAAAATTTCACAATTACCTCATCACCCATATTTGGTTGAGTAAAATATTTTTTATCATTTTCTAACAAAAATGATGTAACATTATTCCCGTTTTGATCAATGGCTTCAGAAGGACTAATTTGGTTAATACTTAAATCTATATTATCAGAAAAGTCCATTCCAACATAGTCTACTTCCCAAAACATAAATCCAGTTTCAAGTTTAATCTGCACCTTAGCACCTTCAACTTCATCCAAATTTATTGCTACAGCCATATCTCTTGTAGCCATAGGACCAACAGTTTTTATTTGTTCTACCAGTTTCCAACCATGACGCGTTTTAAGATAAATGGACAAGGGAATGTTTTGAGCATTTGCCCATTTATTCATTTCATCAGCTGATAAATACTGCTGTTCTTTTTGAAAAGTCCCATAATACATCCCGAATTTTTCGTTAAACTTTCCGAAAATATAATCTAACCAGACTGAGTTTTTGGCAGTTAAATAGAGTTTTGCTTTATTATTATCCTCTTTTTTACTGAAAGTAAAAGTTACACTTCTTGTAGCATCAGAAGTTTGTTTCAAAGTATTAAAACCATAATAAACATTATCCTTTTTTAACACTTCGGTTTTACTATGAGATCCATCACCAAGAATAACTTTTGTTGGAGCTTCAATATTTTTAAAGGTCTGGACTTGCCCCTTAGCGTCTAATATAACTTTTACATCTTTGCCGTGATTAATTACTTGCAGCTGTAACATATCCGTATGTTGTATTTCCTTTAACTGATTGGTTACTTTTAAAACATACTCACCAGTATTAGCAGAAAAACTTGTGAGAGGCAAATAATCATCCACTTGCATATTAGCAGTAATTATACCTGGATATAACTCGCCCATAAAATCATATTTCTCTCCATTTTTTATATACACAAAAGGACATGAACTTTTTAATGCTGCATAAAGAAGTGCGGCAACAAACACAGTGCCAACTTTGGTTAAAGCAATATTTGCAATAGTTCTCCCTGTATTTTTATCATTAACAGAAATAGATTCAATATCAGACAATGCAATATTCACAGTTTTATTAAACTCAAATGCTCTGGCAGATTTTAAGTAAAAATGAATTTCATCTAATGGTTTTGTGATTTTCTGCTTATATCTATGTACACGCTTACTTTCTCTTGATTTTTGATACTGATGTTCAAAATTAATTGGCGTTATAGTTCCCGAAATGTTTTGCTCATCTTCATTGATAACCATGTTATCTAAATGCCATGAATTATTAATAGAATGAATCACAACATATTTCTTAGTTTCATTAAATGTTTTAATTTCCTTTACAAGGGTTTCCTTTGTAGTTGGAACATTCTTTACAGTAAAATAAGAACATGAGACTGAAAGGTTAATTATTGCTAAGGACAGTAAAACTGAAATAACAGTACCCACTTTCTTTTTTAACTTCAACAAACTATTTGTTCTTGTTTTAAATTTCCGTTTCATCTCTTTATAGATTTAAATTAAAAGACTAAAAGAAGTAACCCACTGAAATTTGAAACACTCCATTTTTAACACTACTATCAAAACCTTCTTCATCATTAATATTAGATAATCCAAAATTATACCTAGCACCAACTCCAATACCATTATCAAGCTGATAACCTATACCTAGATTAAATCCAAAATCAATATTTTTTACAAAATCTTTAATATCCTCATCTTCACCATCAAACTCAGACTCAGCAGAAAGTAAAACTCCAAATTGTGGACCTGCTTCAACACTTAGTCCTTTAGATACATAGTACTTCCCTTGAATTGGAAGGGTTAAATAATTCAATTTCAACTCTTCATTAACGCCTTCATATTCATCTCTAGCGCCTTGACCAGAGACAAGTAATTCTGGTTGAATTGAAAATTCTTCTGAAATTGGAACTTCGGTAACTATACCAAAATGAAATGAAGAGCGACTCTTGAGGTCATCAGAGACATCACCATTTATTGAAGCTAGATTTAATCCGCCTTTTATTCCAAACTTTACTTCTTGAGCTGTGGTTGTCATAATAATTCCTAATACAACAATCATTGTTAATACTTTTTTACTCATAATTTCTTGGTTTTAAATTGCACATTAACATGTAATTAATAGATGTACAACAGGTTAGTAGCACAAACATACTTTGCATTAATTGATAATAGCTTGACTAAAATGTTGAAAGAATTAATTATTTTTCTTATTTTTCACAAAAACCCATGCTTTCCTACTTGAAATTCTTGAAAAAATGCAAAAACAATTCATTACGTATTTAAAAGCTAAAACACAAGACAACACCTCGTTTGTAGAAGAAATAGCCAGCATTTTAGATATAGGCTATGACGCAGCTTACCGAAGAATTAATTTAAAAACATCATTATCGCTTGAAGAAACCGTAAAACTTGCAAAACATTATAAAATTTCATTAAATAAACTATTTGAAGTTGGTAGTCAAACTACAATACTTGCAGATTTATCGCCACCAATTCACAACAGAGAAGGTTTAGAAATGTGGTTAAAACAATCACACGATAGTGTTTATCCTTTAACAAAGCTTAAAAGTGCATCAATAATTTACTCCGCCAAGGATATTCCGCTTTTTCATACACTAAAAGACTCTTTTTTATCACGCTATAAAATATATGTTTGGTTAAAAGATGTTGATCCAGAAATGACAAGAAATAAAATATCTTTTGATGACTTTATAAAAGATATACCAGATTCATTACTAGAAAATGCTTTTAAATTGGGTGAAGTATATAAGGATATTAACATAACTGAGATATGGAATAACACCACTATTAATGGTACATTACAGCAAGTACTTTATTATTTTGAATCTGGAGCACTATCCAAAGAATTAGCTTTACTTATATGCACAGATATTGAAGATGTTATTAGACATGTTGAAAAACAAGCTATTCAACAATCATTAATCGGCTCTAAAAACAAGGCTATTTATAACTTATATATTAATGACATCCATACTATGAGTAATACTATTATGGTAAAAACGCCATATCAAAAAGTATTTTTTACGCCTTTTACAGTAATAAGTTATTTTAAAATAGAGCACCAACCCACTTGCGAGCTGATGTTCGAATTTTTTGAAAAACAAATGAGCATTTCCAAACTGTTAGTTAATGCTGGTGAAAAAGACCGCTCACTATTTTTTAATAGAATGCATCAAAAAATTAACAGATTAAGGGATCGTATTATTATTGACAATGATGCTTTTGATTTTGAATGATTGTATAATATATTATTCAGATAATACTTCCTTGTAATAAAAATGGGTACTGCCCTTAAAAAGTGACTTTTTTAGACTTTTTGTGTCATAATTATAATAAGGAATTTAAAATTATTTTTAATTTTTTGTAACATTTTTTAACGTTTGTACGTATAAATTATAGAAGGGAGTAGTAAATGCCCTAAAAATCAAGAACAATAATACATGAGACAACTTAAAATTACGAAGCAGGTTACCAATAGAGAAACAGCTTCGTTAGATAAATACCTGCAAGAAATAGGAAAAGTTGACTTAATTACCGCAGACGAAGAAGTAGAATTAGCACAACGCATTAAAGCTGGCGACCAGATAGCTTTAGAGAAGTTAACCAAAGCTAATTTACGTTTTGTAGTATCGGTAGCTAAGCAATACCAAAATCAAGGGCTTACATTACCAGATTTAATTAACGAAGGTAATTTAGGGCTAATTAAAGCGGCACAACGTTTTGATGAAACTCGTGGTTTTAAATTTATATCGTATGCGGTTTGGTGGATTCGTCAATCGATTCTTCAAGCATTAGCTGAACAATCGCGTATTGTACGTTTACCGTTAAATAAAATTGGTTCTATTAACAAGATTAATAAAACATTTGCTTTTTTGGAGCAAAGTCATGAACGCCCACCTTCTGCTGAAGAAATTGCAAAAGAATTGGATATGACCATTAACGACGTTAAGGAATCTATGAAAAATTCTGGACGCCATGTAAGTATGGATGCACCATTAGTTGAAGGCGAAGATTCTAACCTATACGATGTATTAAACAGTGGAGAATCGCCAAATCCAGATAAAGAATTATTACACGAATCCTTACGTACTGAAATTGAACGTGCTTTAGAAACCTTAACACCCCGTGAAGCAGATGTTATTCGTTTATATTTTGGTTTAGGTAATCAACACCCAATGACTTTAGAAGAAATAGGTGAGACTTTCGATTTAACTCGTGAGCGTGTAAGACAAATAAAAGAAAAAGCTATTCGTAGATTAAAACATACGTCTAGAAGCAAAATATTAAAAACATATTTAGGATAGTAATTAAATTACTACTAAATTACCACAACAAACAGTTTCACATAACTGTTCGTTTTTTGATTGATGAAAGAACCCGCGGCTGATTACCGCGGGTTTGTTTTTGCTCTTATTTTTTAAAAACATTGTAAGATTTTATCATAAAAATTGTGAGAAATATTTTTTTTTATTACCTTTATGTAAGATTTTAAGGATTTTTTGGTAAAACCAACCACAAATAACTTCTTATGCTAAAAACAATTTGTTACTTAAGCGACTTAAAAACTGAAGATTGTTATAGCAATTTAAGAGGCATTTATTCCAAAGCAAAAGAGAATAATAATAAAAATGGTATCTCTGGAATTCTTATTTATAAAAAGAAAAATTTCCTACAAGTTTTAGAAGGAGAAGAAGATGTCGTCAATGCAACTTTTAAAAGAATATTAAATGACAAAAGACATCACAATGTATTTTTGGTTATAGAAAATAACATTCGTTCTCGTTTTTTTGAGGATTATAATTTTGGCTTTACAATTATTAAAGACAAAGACACATGGGCAAGTTTAAAAGGTTATTTTAATTGGCTAAGAAATGCCGACAACAGAATAGCAAATGAAATTATAACAATGGTTGAAAACTTTATAGCACATTAATCTATTACTCTCAAAAAACTATTATTTTTGCTATAATTTCAACATATAAAAATGAATTATAAATTAATTGCCCCCTCTATTTTAGCAGCCGATTTTGCTAACCTTCAACGTGATATAGAAATGGTTAATCAAAGTGAAGCCGACTGGTTTCATATTGATATTATGGATGGTGTTTTTGTACCTAATATTTCCTTTGGCATGCCTGTTTTACAAGCTATTAGTAAACACGCTAAAAAAACTATTGATGTACATTTAATGATTGTTGACCCAGACCGATACATAAAAACCTTTGCAGAATTGGGAAGCAATGTATTAACGGTTCATTATGAAGCCTGTACCCATTTACACAGAACACTTCAAGCCATAAAAACAGAGGGCATGAAAGCAGGTGTAGCCTTAAACCCTCATACCAATATAAGCCTGTTAGAAGACACTATTAACGACATAGATCTTGTTTGCTTAATGAGCGTTAATCCTGGTTTTGGTGGTCAAAGTTTTATTAAAAACACTTATAAAAAAATAAAACAGTTAAAAGAACTTATTGTTAAAAAAGGAGCTTCTACACTAATAGAAATTGACGGAGGTGTTACTAATAAAAATGCGAAACAATTAGTTGATTCTGGAGCAGATGTTTTAGTTGCTGGTAGTTATGTTTTTAAAAGCGACAACCAAATAGGAACTATTAAAAGCCTGAAAGAAATTGCTAATTCTTAAAAATCAACTCAAAATATCTTTTACTACATGACCATGAACATCGGTTAACCTAAAACGTCTTCCCTGATGTTTAAAAACCAATCGCTCATGATTTATACCAAATAAGTGTAATAATGTAGCCTGAAAATCATGTACATGAACAGGGTCTTTTAGAATATTATAACTAAAATCATCTGTTTCTCCATAAGTAAAACCAGGTTTAACTCCAGCACCAGCCATAAACATAGTAAATGCTTTAGGATGGTGATCACGACCGTAATTAGTCTTTGTAAGCTGCCCTTGAGAATAAACCGTTCTTCCAAATTCTCCACCCCAAACAACCAAGGTATCATCAAGCATTCCGCGTTGTTTTAAATCTTTTATTAGAGCAGCATTTGCCTGATCTGTTTTTTTGCTTTGCGCTTTTACACCACCAGGACAGTCACCATGCCCATCCCATCCTTGATGATACAACTGTACAAACTTGACATCTTTTTCTAATAATTTTCTTGCCATTAAGCAATTTGCAGCATAAGTCCCAGGGTCTCTGCTATCTTCTCCATACATATCAAAAATATATTCTGGTTCGTCTGAAGTATCTGTGACTTCTGGAACTGAAGTTTGCATACGAAAAGCCATTTCATATTGAGACATGCGTGCTTTAATTTCAGGATCGCCATAAGTATCTGTTGCTACATCATTTAGCTTTCCTAAATAATCTATCATATTCCTCCTATCATTTCCATCATAATTTTCCGGATCGCTTAAATATAAAACAGGATCTTTACCTGATCTAAACTGTACACCTTGATGCTCTGTGGGCAAAAACCCATTACCCCATAAACGTGAGTATAAGGGTTGCCCTCCACCATTTTTAGATACTAAAGTTATAAAGGTTGGAAGGTTATCATTGTCTGAACCTAACCCATAACTTAACCAAGAACCTATTGAAGGTCGTCCAGGAAGTTGACTTCCTGTTTGAAAAAATGTTATTGCTGGATCGTGATTAATGGCATCAGTATGCATACTTTTTATAAAACATAAATCATCCACTACTTCAGACAAAAATGGCATTGCATCACTTACCCATGCTCTAGATTCACCATACTGCTTAAATTTTAAAGTTGAGGCTGCAATTGGAAAAGCGGTTTGGTCAGCACTCATTCCTGTTAGTCGTTGACCTTTACGAATAGATGCGGGAAGGTCTTTACCAAACATATCGACTAGTTTTGGTTTGTAATCAAACAAATCTATTTGAGAAGGTCCTCCACTTTGAAACAAATACACAATGCGGTTTGCCTTTGGTAAATGATGTGGTAATCCTAATCGGTTTTTATTATAAGCGTTTAAAACATCTGTGGCGTTTGAATTTGTATTTATTGCTCCAAAGGCTTTTTCGGTATTTAATAGAGAACCCAACGCTATTGCTCCAATTCCTAATGAGGTTTTCTTTAAAAAATTCCTTCTATCTATTTGCCTTTCAATATCCTGAAAATCTTTATTATTAGATTTTAATATGTTATGATGATTGCACATGAATATAATCTATCTTTTAGTAATTGTTGCATCCGAATTCATAATTGTACTAGCCACAACAGCATTAGCTGCAATTAAAGCTAGGTCTTTATTCTTTTTAATTTGATAAGCACCAGCATTAATCCAACCTTTTATTTTTGACTTATTGCTTTGAAATTTTTGGTATTCTTCTTTTTGAAGTTCAACTAAAATAGCAATCTCTTTAGGTTTAATTTGTCGACCTGTTAATTGCCTAAATACCCATGAAATCGCTTCTTTTGTATTAGAGTAACTTAACATTTTTTCACCTATAACTTTAGAAGCTTCAATAAATGTTGGGTCGTTTAACATAACTAAAGCTTGTAATGGTGTATTGGTTTCTTGTCGTCTTATTGTACAAACGCTTCTTGAAGGTGTATCGAAAGTTGATATTGTAGGATGCGGAACTGATCGCTTCCAAATGGTATACATACTTCTTCTATAAAGTTTATCACCTTTATCTTGCTTATACGATGCATTATTAACTCGCCACAAACCATCTGGTTGATAAGGTTTAACACTTTCTCCTCCAATTTTTTTGTTTAATAATCCTGAACCAGCTAAAACATTATCTCGTAGCATTTCTCCAGATAAACGTTTAGAAGGCCCTCTTGCTAAAAGCCTATTTTCTTTATCTATTTCATATAATTGTTTAGATACTACAGATGATTGTTGATAGGTATTAGACATTACAATTAACTTTTGCAAAGCTTTTACATCCCATCCAGATTCCATAAAATGAAGTGATAACCAATCTAATAATTCTGGATGAGTAGGCATTTCTCCTTGGTTTCCAAAATCTTCGCTGGTTTTAACTAATCCGTTACCAAAATAATGTTGCCAAAAACGATTTACTGCTACACGAGCTGTTAAAGGGTGGTCTTTATGAAATAGCCATTTTGCAAATCCTAATCTATTTTTAGGATAGTCTTTTGGCATAGGCATTAGCTTTTCTGGTACGTTTGGAAAAACAGCTTCTCCATAGGCATCATAAATTCCACGTTCTAATATATACGACTGTGTTGGCTCTTTTTTTTCTTTCATTACCATAACTTCCTGAATTTGTTCTACAGAGTCAACATACGTTTTCTTTAGTTTTGCCAATTCTTTTTGTAAAGGTTTTGTTTTTTGCAATGCTGTATTTAGGTAAAATAATTGCAACGCCTTTTTATCTGCTATAGTAAGAGATTCAACATCTTTAGAAAGTAACTCGTTTAAATTTGGGTTTTCAGATAATTTCAATAATTCTAATGGTGATAACGCTTTATTAAAAACTTTAATTTCATCTACAATAGCTCCTTTTATACCTTTACCTCTCCATCTTGCACCTAATTGTAGCGCAGGTTCATTACCGTTTCTAAATAAAATATCTTTATAAAGGTCATCAACCTTAACTTTAGTTTCCAGTTCTATTCCATTTAGGTATAATTTAAAACCTGATGCTTTACTTGTACCATTATAAGTTATTGCCAGATGAATCCATTTATTTTTCGGAACATCGTCAATAGATGTTTCAATAATGGCATTTCCAGGTGCAGTATTCGCCATTAATAATTCTAATTTATTATCGACAATTTTAAGATGATAACCACGCCAATTATATAAAATAGCACCATTTCCTTTATGAAATATGGTACCATTTTTAATATCTTCAGGAATCTTTGCCCATAACCCAATACTAAAAGAATCATTTCTACCAAATACACCTGTGTTTTTTAGGTGCAACCAAGTATCACCATCAAACTGAAGCCCTTTTCCAAATTTTCCATCTGCAAGATTTACTAAATGTTTCCCTTTTGTACCAAAACCAAACATAGCTCCTTTAATACTAGGGTTTAAAGCGTCTCGCAATTGTGTATTATCTAATTTGAAATGCGAAACTAAACCATTTAAAGATTTAGACTTAAGATTAGTTTTATAACTTTTATCAGAAACCCATTTATCAAAATTCTTGTCAATATCAGCCTTTTCTACATTTTTAATTTTACTCTCTGAGTCTTTAATAAGTTGCTCTAAGTAACTTATCATTTTTTCTTCTTCATCTGTAGTCAATAATAAAGTAGGGACTGGCATAGCATTATTAAGTGAAATTTGACCAGACTCATTTATATTATTAAAATAGCTAGTCATCTCATAAAAATTCTTTTGAGAAATGGGGTCGTATTTATGATCATGACAACGAGCGCAGGCTACCGTAAGCCCCATAAAAGCTTGCCCAACCGTACTAACTCTATCTACAGCGTATTCGACTAAAAACTCTTCATTTACAATACCACCTTCCATATTATTAGGATGCACCCTATTAAAGGCTGTTGCAAGTTTCATCTCTTTAGTTGCATTTTCTAATAAATCTCCTGCCAACTGCCATGTAACAAATTGGTTGTAAGGTATATTATCATTAAATGATTTAATTACCCAATCTCTCCATGGAGACATATCTCGATAGCGATCTACACTGTAGCCATGTGTATCTGCAAAACGAGACAAATCCATCCAACCCAGTGCCATTTGCTCTCCATAATGAGGAGAATTAAGCAATCTATTAACTTGTTTTTCATAAGCTTTTGGCGAGTTATCGTTTAAAAACGCATCTAATTCTTCAATAGTTGGTGGCAAACCTGTTAAATCAAAAGACAGTCTTCTAAGTAACAGCTCTTTATTAGCCTTTTCTGCAAGTGTAACACCCTCTTTTCGCAACCTTTTTAAAACAAAATTATCAATAGGATTATTTAAATTTTCTCTAAATTCAACTTCAGGAATTTCATATTTTTGAGGCTTGATAAATGCCCAATGATCTTTATATTCTGCACCTTTTTCTATCCACTTTATCAATGCTGCTTTTTCGTAATTTGATAAAGAAAGATGAGAATCTGGAGTAGGCATTATATAATTAGGATCATCAGAAAGGATGCGATGAAACAACTCACTTTTATTTAAATTACCAGGTTTAATAGCATATTTTCCTGGAGTATTTTGTAGTTCGGCATAAGCTAATTCTGGAAGATGTAATTGTAATCCAGCAGATATGGTATTATTATCTGGCCCGTGGCACAGATAGCATTTATCTGAAAGAATAGGTTTTATGTGTCTATTAAAATCAATATCCTTTGGAAGTTTTTCATACTCTTGTTGCACCATTTCAGGAAGTTCTTTACCACCACAGGAAAATAATACTAGTAAAATAAGAAGCCTAAATAAACTACCCTTTAACATAAAGTTTGTTTATATTTTTGTTAATTAACAAAAATATAAATTTTAAAGACAATTTCTTTCAATTATCAAGCTTATTTTAACTATGTATGTATGTACACTTGCTAAATACAAGCTTGATTTTTAACTGAATTTTATTTTAAAATTGTTTTAATAAATACTTTATTAAATCTGTAGTAGTAACAATACCTACTAAAATAGAATCGTCTACTACTGGAAGTGCATGAAATTCGTTTTCGGCTAAAATTTCTGCCGCTTCTTTAATGGTAGTATTACTGGATACACTAATAAGGTTTTTGGTCATAACTTGCTCTATAGTAAACATATTATAAACCACAAAATCTACATTACGCTCATCATTTGTAGCATCTGCAAAACTAATTCTAAGTAAATCTGAATAACTTAGCATACCTATTATAGTTTCTTCTGCAACTACAGGAATATGTCTAATATTATGTCTTTTAAAAAGCATTTCTGCTCTATCTAAATCATCAGCCCGTGTTAGAGCAATTACTTCTTTAGACATTATTTCTGAAACTGGAGTTCTTTTTTTCATGTTACTTTGTTTTAAATTCTACACTAAAATATAAATGAAAAAATGAAAAAAGCATGATAAAAATCATGAATTACTATATTTTTAATACCCTACAACATTAAAATTAAGCGTCTGCTTAACTTTATCATAAATTTTTGGGAATTGAGATTTGAATTCTTGCGGAGTTTCAATAAAATTTTCAATGACAACAGCAATAAATAAGTATAAAACTCTTTCCAATACACTTCTTTGTTTCTATTTAATTTTATAACTAAAAAGGTTATCATTTAGTATTGAATTTTATATTTTTTTATTACTTCAAAAACCCCTAGGTCTTTTGCTTCTCTTTTAAAATTGGTTGGAGGTATTCCAAACTCTTCTTTAAAACACTTTGTAAAATATTTAGAATCTTTATAACCTACCATATATGAAGCTTCAGATATATTATAGCCTTTTTGAATAATAAGTAGAGCAGCTTTTTTTATCTTAAGCGATCTAACTAACTCAACAATTGTTTTACCTGTAATATCTTGACATTTTCTATAAATTACGGAGTAACTCATATTTAATGAATTTGACAATTCTTCTAGTTTAAAATCTGGATTTTCTATTTGTTTTTTTAATTCTTCAACTAAATCTTTGATAAAAATATCATCCTTTGAAAGTTCTTCTATTTGGCTGGGGTTACTTAACCTGTCAATTTTATATTTTGACAAAACCTTTTCTTTTGATTCTATAATATTCTTTATTTTTAAAGAAAGCTCTTGAAAATTAAAAGGCTTTACAATATACTCTATCGCTCCTGATTTTAAACCCGCAAGTCTTGTTGGAGTTGAATTTTTAGCAGTAAGTAAAATAACAGGTATATGCATAGTAGATTTCTTTTTATGGAGCTTTTTACTCATTTCTATTCCATCCATAACAGGCATCATAATGTCACTAATTATCAAATCTGGAGTGTGTTTTTCTGCCAATTTTAAACCTACTTTTCCATTTTCTGCTATAAGTAAATTATAAGTATCGCTTAAAACGTCGCGCAAAAATATTTGCATTTCAATATTATCTTCAACAATTAATAATGTATGGGTATGTTTTTCTTTTTTATCTACTTTTAAACCAAACTCTTTTTCAAGTGAATTAAAATTGGATGCTAAAGTGTCCGAAATAGGTTTCGTATTATGAATAAATACTTTTTCGTCTTCAGAAAAAATATCATCTTTTGTAGAAAGTTTAATCGAGAAACAGGTTCCTAATTCAGAAGAAGATTCAACGTTAATCTCACCTTTGTGTAATGATACTAGTTCTTTTGTAAGTGCTAAACCAATACCAATACCTTTTTTATGTTTCCCAATATCAGTTTGGTAAAAAAGTTTAAAAATATCTTCAAGTTCTGTTTCTGGAATACCTGGACCTGAATCAGTTACAGATATCTCAACAAAATCATCATCAGTATTACAAACTGTTTTCAAAGAGATTTCGCCTTCCTTTGGGGTAAACTTAAAAGCATTTGAAAGTAGATTATAAATTACATGTTCAATTTTATCTCTATCATACCAAATATTAACTGGTTTATTTGGATATTCTTGTACAAAATCTATATTTTTAAACCTTGCCTGCTCGCTAAATGATAAAGCGATATGCTTTAGGTGATCAATTAAATTATTATTTGAAGCAAAAACACGTAGCTTGCCAAGTTCTTTGTTTCTAACAGTCATGAGTTCCATGGCTATTCTAGAGAGCCTGTTAGCATTATTGCTTATAATTTGCAAGCGCTGCTTTAATAACTGATTTTTATTTGCAGAAGCTCGTTCTAACATATCTTCTATGGGACCTAAAATTAAAGTTAGAGGTGTTTGAATCTCGTGAGACATTTTTGCGAAAAAATTCATTTTCATTGCATATAACTCTTTTTCTTTATTATTTTGCCACGCTTCTTTAGCTAATTTGTTTTTTAAGCGAACCCATATGGTAATACCATAAATTAATAGTAGACTCGCTATAAAGTATACTATGTAGGCCATATTGCTATGCCACCAAGGCGGTTTAATATTAATGGCAACTTGTATTGGAGCAATATTCCATTCTCCTTTTTTTGATCCAGCTTTTACTTCAAATATATAATCTCCGTAAGGTATGTTGGTATAAGTAGCTATGCGGTCATTTTTCGGGATAATCCAATCGGCATCAAAACCATTCAATTTATAGGCATAGTGATAATTAGGATTTATTACGTTATCAATTGCTGAAAATTGAAATGAAAACGACGATTGGTTAGAGTTTAAGTTAAGTTCTTGTATATATTCAATACCGCCTTTTATTTGATCTCCAATTATAGAACGAGCCGGTTTGTTTAAAATTTCAATGTTATTTATATACAATTTCGCTTTGACTTCTTCTTTATTTAACTGAGAGGGTAAAAAAGAATTAACACCATCTTCACTTCCAAAATATAATATTCCTTCAGAGTCCTTAAAAGCACTTCTTCGGGTAAAACTATTACTTTGAAATCCATCAATTCTATAGAAAGACTTAAATGTGTCATCTTCTATATTATAATGATGTACCCCATTATTACTGGAAATCCATAAATTATTTGAGTCTTCAAATAAAATAGAGTTTAGCACTATATTTTTAAAATGATTTTTGTTTGCTAACGACTCATAGGTATTGTCCTTAAGTTTAAATTTTTGTAGCATTCCAGAGGCACACAAAATCCATAAATTCCCTTTATAATCAGGTAATAATGAATGAATATTATAGTTACGCGAATCATTTTTTTGTTTTAAAAAATAATTGTGTTTTGTAAAATAAGATTTGTTAATGTCATTAAAGTTTTCATTAAACTTAAACAATTTATTAGGATTTATGCCCGCCCAAATTGTTCCATTTTCATCTTCATTTATTGCCATGGATATACTCCCAAATAAACCATTATCATCATAATCAAAGTTTGCAACTTGTTCTTGGTTGTCTGAAAAAACATTTATTGAATTTGATGAGGCCACCCAAATTCTATTTTTTGAATCTTTAAACAAGGCTCTAATATCTGAAGCATATATTCCACTTGAGTTGGAAGTGTTAACTTTAGTAAAATATCTAGAGTCTTTATTATAAACCCATAATCCCTTTTGATAAGTGCCTATCCAGATGTTTCCTTTGGCATCTTCAACAAGAGATTGAACATATCTTCCTTCAAAAAAGTATTCTCCCTTTTTGTTTATATCATATTGAACTTTGGTATTGTTGGGGAAAACCCTATTCAATCCTTTTCCATCTGTACCTAACCATAAAGAATTATCTGAAGATTTTAATATAGAAAGCACATTAGTGGGAGTATTGTTTTCTAAACCGTTATAATATTTAATATTGTTGTTGTTGTTTGGAAGAATATTTATCTCACCTTTTTTTGCTAAAACCCAAATATTACCTTTTGAATCTTCATTGATGTTAATGATAGTGTTATTACTAATAGAAAATTTGTTTGTTTCTTCATGCTTGTAAGTAGTTATTTTATCATTTACAGGATTAATTGAATAAAGCCCGTCTCCATCTGTTCCTGCCCATATTTTTCCTGACTTATCACAGAAAACAGAAATGTACATGTGATGCTTTTGCCCAGTTTTTGAGGAATCTAAATTATTATATTGTTTAAAACTATTATTATTTTGTTTAGGACTATACCTAAATAACCCATCTAATTCAGTAGCAATCCAAAGTTCTCCATTTTTATCATTTACTATTTTAATTGTTTGCGTTTTATCCTTTATAGGAAGTTTTAAAGCTTTAAACGTGTTTGTTGTTAATGAGTAACTGTAAACTTTTCCCCTAAATGTACTAATCCATATTTCTTTAAAGTTAGTAATAGCAATACTTCCTACTCTTTGAGGCAAATCATTTAAACTAGGTAAAGCAGCAATACTATCAATTTTAGAGTTAATAAAATCATGCTTATACAGTATGCCATTTATGCTTCCAAACCACATATCTTTTGCATAGGCTTTCATGGCAGAGATTTGTTGAGGAGCTTTGTTATATAAAATCTCTTTTTTATATGATGTATTAACTCCATTTGCTCCAATTTTGGTTAATTCACCATTAAAAGAAGAAATCCAAATATTATTATTGCCATCTTTATTCATTAAAAAATCCCTATCTCTTACATACTCAGCACCAAAAAGAGATTTGTATGGTGTTAATGAAAAGCTATAACCATCATACTTGCCAAGTCCTTCGGTTCCAAAAACTCTAATAAATCCTAAATTGTCTTCAACAATGTTTGAATTACCAAAAAAAATTTCATTCAACTTTATGAAATTTGATTTTTCTTGACTAAAACCTATTGCATTTACAAACAGTAAAAATTTAAATAGAATAAAGGTTTTTGAAAAGTAGTTCATCTTTAGTCAAGAATAAAAGTAAACAGTTTTGATATTATTTTTTATTTAAAAAATGTGTAAAACTATTTTGAGAGGATTTGTTCAAATTTACAAGTTTAGATTTATTAACAAAAGATTTATCAATCAAAAAAAAAAAAAAACTAGTGTGATTTAATAGATTAATACTTATAAGAGACATGTTAATCAAAAATGGTAGGTATATTTATCTAAACTTGCTTTTTTGAGTAAAATACAAGTCGTTTTAGATAAAAAAACCCACCATAATATACTAGGAATATTTAAATATTTGTATAGATGAATTGTACTTTGTTAAGTACATTATTGTTAATAAAAGAAATTTATATAATGAATAGACGTCGAAATTTTGTTAAGCAAGCTGCATTGGCAAGTGCAGGACTTACCATATTGCCAAGTTTAACCTATGCTAAAACTATTAATGACAATACAAACAAGTTAAAACTAGCATTTATTGGTGTTGGTTTAAGAGGAACTAATCATTTAAACAATGCTTTAATAAGAAAAGATGTAGAGATAACAGCTATTTGTGACATAGACCCTAATCGTATAAAAATAGCTTTAGATAAGATTAGCAAGGCAGGAAAGAAAGAACCACAAGTTTTTGGAAAAAGTGATTATGATTACAGAAATCTATTAGAATTAAAAGAAGTAGATGCTGTTATTATATCAACACCATGGCTTTGGCATACCAGAATGGCAGTAGATACTATGAAAGCTGGCAAGTACACAGGTTTAGAAGTATCGGCAGCCAATACATTGGAAGAATGCTGGGATTTAGTAAATACACATGAACAAACAGGAACACATTTAATGTTGTTGGAAAATGTAAATTACCGTCGGGATGTTTTAGCTGTTTTAAATATGGTAAAACAAAATGTTTTTGGCGAATTGGTTCATTTTAGATGTGGTTACCAACACGATTTACGTTTCGTTATGCTTAATGATGGAAAGACAGCTTATGGTAAAGGTGTAGAGTTTGGTGATAAAGGTATATCGGAGTCGGCTTGGAGAACACAACATTCAGTATTAAGAAACGCAGATGTTTACCCAACCCACGGCGCTGGGCCAATAGCTGCTATGTGCGACATCAACAGAGGCAATAGGTTTGTATCACTAACCTCTCATGCCACAAAAAGTAGGGGGATGCATAATTATATTGTTGAACATGGCGGAGAAAATCATCCAAATGCAAAAGTAAACTTTAAAATGGGCGATGTTATTACATCAACCATAGAAACAGCCAATGGAGAAACCATTATAGTTACCCATGATGTACACTTACCAAGACCTTATTCATTAGGTTTTAGGGTTCAGGGCACAAAGGGGCTATGGGAAAAGGATGGAGACAGAATACATGTAGAAGGCATTTCTAAACCTCACAAGTGGGATGATTCTAAAGCTTGGTTGGAAAAATACGATCATCCACTTTGGAAAAAATATGGCGAACATGCCACAGGTGCAGGTCATGGCGGTATGGACTTTTTTGTGTTACATGCTTTTGTAGAATCTGCAAAACAAAATATAGCACCTCCAATGGATGCCTACGACGCTGCTGCGTGGAGTGCTATTACCCCATTATCTGAACTATCCATAGAAAACAATGGCGAACCACAGGATTTTCCTGATTTCACAAGAGGTATGTGGGTAAAGAACAAACCTTATAACTGGATTAAAGACAGCTATTAAATAAAAATTAGAATATGAAAACTAAATCAAACTTTAAATTATGAGAAAACTATTAACTTTAAAACTTTTAGGGATTTTGTTGGTGCTTACCTGTTCGATGCAGGCTCAGCAAAAGACCGTTGAAGGTACGGTTACGGACGAAGCAGGATTTCCTTTAGCAGGTGCTACTATAGCCGTAAAAGGAACAACTACAGGAGCTTCGGCAGACTTTGACGGGAAATATTCATTAACTGTTAATGAAAATGCAACACTTGTGGTGTCCTACATAGGATATCTTGTTCAAGAAGTTGCAGTTGCTGGCAGAACCACTATAAATATTACTTTACAGGAAGATGTTTCACAGCTTGATGAGGTAGTAGTAGTAGGTTTTGGTACACAGAAAAAGGACAACGTTTCTGGAGCGACATCCTTTGTTAAAATGGATGAAATTATTGCAGATCGGCCAATTGTTAATGCTGCAGAAGCACTGCAAGGTGTAGCTGCTGGATTGCAAGTAACCAATAGTACGGGCCAGCCAGGATCAAACGGCGTTGGTATTAATATTCGTGGATTTACTTCTATTAATGGAGGTACACCATTAATTTTAATTAATAATGTACCTGGAAGTATTAACGATATAAACCCAAGTGATATTGAGTCTATTTCTGTACTTAAAGATGCGGCATCTTCTTCTATTTATGGAGCTAGAGCTGCTTTTGGGGTGGTTATTATTACTACAAAGCAGGCTAAACGTAATGAAAAAGTCAAGTTTTCGTACAATACGACTACAAGTATTTCTAATCCTTCTGATTTACCCGAAAAAGCGACAACAAGAGAATTTATTGAAGCTTTAAACGATTGGGGTGAAAGAAGTTATTTTGCTGGTCAAAATGTGCAAGATTGGCTAGGATATTTAGATTTATATGATTCTAATCCAGGTCAATTAAATTTAATTAAGGATCCTGTTAATGGAACAACCTATCCCATTCATTTTGATACAGCAACTAATCAACATTATCCTTTAGCAGATTCTAATCATATTGATGAGTTTTTAAATAGTTTTGGATATCAAACTATTCATAATTTCACAATTGCTGGAGGAGGAGAAAAAGTAGCTTATCGCTTAGGTACTGGTTATAGCTACGAAGATGGTATTATGGTAACAAATCAAGATAATTTTAAAAAGTATAATATTAATGGGTTAGTAACTGCTGATATTGCTTCTAACCTTGTATCAACAACTAATATTTTATACAGATCTAGTGTACAAAGCCGACCTAGAGCTTCATATTCTGCAGCTATTCAAAATCGTATGTACGATCCAACAGGTTGGTTTGAGTACGAACCAGAGGGCGTAATATTACCCTTTGGATCTACAGCTAATAAAGTTCGGTATACAGTCCCTTCAAAAACATATGATGATAACCTGAGGCTTTTTGAAAAACTCGAGTGGAAACCAATTAAAAATGTTAGTCTTACAGGAGAATATACTTATGAAAAAAATAATGTAAGTACATTAAGTATAAATAATGGACAACGCTTTATTAGCACCTTTAGGTTTAATCCTGAAACATTAGCCGAAAATGTATTTACTAATACAAGTTTGGCGCGTTCAAAAAATCAAAGAGTTTATAATGGTTTAAACTTATATGCAAAATACAATGTTAGTTTAGGAGATCACAATATTAATGTGTTAGCCGGTTTAAACAGAGAAAGTGAGAGTTTCGAATCTTTATCAACTTCTAGAAATGGCTTAATCGATCCAACAACGGCTACTTTCGAGCTGGCAGAAGGTGAAAATTTCGACATTAGTGAATCGTTTTATGATTGGGCAGTAGTTGGTTATTTTGGACGTTTAAATTACAACTATAAAGAACGCTATTTTGCAGAAGCTAATTTACGATATGACGGTTCTTCTATTTTTGATGAAGGCGATCGTTATGTGCTTTTACCTTCATTTTCTGTTGCTTGGAATGTAGCTAAAGAACCGTTTATGCAGAATGTAGATTTTATATCTATGCTAAAACCAAGAGCCTCTTGGGGAGAAATTGGAAATCAAATTGCAAGAAAGCTTAATGGAAGTAGAGATTATTATCCATTTAATCCTGGATATGAAAGCTTCTTTGCTTCGTGGACGAATTTAGAAACCGATTTGCGCTATTTAACTTTTAATCCTGCACAGTTAATTAGTGCTGGATTAACTTGGGAAAGAGTAATATCCAGTAATATTGGGCTAGATTTAAGAATGTTTAAAAATCGCCTAAGCACTAGTTTTGAAATATATAAAAGAGAAACTATAGGGATGTTAGCAGCAGGACAACCACTACCAGATATACTTGGTACTGCTGCTCCATTTCAAAATGTAGCAGATTTAGAAACTAAAGGATGGGAAGTAGAAGTAGGTTGGAATGACCGTATTGGAGACTTAACATATAATATTAATGTGAATCTATTCGATAACACATCTAAAATTACAAAATTCGATAACCCTGGTGGCTTAATAGGTCGTAATTACGTTGGTCGAGAAATTGGAGAAATTTGGGGTTATGTAACCGATGGCTATTACACCGCAGATGATTTTGTGCCAGGAACACTTAATGCTGATCTAGAGGGACCTAATAGGGAGCTAAAACCTGGAGTGCCTACTTTTATAGGTAACACACCATATCCGGGCGATGTGAAATTTAAAGATTTAGATGGCGACGGTTATATAGCGGCTGGAAATTCATCATTAATAACAGAATTAGACGATCAAGGAAACCCAGTAGTTAATGCCGACGGCGTAATTACTACAGGACTAGGTGATAGAAAAGTGATTGGCAACAACCAAAAACATTACCAATTTGGTATTAATGGTGCTGTTCAATATAAGGGCTTTGATGTCTCTTTTGTGTTAAGTGGTGTTGCTAAAGAAGATGGCAATAGAAATTCAGACCTCATTTGGCCTTTTCGAGGAGGTTTTGATCATATTTATAAACATCAACTCGATTATTGGACTCCAGACAATCAAGATGCTTATTACCCTAGAATGTATGGCGATGCGAGTAATGGCAATACAGGCGGTAATTATGGAAGAAATAGAAGAACCCAAACCAAATATTTAAGCGACGAAAGCTATTTACGTATCCAAAATATTACATTTGGATATAGTTTAGATGGTAAACTTCTTGATAAATTAAACATTGATAAGTTAAGAGTGTTTGTTTCTGGAAACAACATACATACCTTCGATAAATTACCCAAGGGGCTAGACCCAGATCAAAGTTCTAATGGGGTATATCCTATTATGACCAGATATTCAATGGGTATTAATCTTTCATTTTAAATAAAAATAATTATGAAAAACTTAAAATACATATTAATAATTCTTTTAAGCGGTATCCTTTTTACAGCTTGTAACGAAGAAGATTTTTTAGATAAAACTCCTAAAGACGAACTGTCTGCTGCGACTATTTTTAGCACATACAACAATATAAAAACATATTCATGGAGTTTTTATGATTTTTTAGAGTCTTATGGGAGGAGCACAAGTTGGGCCGCTACTAGAGATTTAGATGGCGATTTAATGCAAACTAACGGTAGACGAAGTTACTTATATGCATCATACAATATTCCTAATAGTGATGGCAGATACAGTTCTAGCTATTCAAACATTCGTAAAGTAAATATAATGCTAGATCATTTAGATGAATCTAATATCACAGAAGAAGAAAAAAATCATTGGCGTGGTGTAGGCTTGTTTTTTAGAGCACACGAATACTTTACATTGTTATCTACTTTTGGTGGTGTAACTTGGGTAGAGAATGAATTAACAGATTTAGATACCGATCTTTTATACGCACCAAGAGATAGTCGTGATTTGGTAGCAGACAATATACTTAGAGACCTTTTGTTTGCAGTCGATAATATTAAAGAAAATGGTGATGGAGATAACACTATTACGGCAGATGTTGCCAGAGCTTTGCTTTCGCGTTTTGGATTGTTTGAAGGGACGTGGCGTAAATATCATGGTCTAGCTAGTTCAGAAAAATTTCTTAATGCCTGTATTACCGCATCTCAAGAATTAGTAAATAAGCACCCATCTATAATGAGTAATTACGACCATGTATTTAATAGCGAAAATTTAGCTGGACAACCTGGTATTTTATTGTATAAGCATTATATTATTGATGAATTAACACATTGGGTGTCAACAGATACGAGATCAACCAATAATAAGTACGATATTACTAGAAAAGGAATCGACAAATTTTTAACTAAAAATGGAATGCCAATTTATAATGCAGGAAATACGCAATATCTTGGAGATAAGAATTTTAATGATGAATTTAAAAATCGAGATAATCGTTTGTTGATTATGACACCTCCTCCATATAAAGTTACAGGTGATGGTGGGCAGGAATTTGACTTTCTATCTACAGATCTAAATGATCCAACTAGAGAATATTTTTCAATATTAGAATCTATTACTAGCGGCTTTCCGTATAAGAATTTACCAGATCGTAATTGGTCAGGACGTGTTACGGGTGAAGTGCCAAACTTTACAAAATTAGTACCTACTCAAACAAATAACGGGTATCGTTTTTGGAAAGTATGGAATGAGCATAATTATAAAGTGTCTTCTGCAGATGTAAGTGACTGTCCAATATTTAGAATGGGTGAGGTGATGTTAAATTATGCAGAAGCGGCCTTTGAAATGGGACAATTTAATCAAGCCATTGCCGATGCTACTATTACAAAATTAAGAGCAAGAGGTGGTGTGGATCCTATGGATGTGGGTGCTATAACTGCAGATTGGGACCCGATGCGCGACCAAAGTGTAGATCCAGTTTTATGGGAAATACGTCGTGAACGCGCTATTGAACTTATGGGTGATGGTTATAGACGAGATGATTTAAGACGATGGAAAAAAATGGATTATGCAACCGAAATAAAATTAGGTCGCTGGGTAAGTAAATCCGATTACCCAACAGTAAAAATTCAAAATAATGCTTCAGAAGGGTATATTCAAGCAATTGACGATATCCCTCCGGCATTCCCAGAGTATTATTACTTATACCCTATACCTTCTAATGAGCGTGTAATTAATCCAAATTTGGATCAAAATCCAGATTGGTAATCGTTAATAAATAACATAAAACTAGATGTTATCAATATCCAGTTTTATTAAAATAAATAAAAATGAATAAAATAAATATATATACTAAAGCTAAGTTGAGCATTTTGGCTCTGACAGTTATAGGTGTTTTTATAGCATGTTCACCTAATGAAAATGGTTATCGTAAAGATTCAAATATTGATCCAAGCCTTTTGCCAGTGCCAGATTTCACAGCATCGGCTACATCAATTTTTCAATTTGAGACCATAAATTTTGCAACTGCCGAAATAAACGAAGGCGATTTATATTCTTGGACCTTTACTGGGGGTAGCCCTGGTGATAGTAATCAAGCAAATGTAACAGTAAAGTATACAGTAAGAGGAACTTATCCGGTATCCCTTAAAATAAGAAACCAATATGGAGCAAACGAAGTCGTTAAAGAAGGCTTTATAACTGTTGAAGGCGAGCCTTTAGATCCAGCAGTTGAAGTGCGTTTAAACTTTGAACAAAGTTTATATGAGGAAGTTTCAGAAACAAACGCCATTGGAGCAGTTTCAGGTTATGAAGAAGGTGCAATCAATGATTTTGCAGCCACTTTTAGTGGAAGTGGTATTACCATAGAGGGGTATAACGGTATAACAGGTAACAATCCCAGAACAGTTTCCGCTTGGATTAAGACAACTAATACGGCAAGACAAGGTGTAGCTACTTGGGGTAACAGTGGAACTTTTAGTCGAAATACGTTTGTTGTTAACGGTAATGGAACGGTAAGGTTTGAGTATCAGGGTGGTGGTCAAAACTCTACGGGTAAGGTAAATGACGGGGAATGGCATCATATTGCCTATACTTATGATGGAGCTGATATTAAAGTGTATATCGATGCAGTTTTAGACTTTACTAGACCCGAAACTCGAATTAACACAGCAGTTGCTGGAGACAGACAAATTACTATCGGTTCAGAAGGTGCATCTGATGGGAGTTTAACATTCAGGCGGTTTAAAGGCGCTATCGATGATTTAAGAGTCTATAACAGAGCTTTAACTGCAGTAGAAATTGCTGCATTGGCAGGATTGTAATGTGTTAGATTTTAACGAAGAGCAATTGACTTTCGCTGAATCCTAAAATAATTTATTTGAGTCAATCTAAAAAGATGTTTATTGAATCTACGATTCCATCGTATGGAGATAAATATCTTTTTTTAATTTATGAATATTAAAGCAGCAAAAAAATAAAAATAAAAACTTGGTATAGCACATTATTTTTATGAATACAAAAAACTACTTAATAAAAATCCTAATAATTGGTTTCGTGCTAGCACTTTCATTTTCATGTAAAGAACGTGCAGAAAAAAATAAAACCCAAACTAAGCCAAATAAACCAAACATCATCTACATTTTAGCTGATGATTTAGGTTATGCCGAAATTGGGGCTTACGGTCAGGAAAAAATAGAAACACCCAATATTGATGCACTAGCTAAAAATGGTGTTTTGTTTACACAACATTATACCGGTACACCCGTCTGTGCACCCGCACGATTTAATTTTTTAACAGGGAAACATTCTGGGCACTCCTATGTTAGAGGCAATGACGAATGGGCAGAAAGAGGTAATGTTTGGAACTACAAGGCTGCCATTAAAGATTCTACATTAGAAGGACAACGACCCATTCCATTAAAAACAATAACAGTAGCAAACAAGCTTAAAGAAAGTGGGTATGCTACGGCTATGGTTGGAAAATGGGGATTAGGTGCTCCACATACAACCTCCATTCCTAATAATTTTGGCTTTGATTACTTCTTTGGGTTTAATTGTCAGAGACAAGCTCATACCTATTATCCTGTTCATCTATATGAAAATGATAAGCGATACCCACTTGCTAATGATACAATTGCTCCTGGCACCAAGCTAGCAAAAGACGCTAACCCTAATGATGAAGCCAGTTATTCTAATTACAATTTAAAAGAATACGCATCAGAAGTGATGTTTGAAAAAATCACCCAATTTGTTGATACTAATAAAGACAAACCCTTCTTTATGTATTGGGCCGACCCAATACCACATGCTGCATTACAAGCACCTAAAAGATGGGTAGATTATTATATAAATAAATTTGGAGAAGAAGAACCTTATTTAGGAGACAAAGGATATTTCCCAACAAAAAACCCAAGAGCTACTTACGCAGCAATGGTTTCTTATTTAGATGAGAACGTAGGGAAATTAGTTGCTCAGTTAAAAAAAGAAGGCATTTATGAAAACACCATTATTATGTTTACCTCGGACAATGGACCAACTTACAATGGCGGTTCAGATTCTTCATGGTTTGATAGTGCCAAACCATTTAACAGTGAATATGGTTATGGAAAAGGCTTTTTAAACGAAGGAGGTATTCGCGTACCAATGATTGCTTCATGGCCAGACAAAATTAAAGCCGGTTTTAAAACCAATTTAATTTCTGCACATTACGATGTTATGGCAACTTTTTGTGATATCATCAATCAAAAAGCTCCCACTAGTACAGATGGTAATAGCTTCTTACCAACGCTTTTAAGTAAACCGGAAGAACAAAAAATACATGACTATTTATATTGGGAATACCCAGAATATAATGGACAAGTAGCTATTAGGATGGGCAAATGGAAAATACTCTGGAAAAACATCAAAAAAGGAAATAAAGAGATAGAGTTATACAATTTAGAAGAAGATTTAGCAGAAACCAGAAATATTGCCTCTCAGCATCCAGAAATAGTAGAAAAATTATTTGAAATAATAAAAAAAGAACATAGCACACCAGAAGTTGAAAGGTTTAAAATAGATGCTTTAGAAGAAATATATAATACAAAATAAAACAGTTTCTTAATTAGAATACCCCACATTATGATATTAAAAAAATATTTTATAAATCTAAGTTTATTATTACTATTTACTAATTCAATTGCCGCTTCTTGTTCAAAAAGTGACGCCCCGGTAACTCCACCTATTGAAACTGAGGAAGAAGAAAATGAACCCACAGAAAATGAAGACTATGAAACACTTGTTTTAACACCTAATGAAAGTTTCTTTTCCCCAACAGGTACCTTATTAGCTAATCTAAGAGATAAAACAACTGGAAATGAGTATAATAAAAATGAATACTACGATTATATAACTAATTGGGAAGTATTAACCGATACCATCGTTTTTGGTATAAACATAAAAACAGCCGGAAATTTAATTATTAAGCCAGAAATGGGAATTCCTGCAAATCAAGAAGGTTCCAAAATACTAATTTATTTAGACGATGTGAGTAAAGAATTACCTTTAACTTCAACAGGATCAGAGAATAACTATGTAGTTCAAGACGAAGTAATTTTTGAAAATGTTACAACAGGTTTTCATATAGTAAAACTGCAATTAAAATCGCTTACTAATCCAGGTTCGAGTGTAGGGCGCTTAAACAACCTTCATGTAACAGGTCCAGCTGCTAAAGATGCTGAAAGTGTAATGCGTCGCTATCGAGCTAAAGCAGTTCATTGTAAGTGGGCTACTGAAAGTACAAACCCTATCGAAATTAGTGTTCATGAACTTACTATTATAAGCAAATCACAGGATTTTTATCAACCCATAACAACACCGTTTGGGTACACAGGTTCAACATGGGATAAAGACACCCAAACATTTGGAGGTTATAATTTTTCGCTTTGGTCTTATGGTCAAAACGATCCTGTTCCACCATTCTACCAGGAAAGTCATCTCATTGCTGTCGGACCCGGGCTCGAATTTGGGTCTTATGGCCATGAAGGTACAGGTGTAAAACCAAGAGGCAATCACCCATATATAGGTATTGATACAAATGTTCAAACCATTGCCGTGCGTAAAGTTCCCGGAGAAACATATGACACATATTGGAGTTACTACTTAGACCCTGTAGATGGACATTGGAAATTGTACGGTTGTGGTAAAAAATTTAATAAGAATGGAAATATCGAATATTTAACTACAGGGGCATTTGTAGAAGTCCCAGGAGGTGCGCATAAGGTGAGAAATGGAAATGTAACAAGCGAAACACAATATAGAGGCTGGCAGATGGACACATCTGGGAATTGGTATCCTATAAACAAAATGATTGGAACAACTGGACAGAATAATCTAAGCTATAGAGATTGGAAAACAGTCAACAATAAATTTTCAATGCAAATGGGAGGCTGGGGAGAGCCTGGAATTGAAAAGAAGACACTCACACTTAACAACCCTGATCCTGTCCCTGACTATCTTAAAGGAGCTTATTTAGATGAACTTTATAAAATGCCTGCAAGCTTTGTAGATAACTCTCCAATAGAAATTTTAAGCACATCAGCAAAGCTTAGTTTTAATGTCTCAAATTTAGGCACAAATGCTTCAGCAGAACTTTTTTGGGGAACTGAAGAAGGGCTTACTAAAGAAAGCAAATGGCAAAATAGCATGTCTATCCCGATTAGTGCGGAGGCTAATACTATAACATTAAATGACCTTGAAAACGATACAAATTATTTTTACAGGATAAAAATAAAGAATGATGAAGGCATAACGTGGTCATTGGATACGCAGAAATTTAAGACATTAAATTAACACATAATAATATCAATATTCTGTATGCCTTTAAAATTATAATAACTAAGAAACAATGAAAAATAATAAATCAAAATTCATACTTCTAATAAGCATTTTATTGCTAGGCTTTATTTATAAAAGTATTGAGAAAAAAAGCCACTCAATAAATGAAGAAAATTATCCTGTTTGGATAGATATGATGGAACAACCATCTGTAAATTTAGAAGAAGCTCGAACAGCTTTTGATACTTATTGGCAGCATAACACACATTTTAAAGGAGATCGTTCTAAGCAATTTGAGCGTTGGTACACCAGAAACTCTAAGCGTTTGGATGCTTATGGAAATGTAGTGCCTTATACTCATATAATAAGTGAATTTCAAAAAATGCGCTCTTCCTTAGCTTTTGAACAAAAAGGACAATGGTATAATTATGGTCCAGTAAACGTAGGGCGAAAAACTAATGGAGACCCAAAAAATGGAGGTCGTGTAAAAGATATTGAGTTTCACCCAACAGACCCAAATACTTATTATGTTTCTACTTTCAAAGGGGGGCTATTTAAAACAACAGATGAAGGTAATACATGGATTCCTATAACAGATCATTTGCCAGAACAGGTTTTTATATCGAAAGTACTCCCATCTAACCCAACAACGATATTTATAGGAACAAACGCTGGTGTTTTAAAGTCTACTGATGCTGGTGCAAATTGGAGTTCAAACTTGTCGGGGTTACCATCAAATAGTACAAATGCTCTTTTAATAAAGCCTGACAATGAAAGTATAATTATTGCAGGGAATAATACTGGCATTTACAGATCCACTAATGGAGGAACTTCGTTTACACAAGTACAATCGGCAAGTAAAGTTTCAGAATTACGTGTGCATCCAACAAATCCAGATATTATGTATGCCGGTACAAACGGAACTACATCGCAGTTTTTTAGGTCAAGTGATGGAGGCATTACCTGGGTAGAAAATACTACTGATTTTGGGCAAGGCGCCTTTATGAAAATAGCTGTTACACCAGCACAACCAAATTATGTATATGTTATAAATTCTAGAGATCATCTAGATCAAGATTCTTTTGAAGGTGTTTACCAATCAACAGATTCTGGAGTAACTTTTACTAAACAATCTGGAGGAACACCATGTATAACAGGATATAGTGATAGTGGCTCTATTTCAAGAGGACAGCCAAATTATAATTTGTTTATAGTTGCAGATCCAAACAATGCAGATATACTCTATGCTGGCGGTGTAAAATCATGGAAGTCCATAGATGGTGGAGTAAATTGGACTCAAGTATTTAATAATGTTACTGCTGATGGGTATGGATTACATTTAGATCAATTAACTTGGGCATATTCTCCATTGACTGATAGACTATTTGCTGTAAATGACGGTGGTATTTGGTATTTAAATTCAGATGATAAATTTCAAAACATAACAGACGGTTTACCAATAGCCGAAGTCTGGGAATGTACCCAGAGCCAACAGAACCCTACTAATGTAGCCGGCGGGACTTTTCATTGCGGGGTAAAGTTAAATAGAGATGGTGTATGGTATTCACAATGGGGAGGCGATGAATCTACAGTATTATTTGATTATTCAGATGACACCTATGCATACCATTTTAAATATGAAAAAATAAGCAGATCTGTAAATGGAGGTCTTACCTTTCAAAGAATTAACTCATCCTCAGCAGATAGAGGCGAATATACTGGCACCGGTGTTTTAGATAAAAGCGATGTAAACACATTGTTTGTGGGCTTGTTTGAGGTAGAACGAATTAATAATGCCAGAACTGCTACTTCATCTACGGCTTGGACAAAAATTTCATCTTTTGGAGGTAGCACAAAAATTAAAAAGATTGAACAGAGTGATGCGAACCATAACATCCTATATGTATCTAGAGGAAGCGGATCTTTTTACAGATCGGACGATGTTAGAACCGCCTCTCCTTCTTTCATCAATTTAACATCTAACTTACAAGGTTCCGGAACAATTAACGATATAGCAACACATCCAACAGATGAAAATTTAGTCTATATTTTAAGAGGTAGTAAAGTTTATAAATCAACAGATAAAGGAGAAACTTGGACAGATATCTCTAATGGATTGCCAAGTATTCCATTACTAGAAATGGTATACGATAGCTCCAGCGATGAAGGGATTTATATAGGAACGGATTTAGGTGTTTATTATAAAGATGCAACCTTATCAAATTGGATAGATTACTCAAACGGATTACCAGCCATACGTGTTTCAGGAATGGATATTTATTATGGAGCAACTAGAGAAGATAGTTTTTTAACAGTTTCTACAGATGGTAGAGGATTCTGGAGAACGGCTCTAAATGATATTTCTTTGCCAGCACCTACTGTCAATTTTAACTCAGATAAAGCAGAGGTTTTTAAAGACGGGCAGGTTCAATTTACAAACGAATCTTCAAACGTTCCCGTTGGATCTTTTATATGGACTTTTGAAGGTGGTACCCCTGCGACAAGTTTAGAAGAAAACCCTATAGTAACATATAATACCGAAGGGACATTTGCTGTAACACTGTCTTATACAACAGATTCCGGTATAGAAACAAAATCTGTAGCTAATTATATAACAGTTATTCCATTACCTGCTCCTGTTGCAGATTTTACAGTAGATTCTCAAACTGTATCTGAAGGTAATTTGATTAATTTTACAGACTCATCTTTGAATGAGCCGGCTTCATGGAACTGGACTTTTGAAGGTGGCACTCCAGCTAATAGTACAGACCAAAATCCAAGCATAACATACAATACTATAGGAACTTACAAGGTTTCGTTAACTGTAACTAATAATACAGGATCTGATACGAAAGAGGTTGTTGATTATATAACAGTAACAGAAAATATGGGGTCGGGTACGTTACAAGCGCATTACAACTTTGATGAAAATTTGAATGATGACTCATCATATGGCAGAAACTTATCTGTAATTGGAGGTTTTACTCCAACTTATGTCGATGACCATAATGCCAATCCTAACAGTGCTTACCATAGTCCCGGGGCTTCAAATAATTATTTAACGAATGGTTATAAAAGTATTGGAGCTGATGGGGAACGTACAGTAACAGCATGGATAAAAACAACTGCTGCGGGTAGCAGGAAAACCATAGTTTCTTGGGGCACAAATTCTTCTGGACAAATGTTTAACGTTATGGTGGAGAATGGAAATATTAGAGTAGAAGGAGGAAGTTGTAATGTTCAAAATGATGACTCAAGTGTAGCAAGATTAGATGGTAATACATGGCGACATATAGCAGTAACCTATGATCCTGCAGATGGAGATAAAGCATCAGATGTGAAACTTTATATTGATGGTGTGTTTTATGCAAATCAACCAGATAGTGGCGATTCATTTAATTCGGAAGCTACAGTTATAAATACAGATAATACCATAAATAATTTACAAGTAGGTAATGCAAATTATAATGCAAATTATTATTGGCAAGGCGATTTAGACGACGTTCGAATTTATTCTGAAGCATTAACTGAACAAGAAATTCAGGATATTATGAATGATGCACCTCCTGTACCTCCTATAGCAGATTTTAGTGCAAATGTTACTACAATATTACAAGGAGATGAGGTTAGTTTTACTGATAATTCTTCTGGTAGCCCAACCACTTGGTCATGGATATTTATTGGTGCGGATACTGAAAGTTCTAATGAAGAAAATCCTACTATATCTTATTCTACAGCCGGAACTTATACAGTATCACTAACAGTAACTAATAGTGAGGGGTCTGACACTAAAACAATTACAGATTATATTACGGTAAACACACCTCCTCCTCCGGTTGCAAATTTCTCTGCTGATAAAACCATCATTTGGGAAGGAGAACAAGTTAGTTATACTGACACTTCAACGAATAACCCTACATCTTGGGCTTGGACTTTTGAAGGTGGAACACCAGACACAAGTACAGATCAAAATCCAACAATAACTTACAACACTGAAGGCTCTTATAAAGTAATACTGGAAGCTACCAATATACAAGGATCTGATAGTAAAGAAATAGTAGATTATATTACTGTAAAAAAACCTTTAGATGTTAACTTATCTATCGATAATTATACTGTTTCTAGCACAAGTGAAACATGTAGAAATAGTAATAATGGAAAAATTAATATAATACCAAAAGCAGATTACCCATATAATGCAATTATTACAGGGGAAGGTTTTAACCAAACAAGTAGTTTTAGCTTAGCTTCTCCTTTAAATTTAGAAAACCTATTAGCTGGTACATATAGTATTTGTATTACCATCGATGAAGCCCCTTATTATGAACAGTGCTTTACGGTAGTTATAAACGAACCAGAAAACTTATCCGTGTTTTCAAAGGTTAATAATTCTAAAAATACCGTATCATTAGAATTATCTGGTGCAAGCTCTTATACTATTAGTTTAAACAAAACAGAAATTGTAACAACAAAAAGTAAGGTAATACTCAACTTACAACCTAATATAGCAAATGATTTAAAAGTATCTACCAATAAAACTTGCCAGGGGCTATATCAAGAAACCATTATTTTAAGCGGAAAAGATTTGTTTTACCCTAATCCAACATCTAACGAACTTAATATCCTGTTAGGATCTATGATGGAAAATAATAAAGAAGCTAAAGTTTCTATCTATACTTCCTTAGGACGTTTAGTTCGTATTCAAAAATATCCAAGTGCTAATCAAAAAATCAAATTAGATACAAGTGATTTGCCTAAAGGGTCGTATATAGTTTCTGTTGAAGTTGGCGAAAATTTCATTAACCATAAAATGATTAAACAATGAAAAAGTTAATATTAAATATATCTGTTTTATTATTAATATTGGGTTGCAGTAGTGGAGGTAATGATGAACCAAATCCACCTGTAGTTGAACCACCTAAAAAGCCAGTGGCAGCAGCGCTTAGTTTTCCTAATCAGAACTCAGAATGTACAGAAGGCACTAATATAACAGATACAAATAGTACGGTTTTATTTAAATGGAATGCCAGTGCCAATACAGATTCCTATGAATTAGTTTTAAAAAACTTAGAAAGCGGTGTTAGTACAACTCATACAGCGGCTACAAATGAAAAAAGTATTGAGTTATTACGTGCTACCCCATACTCATGGTACATAATTTCAAAGTCCACTGAGGTTTCAGAAACTGCTATAAGTGCCACATGGAAATTTTATAACGCAGGCGCAGGCGTTGTGAATTACGCACCTTTTCCAGCGACTGTAGTAGCACCTGCTAATAGCACGAATATAGCAGCTACAACAAGTACAACTTTAGAGTGGAGTGCTAGTGATGTTGATGATGATATAGCAACTTACGACGTGTATTTTGCAATTTCTGGAGAGACATTAATTGAATTATCTAGTGGATTAACAAATACGAGTCTAGCTGGTGTAACAGTATCTTCTGGAACAAATTATAAGTGGTATGTTATTACTATAGATGCACATGGAAATAGCTCAACATCAGAGGTTTTTGAGTTTACAGTAGATTAAATTAAAACAGTTGTCTTTGTTTGGGAATGATCCTTAAAATATTAAAGTAAAAATGACAAAATCAAAAATTAAAATAGCATTGGTGTTGGCTTTCTGTATAACCCTTTTTGGATGCCTTACTAAAAGCGATAAAAAAGGGGGAGCGGTAACCAAACCAAATATTCTTTTCATTTTGGTAGACGACCTTGGTTGGAGTGATACCGGTTTTATGGGGAATCCAGTTTATGAAACCCCTCATTTAGATAAATTTTCTAGTGATGCTGTGATATTTAGTAATGCTTATGCGCCAGCGGCAAACTGTGCCCCAAGTAGAGCCTGCATCATGTCTGGTAAAAATACACCTAGACATGGTATTTATACGGTTGGTTCTTCTGAACGCGGTAAATCTAAAAATCGAAAATTAGTACCTACCCCAAATACAATAACCTTAAACGATAATTTTATTACACTCGCCGAAGCATTAAAAAGTAATGGTTATACTAATGCATCAATAGGAAAGTGGCATCTGGGGGAAAATCCTAAAACACAAGGTTTTGATGTAAACATTGCAGGGTCGCATGCAGGACATCCAAAGTCTTATTTTAGTCCATATAAAAATCCTGCTCTTGAAGATGGAAAAGAGGGCGAGTATTTAACCGACAGATTAACAAATGAAGCCATTAGTTATATTAATAAAAATAAAGCCCAGCCATTTTTTCTATACCTTCCATATTTCACAGTTCATACACCTTTACAAGGAAAAGATAGTCTCGTTCAAAAATATACCTTAAAATTAAATGGTGATGAACGATTTAACGCTAAATATGGTGCTATGGTTGAATCTATGGATACTAATATTGGAAAAATTTTAAAGACACTTGATAAACTCAATATTTCAGATAATACGTTAGTTATTTTTATGTCTGATAACGGAGGGTTGGCAAGTGTTTCTTCACAGTTTCCATTAAGAGGTGGTAAAGGGTCTTATTACGAAGGGGGGATACGAGTTCCTTGTATTATAAAATGGCCAAATAAAATAAAAACTTTTAGAAAAGACGATACACCTATTACAGGCTTGGATATATTTCCAACCATTATGGATGTTGTAAATGATAAAACAAACTATAATTTTGATGGCACTTCAATTTTGCCACTTTTAGTAGAAAACAAAAAGATAGAAGAACGCTCATTATTTTGGCACTTTCCTATTTATCTTCAAAGTGTTAAACCAAAAAAAGAAGAAGCTAGAGATCCTTTCTTTAGAACTAGACCAGGAAGTGTTATACGAAAAGGAAAATGGAAACTGCATGAATATTTTGAAGATGGTGATTTAGAACTTTACAATTTAGATACCGATTTAAGAGAACAAAATAATATTTCAAATGAAAACCCTAAGATTGTAAAGATGTTACATAAAGAACTTATAGATTGGAGAGCAAAAACCAATGCACCAGTTCCAACCGAATTAAATAAAGACTTTGTTAAATAAAGTCGAATAATCAATATATGATTAAACAAAACCCTGATTATAAAAAACTTTCTGAAAATTTTTTTCAATAAATGAATCGTAGAAATTATATAAAAACAGTCTTATTAGGCTCAGTAATCCCTGTAGCTTCTGGCTATGGCATTAAAAATATTTCGGCTATGGGGTTTACCAATCAAAAACCTTTGGCATTTAAAAGCAAATGGCATTTATGGCAAAACATGAAATGGATTGGACCTCAATATTGGGGTAATAGACTCCAAGATTGGGAATTAAAGAACGGACAAGCTATCTGTGTTGTAAAAGGTAAAAATAGAAACTTACATTTACTAACTGTACAAAACCCAAAAGGCAGTGCGGAATTTGAGACAAAAGTTACTATAAATATTTTAGACGATGACATTAAGAATTCTGAAAATAGTTTTTATGGTATTAGGCTTGGAGTCAAAGGAAGATTTGATGATTACAGATCATCTGCTGTATTTGGTAAAGGCTTAGATATAGGACTAAATTTGAAAGGCAATCTGGTTTTTGGTAATAAAATTCATAAAACCAATTTAAATAAAATACCAAAAAATTATACTTTACATGTTACTGTAAAAAATGCTGATACTAATAAGCAATTACTTAGCATTTCGATTATTGATACACTTAATAGTGTAATATTTAACTTAAACGACATAGAGGTTTCTAATAAAACCCTAAAAGGTGGTTTTGCTTTAATATCAAATATCGATACCAAAAGAAATAATAATTACAAACCCCTAGTGGGATTTGAAAATTGGAATATAAATTCAAAATCTTTGTATTCTAATGAAGAAAACATTTACGGTCCTATTTGCTTCTCTCAATACACCTTAAATCGTAAAAAGCTAAAAATAACAACTCAATTATCTCCAATTGAAGACATTAAAGGTCACAAAGTACTTTTACAATTTAAAAAAGATAATAATTGGAAGACTCAAGAAGAACAAGTGATTACACATGCAGGTCGCGCTATAAATTTTTCAGTAGATAATTGGAATGCTATTACAAATACGCCCTATAGAATTCGCTTGCAAATTCCTTTGGTAAACGAACTTCATCAATATGATTATAACGGTACTATTTTAGCAGAGCCAAAAACCAAAGATACACTTAAAGCAGCTGTGTTTAGCTGTAACTTCGACTATGGTTTTCCCGATTCGGATGTAAATGAAAATGTGTCAAAATTAAATCCTGATATTTGTTTATTCCTCGGAGATCAATTTTATGAAGCCACTGGTGGTTATGGAGTACAATTTTCTGGAGATTTCGATAAAATGTGTTTAGATTATCTAAGAAAATGGATGATGTTTGGTTGGTCTTATCGCGAATTATTCAGACACCGACCATGTGCTATCATTCCAGACGATCATGATGTTTACCATGGAAATATTTGGGGAGAAGAAGGGAAATTAGCAGACAATAGTGATGGATACGGAGCATCATCACAAGATAGCGGTGGTTATAAAATGACACCTGAATGGGTAAATATGGTGCAATTTACCCAAACTAGTCATTTGCCAGATCCATACGATACGACATCTGTAAAAAACAATATTGGGGTTTATTATACCCATTGGAACTATGCAGGTATTAGCTTTGCTATTTTAGAGGATAGAAAGTTTAAGTCGGCACCTTCACATGTCTTACCCAAACAAGCAAAAGTGTATAACGGATGGATTATGGCCGATAATTTTGATATTAAAAAATACAGAGATTTAGACGCCGAATTGTTAGGGTCTAGACAGGAAGATTTTTTAAAGTATTGGGTGCAAGATTGGTCTTATGGTGCACAGATGAAAGCAGTATTGTCTCAAACCAATTTTGCTACGGTTGCTACCTTGCCCGAAGAGGAAAAAACAGGTGCTGTTGTACCTAAACTTTATGTTCCAGAGATAGGAGAATACATTCAAGGAGACAAGCCTACAGTAGATATGGATTCTAACGGTTGGCCTGCAAAAAAAAGGGATAAGGCGGTTGAAATCATTAGAAAAGGATTTGCATTTCATATAGCTGGAGACCAACATTTAGGTTCTTTTATTCAATATGGTTTAGATGAATTTGAAGATAGTGGATTTGCCTTTGCTGGCCCAGCTTTAAATAACATTTGGCCTCGACGCTTTTGGCCACCCGTAGACAGTTCAAATCACAGCTATGATAACCCTGCTTATACTGGTAACCACATCGATGGGTTTGGTAATAAAATGACAGTGAAAGCAGTAGCAAACCCACATAACATGCATAAAGAACCTAAGGTTTTGCATAATAGAGCTGTGGGCTATGGTATAGTGACCTTTAATAAAAAAGATAGAACTATAAAAACAGAATGCTTTAAGCGTTTTATAGACCCTGAAGAAAAAGATGCCCAATATCCAGGTTGGCCTCAAACAATTACACAAGAAGATAATTATGGCCGTAAAGCTGTTGCATATTTGCCACAAATCAAAATTAAAGGGCTAAAAAAACCTGTGATTGAAATTATAAATGAATCAACTAAAAAAGTAGAATATACATTGCGTATTAATTCTAAAGTATACAAACCTAAAATATTTGAAAAATTAAATTATTATACAATAAGAGTTGGAGATCCAGATAAAAATATTTGGAAAGAAAAAAAAGGCGTTAGTATAAAAAGCAAGAAAATTACATTTAAATTCTATTAGTCTCACATACTTTCTTTTAATCAAGCACTATCAAATCAAAGAACAAATGCTATTGATAATTCAAATTATAGCTAAAATGACACAAAAGATATTAAAGCAAAACCCCACAGTCCCTAAAACTGCGGGGTAATGAATTTATTTGAAAGTATTCTAGTGACCGCGAAGGGATTCGAACCCCCAACCCTCAGAGCCGAAATCTGATATTCTATCCAGTTGAACTACGCAGCCATTTATTCCTACCAAGGCAGGTATCTCTTTATTTTGTTTTTAAGATAATTTCGCTTTTACAATATTAGAAATAGCTTTTCCATCGGCTCGTCCTGCTAACTCTTTACTAACAACACCCATAACTTTACCCATATCTTTCATACCTTCAGCACCAACAGATTCTATAGTCATAACTACAACTTTTTCAATTTCTTCTTCGCTTAAAGCTTCTGGCAAAAACTGAGAAATTACATCGGCTTCGGCAATTTCTGGAGCAGCTAAATCTTGTCGCCCTTGTTCTAAGTAAATTGCAGCACTATCTCTACGTTGTTTAACTTGCTTTTGAAGAATTTTAAGCTCTTGTTCCTCTGACAATTCTTCTTTCGCGCCACTTTCTGTTTGTGCTAATAAAATAGCAGATTTAACTGCACGTAAGGCGGTTAAAGCCGTTTGATCTTTAGCTTTCATCGCTTCTTTTAAAGCTATCATTACATTTTGTTGTAAACTCATGACTTATTTTTTGAGATGCGAAGATATAAAAAAGTATGCAGTCTTCAGTTTACAATCTCGGGTTAAAAATCATTTATAAAAAGAAATAAATAAATCTCTTTATTTGGGAGAAAAGAAAGTATAATAATAAAAAAGCCCAAAAAGCTGAGGGAACTTTTTGGGCGCACAAATAAGTAAGTTCAGTATATATAATTTAATCTACATTATCGTGTAAAAAAGAATTATTATTTCTTAATTGGATATCATCATTATCATCTAAACCAATTGCTGTTCTAGACATATCAGTTTCTGAAGAATGCTTTGCTTCTTCTAAATTAACGCCTTGTCGCTTGTAGGCTGGCTCTTTTTCGATATCGTCAATCTTAGCTGTATTAAATTTATAGTTAAACTCTTTCATTTTAAGCCTACGTTCTTCTGCACGCTCTTTCAAGAGTTCAGAAATTGGACTATACATTGGGTCTACTTCTTCAAGAGGTGTTTTTTCAATGTTTTCTTTTGATAAAACTTTCTTTTCAAAAACAATATCACTATCTAATTCTTTGACAGCCTCTTGAGGTTCTGATGCCTTTTTGTTCATTGCAGACTCAACTTCATAATAGTCATCTAAAGCGTAACGAATATCTCCTTTTTCACTAGTTTCTGTTACAGGTATTACCTCAATAAAATCATTAACTGAAATATCCTTAGTATCTTCTGTTAATTGATGAGAAATAACATTGTCCTCTTTTACTTCTTCATTAGTATTGGTAGATAAAGGTAAATCGAACGTTAATGTAATTTGTTGTTCCTCTTCTATATAATCTGAGATAACTTCTACATCAGTTATATCTTCAACATCCTCAGACATTCTTGTTACAGGTTTGATTATAAAATCTTCGTCTTCAACTATATTAGCTTTAACCTCATCATAAACTACTTCTATATTTTTTATAATTTCTGATGTTGGAATTAGATTTATATCTTTTGAAAAATCATCAACAAAATTATCTTCAACATCTTCTTTTACAATTGTTCCTATTTCGGCTTGATTAACTGATTCTTCTATAGATTCAATATCTAAAGTATGCCTAACGATTGGTGTTTCTTTCTTTTCTTCTAATTCAACAATAGGCTCAATAATAACTGGCTCTTTTGCTTTTAAAGTAACGTCCTCCTCTTCACTTAAAGAATGTACTACTTTCTTGGTTTCTGTATTAGAAATTTCGTCTTGTTGTTCTACATTAAATCCTGTAGCAATAATAGTAACTGCTATAGATTCTTCTAAAGCCTCATCTTCTCCAACACCCATAATAATATTTGCACCATGACCTGCTTCAGTTTGAATATGATCATTAATTTCTCCTATTTCATCAATAGTTATTTCATGCGAACCAGAAACAATTAACAGCAATACATTTTTAGCTCCAGTGATTTTATTATCGTTTAGTAATGGAGAATCTAAGGCTTTACGAATAGCATCTTGAGCTCGGTTTTGACCAGAAGCTAATGCAGACCCCATAATAGCTGTCCCGCTATTACTTAATACTGTTTTTGCATCACGTAAATCGATGTTTTGCGTGTAGTGGTGTGTAATAACTTCGGCTATACCACGAGCAGCAGTGGATAGCACTTCGTCTGCTTTTGAAAAACCTGCTTTAAAACCAAGATTCCCATAAACTTCGCGAAGTTTATTATTATTTATTACGATAAGAGAATCTACAACATCTCTTAATTTTTCAATTCCTTTTTGAGATTGTTCAATACGCATTTTACCTTCAAAAGCAAATGGCATTGTAACGATACCAACAGTTAAAATGTCTAAATCTTTAGCCATTTTAGCAATAATTGGAGCAGCTCCAGTTCCTGTTCCACCACCCATTCCGGCAGTAATAAATACCATTTTGGTATTGGTATCGAGCATTGTTGAAATATCATCGAAACTTTCGACTGCAGATTGCTCACCAATATCTGGGTTAGCCCCAGCTCCTAATCCTTCTGTTAGATTAACACCTAGCTGAATTTTGTTTGGAACACCACTATTTTGGAGTGCTTGCGCATCGGTATTACAAACGTAAAAATCGACTCCTTTTATACCTTGTTGAAACATGTGGTTAATGGCATTACTGCCGCCACCGCCAACACCAATAACTTTAATAACATTTGATTGGTTTTTTGGCAAATCAAATGCAATGCTTTCGAATTCTTTTTTGCTGCTCATAAATTCTGTTTTACCGGGGTTTTATACTTTTTATTTTTTATTTCTATGGATTATCACTCTGCGTTATCTAAAAAATCTTTAACACGCTCTGTTAATTTATCAAGAAATGATCGTCGCTCTTTTACAGGTTTTTCCTTTATCTCTTCTTGTTTTTCTTGTTCTTCAGCTTCATTTTGCTGTTCCTCTACTTTCTTTCTTTCTTGGCGCTTTAAACCATCTAAAACCAAACCAACTGCTGTTGCGTATAGTGGGCTTGTAATATCCTCATCACTATCGCCAGCTAAATGCTCGTTTGGATACCCAATTCTAGTATCCATTCCTGTAATGTATTCTACTAATTGCTTTAAATGTTTTAATTGACTCCCTCCTCCTGTTAAAACAATACCTGCTATGAGTTTTTTCTTTTGCTCTTCGTGACCATAATTTTTAATTTCTACATAAACTTGCTCAACAATTTCAACCACACGGGCATGAATTATTTTAGACAGATTTTTTAGAGTAATTTCTTTTGGCTCTCTACCACGTAACCCCGGAATAGACACTATTTCGTTATCTTTATTTTCTCCTGGCCATGCTGAACCAAATTTTATTTTTAAAAGTTCTGCTTGTTTTTCTATAATGGAGCAACCCTCTTTTATATCTTCAGTAATCACATTTCCTCCGAAAGGAATTACTGCTGTATGGCGTATAATACCATCTCTAAAAATCGCTAAATCGGTTGTTCCGCCACCTATATCAATTAATGCCACTCCAGCTTCTTTTTCTTCTTGACTCAACACTGCATTTGCTGATGCCAAAGGCTCTAACGTGATGCCTTCTAAATTTAAACCTGCACTTTGTACACAACGTCCAATATTTCTTATAGATGACACTTGCCCAACAACGACATGAAAATTAGCCTCTAGCCTACCGCCGTACATGCCAATAGGTTCTTTTATTTCGGCTTGTCCATCAACCTTATACTCTTGAGGTAATACATGAATAATTTCTTCTCCTGGAAGCATTACCAATTTATGTACTTGATTAATAAGCCTATCAATATCATTATCATCAATAACCGTTTCTGAATTCGATCTTGTGATATAATCACTGTGTTGAAGGCTACGTATATGCTGCCCTGCGATACCTACAGTTACACCAATAATTTTCATATCGGCAGCAACCTCTGCCTCTTGAACAGCTTGTTGTATAGATTGAATTGTTTGTGTAATATTATTTACCACACCGCGATGCACCCCTAAACTTTTAGATTTGCCAATACCCAAAATTTCTACTTTGCCGTATTCGTTTTCACGACCAATCATAGCCACAATTTTTGTGGTTCCTATGTCTAATCCTACTGCTAAATTATGTTCCATAGTTTAAATTTTGGTACATACTACTTGGTTTTCAAATTGCAAATTGACTTTGCTGTAATTATTTAGTGTTTTTTCTTTTTGACTTTTTTTATAAAACGCCTTTAGGTTATTAATTTTCTTATCTAAAAAACTAACATGACCTAATTGAACTAAAAATTTACACTGCCTAAGCTTTAAGTGTATTTTTTTATTAGCACTTTGATGAATTTCTATAACATTCTTTTTTAGAAAATTGTCTTCACTAATTTTAAGTGCTACTTTATAGACATTTTTTAAATTATTTTTTTCAATATAACCAGTAACTAAAGGTACTCGCACTGAATAATTATTTGACAACGGCATGTACAAACCTTCATCATCTATATAATAAGACGCATTAGTACTTACTCTTGCGATAGGTGTTTTTTGTTCAATTTCTGCACTAAGTATACCATTTACAGCAACATACACTTCTGCAGCTTTTATCATTGGATTAGATTTTAGGGCATTTTCTAATTCATTCAAAACTAAAGTTTCTTTATGTACATTTTTAGCTCCTTTAGAATTTTGTATTAACAATTTACTAACAGTTTCGTTTGTAATAAAAAGGTTGTTATCACCAATAAATTTTACTTGCGGTTTAGTAATGGCTCTTTGCTTATTTTTACTTGATGAAAAGGCAAATAAAAAGACTACTAAGCTTAGTAGAAATATCATTTTTATGTAACTCCAGTTAACTCGCAAAACGCAATCCTTTTTTAATATGTTTTACTTCTTCTCCTATATCGCCAGCACCAATGGTTAAGACCACTTGTGCATCGCTTTTTAGTATTTTTGAAACAATTTCAGACTTACTTATAAGCTGTTTATTTTGGTTGTTTATTTTTTCTAATAGCCAACTCGATGTCACGCCTTCAATAGGTAATTCTCTTGCTGGATATATATCTAATAAAATAATTTGATCAAATTCTGATAAGCTTTTAGCGAAATCATCTATAAAATCACGTGTTCTAGTATATAAGTGAGGCTGAAAAATTGCCAACACGTTTTTATCTGGATACATTTCTCTAACCGCTTGGTGTACTGCATTAATTTCTTCTGGATGATGTGCATAATCGTCAATAAAAACCAAATCATCAGTTTTTATATGATACGTAAATCGTCTTCTCACACCTTTATAAGATGTTAAAGCATTGGCGAGCTGCTGGTTAGAACAACCATATTCTACAGCCATCGCCAAGGCTATTAATGCATTCAACAAATTATGTCTCCCAGGTAAGTTAAATTGTAAATTTTCTAATACTGTTTTTGGTGTTTTCACATCAAAAATATAAGTACCGTTTTCTATTTTTATATTTTGAATGGTATAATCTGAATTATCTTCAATACCATAGGTAATACCCTTTAGTGGCAGTCCATTTTTAACAAATAACTTTCCATTAGGTTTTATTTTTTTTGAAAATTCTTTAAAAGAATTTATTAATTCTGAAGCCTGTCCATAAATATCTAAATGATCAGCATCCATTGAGGTTATACACGCTAAATCTGGAGACAGTGTTAAAAATGAACGATCAAATTCATCAGCTTCAACAACTGAAACTTTTGTTCCTTTTAATATTAAATTAGAATTGTAATTTTCGCTAATTCCTCCTAAAAAGGCTGTTAATTCTACACCACATTCATACAATAAATGCCCAAGAATACTTGTTGTTGTTGTTTTACCATGTGTACCTGCAACTGCTAAACAAAATGTATTCTCTGTTATTAAGCCTAAAACTTTAGATCGTTTTAAAACCTGAAAACCGTTTGCTTTAAAGTAATTAAATTCTGTATGACCTTCTGGAATAGCTGGTGTATAAACGACCAGTGTGTTTTTAGGATTTAAAAAATTAACATCTATCTTTTCAATTGAATCTTCAAAATGAATATCAACACCTAGGGCTATTAACTCATTAGTAATTGAAGTTTTGGTTTTATCATAGCCAGAAACCTTTTTATTATTAATATTAAAATAACGCGCCAAAGCACTCATACCTATGCCACCAATGCCTATTAAATATATGTTATGTATCTTGCTTAAATCCATTTATTTTTTTAATAGTTTTTCTACTTCGTCTACTATTTCTTTTGTGGCATTAATCAATGCCTGTTTTTTTATATTTCTTCCTAATTCTTTTTGTTTGTCTTGTGAAGCTATGAGCTGAGAAAATGTGTTCTCAAAATCTACATCCAAATCTTCTTCTTTAATCAATAATGCAGCATTTTCATTAACTACGGCTAAAGCATTTTTAGTTTGATGATCTTCGGCAACATTTGGTGATGGAATAAAAATTACGGGCTTACCTACAATGCATAGTTCAGAAACCGAAATAGCACCGGCCCTAGAAATAACAATATCTGCTGCTGCATAGGCAAAATCCATATTATTTAAAAACTCGTAAACTTGTATACCGTCTGTATTATTATAAATCTTGTATTGTTGATAATATAACTTACCACATTGCCAAATTATTTCTACATTTTGGGTGTCTAAAAAATCTAGTTCCTTTTCAATAAGTTCGTTTATTCGTCTTGACCCCAAGCTCCCTCCAATAACTAATAACGTGTATTTTCCATGTTTTAAATTGAAGTGGTTTTTAGCCTCAACTGTTTTAGTATCAATATCTAATAAATCTTGACGTACAGGATTTCCTGTTTTAATCATTTTTTCTTTTGGGAAAAACCGTTCTAAATTATCATAAGCCACACATATTTTATCTGCTTTTTTTGCTAATAACTTATTGGTAATCCCTGGATACGAATTTTGTTCTTGAATTAAACTTGGTATTTTATTTAAAGTTGCTACATGTAATAATGGTCCACTAGCAAAACCACCCGTACCAATAGCTACATTAGGTTTAAATTGTTTTACTATTTTTCTCGAATTCCACAAACTACTTATTAGTTTAAACGGAAACATTACGTTTTTTAAAGATAGTTTTCGCTGTATTCCAGATATCCACAAACCTTTAATATTATATCCCGCCTGTGGCACTTTTTCCATTTCCATTCTATCCTTAGCTCCAACAAATAAAAATTCTGCATCTGGAAAACGAGATTTTATTTCGTTTGCAATAGCAATGGCAGGATATATATGACCTCCTGTTCCTCCTCCAGATAATATGATTTTGTATTTGCTCATCTAAATTGTTTCAGATAAAATTTCTAACGGGTTATCTTCACTACTTTCTTGTTCTTTTATTTCTTCTCGTTTTGCACTAACACTTAGTATAATTCCAATAGCTAAACAAGTCATCCAAATAGATGTTCCTCCACTACTAATTAGTGGCAATGTTTGCCCTGTAACTGGAAATAACTCTACTGCAACCGCCATATTAATTAAAGCTTGAAAAACAATGGGCAACCCCACACCAAGCACTAAAAGTTTACCAAAAATAGTATCGGATTTTTGTGCAGCAATAACGATTCGAAACAGCAACCACATATACAAAATCATTATTGTGAAACCACCCAACAATCCATATTCTTCAATAATAATGGCAAAAATAAAATCGGATGACGACTGTGGTAAAAAATTCTTTTGTATGCTTTTTCCTGGACCAACACCTTGAATTCCTCCAGAAGCGATAGCTATTTTAGCTTTTTCAATTTGATAATCGGCTTTTGTATCCTCAGGATCTGAAAAGTTTTCAATTCTACTCATCCAAGTATCAATTCTATTAGGCATCATATCTGGAAATGCTTTTGCTACCAAAACAAATAACACTAAAACCAATATGCCTGAACCTATAATTACAGCTAAATATCGAATTGGATATCCTCCTAAAAAAACCAACATTACAACCATTAAAAACATAATAGCTGAAGTTGAAAAATTAGCTGGAAGAATAAGAACCAATATGAGAAAAACAGGAACCCAAAGCGGTAATATAGACTCTTTAAAGGTTACTGTTTTGTCTTTTATTTTAGACATATACCTAGCTACATAAACCATTAGCACCACAGATGCTAAAGTTGATGTTTGAAACGACATTCCTACTATAGGTATTTGAATCCATCTACTAGCATTTGCCCCTTCGATAGTTGTTCCTTGCAACATGGTAACACTCAATAATACCAAAACTATCGGAATCATTATTAATGATAAACCCCTAAAATATCTGTACGGAATTTTATGCACACCATACATTATGGCAAACCCTAAAAACAGATGCATAAAATGCTTTACAAAAAAGGCAAAAGTATTACCATTGCCTCCTCTATATGCCAAATTACTTGCAGCACTATAAACTGGCAAAAATGATAGAATAGCTAATAAAGCTACAATTGCCCAAATTAAACGATCTCCTTTTATGTTTTTAAATAGTGTTTGCACTTTTTCTTCTTATAAATTTCTTACGGCGTTTTTAAATTGACGCCCTCTATCTTCGTAATTTTCAAACAAATCGAAACTAGCGCATGCAGGTGACAACAATACATTATCTCCAGCTTCTGCTAGTTTGTAAGCTATCTTTACAGCTTCACTAACAAATTGAGTTTCAATTATAACATCTACCATTCTTCCAAACGTATTAATAAGTTTTTCGTTATCTACACCCAAACAAATAATAGCTTTAACTTTTTCATTTACAAACTGAAATAACTCTTCGTAGTTATTACCTTTATCTACACCACCAACAATCCAAACGGTTGGTGCATCCATACTTTCTAAAGCAAAATATGTAGCGTTAACATTAGTTGCCTTAGAGTCGTTTATATACTGTACTTTATTAATTTTTAATACGTGCTCTAAACGATGTTCTACACCCTGAAAGTTCTCTAAACTCTCTCGAATAGTTTGTTTTCTAATTTTTAATAAATGCGCAACAGTAGAGGCCGCCATTGCATTTTTTATGTTATGTTTTCCTTCTAATGTTAGGTTTGTTGTTGGCATAATTATTTGGTTGTTATCTATTGTTATTTTTATTTTATCGTTATCTAAATACGCGCCATTTTCAATAGTTCTTCTTAATGAAAACGGTAATAATGTAGATTGAACTGGATGATTCATTAAATAATTTGTTATAACCTTATCATCGGCATCATAAATCAAGTAATCGCTTTTTGTTTGATTCATGGCTATTCTAAATTTAGAAGCGACATAATTTTTAAATTGATGATTATATCTATCTAAATGATCTGGTGTTATATTAGTAATAATCGCTATTTCAGGTTTAAAATCAACAATATCATCTAATTGAAAACTGCTAATTTCTAGCACGTAATTTTCAAAATCATCTTCTAAAACCTGTTTCGCAAAACTATCTCCAATATTTCCAGCTAACCCAACATTCAATTCTTGCTTTAAGATGTGATGTGTTAAGGTTGCCGTAGTTGTTTTACCATTACTTCCTGTAATCCCAACAATGCAAGCTTTGGTAAATTTTGATGCAAATTCAATTTCAGAAACTACAGTAATTCCTTGCTTACGAATTTGTTTTACCAGTGGCACATTATCTGGAATTCCAGGGCTTTTCATAACGATGTTTGCATTTAGAATTTTATTTTCAGAATGCTTCTCATCCTCCCATTCAATCTCATTATGTATAAGAACTTGTTTATATTTTTCTTTTATTTTTTGGTTGTCCGAAACAAAAACTTCGTATCCTTTCGCATTTCCTAAAAGCGCTGTACCTATTCCGCTTTCTCCTCCGCCTAATATGACTAGTCTTTGTTTTGTCATGTTATATTTTGAGATGCTTCGACTAAACCAAGCATAACAACTATTATCTAATCTTCAATGTTACAATTGATAGTATTGCAAGCAAAATCCCAACAATCCAAAATCGAGTAACTATTTTACTTTCGTGATATCCTAATTTTTGATAGTGATGATGTAATGGTGACATTTTAAAAATGCGGCGTCCTTCTCCATACTTCTTTTTGGTATATTTAAACCAACTGACTTGCATAACCACTGATAAATTTTCCGCTAAAAAAATACCACACAGCACAGGGATTAACCATTCTTTACGAACTGCAATAGCTATTACCGCTATTATTCCACCAATGGTTAAACTACCTGTATCTCCCATAAAAACTTGTGCTGGATACGTGTTGTACCATAAAAACCCAATAAGTGCACCAACAAATGCAGCGATATAAATTGTTATTTCCTCAACCCTTGGTATATACATTATATTAAGGTATTCTGAGAAAATAATGTTACCCGAAACCCATGCAAAAATCCCTAAAGTGAGTACTATTATTGCTGATGTTCCCGCAGCTAAACCATCAATTCCATCCGATAAATTAGCACCATTTGAAACTGCTGTAATGATGAAAATTGAAATCAATATGAAAATAATCCAAGCGTATTTTTCTAAACTAGGACTTATCCAAGTAATTAATTTTGCATAGTCAAATTCGTTTCCTTTTACAAAAGGAATGGTTGTTTTAGTTGATTTTATTTCGTCTTGAAATAGCTTTGAAGCTTCTATATTTGGATTTGCAGCCAACAAAACACGTTGCTCTTCAATTGGTAACTTCTCTTTCATAGTGACATCATTATGAAAAAATAAAGTTGCGCCAACAATAATTCCTAAACCTACTTGACCTAAAACTTTAAAACGCCCTTTTAAGCCTTCTTTATCATTTTTAAACTTCTTTAAATAATCATCAATAAAACCAATAACTCCCATCCAGAGGGTGGTAACAATTAATAAAACAACATATATGTTTTCTAGTTTAGCAAGTAATAACACTGGAATTAACGTAGCAAGAATAATAATAATTCCTCCCATAGTTGGTGTTCCTGCCTTTTGCGCTTGTCCTTCTAATCCTAAATCTCTAATAGTTTCTCCCATTTGTTTTTTCTGAAGAAAACGTATTATTCTTTTTCCATAAATAGTAGAAATAAGTAATGATAAAATCATAGCCAAAGCCGCTCGAAATGTTAAGAATCCGAAAAGTGTTGCCCCTGGAACTTGGAATTGTTTTTCTAAATATTCAAATAGATAATACAGCATTTATAGTGTTTTTTGCTTATTCTTTATTTCTGTAATTGTTTTAAAAACTCTTGTACTATTTTATAATCATCAAAATCAAAGCGTTCTCCTTTAATTTCTTGATAGGTTTCATGCCCTTTTCCTGCTATTAAAATAATGTCGTTAGGTTGCGCCAACTGACATGCCATTTTAATTGCTTGTTTTCTATCTGAAATGGTTACTATTTTTTTAAAGTTTTGAGGCTCGACACCTTTTTCAATCTCTTCAAGAATAGCCTCTGGTTTTTCGCTTCGTGGATTATCACTTGTAAAAATTACTTTTGTACTTAACGCTGATGCGATATGCCCCATTTTAGGGCGTTTTATTTTATCTCTATCTCCACCACAACCTACCACGGTTATTAATTCTTCGTTTTTAGTACGAATACTATTAATGGTTTCTAGCACATTTTTTAAAGCATCAGGTGTATGAGCATAGTCAACTATTGCCGTTATTTTTTCATCTGAAATGGTGTATTGAAACCTTCCACTTACGCTTTCTAACTCGCTAATCATTCTTAAAATTTCAACTTTTTCTAATCCTAACAACTCTGCAGTAGCGTAAATCGCTAACACATTATAGGCATTGAAATTCCCAACAAGACGTGTCCAAACCTCACTATTATTTAGCTTTAACAACAAACCTCCGAATTGATTTTCTAAAATTTGTGCTTTATAATCGGCATAGCCTTTTAGTGCATAGGTGTATTTTTTTGCCTTTGTATTTTGCAGCATTACCAATCCGTTTTTATCATCGGTATTTACAAGCGCAAAAGCTTTAGCTGAAAGCCCATCAAAAAACGCTTTTTTCACATCTCGATATTCTGCAAATGTGTTATGATAATCTAAATGATCGTGAGACAGATTGGTAAAAATACTACCTTCAAAACACAATCCTTCAATTCTGTTTTGGTGAATACCATGCGAGCTAACCTCCATAAAACAGAACTCAACACCAGCCTCATTCATTTCCTTTAAATACTTATTTATAGTTAAAGAATCTGGTGTTGTATGCGTTGCTTTATGTTCTGTATTATCAACAATTATTTTAACTGTTGAAAGCAACCCAACTTTATATCCTGCTTTTTTAAATAATTGCCATAATAGGCTTGCTATAGTGGTTTTCCCGTTTGTTCCTGTAACCCCAACTAGCTTTAAATTTTCTGATGGTGAACCGTAAAAATTTGATGCGATTATTGCCAAAGCTTTAGTAGAGCTATCAACCTCAATATAAGAAACACCTTCGACTAAGTTTTTTGGTAATGTTTCACAAATAATTCCTGTTGCTCCACTTTTTATAGCTACATCAATGAACTTATGACCATCAACCACACTACCTGTAACAGCTACAAACAAATCGGCTTTTTTAATGTTTCTAGAATCAAAATGAATATTATTAATAGACACGCCAGTACTTCCAACAACAGTGTTGAGAGTTACTTTATATAATATGTCTTTTAATATCATCATGATGCTTTTAAAACAATGGTTTGATTGTTTTTAAGTTTTACATTTTTATTAATTGATTGCTCTTTTATAATACCTCTGCCATCAAGTTTTACTTTTACATTTACATCCATATTTTCTAACAATACTAAGGCATCCATTGCTGGTAAGCCTACCACATTTGGCATAATAGTTTTGTATGTTTGTGCTATTTTATAAAAGCTTTCGTATTCTTTTTCAGTTGATACTCTTTTAACTTTTAATGATTCAACCTCATCAATAATGGGTGTATCTGTAAATATTTTTTGAGCTATTTTTTTAAATACTGGACCAGATACATCGGCACCATAATAACCAATACCTTTTTCCGGCTCATGTATTACAACAATGCAAGAATATTTGGGGTTATCAGCTGGGAAATATCCAGCGAAAGATGAAATATAATTTAGCTTTTCTTTATCTCGATAATCTTTTTGACAAGTTCCTGTTTTACCTGCCATCGAAAAGTTTTCAGAATACAACCTATGTCCTGTTCCATGTTTCTTTTCAACTACATTTTTAAGTAATTGCTGCACTTTTGCAACGGTTTCTTTAGAGCATACTTGTTTGTTTATTACTTCTACTTTATAAGGCTTAACAACTCTATCAAATTCTTTTACTTCTTTTAAAAATTGAGGCTTTACCATAACACCATCATTTGCAATAGCATTATAAAATGTTAAGGTTTGCAGAGGCGTAAATGAGACACCGTAACCAAACGCCATCCATTGCAATGCAATACCGCTCCAACGTTTATTTTTTATTCTTGGGTCTGGAATAATTGGACTTGATTCACCAATAATTGGTAATCCCAACTTTTCATTCAAACTCATATCATAAAGCCTATCAACAAACTTGCTAGGCTTTTCTTTATAAGCATGATCTATAGCCGTTACTATACCAGTATTAGAAGATAACTCAAAAGCTTTAGACACGGTTATTTTCCCATAACCTTTATGATTCGAATCGTCTACATGTTTACCGTAAAAAGTTAATCTTCCTTTTTTTGTATCTACTACATCACTTGTATCTATAACTTTATCTTCAAGAGCTGCCGCAAGCGCCATTAACTTAAAAGTAGATCCTGGTTCATGCGATTCCCATACAGCATAGTTTCTCCTTTCATAATAATTACCAAGTGAATTTCTACCTAAATTTGCAATCGCTTTTACCTCACCTGTTTTAGTTTCCATAACCACTACACAACCGTGGTCTGCTTTGTATTTTTCTAACTGCTCTAAAAGTGCATGATGCGCTATATCTTGAATATTTACATTAATAGTTGTGTAAACATCCTTACCATCTTTGGGTTCAACTTCGTTTGCATCACTTAAAGGTTTCCATTGCCCTTTTCCTATTTGTTGTTTTTTTCGTTTACCTGGTTTACCACGTAAATATTTTTCACCAAATGCCCCATCAATTCCTGGACGTGTTACATTCCCTTTTTCATCAAAACGTTCATAACCAATTGTTCGTTGCGCTATTCCACCCATAGGGTGTTCTCGCTTTGTGGTTTGCTCTTCTATCAATCCACCTTTAAAAGCGCCAAGATTTAACAATGGAAAGTTTCTAATCCTGATATAATCTGAATAGCCAATATTTCTAGCCAACAAATAGTATCTGTTTTTATTTGCTCTAGCTTTTCTGATTTCTTTTTGATAATAACTCGAAGATTTTCCTGAGTATTTTGAAAGGGAATCGCTTAGTGGCTTTAAATATTTCTCGAAGGTTTTTAAGGTTGGCGTAATAGCATCAATCCTAATATCATATTTAGGAACGGATGTTGCCAATAAATTACCATTAGCAGAATACACATTACCTCTGTTAGCAGGAATAACAACATCTTTAACAATGCGCTCCTGTGCCATAGCCCTATACTTGTCGCCTTGCAAAAATTGAATACTCAACAATTTAAATACCACAGCAACGCCGAAGATGAACATACATCCTGCTATAAAATACAATCGGTTTAATATGCCTTTCTCGTTTACTGCCAAGGTCTACCTTTAATTTTGAGATTTAACTTTTATTTTTTTTGGTGGAATCACCGATGGCGACAATCCTTTTTCTTTCATTTTACCAACTACAGCAGACTCCATTTTTAGTTGCATCAGTTTCGATCTACCATCAATAAATGCTGAACGCATTTCGTTAACTTCATTTTTTAATCGTGCAGTTTCATATACTTTTTTATCGGCACTATGCGAACTTGCAATCATTACTATAGCTAATCCAGATATAAAAAGAATCATGCGCCAATTTTTAAACGAATCGTCGCTCACTAAAAATGTTCCTTTTAATATGCTATAGATGTTTTTTCTCAACTTTAATTATAACTTTTCAGCAATTCGAAGTTTTGCACTTCTTGCTCTATTGTTCACTGCTATCTCTTCTTTTGTTGGCACAATTAGTCCGCTTACTTTTTCTAGTGGCACTTCAAAATTCCCAAACATATCTCGCTCTGGTTCACCTTCAAACAATCCATTTCTTATAAAGCGCTTTACTAATCTATCTTCTAGTGAGTGATAGGATATAAAACTTAAACGACCGCCTACTTTTAATATATCTGGTGTTTGCTGTAAAAACTCTTTTAACACCTCTATTTCTTGGTTCACTTCAATCCGAATAGCCTGATAAATTTGTGCAAGCACTTTATTTTCGTGTCTTGGTGGCAAAAACTTTTTTAACACTTTTTTCAGCTGTTCGCTGGTTTTAATTGTTTCAGTTTCTCTGTACTCAACAATTAATCTTGCCATAGCTGGTGCAGCTCTTAACTCACCGTACTGTAAAAACACTTGTTTTAATTGTTCTTCTTCATATTCATTAACCACATGAAATGCAGATAAATCATTTTCTTGATTCATTCGCATATCTAAATCTGCTTCAAAACGAGTAGAAAACCCTCGCTCAGCTACATCAAATTGATGCGATGAAACACCAAAATCTGCCAATACACCATCAACTTGCTTAACACCATGAAATCTTAAGAATCGTTTTACGTACCTAAAATTCTCATGAATTAGTGTAAACCTGTCATCATCAATTGTATTTTTAAGAGCGTCTAAATCTTGATCAAAAGCAAACAGCCTTCCGTTTTTACCGAGACGTTTTAATATTTCTTTACTATGCCCTCCTCCACCAAAAGTCACATCAACATAAACACCATCTTCTTTAATATTTAAACCGTCAACGGTTTCTTTTAATAAAACAGGATTATGATATGCCATGGTCTTCATCATCTTGTCCCATAACTTCTTCAGCTAAATCTGCAAAATCAATAGCAGCATCATCAATAGCCTGCTCATACATGTCTTTATCCCAAATTTCAATAATATTTACAGCTGGAGAAATCACTATGTTTTTCGAAATACCTGCAAAACCAATAAGATCTTTCGGGATTAATAATCGGCCACTTCCATCAATATCAACCATTCTAGCACCTGCATTAAAACGTCGAATAAAATCGTTGTTCTTCTTTTTAAACCTGTTTAGCTTATTTACTTTTTGCATTACTGTTTGCCACTCGCTCATTGGATACAACTCTAAACAAGGTTGAAAAACAGAACGTCTTAGCACAAACCCATCTTCTAAAATAGCTGCCAATTGCTTTTTCATGCCAGCAGGCATCATCAGCCTGCCTTTCGCATCTACTTTACAATCGTATGTTCCTATTAATGAGTTCAAAGCGAATAATACTCGTTTTTCGGTTTAAGTTTCAAATATATTGAAAAATATCCCACATTTTACCACTTTACTACACTTTGTTAATAAATTTCCGACTAAACGCACTTTTAAATAGATTATAAATGATTGAAAATACTTTAACAACTCGCTATCAGACTATTACATAAAAATCAAATTCTATAAACACATTGTTAACATCTTGATTAGAAAACAATTATTTTAGACTTTAATTAAAATGACCGAAATATGAATGAAATAACTATATTTGTTTTTAACGAAAAAGACTAACTAATTAATGACGCATCGTTTAAAAAAAGAAAAGGATTATAGTTATATTGAAGTTGGAGAAGGCAAACCCATTATTATTTTACATGGTTTAATGGGAGGATTAAGTAATTTTGATTCTGTAACTACATTTTTTAGCGACAAAGGATATAAAGTTATTATTCCTGAATTGCCAATTTATACTATGTCTTTACTTAAAACCAACGTAAAAAGTTTTGCTAAATATTTGCACGATTTTATTGATTTTAAAGGTTTTAAAGATGTAATTTTATTAGGTAATTCTCTTGGTGGACATATTGCTTTATACCACACCAAATTATTTCCTGAGAAAGTTGAAGCATTAGTAATTACAGGAAGTTCTGGTCTTTACGAAAGCGCCATGGGAGGAGGCTACACAAAACGTAGTGATTATGAAGTGATTAAAAAGAAAGCACAAGATGTATTTTACGATCCTGCAATTGCTACAAAAGAAATAGTAGACGAGGTTTACGAAACCGTTAACGACCGTAACAAACTTATAAAAACATTAGCCATTGCAAAAAGTGCCATTAGACACAATATGGCTAAAGATTTACCAAAAATGCAAACTCCAACCTGCATTATTTGGGGAAGGAACGATACTGTTACACCACCTGAAGTTGCTGAAGAATTTAACGAACTTTTACCAGATTCTGAGTTATTTTGGATTGATAAATGTGGGCATGCAGCTATGATGGAACACCCTGATGAGTTTAACCAAATTCTTAGTGGCTGGTTAACTAAAAGGAATATCTAAAAAATTAAGACCACCATTTTTTACATCGTAAATGAAAATTAAATCTGCCGAATTTGTAATGAGCAATTCTGATGCTGCAAAATGCCCAAAAAGCATGTTACCAGAATATGCATTTATTGGTAGAAGTAACGTTGGTAAATCGTCGTTAATTAATATGCTAACTAGCCGAAAAAGTTTAGCTAAAACTTCTGGAAGACCTGGAAAAACACAACTTATTAATCATTTTTTAATTAATAAAAACTGGCATTTAGTTGATTTACCGGGTTATGGTTATGCGCGCGTTTCAAAAAGCGCAAAAAAGGTTTTTCAAAAATTTATAACTCAATATTTTGCCTTACGTGAGCAATTAGTTACCGCTTTTGTTTTAGTTGATATTAGACACAAACCACAACCTATCGATTTAGAATTTATGCAATGGCTTGGAGAAAATGGCATACCGTTTTCAATCATTTTTACTAAAGCCGATAAGCTAAAACCCAAAGCTATACAGAGGCATATTGAAGCCTATAAAAATACACTTTTAGAAACTTGGGAAGTAATGCCTAATTACTTTATAACCTCATCATCTACAGCGATTGGAAAAGATGAAGTTTTAAGATATATTGAGGATTTGAATTGGAATATGGATTTGTCTTCTAATTAATTTTTCCATAATATATTAATTAATACATATTTTATTTTGTCAGAAAAAATGTCAAATTTCGTTTAACAGCTAATATAAATACCTGTACCAAGCGCAGTCGAAGTGTTAAAACGGGTGCATATCTGTTGAGCACTATACTCTACAAAATCAGAAACGAATATGATAAAAAATGGGTAAAATAGTTAACACAATTTGTGTAATACTGTTTTTTATACCAAATTAATTTTTGGTCAGCCGGTGTCCAAAGATATTGTTAGTGACGATAGAATAAAGTTAACTGCAAACGATACAATAAGATACTTGAATATTCCTGAGCGATCAAAAAATGCTATCGGCGGATCTGAATTTGCAAACCAAGTTAGTGGTTTGAGTATAACAGAAAGAGAAAAAGCTGCTATCAAATAAATATTATCAGGAAACATACCATCTTTATCGCGTAAATTAAAATCTTTAAAAACCACAAAAGTAGTTAATGAGAAAAATTATGAATTAATATTTTTTACTACACACGATTACATAGCTATTGGATAAAATGAAGATTATTTGTACATGCCATTGATACCTTCAACTGCTCAATACATAGCTGATAAATTAAATTGTTCACTTCCAACAAGAAAGATTATAGATATTATTTACAATCAAGCAGAAGTTAAACTGAAACCTCAACCCATACCACCACCAAAACTAGACAATCCATCCTTATTTAAACAGCATACAAATTCAATTAAACAACAACTTACACAAATGAAACTTGACAGATCATCTAATAATATTATTTCTGGACATAAATAAGGATGTAATAATATCTAATAAAATATACAGTGTGGATAAAACATCGATTAGAGTAGTAATCTATGGCTGGCATTTAGAAAAAAACAATCCTATTTAGCCTGTATATAATGGTCATAATGCAATGTATGTATATTACTCTCATGGTATAAGATTAATATCTAAATCAGCTTTCATCAACGGGAAATCTATTCTTATTGATAATATTCTCAAGAATGGAAAGTTGTCGACACTATTGAGTAGTGAAGGTGTGATAAGTATACCAAACTATCTAGAAAGTGATATTTTTACTACTATACAGAAGCGACATTGAGCTAATCTAAAATTATTTCATCCCATTCAATCCCATTACAAAATCAATTTTCATTTTTCTAAAGTGTCTAATATTTAACTAAAACATAATAATAATAATATAGGTAATGGCAGATAGTGGGAAAGATACTGTTTAAAAAAAACAGAGAATTTGAATAAGTATTTGTCTTTTAACAAATTTTCAACAATATATTAAGTAACATATAGTTGACTTTGTTAGAAAAAAACGATAACTTCGTTTAACAACCGATAAATTTCATTGAAACGGAAACTTATCTTTGCATTAGCATTCATGCTGACCCGTCCTAAAATATTGACATCAGAAAAAAAAATCCAATTTTATTTTTTGTATGCATACTCTTTTATTCAAATGTATTAAGTCAGGTTCCTAGTGAAATTCAGGATCCACTAACAATTGGAATAAAAAAACTGCCTCCTCGTACCGCTATTTGGCCTTCAGACAACGCGGAAAATTCGAAACAAGCAACTTATAAAGAGCATACTACATGGATGCAATCATTAAATGGAGGTTGGAACTTTAAATGGTCACCTGATCCCGACTCAAGGCCTATTGATTTTTATAAGGTTGACTTTAATCGGAAAAATTGGAAAACCGTCCCAGTTCCATCAACAATGGAGAGACAAGGTTATGGTACCCCTCTATATGTAAATACCTTGTATCCTTTTAAAGTTAATCCACCTAGAGTAATGGATGTGCCAGATTCTTCCTTTACAAACTTTAAAAGCAGAAATCCTGTAGGTTCATACATCAGAACTTTTAATGTTCCTGATGACTGGCGCGACAAACAAGTTATTATCCATTTCGCAGGAATAAGTTCGGCGGCTTTTGTTTGGGTGAATGGCAATAAAGTGGGATATACACAAGGCTCCAGATTACCAGCAGAATTTGATATTACTCAATATTTAATCGAAGGTGAAAACTTACTAGCGGTAGAGGTTTATAAATATTGTGATGGTTCCTATCTCGAAGATCAAGATTTTTGGCGCTTAAGCGGAATCTTTCGTGATGTTTTTATAAGAGCTGTTCCAAAAGTTACTTTATGGGATGTATATGCACAACCGATTGTAAACCTGCAAAATAAAGAAGGAAAAATAGCTTTACATTATTCATCTGTCAACTTCACAAAAGGAATAAATAAATACAATTCGATTTCAGTCTCTGTTTTATCGCCTACTGGAGAAGCATTAATTAAGGATAGAATATATAAGGTTGAGCCCTTTCCTGTGGGCTTCAATGATGAGATTATATTGCCGGAAATTACAATCCCAAATATTCAGTTATGGTTTCATGAAAACCCAATTCAATATACTGTAAAAGTAGCATTACTAAACAAACAGAAAGTTGTTGAGGTATATAATTTACCACTTGGATTTCGAAAAGTAGAAGTGCTTGGTAATAAAATATTTTTTAATGGTATGCTTCTGAAAATAAGGGGGGGGGGGTAAACAGACACGAATTTTCTCCCGACCAAGGATATGTTGTTTCTAAAGAACAAATGATTAGTGAAATAAAATTGATGAAGAAAGCCAATATTAATTTTGTTCGCACTGCTCACTATCCTAACGAGCCGGAATGGTATGAACTATGCAATAAATACGGCATGATGATAATGGATGAAGCGAATGTGGAATCGCATGGGCTTAGTTATCACCAAAGGGTTTTGCCCGGAGATAAGTCAGAATGGGCTTATGGCTGTATAGATCGTATGAAACGAATGGTGATTAGAGACAGACAAAATCCTTGTGTTGTTATGTGGTCTTTAGGCAATGAGGCAGGATTTGGCAATGCTTTTATGAAAATGAGAGACGTAACACTTAATAACGATCCGGAAAAAAGATTGATTCAGTATGCTGATATGAATCTTGCTGCAGATTTTGATAGTCAGACTTACCCAACCATCAAATGGATGGAACAACATTTAAATGGTAACGCCAAACGAAAAGGAGAGCAAGGACAGGTGTCACATGAGCACCAACATGGAAAATATCCATCGGGAAAACCATTTGTATTAAACGAATATTGTCATGCTATGGGAAATAGCTTAGGAAATTTTAGTGACTACTGGGATTTGATGTATAAACACGATATGTTTGCTGGAGGCTTTGTATGGGATTGGATTGATCAGGCATTGTGGAAAGACCTAGACGATCATAGTGCAGGTTTTCTTTATGGTGGCGATTTTGGAGATTCTCCCAATAACAACAATTTTTGTATTAATGGATTGATTGGAGCTGATCTGTTGCCACATCCGCATTACGAAGAATTAAAAAAAGTATATCAGCCCATCAATTTTAAATTGATAAAAAAGCAAGCACTTACAATAAAAATAAAAAATCATAGTTTGAATTTAAATACCAATGAATATAATTTTAGCTATCAAATTATCGAAAATGGTATTGTAACTCAAAAGGAATCATTGCCTGAACTAAGCTGTAATCCTAACGAAGAAACACTAACAATCATTAAAAACATTAATTTCAATGAAAATAAAGAGACATTCATTACGTTTCGTTTTTCATTAAAAGACAGCTTGTTATGGGCTGATAAAGATCATGTTGTAGCTTGGAAACAATTTAAGCTTTCTGATGGTGTTTGTACTGATACAGAATCTTTGTCAGAAGGTAAATTGTCTTTGAAAGAGAATACGAATGAATATTCAATACATGGTAATCATTTTAAAGCAGCAGTTGGTAAATCTTCGGGTCTTATTTCTAGTTTAGAATATAACGAATTAGAGGTTATTTCTGAAGATGTGAAATTTAATTTCTGGCGAGCGTTAACAGATAATGATAAAGACTGGAGGGTAAATGAAATAATGGGTGTATGGAAAAATGAAGCAAACAATTATTCACTAAAGAATATCGAAATTGAAAAGATTGAAAATAAAAAGATAATAATAGAAAGTAACTACGTTTTTAATAATACCCAAACCATAGCCAAAGTAAAACACACGTTTTATTCTGATGGAAAAATACAATTTTATATTGATTTTAAAATTCCTGAATACGCTCCTAGTATTCCAAGAATAGGATTACAATTTAATTTAAATAAGAACTTGCAAGATATTGAATGGTATGGTAGAGGACCTCACGAAAACTATTTTGACAGAAAAACAGCAGCTGCTGTTGGAATTTATAAGTCGACAATTAGTAAGTGGATCACGCCTTATGTGAGACCTCAGAAAAATAGTAATCGATGCGATGTGCGATGGATTGCATTTGGAAATATAAATAAAAACAGGATTGAGTTTGTAACTAATTCCAATCATCTATTTTCAGTAAGTGCATGGCCATATAATCAAGAAACTTTGGATAAATCGACTCATAATTTTGAATTAAAGGCAGGCAATAATTTAGTTGTAAATATAGATTATAAACAAATGGGAGTAGGCGGTGATAATTCATGGGGACAGCCGGTACTCCATAAGTATTTAATTAATCCGGGGCAATACTGTTATAGTTTTATATTACAGCCCATAAATAAATAACCTCATAAATTATTAGAATACAAAAGCACGAAATGCTAAGAATAAATATAGGTCATTTGGTGAATAGTGCTAAATTTGAAAATGAGTATTTTTAATAAAATATTTAGAGAATTGGTAGTTTGGAGCCCTGAAGTGCCCAACGCCCCATATTCTTAACGTTAAACAAACCATTCCAATTTTCTCCAAACCACACATGAAAATAACCTCATTTTTATTTAACCTCTTTTCGTATTTTAGCTTTCACAAATCAAATCCAGCATGAAACATTACGTTGTTATACTTGTTCTACTCTTTTTGATTTCTTGTAATAAGCGAGACGCTAACTATCAAAACAATTTTGAAACCGTAAAAGACAGCTTAAAAACCATATATGCACCAGATACTCGTGTTGAAGTTTTTAATATTAACTTGAGTAAAAAAGATAAAAACTTAACCATTACTGGCGAAACTACCAACCCTGAAGTTGTTTCAGTTTTTAATGACAAACTCACAACTCTAATTGATAAATCTGGTACATTTAATGTTGATTACAGCATAGATTTACTACCCAATAAATCTGTTGGAAAAACCAAATACGCTGTTGTTAATAACTCGGTGGCTAACATTCGTTCTAAACCCAAACACTCAGCAGAATTAGCAACACAAGCCATTTTAGGAACAGTTTTAAATGTTTTAAAAATTGATGGTGACTTTTATTTAATACAAACTCCAGATCGTTATATTTCTTGGGTAGACCACGGCGGTGTTACTTTAATGACTGATGCAGACATAACAAAATGGCAAGCTGCCACTAAAATAATTTATACCAAAACTGTAGGACATGTGTATCAATCTGAAAGCGCAAATGCACCTATTGTTTCGGATATTGTTTTAGGTGCTCAACTAGCCCTTTTAGAAACTACTAAAAAATTTTATAAGGTAGCTTATCCTGATAATCGTATGGGTTATATTAGCAAAAAAGAAGCGGTTATTTTTAACGATTGGATTAATACTTTACAACCTTCAGGCTATTTAATAGAACAAACTGCTAATCAATTTTTAGGATCGCCATACTTATGGGGAGGAACATCAACTAAAGGAATGGATTGTAGCGGATTTACCAAAACCGTTTATTTAATGAATGGATTTATTATTCCTCGAGATGCTTCGCAACAAATTAACGCGGGCGAAGTAATAGACACAGATTTAACTTTTGAAAATTTAAAAAAAGGCGATTTACTATTTTTTGGTAAAAAAGCAACTGATAGCACTAAGCAACGCACCACACATGTTGGTATTTGGTTAGGAAATGGTAAAGGAGAATTTATTCATTCTGCTAGTAAAGTTAGAATTAACTCTGTAAATGCTAATGCAGATAATTACGACGAATTTAACACAAATAGGTATTTAGGTGCAAGACGGTATTTAGGTGTTGACGACTCAATGATTGTTGATTTAAAAAAACAAACAACTCTAAAACTTTAATTTTAGATAAACCAAAAACGCACTAAAAGTTAATGATTTATAGAGCGTTTTATATTTTTTAAGCTATTGAAAATACTTAATCTTTTACCTTCGCTACTTTTTTAATAGCGTAAGACATTTTTAAATCTTCAAGAACATTTAAAGCTTCTTCAATGTAAACATCTTTACTTAGGCTTTCGTGCCATCTTTTGCGTTTTTCTCTTAAATCGGTTGTATCACTTTCAAAAAGATTTCTTTCAAAAGCATGAGAAGTAAATGTTAGATTTGTTTTGTATTTTGAAATGGCATCAAAACGCTCAGATTCCTTTTCATTCAAATCATTTGTAGCTTTATACTTTTCGTAATTCAATGGCACTACTGTATCATCAATTTTAGTCTTAACCCATCTCGCATTGTCTTCAATAAGCTTTAATTGCTCATTATTACGCATTCTTTCTTTGCTTTTTTCAATGGTTTTATCGTAATCAAAATAATTATCCCAAACCGTATAATAAGCAGCATCAATTTCGTCCCAAGGTAATGGGTTTTCTTTATCTTTTTCGCCTACATCTATAAAGCTAAATCTTCCAGGAACTGTAACATCACTTTTAACACCTTCTAACTGAACCGAGCCTCCATTAATTCTATAATATTTTTGAGTAGTTAAAGCTAATGAACCTAAATCTCCACTAGAACTATTTCTAACCACATTGTTTAAATTTACTACATTCTGAACTGTTCCTTTACCATAAGTTTGTTTACTACCAATAACAATGGCACGTTTGTAATCTTGCATAGCAGCTGCCATAATTTCTGATGCTGAAGCAGATATTTCGTTAACCAAAATAACTAGTGGTCCATCCCAAGTGATTGATTTATCTTTATCTTTTAAAACTTCTTTTGGTCTACCTGTTGATCGTACTTGTACTATTGGACCATCTTCTATAAATAAACCTGCCATATCTACAACAGCTGGCAACGATCCGCCACCATTATTACGTAAATCAAGCACTAAACCTTCCATTCCTTCAGCTTTTAAACGCTCAATTTCTTTCTTAACATCTGCCGCTGCGTTTAACTTTTTATAATCATTAAAATCTAGATAAAATGATGGTAAATTAATAACTCCAAACTTTTTATTGTTTTTTTCTACTAGTGATGATTTAGCATAAGTTTCACCTAACTCTACAATATCTCTAGTAATTGTAATATCTTTAATAGTACCATCTACTTTTTTAATGGTTAATGTTACATTAGTGCCTTTTGGCCCCTTAATTAATTTAATAGCATCATCTATTCGCATACCAACAATACTAACAGGCACGTCTTCATCTTCTTGTTTTACCTTTAAAATAACATCGTCCATTTCTAACTCTTTACCACGCCACGCTGGACCACCAGATACTAAATAAGTAACTTTAATATAATCCATACGTTTTTGTAATCCTGCACCAATACCTTCTAGTTTTCCAGACATACGCTGATCGAAAACTTCTCTACTTCGCGGTGCTAGATAATAGGTATGCGGATCGAATTCTTCTACAATTGCATTTACATAAACAGCAAAATAATCTTCACGTTTTAAATCATCAATATTATCATTAAAGTAAATATCAAGCGATTTTAGCGTAGCTTCTCTTGCTTCTTTTTCTATTTCCTCCTCAGTTTTCATTACATAAGACACATCCTTTTCTTTTGCTTGTTTTTCTTGAATATAGATATCATCATAATTTGTAAGTGTAGAAAACTTAAGTTGCTGCCTCCAACGCTCTTTTAGTTCTTTTTTATTTTTAGCATAAGTGATATTCTCAGAATTCGTATTAAAAACCTCATCTTTAGTATAATCAAAGGGTTGAGATAACACCTCTTTGTAAATTAATTTAGCCTCATCAATACGCTTCAGCATACGCTCGTGAGTTACATTAAAAAATGTAATGTCTGATACTTTTAATTGATCATCAATTACTAATTTGAATTTCTCGAAATCTTTATAATCCGATTCGTAGAAATAACGTTTTAAAGGATCCATAGTCTCTACATAATCTGAAAATAATTCAGCTGAAAAATCATCATTTATTGCTATGGGATCGAAATGAAGTTGCTCTAAAACACTTTTAATAATATGAATTAGCAATTTGTCCCTATCAGAATCGTCAAATGTTTTGGTTGTAAAACTACACGATGCAAAAGCTAGTAGCACCATTAATAATAAAGCTTTATAATTCCTCTTCATAATATTTTTCATATTTTAATCTTTCCTTTAAACATTAAAAATAATTATCATTAAATACAATCAATAATTATTTTCTACTAAAATAAAGAAAAAACCATGCCAATAAAGGCAATTGCTACTAATTTTTTGTTAAAGCAAAGAAATTAAGTGTTTACTGACTAAATTATGTATTTTAGCGATGTTTTTAAACACAAAACATGACAGAAAAACCACTTATTTTAGTAACAAACGACGATGGCATTAATGCGCCAGGAATTAGAACCTTAATAGAGGTTTTAAATACTATTGGAGAAGTTGTTGTGGTTGCACCAGATAGTCCGCAAAGTGGTATGGGACATGCCATTACCATAAATTCTACACTTTATGTAAGACAAATTAGCACTAAAAACGAGTCACAATTAGAGTATAGTTGCTCTGGAACACCCGCAGATTGTGTAAAACTTGGCATTAGAGAAATATTAAAAAGAAAACCCGATTTATGTGTTTCGGGTATTAACCATGGTTCTAACGCATCTATAAATGTTATTTACTCTGGCACCATGAGTGCAGCTATTGAAGCTGGTATTGAAGGTATTCCTGCCATTGGGTTTTCGTTGTTAGATTATAATTGGAAAGCCAACTTTGAAGCCTGTAAACCCTTTGTAAAAACCATTACCGAAAACGCCTTAAAAAATGGTATTCCTAATGATGTGGTTTTAAATGTTAACATTCCTAATGTTTCTAAAGAAAATATAAAAGGTATTAAAATATGTAGGCAAGCAAAGGCTAATTGGGTTGAAGCTTTTGACAAACGAAAAAACCCTCAAGGCAGAGATTATTATTGGCTTTCTGGTGAATTTATCAATCTTGATAGTGGCGAAGATACTGATGAATGGGCTTTAGAAAATAATTATGTTTCTGTAGTGCCTACACAGTTCGATTTAACAGCACATAAACATATAGAAACATTAAATAACTGGAATTTATAATACATGAAGAAAGATATTTTTATTGGCATATTTGTTGGATTAATTGCAAACATAACAGGACTAATTTTAGCAGCCACACTTTTAGGTGGCGGAGACGATTTTACAACCGTAATAAAAAAGGCCTCTGCTGAAGGGTTTTTAGGTAAATTAATAAGTTTAGGTGCTATTTTAAATCTTGCAGCATTTTTTATATTTATAAAAAAGAAACAAGACTATAGAGCAAGAGGTGTTTTATTAATTACTGTTTTTATTGCAGTTTTTACCTTTGTTTTTAAACTTTTTTAAATGAAGTACTATATTATTGCTGGTGAAGCATCAGGTGATTTACACGCTTCTAACTTAATGAAAGCATTGCAAAAAGAAGACAGCAACGCTAACTTTAGGTTTTGGGGTGGCGACCTTATGCAAAATGTTGGCGGTACTTTAGTAAAACATTATAAAGAACGTGCCTTTATGGGCTTTGTTGAAGTTATTTTAAACCTCAATAAAATATTTAAACACATTTCGTTTTGTAAAAAAGATATTGAAGCTTTTAGACCCGATGTTATTATTTTTATAGATAATTCAGGCTTTAACCTACGTATTGCAAAGTGGGCAAAACAAAAGGGGTTTAAAACCAATTATTATATTTCGCCACAGGTTTGGGCATCAAGAGCTAATAGAGTGCATGCTATTAAAAGAGATATTGATGCCATGTATGTTATACTACCTTTTGAAAAAGACTTTTATAAAGACAAATTTAACTACAATGTTACTTTTGTTGGGCATCCTTTAATTGATGGTATAGCAGATAGAACTCCCATTAATTTATTTGAGTTTAGAAAAACCTTCAAATTAAGCGACAAACCTATTATTGCTCTTTTACCTGGAAGCAGGAAACAAGAAATTACCAAAATGCTATCAGTAATGTTAAGTTTAGTTGACGATTTTTCAAATTATCAATTTGTTATAGCAGGTGCTCCAAGTCAGGATTTTGAGTTTTACAAAACCTTTATTAAAAACTCAAACGTGAGTTTTGTTGATAATAAAACTTATGATTTATTAAGCGTTTCTTATGCAGCATTAGTTACTTCTGGAACTGCAACCCTTGAAGCTGCATTATTTAAAGTACCACAGGTGGTTTGCTATAAAGGCAGTAACTTATCATATCAAATAGCTAAACGTATAATAACTTTAAAATTTATTTCGTTGGTTAATTTAATAATGGATAAAGAAGTGGTTACTGAGTTAATTCAAAACGATTTTAACAAAAAAAGATTAAAACAAGAGCTAAATTTAATACTCGACTCTAAAAAACGAGAGCAATTGTTTTTGGATTATTACGATTTAGAAAAAAAGCTTGGTGGCAAAGGGGCTAGCGAAAAAACAGCGAAACTGATTTATAAGTCTATTCAAGCATAATATGAAAAAGTTTCTTTTTATATTTTTACTAATTGCAAGTTTCAACAGCTGTAAATCTTCAAAATCAACACAAAAAAAAGAAAAAATAGTTGTTAAGAAAAACGAATCAAATCCATTACCTAAGGCAAACAACATTATTGACTACGCCAAAAAATTTGAAGGTGTACGTTATAAATACGGTGGCACTACAAAAAAAGGAATGGATTGTTCTGGTTTAATTTATACAGCGTTTAAAAGTGAAGCAATTTCACTTCCCAGAACTACAAAAGACTTGGCTATTACTGGTGATTGGATAGATTTAAAAAACGTTAAAAAAGGTGATTTACTCTTTTTTGCTACCAAAAAAAATAGTAGAAAAGTAAATCATGTTGGTATTGTAACCGCTTCTCAAGTTGGTCGTGTGGAGTTTATACACTCTACAACAAGTAAAGGTGTTATAACTTCTGAACTATCAGAACGCTATTGGTATTTTGCTTTTGTACAAGCACGTCGTGTTCTTTAAAAAATAGATTTTAGACCGCTGCGCTTCTAGAATCAAGAATCTAGACTTGTCTTTAACTAACAAACAATAGCAACACTAAATTAACTTAATAAAATCTGTTCTTTCTCGATAATAAACAATTTTACTCGGTCATTATTGATTTTAAAATTCATTTGGTATTATAGTTTTTTTAGTAACTTTCGGTTTATATGAAGTTATTTAATTTCACAATTATTAAATTAACATGTTTCTTAATTATAGGCATTATAATTTCATACTTTTACCCTATCCCAATTTCTTTAAATTTATATTTATGCTTTACGCTTTTAGTTTTATTATTCATTAGCATTTTAATCGCCAGAAAACAGTTTATTAAATCCATTTGGTTTGGAATAATCGCTTATGTTTTAATGATTTTTGTTGGTGTTTTAACAACTTCCTTTCACAATCAAAAAAACGCCTGGAACCACTATTCTAAATGTATTTCAATTGAAAAGGATTCTTTAAAAACGGTAACATTTAGAATTAGAGAAGTTTTAAAACCCGGAAATTATTACGACAAATATGTTATTGATGTTTTAAAAATTAATAATGAAACGGTTTCAGGAAAATCGCTATTAAACATTCAAAAAGACTCTACACAATCGACTTTAAAAGTAGATGAAATTATTGTAGGTAATTTAGGATTTCAGAATCTTATTCATCCTTTAAATCCACATCAATTTGATTATAAAAAATATCTAGAAAAAAAGTACATCTATCATCAAATATTTACTAAAAATGAGTACCTTTTAAAACTAAGTTCTGATACACATACACTAATTGGAATTGCTAATGATATTCGAGAATATATCAATTTAAAACTTAAGCCTTATCATTTTAAACCTGATGAACTCGCTATAATTAATGCTTTATTACTTGGGCAACGACAAGATATTAGTAAAGAAGTTTACACGAGTTATACCAATGCGGGCGCGATACATATTTTAGCTGTTTCTGGGCTACATGTTGGTATTATTTTACTCATTTTAACACAAGTTTTTAAACCCATAGAACGCTTTAAACACGGAAAACTTATAAAAGCCATTTTATTAGTTTCATGTTTATGGAGTTTTGCCTTAATTGCTGGTTTATCAGCATCAGTTACTAGAGCAGTAACCATGTTTAGTATTGTTGCCATCGCTATGAATTTAAAGCGACCAACAAATGTTTACAACACGTTGGCAATTTCAATGTTTGTAATATTACTTTTTAAGCCATTATTTTTATTTGATGTTGGTTTTCAACTTAGCTATTTAGCAGTTTTTGCCATTGTTGCTATAGACCCTTTATTGTATAATTTATGGCGACCAAAAAACTGGTTTTTAGACAAATACTGGCATACCCTAACTATTACTGTTTCTGCTCAATTTGGTATTATTCCTATTAGTTTATATTATTTTCATCAGTTTCCTGGTTTATTTTTTATTTCAAATTTGGTTATTATTCCTTTTTTAGGACTCATTTTAGGCTTAGGCATTCTTGTTATTTTACTAGCAACAATAAACTTACTCCCAAGTTTTTTTGCAGAATTTTACGGATATATTATTAGTGGTATGAATAGTTTTGTTGCTTGGGTTTCTAAACAGGAAACCTTTCTTTTAAAGGATATTGCTTTTAATTTACTATATGTATTTGTTTCCTATTTACTTATTATTACACTTATAAAATTTTTAAAGAAAAGAAGTTTTGTCAATTTAAAACTCCTGCTAATTGCTGTATTGATATTTCAATGTGCTTTTATTTATACAGCTTACAAAACACCTACAAATCAATTTATAGTTTTTCATAAAAGCAGAAATACACTATTAGGAAATCACACCAATAAAAACCTTTTAGTAGCACATGATTTTGATAGTATAACCCAGTCTTCAAACAAAATAATTAGAGATTTTACTGTTGGAAATTATATAAAAACCATTAAAAAAGACACACTAAAATCTATTTATATTTTAAACAATAAAAAACTTTTAGTTATTGATAGTTTGGGCGTTTATAATATAAAATCGTTTCATCCTGATTATGTATTATTAAGACAATCGCCAAAAATAAATTTGAATAGATTGATTGATTCTATTAAACCAAAACACATAATTGCAGATGGTAGCAATTACAAATCTTATGTTGAAGGGTGGGAAGCAATTTGTTTAAAACGAAAACTCCCTTTTCACCAAACCAGCAAAAAGGGAGCCTTTATTATAAATTATTAATTTTTTAATCTTTAAAATTAGAGACAAAAGCCTTGTAATAAGCGTTAAATTCCTCTTGAGTTTTAATGTTTTTATGGTGGTCTTGTTTAAACATTTTTAAATATAACTCTAATTGAGATGGTTTTTGATACCCTCTAATAGGTGCAATAACATCGCCTTTATCATCGAAAAAGACAATTGTAGGATAAGCGCTAACTTGTAAATACCTTGTTAATTCATGAGCCGAATTACGCCTGTTTGCATTTGCAGGGTTATAATTAGGATTGGTGAAAGAATTGGTTTTATAATCAACAACATCATCTCCTTCACCATTAAACTTAACAGCGTAATAATGCTCATTAATATAATCTACCACTTCTTTATTTTGAAAAGTGTTCTTATCTAACATTTTACAAGGTCCACACCAATTGGTATAAACATCCATCATGATTTTTTTTGGATTTTTCTTTTGAAGCGCTAGTGCCTGTTCAAAATCAACCCAGTTAATTTTCTGCGCGTTAATACTAACCGATGTAAAAACGGCTATTAGTAATATAAATATTGTTTTTTTCATAATAATTTGAGTTGCAAAATTTGTTCCGAACTTACAAAAAAAGCTCCTAATTAAGAGCTTTTTGAATATTTTTTAACACTTTTTTCGATTAACGAACACCGTGCATTAGTTTTTTAAGCAATGGGTGTAGCAATAGTGAAATAAGTCCTAAACCTATTGGGATAAATGTGAAAATTAAAAAGAAAAAAGAAAGACCGTGGTCATTAGTAATCTTTTCAATGTCTCCACCAACATAATGAGCTAACTTATTACCAATGGCTATTGCTAGGTAATAAACACCAAACATAAAAGCCACCATACGACCAGGAACTAGCTTACTTAAGTAAGATAGCCCCATAGGGCTTAAGCACATTTCTCCTAATGTATGGAACAAATATGCAAAAACTAACCACGCCATACTTAAACTAGCTGTTTGAGCACCTAATGGAACATCTTTAGCACCAAAAGCCAAAAAACCAAAGCCAATTCCTAATAACGCAAGTCCTAGAAAATATTTAACCGAAGCTGGTGGATTATATTTACTGTCCCACCACTTAGTAAACAACGGAGCAAACATGATTATGAAAAGTGAGTTCAATATAGCAAACCAAGTAATTGGAACTTCAGTTTCAGTTGATTGAAATTCAATATATAATTTATATAAAACAATAGCCCAAACTATTATAAAACTAAAACCGAGAATAATGTTAGATAATCCAATTCTATTAAAGGTTTTTCTGAATAATCTTAAAAGCACATAGGTTATAACACATAGCGGAACTACTGTAACTATTAAATCAACAACTTTAAAAGTGGTTGCGGCTCCACCTGCTAAAATTCTGTTTGTGTAATCTCTTGTATATATAGGTAAAGACCCAGCAGCTTGCTCAAAAGCAGCCCAGAAAAATATAGTGAATAAACAAAATATTGAAAATGCTATCATTCTATCTCTTTCTATAGTAACATATCTAGGTATTCTGACAATTAGTAGTAAAATAAATGATATAGCAGCAAGTAGTGCAAAAAACAAAGAATCCGTCATTCCAGCGACTGTGAAATTAAAAGTATAAATATTCCCGATTTTACTTAACGGGTCATTTATAATAAAAATCATAGCAGAAATAATAAATACTCCTATTAAAATATAATCAATAGTTAAAAACCTGTTTAATTTTACGCCACTACTTGAAACTGTTGCTGAATTATTTACTAAATCATCTATTAAATCGACATTTTCATTTTTTGGTTTATCACCGATATTCCCAAAAAGAGGTTGTGCGTAGTAAAACTGAAGCATTCCTAAAAGCATGAATATTCCAGCAAGACCAAAACCATAACTCCAACCTATTTTCTCTCCAACCCAACCACAAAGCATAATACCTATAAATGCTCCTGCGTTAACACCCATGTAAAAAATATTATAAGCACCATCTTTTTTCTCATCATGACCTTCATACATTTTAGAAATTATGGATGTCATATTAGGTTTGAAGAATCCATTTCCAACAATTAAAAACGCAATACCAATATATAAGAAAGTTGGTGTTTCAACAGCCATAGAAGCATGTCCTAAGGTCATTAAAAGAGCTCCTATTACAACTGCCATTCTATATCCAATCTTATTATCTGCTAACCAACCACCAACTAAGGGGGTTAAATAAACAAGCATTGCATAAGTACCAAGTAGCGAAAGTGCCGCTTCTGAAGTCCACTCCCATCCAGGATTATCTCCAATAAGTGCTCCTGTTAAAAATATAACTAAGATGGCTCGCATGCCATAATAAGAAAAGCGTTCCCACATTTCGGTAAAGAAGAGAACAAATAAACCCGAAGGATGCCCTAAGACTTTATCCTTAAAAAAATGATCGGTTGAGTTTTCTGCCATATTAAGAATATTAAAAAGTTAAAAAAAGAAAACCTCATAATAAGCTTTATGAGGTTTATATAATTATTAATTATCTGCTAATTCGAAGCCTTCAGTTTCGTCTGTATGCATCTCACGTTCATTATCTTCTGCACCATGCGTTAATCGTTTTAAAGGTTTTAAAATCATAATAAATAATGAGCCAATAATTACAGTAAATATTAAGATTCCTAAGAAAATAGCATATTCACCAAAATCACTTGCAGCTTCTCCAACTATTCCAGCAACTTTACTTCCTAAGCCAGTAGCTGCAAAATATACACCCATCATTAATGATGCATATTTAACAGGTGTTAGCTTGGTAATAAATGAGAGTGCAACGGGCGATAAACATAGTTCCCCAATAGTATGAAATAAATACGCTAATACCAGCCAAATCATACTAGATGTACCAGATTTTTCAAACTCCATAGCTGCAAACACCATAAAAAGGAATCCAAACCCCATGATTATGATACCAATTGCCATTTTAAAAATGGAAGAACCTTCTTTGCCTTTCAACTTACGCTTAGCCCAAATAGAAGCTATAAGGGTAGCAAATATAATTATAAATCCAGCATTTAAACTTTGAAACATTACAGTTGGAATTTCCCATCCAAATAGCACTCTATCAACTTTTGATTCTGTATATAAATTCATTAATCCTCCTGCTTGTTCAAAAGCTCCCCAAAATACAATTACCATAATAAAAGATAAGAGTAATACCATAAAACGATCTTTATAAACTTGAGAATTTAACTCTTTATAAATCATCATTAATAAAGAAGTAACAGCCGTTAAGAACACAAATAAGAGACCGTAACCCCACTCTAAAGCATACCATCCATATAACGAAGCAGCTAATAAAATAAATGTAAAAACTAACTGCATTGGCGACTTAAATAATTTACCGTAAAGCTTACCATAAGATATCTCATTAGTATCATCTTTTTTTGGTGGCTCAAAATTACCAACTTGTGTTAAGTACTTTTGACCAATTATATAATTAATTAATCCAAGTAGCATTACAACTCCAGCGAGTCCAAAACCTGCGTGCCAACCCCATTCAGCCACAACTAATCCAACAATCATGGTAGCCAATAAAGACCCTAAATTAATACCAATATAAAATATACTAAAACCTTTATCTCGCCGGATATCTCCTTCTTTATATAAACCGCCAACCATTGTAGAAATGTTAGGTTTTAATAATCCAACACCTAGGATTACTAGTCCTAAACCTGTATAAAAAGCCCAAATATCAGTGAGAACCAATACACCATGTCCAAGACATAATACAATGGCTCCAAGTAATACAGCTTTTTTCTGTCCAATAAGTTTATCAGCTATCATACCTCCAGGAATCGACATCACATACACTAACATGGTATACCAACCGTAAAGCGCTAAAGCTTCTTGATCGCTCCAACCTAATCCAGCACCTCTATCATCTCCAATAGTTTGAGTTGTCATATACAACACTAAAAGTGCACGCATTCCATAGTAGGAAAAACGCTCCCACATTTCAGTTAAAAATAAAATATATAAACCAATAGGTTGACCCCAAAGTTCTTTTTGATGCGGTTGTAATGCCGTTGCTGTCATAAATATGTTGTTAGTTAGTAATTAGTTTATTATCCTTTAATTTCTATTTTTTTCGATTCGCTCTCTTTGCCTTTTTCTCTCTTATCTCCAAGATTTGCATTGATGAAGTTAGTCATTTTTTTATAAAGATGTAATCTTGTGTTTCCACCATAAATCCCATGATTTTTATCTGGATAAATCATCCAATCAAATTGCTTATCAGCCTGTATTAAAGCTTCAACCAATCGCATGGTGTTTTGTAAATGCACATTATCGTCTGCCGACCCATGAATTAATAAATAGTCTCCTTTTAACTTATCTACATGGTTTATTGGTGAGTTGTCATCATAACCACTGGCATTTTCTTGTGGTGTCGTCATATAACGTTCGGTATAAATGGTATCGTAAAAACGCCAGCTACTAACAGGTGCTACTGCAATTGCCATTTTAAACACATCATTACCTTTAAATAGAGCATTACTGCTCATAAACCCACCATAACTCCAGCCCCAAATACCAATCCTACTAGCATCAATATATGGCAATGCGCCTAATTGTTTTGCTGCTTGTATTTGATCTTCTACCTCATATTTCCCCAACTCATTCTGCGTTACTTTTTTAAACGCAGCACCTTTAAATCCTGTTCCACGACCATCAACACATGCAATAACATAGTCTTGCTGTGCTAAGTGTTGATACCAATAATCGTTTGAGTTATTCCATTGGTTAGCTACTTGTTGAGACCCTGGTCCAGAATATTGATACATTAGCAAAGGGTACTGTTTTGTAGCATCAAAATAAGCAGGTTTAATCATCCACATATTCAAATCGTTGCCATTTACATTAATGGTGCTAAATTCTTTTTTTGAAGTTTTATAATAAGAAAGGTTTTTAGACAACACATCGTTATCCTTAATACTTTTTATAACATTTCCTGAAGCAGAACTATTTAAAGTATATTCTGGCGGCGTTGTAGCACTAGAAAATGTATTTATAAAATAAGAGAAATCTGCACTAAATGAAGCGTTATTAGTGCCTTCGCTTTTTGTTAAGCGTTTTTTATCGCGCCCATTTAATTTAATGGAATAAACATCACGGTTTATTGAACCGTTTTCTACAGATTGATAAAAAATCCTATTTGTGTTTTCGTCAAAGCCATAATAATTAGTGACTTCCCAATTACCTTTAGTAATTTGGTTTATTAGTTTACCTGTATTTGAATAGTGATAAATATGATTGTATCCATCTTTTTCGCTAGTCCAAATAAAACTATTATCTTTTAAAAAAGTTAAATTATCAGTAATATCAACATAAGCATCATCCTTTTCTGCTAATACTAGATTTGATGTGTTTGTTTTAGCATTAATCATCCATAAGTCCAATTCATTTTGGTGACGATTAATATATTGTGCACTTAAAATATTGGGGTTATTGGTCCATTTAATTCTTGGAATATAAAAATCACTATACGCTTTATTAACTTTTACTTTATTAGTTTTTTCTGTCTCTAAATTATAAATATGAAGCGATACTAAAGCGTTTTTTTCACCTGCTTTTGGGTATTTAAATACCTGCTGAGTTTGGTACAATGCAGTGCCATAAACATCCATTGAAAATTCTGGAACATCAGTTTCATTAAACCTAATAAAAGCTATTTTATCGCTATCAGCATTCCATTCAAAAGCACAAACAAATGCAAATTCTTCTTCGTAAACCCAATCGGTAATACCATTAATTATTTTATTTTTTTCGCCATCAAAAGTAATTTGCGTGGTCGTATTAGCAGTTAAATCTTTTGTGTACAAATTATTTTGATACCCGAAGGCTACTTTATTTCCATCGGGAGAAAATGTTGGTTCTTGAATTCTATTTTCAGAAATTAAACTTATCGATTTCTTAGCAGTATCATAAACATAATAATTTCCTAATGTTGACCTACGGTAAATAGATTCTTCGTTTGTGGCTAAAATAATTTTGCTTTCATCATCACTAAAAGTATAATCTGTAAAATATTCAAGTTCGCTAATATCTAAAGAACTTACTAAGGTTTTTATCTTTTTTAGTGTTTTGTAATCGTAAATATCTATTGAAGTCGACCTCGTATTTCTGTTAAAATTTAATACCGAATATTGCTGACCATTTTTCATAGAATGAAGCACTTCTAATCGTTCAGTTCTAAAGGTATCATCCCAAATTTCTTCAAGGGAAATTTGCTTAGTTTGAGCCGATAAAACTGTGGAAATAAAAAAACAAATAAATAATGGTAATCTTAATAATTTCATTTAAAATTATTTTTTTAATAAAATGATGTCAAGTTTACTAAAAATTATGCAAAAAACCGACACTATTAACAGTTAAATAAGCGAATGCATCAACTACTTTTCCAAATTTCATACCAAGATTGGTATATTTGCTATGTAAATAGTTAATAATGAGTAAAACAATTTCTGGGTTTTCTAAGCTTTCAAAATCTAAAAAAATCGATTGGATTGTAAACACCTATTTTTCCAATACAGAAGAAGCAAAACGTATTTTAAAACAATATTGGAATTCTAATGATAAACTACAACAACTACACGATGAGTTTATAGAAAATACAATTTCTAATTACTATTTACCTCTTGGTGTTGCTCCTAATTTTTTAATTAACAATAGGCTTTATACTATACCCATGGCTATTGAAGAAAGCTCTGTTGTAGCTGCCGCAAGTAAAGCTGCAAAATTTTGGTTAGATAGAGGCGGCTTTAAAACAACCGTTATTTCTACTACTAAAATAGGACAAGTACACTTTATGTACCATGGTGAATTGAATAAACTAAAAAGCTTTTTTAATGATGTAAAACCAAAACTTATAGAAGAAGCTAAACCCATTACCAAAAATATGGAATCGCGTGGTGGCGGCATTATTGATATTGAATTACGCGACAAAACTAGCGGCATAAATGGTTATTACCAACTGCATGCATCGTTTGAAACCCTAGATGCTATGGGTGCAAATTTTATAAATTCCTGCTTAGAACAGTTTGCTAAAACTTTTAAAAATGAAGCTTTGCTATTTAAAAGTTTTTCTGAAGAAGAAAGGCAAATTCAAGTTGTGATGAGTATTTTATCAAACTATGTACCTGATTGTTTAGTACGCGCAGAAGTAAGTTGCCCTATTGAAGTTTTAAATGACAATGATTTAATTGTTGGTAAAGACTTTGCAACTAAATTTGTGCAAGCAGTAAACATTGCTGAGATTGAACCTTATCGTGCAGTAACGCACAACAAAGGTATAATGAACGGCATTGATGCGGTTGTTTTAGCAACTGGCAACGATTTTAGAGCAGTTGAAGCTGGCGTACACGCTTATGCGTCTCGACATGGTAAATATAGTAGTTTAACCCATGCAAAAATTGAAGATGGTATTTTTACATTTTGGATTGAAATTCCTTTAGCTTTAGGTACTGTTGGCGGGCTTACTAATTTACATCCATTAGTAAAATTAGCATTAGAGTTACTACATAAACCATCAGCTAAAGAGTTAATGCAAATAGTAGCAGTTGCTGGTTTAGCACAAAATTTTGCAGCACTACGTTCGTTAATCACTACAGGAATTCAAGAAGGCCATATGAAAATGCATTTAATGAACATCCTTAATCAATTTGAAGCTAACGGTAAAGAAAAACGTTTATTAACCGAACATTTTAAAACCAATTCCGTTACGCATAATGCGGTTGTTGATGCTTTAAATAAATTAAGAGTTAACAACTAAAATGGAACGTTTTTACAGCAACGGAAAATTATTATTAACTGGAGAATATGTTGTGCTTGATGGTGCTTTATCTTTGGCCATCCCAACAAAATACGGGCAATCTTTAGAAATTGAACCTTTTGATACACCAAAAATTATTTGGACAAGTTTTGATGAAAAAGAAACTATTTGGTTTGAATGTCAGTTTTTAATTTTTAGAGAGATGCTGAAACAAGCTGAACATGACGAAACATCAGATAAATTAATTAAAATATTAAATATTGCTAAAAAACTAAACCCTAAGTTTTTAAGTTCTGTAAAAGGGTTTAAAGTTACTACCAAACTCGATTTTCCAAGACATTGGGGGTTAGGCACATCATCGACATTAATAAATAATATAGCAAAATGGGCAAAAGTTGATGCTTACCTGCTTTTAAATAAAACTTTTGGTGGTAGTGGTTACGATATTGCTTGTGCACAACATAATAAACCTATTACTTATCAATTAATTAATAGTGATATGCTGAAACAAGTTCAGCATGACAAAACCAGAATTATTAAAGAAGTAAATTTTAATCCTTCATTTAAAAATCAGTTATACTTTGTTTACCTAAATCAAAAGCAAAATAGTCGGGATGGCATTGCACAGTATAAAAAGAATACTTCAAATTTATCACAATCTATTTCAGAAATAAATACAATCACTCAAAATATAATCACTTGTAAAACACTTGCAGATTTTGTTTTTCTTATAGAAAAACATGAAATTATCATTTCAAAAATCATTAAGCAGAAACCCGTAAAAGAGCGTTTATTTAACGATTTCAATGGTGGTATAAAAAGCCTTGGTGCTTGGGGTGGAGATTTTGTTTTAGTCGCATCAAAAGACAATCCTGAAACATATTTTAAAAAGAAAGGGTTTAACACTATTATTCCGTATCAAGACATGATATTATAGCGCACAAAAAAGCCTCAAATTAATGAGGCTTAGCTTTTGTTTTTACAAGTTTTATTGAATTTGAGTCTTAGCTCTGTTATCTTCAATGTCGGCAGCTTCTTTTAAAGCGTTATATAACTTTGCTGTTACCACACTTACTTTTTTTGTTTCTACTTGATTTGCAAACGATTGGTAATTATCAAGCTCAACCGCTGGAGTAACTTTAGTAACTTGAAGCATGTAAACACCATTAGCACCATCTATTAATTTAGAGGTTTCACCTTCATTCAATCCAAAAGCAGCCCCAACAATAATTGGTTCTCTTCCAGCACCTGAAAGCGTTGGCGATTTCATAGTAACCGCAGAAGCAGTTCTAACAGTAGTGCTTTCTGCTGCTGCTAAATCTTCTAAAGTACTAACTGTAACTCTATCTCTTATAATTTTAGCCTTTTTCTCTTTACGTATCTCAGGAATTGCAATTGCTGATGCATCTTCAACACTTTGCAGTCCTTCTTTATGTTTTGCAACTAATTGCGCTATAGCATAACCCTTTGGGATATTAAAACGTTTAATATCACCCACTTCTGCGTCATCTTCAAAAGCCCAACGCACTATTGGTCTTTGGTTACCAATACCTGGAATATTTTCGTCTAATGCCTTAATTCCATTTACAGGTCTTACTGTGTATTTGTTTTCGGTTGCAAATTCTTGAAAGTCGTTTTTTTCCATCACTTTTCTTTCAAAGTTTGCTGCATCTCTAAATACTTTTGATACTGTTGCTTCAGATGGTTCTATCTTTCTAGCAATAGTTGCTAATTGAATGGCTTTCTTTTTATTTTTCTGACCTTCAACCTCAATAATATGAAAACCAAAAACTGTTTTTACAACTCCTAAATCTCCTACTTTACCTTCAAATTCAAAATCATTAAATTCTGGAACCATAGTATTATATGGATGCCAATCATAGCGCCCGCCATTTTCAACACTTCCTTTGTCTGAAGAAAAATCTTTAACAAACGCTTCAAATTTAGATTTGTTAGATTTTAAAATGGTTAAAAGACTATCAGCCGTTACTTTTGCTTGTGCTTCGGTTTGCGTTACGTCTGGTGTAGCTGATTGTGCACCTATAAACGGAATTAATATGTGGCGTACTTTTGCTGAGTCTGGTATTTGCTTAACAGCAGCAACTTTTGATACTTTAAAATAACCATTGTCTTTATATGGTCCATAAATTTCACCTTGGTTAAGGTTATAAATACTATCTGCAACTGCTGTTGGTAAAGATGATTTAAAAACAAAACGATCATCAAATTTTATATCAGAATTAGAATTCACAAACTCTTCGTTATTAGTAGTTTTAGAAAAGCCAATAATAGTTTCATTAGCTTTTAAACCATCGTTATACTCTTCTCTATCGTTTAACAATTTTTCTAATTCTGCTTTAATAGCGTTTTCATCTTCAACAGTAGCAACTTCTTTAAACTCTACATATCTAATATCTCTCGAAGCTTCAACCTGAAACTGCTTTTTGTTTCTGTTTATATATTCTGAAATATCAGATTTTGAAACCTTTACTATACTATCAGGAACAGAAGAATATGGTACCTGTACGTACTTAATATCTACTTTATTACCTTGTAACTTATGCTCTAACTCGCCTTCGGCTAGTGTACCAGTTAATCCAGCCTTAACCAAATTAAAGTAATTTTGATTTAAAGCATTGTCTGCTAATTGCTTTTCGTAATTAACCCAATCGGCATAAGTTAATGGTTGGCCTGCAATAAAACCTGGTTGTGGAAATAACTCTTTAAGGTTAGCAATAAACTCATTTAACTTGTTTTCATCAAACAATCCAGCTTCGTTTAAAAATTCTGGATTAGTTGCCATTGCCGATTTAAGCAAATCTCTCATTTGGTCTTTCTCAATAGAAATACCTAAGTGTTCGTATTGCGTTTCCATAACAGCTTGCCTTACCTCTTGCTCCCAAATACGGTTTATTACTTGTGTATTTGTAGCACTTGCACCAGCACGTTTTTGAGCTACTTCTACCTTTTGTAAAAAGTCTTCGCGCGTAATATCTTTTCCATTAATTGTAGCAACAATATTTTGCGATTTTGAGGTTAGTGCATCGCTATTTTTAAATAAATCTGCTAATACAAAAGAGAATAACGCTAATGCTATAATTAATATTAAAAATAGTGAGCGTTGTCTAATCTTATTTAAAACTGCCATTTTGTAATTATAAATTTTAAAAAATCCGTTTTATAGGATTTAGCTTATTAATTTGTTTATATTTCTTAATCTGTTTTTTGAAGAAATACAGTGCGCGAAAATACCATTTTCTATTTAATAATAAAAGCGTTATTCGGGTTTTGTTTACTGAGTAATGCGGAATAAAAAAATCTCTCGAACTAAAGACCGAATACTGAAGACTGGTGACTGAAGACCGATGACTGGATACTGAAGACTGTCAACTAAATTAATCTACTTCTAAAAGCTTAAGTTCTACCAAATCTATTTTGGTGTTTGATACTTCTAAAACTGTAAACTGAAATTCTTCAATAATAACAATCTCATCTTGTGCTGGAATTTCTTCAGTGTGATTAACAATTAATCCTCCTAAAGTCTCATAATTTTCGTTTTCAGGAAGATTTAATTTATAAGCTTCATTTAAATAATCTACCTCTAAACGTGCTGAAAAAGTAAAGGTGTCTTCATCTATTTTTTCTTCAATTAAATCTACTGTATCGTGTTCGTCTTCAATCTCTCCAAAAAGCTCTTCAACAATGTCTTCAACGGTCATAATACCTGATGTCCCACCGTATTCATCTAAAACAACCGCTATACTTTTATGCTTTTTAGTAAGTACATTTAGCACGTCTTTAATGAGTACCGTTTCAGGAATATACTCAACAGGTAGCATTGCAGATTTTATAGTTTTTGGTTTTTTAAAAAGCTCGAACGCATGTACGTAACCTAAAATATCGTCAACCGTTTCTTGGTAAACTAAAATTTTAGTACAACCAGTTTCGGTAAAAAGTGCGTTAAGCGTTTTTATGGATTCGTTAATTTCAACAGCAATAATTTCGGTTCTAGGCACCATCACTTCTCGTGCTTTAACCTCAGAAAACTCTAAAGCATTTTGAAATATTTGGATCTCGGAATCTACATGGTCATGTTCTTCAACCGATTCCATTTGTTCACTTATATAATTTCCCAATTCTACTTTTGTAAAGGCAAGTTGAATTTGGTCGCCTTCGGTTTTAAAAAAATATTTAAGCACAAAGTCTGAAATCCAAATCACAAAATCTGATATAAAACTAAATAACACATAAAATATATAGGCTGGAACTGCCAATGCTTTTATGAGTGTATTTGAATATATTTGAAAAAATACTTTTGGTAAAAATTCGGCTGTAATTAAAATAACAAATGTTGAAATAACCGTTTGTGATAATAAACTTAAATCGGTTAATAAATAATTTACAAAAACCGACGAAGTTGGTAACATGGATCGAAACCAGTTAACCAATAAATCGCCCATAAAAAAGCCGTAAATTACTAATGCTATATTGTTTCCAATTAGCATGGTTGTAATAAATTTTGATGGTTTTGCGGTAAGCCTGCCTAATATTTTTGCAAGAATACCGTCTTGTTTTTTTTCAATTTCGATATGAATTTTGTTTGAAGACACATAAGCAATCTCCATACCCGAAAAAAAGGCCGATAGTATTAACGAGACAATTATAATAACAACATAAATGCTCATTTATTTTGAATTGTTTCTGTCTTCAAATTTTTTAGTAAATTTTCTTCTGAAGAAAAACATAAAAATAGCAAGTGCTACTAATAAAATTGAGGCATAAGCAATTTCGCCATTATTTATATATTTTGATAAAGCATCATATAAAAATAATATACCAAATACTAAATAAGCGTATTGAAAAAACTTAGAATATTTCATTATTTAAATTGTGAATTTAAGTTATCACAAAGATAATTAAAATAGAGAAACGCAGTTTGAAGATTTAAATTAATCTTCAAGTGTCATATAGCCAGTTACTTCAAGCACTTCGGCTAGACTAAAATCCTTATTGGCATCGAAACCAATCCCGTTAGTAACAGCTTCGGCTTGTTTATATTTAACAGGTTTATTTGTAAACAACCATTCTTTTTCCTGATCAAAAAATAATTGTTCGGCAAACAAGGTGTCGTTTGCACTTGTTATTATCTTTACATTACCTTGTAAATCTATAAGTTTTGTTTCGTTATAAATAATGGCATAATCTGATACTACAATGTTTTTTTTGTTTTCATTATCATATATATCCAGCGTAATACCTTCTGGGAATTCATTAAACGGAAAATCTCTATTTGAATAATCCAACATTTTAGGGCTAATAAGAATAGCCTTAACCTTACCAGAGTCTGTATGTACTAAATTAATTTTTTCTGCAACGCCAATGGGTTCATTTTCAGACATACCCATTTTTTGAACATCATCTAAATTACCTTTACATGAAATGAGCATTACTATAATAAGCCCAGCGAGAAGTATCTTGTCAAACGAATTGTATATATTTTTTTTAATAGAATAAATACTTTTAAATGAAAAAAACATAGTCACAGCAATTGCTGTGACTATGTTTAATATATAATATTTATTTATTGTTTGCATTACACTTTAGGCACTGTAACAGAAGACCCTATCCAACATCCAATTTTAATAACTTGCCCTGAATTAGCTGCACTAAAAATATCTGCTTTTGATGGTGCTTTAGCTAAGTAACTTGCAGCAGATTGTGCTGCGGACTTTTGTAAAGTTGGATCAACACGAGCTGCTTTTCTAGCTTCATCGGCTGCTAACCAATATACCGCTCTTTTATTAAAAGTGGTATCACCACAACTGTTTGCACTTGATGCATACATAGCTGCAATAGCTAAGTGAGGTCGACCATTTGACGGATTAAGCTTTAAAGCATTTCTAAAATAACCTCTAGCTTGCCCGTATCTCCCTTTCTTTTTAAGGATTGTTCCTATTCTGTAAGCTAATTTAGATTTTTTAAACGAATCTTCTTCTAAATCATAAGCTTCATTAAAGTAACCTTCTGCTTCTGATGTTTTTCCTTTTTTCATTAAAATACCAGCAACAAAAACTTTAGTATCTGCAGATGGAGATAATTCATCATAAGCCTTTACTAATCTTTCATATAAAGGATCATCAGTACATTCTTTGTAGAACATTCTACTTACTGCACGCTTTAACCAAATGGCATCATTTTTATATTCCTCGAAATCTTTTTGATATAACGGTATTAAGTTTTCACAGTTTGCTCTTTCTCCTAATTCAGAATCAATACTTCCTGATACTTTATCATAAGCTGTTAACACTTGAGAATAGTATTTCTTATACTTTTTTTCTTTAGATGTTAACGCGGTACCTGCATCTTCTTTTTCAATCAATTTGTTAAGCTTTTCAGAAGCTAATTTTACTTCATCTTCAATTTTTTCAGCAACATCATCATATTTATTAAATAAATCTTTAGCTGGTTTTTTTCCACCATCGTATAATGCTACCATTAATTTAAAATAAATATATAAGCTTTTAGGGTTTTTAAATGTTGCTTTATCTAAGTTATAAGCTGCATCAAAACATTCGTAAAGTTCTTGATCTGTCTTATTTAATATATCTTTATAGTCATGCATTAATTGGCAAGCTTTTGCAGCATATTCACCTTTTGGTGTTTTACTTGCAAAATGCGTTCCTCTTTCATCCCATAGTTTTATAAGATCTTTTATATAAGCTACTTTATTAGCATCTGTAGATTTTTCAATTTTATCATCTAAAATTTTTTCGCCATAAACATAAATAGCTCTATTAAATTTAGGGTTTCGCTGTCTTAATTCCATAAATGGTTTATAAGCTGCTTCGTAATTTTTTGCTTTAGCATACTCTGTCATAATCGACAATGTTGCCATGTCCTCTTCATTAGTCTGTCCACTTACAAGGTTTAACCCTATGAATAAAAAAGTAAATAATAATGTAATTTTCGCCTTCATGATAATAATTTTATGTTAGTCGTACTTTCTTTTGTTGAACCATCTATCGTTCAAAGATAAACTTAATTGGAAATTAACAAAATTCTCTTGAATTAAGTTACTGTTTTTAGTGCCTCTTTGTCCTATTTCGAAACCTATATTGGCATTAGAAAACGCTCTAATATCTCCAACTGGTAAACCTACTCCAAAAGATATGCCAAACTCGTTTATTGATTCATTATTTATATTTAATCCTGTTTTTTCTGACCGAATACCTGCTCTATACACAACACGTTTAAAATAACCATTAAGTGTATTATAATTAGGTATAAAAAATCCCCCAAGAGAAATGGTTGATGCATCTTCAAATTTAGTAGTGGCACTACTGTATAAAACATTTGAAAAATTACTTATTTTTTGCGATGTGTATTCGCCTCCAACAAACCATTTTCTTGGTTGGCCAATTCCGGCACCAAACGAAAACTTAGATGGTAAAACTAAATCTGTTTCCTTTAAACCACTTGCTTCCAAATCTAATTCAATAGTATTAAACGCAAATTCTTGTCCTGTACTAGAATTAATAGTAATTGTAGAAAATGAACGTTCGTTTTTTGATGTTAGACTGCTCTCTGGTGTAAATGTAATACCAGAAACAAGCTCTAATTTTTCGTTTAACATGTGTTTGTATGATAACCCTAAATTAAAATTTAATCCACTTAAATCTGATCTGTTGGCTTCTCGAGATTGATATTGCGCAGGCTCACCTTGGTTATCATAAAGATATTCAATAGTTGCGTTCTGAATATTACCAAAATTATAATGTGCGTCAATACCAACACTTAATCCTTTTGCAAGCATATAACCAAGCCCTAAAAAGGCTTTATTTAAACCACCTTCTCCTCTAAATCTGTTTATTGGGTTGTTAGATGCGTCAACAGACTCTAACTTATAGCCAACTGACGTATAAGGCATTAACCCGAAACCTAAACCAAATTTACCCAAAGGAACAGACAACGCTAGATAATCAAACGTTATTGCCGTAGCATTATCACTGCTTGTATTACTTTTTAAGCCTATACTAGAATAACTTCCTCCTACTGTAAATTTAACGGGCCTACTTTCGTTACCATAATATGCCAAATTTTCTCCAGTGTAAGCGGCAGGATTTCGTAAATTAACATGAATACTATCGGTATAGACACTTAATCCCCCCATACTTCTATTTTCAACAGTACCTTTAAATTTAAGGCTACCAATACCATAAAATGAATATGGAGAAGCAGTACCTTGCTGTGCGTAACTCTGAATTGCTAAAAACGCAATAAAAACTATTACAAGTTTTTTTATCATTAGTTTGAATTAAATTGTAAAATATAGTTTAGTCCCTCTAAAAGAAAATTAGAGTTGGCAAATATGCTACTTTTTAATTGTTTTGACAAGAAATTAGCATCGCCACCTGTTAAAATAACTGTTAAATCTGGATATTTTTGCTCATAAACCTCAATTACTCCTTCAATTTCCTTTAAAACACCATTTACTACGCCAGAATGTATTGAAGTATTTGTTGAATTTCCTATTATAGAATTAGGTGTTTCTGTTTCTAGTAACGGTAAATTAGCTGTTAAATTATTTAAAGATTTGTAACGCATTCTAATTCCTGGAGATATAGCCCCTCCTAAATACTCGTTCTTAGCTGTTATAAAATCATAAGTAATACAAGTACCTGCATCAATAATTAAGGCATTATTTTCAGGAAAATAATTAACAGAAGCACTAACTAGAGCAATTCTATCTATTCCTAAAGTTTCTGGTGTGTTATATAAGTTTTTAAATGGTATTTTAGTGTCAAAATTTAAGAGTATTAAATTATAGTTTTTATCAATGTATTTAACTTCTTTCTCTTTTAATTTTGCTACTGAAGATATAATGACTTTATTTATAGATTTATACTCCTTTTTTAAGAATTCTATATGATTTAAAAGATTTTCGAGCTTAATAACATATTTTACTTTAATCTTGTCTCCATTAAAAACAGCAAGTTTTACATAAGTATTACCAACATCAATAATTAAATTCATAGCCATACAAAAAGTCAAATTTACAAAACCAACAACAATAAAATTCTTAATTATTTTATAATGTTTAGGTTAAAATAAAAGCACACTAAATAAATACTATTTAATATATATTTTTGTATTTTATTTTGGCGAATAGCAAAAATGAATATATATTTGCAACCGCTTTGGCGAGGTACCTTAGCTCAGTTGGTAGAGCAAAGGACTGAAAATCCTTGTGTCCCTGGTTCGATTCCTGGAGGTACCACGAAAAAATCCCGAAACATTACTGTTTACGGGATTTTTTGTTTTACAGGGTGCTAATCCATCTTAGAACAATTCCTTTTTGATTTAAACTTCTTTTATTTACGAACTGCACTTTGTGTACATGGACAATTACTAATACCTTGAAGAAAGTTTATTCCTATTGTAACTACATGAGTTCCTGAATTATATGCCGACAAATCATTTGTAGTTATTTGATAAGCATACCCAAAATAGAATATTGACTTTTGAAAACCTACCATAGGCCCAACATTTAAAGGTTTAAGAAATTGGTCGTTAAGAAAACGGTAGGATACCCCTGCCCAAAAGTAATCATCATTCCTGTTATACTTTCTAAACTTAAAATTTACATCTGTCATAGAGCGCTTATCACTGGTAAACATTTGATAAAAAATTGAAGGCTCAAATTCTAATCCACTTTTTTTAGGTCCTCGGAATGTATAACCAGAATATATCTGGTAATTTAAAAGTAAATTAGGTTCTAAGTTTCTTATACTAGAATCAAAATCTTTATCTAAAACATTGTTAACATTCAAACTTAAAAAGTAGCCTTTAAGCCTGAATAATGCGCCAACATCAAAGTTGTGATTTGTAGTTCTTCTATCATCTGTTACAAATGGGTCTATTGTAGGGTTCTCATAAGTAGTATTAAAGTTGTTAATATCAATTCTGAAGTTATTGATATTGTATGATAATCCGAAGGACAAATACATTTTAGAATAATAATCTAACACAAGATGATGTGCAAAAGAGAACTTAGCTCCAGTTTGAATGGTATTACCATTTCTATCATTATAAAGCGATAACCCTACACCTGTTCTATCAGCTATTCTAACATCACCATAAAACGATTGATTATCAGGGGCTCCTTTTATACCTACCCATTGTGTAAGTCCATTTGCTCTTAACTTAACATTGTCTCCTATTCCTGCATACGTTGGTGAAACCACAAAATTATTATCAGCTAGATACTGCGTAAACACAGGTAGATTCAATTCTTGACTATAGCCATAAGCTATAGTTAATAAGAATACTATGTATGTAATTGTTTTTTTCATTTAGCTACCTATAAAGTGTAAAGTGTCCCACAAACTCACGGTTGTCTCTACTATCATTAAGTTTTACAACGTACCAGTAATCTCCTGTAGGAAGCTCTTTCCCTTGATATCTACCATCCCATTTCTGTCCTGCTTTTAAAGTAGCCACTCTACGACCGTATCTATCAAAAATATTAAACGTCAGATCGCGATACTGACTGGTACAACCTGGTCCCCATTCATCCATATTCCCATCTCCATTTGGTGTAAAATAATTTGTAATACACACATCAATAAATTCAAAATATCTTATTGCAGTGGTAACACAACCATTACTATCAGTTACCGTTACAGTATATTCTCCCGATTCATAAATAATAAACGTTCCTGTATTTTGATAAGGTTCAAAATCAACTGTATTCACACGTTGGATTGCATATTCGTACCCGCCGGAGCCACCACTTGCTTGGGATTCAATTTCATTTATTCCTCCATCACTTAAAGCAATTTCCAGTGGATCATATTGATTAACATCAAAAAACACCACTTGCTCACATCCATTTGTATGTCGCACTGTGATTGATTGATTTAATCCAGGCAGAACATCAACAAACGTGTTACTAGTTTGAAAATTCACGCCATCTAATGAGTAATCTACATCAACAGGATCAACACTATTGTCAATGGTTATTATTACTGCATTGCTTGAAGCATCAGCAATATCTGTACAATATTCTACATTTACTTGTGGGTCTAATAACACCGATTCTGGGAACGTAATATTCCATTCTGTTTCACAACCAAGTGCATCGCGTACATATACAATATGATCTCCTCCAGCTAATCCTGTAAAATCAAACTGAGTTTGTGTTAATATTCCTGTTGTATAGGTTCCATTAATATCATCTAAAGCTACGCTATATGGCATATTACCTCCTGAGATATCAATACTAAATTCTCCATCCAAATCACCATCGCAAACCTCAGGTAATATTGAATTAGGAACTATAGTTAGCATCACTGGAATAGGCTCAATAACATCAAAATCAAAAATAATGAAACAACCTAGTTCATCTTGTGCCATAGCTTGATAAGATCCTGACGCAAGGTTTTCAAATGTTGATTCTTCGAAAAATTGATTTAATTGTGGTGAGATGGCATATTTAATAATTCCCGTTCCTCCCGTAGCATTAATTTCTAACATACCATTATTTGTACCTGGGCAGGTTACATTGGTAACTGTAAAATTAACAGATAATGGTGCTGCTGGTTCAGTAATTGAAATTTGCGCACTTGTTGCTAAACAATCACCACTATCTACTCTTACCTGATAATTCCCTTCTGGCAAATCTGTAAAAACACCTGCGCTATTTTGAGTTGGCGCTGGCGTTATGTTTGTTCCAGAAGTATCTTGTAAAGTATATACATAACTTCCTAAACCGCCTACGGCTGTTGCCACAATAACTCCTGTACTATCACCGGCACAATTAATAGTTGCATTGGAAACATCTAAATTAACCAATAGTGTTGGTAAAGGGTCAATTGTTATTTCATTAGAAATATTTGCTATACAGCCATTAACATCTCTTACATAATATGAATATGTTCCATCTGCAACAGAAAAAGTTGTAGATGATACAAAAGTTCCTAAAATAGTTCCAAACGTTATAGAATCACTATACTCATATGTTCCAGTTCCTCCAGTAGCACTTAAAGTAAGTGTAGCATCAGTTGTACAAGTTGGGGTTGTTGTTGCAACTAAACTTGCTTGTATTTGAGTAGGTTCTGAAATTACAACATCTGTTGATGTAAAAACACAATTATAACCATCGCTAACTATCACATTATAGGTTCCTGCTCCTAAACCATTAAATACTGGAGAAGTTTGAGGCCCTGAAGAACTTACAGTTGGCGATGTCATATTAAGTGTGTACGTATAATTACTTCCTTGTCCTCCTGTTACTAAACTTGCTGATATAGTAGCATTAGAATCACCAAAGCATGATAATAATGGTGTGTTTGCTGTTACTGTTGCAGTGATGGCAGGCGGAACGATTAATGTTACGCTGTCTGAAGCAATACATCCGCCAACATCTCTAACATTTACTGTATACACACCAGCTGATAAATTTGTAAATGTTCCATTTGACGAATAGGCTACTGTTACTGTTCCTGTTAATTCATATTCATAAGTACCCCAACCTCCAGTTGCAATAGCAGTTATAGTTCCTAAATTGTTGTCGCAAGTTACATTTGAAGTTTCTGTGGCTACTACAGACAATGCATTTAAAGGTGAAGGAATTATTACACTTGAGGTTGCTGAACAAAATGGGCTTGCTGTTTCTGTAATAACAACTGTATAAGTTCCTGCTAAAACGCCTGTAACTAATTCTGGGTTTGTTGATGTATTAGCGTTAACTACACCAAAAACTGATGTACTAGAGCTATCAAATACTTCATAACTGTATGGACCTGAATAGCCATTTACATTTATTTCGAACGAACCATTATTATCTCCAAAACAAGTAATAGCGTTAGGCGTTGTGGTAAATGTTGGCGGTATTGCGACTGGTACTACTATACTAACATCTTCTGTACATAATGTTATAGTATCAGTTATCGTAACCGCGTATGTTCCTGATGGAACTCCTGAAAATATATTTCCTGCTAAACTTATTGAACCTGGACTAGGACTAATTGCATATGAGTATGTTCCTGTTCCTCCTAAACCTGTTATTGTAATCTCTCCATCATCATCATTACAAGTAGGAAAAGTGGTTATACTTGGTGTTAAATCTAACGGTGGAGCAATATCTACGGTTACTAAATTCCCACAACCGTTTATATCCCTTATTTCAACAGTATGACTCCCTGATGTTAAACTTGATATAGTGAATGGTGCTGTTCCTGTTTGAAACGCTCCACCATCAATACTAAAACTATAAGGAGGCATTCCTGCCATGGTTAAAGTTACATCTATCTCAAAATTGCCTTCAGTTACTGTACATTGATTATTTAAAGTAGCTGAAATGACTGGCTCAGGGTCAGCAACTATTGTTCTATTAATTCTATCTTCACACCCATTGCTATCTCGTACCACAATGTCCCAATTAGTTCTAATAGCATAATCCAGATTTAAAACATTATTAGATCCGAAATCTCCAGGCAAAGGAACAAACCCTAAAGCTCCCGCAGCATATTCATAAGGTCCCACACCTCCCGTGGCGGTAACTGTAACTTGAGCGTCAGCATTACAATTCGCATTAATTTCTGAAGCAAATGCCACAACTAATGGCTGAATAGGCTGTGTTATCTGGAATGATTGTGATGTTGTGCACAATGTACCATCAACCTCTCTCACAAATAACGTGTAATTCCCTGCCGGTAATCCTGAAATACTACCATTTGCTGGAGCACCTGTTAGCCCTGCGAATGTACCATTCTGTGCAGGAATAATAGCTGTATTAGTCAATTCATCTTGAACCTCATAATATATTGTGGTTACACTGGCATCATAATCTGAAACCGTAAAATTAATAGTTCCATTTCCAGATCCATTACAACTAACATTTGTTGTTGTAACTGTATTTATGTTTATAGGTGACAGAATTGGTGTTGTAACTTCTATAATTGAAAAACACCCTCCACCATCTATGACTTGAAACAAATATGTAACACCATGATTTAAATTTGAAAAAGTATGAGTCGTTGATCCTGTTGGACCAATTGAAGTGGCGGGTTGTCCATATATAGAATATGTAAATGGTCCTGCTCCAGCTACGACTTCAAGATCAACAGTGGCTCCAGTTGTGCAAGACCCTGTAGATGCCACCGCAGTAAGATTAAGATTGGGTGGCGTTTCAATTCTAAGCGCCGTACTTCTATACTCACAACCATTAGAATCTATTATAGTAACATAATAATCTCCAAACGACAAACCTGAAAAAGTATGCGTTGTTGAAGCCGTAGTAACATCTAGCCCAATTTGAGTATACGTATTATCGTATAAAGTATATGTAAATGGTGAAACACCTCCAGAATTTATAGTTACATCCAAGCTCCCTGGTATATTTGGACTACATTGAATCGCATTTCTTACTATAGAAACATCCAACGGTAATGGATTTGTAATATTAAGGGTCCCCGAAGTTTCGCAGTTCTTACTATCTCTCAGCACATAATTGTAGGTTCCGGCAACTAATCCTCCAAATACATTTGAAGAAACAAAACTCGCTCCACCATCTATACTATATATAAAAGGAGGAAGGCCCGTTAAGGCATTTAACTGAATTGATCCATCTGAAAAACCATTACAAGTAGGGTCGCTTACTAAAGTTGAAGCTGTTACAGGGTCTATTGCCGTAACAACCTCTAAACCTGACACAGCAATACATCCGTTGGCATCGGTTATTCTAAATTGATACGTTCCATCTGAAGCAGCTGAATGCACAAAAGGTGACCCCGTAGCTCCTATCAAGGTATAAGCACCACCATTAAAAGACACCTCATAATTAAAAGGTGCCACCCCTCCATTAATAGTACCAGTAATAATACCATCAGGTGAAATCGTACAATCTAAGTTTTTCGTTAATACTGTACTTACTGTTAAAAACGGTAACGGTGCAATGGTATAAGACTCACTATAAAGACAGTTATTAGCATCTCTTACCTGAAATGTATATGTATCTGGAGCTAATCCAGTAAAAATATTAGAAGATTGATATGGTGTAACCGATCCAGCTGGTGCTATTATTTGATACTCTAAAGGTAGAGCTCCTCCTGTTGTTCCTGTAATAGTCACATCTGACACCAATGTTGGACAACTTAATGGTGAATTAGCAAATATTAAATCCGTAGGAGGATTTAAAGGAGCAATAGTTATTGGTGCTGTTAAAAATGTACAATCATTGGCATCTCGTATCATAACGGTATATGTACCGCCCAAAAGCCCGTTAAATGTTAATCCCGATTGAAATGTAATTCCATCAAGACTATAGCTATAAGGTGCAGTCCCTCCAGAAACTCCCGAAACCGTAATTATTCCCTGAGAAGTACATGTATAATGTGTTGTTAAAGTTGCTACCCCAGTTACCGCGCCTAAAGCTGTTATAGTTATTTGTTGTGGTGCTGTAGAGCAAACATCCACCCCAAGTGTATATTCAACTACAACGTCATAATTCCCTGCGGTTAATCCCGTAAAAGTTGGAGAATTGGCAAAGCTTATTCCGTTATCAATACTATATCTTAAACTATTTCCGTTAGGGTTAGCTACACTAATAGTAATCGTTCCACTGTTAAGATCATTAGAACACAAAATATTGGTTTGCCCAACATTAAAATCCGGAGGCTGAATGGCTTCTACATCTAAAGAGACTTCCGTAGAACAATTGTTAAAATCTACAACGGTAACATTATAAACCCCAGCGGTTGGTACAGAAATAATCGGGCTATCTTGGGAAATAGTAGATCCATTAACAAAGTATGTAAATGGCGGTGTACCTCCAGATGGATATACTGTAATTTCTCCATCGGTACAGGTTAATGGATTAGTAAGTGCTAATGTTGCCGTGAGTAATGGTGGTTCAATAATATCAAAATCTTCAGAATATGTACATCCATCATCTGTTGTCACATTTATAGTGTAGGAACCTGGATTTAATGATGAGAATTCATAGTCGCTAGCCAAAATTGGACCAACACTATTTACCAGAGTTCCTCCCTCATAAATGCTATAATAATACTGAGGAAGTGCTTCGTTTACTGCAATATTTATTCCTCCAGTACCCCCATTACAAATTGGTTGCGTAATATTGGTTGTAACATTAAAATCTCGTTGCCTTACATGAACACTAGGGGTTTGAAAAATACAGGGGTTAGTAGGCACTCCAATTTGTCTAATATATATGACATAAAAACCAGGAGTATTAACTGTAAAAATGTTGCTTGGTTGATAATTTACACCATCAATACTATATTCATAGCCACTAGGCACTCCTCCCACGGTAATCTCTCCTGCTGTAGTACATAAAATATCTTCAGCAGTAACTGTGGGTGTTAATAAATTTTGATACACATTGAAATAAAAAATACTAAAGCATCCTCCTGGGTAGTTTATCACTATTCTGAATTCTCCAGAAGTATCAGCAATAAAATCTGGACCAGTTGCTACTTGATTCCATGTACAAGACTCATTTTCATTAGCACAATCATCAACGGTTATTGCTGGACAACTTGTTTCATCTAGTTGTTCCCAAATAATGGATACCGCATCACTAATTCCTGTATTGATGGTTCGCGAATCATTACCTCCACATAAGAATATATAGGGCAATACTTTTCCATCATTTGGGCAAACTGGCAATAAGTCAGCATAAGGAATAATTGGATTGGTTAATGAACTACCATATTGAGTAACTGTAATAGCTTCTTCAATTGAAATACAAGTTGCAGCAGTTGTATTAGTTACGTAATACGTTCCTGTTGTTGTCGCCATATATGTTTGATCAGTTCCTATAACAGGTGCCCCAGTTGAGCTTGTTGACCAAGAGTAACTGTCATAACCATCAGCCGCCGTTAACAGCACACTATTACCACATAATATTTCTTCTCTTGTAAAATCACAGTTTGATATATCCACTATAAAATTTGTAGATCCAGGTATTCCTAAACATTCTGTAGTTGCAAAACTTCCTTCTTCTTCAATAATTGTAGGATTAAGCACTCCCCTATAAGTAGCAAATGCCTGATTTTGAATTTCATTAGAGCACGCTTGACTTAAGTCGTAACAATTAGGAACAACCTGAATTGCAATACGAATAACAAATTGCGGATCGTCGACTTCAACCGATTCATCTGGAATATTAAAAATTAGCGTTCGCGTTACCGGGTCATAGGATTGTAAGGTCGCTCCTCCGGCATTACTTAGGTCAATATCTGTTGCGGGGTCAAAATTGATGTTATCCGGTAGTATATCTTTAATAGTAAATTCGGTGACATTATCATTACCAACACTTTGATACGTGATTTCATAAAACAAATTTTGTCCTAGAATAACATCATCACCATCAATATCATTTCCAAATTCATCTTCAACAGTTTTTATTAAATCTATATCGGGAGAAATGATATCAACTGCAAACGTACTAAAAAAAGCAAAAATTGGATCGGCTTGACCTCTTGCTACCTGCAATCTAAAATCGGCCGAAGTTTCATTATTTGTGATAAACTCTGGTTCCGCATTAAGAATCTCCAGAAAACCAGTGTCATACCCTAAAGTATTTGTACTGAATGGGTTTCTTGGATTTGAAATACCGTTACCATTTTCGATAACGGAACCGAAAAACTTATTGGCAGGTCTTAATGGTGTGGTTACCTCTTTTCCATTAATTTCAAGCTTAGTCGCTCTTTTTGTTCTATCTCCATCTAAAGTGGCATATCCAAATTGTAAATCTATATGCCCGCCAGGAGGTGTTGTAAAACCAGATACAGGTACTGTTTCTTGATGACCATCATAAATATGACTAAATCCATCAAACGACGTAAATGATTTGGTATGTAAATTTGGGTCTTCATAAATAACAAAGAGTGTCCAACCAGCAGCTAAACCTGTAGAATGATTAAATCCTAAACTAGCAGTTACATTACCAACGGTATAAGTGCCTTCTACATCTGTTAAACTGGATAATAAATCTGTTACTTCTGCATAACACGCATATGGTGTATTTCCTGGCTCACCTGTTTCTGCAATAATAGGGTTAACAATGGCATCATAAACAATTTCCCCTGTAAGATCATTATATGTGGTACTTCCTGGGAGTTGCAGTTTTACCTGATTTATATTTGATCGATCGCCATCCTGCATTATCGCTCCCCAGTATAAAGCTGCATAAACCACTCTATAACATGTTGTAGCACTTCCATCGCTTTGAAGTGGCAATGACAGCTCGGCACTACTGGAACTAAATGTTGAAACGTCGCTATCAATATCAATATATTGCATTGATATATCTTGATTATCTCGCGAATCATCATTAAACGAAAGGTTATCCTGACCAAGAATGCTATTTCCAACGACAAGCATACTTCCTCTTACTTCTACATTCTTTCTAACTGTAAACGGTTTATAAGTTTGAGCCGCTAGCTGTACACTTAAAAAAAGAAACACAACGACTAGTCCATTAATTACATAAGTAGATTTCTTCATATAGTACTTCTTTTATTTTTGGGCTTTTAAAAGATATATTTTCTAGTAACAAATATCAATATTCTTGTTGTAACTGCAAAAAAATCAATGCAAAAACATGTGTTTTGTCGAATAAAATTGTATTTTAAAGATTAAAATTCATTTAAAAGAAAGATTTTGACTACAATTTATAATTTTTGAACATAAAAAAACCCAATCTAAAAGAATGGGTTTGATTTTGATAATTAGTTTTATTGATTTATTCCAATTCTAAAACTATTGTTTCAACTGATGTTATGCTTCCAACTTCAACACTTACTTCTGATGATTCATAAGCTTTATATGCTTCCTTGGTAATCTTTAGTATATAGTTCCCTGCTTCAAGACCTTGGATTACAAAATCTCCATTTTCATCTGTCATTGTATCTTTAACAAATGTATCATCTGTAGTATAAACTTCTACAACTTGATTAGCAATTGGAGTTTCAACATCATCAACCATTTCAACCACCTTACTTTCTATGGAACCTGAACTAACTTCAGTATTCACTTTAATTACTGGCTTTAAATTGTATTTACCTGAATTTCCTGCTTTAACTATTGACTTTTCTACACTCCAATCTAAAACAAAAGTATAAATAAAACCCGCTTCTAATTCTTCATCTAAGTTCAGTTTTAAACCAGATTGTTGAGCACTAGGAGTATCTAAAGGAATTAAATCATCTTCACCTTCAATTTTTAAAGTGTTATTATCACTTAAAACCAACCTTACCTGTTTTAAAATTCCAACTGGCAGAACTTCATCTGTTAATAACAAACTATTTCCAGCTATAAGCTCGGTAATATCAACATTAATAGGATAACCACCTTCAGGAGCAAAACTTACCCAACTATCTTCATCATCTGAAGATTTGTATTGTATATCTATAATTTCAATATTAACTTCTAAATAATCCCCTGGCTCATCAACTAATTTTAATTGAACTCTAGCAGTTTCATTTTTACTATTGTTATCACTATCACAATTAACCATTAATAATAGCACCATAATAGTTACTACAGTTCCAAAAACAGATTTTAAATACTTCATATTCATAACTTCCTTCTTTATAGATATTTACAAATATAACACCTACTTTAAAATAAGTCTAATTCTTTATAATCTTTTCGTTGAAATGCACTGTACTTTTAAATATTAAAAAGAAAAAGTTAACCAATATTAGGTTAACCCATTATTAAATCTACTTATAGTGCTATTAACTAGCTTCAGATTTTCTTAACTTTTTACCTTTTTTAACTTTCTTTTCCAGAGTATCAGCTTCATTTTCAATAGCCTCTAGCTTTTCGATTTTTTCACCATACTCTTCCTTGGTTATCTTCCCTTTCTTTTTTTGTTTTTTAAGGTTTTCTTTAACTTCCTTTACACGCGCTCTAGCGTTATTAGCCTTAGATTCACCCCTTTCTACTATAGTCTCCAGTTCTTTAACTTTCTCTTCCTTTTTTAATTTAGCTCGTCTTGCACGCTCTTGCCCATAGGCTTTTCCTTCTAATCCATATTTATCTTTTCCATAAGCATTATCCTTTTCCTCAACCTCCTCAATCTTTTCTTTTTTCTCCTTTTTTACTTTTTTATCTTTCTTTTGCTTTGACTCCTCTACTGCTTCTTCTACCTTTTTTTTCTCTTTCTTAATTTTCTTTTCTGTTTTTTCCTTTTTACCAGCATGCTCAGGCTTTTGAGCAAATCCAATAGTTACAAATCCTACTAGTAATATAAGTGGAAATATAGTTTTAAGTGATTTTTTCATAATCTTAGTTTTCTATTTTGTTTAACATATCATCCAGTTTCTTAATGGATGCTTCTATACTTTCTTCTGCTTTTTTAAGCTCTTCAGTAACAGCTTCTATAGATTCTATTTCTTGTTTTAACTCTGTGCTTACTACTTCAATAGTAACCTCACTATCTGAGTTCTCCTTTTCTTTTTTATTGCCACAACTTAGAGCAAATAATGACAATAAAATGATAATGCTTTTTTTGAACATAATGGATGAAATTTTGGTTATCAATAATATTAAGACACCATATTTTAATTTTGGTCACTTATTTTGGCCATCAAGCGTATACTTTAAACAAAAAAGGAGGCAAGAGTGCCTCCTATATATTCTCTTTAAAGAATCTAACTTAAAGTTAGAAACAGCTATTAATCTTCTTTAAGAGAAATATTGTTAATGTTCATTTATATAAGATATAAATTATTTAGTATAATTTTCAAAACTTTGGATAACTTCCTTTTAAATCAGATAAAAGGTTTAAATAAAAAAGGCGAACATTAGTTCACCTTTTTTGCCCCAAATCTACCATGAACTTAACCTACTTATGTTATGGTACTACAAACATAAATAAGTAACTTGAATTAAAATAGAAACTTCTACAAACTTCCTATTTAATTGTTTAAAGGGTTTGCTTAATATTATTTTGATCCTAAATCCTATTTATATGACTTTTAATTAAAATTAGTCTTATATATGCTCTCGAATACTCACTAGTATACAGAAGTACACAATTACATTTACAAAATAAAAATGGGCACAAAACGTGCATACAGATGTACACAGTTACACAGAATTACAAAATAATAAGCTACTGGAGGTACCACAAAAAAATCCCGAAACATTACTGTTTACGGGGTTTTTTGTTTTATAGGGTGTTAATAATTTTTAAATTGGAAACAAGAATGTGCCAACTTTAATCAACATATTCCTATTATTACTTATTTGACAGAGAAAATCTCTTTCAATTGTTTTACCATGCCTCCATTGCCAACTAGAAAATTTGCAAAAAAAAGACTGCCTTTTCAGACAGCCTCGTTTTATATTAAAGAGAATATTTTACTTTCTACCTTCGTCTGTATGGTCGTCAACAACGTCTACATCTCTATATTTACAACACGGATGCACTTTAGCATAAGCCTCATCAGTTGCTTTTAATTCTTTAGTATCATGGCCAACACCAGTAATAGTTTTTTGTATGATTTTTAAATCGGTTTTACGGGCATCGTAAATTAGTTTTAACTCGTGGGTTTTTACATTCCAATCTGCAAACTTTACACCTTTTGATACTAAACACGCTTTTTCTATTCGGTTTTTACACATCATACAAACACCATTTACTTCAAGTGATGCTTTTTGGTTTTTGTTTTGTGCAAATGTTGTTGTTCCTATTAGCATTAAAGCTAAAATCATTATTTTTTTCATTGTTATTGTTTTTTGTCATTCCGAAACTTTGAAAAAGTTGTGGTAATCTGTTTAGCTTATATTCAAAAGATTACCACGTCGCTTCTCTCCTCGTAATAACGGGGTTATTTTATTTTAAATCGTAATCCTGCGTAATAACTAACTCCAAAAATTGGGCCATATACAAAGGTAGTATCAAAATTTGAACCAAAAGGATCGTTTGCTCCTAAAATAGGATTGTCTTGCCTTACATCTGTAAGGTTTTCGCTACCCAAATATACTTCAAATTTAGGAGAAAACACTTTGGTTATCTGCGCATTTAATGTTCCTAGCGTTGGTGTGTTTTCTGGTAATTGATATTGAACAGGGTTATTTCCTGTTGAAGAAAATCGTTGTTCACCTAACCAATTAAAGGTTGTATCAAATTTCCATTGCGCACCATTTTTTTGTATATCTGTTTCATAAGATGCGTTAGCAAATAAGCGATTTGTTGGAACTAAAGGCTTTGATAATTTACCTAAATTGTAATCCGTTTTTACATCATAATATTTGTAAGCCAATCGTAAATCGAAGTGCTCAAACATGTTATAATTCAATTCTACTTGAAAGCTATTGGCATAACTATCGCCTTTTAAATTATAAAAGTTGACTTCCTGTGGATTTTCAAAATCGACCACAACTTGATTTTGAAAATCGGTTCTATAATAATCTAAAGTTATATCTGCTTTTCTTTCAAATAGATTAAATCCTTGTAAAAAGGACACGCCATAATTCCATGCAATTTCTGGGTCTAATCCGTAAATAGCCCCATTAGTATTTAAAATATTAATAGCTCGAGATGTTGAGAATATATTTTGATTTTCAGCAAAAATATTGGCACTTCGTTTACCTCTTCCAAATGAAGCCCTTAAGGCAGACTTTTCCCAAGGTGTGTATCGAACATGAACACGAGGTGTTACAAAAGTGCCCATTAAATTATGGTTGTCTATTCTAACACCTGCAGTTAAATTTAATTTATCGAGATTATCAAAATTATACTCAAAAAAAGCTCCCACTGAACGCTCGGTTCTTTCATAATCTACTGTGTTTACAAATTCATCATAATGATCATAAGTATAGCTGATTCCAGTTTTAATTTTGTGTCTAGAATCGCTAATAATAGAATTGTAAATGGCGTTGGCGTATAAACTATTATGTTTAATATCATATTGATTTAAGCCAAAATACGATTCTTGTTTATGACTACTAAAAGCCGTTTGCACACCAATACTTTGCCAAGGAATTTCGGGGTTTACATAACCGAATTTTGAAGACACTTCGTAACGTCGCGTATCAATTTCGCTACCCCAAGCATTAGTAGTTCCTCTATCCGTTTTTGGATTGAAGTTTATTTGACCTGTTTGTTTTTCGTCATTTAAAACCTTCAAGTTTATAAAACTAACGAAGCCTTTTTCGTTATCAATGTATTGCCAACGGTTCATTATATTTATTTGGTCTTGCAAAGGCGTATCTAAAAACGAATCGTTATTTCTATCATTTTTTTGATCTCTTAAATTTCCATGTAAGTATAAGCCTGTACTCCACTTATCGCTTACAGGTGTGTTTAAATGCGTGTTTAATTCTAAACGCCCATTAGCATTTGCATAAGCATTTACAAATATTTTGTTATCAGTTGTTGGCTTAACCAATTCTGCATTTATTTGTCCTGCAATACTCTCAAAACCATTAACTACACTTCCTGCGCCTTTAGTAATTTGAATACTTTCTACCCAAGTTCCTGGTATAAAGCTCATTCCGAAAGCTTGTGATGCACCTCTAATAGACGGAATATTCTCGGTAGCTATCAAAATATAAGGACTCGTTAATCCCAGCATTTTTATTTGTCGTGTACCCGTCACAGCATCTGCAAAATTAACATCGATTGATGGGTTGGTTTCAAAACTTTCAGATAAATTACAACATGCCGCTTTAAGTAATTCGTCGCTACTAACAGTAAACGTATTAGTAGCTTGCAAATACGATTTTGCTGTGGCTTGCTTTCTAGAAGTTATGGTTACCGTATCTAAATTATCGGTTGGTTGCAACCAGTGATGAATCATCTTTGGTTCGCTTACAGTAATAGTATCGGTTTTAAACCCCACATAGCTAATCACCAGTTTTGTGTATTCTTTTTTATACGGAATGGTAAACTTTCCATCAATATCGGTTACTGTACCAACAGATGTGTCGAGCCAATATACGTTAGCTCCTGCTAACCCAATGTGCTCATTTTTCTCATTAGCTTCCATAATCATTCCTCTAATTTTATTTTGCGAAAAACTGAGTATTGGAAGTATAAATAGTATATATATTATTTGTTTCATTTTTTTATTTTGTGTCAGGTCGAGTAATTTTAATTTATTAAAATGGTATTGAGACCTGACATTATTAGTTTTTAATATTTAATAACATGATAGCAGCCATAATAATCATAATACTGTTTTCTATAAATGTGGCTTTGGTCATTGGTAATTTTAAAGCGGTTCCGAGGCAAGCACATTGAATCGTTTTTTTACTTAAAAGCGATTTGGTTACGCCAATAGTTGTAATACCTAAAATGATTAGAGTGATTATTAATGCTATTGGAATTTGAATCCGCATTAAAAAAAGTAATCCTAAAGCTAGCTCAATAAACGGGTATAACCAACCATAAATAGGTGCAACTTTAGCGACTGGATCGTACATTTTGAAAGATTCTGGGAACCCTTTTAAATCTAAAAACTTAAAGAAGCTAAAAACGATATAAAACAAGCCCATAAAATCGAGCATAAACCCATTGGTGTTCCACGGTTTATAATTTAATAAAACCGATGCGCCTATTATAAAAGTAAAGATTAAAAACAACGGGGAAAGTTGTTGTAAATCCGTTTTTTCTTCTTTTTGTATTGAAGAAGATTCAAAAACATTTCTTTCCTTTTTTTCTGAAATCGTGTATTTATCAGATAAAGCCTTTTGTAAAGTTTCAGTTGAAATGTGCTGAGACATTTCAATAGTTGCCTCACCTTTTTCGAGATTTACTGTGACTTTGGTAACATGTTCTAAAGCATTCAGTTTGTCTTCAACCGAAGTTTTACAGCCATTACAGGTCATTCCTGTAACTGAATATGTATGTATCATGATTTTGTGTTTGATATTATTTTAATTTGTACTGCACGAGTGGATTCCTGCCTTCACTTCGATAAACTCAGTGTGGCACGCAGGAATGACAAAAAAATAAATCAAATTAAGAAAGTCTCATTAAGTACTTGTATATCCGTGACCAGATTTGGTGGCGAATAATCTTTATGAGGGATAATCTCTTTTTCTAGTGTTTTAAAGAGATTGGTATAAGAATAAACAAATGATGCTAAAAATTGTTGTTGCTCAAATTCTAAATCGTCAAACGATGAGAATTTTAGTTCATCTTGACCTTGAACAACTTGCAACTCGTCTTTACAACAAGTCTTTTTTTGCTGGATTTCTAAAGCTTCCATTTCGCATTTTTCAGCTTCAGTAAACATAGAAACATCAACTAAAACATCGCCACAAAAGTGCTTTTCAATAGTAAAAGATACTGTTGAAAATAACACTAAAAGAGCTAGTAGTGTTGAAAATATTTTATGTAAAAATTGCTTTAGCATACTTAATTATTCCATGTAAAAGTACAAAAACTTAAAATCATTCTAACTATTTTATAATATGATTAACAGTTATTGTTTTAGTTTATGATAATAAAAAGCGGGTAATAACAAGATTAAAATGATGGGCTGAATTAAAAAACGACGCACATTAAAAAACATATAATAAGTGTCTTGTTTCGGGTTTAAAACAAAATATAAATAGGCAGCTATTAATAAAATAAAAGCAATTGCATAAATAAATCCAGAAAACTTGATAACACTTTTATCTTTAAAAATAACAAATAAGATGGTTAAGGAAATAAGCGTATTTAAAGCGTATCGTAAAATTGTAAATGCGGTAACTTTAAAAATTTCAACACTTGGGCTATCGGCATATAAATAATCGCTTTTAAAAAATCCCAAATATGGGTCGTAAAACAACTCGTTTTCAAACCATCTGATCACTATGAGTAATCCGAAAAGCACAAAAAGTAAAGCATATTTGGTAAACTTACTCATGCTTCTTTTTTTAAGTTAGCAAACCGATTTACCCAAAAAATCCATAACAAAAAAACAAAACCATAAATTGCTAACGGGAAAAGCACATCGTGTAAAAAAGATTGCTTTTCAGGATAGTGATATATGACTATAGTAAATAGAGTAATCCGTAATAAATTCGCAGCATAAATTAAAATGCTGCCAGAAATTATAAAAAACAAAGAGGTTTTTAATTTGCCCGAAAATGCAATAACAAAAGACAGAAACAAAATAATTACGCTTACTGCATTACAGCCTTCGATAACTCTTGCTATGTATTTGCCATTAACAACAACTTTCATCGAGGCTTCATCTGGATGTGGTAAAACTTGTGTGCTGTAACCAAAGGTGTTCAACAACGATTCGGTTTGTTTTGCGACCAAATGCGTTAAATAATCAGGGTAGTATTTTGAGCCTTCTGAAACCTCCAAATAAAAATGGTACAAGACTGAAAAAACCATATACACAATTAAAAACGTGAGTATAAATTTTACAACTGTTCTATATTTTATAAAAATTGCTTTCAAGTTAAAATTATGCTAAACCTACAATCGAATTTACACCTTTTTAAATACTTTTACTAAAATTTTTAAATTTATGCCTTTTAGATTGCTAAAACCACAAGTAGAAACTATTATTTCTGACACTACAAAATCGGTTGATGAGCGTTTATTATCGATTTGTCAATTATTAGAATCTCATTTAGAGTATTACAATTGGGTAGGTTTTTACTTTGCTAATAGTGATAAAAAAGAATTGTATTTAGGCCCTTATATTGGTGAACCAACAGATCATACAGTGATTCCGTTTGGAAAAGGTATTTGTGGACAAGTTGCCGTTAGTAACGAAAATTTTGTGGTGCCCGACGTTGCTGCTCAAGACAATTATATTGCTTGTAGTATTACTGTAAAAGCCGAAATTGTTGTACCCATTTTTAAAGATGGAAAAAATATTGGCCAGATTGATATTGATTCTAACACGCCAGATCCTTTTACCGACAAAGATGAACGCTTTTTGGAGTTTGTTTGTACTAAAGTATCAGAAATACTTTAGATTCAATATTGATGGTTCAATGTTTCTCCGTAAAGCGACTTTGAATTTCAAACTTTAAGCTTTGAGCTAATTATGTTAACAACTTCTCTGTTTAGTTGAAAAAAGCTGCTCTTTTTTAGTTTTATCTGCATCATTTTTTTGACTGAAATAGCTATTTTTGCGCTTTAACACACAACACACTAAAATGAGCAACGAAAAAACGATTAAATCTGCATTAATTTCTGTATTTAGTAAAGAGGGATTAGCTCCTATTGTAAAAAAATTAAATGAACAAGATGTTACCATTTACTCTACTGGAGGTACTGAAAAATTTATTAACGATTTAGGGATTGATGTGGTTCCTGTTGAGGATATTACATCGTATCCTTCTATTCTTGGAGGTCGAGTAAAAACCTTGCATCCAAAAGTTTTTGGAGGTATTTTAAATAGACAAAACCATGATGGAGATGTTGCTGAATTAGTAGAATACGACATTCCGCAAATTGATGTGGTTATTGTGGATTTATATCCGTTTGAAAAAACAGTGGCTTCTAGAGCTAGCCAGCAAGATATTATTGAAAAAATAGATATTGGAGGTATTTCGTTAATTCGTGCTGCAGCTAAAAATTTTGCTGATGTTATTTGTGTATCTTCTGTTGATGATTATGCTGAGTTTTTAGAAGTCATTTCTGAAAATAACGGAAGTATTTCAGAAGAAATAAGAAAGCGTTTTGCTGCCAAAGCTTTTAATGTGTCATCACATTATGATACCGCTATTTTTAACTATTTCAACAAAAACCATGATGAAGCGGTTTTAAAAATAAGTGAAACTAACGGAAAGGTTTTACGCTATGGCGAAAACCCACATCAAAGAGGATTTTTCTTTGGGGATTTTGATGCGTTATTTACAAAACTTCATGGAAAAGAATTAAGCTATAACAACTTATTGGATGTCGATGCAGCCGTAAATTTAATGAATGAATTTAAAAACGACGCGCCAACATTTGCCATTTTAAAACATAATAACGCTTGTGGTTTAGCACAGCGCGATACATTACACCAAGCTTATGTTGATGCTTTGGCTGGCGATCCTGTTTCGGCTTTTGGTGGTATTTTAATTAGTAATACAGAAATTGATTTAGCTACCGCTGAGGAAATACATAAACTATTCTGCGAAGTTGTTATTGCACCATCTTTTTCTGATGAAGCTTTAGATGTTTTGAAAGGCAAAAAGAACCGTATTCTTTTAATTTTAAATGATGTTGAGTTACCAGAAACTACGGTTAGAACTTGTTTAAATGGTGTTTTAGTACAAGATAAAGATAATGTTACTGATACTGTTGAAGATTTAACAAATGCTACAAATACAGCTCCTACAGATAGCGAGTTAAAGGATTTAATTTTTGCTTCCAAAATTTGTAAACACACCAAATCGAATACTATTGTTTTAGCAAAAAACAAGCAATTATGTGCTAGCGGAACAGGACAAACGAGTCGTGTTGATGCATTAAACCAAGCGATTCACAAAGCACAATCGTTTAATTTCGATTTGAATGGTGCAGCTATGGCGAGTGATGCATTTTTCCCGTTCCCTGATTGTGTTGAAATTGCTAAAAATGTGGGTATTACTGCGGTTATTCAACCAGGAGGCTCTATAAAAGACCAATTAAGTATTGATTATTGCAACGACAATAATGTTGCTATGGTTATGACGGGTACACGCCATTTTAAGCATTAATAATAAAAATTGACTCACAAAAAAGATAGGTAAGTTTATAATAGCGAATGAGTGATGGAATTATAAATTGGAATCTTGACCCTGTAATTTACTGGATAACTAATTCCTTTCCTTTAAAATATTACGGATTATTATTTGTAACAGGCCTTTTATTAGCTCATTATATTGAAAAACATATTTTCATTAAAGAAAATATTCCTCTTGAAAAGTTAGAAAAATTATTGGTTTATATAGTTGTTGGAATTGTTTTGGGAGCTAGACTTGGACATTGCTTTTTTTATGAACCGTTATATTATTTTCAAAATCCGATGGAAATTTTATTACCCATTAAAAAAATAGGAGGAACTTATAAATTTATTGGATTTCAAGGGTTGGCAAGTCACGGCGGAACTATTGGCGTTTTAATTGCAATTGGAATTTATTGTAAAAAATACAAAACAAACTTTTTAGAGGTTTTGGATAAAGTTGCTATTGTTGCACCAATTGTTGCTGCCTTTATTAGATTTGGAAATTTTATGAATTCTGAAATTTATGGAAGACCTACAAATGGGAATTGGGGAGTTGTTTTTCAAAGAGATGATTTAATACCAAGACATCCAACACAACTCTATGAAGCGTTTTCATATCTTTTGATATTTGGGATATTGTTTATAATTTATAACAAGAAAAAAGAAAAACCTAATGGATTGATTTTAGGAGTAGCTTTAGTTTTAATCTTTTTAGCAAGATTTATAATCGAGTTTTTTAAAGAAAATCAAGTTGGTTTTGAAGATGGAATGATAATTAATATGGGTCAGATTTTAAGTATTCCTTTTATAATTGTCGGACTAATTTTAATATTTATAAAGAAAACTTTAGTAAAAGTGTTGCGCTAGGGATTGAGGCATTTGTTGAAGCTCGCCGACGGAGGAGGAAGCGACTGCCGAAAGCCCGACCCGACCCAGAGAGGGGAGTGCCCAAATAATAAATTTGGTCTAATAACAGATAAACTGCGTATAAGTTTAAGCGCATATTGTTAAATTGAATTTTGAGTTACATAAAACATAAATATTTATTAACTTTTATTACATTTACAAGATTAGTTAACAACCCTTTAAAAACCACTAATAGCACATGGGCTTTTTTGACTTCTTAACCGAAGAAATTGCAATAGATTTAGGTACTGCAAATACACTTATTATACACAACGACAAAGTAGTTGTTGATTCGCCATCGATAGTTGCACGCGATAGAATTACAGGAAAAATAATTGCTGTTGGGCAACAAGCGAGTTTAATGCAAGGTAAAACGCATGAAAATATTAAAACAATTCGCCCTTTAAAAGATGGTGTAATTGCCGATTTTGATGCTTCTGAGCAAATGATAAGTATGTTTATTAAAAATATACCAGCTTTAAAAAAGAAGTTTTTTACACCTGCATTACGAATGGTTATTTGTATTCCGTCTGGAATTACCGAAGTGGAGATGCGTGCTGTAAAAGAAAGTGCAGAGCGTGTTAACGGGAAAGAAGTGTATTTAATACACGAACCTATGGCAGCTGCTATTGGTATTGGTGTTGATATTATGCAACCTAAAGGGAATATGGTGGTTGATATAGGTGGTGGTACTACCGAAATTGCAGTAATTGCTTTAGGTGGTATTGTTTGTGATAAATCAGTTAAAATTGCAGGTGATGTATTTACAAACGATATTGTGTATTACATGCGTACTCAACACAACCTTTATGTTGGTGAACGTACGGCTGAAAAAATAAAAATACAAATTGGTGCTGCTACCGAGGATTTAGAATTGCCACCAGAAGATATGAGTGTTCAAGGGCGTGATTTACTAACTGGAAAGCCGAAGCAAGTTTCTATTTCGTACCGAGAAATTGCTAAAGCTTTAGATAAATCTATTTTACGAATTGAAGATGCAGTTATGGAAACCCTATCGCAAACACCTCCAGAATTAGCTGCCGATATTTACAATACAGGTATTTATTTAGCTGGCGGTGGATCGATGCTACGCGGACTGGACAAACGTTTATCGCAAAAAACAGACCTTCCTGTTTATATTGCCGAAGACCCTTTGCGTGCTGTTGTTAGAGGTACAGGAATTACACTTAAAAATTTATCTAAATACAAAAGTGTTTTGATTAAGTAAAAGCATAATATAGTCTCAATAAAACATGCAACAGATTATAAATTTTATAATAAGAAACAAAACTTTTTTGTTATTCTTATTACTGTTTTCTGTATCTATTGTTTTTACTATCCAGTCGCATTCGTACCATAAAAGTAAGTTTATAAATTCGGCAAATTTTTTAACTGGCGGTATTTATAATACGTTTAATAATTTTAGCTCTTACTTAAATTTAAAATCTCAAAATCAGCTTTTAGCAGAAGAAAATAATCGTTTAAAATCGTTGTTATTTAATTCTGAAACAGCATTAGATTCAGTATTTATTGATAGTGTTTCTTTCGGAAAAATATACAAGTTTACTAGTGCCAATATTATAAAAAACAGTTACTCTTTAACTGATAATGTATTACTAATAAATAAAGGTGCTAACGATAGTATTAAAGAAGATTTTGGAGTAATTACTAGTAAAGGTATTTTGGGTATAACAGGTTCAACAAGTAAAAATTATGCTAATGTTATTTCTATATTAAATACAACAAGCCAAATAAGTGCTCAGTTAAAAAAAACAAACCATTATGGGTCTTTAACTTGGAATGGTGATTCTCCAAATATAGTACAGTTATTAGATGTTGAAAAAATAGCACCTGTTCTTGTAGGCGATACTATTGTTACATCGGGACGTTCATCGATATTTCCAAAAAACATAAATATTGGGATTGTACAGGATTTTGAATTGGATGCTGCCGAAAACTTTTATGAAATTAACGTGAGACTTTTTAACGACATGACTAACCTTGAGCACGTTTATGTGATTGAAAACAAAGATGTTAAAGAAATTATTAATTTGTTAAATTCAAACTAAATGAATAGTGTTTTATCTATAAATAGTATTCGTTTTTTAGTGCTTATTTTAACTCAGGTTTTAATATGCAGCCAGATTATTTTTTTTGGCTACATAAACCCCTATATTTATATACTTTTTATCATTTTATACCCCGTAAAAAACAACCGTTCGTTATTTATTTTTCTCAGTTTTTTATTAGGGCTAATTGTTGATTTATTTTTAGATTCTGGTGGTATTCATGCTGCGTCAAGTGTATTTATAGCCTACGCAAGACCTATAGTATTAAAGTTCTCTTTCGGTATGATTTATCAACATCAAAGCATTAAGTTTGATTCCGTAGATTTTGGTGCAAAACTAAGTTACATAACTATAATGGTTGCCGTGCATCACATTATTTTGTTTAGCTTAGAAATTTTTAGCATCTCCAAAATAATTTTAATACTTCAAAAATCGTTATTCTCAAGTATATTTACTATTATACTATGTGTTTTAATAACTATTATTTTTAGTCGAAAATCTAAATGAGACAACTTTTACTTTTTATATCGGTAATTCTTGTTGGTTTTATATTTATTGCAAGACTGTTTTACTTGCAGGTATATACCTCAAATCCGCATGACTTATTTTTAGACAATGCCATTAGAAAAGTTTACGATTACCCCAAACGTGGGTTTGTTTACGATAGAAACGGACAACTTTTAGTAGCCAACCAACCGTCTTACGATGTTATGGTTATTCCAAGAGAAGTTGAGCCTTTAGATACACTTGAGTTTTGCAACTTACTTAAAATTGATAAAGAACAATTTATAAAAACTTACAAAAAAGCGTATCGTTATTCACCAAGATTACCATCGGTTTTTGTGTCGCATTTATCAAAAGAAGATTATGCTGTTTTACAAGAAAAAATGCGAAAATTTGATGGGTTTTATATTCAAAAACGGTCGTTAAGAAAATACGAAACCTCTATTGGCGCTAATGTTTTAGGTGATATTGGTGAGGTAAATACCAGAGATATAAAAAAAGACCCCTATTACAGAATGGGTGATTTAATTGGTAGGCAAGGTGTAGAGGCTTCTTACGAAGATATATTACGAGGTGTAAAAGGTATAAAGTTTATTCAAAAAGATAGATTTAATAGAAATATTGGTCCGTATAAAGATGGTGAGTTTGATACCATACCCCAGCAAGGAAAAGACATTACCATTACCATTGATGCTAAGTTACAAGAATATGGTGAGTTGTTAATGCAAAACAAGCGTGGCGGTATTATAGCTATAGAACCATCAACAGGCGAAATACTAACTATGGTATCTGCGCCGACTTATAATCCAAATATTTTAGTAGGGAGAGCACGCTCCAAAAACTTCACAAAACTTTATAATGATACAATTGCAAAGCCATTATTCGATAGAAGTTTAAAAGCTCAATACCCTCCAGGGTCACCTTTTAAAGTACTTAATGCTTTAATTGGTTTACAGGAAAGTGTTGTAACCACTGAAGAGCGTTTTATCTGTAGAAGAGGTTATTATTATGGAAGAAAAAAACTAACTGGTTGCCATGTCCACCCACCTTCAGCAAATATGAATCTAGGTATTTACGAATCATGTAATGCTTATTTCGCTAATGTTTATAGACGTATTATAGATAAGCATGAAAACCCGTATGAAGGTATGATGACTTGGAGCAAGCATTTGAAAAGTTTTGGTTTAGGGGATTACTTAGGCTACGACTTAAAGGTTGGAAATAAAGGTAGAATTCCTGATGGTGATTTTTATAATAAATGGTATGGAAAAAATCGTTGGGCTTCAACTTTTAATATTTCTAATGCTATTGGTCAAGGAGAAGTAGAAACAACACCAATTCAATTAGCCAATATGGTTGCAGCTATTGCCAACAGGGGCCATTATTACACCCCACATATTATTAAATCAATTAAAGACGATACAATTCCTCAGAAATATACAAAACCAAAATACACAACCATAAATAAAGAACATTTTGAACCTGTTATACAAGGCATGTTTGATGTTTACAATAAAGGCACCGCTAAATATGTCAAGGTTTCTGGAATTGAAATTTGTGGAAAAACAGGAACCGCAGAAAATTATGCTAAAATAGATAGTGTAACAACACAATTAACAGACCACTCCATTTTTGTAGCATTTGCGCCTAAAGAAAACCCAAAAATAGCACTCGCAGTATTTGTTGAAAATGGCTATTGGGGAAGCCGTTTTGCAGGAAAGATTGCCAGCTTAATGATTGAAAAACATATTAGAGGAGAAATTACTAGAACCGATTTAGAAGATTGGATTTTAAGGCATAGCTTAGAGGATGAGTATGCTAAACGATATTCTGGTGAACCTTTTCAAATCAATGATAAAACAAAGTTACAAGTAGTTAAAGAAAAGGAATACTACCGTTTAAAAAGACAATTAAACAACATTAGTAAAGCCACAAATTAATGGTTAGAGAAACGAATAGGCACTTTAAATTCGATTGGGTTACCATTATCATTTTCCTGTTGCTTGTAGGTTTTGGGTATCTTAATATTTTGTCAGCATCACATTCGGGAAGTAGTGCCATAGACTATTTTGACTTTTCGCAACCCTATGGTAAACAACTCATTTTTATTTTTTTAACTTTTGGTTTAATTATAGTATTGCTTGCCATTGACGCTAAATTTTACGAACGTTTTTCAAGTATAATTTACATCGTTTCTATGCTATCTTTAGTAGGTCTTTTCCTTTTTGGAAAAAATGTAAATGGAGCTACATCGTGGTATGCCATTGGAGGCCTGACTATACAACCCAGCGAGTTTGCAAAAATGGCAACGGCTCTAGCGGTAGCTAAACATGTTAGTGATTTAAACACCAATATAAATACCCTAAAAGATCAGATAAAAGCCTTTGTAATTATTGCAATTCCAGCAATTTTAGTGTTATTACAAAACGACACGGGTAGTACCATTGTTTATGGTGCATTCTTTTTTGTATTGTATCGAGAAGGACTGCCAAAATATTATTTAACTATTGGCGTGTCAATTATTTTGGTCTCGATTTTATCTTTAAAGTTTGGATCAATAATCACATCTATAATTGCAGTAATATTACTTATTGGGTTTCATTTTATAAGCAAAAAGAAATTACATGCTTTACAATCCTTATTTATATTACTAGTAACGGTTGCTATATCTTTTGGAATAAGATTCTTTTATGAAAGCATTTTAAAACCCCACCAACAAGACCGTATTAGTCTTTGGCTCAGATTAGAAAAAGACCCAGAAAAGTTAGAGCAAATGAAAAAAACGTTTGCTTATAATTTGAATGAATCTGAAAAAGCAATAAGCTCAGGTGGTTTTTCAGGAAGAGGTTTTATGGAAGGTACTCGAACCACAGGAAAATTTGTGCCCGAACAGCACACCGATTATATTTTTAGTACCGTTGGCGAGGAATGGGGGTTTTTAGGAACCACTTTTGTTGTTGTGCTTTTTGTTCTTTTAATTATACGCATTTTGCATTTAGCAGAACGCCAAAAAACACAGTTCAGTAGAGTGTATGGTTATGGTGTGGCGTCAATTATTTTTATACATTTTCTAATTAATATAGGCATGGTTATGGGGTTAATCCCAACGATTGGTATACCGCTGCCTATGTTTAGTTATGGAGGCTCTGGATTATGGGCTTTTACTATTTTACTATTCATTTTTATTAAATTAGATTCTAATAAAATAAACGAATGGTAGTCGATAATCGATATTTTATTATTGAACTCATCTTAACTTTTTGTTTTTAACCGAAAATGAGTTGAAATTTGACCAGATGAGGCACTACGGGTAAGAAAAGTAATAAAATATGGGTAAATTTTAGCCATTTTTTTAGGAAATAGAAAAAATCAAGATGAGTTCATTTTACTTAAGTGAATAAAATCACTTTTTTAGCTCTAATTTTTCAGCAAAATAATCGCAAAAATCTTTCATCGTTGCCGTCATTTTTTCATCTTGAGTAGCTCTATTAAATGTGTCGCTCATAGCAACTAATGTTTGATGAAAAAATACTTTCATTTCATCAACAGGCATATCTTTAGTCCATAAATCTATACGCAATGTTTCTTGGGCTTTAGCGTCCCAAACGGCAAGCATCATAGCTTTGGCTTCCTCGTTAGTTATGCCACCATCTTGAGCTGTCCAATGTAATTTTTCAGGAATTCTGTTTTCATCCAATTCTACGTTCAATTCTATTTTAGACGTATGGTTTTTTGCCATTATTTACGTGGTTTAAACTTGGTGTTATTAAAAATATCTTCAGTAGATTTTATAAGCATATCTTTTAAAGATATGTTGTTTTGTTTCATATAAGCGCGTACAATTTGCCAGCCAATATATTGCCCTAAGCGACCCGGTGATTCATGATCAATTTTTTCCAAATAAAACTTAGTAAAAGGAGCAGGGTTTATAAATCTGCTAGGTAATTTAGAATCTGTGCTAAATAATAATTCGCGCTCCACAAAATAACGCCATATATAACTTTCGTTAGCTATTGCCCAATCTAATTCTTCTTGCGAATAGCTAATGCGTTCTGCATCGGTTTTAAAAGGAATTACCATATCCTTAAAATAAAGTTGTTTGCCGTAATAAATCATTTCGTCTAACAACGTTCTTTTTTGCGATTGATAGATGTATTTCTTAGCATATTTGCTAGCTAAATCTACAACCAATTGTTCTTTTTTTAGGTTTTGACGAATGTATTTATCAATGTTACCATAAACGTAAAAGTCGTGGTCACTTCCTAAATAATTATCTAAGGCTATCAAAGCTATAGTATCGGTAACAATTACTCTGTTTCTATAATCAACATCGTTGGTGACGGTGATTACTCTAGGAGGATTAAATTCTGGGAAATAATATTTTAAATGATTGAATAGCGATTCAATCTCAGCTTCAGTATTCTCAAAAGTTGGAAAAGCTTTAGCAACTTCATCAAATAACTGAATTTGTAAAGTATCGGCTTTTTTTGCTAACCAAAATGAATCTGAATATTTTTCAGAAAACATAAAAGGGTAAGCTTTTTTCAAATTTGGTAACTCTTTTGAATCGGCTTCAGCAAATAACTTATCAAATCTTTCAACCGAAATATCGGTATTTATTTTGGCAATGTTTTTTTGTAACTGGCTTTCTTTTTTGCAAGAAACAGCTATCAAAAAAATACCAAATAATAAGATTGTATTTTTCATGTGTTTATATTTATTGTTATTCAACGGTCACATGTAACATCCTAAATAATCATTTGGTTGTGTGATTAAATATTAATCATGGATGTTTCATCTATTCAAAATTTTCAAACAACTTTTTACTAAATGCCCATTATGGGCTTCATGTAAAACTTAAACGGTATAAATTTTTATTAATTGGGCGTTTCGTTTATTTTTGTTTGCAAAGGTACTATTCTTTATATTAAAAATATTGTTAAATATGCAAACAGAAAAAGTAGTTAATCATATTGTTAATTGGCTAAAAGATTATGCAACCAATGCTGGAGTAAATGGTTTTGTAGTTGGCGTTTCTGGTGGTATAGATTCTGCCGTAACCTCAACATTATGTGCTAAAACTGGGCTTAATGTTTTATGTGTCGAAATGCCAATACATCAAGCCGAAAGTCATGTTACAAGAGCACAAGAGCATATGGCACAACTAAAAGAAAGGTTTGAAAATGTTGACGATACTCGCACTGATTTAACACCTGTTTTTGAAGAATTTAAAACCGAAGTATTTTTTGATGGAGACCAAGCTACTATTGATATGGCTCTTGCAAATACTAGGGCGCGTTTACGTATGGCAACACTATACTATTATGCAGGACTCTACAAGTTATTAGTAGCAGGAACTGGAAATAAAGTTGAAGATTTTGGTGTTGGCTTTTATACTAAATATGGCGATGGTGGTGTGGATTTAAGCCCTATTGCAGACTTGGTAAAGTCTGAAGTGTATAAAATAGGTGAATTTTTACAAGTGCCAGAATCTATAATGAAGGCAGCACCAAGTGATGGTTTATTTGGTGATGCTAGGAGCGATGAAGATCAAATAGGAGCATCGTATCCAGAGCTTGAATGGGCAATGAAAATGGATGATGAAGGTAAAACTGCAAAAGATTTTTCTGATAGAGAACAAGAGGTTTTTAAAATTTATAAGCGCTTTAACTCAGCTAACAAGCATAAAATGATTCCTATACCAATTTGCGAAATCCCTGCGAATTTTAAGTAAGTATTATACTTTTAACAAAAAAACATTATCTTTGTAAATTAGCTAACTCTCTCATTTATAGCTGTGACTCACACACAGTTGTAATAATTAAAAATCCATTAGCAATGATAAAATTATTAATAGTAGACAATCACCCAATTATTAGAAAGGGATTAGAACACCTTTTTTCAGCATCATCAAACATTAAAATTGTAGGAAGTTTAGAAGATGGCGACAAAATTTTAGATTTTGTAAAGAATAACGATGTAGACGTTATTTTAACTGAAGTAGATTTTCCTAAACTTAACGGTTTAACCGTTTTGCGTTATTTAAAGAAAGACTATCCAGACATTAAAACGCTTATTTTTAGTGGTCAACCAGAAGAAGTTTATGGTATAAACGGCATAAAAGCTGGTGCTTCTGGATTTGTTTCTAAATCAGTTAACATCATTGCCATTAACGAAGCCGTTTTAAAAGTTTACGAAGGTGGTATTTATTTAAGTGATGCATTAACGCAACAGTTGGCGTTAGGTGCAAAATCAAATAGGTCAGGTGGTTCTTATTACAAAAAACTATCAACTCGCGAATCAGAAGTATTAAAGCTTTTAACCATTGGTAGAAAAAATAAAGAAATTTCTAAAGAACTTAATATTAACGAGAAAACTGTAAGTACTTATAAAGCGCGTTTAATGAGAAAACTAAAAGTTAATAATTTAGTTGATCTTGTTAATCAAGCAAAACTTTCAGCAGAGTTATAATACTCGATTAAGTTTTCTAGATAACAACATTTTTAGACTCGAATAGTCTTTTACTTCTTCAAGTATATTTCTATTCGTGTCTGTTTTATTTTGTAAAGTTTCTTGCTGAAATTCTTTTACTTTTTGGTCAATTAAAAAGCAGCGTAAATTTAAGATGGTTTCACTAACTAGTTGTGCAATAGTTTTTGTTTTTTCTTTAGGAAAAATATTCATCCTATTCCAATCATCTAAAGCATAACGCTCGTCTTCCATCAAAATGGTTGTAATTTGGCTAGAAGTTTCAGAATCTACAGAATTTACAAATGATTTTAAATCAAAATCATCATTCTGATTTAAGGTGTCAATAATTGTGTAATACAAGGTTTTAAACTGTTGGTTAGAGAATTCCATCTCGTCATCTTGTAAATCTAAAAAAACTTTTTCAAACACTTTAGCTTGATGAATTACAGGTTCTAAAATAAGTTCGCCTTTGTCGTTTTCTTTTAAAACTAAATCTTCAAAATCTTCAGTCTTGTTTCCGTAAAGCAATAGGACTTCAATTATTTTTCGTTCTAAAACATACTGTACATCAACTTTTTTAACGGGTTGTTGGTGCTTAATAACATCAAAAGCTTTTTGCTCGTTTTTGTGTTTTTTGTTTTCTTCCTGAAATTCTTTTTTGTTAATTTGAGCCAGCGTACTAAACAAAACCTCTTCGCTAATGTCCATAATTCTGGCACATTCTTGAATGTAGATTTCTTTTTTAATACGATCTGGAATTTTAGAAATACTGTTTACAATATTTCTAACGGTTTCGGCTTTTCTAATAGGATCGTTTTTAGACTCTTCAAATAAAACAGATGCCTTAAATTGAATAAAATCTTTAGCATTTTCATCTAAATACAAAGCGAGTTCTTCAAGCGTGTTGTTTTTTGCAAAACTATCGGGATCTTCACCTTCAGGAAACGTACAAACTTTTACGTTCATGCCTTGTTCCAAAATTAAATCAATACCACGAAGTGAAGCACGCATACCTGCTGCATCGCCATCAAATAAAACGGTAATGTTTTTAGTAAGTCTATTTATAAGTCTGATTTGTTCTGAAGTTAAAGCAGTACCAGACGATGATACCACATTTTTAATTCCTGTTTGATAAAATTGAATAACATCGGTATAACCTTCAACCAAATAACAATTATCTTCTTTTGCAATACTTTGTTTGGCATGATAAATTCCATATAAAACTTTGCTTTTATGATAAATATCACTCTCTGGCGAGTTTACATATTTAGCTGCTTTTTTGTCGTTTATTAAAATACGCCCACCAAAACCTAAAACACGACCACTCATGCTTTTTATAGGGAACATAACGCGACCTTTAAACCTGTCAAATCGTTTAATGTCTTTAACAATAGTCAGTCCTGTTTTTTCAAGATAATCTATGTTATAACCTTGTTTTAAAGCTTCATCAGTAAAGGCTTGCCACTCATCAAGTGAATAACCTAAATCAAAGGTTTTAATAGTGTCTTCTGTAAAACCACGTTCTTTAAAATAGCTTAATCCAATTGATTTTCCTCGGTCGGTTTTATGTAATATATTTTGAAAGTACTTGCTTGCAAACTCACTAACTAAATAGAGGCTTTCGCGTTCGTTAGCGGCTTGTTTTTGTTCGTCGGATTGAACCGTTTCTTCAATTTCAATATTGTATTTTTTAGCTAGATATTTAATGGCTTCAGGATAGGTGAAATGTTCGTGTTCCATTAAAAAAGCTACTACATTACCGCCTTTTCCGCTAGAAAAATCTTTCCAGATTTGTTTTACTGGCGATACCATAAAGCTAGGAGAGCGTTCGTCTGAAAACGGACTTAAACCTTTAAAGTTACTGCCTGCTTTTTTAAGCTGTACAAAATCACCAATAACCTCTTCTACACGAGCGGTTTCAAATACTTGGTCTATGGATGATGCTGATATCAATGGAGAAAACTTATTTTAAATGTAAATGTAATATAATCTATTGAGTTTAGAAATTAAAGCTATTTTGAAATTTGACTTTGTTATAAAAAAAGACGAAATTCGTTTATCGCTGGATATAAGTTATTAATACGACTTATATTTTCGTATCAAAATAAGTTCATAAAAAGAGGTCGTCTAAAAAGTAATTTTTAGGCAATTTTTCTTTTTGGGGAAATGAAGATTTTTTCTCTGCGATAAGTACGGATCTTTTTATTACTAAACTTCGAAAAATTTAAAATAAAGACCAAACAATTCAAATAATTAACGTTAGCGGTTACTGTTATAAACTAATTTGCTAAAAGTGGTTTGATTTTTGTATTTTTCAAACTGTAATGAAACCTGTTTTTTTTCTCTTTTTATTTTTATGGACTTCAGCATTTTCACAAGAAATTGTTGAAACAAGCTTTGTAAAAAAATCAAAAATGGACGCTGAGCGTATTGTGTCTATAGATGTGTTTGGGTCTGTTTTTTATTTAAACAATAATGTTTTTTATAAAAAAAATTCTATAGACAAGATAAGCTACAATAATTTACAGCTTGGTGACTTAGAAACAGTTGATGTTTTTAATCCACTAAAAATAAATCTGTTTTATAAAAATTTTAATACCGTTGTTATTCTTGATAATAGGCTGGCAGAAATTTTTAAAATAGATTTTAATAACCTAGCTACGTATAAAAATGTAACGCATGTTTCAACAGGACACGACAACACATTGTGGCTGTTTAATCAAGACACGCAACAATTAGAGCTTTACGATTATAGAACAAATACAAATCGAGTATATACTTTACCAATACAAGAGCCAGTATTAGATTTAAAAAGTAATTATAACACCTGTTGGCTACTTACTAAAACACATTTATTTGTATATAATTATTTTGGAAGCTTATTAAAAAAAATGAAGCATGACGGTTTTACATCAATGTCTGAAGGTAATAATCACCTTATATTAAAAAAAGATAATTATTTGTATTATTTAAAGCATAATACAGAAAACCCAATACTAGTATCAACTCCAAAATTGTTAATAAATCAGTTTTTACTAACCAATGGAAGCTTGTATATTTACGACAATGAATTTCTTCATGAATACCAACTAATAAAAGATTAAATTATGCATGTTGCAATTGCAGGAAATATTGGCGCAGGAAAAACAACGCTTACAAAATTACTAGCAAAACATTATAAATGGGAGGCTCAATTAGAAGATGTTGTAGACAATCCTTATTTAGATGATTTTTATAATCAAATGGAACGTTGGAGCTTTAACTTGCAAGTGTATTTTTTAAATAGTAGATTTCGTCAAGTAGCTCAAATTCGCGAAAGCGGAAAAGACATTATTCAAGATAGAACTATTTATGAAGATGCTCATATTTTCGCACCCAATTTGCACGCTATGGGTTTAATGACGAACCGTGATTTTGAAAATTATTCGTCACTTTTTAATCTTATGGAATCTTTTGTGCAAGGTCCAGATTTGCTAATTTATTTAAGGAGCTCAATTTCTAATTTAGTTGATCAAATACATAGACGTGGTCGTGAGTACGAAAACTCAATAAGTATTGATTATTTAAGTAGATTAAATGAACGCTACGAAGCTTGGATACATGGTTATAATAAAGGTAAACTTCTTATTATTGATGTAGACGCTTTAAATTTTGTAGATAATCCAGAAGATCTAGGAAGCATTATAAATACTATTGATGCAGAGATTAACGGTTTATTTTAGCCGTTGTTAGCGTCTTCTTTGTCCAGAGTATTCCATAGCTTCGCCCTTGCCAAATCCATAACTAAAACTAAAAGTTATAAATCTGCCTCTTTGATTTCGATTAAATAGATAAAAATTATCTTGAATTACTTCATTTTTTTCTATTCTAGATTCAAAAATATCTCGAACACTAAAGCTTAAAATACCCTTACCTTTTATTATTTTTTTTCTTAAACCTAAATCTACAAATAGGTTTTCAGCTATTTTACCTTGAACTGTTTTTGTGCCAGATATGTAGTTTCCTATAATTTCAAAATCAATTTGTGTAGGTAATTTTAATTTACTAGTTAACTTTCCTGCCCATTGATCTGCCTTAAAATCAATTTCAGTCGTGTTAAATGTACCTTGGCGTTTAAAGGTGTTATAGTTTAAATCGCCATTAAAAACTAACCATTTAGCAACATTGTATTTGGTGTTAAATTCTACACCAGTAGCTTTGGTGGTGCCAATGTTTAAAGGTTTGTAGGTGTTAATGTTGTTTTCAAAAGTAGAAATTCTTCGCTCAATAGCATCAGTAGTAAATCTGTAATAAATGCCAAAATTTAATGATATTTTCCCTAAATCATAAATGTTTGTAATTTCGTAAGAATCAGTAAATTCTGGGCGTAATTCTGGGTTTCCTGTTCTTATATTAAAATTATTTCTAATATTGAAGAATGGATTTAAATCCCATAGCCGAGGTCTATATACACGTTTAGAATAGCCAACTTGTAAAGAATAACTATCGCTAACTTTATAAGAAGAATGAAAACTAGGGAAGAGGTTTGTATAAGATTGATTATTTTGCTTATTTGTATTAGCTAGTAAGGTGTTTAAATCTGTGTTTTCTAATCGAAGACCAATTTTTATCCCCCATTTATCACCTTCATAAGCAGCAGTACCATAAAGCCCTAAAACATTCTGGTCAAACTCAAAAATATTAGTTAAATTTGGGTTAGATACAAATATATTACCTACCAGATCTTGTACTTCATAATCATTACTTACATTGTTTAATACATATTGTGCTCCAGTTTCAATAGTAAAATTTTCAGAATAAGGTTTTGTGTAATCTAATTTAAAAGTGTAATTAGCTTCTTTAACTTCTTCTGTAATTTGTGTCTTACGAGAACCACGACTTTTTATCTTTAAATACGAAACTATGCCTTCATTCTTATATAGCTTTAGCCAATTATAGATTGTCTTACGTTCGCGCTTAAGTTTCTTGGCTAATTGGTAAGTGTAGATAACTTTACCTTGTTTTATTAATAATAACGCCTTTGCCCTTTGGTATTGTAACAATTTGGTCTGTTGATTAAGTAAAGTCTTTAACTCTGACTCACTTTCTTGAATATTTATTTCTATTTGTTTTGCCATAAAACAAATACATAACTAATTGAGTAAATTAACAAATGAAATAGTATTACTATCAAAAAAAACGATGCCAAGCATAATAAAAGTTGATTCCTTGACTTTTATTGTTCTTGGCACCTTTACAGACAATATCAGTTCTTAGCCAAACTCTACTCTCAATGAATTCAATTAAAACTTAAAAATTAAAGACGTACTAATTACAGTACCTGGAAGTGCTTGGGCAAGTGCGTACTTACCACCTACTAACACATCTACAGGGCCATTACCATCATTGGGATTACCTTGCGTATAAGCTAATACATTTGTTAGGTTTGTAGCTTGAACAGACAACATTAGATTATCGGTAAAGTCATAGTTAACACCTGCATCAAAAGATATATACGGGTCGAACTCTAAAGAATTAGCACCATCTGCAAATCGGTTACCTACATACTGTGCACTCACATAAGCTTTTCCTTTATTAAAATTAAATGTTGGAACAAATCGTAATTGAGTATTAGGAATCCTTGCAGGTCTTTTTCCAACGATAAGGTCGTTTGAAGCTGTGTTCTCTATTTTAGAACTTTGGATAACACCACTAAATTCAAAAGAAAGCTCGGTAATAGGCTTCCACGTACTTGAGAATTCTATACCTGAAGTCTTATTATCCGCTGCTGTAAAACCTAATGCTGTTGTTTCTGGGTCTATGGACCTAACTGGGAAGCCCAAGTTTTCCGAGAAGAATGCCGTCGCCCAAAAGGCTAAAGTCTTGCTTTGGTAACGTAGCCCTATTTCTCCAAAATTAAGTTTTGCTGGGTCATTAACCAATCCAAGGTTTGGTGTTCCAGCGTTAAAATAACTAAATTCATTACTAGCTGCAAAGTCATGAGCCTTGGTATATCTACCATAAATTGCAAAATTATCGTTAAACTTAAAATTAGCTCCTACGGTCCAAGTAGTTTCGGAAGCACTAATAGTCCCGTTATACAATTGACCATTCCTAGCAAACCAACCATATGCCCTATTAGCTAAAATATTAGAGCTAGGGTCTAAAGGTGCGGAACCATCAGTACCTTCTCCTGTTGCTTTAAACCTCACGGTTTCATTTCTAATACCAGCATCTATCCATAAACCCTCTATAGGCTGAACCTGAATATTAAGATATGGATTGGTAGACCTTGTATCTAATGAACCATGATTATCCAATAAACTATGGGTAACAACACCAGCATCGGTTAAATGACCAACAGCATCGCCATTTGCATCCAAAGCTTCTATGTTATAACGTTCAGACTGGTGTTTAGCATCCGTTAAAAAATGCCCTGAAACATAGTCTGATTTTGTAGCCATATCCCAATACTGCAATCCCGCAGTAGCGATAAAATTATCTTTTTCATAAGTCAACTGAAAGTCATTAATAAAATTCCTGTGCTCTTTTTGATATGAAAGCATCTCTTGAAGTAAGAGCAGACCATTTCCATTCAATGTAGAAGGGTTATTAACCACCTGACCATCATTTACCCTTACCAATTGAGTACTAACAGCACTAGGGAAGGCATCTAGTAAAACTGTGGTTTGGTCTGCAACATAATCTGAAGCTACCAACATAGAATTAAACCAACGCGTGCGTAAATCTACGCCATTTGTATTTATGTTAGAAATACGGACATGCTCCTTTACACGAAACCCACTACCCAAATCGTAATTAAACTTAACAGAAAATTGGTCGGTAATAGATTCTTGACCAGTATCTAAATCAATGATTTGGGTACCATTCCTTGTTTTTAAGTGCATGGTTTTAACGTCTGTCCCCATGAGGCTTTCATTTCTTGGGTCTAATCCAGGAATAGCCTTAGGGTTTCCGTCTCCACTGGCATCGGTTGGTACTGCCCAGTAAAAAATAGAATGGTCTCGAATACCCTTATAGCTAAAGGTAACGTCTCCGTTTTCAAAAACTTTTTTAAGGTTTGCTCTTATTTGTCCACCATGGTCTCCTGTAAAACCAACATCTCTAACGCCATCACCTCTTCTATAATATCCCCCAATAGTAGCATACCAACCATTATCGTTAATTGGCCCACCGTAAAAAAGATCTGTACGAATACGTCCGTAATCTGTAACGGCAAGACGCACTTCGCCTCTAACACTTTTTGGAATACGGCTGATAAAATTCACAGATGCGGCTGCTCCTTGAGCCGTAAATATTCCCGAAGGCCCGCCTAATACTGTTTCAATTCTATCATAAGTAGCATCTGGACGAATTTCATATTCTGTTAAAAATGGGGTATACAATACGGGCAATCCGTCTTCCTGAAGACTTATAAACGAATTAAACCCTCCTGTAGTACCACGGGCCGTTAAAAGTGTATTAACATCTCCACCTGAAGGCTCTCCATATAAACCAGGAACAGCATCTATTAAATCTACAAGCCCAACAGGCACCTCTCTATCCATAGCAGCTGGTCCTAAAATAGCTACGCCATACGAGGTCTCTAAGGCCGTTTGTGTCTTTCTAGCTGTTCCTGTAATAATCACATTACTTAAAGCTAGTGAATCTTCTTCAAGAACTACGTTTACTGTTTCCTCTTCACCAACTATTATTTCAACAGTCTTCATTCCTATATAGGAAAACCGTAGTACATCTCCTTTGTTGGCATTGATTATATAATTTCCGTCAAAATCTGAAGTAGCACCATTGGTTGTCCCAACAATAATAACACTTACTCCAGATAAGGGGTCTCCTTTACTGCTTGTAACACTACCCTTTATTTCTCTTTGTACAGGCTTAACATCATTAATAACAGGATTTTTCTTAATTAATATGGTATTGCGATCAGTAAATTCAAAACTAAGATTGATACTCAATAAGCTTTGATTTAATAATTCTGACACACTTATCTTTCCTTTCTTTAATGATACTTTAGGTTTATTTAAGAATAGTTTTTTAGGGTATACAAAACTATAATCGGTTTGTTTTTTTATAATTTTAAACACTTCATCAATGACAACCGATTCATTTTTCTCAATGACAACCTCAACCTGAGAAAATGAGTTGTCTGTTGTTAGACAGAAAACGGTTGTACACATAAAAAAAATCATCACTCTCATAATTGCGATTAGGCTCTTCTTTCCTGCTGGAAAGTGGCTTTTAATTAATTTAATTTCCATAAATTTACATAGTTTAGTTAGACTTCTTGTTTAATTAAATGAACTCGGGGGATGTGAAGTCTTTGACACCGCTAAATGTTTGACCTTCAGTCCCCTTTTCTTTTATTCTAATATTACTTTTTTATCATCTATTTCGAAATTTTTAATAACGCCGAAGTTTTTAATACTTCTAAGAATATCCTCTAAATTTTCGTTTTTTCTTAAGACTCCTACAAACTCTTCGTTTTCAATTGTTTTATTTTTAAATACTATATCCTTATCGTACCATCTGGAAAGTACTTTCATCATTTCTTTAAGTGATTTAGAATTAAAACTAAACACACCTTCCTTCCAGGATACTTCATTATATACATCTACCTCTAAAACGGAAGATACACCCGTATTCACATCTAGATTTAGCTGTTGATTGGGGGTTAAGACCTGATTTCCATTTTCAGTATTCACATCAACTTTGCCTTCTACCAGAGTGGTATAAACATTCGTTTCGTCTTTATAAGCCTTTATATTAAATTCTGTTCCAAGTACATATACATCTTGTTCATTACAACTTACCCTAAAGCCATCACCATGATTTTTTTCACTTGGGGACACATCAAAATAAGCTTCTCCATAAATCAATTCAACTTGCCTAACCTCTCCTTCTTTAAAGTGAACCGGATACTTTAATTGAGATTCTGAATTCAACCATACTTGTGTTCCATCCGAAAGTTTAACAGAGAATTGCCCTCCTCTTGGTATGTTGAGATGATTATATACCGTCTTTGAGTGCGTTTTTGCCTCAGTTTTATACACAATTTCCTCTCCATTACTATTCGCATTATTAGTTTGAAAAGACATCCCACTTTCTAAAACTACTTGAGAACCATCTTCTAATGTTAATGTTGCCTTATCAACACCTGGCGCAACACTCTTATTCACAGTTACTGGGGCAATGGATTGCGGTTCGTTTTTTTCATTAAAAAATAAGGTAAGTCCAAAAATAAGTAGTACCGATGCAGCAGCTATGTACTTTAGGTAACCGCCAAATAATTTTTTCACTTTTTTATCCTTATTATTAACGTAAGGCTCTATTTTTGTCCATGATTTCTTTTTAAACTTTTCTTCGCTATCAATTTTAAATTCTGACCAAACATGCTCTTTATCTTGATAAGAATCTAAAAACGCATCCAATAATTCTTGTTCTTCTTCAGAACACTCATTATTAATATATTTTGTAAAAATCTTTTTTACCTCTTTTTCATTCATGTTTTATGCATTAATCTCCCTTTTAAGTGTTGGGGTTTTATAATAGGTAACAAAACAAACGTCTTGGTACATGTCTAAAGTCATTTTTTTTAAATTCCTTTATTATATAATAGATAATAGATTTAAGACCAAGGTTTTCAAATATAATGCGCTTTAGGAGCTGTAATACTATTGTTTGATTTATAGCCACACTCCCGTTCCTACTAAAAACAAAAAAATATTAGAATGGATTAAATTAGTCAAAGAAAAAACTCTTTTTAGAGCTGGTTTGTCATTTCGAACGCTACTGAAATCAAAATATATTTTTATTGATAAGTATATTACGTAGCATTCATGGATTAAATCAAATTGGATTTAATGGAAGCATCAGTATGTCTAATTGCGGAAACTTATCATTTCAATTATTTGGTATAGATGATAAGTCAGATGAATTTTGCAAATAGTATTTGGGTCTGTTATACCAATTTAATTATGTAATGTCGTTATATTTGTTTGTCTTTAAGGATGGCAAAACCACAAGAATTCGCAATCAAAGAAAGTGTAGCAGAACTTGTTTCACTCCGCAAAAAGCAACCAAATTTCAGATTTGAAAAAAGAATCATTTGGCTCATTGAACTACAGGGTAAAAAATTCAAGACTAGAAAAAAGCTCTGTGAATATTTAAGCATCAGCACCAGAACACAAGCGCGCTGGACTAAAGAATACATTACCAATGGCATACAAGGCCTGCTGTCTGATCAGCCGAAAAACAAAAAGTCCAAGATTATCACAGAGCAGATCCACAATGGATTGTCCGCACGTGTCAATTCAAGCGACAATGGTTTCTTGGGTTATTGGGATGCGAAACAATGGGTTTGTTCAGAATATAAGGTTGAAGTTAAATACCACCTGTTGAGGCAATACTTGATAAAGCACTTTAAGACAAAGCTTAAAAGCCCAAGAAAATCCCATTATAAAAAAGATGCGATGTAAATCTATATTTCCAAGATGAAGCCAGGTTTGACATGATGACGCAACTAGGGGGATCGTTTTGTATGGGAGGTCAACGGGTGTGAACACAGATGTTTTTGAAGCATACTTAAAACAATTTTCGTTGCACAGGCCCAAAGAGCTTAAAATTGTTGTCATAGACAACGCGGGGTTCCATTCTACAAAAAAACATAGAGGTTCCACAAAACATACACCTATTGCGAATCCCACCTTACGCACCTGAACTCAATCCCTATGAACAAATTTGGCAGTATATCAAGCAACGCTACAAAAATCAAAGATTTGAATCTATGAAAGATTTAAAAAAGTGGTTGCATGGAACGGTCAACAAAATGAGTGCCGAAACTATTAAATCAATTACAGCAAATCATCATTATATAGATGTCTTTATGGCGACATCATAAAATTAAATTGGTATTAGATGTATTTTGTAGAGGTATTGATTTGTCTGATGGAACAACTTTATCTAAACAAGCGTTCGATTTTTATATCCATTTATTAATCGAGAAAAAGAGCCTTAGAAAAAGGAGGCAACTTTGTGTGCTACGGCAATGCTCCATAAATAGCTAATAACTCTATAAATCTCAAGCTAGGTGCTTTATTGATAAGTTTCTGTGCTTTTAATTCTGAAGTTCTTTTCTTAAAAATGCCAAAGCTTTCGAAATTTGATTTTTAACTGCTTGAATTGAAATTTCTAATTCTTCCGAAATTTCTTTGTGAGATTTATGTTGAAACCTACTCAACTCGAATATTTCCCTGCATCGTTTAGGCAGTTTCATAACAGAAGCTAATATGGTTTCCTCCAGTTCTAGGTATTCCATTTTTCTTGAAGCATTGGGAGACATCTCCAATATATTAAGCCGGGTAATATCTTCTTTTGTAATTTTTTTATCCCTAAAATAATTGAAAACCTGATATTTTACAGCCACAAACAAGTAAGACTTAACATTAGTTATCTGCATGTCTTTACGTTTCAGCCAAAAGTCAACAAAAATATTCTGTACAATATCTTCACAAGATTCTTTATGATTTAAAATATTAAAAGCATAAAGAAACATGTCTCTTGCATACAAATCGTGCAATGCCTTAAACGCTCTTGGGTTATCAAGAACGATTTCTTCAAGAAGTTCTTTATCACTATAAAACATTGACCTCATTCTAGAAAACAGAAAGGATTAGTTAAAATATATCTTAAATTAAAAAAAATCTTGAAACGAACTATCCTCGAGGCAGAGCCATAGGAGTATTTCGCTTGTCTTATTTTGGCTTTAGATTCCATTTTATTCATAAATTCCTATTTCACATTTTTGAATTCATGAATCTTCGATTTAATGGGAATAACAATTCCAAAGAAACCCAACGCAAAGCGTCGCGAAATTCTTTTCGATTAAAGCCCAATTAAACTATTGATTTTCTTTTGAGTGTCCTTTAAAGCATTAATGATATCTTCAAGGTTTATCTTTTTTTCAAGGTTAGATGAGAACATAGAGACTCCCAATATACTGCTCACTTCAGAACCTTTTGACCCTATTGGAATTGCAATATCGGTCACGCCTCCCGTCAATTCACTCTCGGCAAATAAATACCCCTTTTCCTTAGCTTCATTTATCTCCTTATTTATGTCTTCTTTCTGGGCTTTGTTCCATTTTTTATAATGTATGTCTCTCTCCAAAATATTCTTTCTTGCCTCCAAAGAAAGACAAGATAATAGCACTTTTCCTGAAGTAGTCATTGATAGTGGAAAGCGCCTCCCCTCTTCAATTGATAAGGATACCGGATTAGGACTTGATGCTTGCGAAATAACCAAAAGCTGATTCTCCTGCATGATGCTTAAGTGACAAGATTCCCTAATCTTTTCTGCCAATAATTGCATTGGGTAATGTGCCGCTCGTTTTAGCTCTTCAAAAGGTGTATGCCTATGAGATAACTCATACATCTTTAATGACAACCTATATTTCCCAGCATTCGAGCCTCTTATAATATACCCCCGCTCCTCCAAACGCATTAACATTCTATATATCTCACTAGACTTTTTGTTAATGCCCTGGGCTATTTCCAACTGTGTTAAAGGAACCCCTTCTAGAGATAAATACTCAAGAATATCTAACCCTCTATCCAAAGCTGGCGCAGCATAACTTGTTGTTTTTGCAGTCATTTTATTTAAGTCATTATAAAACAATATTAATAAAACTATTTTAATATTAAAATTTTTATATATAAAAATTATTTTTATATTTGTATTTTCATATTTGAAATCTATTTTTGTATATAGAAATAATTTCTTTTAAAAAACCAACAATATTATGTCAAATCCAGTTTTAGGTACCTTAATACATGCCATTGGAGGCGTAGCCGCATCAACCTGTTACGTTCCCTTTCAAAAAGTAAAAAAATGGTCTTGGGATTCATATTGGATTGTACAAGCGTCTTTCGCTTGGTTTATCTTTCCATTTTTAATAGGATTTTTAACCGTTCCAAACTTAATGAGTGTCTTTACCGATGCTTCTTCCACAGTATTATTTAATGCTACTTTACTGGGAGCCATTTATGGTTTTGGAGGTATGTGTTTTGGCTTTGCCATTCGTCATATTGGTTACTCCTTAACTTATACCATATCTATTGGGATATCGGCCATTTTGGGCACCATTGTCCCACTAATTATGCACGGCACTCTTATGGAAAAGTTTAACGGCCCTGGGGGTTATACTATTTTCTTCGGCATGTTTTTAGCTCTTATAGGCATTATTATTTGTGGTATTGCAGGCTATAGAAAAGAAAAAGATTTAAAAAACAATAATGCCAATGGTGGAGAACCTTTAACTTTTAATATGAAAAAAGGGTTGACACTTACCATTATAGCAGGAGTGTTATCTGCTGTTTTTGGAATTTCTTTAGAAGTTGGAGCCCCGGTAGCCGAAATTGCAGGAAATTATGGTGCAGGAAATTTTGAAGGAAATGCCAACTTAATCCTATCAACAGGCGGTGCCTTTATCACCAACTTTATTTGGTTCACCGTAGTGGGTCTTAAAAACAACACATTAAAAGAGCTCGTAGATATAAAAGGAGTAGGCAAACAAAACTACTATTTAAACTTAGGCATGTCTGTTTTAAGTGGTGCACTTTGGTACGGACAATTCTTCTTCTATGGTATTGGCCATGTGCAAATGGGAGCATATAAATTTGCCAGTTGGGTATTGCACATGTCCATGCTTATATTCTTCAGTTATATAGTAGGTATTGTATTAAAGGAATGGAAACAGGTAACCAAACGTACCTATTTCACACTGATTATTGCCTTGGTGGTTTTGGTGGTATCATTCATCATCATTGCCTACGGAAGTAAACTGGGCTCCGATGTTACTAATGGTCATTAAAAATGAAACCAATATGCCTTAAAAATAATAGATTAGATTTTGAATGAAATTCCATGAAAACGAAAAATAGAAGACGGAGGACTGAACTTCCTTTTAGTATCTACTCAGGTCAGTCGTCATCTGTCCAAAAATAATATCATCTTTCTAAACTAAAACAGGTTCAATAAATTACAAGTTTTTAACCTATAACCAGATAATAAAAAACATAAAATGAGTACTGAACGTATACAACTAAAAGGAATTACATGGAATCATAGTAGGGGATTTACATCTGTAGTAGCAACAGCACAACGTTTCTGTGAACTAAATCCTAATGTAGATATTGTGTGGGAGAAACGTTCACTTCAAGCCTTTGCAGATGAGCCCATAGACCAATTAGCAAAACGATACGATTTATTAATAATAGACCATCCTTGGGCAGGATTTGCAGGCAAGAACAATGTGATTTTACCCTTAGATGAGTACCTCCCCAAAGCATTCGTGAAAGACCTTGAAGAAAATACAGTTGGTCGTTCCCATGAGAGTTATTCGTCAAACGGACATCAATGGGCTTTGGCCGTAGATGCAGCTACACCAGTAGCTTGCAGTCGCCCCGATATTTTTGATGAAAAAGGCTTGGAATTACCTAAAACTTATGATGATTTATTAGCGCTTGCAAAACAAGGATTGGTTATCATGCCTGGGATTCCACAAGATACCCTGATGAATTTTTACATGATGTGCTGTAACTTAGGCGAAGAAGTTTGTACCTCTCCAAATGATGTGGTTAGTGAAGCCATTGGAATAAAAGCACTACAAATGCTAAGAGAACTGGCCGTAGAAATGGACCCACAGATTTTTGATTGGAATCCTATTCAAATCTTCGAGGCCATGACGCTAACCGACAAATATGCTTATTGCCCGTGGGCTTATGGCTATACCAATTACAGTAGAGCAGGCTATGCCCGTAAACTGTTACACTTCCATGATATGATTGAGATTAATGGTGTTGGTGCTATTTCCACTCTGGGGGGCACCGGATTGGCAGTTTCTGCTCAAACAAAATACATTGAAACCGTTATGAAATATGTAGAGTACACAAGTTCAGAAGCCTGTCAAAAAACGGTGTTTTTTGACAACGGCGGACAGCCGGGTCATAGAAAAGCTTGGACAGACGAACATACTAACGAAATATCGGCAAATTTCTTTAAAAATACCTTACCTGCATTAGATAGGGCATTCTTAAGACCGCGTTATAATGGCCATATGTATTTTCAAGATAGAGCAGGCGCACCAATAACAGATTATATGAAGAACGGAGGCGATGAAAAAGCCCTGCTCTCTCAATTAAATAAATTGTATAAAAAATCATTGGAAATTTAAATAGATGAAACCATTAGAAGGTATAACAGTTCTGGAATTCTCCCAATTTATGGCAGGGCCTTCGGCTGGTTTAAAATTAGCCGACCTGGGCGCACGTGTTATTAAAATTGAACGCCCTGTTCAAGGTGAAGGCTGTAGACAAATTGCTTTAAAGAATTTATTCTTAGACGGTAGCAGCCTGGTATTCCATACCGTTAATCGAGATAAAGAATCCTATGCCGCAAATCTTAAAGACCTCGAAGATTTAGAACGCGTAAAAAAACTAATTGCACAGGCAGACGTTATGACCCACAATTTTCGTCCGGGAGTGATGGAAAAAATCGGGTTAGATTACGATACCGCCAAACACATAAACCCTAAATTGATTTATGCCACAGTAACCGGATATGGCACTACTGGACCTTGGGCTAAAAAACCGGGGCAAGATTTGTTAATTCAATGTATGTCCGGCCTTGCAAATTTAACTGGTAATAAAGAGGATAACCCAACACCCGTAGGAGTTGCCGTCTCCGATTTAATAACTGGAACCCATTTAGTACAAGGCATTATAGCAAGTTTAATTAGAAAAGAAAAAACTGGAAAAGGTGCCCTTGTAGAAGTAAGCCTGTTAGAATCTACTTTAGATTTTCAATTTGAAGTCATTACCACCTATTTAAATGATGGCAACAAACAGCCTGTTAGAGCTAAACAAGGGTCTGCGCATGCTTACCTTGGTGCGCCCTATGGCATTTACAAAACCAAAGACGGCTATTTATCTTTGGCTATGGGAGATTTATCAAAGCTTGGACAAGTATTACAATGTGAACCACTAGCTGAATATTCAAATTCAGAATCATGGTTCACAGAACGAGATGTCATTATGGATATCCTGCGTTCGTTCTTAGTAAAAGAAACCACATCACACTGGTTGGAAATATTGGAGCAGGAAGGTATTTGGTGCTCTGATGTTTATGATTATAAAACCTTATTAAATCATGACGCATATAAAGTACTCCAATGGGACCAAAAATTATCTTTACTTTCAGGAGAAGAAGTACACACAACCCGTTGTCCCATTCGCATAAATGACAAACGCATTTTTGCCAGCAAACCCGCGCCGAGAGTAGGACAACATACAGAAGATATCATTAAAGAATTTAATCTATAATAGAAGATGAAACCATTACAAGACATATTAATTATAGATTTAAGTCAGTTTTTATCAGCGCCATCAGCAACCCTACGTCTGGCAGACCTGGGCGCCAGGGTTATTAAAGTTGAGCGCCCAGAAATAGGTGATATTTGCCGTCAATTATACGTTTCCAATACTATTTTAAATGGAGAATCATCCGTATTTAGAGCCATCAATAGAAATAAGGAAAGTTTTCAGGCAGATTTAAAAAACGATATTGACAAACAACGAGTACTAAAACTCATAGAAAAAGCAGATGTTTTGGTTCATAATTTTCGTCCGGGCGTCATAGATAGACTTGGCTTTGATTATGAGACCATAAAAAACATAAACCCGAAAATAGTCTACGGCGAAATTTCAGGATATGGTTCAGAAGGTCCATGGGCTAAAAAACCAGGACAAGATTTATTATTACAGTCTTTATCCAGCCTCACCTGGTTAAGTGGAAATGAAGGCAATGGCCCAACACCAATAGGCTTAGCTATAGCAGACATTTTATCTGGAGCACACTTAGCTCAAGGTATTTTAGCCGGTTTATTACAACAAACAAAAACAAGAACAGGTTGTAAAGTTTCGGTGAGCATGTTAGAATCTATCTTAGACTTTCAATTTGAATTCATCACCACTTTTTATCACGATGGCGGACAACCAACAGTTAGACCTAAACAGCACAGTGCCCATGCCTACTTAGGCGCTCCTTACGGGGTTTACCCAACCGCTAACGGCTATCTGGCTCTTGCTATGGGTTCCATTCCTTTTTTAGGAGAATTATTAAGTAATGATAAACTAAAAGAATTTCAAGATATTGAAAGTTGGTATAATCAAAGAGACGAAATCAAAGTGTTATTAGCAGACACCCTTGCACAGAAAACTACCGAACATTGGCTATCTGTTTTAGAGCCCGCAGACATTTGGTGCGCCAATGTCATGAATTGGGATGAGTTATTTCAACACGAAGGCTTTAAAGTAATAGATATGATTCAGAATGTTAAAATGGGCGATGGTTTTGAATACCAGACTACACGCTGCCCTATTAGAATAGATGGTGAAATTTTAAAATCACCTTTAGGATCACCAGCTTTGGGCGAGCATACACAAAGTATCATAAACGAATTAATTTCTGCATAATGGCAACAAAATTTAGAATTGCAGTACGAAAATTTGACGCCTTTGAATCGGCCATCGATAAAATATGGGAAAAGTATTGTCAGAAAACAGGCTGTAACCTGAAGCTAGAAGCTGTTTCCCTTGATTTACACCCATTACACGACACTATTTTAAAAGCCGAAGGTTTAAAAAACGGTAATTGGGATGTATCACTCATAAACACCGATTGGATTACCGAAGCTTACACATCTGGCTCTATAGAAGACTTAACCCCATTAATTGAAAAAAATCCACCAGAAGACTTCCCAAACGGATGGGCTAACTCTTTATTACAAAAACAAATCTTTGAAGGAAAAACAGTAGCATTACCGTTTCATAATGGACCCGAATGTTTAATTTACAGAAAAGATTTGTTCGAATCTGCAGAAGAAGGTATTGAATACTACCGCAAACATGGTAAATTATTGGAAATTCCGAAAACCTGGGATGACTTTATAAAGGTGGCAGAATTCTTTAACAGGCCAGAGCAAAATCTATACGGCACTACCTTTGCTGCCTATCCTGATGGACATAACACGGTTTTCGACTTTTGTTTACAACTTTGGACACGAGGGGGCAACCTTTTTGACCCAAATAAAAACATCAAGCTAAACTCAGAAGCCGCCATTGAAGGCATGGCCTTTTATAGAAAAGCCCTTAAAAACACAAATGCCATCCATCCAAATTCCAGGGATTTTGATTCCGTAAAATCGGGCATGGCATTTGCCAATGGCAATCTGGCCATGATGGTTAACTGGTTTGGATTCGCCTCTATGTGCGAGTTTTTAGAAGATTCCAAAGTAAAAGGCAAAGTTGACATTTCCGATGTGCCTGCTGGCCCCAACGGTAAAGGGTCTTCACTAAACGCCTATTGGATGTATGTGATTGGAAACGGCAGTAAACACAAAGACTTAGCTTATGATTTTATCAAATTTGCTGTCAATGCCGAAAATGACAAACTCCTTACTTTAGAAGGTGCCATTGGCTGTAGAAAATCTACATGGCACGATACCGATGTAAACAAAGAAGTCCCCTATTATCACAAACTGGAAACACTTCACCAAAACACCAAGTCGTTGCCCAGAAAATCAAATTGGTCTGAAGTTGCCGATGTTATAGACCAATTGGTTTTAGATGTTATAAATACCTCAGAACCTATTGAAAATATCTTGAACCAAGCTCAAGAAAAAATCAATCGTATAGAAAATATTTAATTATGAAACTCATTTATAAGCCAGAATTACCAAAAGAAAATAGACCCATTTATATTATTGGTGCAGGTGGTATTGTTCGCGACGCGCATTTACCCGCCTATAAAAAAGTAGGTTTTAATGTAACTGGAATCACTAATAGAACCAAACAACGTGCATTGGATTTAGCAGAAACATTCAACATTCCTAATGTTTATGATTCTGTTGAAGATATGGTAGCAGATGCTCCAGAAGATGCGGTATTCGACTTAACATTAATGCCTAGCCAATTTGTAGCTGTCCTCGAATTATTACCCGATGAAGCCGCAGTGTTAATTCAGAAGCCTATGGGTGATAATTATGAGCAAACTTTAGAAATTTTAAACGTTTGCCGCAGAAAAAAGTTAAAAGCAGCTATTAACTGTCAAATGCGTTTTGCCCCTTACGTAATGGCCGCTAAGTATTTAATAGAAAACGGGCATATTGGTGAGTTATATGACTTTGAAGTTAGGTTGTCCACGTATACACCATGGGAATACTTCCCTAATGTGATGCACCACCCGCGTTTGGAAATCCAACAGCACAGTATTCACTATATAGATTTAATACGGTCCTTCTTAGGAAACCCCAAAAGGGTGTATTCCAAAACGCTTAAGAATCCTGCTAAAACCATGTCTTCTACAAGAACTACCACTATAATGGACTATAGTGATGCCATTCGAGCTATTATCAACACCAATCACGACCATAATTTTGGCGAAAAGAACCAGGAGAGTTTTGTAAAATGGGAAGGCACCAAAGGCGCCATTAAAGCCAGAATTGGCCTGTTACTGGATTACCCAAACGGCAAACCAGACCTGTTTCAATACTGCATTTTAAAAGAAGGCGAAGCACCTCAATGGATTGAAGTAGACCTGGAAGGCTCTTGGTTTCCAGATGCTTTTATTGGCACCATGGCATCTTTGATGCGATATGTAGAAGGCTCATCCAACCTTCTTCACACCAATGTTGAAGATGTGGTGCATTCCATGGCCATAGTAGAAGCCGCTTACAAATCCAACAATGATGGTGGCATTTCACCCAATTACAATACATAAAACCAGACCCAAATGATAGCAACGCAATACAAAGGAAATAAGACATTTTCGGTTATAGAAAAAGAAATCGAAGCTCCGGTACAAGGTGACGTAAGAATCAAAGTAGCCTACTCAGGAGTTTGTGGCACAGATGTTCATATCTATCATGGTATGATGGATAAAAGGGTGGCCATGCCCCAAACCATAGGTCATGAAATGTCAGGCGTTATTGATGCCGTGGGGAGTGGCGTGAAAGGATTTAAAGAGGGAGATAAAGTTGTAGTACGCCCCTTAGACGACAGGAAAGCCAAACCTTCAGACAAAGGATTCAACCACATTTGTGAAGAATTGAATTTTATAGGGATTGATAGTCCTGGTTCCATGCAGCAATATTGGAATGTACCAGCATTCACTTTACATAAATTAAAAGCGAACACAGATTTAAAGTTGGCGGCTTTAATCGAACCCTTATCGGTAGCCACCCATGATGTTAGATTGAGTGGGTTGCAAGTTGGCGAAACTGCTGTAGTGCTTGGTGGTGGCCCTATCGGACTTTTAGTGGCTATGGTAGCTAAAGAAGTAGGAGCTCAGGTAATTATTTCAGAGGTGAACCCAACAAGGATTGAAAAAGCCAAATCCATGGGGTTAGAAGCAGTAAGTCCAATCGATGTAGACCTGGTAGAATATGTGCATTCTAAAACCGAGGGAAGACTGGCCGATGTCGTTTTTGAGGTAGCAGGCGTACAACCAACATTAAATATTATGACCGAAGTCGCCGGTATCAGAGGCCGTATCGTCATGGTGGCCATTCATGGGCAGCCAAAACCTGTGAACTTATTCAAGTTCTTTTGGAAGGAATTAAAGTTAATAGGCGCACGAGTTTATGAAAAAGAAGATTATGAAAAATCCATTGCACTGATTACTGCCAATGAATCGCCCTTTGAGGATATGATAACTGATGTACAACCATTATCAAACATTCAACAAGTATTCGAAAACATTGATAAAAATCCTGACGGTATGAAAGTCTTAATGGACTGCCAACTTTAAAAATAAATGTCACGCTGAGCACAGTAGAAGCATCTTCACAAAATCTTTAAATAAAACAAAAACATTAAAAATGAGTATCCTAAATAAATTCAGTTTAGAAGGAAAAACAGCTTTGGTAACCGGTTGTAAAAGAGGTATTGGTAAAGCCATGGCCATTGGTTTGGCAGAAGCAGGAGCAAATATTATTGGCGTATCGGTTTCATTGGAACCGGAAGGAAGTGAAGTTTCTAAAGCAGTAGAAGCAAATGGGAAAAGCTTTAGCGCATACCAATGTGATTTTTCAGATAGAAAATCATTATATGCTTTTATCGAGGCGGTTAAAGCAGACCACCCACAAATCGATATTTTGGTAAATAATGCGGGAACCATCTTAAGAACTCCTGCCGCTGAGCACCCGGATGATATGTGGGACAAGGTGATTGAAGTCAATCAAAATGCACAATTTATTCTGACTAGGGAAATTGGTAAAGAAATGGTAGCAAGAGAATACGGTAAAATTATTTTCACGGCTTCATTATTGACTTTCCAAGGCGGTATTACGGTGCCAGGATATGCAGCAAGTAAAGGAGCTGTAGGCCAGTTAACCATGGCATTTGCAAATGAATGGGCAGGAAAAGGTGTTAATGTTAACGCTATTGCGCCAGGATATATTTCAACAGATAACACAGAAGCTTTGCGCAACGACCCTGTAAGAGCCGAATCCATTTTATCAAGAATACCAGCAGGGCGCTGGGGAGAGCCTCAAGATTTTGCTGGACCGACCGTATTTCTAGCTTCAGATGCGGCAGCTTATATGAACGGGGCTATTGTTCTTGTTGACGGGGGCTGGATGGGCAGATAATAAGATTTAAAAACTAAAATAATGCATATAAAATCACAGTTTTACGAAGATTATAAATTAGGTCATAAAAGAGAAACTTTAGGGCGTACTATTACTGAAACGGACTTTGTGGTTCACGCAGGACATACCGGTGATTTTTTTCCACATCATATGGATTCAGAATGGTGCAAAACCCAACCCTTTAAACAACGTATCGCTCATGGTACCCTTACTTTTTCAGTTGGTATTGGTATGACCGCTACCGAAATAAATCCAGAAGCATTCTCAAAAGGCTATGACCGCCTGCGCTTTATAAAACCAGTACATATTGGAGATACCATTAAGGTGGTGGTAACTATAAGCGAAAAAAAGGATTCCAAACATGTACATTTAGGTCATGTAACAGAACACGTAGAAATCTTCAATCAACATGGTGAGCTAGTGTTGGTTTGCGACCATATTTTACTAGCAAAAAGAAAACACCACAACAAGTAGTTACATATCATTAAAAAAAACAGTATTAAAAACAGGTTGACCATAAAATAAAAATCATGAATAAAAGTATTGAATTATCAAACAGATTGGAAAAATGCTACTCAGGAGCCGTATACGATGTACTTAGGGCCATGGGCTACCCTAACCAAACATTACCCAATAATATTCGCCCTTTGAACATTGATAAAAAATTAGCAGGAACTGTTTTCACCGTAAGCGGACGTTATGACGATACTTTAGACCCTCATGAAACGCTACTGCAATGGACCGCTTTGCTCTCCAAAGCACCTAAAGGAAGCGTCATAATTTGTCAACCTAACGACGATAAGCTTTCGCATATGGGAGAATTATCTTCTGAAACACTCCAATTAAAGGGTATTAGAGGGTATATTGTAGACGGCGGATGTAGAGATTCTGATTTTATAAATAAAATCGGCTTTAAAGTGTTTTGTAAATATTACACGCCTGTAGATATTGTTGGCAGGTGGGTTGCAGATAGCTTTGAGGAACCTATTAAAATTGGAGACGTTGATATCAATACAGGAGACTATGTTATGGCCGACAGAGATGGTATTGTTGTAATACCTCAAAATATATCGGAAGAAGTCATCGAAAAAGTAGAAGAAGTTTTAAGAACCGAAAGCTTAGTTAGAAAGGCAATTATGAATGGGGTCGATCCTCAAAAAGCTTATCTAAAATATGGGAAGTTTTAAGGTGGACTTGCAATAAAAAACTGGACAGTTAATAGAGAGATTATGCAGCTAGATTATTGTTATACATTTCTAAATTGGGATAATAAAATATTTTGTGTTTTAGCGATTTGTTAATTGAAAAATGATTTTGAAATTCGTAGGCAAAAAATTTAACTTTAAATTTTTATCTTATGAATACAGAATTAGAAAAACAATTAGATGCCTTAATCGGCAAGATTAGCAACAAGGAAGACTTTGAACAAGTTAAGACAGAACTGCTTAAACGTAGTATTGAAACTCTTTTAAAAGCAGAAATGACAACACATTTAGGGTTTGATAAAGGCAAAGAACCACTGGCAAGCAATACTCGAAATGGTTTTTCAGAAAAGACTCTAAAAACTCAAAATGGCGAGCAACGTATACAAATTCCAAGAGACAGGGAATCTAGTTTTGATCCTGTTATTGTACCAAAGCATCAATCTATAAGACAAGAGTTAGAAGATTGTATTCAGCTATTATATGCAAAAGGCATGAGCAATAGCAATATTATTGATTTTATAGAAAACACTTATGGTGTAATACCAATTTAAATTCATAAAGTCGTATTGAAAGCATTTGTATAATGGTAATTACTCGTTATGGATTTAATAAGGTCATTACTCATATTGTTGACGCTATTGTGTAGCCATTTTTTTAAACTTTCCATAGTTTCAAACCGTTGATTTTTGTATCTGTTTTTAATGTACTGCCAAACTTGTTCACACGGATTTAGTTCTGGTGCATAAGGTGGTATTCTGAGTAAGAAAATATTATCGGGAACCGTTATGTTTTTTGTAGAATGAAAGCCTGCATTATCAATAACAACAATCTTATATTCTTTGGGTTTATATTTTGAAAATTGTTTTAAATAGGCTTCAAATATAGCGGTATCCACACCGTTTATTTCCCAAACAAAGTTATCCCCATTTATTGGAGAATAGCTTCCGTATAAATAGGTTGTTTTAAATTTATGCTGAAAATTCACAATTGGCTTCACGCCTTTTGCTGTTAAACATTTTCCTAAATGTGTCATAAGCCCAAACCTAGACTCATCTTGAAAATATAGATTCACAACTTCATACTTATCTTTATTTAGACTTAATCTAATGTTGTTTAGCGTATTAGGTAGTTTTTAAAAAAGCAGTCACTGCTTGGTCATCTTTTTTGTAATGAGACTTTCTTGGACTTTTGAGTTTGGTTTTAAAATGTTTAATTAAATGATATCTTAACAAATGGTAACTTACTGAAACTTCATATTCAGATTTTACCCAATCCACGGCATCCCAATAACCTAACAATGGATTATCACTTGAGTTGACTCTTTTTTCTAACCCTTGGTGAATTTCTTTAGTAATAATTCTGGACTTTATATCTTTAGGTTTATCAGATAATAATAATAATAATAGACTATTTGGATTTCTATATTTCAGGTCTTAATAATGATTTCTTTAAGTGGTTCCCAATCTTT